>CAUQIW010000008.1:0-185459 GCA_963518515.1 uncultured Microbacterium sp.
GCGCAGTACGAGTCCGAGGTCGTCTACCACCAGATCCGCGAGGACCTGGAGGAGCAGGGCGTCATCTTCATGGACACCGACACCGCGCTCCGCGAGCACCCCGAGTTCTTCGAGGAGTACTTCGGAACCGTCATCCCCGCGGGCGACAACAAGTTCGCGGCCCTCAACACGGCCGTCTGGTCTGGCGGATCGTTCGTCTACGTCCCGAAGGGCGTCCACGTCGAGATCCCGCTGCAGGCGTACTTCCGCATCAACACGGAGAACATGGGTCAGTTCGAGCGGACCCTGATCATCGCCGACGAAGACAGCTACGTCCACTACATCGAGGGCTGCACCGCCCCGATCTACAAGTCGGACTCGCTGCACTCGGCCGTGGTCGAGATCATTGTGAAGAAGAACGCGCGAGTGCGCTACACGACGATCCAGAACTGGTCGAACAATGTCTACAACCTCGTCACCAAGCGCGCCGTCGCCCATGAGGGCGCGACCATGGAGTGGGTCGACGGCAACATCGGCTCCAAGGTCACGATGAAGTACCCGTCGATCTACCTGATGGGCGAGCACGCCAAGGGCGAGACTCTGTCGGTCGCCTTCGCAGGACCCGGCCAGCACCAGGATGCCGGCGCGAAGATGATCCACATGGCGCCGTACACGCAGTCGTCGATCATCTCGAAGTCGATCGCGCGCGGTGGCGGACGAGCCGGTTACCGCGGTGAGGTGCGCGTCGATGCGAACGCGCATCACTCTGCGAACACCGTGCGCTGCGACGCGCTGCTCGTCGACACCAAATCCCGATCCGACACCTACCCCGCGATCGACATCCGAGTGGATGACGTGCAGCTCGGCCACGAGGCCACGGTCTCGAAGGTGAGCGAGGAGCAGCTCTTCTACCTGCAGTCCAGGGGCATGCCGGAGGATGAGGCCATGGCCATGATCGTCCGAGGGTTCATCGAGCCGATCGCTCGGGAGCTGCCCATGGAGTACGCGATGGAATTGAACAAGCTCATCGAGATGGGCATGGAAGGATCGGTCGGCTGAGATGACGACCCAGACGACGACGCCCACGGCGTCGCACGATTCGCGCGCGCACGTGGACCCCGCGGCGCAGGTGGCGGACGCCGGCTTCGTGCCCGTTCAGACCCGCTCCGAACGACCGCATTCATTCGAACCTTCCGATTTCGGGGCACCCACGGGTCGTGAGGTGAATTGGAAGCACACGCCGGTCGCCAAGCTGGGTCCGCTCTTCGAGGTCGCAGGCGCCAATGACGGAGTGAGCTACAGCTTCACCACGGGAGAGCAGTACGTCTCCGCTCCGCTGGCCGCGGGAGAGGCACCCCGCGGCGAGGTCTTCCTGGCCGAGGACATCACCGCAGCCATCGCCTGGCAGGGCGCCCCCGATGCGCTGCACCTGCGCATCCCGCGCGAGGAGGAGGTCGCCGAGCCGATCCTCGTCTCGATCGAGGGTCGCGGTGCAGATCAGCGCGCGGACGCGCACATCGTCATCGAGGCGCTGGAGCACAGCGTCGCGACGGTCGTCCTCCAGCACACCGGTGCCGCGCAGTACTCGCAGAACGTCGAGATCATCGTGCGCGACGGAGCGAAGCTCACCGTCATCAGCCTGCAGCAGTGGCGCGATGAGGCCGTGCACACCTCGGCTCACCAGGCGCGGGTCGGAGCGGATGCGACCCTGAAGCACTTCGTGATCAGCTTCGGCGGCGGCGTCGTGCGCGTGAACCCCAGCGTCGAGCTCGCGGGCGCCGGCTCGGAGGGATACCTCTACGGTCTGTCCTACGCCGATGCCGGACAGCACCTGGAGAGTCAGGTCTACCTGCACCACAAGGGCGCGCACACCAAGGGTGACGTGCTCTACAAGGGTGCGCTCCAGGGCGAAGGCGCGCACAGCGTGTGGATCGGCGATGTGCTGATCGGCGCCGACGCGACGGGTACCGACTCGTACGAGGCCAACCGCAACCTGGTGCTCACCGAGGGCGCACGTGCCGACTCGATCCCGAACCTCGAGATCGAGACGGGCGACATCCTCGGCGCCGGCCATGCGAGCGCGACCGGACGCTTCGACGACGAGCAGCTGTTCTACCTGCAGGCTCGCGGCATCTCCGAGGAGGAGGCCCGTCGACTCGTCGTGCTGGGATTCCTCACGGACATCGTCCAGCGCCTGGGCATCCCGGCGCTCGAGACCGAGCTGCTCGATGCCATCGAGACGGAGCTCGCGGCGGTGGACGCATGACCGCCCAGCGCGTCTGCGGCGTCGACGAGCTCGAGCAGGACACTCCGATCCGCGTCGAACCCGATGGCGTGCCCATCACCGTCATCAAAGACGGAGAAGGCGTCATCCACGCGATCGGCGACACCTGCACGCACGGCGACATCTCGCTCTCCGAGGGGTTCGTCGAAGGTGAGACGGTGGAGTGCTGGGCCCACGGCTCGGCCTTCTCGCTGCTCACCGGCAAGCCCCAGAATCTCCCCGCTTATGAGCCCGTTCCGGTCTACGTCGTCGAGATCGACGGCGACGACGTGCTCATCGACCCGACTGTGACGAAGGAAATCTGAATGTCTGTTCTCGAAATCCGCGACCTCCATGTGACGGTTGAGACCGAGGCGGGAACCACCCCGATCCTCAACGGCATTACCCTCACGATGAACGCCGGCGAGACCCACGCGATCATGGGCCCGAACGGCTCGGGCAAGTCGACGCTCGCGTACACGATCGCCGGGCACCCGAAGTACACGGTGACCTCCGGGTCGATCACCTTCGACGGCCAGGACGTTCTGGCGATGACCGTCGACGAGCGCGCTCGCGCGGGCCTGTTCCTCGCCATGCAGTACCCGGTGGAGATCCCCGGCGTGACGGTGACGAACTTCCTCCGCACCGCCAAGACCGCGCTCGACGGCGAGGCCCCGGCCATCCGCGGCTGGACCAAGGACGTCAAGTCGGCAATGGCGAACCTCCGCATGGACCCGAAGTTCGCTCAGCGCAACGTGAACGAGGGCTTCTCCGGCGGCGAGAAGAAGCGTCACGAGATCCTCCAGCTCGAGGTGCTGAAGCCGAAGCTCGCCGTCCTCGACGAGACCGACTCCGGTCTCGACGTCGACGCGCTGAAGATCGTCTCGGAGGGCGTCAACCGCGCCAAGGAGTCGACCGGTCTCGGTGTGCTGCTTATCACGCACTACACCCGCATCCTGCGCTACATCCGCCCCGACTTCGTGCACGTCATCGTGGCGGGCAAGATCGTCGAAGAGGGCGGCCCCGAACTCGCAGACCGGCTGGAGGACGAGGGATACGACCGTTTCCTCGACCCTGCAGCGCCCGTCGAAGCGTAGGCTGATCGGTATGACAGCGACGCTCACCGACGCGAAGTACGACGAGGTCACCGAGGCGCTCAAGGACGTGATGGATCCCGAGCTCGGGATCAACGTGGTCGACCTCGGCCTCATCTACGACCTCGCATGGGACGACGAGAACGACGCTCTCGTCATCCACATGACGCTGACCAGTGCGGGCTGCCCTCTCACCGATGTGCTCGAGGACCAGACCGCGCAGGCGCTGGACAGCGTGGTCGATCGGTTCCGCATCAACTGGGTGTGGATGCCGCCGTGGGGACCCGAGAAGATCACCGACGACGGCCGCGACATGATGCGCGCTCTCGGCTTCGCGATCTGAGGATGCTCGAGGTCAGAGCCCTGCCGTTGGCGGAGCTTCGAGAGCGCACCAGCGAGAAGTGGCGGGAGTATCCCGACGACGTGCTTCCCCTGTTCGTGGCGGAGACCGACTTCCCCCTGGCCCCCGCGGTCTCTCTCGCGCTGCAGCGCGCCGTCGCGCGGGGGGACACCGGGTACGTCGCGTCTCGCAACCCGCTCGCTGCGGCGTACGCGGCCTTCGCTGAGCGGCGGTACGGCTGGAGCCCCGACCCGGCGCGCATGCGCAGCACGGCCGATGTCAGCATGGGGATCGTCGAGATACTCCGACGTGTGACGCGGCCAGGCGAGCGGGTCGTGGTGACTCCTCCGGTGTATCCGCCGTTCTACGACCTCGTCGCCGAGGCCGGTGCGGAGGTGCTCCGCGTGCCCCTTCGCAGCTCCGACGACGGCTGGACCCTCGACCTGGAAAGGATCCGAGCGGCGTTCGCCGACGGTGCCACCGCGATGCTCCTCTGCAACCCGCACAACCCCACCGGGACCGTGCATGACCGTGACTCCCTGGTCGCTCTGGCCGAGCTGGCCGAGGAGTTCGGGGCCTCGATCGTCTCCGACGAGATCCACGCGCCGCTGGTGCAACCGGGCGTCGGGTTCACCCCCTTCCTCGACGCCGGGCCCGCCGCGCGCCGCGTGGGCTATGCCGTCGTGAGTGCCAGCAAGGCGTTCAATCTCGCCGGACTCAAGTGTGCGCTCATGGTGACCGACGACGACTCGACGTCCGCCATCGTGCGGGCGCTTCCGGTCGAGGTGGAGTGGCGCACCGGCCAGCTCGGGCTCATCGCCGCCGTCGCGGCGTTCTCGCAGGAGAGCGACGACTGGCTCGACGGTCTGCTGGCGACGCTCGACGACAACCGACGGCTCCTCGCCGACCTTCTCGAGGCGCGACTCCCCGAGGCGCGCTATCGCATCCCTGACGCGGGTTATCTCGCATGGATCGATCTGGCCGGTCTGGGCTGGGGCGACAACCCCGCCAGGCGCATCCTCAAGGAGGCGAAGGTCGCCCTGCACTTCGGCCCCGCCTTCGGTGCCGAGGGCAGAGGCCACGTGCGACTGAACTTCGGAACGAGTCCTGAGATCCTCACCGAGGCCATCGAGCGCATTGCGGCGCTCGTCGGCCGATGAGTGCGACGACGTCGAGCGCCACGATCTGGGACCCGCAGCGACTCTGGGTCACGGTCGGTGCGGTCTCGCTGATCTTCCTCGCGGCGATCGAGGCTCTCGCCGTCACCACCGTGATGCCGATCGTGAGCGCGGCGCTCGACGGTGAAGCCCTGTTCGCCGTCGCCTTTGCCGGCACCCTCGCGACGAGCGTGATCGGCATGGTGGTCGCCGGCGCCTGGTCGGATGCCCGCGGTCCTCGCGGAGCGCTCTACGTCGCGGTGATGCTGTTCATCGTGGGCCTTCTGCTCTCGGGTTTCGCGCCGACGATGCAGCAGTTCCTCATCGGACGGCTCGTGCAGGGACTCGGCGCCGGCGGGCAGACCGTGGCGCTGTACGTGGTCGTCGCTCGCCTGTACCCACCCCATCTGCACGGCAGGATCTTCGCCGCGTTCGCCGCCGCCTGGGTGATCCCCTCGATGGTCGGCCCTTTTCTGGCGGGCGCGGTGGCGGAGTACCTCGACTGGCGATGGGCCTTCCTCGGGGTCGCCGTCCTGACGGCCGCCGCCTTCGCGATGGTCGCCCTCCGCCTCCGCGGAGTGGATCTGGGAGGGGGAGTCCCGCAGGACCGCCGCGCCCTCATCATCCGTCTCGTGCTGGCCGTCGCCGTCGCGGTGTCGGCCGTGCTGATCGGCTTCACGGCCGACATGGTGCCGCAGATCGGGTGGCCGGTCGCCCTCGGAGCGGTGCTGATCATCGCGTTCGCCGTGCTGCCGCTGCTGCCGCGCCGCACTCTGCGATCCGGGCGCGGCCTGCCGAGCGTCGTGCTCATGCGCGGCGTCGTCGCCGGCGCCTTCTTCGCGGCTGAGGCGTACATCCCCTACCTGCTGATGCGCAAGTTCGACTTCAGCGCCACCGTGGCCGGCATCGCCCTGATGGTCGCCGCACTCGCCTGGGCTTCCGCCTCCCAGCTGCAGGGGCGCTTCGGCGAGCGGCTCGGCAACACCCGCATCACCCTCATCAGCCTCGGGCTCCTGCTCGGCGCGCTGGGGTGTGTGCTCGCGGCGGCCGTCGCCGATGTGACGCCCGCGCTCGTCGTGATCGGGTGGACTCTGGCGGGCGGCGGCATGGGACTCCTCTACCCGCGTCTCACCGTGCTGACCCTGGCCTATTCGAATGAGGGCGATCAGGGCTTCAACTCCTCGGCGTTGTCGATCTCGGATTCGACCGGATCAGCGGTGGTCATAGCCCTGGCGGGGCTCTCCGTCGCGACGCTGGGTGGCGGGGTCGACACCTTCGGCGTCGTCTTCGCCTTCTGTCTGACACTGGTCGTCCTCGCCTTCGTTCCTGGGCTCAGACTCGGTCACGCGGCCGAGACGACCGAGACCGGTGACGTGGTCACGCCCGGCCCGTGAGTGCTCGCTTGGCGGAGCCGTCGTCTGCGCGTAACCAGATCGATCACGAGTCCCAGCACGAGGGCGACGGCGATCCCGATGCCCGCGCCGACCAGCGGCTGATCTGCGACCCACGAACCGGCGAGAAGACCGATGGCCAGGCTCACGACGCTCCAGCTGATCCCCGCCACGATGCTGAGCGGAAGGAACCGGCGCCAGGCGAAGCCCACTGCGCCGGCCGACATGTTCATGGCAACTCGACCGACCGGAATCCACCGAGCCCCGAGGATGAGCGCGGCGCTCCGCTGCTCGAGGGCGCTCTCGGCGTGTGCGAGAGCCGCAGTCACGACGGGACGCCTCATCCACGAGAATCTCGTCGTGCCCACTCGGCGGCCGATGGCGAAGGCGATGTTGTCACCCACGGACGCCCCCATCGCCGCCACCAGACCGAGGGTCGCCCAGGCCCAGACATCGTGATGGGAGGCCATGACCGCCGCGGCGGCGACGAGCACGGTCTCGCTCGGGACAGGCGGGAAGAAGCCGTCGATCACGGTCACGACGAAAAGGGTGACGTACAGCCAGGGCGATGCCACCACCTGCACGATGAGCTCGTTGATAACATCCACACTTGAAGGCTAGGGAGTGGGGGACAGGTGGGTCATCACTCCGAGGTAGCCTCCGCATCCTCCTGCGGAGGTACATCTGCGCACCGTGTGACGACGGTGGGCGGCACGGTCGTGTGGGGCAGACCGATCGACGAGCAGACCCGCTGCGTGCACTACGACGGCCCTCTCGACGTGGTGGCGATGGAGTTCGCGTGCTGCGGTGAGTGGTACCCGTGCCATCTCTGCCATCAGGAGGTCGCCGGTCACGACGCGCAGACCTGGCCGACCGATCGGCGTGATCGCGAAGCCGTCGTATGCGGAGTGTGCGGCTCGCGGCTGCGCGTCGACACGTACCTCGAGGTCGAGGCCTGTCCCACCTGCGGATCCGGCTTCAACCCGGGGTGCCGTCTGCATTATCACCTCTACTTCGACTGAACGTCCAGCCGGGCGATCTATACTGGGAGTTTGGCCGGTCGGCCGCATTCCCCTTGAACGAACGGACATCCCGCTGTGCTTGCCGTGCACGAACTCGAGATCCGCGTGGGCGCACGCCTCCTGATGGAGAACGTGTCGTTCCGCGTGAGCGACGGAGACAAGATCGGGCTCGTCGGTCGCAACGGAGCGGGCAAGACCACGCTCACGAAGGTGCTGGCCGGAGACGTGCTGCCGTCGGGCGGCAGCGTGACCCGATCGGGTGAGCTCGGCTATCTGCCGCAGGACCCTCGCTCGGGCAACCCCGAGGATCTGGCCCGCACCCGCATCCTCGATGCTCGCGGGCTCGGGCAGCTCAACCTGGGGATGACGGAGGCGTCGATGGCCATGGGATCGGACGATCCCGTCGTGGCCGATAAGGCCATGAAGCGCTATGCGCGTCTGACCGAGGAGTTCGAGGGTCAGGGCGGCTACGCGGCCGAGGCCGAGGCCGCGTCGATCGCGAACAATCTCTCGCTGCCCGACCGCATCCTGGACCAGCCCCTGTCGACCCTGTCCGGTGGACAGCGCCGCCGCATCGAGCTCGCCCGCATCCTCTTCTCGGATGCCGAGACCATGATCCTCGATGAGCCCACCAACCACCTCGACGCCGACAGCGTCGTGTGGCTGCGCGAGTTCCTCAAGAACTACAAGGGCGGGCTGATCGTGATCAGCCACGACGTCGAGCTCGTCGGCGAGACCGTCAACCGCGTCTTCTACCTCGACGCGAACCGTCAGATCATCGACACGTACAACATGAACTGGAAGAACTATCTCCGCCAGCGTGTGGCTGACGAGGAGCGCCGCAAGAAGGAGCGCGCGAACGCCGAGAAGAAGGCGACGACGCTGCAGCTGCAGGCCGCGCGCTTCGGCGCCAAGGCCTCGAAGGCGGCCGCCGCGCACCAGATGATCGCGCGTGCCGAGAAGCTGCTCGCGGGTCTCGACGACGTGCGTCAGGAAGACCGCGTTGCCAAGCTGCGCTTCCCGAAGCCCGCGCCGTGCGGCAAGACGCCGATGATGGCGACGGGTCTCTCGAAGTCGTACGGATCGCTCGAGATCTTCACCGACGTCGACCTCGCGATCGATCGCGGCTCGAAGGTCGTCGTGCTCGGTTTGAACGGTGCCGGCAAGACCACACTGCTGCGCATGCTCGCAGGCGTCGACAAGCCCGACACGGGCCAGCTCGAGCCGGGGCACGGGCTCAAGGTCGGCTATTACGCCCAGGAGCATGAGAATCTCGACGTGAACCGCTCCGTGCTCCAGAACATGGTGTCGGCGGCGCCGCACATCACCGAGATGGAGGCGCGCCGGGTGCTCGGTTCGTTCCTCTTCACGGGAGACGATGTGCTCAAGCCCGCCGGCGTGCTGTCCGGCGGCGAGAAGACACGTCTGTCGCTCGCGACGCTCGTGGTCTCATCCGCGAACCTGCTGCTGCTTGACGAGCCGACGAACAACCTCGATCCGGCCTCCCGCGAGGAGATCCTCGACGCTCTCGCGCATTACGAGGGCGCAGTCGTCCTCGTCTCGCACGACCCGGGAGCGGTGCAGTCGCTCAACCCCGAGCGCGTGCTGATCCTCCCCGACGGTGTCGAGGACATCTGGAACCAGGAGTATCAGGACCTCATCGAACTCGCCTAGGCGCGGATGCTCGGGCGAACGCGACGTTTCGCGGACCCCATGACGGATCACGGAGGAATGGACACCATTCGTCCGCGAAGCGTCCGTCGGTCCGTGATTCGTCGCCCGTCGCGCGCTCACTCGCTTCGACCGGTGGCATAGTCGAGAGAGTGAACGACGACTCAGGCATCGCCCTCGACCCGTCCGGCTGGCTGCGCGCGCAGCCCGCGCTCATCGGCGACGCGCCGCCGCTGGCCGTCGATGATCTGCCGGAGGAGCCGCTGCCGCTGTTCCTCCGGTGGATGCAGCAGGCGGCGGATGCCGGCGTCGCCGTGCCGCATGCCGCGACCCTCGCCACGGTCGATGCGGAGGGGATGCCGGATGCGCGCACCCTGATCCTCAAGGACGTCGGCGAACGCGGCTGGGCGTTCGCGAGCCGCAGGTCGTCGCGCAAGGGAGCGCAGCTCGCCGCGAATCCCGTCGCCGCGCTGAACTTCTGGTGGCAGCCCATCGTCAGAGCGGTGCGGGTTCGAGGACGGGTCGTCGAGGCCACGGCCGAGGAGAGCGCGGCCGACGACGCGGCTCGTCCCGCCGAGGCGCGCCACGGTGCCGCGATCGACGACTGGGTGCTGTGGCGGGTCGTGCCGCAGCGCGTGGAGTTCTGGCAGGGCGAGATCGACCGACGCCATTCCCGGATCGTCTTCGATGCGGGAATGGACGGTTGGACCAGGACGATCCGCGGGCGTGCAGGAGACTCATCGTCAGATCAGTGAGGTCGGCCGCGGCCTCTCGTCTCCGATCACCGGCCGACGGCTGACCCGTCAGCGCGCGTCGAGCAGCTCGTCCTCGACATCGGCGTCCCTGTCGCGCCGTCGAGGCTGCTTCACCGGAGCAGGCACGCCCTCGACCTCTTCACGGTGTTTCACGATCTCGGTGCGGATGATGTACCCGATGAAGATGAATCCCATCAGCGCGAACAGGATCCACTGGATCGCGTAGGAGAGGTGGGGCCCCGGGTCATCGGTGGGGGAGTCGAACCCGCCGAGCGCCACATCGGGCTGGGGCGACTCGCTGACGATCTGACCGTAGCCGCTGGTGATCACGTCGCCTCCGACCAACTCGGCGATCGTGGGGAGGTTGATCGTGGGGACCTGCCCCTCGGGCGCACCTCTGCCCGACGCGGGAACCTGTTCGCCCGGACGCAGCCGCACGATCACCTCGACCTCGCCTTGCGGCGGATCCGGCACGGCGTCGGGGGAATCGCCGTCGCCGGGAGGCACCCACCCGCGATCGACGATGAACACCCGACCGTCGACGTCGCGGAAGGGGACGAGCACCTCGAAGGCGCTGGTTCCGCCGTGTGGCCGGTTTCGGACCAGCAGCTGCTCGTCGACGAGGTACTCGCCGCGCAGCAGCACCGGGTGCCAGACGTCCGCCGGGTCCAAGGCGCCGTCGGATCCGATCAGTTCCGCCAGCGCGACCGGTTCGGCCTCGTAGTTCTTCTCGACGAGCGCGATCTGCTCGGAGCGCGATTCGTTGCGTTCGAACTGCCAGTGGGACAAGAACGCACAGGCGACGGCGAAGCCGATGGCGATCAGGACGTAGACGAACCAGCGCGTCATGCGGGCGCTCATTCGGGGACGCCCGCTCTGACGATCACCGGGAAGTCGCGTGCGGCGAGGTAGTCATGCAGGAAGGTGACGTGCTCGTCGCACGCGAGCCAGATCTTCTCGCGGTCGGCGGCGTGGATGCGCGGATTGCGCCACACCACCTGGGTGGTGGCCACGTCCCGGCATCCGGCGCGCGAGCACTCCAGTCCGCTCACGCCCGATCCTGACCGCTCTCGCGAATCGTGAAGATCTGCGGGTCGCCGATGACCGGCTTCGGGGCCTCGCGCACCGGCGCCTCGATCTCCTGCAACGGCGATTCGGCCGCGGTCTCGGTGCTGTCGCTGCCGGCGTTGGCGAAGACCACGGCGATGTACGGCAGCACGGCCGCCGCGATCGCGAAGATCCAGGTGTACCAGCCGTACGGCTGGATCACGAACATGAGCGCGAAGCACACGATGCGGATCGTCATCGTGATGGCATATCGGCGCACGCGGTGATCGGCCTCGACCCGCGGCGATTGCGGCAGGGAGGTGACAGCAGGGATCGGGCGCTTGCTCTTCACTATAGGTCCAGCCTACGCCGCCCCAGGGGTTGCGGCACGCCGATGATGCGCTGATCAGTACCGGTTCAGGAAGGGCAGAGTGACGGCTCCCAGGAGGAGCAGGCTGATCAGGCTGAACACGATGCTCACGACCGTCAGGCCGATCACGATGTAGCCCAGGATGAGCCCGGCGAAGGCCATGCCGCGTCCGCCCACGCTCGGGTCGGCCCTGGTCTGCCGCAGCGCCATATGGCCGGTGATGACGGCGACGACGGACCCGAGGATGGGGATGAGCAGCCAGAAGAGCGCGGCGCCCGCGATGCCGCAGATCAAGGACGTGATGGCCGCGCCACTCGCCGGGCGTGCGGGAGGGTAGTACGGAGCAGCGTACTGCGGATACGCGGCCGGCGGCGCGTAGCCCTGACCCGCGGGATGAACCGGCGCCGTCGAGGGCAGCGCGCCAGGATACGCCTGCACCGGCTGGACCTGCGCATACGGCTGCTGAGGGGGCGGTGGTGGCGGCGGTGAGTACGACGGGTACTGCGGATACTGCGAGGGAGTGCTGTCGTCGCTCACGCTGCGGCCTTTCGTCGGCTCCAGAGTCGCAGTCGATCGGCTGCCGTGTCAAACCTCGCACCGGGCACGGAGCCTCCGTCTCGATAGGATCGATGACGGGCTTTCGGCCGGCATCACCGGCCAGATCAGGAGTGGAAAATGAGTTCTCAGCGCGTCGTCCTCGTCACCGGTGGAAACCGCGGCATCGGCCGGGCCATCGCCGAGCGGTTCGTCCGCGACGGATACCGAGTGGCCGTGACGGCGCGCAGCGGTGAGGGGCCCGAGGGCACTCTGACCGTGCGTGCGGACGTCACGGATGCCGCGGCCATCGACGCCGCGTTCACCGAGGTCGAGCAGCAGCTCGGCCCGGTGGAGATCATGGTCGCCAACGCGGGCATCACCAAGGACACCCTGCTGCTGCGCATGAGCGAAGACGACTTCGACAGCGTCGTCGCGACCAACCTCGGCGGGACGTTCCGCGTCGTCAAGCGCGCGTCGAAGGCGATGCTGCGCGCGCGGTTCGGTCGCGTCATCCTGATCTCGAGCGTGGTGGGCCTGTACGGCTCGGCGGGGCAGATCAACTACTCCGCGTCGAAGAGCGCGCTCGTCGGTTTCGCGCGCTCGCTCACGAGGGAGCTCGGCAGCCGCGGCATCACCGCGAACGTCGTGGCGCCGGGATTCATCGAGACCGACATGACGGCCGAGCTCCCCGAGGAGACCCAGAAGCAGTACAAGGCCAACATCCCTGCCGGGCGCTTCGCCACGCCCGACGAGGTCGCCGGCGTGGTCACCTGGCTCGCGGGCGATGAGTCCGGCTACATCTCGGGAGCCGTCATCCCCGTCGACGGCGGCCTCGGCATGGGCCACTGACCGGGTGACCGCGCATCTCAGGCGCCGCGTGAGGCCGCGTCGTGGATGAGCTGCGCGAGGCGCGCGGGCACCGAGAACTGCGGCCAATGTCCTGACCCCACGCGCACCACCTTAACCGCGTCGATCGCACGGTACTCATCGGCGTACGGTCCCCACTCGTCGAGCTCCGACTCGAGGGTCTGCTGGTCGAGACCGCCCATGAGCATCGTCACCGGCACCCGGTGGCGATCGCCGGTGGTGAACTCGATCGGATCGGTGGGAACGCGCGCCGGCACGCTGTGCGTCAATGCCAGCGTGCGCGTGCGAGTCGCATCATCGAGGTCGTCGACGTCTTCGGCGGGGAAGTGATCCCACCCGGGGAAGGGGATCACTCCGTCGACGATCTCGAACTCGCTGATGCTGAAGCCGCTGGGCGGCGCGACGGTGTCGACGAGCACGACCCGGCTGATCCGGTCGGCCCTGGCGTCGGCCACGCCCCACGCCACGTTGCCGCCGCCGCTGTGTCCGACCACCACGACCGGCCGGCCCACGTCGTCGACCGCCGCCACCGCATGTGCGACCCAGTCGGCGATGCCGATGTCGGCGGAAGCGTCGGCGGAGGCACCCACACCGGGCATCGTGAGCGGATGCACGGTGTGTCCTGCTCGTTCGAGATCGGCGCTCACCTCGGCCCAGCTGGAGCCGTCGAGCCAGAGTCCGGCGATCAGGATGATGTCCATGCGGGCGACGATAGACCGGGCCGCCGACATCGCGCTAGGGGAGCAGCGCGATGACCTCGGAGAGATCCTGGGGGCCGACCACCAGGCTCGCGGCCTCGCGCACCGCGGGCTTGGCGTTGAAGGCGAGTCCGAGGCCCGAAACCGACATCATCCGGAGATCGTTCGCGCCGTCTCCGATGGCGATGGTCGCGTGAGAGCGCACGCCGAGCTCGTCGGCCCATTCGAGAAGCGACGAGGCTTTCGCCTCCGCATCGACGATCGGGCCGTCCACGCGGCCGGACAGTCGTCCGTCGACGACGTCGAGCCGGTTCGCCCTCCAGCGATCGACCCCCAGACCCGGCGCGATGTCGTCGAGGATCTCGTGGAATCCGCCGGAGACGACTCCCACCACGCCGCCGCGCGCATGCACCGCGGCCGTGAGCTCACGCACCCCCGGTGTGGGCTCGATGCGGGCGAGCACTCGGGCGAATGCCGAGACGGGAACGCCCTCGAGGGCGGCGACCCGTGAGCGCAGGCTCGTGGCGAAGTCGATCTCGCCCCGCATGGCCGCCTCGGTCGCGGCCTGCACCTCGGCGCGGCGACCGGCCTCATCGGCGATGAGCTCGATCACCTCGTTGCGGATGAGGGTGGAATCGGCATCGAGGACGACGAGGAAGCGCGTGCGGGTCACGCGGACGAGCCTAGCGACACGAACGGGGGTGCGATCACCCGCGACCGCTCCCCGCCGCGATCAGCGCTCGATGAAGACGCCCTTGCCGACCACGGTGATCCCGGACTCCGTCACGGTGAACCCACGCGCGAGATCGCGCTCGCGATCCACGCCCACCGTCGCCCCGTCGGCGAGCACCACGTTCTTGTCGAGGATCGCGCGATGCACTCGAGAACCTGCACCGACCCTGACGCTCTCGAAGACGACGGAGTCGGTGATCGTCGATCCACCGCCGGCGAGCGTCCACGGGCCGACCACACTGCGTTCGAGATGGGTGCCGGAGAGCACCGATCCGAGCGACACGATCGAGTCGATGGCGTTGCCGATGCGGCCGACGGAGTCGCGCACGAACTTCGCGGGAGGGGAGTTGACGGCCTGCGAGTGGATCGGCCACTCCATGTTGTACAGGTTGAAGATCGGCAGAGTCGAGATCAGGTCCATGTGCGCGTCGAAGAAGGAGTCGATCGTACCGACGTCGCGCCAATACGAGCGGTCGCGCGGAGACGAGCCTGGCACGTCGTTCTGCTTCATGTCGTAGTACCCGGCTTCGCCGCGATCGACGAAGTAGGGGACGATGTCGCCGCCCATGTCGTGAGCGGAGGTGGGCGACTCCCCGTCGGCCTCGACGGCGGCGATCAGCGCATCGGCGTCGAAGATGTAGTTGCCCATCGAGGCCAGCACCTCGTGCGGCGCGTCTTCGAGTCCCTCGGCATCGGTCGGCTTCTCGAGGAACTGCTTGATACGCCCCGTCTGGGTGTCGGCGTCGATGACCCCGAACTGGGAGGCCATGGCGAGCGGCTGGCGGATGCCCGCGACCGTCGCCTTGGCGCCCGAGGCGATGTGTGCGTCGAGCATCTGCCGGAAGTCCATGCGGTAGACGTGATCGGCGCCGATGACGACGACGATGTCGGGCTTCTCGTCGTTGATCAGGTTGAGGCTCTGCAGGATCGCGTCGGCCGATCCGGAGAACCAGCGCTTGCCGAGTCGCTGCTGAGCGGGCACCGATGCCACGTACGAGTCGAGCAGGGCCGACATGCGCCAGGTCTGCGAGATGTGCCTGTCGAGGCTGTGCGACTTGTACTGGGTGAGGACCACGATCTGCCGCAGACCGGAGTTGATGAGGTTCGAGATGGCGAAGTCGATCAGTCGGTACTGTCCGCCGAAGGGTACCGCCGGTTTCGCGCGATCGCCGGTCAGGGGCATGAGACGTTTGCCCTCGCCGCCGGCGAGGATGATGCCGAAGATCTTCTTTGGTGCGGACATGCACCAACCATAGATGCGATTCGGTCCGGCGAACTAGCATCTCGACAAGTGAGTCACTACCGTCTAGTCATGCGCGTCGAAATGATCACCAAGGAATATCCGCCGGAGATTTACGGAGGAGCCGGTGTCCATGTCGCCGAGCTCGTCACGGCGCTGCGCCAGAGCATCGAGGTCAGGGTTCGCGCCTTCGGCGCCGCCCGCGAGGAAGCGGGCACGTTCTCGTACCGGGCGCCCGCCGAACTCGCCTCCGCGAACGCGGCGCTGCAGACCCTGGGCACCGATCTCGAGATCGTCGCCGCCATCGCCGACGCCGACATCGTGCACAGCCACACCTGGTACGCCAACTTCGCCGGACACCTCGCATCGCAGCTGCACGGGATCCCGCACGTGCTCACCGCGCACAGCCTCGAACCGCTGCGACCGTGGAAGGCCGAGCAGCTCGGCGGCGGGTACGCCGTCTCCAGCGGCATCGAGAAGCTCGCCTACGAGAACGCGGCAGCGGTGATCGCAGTCAGCGCAGGCATGCGAGCGGACATCCTCCGCAGCTACCCGGCCGTCGACCCGGCGAAGGTGCGGGTCATCCACAACGGCATCGACGTCGAGCGGTGGCATCCCGTGCAGAACGAGGCCTTCCTCGAGTCCATCGGCATGGACACGTCTCGGCCCTCGGTCGTCTTCGTCGGCCGCATCACCCGGCAGAAGGGCCTGCCGTACCTGCTGCAGGCCGCGCGTCTGCTGCCGCCGGAGGTGCAGCTCATCCTGTGCGCCGGTGCGCCGGACACCCCCGAGATCATGGCCGAGGTGCAGGAGGGCGTCAGGCTCCTCCAGCAGACCCGCGACGGCGTCATCTGGATCGAGCGGATGCTGCCCCGCGACGAGCTCTCGGCGATCCTCACGGCCGCGACCACCTTCGTCTGCCCTTCGGTCTACGAACCGCTCGGGATCGTGAACCTCGAAGCCATGGCCTGCGGCGCGGCCGTGGTCGGCACCGCGACCGGCGGCATCCCGGAGGTCGTCGCCGACGGTGTGACAGGTCGTCTCGTGCCGATCGAGCAGGTGCAGGACGGCACGGGCACCCCGGTCGACCCCGAGCGCTACGTGTCGGATCTCGCCCGCATCCTCACGGAGGTGGCGTCGGATCCGGACAGGGCGCGTGCGTACGGCGAGGCGGGCCGGGAACGCGCGAGGGACGAGTTCAGCTGGGGTGCGATCGCCGACACCACGCGGGCGCTGTACGCGGAGCTGTCCGCCTGAGCCGATAGGCTGAAGGCATGTCGAGCGCTCTGGAATTCACCGACGTCGTCGTGCGCCGTGAGGGCCGCAACATCATCGATCACGTGACCTGGCAGGTCGACGACGATCAGCGATGGGTGATCCTCGGACCCAACGGAGCGGGCAAGACCACGCTGCTCCAGCTGGCGGACACGCTCATGCACCCGACGGCGGGAACCGTCAGCGTCCTGGGCGAGACGCTCGGCCGCACAGACGTGTTCGAGCTGCGCCCGCGCATCGGCTTCGCGTCGTCGGCCATGGCGAAGAGGGTCCCGCGCGACGAGACGGTCCTCAACACGGTGCTCACCGCCGCGTACTCGGTGCTCGGCCGGTGGAACGAGAGCTACGAGGAGATCGACGAGCGCCGGGCGATGCGCGTGCTGGCCGACTGGCGGCTCGACCACCTCGCCGAGCGCACCTTCGGAACCCTGAGCGACGGGGAGCAGAAGCGGGTGCAGATCGCGCGGGCCGTCATGACGGATCCCGAGCTGCTGCTCCTCGACGAGCCGACCGCGTCACTCGATCTCGGATCCCGCGAGGAGCTCCTGGCCCTGTTGAGCGGCTACGCCTCGGCGCCCTCGACTCCGGCGATGCTGATGGTCACGCATCACGTCGAGGAGATCCCCGTCGGGTTCACCCACGTGCTCCTGATGCGCGAGGGGCGCATCGTCGCCGGCGGCCCGATCGCCGAGTCGCTGACCGCCGAGACGCTGACGGAGACGTTCGGGATGCCCATCGTGCTCACCGATGACGAGGGCCGCTACGCGGCGCGCGCCGCATCCTGACCCGGTTCCGGTCACGACGTCGCGCTCTCCGCGGGCGCGGAATCTGATAGAATCGACCCTTGGTGCACTCTGCACCGCAGACTTCCCTCGTCCCTGGCACAATCCAGGGCAGCAACTAAGGAATCCCATGAAGACTGACATTCACCCCGAGTACAAGGCTGTCGTGTTCCGCGACCTCGGTTCGGGCGAGACGTTCCTCACCCGCTCGACCGTGTCCGGCGACAAGACCATCGAGCTCGACGGCGTCGAGTACCCCGTCATCGACGTGGAGATCTCCTCGGCCTCGCACCCGTTCTACACGGGTAAGCAGCGCATCATGGACTCGGCCGGCCGTGTCGAGAAGTTCAACCAGCGCTTCAAGAACTTCGGCGGATCGTCCAAGTAACGATCTCCTCGACGAAGGCCCCGGTTCCTCGGAACCGGGGCCTTCGTCGTGTCCGCGTCACCTGTCAGACGTCGATCGCGATGTGTTCGCCGTGGATGGCGTCCGGTGGTTCGCCGAGTGAGGGCGCGGGCGCCGTGCGTGCGGTCTGTCGGTCGCGTTCGAGGCCGGACTCGTGGGCCGACGGCATCCAGACCGCGTCGAACGATGCGCCGACTCCGCCCCCGGCACCGTCGTATTTCTTCTCGAGCGGGACTTGGGCGTACGCCGCCACGATCACGACGACGATCGCGATCACTGCGAGGAGCAGCATCGCGCACAGCAGGAGCATCGCCGCAGTGTCGCCCATCGCACCAGGCTATGCGCCCCGGGCGGTCTCAGCATCCACCGCGAGGACGAGTCTCAGCGGATCCGGCGTCCGTCGGCGAGCTCGATCAGACGGCTGAGCACGGGGCCGGAGCGCAGGCCGTTGTGCTCGTGCTCGCTCGTCACCCACAGCTCGACGTCGGGCAGCAGCTGGGCTGTCTCGAGCGAGAACTCGATCGGCACGTAGACGTCGTTGACGTAGACGGCAGCGGCTCCGGTCGCGCCGGAGGATGCGATCGACGCGGCGTCGTAGATCTTCGGCCATTCGAACTCGGCGAGCTCGAGCGCCACATCGCGCCACGGCTGGAACGCGGGTACGGTATCGGCCCATTCGCGTCGGATGTGCTCGCCGGTGAACAGGGTCACATCGTCGCGGAAGTCGGCTGGCTCCACCCGCTCGGCCGACCAGCGGGTCGCCTGGCCGTCGGCGTAGCTCGACTCGTGGAACGCGAAGTACAGAGGATTGCGCCCTCCGAAGGGCATGGCGTGCATGAGGTCGTACCGGAAGGCGTTCGACGCCGGATCGAGCTCGAGCAGCGACCACACGGTCTGCCAGCCGTCGTTCGTGCCCAGAGCGGATCCGGCCGAGCGCAGTCGTGACGGCGAGACCACCTCACCGTCGGGAAGGACGATGTCTCCGGCGGCAGCGAGATCGACCAGCCGACGCATCTTCTCGCGATGGTGGGGGAAGTGCCGGTAGTACCGTTCCGAGGCAGTGCGCATCTTGTCGTAGCAGAGCGCGTACACCTCGTCAGGGTGGCGTGTCACGGTGCTGAGCCCGCCGGTGATGAAGACGTCCTCCAGCGATGCGGCATCGGTGGTGAGATAGGCGAGCGTGGTGAAGCCTCCGAACGACTGGCCGAGCACACTCCAGGTACGGGCTCCCAGGTGCTCGCGCACCGCTTCGCAGTCGCGCACGATCGCGTCGGCGCGCAGATGCGTGAGGTGTTCGGCGACGGCGTCGGACCCTCGAGAGAGGTCGGCGTCGCCGACGGGGGAGGAGAGACCCGTGCCGCGCTGATCCAGCATCACGACGCGGTAGTGCGCGAGGGCTTCATCGAGCCAGGCCGGCGATGTCGACGAGTGGAAGGGGCGAGGCGCCTCGCTGCCCGGGCCGCCCTGCAGGAAGACCAGGTACGGCAGCCTCTCGCCTCCTGTGCGGGCGACCACACGCGCGAAGATGTCGATCGTCCTGGTGTCGGCGGCGTCACCCCAGACGAGGGGCACGGTCAGCGTGTGTTCCTCGATCATCAGGTCGAGCATCCGTCGCGTCGTCGTCGTGGTCATCGCGCTCATCTCACATCACGTTCCCGATGTACGAGTACTTCACGAAGACCTCCGAGGCGATCCCCGCCTCGTCGAGCACTCCCTGCACCGCGCTCATCATGTAGTTCGAATCCCAGCCCATGTACAGATGGTGGGTGTCGTCGAGTCGGTCCCACTGCCCCGTCCACGCCGTCGCGTCGTAGATGGGACCGCCGTGCGCCGCGCAGTAGGCCACCGCAGCGTCGCGGGTGTCGGTCCAGGCCCGGCGGAAGACGCGATTGAAGAGATACCTGACATCGAACACCTCCCAGCGCTCACCGCGGTACTCGACGTAGTCGAACTCCCGCTCCCAGCCGGCCGGCCAGCCGCGGCGGCGCACGGCGTCGAGGATCGGCGTGAGACCGTCGTCGTCGATCTCCGGCAGCGCCGGCCGCGCCCAGATGCGCAGCAGCTCGGCGGAGAGCCGCACGGTGCGGGCGGAGATCGCCGCCGTGTCCCAGGCCTCGGTCGATGCGAGCCTGCGGGTCTCCGGCACCGTGCTGCGGGCATAGGCCGAATCGCGTTTCACGGCGTATGACTCGCCGAACACCTGCTCGGCGAGTCGCTCCTCGAGCAGTGTCAGGTTGCCGAGGGTGGGGGCGAGCGCCCTGTGGCTGTTGCGCTCATCCTCCGAGTAGTCGATCCACGGCCGGGAACCGTCGCCCGACCAGTGGTCGCTCGGCACCGTCGGCACGATGTGCTCGACGTCGAAGCCGTCGGGATCGTCGATGCCCTCGAGCCGAGCGAGCACATACGCGGCATGGGGCAGCTCGCTGTACTTGAGCACCGCTCCGACACGCTCGTCCGAGGGTGTGATGCGGGCGAACGCGCGGGCCAGGGAATCCCTACCCTCTGCCCTCGCCCGGCACAGGCGCGCCACGAGCCTCTCGTTCGGCAGGTTGACGAGCGTCCGCCGCAGATACATGGCCTGGATCCACTCCAGCGTCTCCAGGAGCTCTGCGCGACCGATCACTCCTCTGACGTGATCGCTGTACGCCCTCAGGACGAGCGGGTACGAGGCGCGCCCGAAGGTGTTGACGAACCGCAGCTGCCTGGCGACCTCCGCATCCGGCTCGAGGGAGGGGTCGAGCAGGATGCCGTAGAGCTCGGCGTAGTGCCTCCAGTCCTCGGCGTCGGACCGGAGGTGATCGAGATCGACGCGCGGGAAGGATCGTCGGAAGGCGCTGTAGACGCCGTGCTCGCCGCCTGCGGCGACCTCTCGGCCGGTGGTCATCACCATGTAGTGACGCCAGAACGCCCCGATCGTCTCGCCGGTGTGCTGTTCGATGGGCAACCAGAACCGCGACTCGACATCGAGCTGCTCGGCGTGCGTGAGCCCCATCAGTATGTAGTTGTGGATGAGCTCGTGATCACGCAGCGGCTCGCCGGTGGAGTTGAGGCTCTCGAAGATCTGCTGGGCGTTGGCCTCGCCGCCGAGCGTGATCGACACGTGCTCGAGCCGACGCAGTCCTCGCCAGATCGCCTCGACCTCGTCGACGTGCACCTGGCTGCGGAAGAAGGCGTAGTTGTCGTCGAAGCGCGACTCGCGGTCGGCGCCGGTCGAGAGTCCGAGCACGACCGACTCGTAGAGTTCGGCCCACGCATCGTGCGGGCGGAGCTTGGTGCGGGTGTCGTCATCGTCGCGCACGAGAACCCGAGCCAGCTCCGCCGCGAGCCCGGGGTCGGAGTCGCGAACCGTGTGCTGCAGTGCGGCCACCAGCAGCATGAGGGTGGTGATGCGCTGCTGGCCGTCGATCAGGACCAGGTCGGTGTCGGCATCGGAATCGTCGGCGGCCGACAGGATGGAACCGATGAAGTGCCGGTGCGACGCGTCTTCGCGTGCGACGGCCCGCACGTCTGCGAGCAGCTGCTCGCAGCCGCCGATGTCCCAGCGGTACTGACGCTGATACACCGGCACGACGATGGTCGTGGACTCCGCTGCGAGCCAGTCGATCGTGTTGACAGCTGTCGCCTCGACGGTGGTCGCAGTGCTCATGCTGGTGTCTCGTCCTCCCGTAACGCCGGGCGCCGAGGAGTCGCCAGGCGCCCGATTCAGTCTATTCGGTTATTCACGGCCGCCCTCGATGGTCGGCAGAGGGCTCCCTGTTAGGCTTGCCTTATCAGGGCCTGTTAAAACGTGCTGGCCCCCGATGAAAGGACATGACTCAGATCATGGGATACATCAAGTCGAAAGCGCTGGAAGAGAAGGGCTTCGTCGTCCTCGACAGCTACGACCAGGAGCTCGACCCCAAGGAGTGGCTCGACATCGAGTACAACGACTGGAAGTCGTCGGGTGACACCCGCTTCGCGCCCCTCGCCAGCGCCAAGGGCGAGATCGAGTGCAACGGCTTCTGGAACCACAAGCCGCCGCGTACCGACAAGGACGGCGTCTGGATCGACTCGCAGACCGCCAAGGCGCCGAACCTCACGCGCCGTGCGCAGGAGCCGGGAGCCAACGTCGGTCGCTGCCGCGTGATCGAGCTGCAGCCCACCCCGTACGGCGAGTGCCTCTACAACCTGCACCAGGACGACAACAACCGTCTGAACCCCGACGGGACCGGCTGGGTCGTCCGTGGGTTCTTCAACCTCTCCGACGACAAGGACAGCTTCTTCGTCCTCCGCGAGAACCGCACGGACCCGAGCATCGAGTACCGCATCGCGCTGCCCGCGGGCGCGCAGCTCATCGTCGACACCCAGCGCCTCTGGCACGCCGCGACCCATGTGGGAACGGAGCCGCGCTACTGCCTCATCACGTCGTGGACGTCGGGCCCCGAGCTCGACGCCTACATCGAGAAGTACCACGGCACGGACGACGTGCCGAACGTCGAGGTCCCGCAGGACGTCCTCGAGGCCGGCTACGCCGAGCAGGCGCGTCGTGATGCGGCTCGTGCCGCCTACTACGCGGCGAAGGGCCAGCAGGTCAAGCAGGCCATGAGCGAGGCCTGAGCGGCCGAGTCCGACAACTGCGCATCGCGAAGGCCCCGGTCGATGACCGGGGCCTTCGTCGTGTCGAATGACACGCTTGTCATTTCGCTCGGCGTGGGCGAGAATAGGCCCATAACCGCATAGTCACGCCGGTTCTCGTTGTTCAGGTCGTTGGGGAAGACGCACCTGATGAAACGGAGAGATCATGGCGACGGCACACGCACGCGGAGTGGTTTACGTCCACTCTGCCCCTCGCGCGCTCTGCCCGCACCTCGAATGGGCGGTAGGACGCGCTATCGGTCGTGCGGTCAACTTCGATTGGACCGAGCAGCCGGTGCTCGAGGGCGCCCGCCGGGCGGAGTTCTACTGGGACGGTCCCGCCGGAACCGGCGCGGTGCTCGCCTCGGCGATCCGCGGGTGGGAGCACCTGCGCTTCGAGGTGACCGAGGATCCCACTCCTCGTAGTGAGGGAGGTCGGTGGCTGCATACGCCCGACCTCGGCATCCACTACGCGCAGACGGATGCCGCGGGCAACATCGTCATCGGCGAGGACCGCATCCGGTATGCCATGGAGATCGCCGCCGGCAGCGCCGTCGAACTGCAGCGCGAACTCGACATCGCCCTCGGCTCCGCGTGGGACGAGGAGCTCGAGCCGTTCCGCCACGCCAGCGATGACGCGCGCGTCGTCTGGCTGCACAAGGTCGGCTGAGGCCGATCACCTGACCTGAGGGAGAGAGGCGCGAGTATCGGATGCCGGTGAGTGATCCCGGGCGCTGAGAAAGCGAATCCCTTCTTCATACGACGAAGACCCCGTTCCCGGTCTCAGGGACGGGGTCTTCGTCGTGCGTGCGCGCGTACGGGACCCTGCCGGCGCCGGCGCCGGTCGGGATCCGCCTCAGATGACGGCGGCGTGCGCCATGTCGCGCGGCGCGGAGACGCCGCCGGTCGTCGCGTCGTCCCACGCGAGCGCGAGCCTCTGCATGGCGTCCGTCGTGCGCTCGGGGGTGAGCGTGATGGGGATGCGCACGTTGCGCTCGAGGACGCCGCCCGTCGTGAATCTCGGGCCGGGGGGCAGGATCAGACCGCGATCGCGCGCAGCCAGCGAGAGCGCGGTCGACACCGGCGCTCCGAGGTCCACCCAGGTGGAGAGCCCACCTGATGTCGTCGGCATCGAGATCCCCGGCAGTGCCTCGATGCCCGCGGCGACGGCGGCGCGGCCGTCTCGCAGACGCTCACGCACGTGCTCGATGAGCGACGGCATCTCCTCGAGGAGCTCGACGGCGATGCACTGCTCGAGCATCGCCGTTCCCAGCTCGAACGACGGCCGCGTCGCGAGCACTCGGGCGATCGTCGCACGATCGGCACGGATCCAGCCGATGCGCAGACCGCCCCAGGCGATCTTCGACATCGACCCGACCGTGATCGCCTGCGGATCGAAAGCGGCCATCGGGCGGGGCGCCCAGCCGCGATCGATGTCCAGCTCCGCCGTGGTCTCGTCGATGATCAGCCTCGTCCCTGCACTCCTGGCCGTCGCCGCGAGGCGCGAGCGCTCATGGTCCGGCATCGTGGCGCCCGTCGGGTTGTGGAAGTCCGGGATGAGATATGCGAGGTGGGGCCTGCTCCGAAGAATGGTGTCCCCGAGGTGACGCTCGTCCCACCCCGCAGGGACGACGGGCGTCGGGAGCATCCGATACCCCTGTCGGTGAAGCGCTTCCAGGGCATGGGGGAAGGTCGGCTGCTCGACGAGCGCCTGCTCGCCCCGCCGTCCGATCGTCGCGAGAACGAGGTTGAATCCCTGCAGCGCCCCCGACGTGATGATGATCTCATCGGGATGGGTGTCCGCACCCCTCTGGGTGAAGCGGCGAGCGACGGCTTCACGCAGCTCAGGCAGCCCGCGCAGCGAGTACCCGCTGCCGCTGCGGAGAGCGGCGAGGCGGGGCAGGGACCTGACCGTGGCGTCGTAGAGACCGGGAGTCGAGTCCATGGATGCGATGGACAGGTCGATCGCCGCCTCGACGTCTGCATCGGTCACCACGCGCGATGTGTGCGGCAGGGAGACCCGGGTGCTGCCCCCGTGCAGTCGGCTGACGTAGCCGTCGCCCTCGAGCAGGCCGTAGGCGCGCGTCATCGTCGAGCGCGAGCGCCGCAGTTCGAGGGCGAGAGCCCGCTCGCTCGGCAGACGTTCCCCGACGGTGAGCCGTCCGTCGAGGATCAGCGCCCGGATCTGCGCGGCCAGCCCCGCGGCGGTCGCTCCGGCGACGTTCTGCGCGCCGAGCTGGTGCACCAATCGCGATGTCATGACACCAGCATGCCGCAAAGTGGTCTGGCTTCGGCGTACCACTTCTTGGCGAGTGGCCTCGAGGTGGACGAGGCCGCGGGGGCCACGATGGGGGAATGCACCTTCGAGACGTGTTCCTTCCGATCGCCGCCGTCAGCCGACGCGATGTCGTGGAGCGCCTGGTGCAGCTCATCGGCGGCCTCTTCCTCTACGGAGTGGCCCTGGGACTCATGATCCGCGGCGGGATCGGCGTCGCTCCGTGGGATGTGCTCGCCCTCGGAATCGCGAGCAGCACCACGATCGGCTACGGAGTCGTCACGGTGCTGGTCTCGATACTGGTCCTGCTGCTGTGGATCCCCCTTCGACAGCGCGTCGGTCTCGGGACGTTGCTCAACGCGCTGCTCGTCGGACCGAGTGCGGACATCGCCCTCGCAGTGATCCCGCCGCCGCCGTCGATCTGGATCGGTGCGCCGATGTTCCTCGCAGGTCTCGTCCTGCTCGCCTTCGCGACGGGGTTGTACATCGCCGCCGATTTCGGTCCTGGTCCGAGAGACGGGTTGATGACGGGTCTGGTCAGGACGACCGGATGGCCGGTCTGGATCGTGCGCACCCTGATCGAGGGGAGCGTGCTGGTCGTGGGTTTCGTCCTGGGCGGGCCCGTCGGCGTCGGAACGGTGCTCTTCGCCTTCGGCGTCGGTCCGCTCATCGGCTGGTTCCTGCCGTGGACGACGCGAGTGCGCGCGGCGCGTTCGACCCGGTTGGCCGCCTCGGCGCGGCGCTGACGCGAACCGCGCAGACGACAGCGGGCCCGAGGAACACCTCGGGCCCGCTGTGCTGCTTCCGCTCGGTCAGTCGGCGCTGGCGAACACGGCGACGGCGTTGTGCCCGCCGAATCCGAACGAGTTGCTGATCGCGATCTGCGGTCCGTCGCCGAGGGGCGTCGGCTCGCCCGAGAGTCGGAAGGGAACCGCGGGGTCGGGCTCGGTCATGTTGATGGTCGGAGGAGCGACGCGGTCGCGCAGCGCGAGCAGCGAGAAGATCGCCTCGAGCGCACCCGTGCCGCCGAGCAGGTGCCCGGTGGAGGCCTTCGTGGCGGAGACGGGGATCTCGTCGATCCGGTCGCCGAAGACCTTCTTCAGGGCCACGTACTCGTTCGGATCGCCGACCGGCGTCGAGGTGGCGTGCGCGTTGATGTGCGTGACCTGGTCGGCCGTGATGCCGGCCTGCTCCAGCGCCTGGGTGACCGCGCGAGCGGCGCCGTTGCCCTCTGGGTCGTTCCCGGTGATGTGGTACGCGTCAGCGGTCACGCCGCCACCGAGCACGTAGCCGTAGATCTTGGCACCGCGTGCCACGGCGTGCTCCTCGGTCTCGAGGATGAGCACCGCAGCGCCCTCGCCCATGACGAAGCCGTCACGGTCGATCGCACCGGGGCGTGATGCCGTTGCCGGGTCGTCGTTGCGTCGTGACAGTGCCTGCGCCGAGGCGAAGGAGGCCATGGTGATCGGGTGGATCGCCGATTCGGTTCCTCCGGCGATCACGACGTCCGCGAGGCCCTCCTGCAGGTGGTCGAAGGCGTGGATGATCGATTCGGTGCTCGACGCACACGCGCTCACCACGGTCTGCGCGTAGGCGCGAGCCGAGAACTGCAGCGACAGATTGCCCGCAGCGGCATTGGGCATGAGCATCGGCACGGTGAGGGGCATCACTCGCCGCGGACCCTTTTCGCGCAGGGTGTCCCAGGCGTCCAGCAGGGTCCACAGTCCGCCGATGCCGGTCGCGAAGTCGACTCCGAGGCGCTCGGGGGCGACATCGGGGCTGCCGGCATCCGCCCAGGCCTCGCGCGCGGCGATCAGGGCGAACTGCGACGAGGGGTCGAGGCGCTTGGCCTCGTGACGGGGCAGCACCTCCTCCGGACGGACGATGGCCTCTGCGGCGAACGTCACCGGGAGCTCGTACTGCTGCACCCAGTCGTGCTCGAGGGCACGGGCTCCGGACGTGCCCGCGAGCAGGTTCGTCCAGTTCTCGGGGGCGGTCCCGCCAATGGCGGACGTGGCGCCGATGCCGGTGACGACGATGCGCTTGGTCATGTGTGGTTCCTTGTCAGGCGGGGTCGAAGAGTCGCGGGCAGGCCGGAGGATGCCACGCCCCGCTCGCGCGGGGGTGGCATCCTGCGGATTACTCCTGGCCTGCGACGATGAAGGTGACGGCGTCGCCGACGGTCTTGAGGTTCTTGACCTCGTCGTCGGGGATGGTGACGCCGAACTTCTCCTCGGCGTTGACGACGATGGTCATCATCGAGATCGAGTCGATGTCGAGGTCGTCGGTGAACGACTTCTCGAGGGCGACCTCGGAAGCGTTGATGCCGGTCTCGTCGGTGATCAGCTCTGCGAGGCCTGCGAGGACCTCATCGTTGGTGAAAGCCATGTGGTCTTCCTCTTTCTTACGGGTTGTATTCGGAACCGTGGAACAGTCTAGGGAAGGTCGGGCCGTTCTCAGGGGAGGACGACGACCTGAGCGGCGAAGACGAGACCTGCGCCGAAGCCGATCTGCAGTGCGAGACCGCCCGAGAGCTCGGGGTGCTCGGCCATGAGGCGGTGGCTGGCGAGGGGGATCGACGCGGCCGAGGTGTTGCCCGTCGTCTCGATGTCGCGAGCGATCACGGTCGTCTCCGGGAGCTTCAGCTGCTTGGCGAACTCGTCGATGATGCGCATGTTGGCCTGGTGGGGGATGAACGCGGCGATGTCCGCCGGTTCGACGCCCGCACGCTCGAGAGCTTCGCGGGCGACCTTGGCCATCTCCCACACCGCCCAGCGGAAGACGGTCTGGCCCTCCTGGCGCAGCGTCGGCCAGGGCACCTCTCCGTCACGGAATTCGGTCAGGGTGCCGTTCATCCCCACCGCATCGGCCTTCGAGCCGTCGGACCCCCAGACCGCCGGGGCGATTCCGGGGGTGTCGCTCGGGCCGATCAGCGCGGCGCCTGCACCGTCACCGAGGAGGAACGAGATGCTGCGGTCGGCCGGGTCGACGATGTCCGAGAGCTTCTCTGTGCCGATCACGAGGGCATACCGCGCGGCTCCAGCCTTGATGAGGGCATCGGCCTGAGTGACCGCGTAGGCGTACCCCGCACACGCGGCGTTGATGTCGTAGGCGGCCGCGGGGTTCGCACCCACACGATCGGCGACGATGGCCGACACCGAGGGAGACTGCTTCGGGTTGCTGATGGTCGCGACGATCACGAGATCGACTTGGTCGGCGGCGATGCCCGACTTCGCGATGGCCTCGGCTCCGGCCGCGGCGGCGAGGTCGATCGCGTCGGTGGTCTTGTCGGCGCGCACCCGGGTGATGATCCCTGTGCGCTGGCGGATCCACTCGTCGCTCGAGTCGATGGGACCGATCAGGTCGTCGTTCGGCACGGCGTTCTCGCCGCGTGCGGCCCCGTACGAGAAGATGCGAGTGTATGCGGGACCGGGGGACTGGGCCAGGGTGACGCTCATGCGGCTTCTCCGTTCAGCAGCGCGACGGCCGCGTCGAGGTCTTCAGGTGTCTTCACGGCGACCGAGGGAACGCCGCGCAGTCCGCGTTTCGCGAGACCCGTGAGGGCGCCGGCCGGCGCGAGCTCGATGATCCCCGTGATGCCGTGATCGGCGAAGGATGTCATGCACAGGTCCCAGCGCACGGGTGAGGAAACCTGATCGACCAGGTAGTCGAGGGCCTGGCGTCCGTCGGACACCACCGAGCCGTCGCGGTTTGTCCAGAGGGTGATCTGCGGGTCCTTCGGAACGACCGTCGAGACCGCGTCGCGCAGGACCGAGACGGCGGACGCCATGAACGAGGTGTGGAAGGCGCCTGCCACCTGCAGGGGGATCACGCGTGTGCCCTTGATCGGCTCGGAGGCGAGGGCGTCGAGCCCCGCGAGCTCCCCGGCGACGACGATCTGGCCCCCTCCGTTGAAGTTGGCGGGGGAGAGCCCGAGCTCGGTGAGCCGGGTGAGCACGGTCTGCTCGTCGCCGCCCAGGACGGCGCTCATTCCGGTGGGGGTCTGCGCGGCGGCATCCGCCATGGCGCGCCCGCGGATGCCGACGAGTCGCATCCCGGTGTCGGCGTCGATCACGCCGCTGCCCACGAGGGCGGCGATCTCGCCGACCGAGTGGCCTGCCGTGCCGTCTGCGCGTCGGGCGCCACGCGCGGAGAGGGCGTCTGCCGCGATCAGGGAGGCGGCGACGATGAGCGGCTGCGCGATGCGCGTGTCACGGATCGTGTCGGCATCCGACTCCGTTCCGTGCTGGCGGAGGTCGACCTCCGCAGCGTCGGAATACGACGCGAGTCGTTCGGCGACGCCGTCCAACTCGAGCCAGGGGGAGAGGAAACCGGGGGTCTGCGAGCCCTGTCCAGGGCATACGACGACAATCACCCACCCAGTCTGCCAACGATCCGCCGAGAACGGTGGATGATCCATCACAAGATTTCGAAGAACCCTTGTGCGAGGCGCACACACCGCGCCGATCCGGCGGGTTCAGCGCGGGGGACGACGCAGCGGAGGCCGACGCCGGACCTGATCTGCGGCGCCGATCGAACCGAGGATCAGCGCGGTCTGCAGGATGAGCGCCTCGCGGGGCCCTGTGGCATCCCACCCGATGACCTCGCTGACGCGCTTGAGGCGGTATCGCACCGTGTTCGGGTGCACGAAGAGCTCGCGTGCGGTGGCTTCGAGCGAGCGCCCGTTGTCGAGGTAGCTCCAGAGCGTCGTCACGAGGTCGGTCGAGTGCGCCTGCAGCGGGCGGTAGATGCGCTCGATGAGGGTCTGCTTGGCCAGTGGATCACCCGCGAGGGCCCGCTCCGGCAGCAGATCGTCCGCCTCGACGGGGCGGGGTGCGCTGCGCCAAGCGCGGGCGACCGCGAAGCCGGCGAGTGCGGCACGGGCGCTCTGGCTCGCATCGACCAGCGCGGCGACCGCAGGACCGAGAACGATATGGCCGGGGCCGAACGAGGGCTCGAGACGTGAGGCGATCTCTTCGAAGCCGAGTTCGTCCTCCTCGCCCTCCTGGCCGTCGATGCGCGCGCGACCGATCACGAGCACGAGGCGCGAGCCCTGCACGCCGATGAGCACGTCGACCGCCATCTTGCGGGCGGTGCGGCGCACGAGATCGACGTCGAACTGAGGGGGAGTCGTGCCGACGAGCACGGCGACCTCGCCGTGACCATGCCATCCCAGGGCGGCGATGCGGCTTGGCAGCTCCTCATCGGCCTCTCCGGTGAGGATGGAGTCGACGACGAGTGCTTCGAGCCTGGCGTCCCAGAGACCGCGGGCCTCGGCGGCCCGTGCGTAGACGTCGGCGGCGGCGAATGCCACGTCGCGCGAGTAGAGGAGGATCGCCTCGCGCAGGTCGTCGTCTCTGCCTGCGACGCGCTCCTCCGTCACCTCGACGGTGACGCGGATGAGCTGGAGCGTCTGCTGCAGGCTGACGCTGCGCAGAAGCTCCCTCGGGGCCGCGGCGAAGATGTCCGCGGCGATCCACGGGGTGGAGTTCGGGTCCTCGTACCACTGGATGAACGAGGTGATGCCGGCCTGCGCCACCAGCCCGACCGCAGAGCGGCGGGCTGGTGGCATGTCGGCGTACCAGGGGAGGGTGTCCTCGAGGCGCTTGATCGTCACCGAGGCGATGTCGCCGGAGATCCGGCGCAGCCAGGTGAGGGTCGCGGCCTTGTCCGTGCCGCGCGAAGAGGAACCTGTCACCGAGTGCTCAGCTTTCGCCGCCTGCGTTGCCGCTGGTGCCGGCGTTCACGTCGTGCAGGCGGTACTTCTGGATCGCCTGCGCTGCGAGCGACCTGTCGACCACGCCGTCCTCGGCGAGCGACTGCAGCGTACGCACCACGATCGACGGTCCGTCGATCTTGAAGAAGCGACGAGCGGCGGCGCGCGTGTCCGAGAAGCCGAAGCCGTCGGCCCCGAGCGTTGCGAAGCGGTTCGGCACCCACGGGCGGATCTGGTCCTGCACGGCGTGCATGAAGTCGCTGACCGCGACGACCGGCCCCTCGACGCCCTGCAGCTTCTCGGTGAGGTAGGCCGTGCGCGGCTCTTCCTCGGGGTGCAGGAAGTTGTGCTCGTCGGCGGCGAGGCCGTCACGGCGCAGCTCGGTCCACGAGGTGACCGACCAGACGTCGGCGATCACGCCCCAGTCGTTCTTCAGCAGCTCCTGCGCCTCGAGGGCCCAGGGGAGTCCGACGCCAGAGGCGAACAGCTGGGCTCGAGGACCCTCGCCCTCGCCGACGGAGATGCGGTGGATGCCGCGCACGATGCCGTCGACGTCGACACCCTCCGGCTCGGCCGGCATGACGATCGGCTCGTTGTAGAGCGTGATGTAGTACATGACGTTCGGGTCTTCGTGCTCGCCGCCGTACATGCGCTCGAGACCGGAGCGCATGATGTGGGCGATCTCGTAGCCGTAGGCGGGGTCGTACGAGACCGTCGCGGGGTTGGTCGACGCCAGCAGGTGCGAGTGACCGTCGGCGTGCTGCAGACCCTCACCCGTGAGAGTCGTGCGGCCCGCCGTGGCCCCCATGATGAACCCGCGGGCCATCTGGTCGCCTGCGGCCCACTGAGCGTCGCCCGTGCGCTGGAATCCGAACATCGAGTAGAAGAGGTAGACCGGGATCAGCGGCTCGCCGTGCGTGGCGTACGACGTGCCGGTCGCGGTGAACGCCGCGAGGGCGCCCGCCTCGTTGATGCCGACGTGCATGATCTGGCCCTGCGGGCTCTCCTTGTAGGCGAGGAGGAGCTCACGGTCGACCGACGTGTAGTGCTGGCCGTTGGGGTTGTAGATCTTCGCCGTCGGGAAGTAGGCGTCCATGCCGAAGGTGCGCGCCTCGTCGGGGATGATCGGCACGATGCGGTGGCCGAAGTCCTTCGAGCGGAGCAGGTCCTTGAGCAGTCGTACGAACGCCATGGTGGTGGCGATCTCCTGCGTACCGGATCCCTTCTTGGGAAGGGCGTACGCGGAGTCGTCAGGGAGTGAGAGGCCGACGTGCGTCGAGCGGCGTTCCGGAAGGAATCCGCCGAGGGCCTGGCGGCGCTCGAGCATGTACTGGATCGTCTCGTCCTGCGGGCCCGGGTTGTAGTACGGGGGCAGGTACGGGTTCTCCTCGAGCTGCGCGTCCGTGATCGGGATGTGCATGGCGTCGCGGAACGTCTTGAGGTTGTCCAGCGTCATCTTCTTCATCTGGTGGGTCGCGTTGCGGCCCTCGAACTGCGGACCGAGGCCGTAGCCCTTCACGGTCTTTGCCAGGATGACGGTCGGCTTGCCCTTGTGCTCGGTGGCGGCCTTGAACGCCGCGTAGACCTTACGGTAGTCGTGTCCGCCGCGCTTCAGGTTCCAGATGTCGTCGTCGGAGTAGTCCTTGACGAGGGCCGCGGCGCGCTCGTCACGGCCGAAGAAGTGCTCGCGGATGTACGCGCCGGATTCGGCCTTGTACGTCTGGTAGTCGCCGTCGGGGGTGACGTTCATGAGGTTGAGAAGAGCGCCCTCGGTGTCGCGGGAGAGCAGGTCGTCCCACTCGCGGCCCCAGACGACCTTGATGACGTTCCATCCCGCACCGCGGAAGAACGACTCGAGCTCCTGCACGATCTTGCCGTTGCCGCGCACCGGACCGTCGAGTCGCTGCAGGTTGCAGTTGACGACGAAGGTGAGGTTGTCGAGGCCCTCGTTGGCGGCGACCTGCAGCTGTCCGCGGCTCTCGACCTCGTCCATCTCGCCGTCACCCAGGAACGCCCAGACCCGCGATGCGGAGGTGTCCTTGATGCCGCGGTTCTCGAGGTACTTGTTCGACATCGCCTGGTAGATGGCGTTGATCGGTCCGAGACCCATCGACACCGTCGGGAACTGCCAGTACTCCGGCATCAGGCGGGGGTGCGGGTACGAGGGGATGCCGTGCGGAGCGTGCGACTTCTCCTGGCGGAAGCCGTCGAGCTGGTCCGCACTCAGGCGCCCCTCGAGGAACGAACGGGCATAGGTTCCGGGGGAGGCGTGACCCTGGATGAAGATCTGGTCGGCACCTCCTTCGCTGTCCGCTCCCTTGAAAAAGTGGTTGAAGCCGACCTCGTAGAGGGCGGCCGACGACGCGTAGGTCGAGATGTGGCCGCCGACGCCGATGCCGGGGCGCTGCGCGCGGTGCACCGTCATCGCGGCGTTCCATCGGATCCAGGCGCGGTAGCGACGCTCGACCTCCTCGTCACCGGGGAACTCGGGCTCGTTCTCCGGAGCGATCGTGTTGATGTAGTCGGTGGTCGGGACCATCGGCACGCCCAGGTGCAGCTCCTTCGAGCGCTTGAGCAGGCTGAGCATGATCTCACGGCCGCGGCCGTGACCCTTGGCGTCGACGAGCTCGTCGAGCGACTGCTGCCACTCGCCCGTCTCTTCCGGATCGCTGTCGAGGGGGCCCTGGGAGTACGGATCCTGGTCGTGCACAGTCACGGGGGAGCCTTTCGTCAAGCTGGCAGGTCATGCCAATGAAACGGGAAGCGACGCGGGCAGCCTTGTCGGCTGTGCACAACGCGTGCCGCCCTCAGCCTAGCCCTCTTCGACGATATGGGCGCGCATCGGGTCGAGGGTAGACTCGATCCACCAGGGCCTTTAGCTCAGCTGGTAGAGCGCCACGTTTACACCGTGGATGTCGTCGGTTCGATCCCGGCAGGGCCCACCGTCGCGCCGATGTCGAACGCCTACGCTGGTCGAGATGATCGCATGGCTCGAGCGCTGGCAGATACCGCTCTATCTCGGCGCCCTGGCCCTGGGCGCCGTGGTCGGCATCGCTGTCCCCACCGGTGCCCACCTGTTCGAGTCGGCCGTCACGCCGACGCTGATCGTTCTTCTCTACGCGACCTTCCTCGCGGTGCCGTTCCGTCAGATCGGCCACGCCCTCACAGACACCCGCTTCCTCGCGGGTGTGCTCGTGCTCAACTTCGTGCTGGTGCCGATCGTGGTGTTCGCCCTCACCCGCTTCATCGCCGACCGGCAGGCGCTCCTGGTCGGAGTGCTGCTCGTCCTGCTGACCCCGTGCGTCGACTACGTGATCGTGTTCTCCCGTCTCGCCGGCGGAGCATCCGCTCGTCTTCTCGCGGCGACGCCGGTGCTGATGCTGCTGCAGGTCCTGCTGCTGCCCGTGTATCTGTACCTGTTCGTCGGTGCAGACGTCGTGGGGGCCATCGACGTCGGACCGTTCGTGCAGGCGTTCCTGCTGCTGATCGTGCTGCCGCTCGTGCTCGCCGTCGCGACCCAGATGCTCGCACGACGGCTTCGGCCCGCTCGCGCGGTCGAGAACGCTATGGCATCGACGATGGTGCCCGTCATGATGCTCGTCCTCCTGGTCGTGGTGGCATCGCAGACGGACGCCATCTGCTCTCACCTCACCCTGCTCGCGACGGTCATCCCGGTGTACGCGGCGTTCCTCGTCGTGATGCCGTTCGTCGGTCTGGCAACCGCGCGCCTCTTCCGTCAGGACGTCGCCGGCGCGCGGGCGCTCGTCTTCTCCGGTTCGACCCGCAATTCGCTGGTGGTGCTTCCGCTCGCCCTGGCGCTGCCCGACGCCCTGTCGCTCGCGGCCGTCGTCGTGGTGATGCAGACGCTCGTCGAGCTGATCGGCATGGTCGTCTACGTCAGGGCCGTGCCGAGACTCGTGCGGAGCTAGCGGGCGTCGCGACTCCGACTGGTGTCGAGAAGGCTCTCGTCAGCGGTCGATTCCGCGGTGAGCAGGAGAGGAGCAGACTTCGGGATACCGTCTGGAATCGTTCCGAAGGAGAGCCATGGACACGTCTGACAGCCCCGAGATCGGTCACGAGGTCCCCACGCTGGGAAACCCCGATCTGCCGCAGGAGGGCGAGGTCAACATCGCCGACATCCCTCAGAGCAACACGATGACGGGGCCTCAGAACGAGGTCATCGAATCGCAGTTCCCCAATCAGATGCACGCCCCGGCCACGGACATCAGCACGCAGCCGTTCTTCTGGTCCTCCTTCAACATCTCTCCTCGCCGCGTGCAGCGCGGTGGATGGGCACGCGAGCTCACCAAGCAGGACTTCCACATCTCCGACGAGATCGCCGGCGTGAACATGTACCTCGACGCCGGCGGCATCCGCGAACTGCACTGGCATCAGACCGCGGAATGGGCGGTGATGACCCGGGGCAAGGCACGGGTCACCACGCTCAGCCGTTCGGGGCTGCCGGCCGTCGAGGACGTCGAAGAGGGCGATCTGTGGTTCTTCCCCGCCGGCACGCCGCACTCCCTGCAGGGACTCGGCCCTGACGGCGCGGAGTTCGTGCTCGCCTTCGACGACGGCGATCAGTCCGAGTCGAACACGCTGCTGCTCACCGACTGGTTCGCACACACCCCGCCCGAGGTCCTCGCGAAGAACTTCGGCGTCGCACAGGAGGTCTTCTCCGAGATCCCTCTGCACAACCTCTGGATCTTCCCCGGCGACGAGCCCCCGGCCCTCGAGGTCGATCAGGCGGCCGCCGGCGTCGAGTGGGGGATGGAGCCCGTCATCTTCCGTCTCTCCCGGTCGAAGCCGCTCTACCAGAACACCGGCGGCAGCATCCAGATCGCGGACTCGACCAACTACACCTACTCGAACACGGTGGCCGCGGCGCTGGTCACGGTCGAGCCCGGATCGATGCGCGAGCTGCACTGGCACCCCAATGCCGACGAATGGCAGTACTACCTCAAGGGGTCGGCCCGCATGACGGTCTTCAACACCGGACCGCACGCCAACACCACCGACTTCCGCGCGGGTGACGTGGGGGTCGTGAAGAAGAACTACGGTCACTACATCGAGAACACCGGAGACGATGTCCTGCAGTTCCTCGAGGTGTTCCGCACCGACAGGTACGAGGAGATCTCGCTCGCGAACTGGCTCTCGCACGTTCCGCCACAGCTCGTCTCCGCGCACCTGAACATCGACCCCGCCGTGCTCGCGACGTTCCCGCGCGGCGCACAGGGCATCACGCCCCTGCGCTGAACCGTCGTCACGCTGCCCGGAGCCGCCCGAGAGGCGCCGAGACACCTGTCTCGGCGCCTCTTCGTCATTCACCCCGAGCGCACCCGTGCCGCGCGCCGTTCGAGCAGGATCGCTCCCATCAGCACGAGCCCGGCGACGGCCGCGCCCGCGGCGGTGTCGAGGATGCGCTCGTCGGCGACCTCGCTGAGAGGCTCTCCGGCCGTCGAGGCCAGCAGAACGGACATGGGTGTGACGAACGCGAGCGCCCAGGTGAGGTTGCGACGCAGGAGCAGCTCGAACAGGAAGATGAATGCGGCAGCGCATGCGATGCGCCAGAGTCCGGTCGGGTCGACGACGGCGAGCACGAGGATCAGCACTATCGCGAGGGCCGTGCCGATCAGACGCTGGGTGCCGCGCACCAGAGCGGAGTGGATGTCGGCGTCCTTCTGCAGGATCCCGAGGCAGGCCAGCAGCACCCAGGCGCCGTGATGTAGACCGAGGAGCGCACTGACCGGCACCGACAGCACGGCCGCGACCGCGATGCGCGCGGAGACGACTCGGACACCCGGGGTGACCGCGAATCGCCAAGGCGATCTCGCTGCGTAGGCCGCCGCCTCGCCCTGCCGCACTCGGGGCAGGGCGAGGGGCAGGAGGACGACGAGATAACCGATCGCCGACCCTGCGGCGAGCGCGATGATCACCCCCGAGAGCGGCAGCCCCGCTCCGCCGCCGACGACAGGAGCCACCAGCTGACCCGCCGAGCCCACGGCGAGCACCAGGAACAGGGCACCGGGTGGCCCGACCGACAGCGCCTGCGCGAGGAACGAGCCCAGGGCGGCGAAGACGGCCATCGCGATCAGGCTGGGCAGCAGTGCCGCACCCACGAGCGCGCCGACGCAGGCCGCGATCAGCAGCGCGACCGCGACCACCGGCAGGGCGGTGGCGCGCTCGCGACGCGTGCGGTCGGGGAGGTGGAGCACGATGAGCGAGCCGATCGACGCCACGGCGCCGAGGACCGGCTCTCCGAGGATCGTGCCGAGCACCGGGGGCGTCACCACTGCGGCGGCGGCCTCCACCGCTTTCGGCCACCGGTGCGAGGCCGGCTGCAGTGCGAAGAGCTCGGAGAGCACTCGCGAGGTCGCGGTCGTGCTCTGAGCGCCCTTCTCAGGAGGCCGAGCGCTCACTCACGGCGCCGTGAGCGCCTCGAGGGCCTCCGCCGACGGCGCGAAGAACACGGAGCCGGTGAGAGCCGTCGAGAAATCGAGCAGACGGTCGTGGAGTCCGGCGGGCTCGCCGATGAACATCCGCTCCAGCATCTCCTGGATCACCCACAGGTTGCGGGAGTAGCCCAGGAAGTAAGTTCCGAACTCTCCGGCGCCAGGGCGACCGAAGGGCATGTTGTCTCGGATGATGTCGTGCTCGACACCCTTGTCGTCCTCGATCGTCGCGAGCGTCTTGTGCGACAGCTGCCCCGACGCCGCGTCGTCGAGCTCGATGTTGTCGGTCTTCGTGCGTCCGAGGATGCGCTCCTGCGTGTCGACCGAGAGCGCGTTCCACGACGACATCGCGTGCACGTACTTCTGGGTCACGACGTAGGTGCCTCCCGCATGATCGGGATCCTCGTCGCCGACGATGACGGAGTCGTCGACCGCGGGTCCGACCGGGTTCGCCGTGCCGTCGACGAATCCGAGAAGATCACGGCGGTCGAACGAGCGGAAGCCGACCGTCTCGTCCCTCACGACCACGGCGTCGCCCAGGTCGGTGAGCAGCCGCGTCTCGAAGTCGAAGCAGACGTCAGCCCGCTCCGCGCGGATGTGGAAAAGCAGGTCTCCCTCGGTGGCCGGGGCGGTGTGCACGGCACCTGTCACCGGCGCGAACGGCCGCAGCTGCTTCGGCGGGGTCGATCCCGTGAGCTTCGACCACACCTCGCTGCCGATGCCGACCGTGCAGGTCAGGCCGGAGTCGGGGAACCGGAAGGTGATCGCCTTCATCGAGTCGGCCAGGTCGGTCAGGACGTCGCGGACGGTGTCGAATCCGTCGTCCGTGATCGAGACGACGAGGAAGACCGCGTTGGCGGTCAGCGGGGCGGCTGCGGCCTGAGTCGGCCCGGTGCTCACGGTGCTCATGATCTCCTGTTCGGGGGTGGTCGATCCCAGTGTGAGGGATCGACCGGGGTCGATCCCTCCGACACCTGACGAGAATCGTGCCGACAGTCGCAGCGGCGACCTCGGGTCGTGCGATAGTGGCGTCGGCGCGGCACGGCGTCTCTGGGCGGTCGGATCGGCAACGGGAGAGAACATGGTGAGTGAGACAGGGTCGGTTGAGACGCGGCGACAGGGGCGGACGACCAGCTTCTGGATCGTCGCGGCGGCGTTCCTGCTCGTCATGGCCTATTCGACCGTGCCCACTCCGCTCTACCCGATCTATCAGAAGCTGGACGGGTTCCCCGTCACGATCATCACGGTCGTCTTCGCGGCGTATGCGGTGGGGGTCGTCGCCAGCCTCTTCCTGCTCGGGCACGTCAGCGACTGGATGGGCCGCCGGCGGATGCTCGTCATCGCGATCCTCGTGTCGGTGCTCTCCGCGGTGCTGTTCATGGTGTTCACCGACGTTCCGGGGCTTCTCGTGGCCCGTGTCGTCAACGGCGTGAGCATCGGCGTGCTCACGGCGACGGCGACCGCTCATCTCGGCGAGCTCCGCGCCAGAGCACGTCCTGATGAGAACGCGATCGTCGCGGCATCCGTGGCCGGAGGTGCGAACCTCGGCGGTCTGGCGCTCGGCCCCCTGATCGGCGGGCTCTTCGCCGATCTCCTCCCTGACCCTCTGCACCTGCCGCACACCGTCTTCGCGGTGATCCTGATCCTCCTGGGCATCGCCGTCGCGCTCGTGCCGGAGACCGTCGCGACGAAGCCCCGTCCCTATCGCCCTCAGAAGATCGCCGTACCCGCGGCGTCGCGCGGCGCATTCGTGGCCGCCGGGTTCGCCGCCTTCGCCGGGTTCGCCCTCTTCGGCCTCTTCACCTCCCTCGCGCCGACGATCCTCATCGGCACCTTCGAGCTCACCGGCCACCTGATCGCCGGTGTCACGGTGTTCGCCGTCTTCGGGGCCGCCGCAGCCGCGCAGGTGCTGCTCGGACGCGTGCCGCGGCGCACCCAGCTGCTCTTCGCGGCGATCGCATGCGGGCTCGGCCTGCTCACCATCGCCGCCGGCGCCCTCCTGCCGAGCTTCCCGGTCTTCCTGTTCGGAGGGCTCGTCGCGGGCGCCGGCGTCGGCGCGCTCTTCAAGTGCGCTCTGGCGACGGCATCCGAGGTGGCGGAGCAGGGCAGACGAGGCGAGACGCTGGCGGCGATCTTCCTCGTCGCGTACTGCGGTCTCGCGATTCCCGTGCTCGCGATCGGTGCGGCACTGACCGTGCTGCCGCAGATCGCCGTGCTGCTCGTGTTCGTCGTCCTGGTCGGCGTGGTGACCGTGGTCGCCGCACTGCGGATGCGCGCGATCGCGCGCTGAACGGGCTCACCTGACGTGTGTTCTCGGAGCGGTGGACGGTTCGCGATCTGGTCGCACAGGATTGGACGGACGTCGAGTGAGCCCGACCCCTCACGGCCGTACGGTGATCCCACCGACACACACCGGAGGCGCGACATGGACGGCATCGGACGCGAAGCTCTCGGCGGCATCCAGCAGCTGGAGCGCGAGCTGATCGTCAGGGACTTCGTCACCCTGCTCAATGACGGCGCGCACTCCGAGCTCTTCCCGTTCCTCGCCGACGATGTCATCTACCGTCCGACCGCGTCGCAGGTCGTGCGAGGGCGAGGTGCTGTGACGCGCATGATCACCGACCTCCACGAGAGCTTCGACGAGTGGTCGACCGCGCTCGTCTCCGTCGCCGTCAGCGGAGACACGGTGCTCACCGAGCAGCGACTTCGCCTTCGGGCACGGGGATCGGGGGCCGTCGAGGTGATGGGGTTCGCGAGCTTCCGTCTGAACGGGGTGCAGATCAGCGCCTGGCACCAGGCGCACGCCTGAGAGACGACATCGGAGAGAGCCGGGCATCCGGCGGGAGGAAGGATGAGATGGCGATGACGCCCACCGTCGTCCTGGTCAACGGCGCCTTCGCAGACGGTGCCAGCTGGTCGCCTCTGGCGATGCGCCTGCAGGGCAGCGGGATGCGCGTGCGCGTGCCCGCGATAACGAACAGGAGTCTCGCCGAGGATGCCGCGTATGTGCGCTCGTTCATCGCGCACATCGACGGACCGGTGCTCCTCGCCGGGCAGTCCTACGGGGCCACCGTCGCCGCGGTGGCCGGCGATGGCCCCAACGTGCGGGGGATCGTCTTCATCGCCGGCTTCATCCTCGACAGAGGAGAGAGCGCCGAGGAGCTCGCTCGCCCGTTCCCTCCCACGCGCGCCGTGGACCACTTCGAGTTCGCCACCTATCCCGCCGTCGACGGCACGGAGCGCACGGAGGTGAGCATCGCGGTCGATGTGTTCCCCTATCTCGCCGCCTTCGGCATCCCCGCCGACGAAGCGGCCGTGCTCGCGGTCACCCAACGTCCGCTCGCCGCGGCGATCCCCTTCGAGCAGGCGGCCTCCGAGGCATGGAGTTCACGCCCCACCTGGGGTATCGTCGCCTCCCTCGACGAGGTCATCAACCCCGACGTCGTGCGGTTCGCGTTCACGCGCGCAGGTGTGCGAGAGCTGTACGAGCTGCCCGGCCCCCATCTGGTCACGCACACGCATCCTGCCGACGTGGCCCGCATCATCCTCGACGCCGCGCGCGTCGTCCTCTGACCACGCTGCACCGTCGGGAAGGCCCCCGTGACATCGACAGACGCTCCAACCCCTGCCGCCGCAGTGCGCGGCAGAGCCTTCGCACCCCTCGGGGTGTCGGCGTTCCGCCTGCTGTGGATCGCCGGGCTGGTCAGCAACATCGGCACCTGGATGCAGAGCGTCGGCGCCCAATGGCAACTCGTCGACTCCGGAGCCTCGGCGGCGGTCGTGGCGCTCGTGCAGACCGCCTCGGCGGCGCCCGTTCTGCTGCTCGCCCTGCCCGCCGGTGTCATCGGGGAGTTCCTCAACCGACGCTCGGTGCTGCTCGTGACCCAGCTCGTGCAGCTCGCCGCGTCGCTCGTGCTGGTCGGGCTCTCGGCGACCGGCCATCTGCCCCCCGAGACGCTGCTCGCGGTCACGTTCGTGCTGGGCTGCGCGGCGGCCGTGCAGCTGCCCGCCTCGCAGGCCATCGTCGCCGACATCGTCCCCACGGCCATGATCCGCGATGCGGCATCCCTCTCCTCCATCAGCGTCAACGTGGCGCGCGCCGTGGGTCCTGCGGCGGCTGGGCTGCTGATCGCCCAGCTCGGAGTGACGGCCGTCTTCGTCGCGAACGCCCTCTCGTTCACCGTGTACGCGGGGGCCCTGCTCATCTGGAAGACCTACCGGGCGCCCGACACGCGGCCGGAGCCGTTCATCGACGCGACGAGGGCCGGTCTGCGATACGTCTTCCACTCGCGCATCGTGCGCTCGCTCTACCTGCGGTTGATCCTGTTCCTGCTCCCGGCCAACGCCCTGTGGGCGCTGCTGCCGGTTCTCGCGCAGACCTCTCTCGGGCTCGGTGCCGCCGGTTACGGACTGCTGCTGGCGGCCCTCGGCATCGGCTCCGTGAGCGGAGCCCTTCTGCTCGCTCCGCTGCGTGCGCGGATCGGAGCGAACAGGGTACTGCTCATCTCCATGGCGCTGTTCGGGATCGCGCTCTGCGCCTTCCTCCTCGACGCGGACCTCTGGGTGATCGGCATCGCCATGATCGTCGCGGGGGCGGGGTGGATCGGTGTCATCGCCACGGTCAACGGGGTGGTGCAGGCCTTCCTGCCGACCTGGGTGCGCACTCGCGGTCTGTCGATCTATCAGTTGGCGCTCTTCGGCGGCACGGCAGTGGGCTCCGCTCTCAGCGGCGCTCTCGCCGCGCCGCTGGGTGCGGGGGCAGTGGTGGTGGGCGCCGGTGTCATGATCGTCGTCCTCGCGCTGGTGCAGATCTTCGTCCCCGCGCGCATCCCGGAAGGGATCGGACGAGGAATCGTCGACCTCGACGACGTGGCGTCCGAAGCGCCGCCGGCGGTGCCCGATCACGAGAACCGCGTGCTCGTCGTCGTGCAGTACACGGTGCCCGCCGCAGACCGCGCCGAGTTCCTGAGGCTCATGGGACTGGTCTCGCAGACCCGCTATCGCACGGGAGCGCGCACCTGGCACCTCTACGGCGCGACCGAGTCTCCCGAGGACATCCGCGAGGCCTACACTCTCGGCAGCTGGCGCGAGCATCTCGATCAGCTGCATCGACGGCACACGCAGTGGGATGCGGATCTGCTGGCGAAGGCGGAGAAGCTCAGCACCACGCCGCTCAAGGTGACCGAGGAGCTCGAGCTGATCATCCCGCGGCCGCGTCGGGAGCCACGCAGGCCCGACACGGCATCGGTGGATGCGACGACGATCGATCCGCCCGCGTCGGGCTCCACCCCGCCTGCAGCGCCCGGCGTGCAGGACTGATCACCCGTCGTGGCTCTCTGCGACACCTGTCCTACTGCGCGCACTCCGCGCCTGGATACGGTGACAGCATGACCAGTCCGACCACGGATCGCCTCGACGTCTCGGTCATCGGCGGGTCGATCGGGGGGCTCTTCGCCGCCGCACTGCTGCATCATGACGGGCATCGCGTCGAGGTGTACGAGAAGTCCGTGCGGGGACTCGCGACAAGAGGGGCAGGGCTGGTCGCACAGCAGGAGATCTTCACGGCGCTGGATGCCGCGGGGCTGCCGGCGGATGCGGTGCCGGGCGTCACCTCGACCGAGCGCATCACGCTCGACCTGCACGGCCGCGTCGGGCAGCGCGAGTACGCGGAGCAGACGCAGCTGTCGTGGGATCGTCTGTACGACGCGCTGCGTGCGACGGTTCCTGAGGACCGGTACCACCTCGACAGCGGGATCGCATCGGTCGACGGTGACGGCGGACGCGCACGCTTCGAGGTCGGTGGACGAGAGCACGAGACGGATGTGCTCATCGGTGCCGACGGTGCGCATTCGCGGGTGCGCGAGTTCGTCGCCCCCGATCACCACGACGATCACTACGTCGGCTACGCGATCTGGCGAGGGCTCGTTCCCGAATCGTCGGTACCGGGTCGCGCCGCAGACACCCTGTTCCGACGGATGACTTTCTACACCGGGCCGGGAGAGCACGCGCTGGGGTACCTCGTTCCCGGCCCGCACGGCGAGACGGAACCCGGAGCACGCAGATACAACTGGGTCTGGTACCGATCGATGACCGCCGCCGAGCTCTCCGCGCTGACGGTGTCGGCAGGGCGGTCGTCCGATGCGACGTCACTCGCCCCCGGGCAGACGCCGGGGGAGGTCGTCGCATCGCTCACGGAGCAGGCGCGCCGTCGTCTGCCTCCGCAGTTCGCCGACGTCGTGGAGCTCGAATCACGCCCTTTCCTGCAGGCGGTGCTGGACTATGTCGCTCCTCGACTGCGACGAGGGCGCACGGTGCTCCTCGGCGACGCGGCGGCGGTCGTGCGCCCGCACACGGCGATGGGGGCCGCCAAGGCCGCCGGTGACGCCCTCGCACTGGCCTCTGTGCTGCGGCAGAGCTCCTCCACCGATGCCGCCCTCGCCGAGTACCAGGCGCTCCGTCTGCCCGTCGCTCGGGAGATCGCTCGTTACGGGGTGATGCTGGGGTCACGGATGCCGCTGTGACGGTCTGTGACAGACTCGCGTCAGGGCATCGTCCCAGACCCGTCGACAGGAGCGAACATGACTCAGCGCATCGTGATCAGCGGAGCCTCAGGCCTCATCGGCACTGCATTGAGCTCCTCCTTGCGGGCGGATGGGGTCGAGGTGACCACCCTCGTCCGTCGGCCGCCGCGCGACGCGAGCGAGGTGCAGTGGGTGCCGGGCGAGCGCGAACTGTCTCCCGATGTCCTGGCGGGCGCTGACGCCGTCGTCTCGCTGAGCGGAGCGAGTGTGGGGCGTCTGCCGTGGACTCGTCGGTACCGCACGCAGCTGCTCGCGTCGCGGGTGTCGACGACGCGCACGATCGCCACGGCGGTGCGAGCGCTGGGCGAGGGAGCGCCGAGCTTCGTGTCGTCCTCCGCCGTGGGGTTCTACGGTTCGAAGCCCGGAGCCGTCCTCGACGAGAGCTCGCCGGCCGGCGACACCTTCCTCGCGAAGCTCTGCGTCCGGTGGGAGGACGAGGCGCGACGAGCGGGCGACGCCACGAAGGTCTCGTTGCTGCGCACGGCCCCCGTCATCCATCGTCAGGGTGTGCTGAAGCCCCTCATCCAGCTGACGCGCTCCGGTGTCGCGGGGCCGATCGGACCCGGAACCCAGATCTGGCCCTGGATCTCGCTCGATGACGAGGTGCGGGGCATCCGTCACGTGATCGATCAGGGGCTGGTGGGACCGGTGAACCTCACCGGTCCCACCAGGGCCTCGGCGAACGACACGGGCCGGGCGCTCGCCCGCACCATGCATCGCCCGTTCTGGCTGCCCGTGCCGACCTGGGCGCTGCGTCTGGCGCTCAGCCGGGCTGCGGCCGACTCGCTGCTCGTCTGCGACGCCGACGTGCGCCCCGCAGTTCTCGAGGAGTCGGGATTCCGCTTCACGCACACGACCGTTGAGGATGCGGTCACCGCGGCGATCTGATCCGCCCACACGGCTCCTCCGCCTCGGCGCGTGGTGCGTCAGCTCCCGTGGGGGTCGCGGCGGTTGAGGGTCGACACGACGTGCGCGTAGTCGCCACGGGCCTCTCCGTACCTCAGGAACTTGACGTTCTCGACCTGGATCTCGGTCGCCTCGGGCTGCGTCTCGATCAGCTCGACCACCTCGGTGACGAAGTCGTCGAGCGGCATCGCGAAGTCGCTCGTCTCCTGACCCGGCATGAGTGCCGTGCGCACAGACGGCGGCTCCAGCTCGAGGACCTTCACGCTCGTTCCCTCGAGCTGCAGGCGCAGTGATTCGCTGAGCATGTGTATCGCCGCCTTGGTGGCGTTGTACGACGGCGTCACGCGCAGAGGCGCGAATGCGAGGCCCGACGACACGGTCATGATGGTCGCGTCCTGCATCGTCAGGAGATGGTCGATGAACGACGCGATGAGACGGATCGGGCCGAGCAGATTGGTGGTCACGGTCGCCTCCGCCGTGTCGAGGAACCCTGCGGGACTCGTCCAGTCCTCGACCCGCATGATGCCCGCCATGGTGATGACGACGTTGAGCGACGGATGCGCGTCGATGACGGCGCGGGCCGCCGAGCGGATGCTGTCGGCATCGGCGGTGTCGATCTGCACGGTCGCGATGTCGGGGTGCTGTGCAGAGATCTGCCGCAGCAGCTCCGCGCGTCGTCCGCCGACGATCACGGTGTTGCCGCGTTCCGCGAGACGCAGAGCGAGGGCGAGTCCGATGCCGCTGGTCGCTCCGGGGATGAAGACGGTGTTTCCGGTGATGTCCATGAGTCCACTCTTCGACCCTGCGCAGCCGCTCACCAGGGCGCGCTCATCCGGGGATCCCCGATCCCTGGATGAGCGCGCCCGATCCGAGGGATACTGCGGGGATGGACAGAGAAGCACTCGCCGACTTCCTCGTGCGTCGACGTGAGCAACTGAGGCCGTCGGATGTGGGGCTCGGCGCCGGAGCACGACGCCGGACCCCCGGCCTGCGGCGCGAGGAGGTCGCGCAGCTCGCCGCGATGTCGACCGACTACTACGCCAGGCTCGAGCAGCGCCGCGGGCCGCAGCCGAGCGTGCAGATGGTCGCCACGATCGCACGGGCGCTGCGGCTGACTCCGGATGAGCGCGATTACCTGCATCGGGTCTGCGGGCACAGTGCTCCCGACCGCGCGGTGTTCACCGACTACGTGCAGCCCGGCCTGCTGCGGGTGCTCGACCGGCTCGACGACTCACCGGCCTTCGTGGTGTCGATGCTCGACGAGGTCCTCATCCAGAACGACGCCGCGAAGGCGCTCTTCGGCGACGCGAGCGCACTCGACGGACTGGAGCGCAGCGGAATCCATCGGTGGTTCGTCCACCCCGAAGAGGAGCGTCGCCTGTATCCCGAGGCCGACCGTGAGAAGCACGGACGGGCGCTCGTCGCCTCCCTGCGGGCCGCGCACGGGGCTCTCGGCGACGACTCGCGTGCGGGCGCCATCGTGCGCGAGCTCGAGGCCAGGAGCCCCGAGTTCGTCGCGCTCTGGGCGGTCCACGAGGTGCGGCGGCGCTTCGAGGATCACAAGGTGCTCGTCCATCCCGAGATCGGCCCCATCGAGGTCGACTGCCAGGCGCTTTTCACGGAGGACGAGTCCCAGGCTCTGGTGGTGCTGACCGCCGCCCCAGGCACCGATGCGCAGAGCCGGCTGGACCTGCTCAGGGTCGTCGGGACGCAGCGCGTCTGAGGGGTACCCAGCAGGCGACCTGCGACCGGTAGTCGTCGAACTCCCGTCCGAATCTCGACGACAGGTCGTCCTCCTCGAGCGGACGCACGAGCGAGTTCCAGAAGAGCGAGCCGCACAGCGCGTACGCCACGACCAGCCAGGATCCCAGCAGGAGTCCCACCGCGACGCCCTGGGCGATCCCGGCGATCGCCATCGGATTGCGCACGAAGCGGTACGGCCCCGCGATGACCAGTCGACGTGCCGTCTGCGAGGGCAGGGGAGTGCCGTCGCCCTCGACCGACATCGAGACGGCCGACCAGATTCCGAGCGCAGACGCCGCGAGGAGCAGCACGATGCCGATCAGGCCCACGACAGGCGGGGACTCGATCCGCAGCATCCAGCGCGACTCGAGGGCGGCGATCACGATCGGAAGGAACACGAGGAAGAGGCCCCAGAAGATCAGCGTCTGCAGCCCGGTGCGCGCCAGCATCGTGCCGGTGCGCGCGGGTGCGGCCGGTCGGAAGGCGAAGGGACCGGTCGTGATCCACTCCACCGGTGCTCGACCCCGCTCGACGACGATCCCCGCCGCGAGAGTGGCCAGGGCGGCGAGCGCCATGAGGAGTGCGCCCCAGCCGGCGGATCCCGTGATCGTGGCGTAGACGGCCATCCCCGCGGCGACGAGCGACGTCCACGGGGCGACGATCCAGACCGCCCACGGGACGCCGCATGCCACGAGCGCTGAGGCCAGGACGAAGAGCGGGATGTCGAGCACCGCGATCACGGGCGCGGTGAGATCGCCGAGCGTGGCGTGCCTGACGTCATCCGAGGCGAAGACGCCCCACCACCAGATCCCGCCCGCGACCGCCTGGAGGGCGAAGTACGCCCGAGCGGTGCGCGGGGTGATCGGGATGCCGGCCAGCGTCAGCACGCGGTCGTCGACACGCGGTGGCGTGCCGCGCGTCACGCTGCGGTCGCCACAGTCACGAGAGGGATACGAGCTCGCAGCGCGCCGACCGTCAGACGAGCCGCTCGAAGACCAGCGTCGCCTGGATGCGGTCGCCGCCGCCGAACCCGGTGCTGCCCGACGAGGCGGTGGTTATCGTGTGCAGGCGGTAGCCCAGCGCGGCCTGTGTGTTGATCGCATGCTCGAGCTCGGTGAGGTTGTTCGACCCCGACCCCCACATCTTCTCCTTCAGTACGACCTGCAGAACGACGTAGCTCATGCCGTTCGCGGCCGGGCGCGGCCGAGCGCCCGAGACCGCGTCGGCCTGGATCCGCTGGATCATCCCGTCCAGCCCCGGCTCAGGGGCGGACGGAGGCTGCACCGTCTCCGTCCAGTTCTGACCGTCCCACCACCGCACGGTGCCGGATCCGTCGTCGTACCAGCCGGCCTGTGTCGTCGTCACGGGTGCCTCATCTCGCGTCGGTCGTGGGCGCAGTCACCCGGAGCTGATCGATTCTACGGCGGCGGACTCAGCCCGCCGCGCGCTCGCGACTCAGGACTCCTCGTGCGAGGCGGGGTCTGCGTCGAACAGGCGCCCGTCGGCGCGTCCGAGCGCCGTGATCGCCTCGACCTCTGCGGCATCCAGCACGACCGAGCCGGCTTCGAGGTTGGACCTCTGGTGCTCCGGCGACGACGCCTTCGGGATGGCTACCGTCTCGCGAGCGATGTGCCATGCGAGCACCGTCTGCGCGGCCGAGATGTCGTGCGCGGCCGCGATGTCCGCGACGACCTGCTCGTCGAGGAGCTCCTTCGCGCGCCCCAGCGGGCTCCACGCCTCGGTGAGGATCCCGTGCTCGCGGTGGTAGGCGAGCTGCTCCTCCTGAGGGAAGTAGGGGTGCACCTCGATCTGGTTGACGACGGGTCGAACACCCGTCTCCCTCTCGATGCGCTCGAGGTGCTCCGGCAGGAAGTTCGACACGCCGATCTGCGCGACGACTCCGCGCTGCTGCGCCTGCACCAGCGCCTCCCATGCCTGCACGTACTCGTCCTGGTGCGGGTTGGGCCAGTGAATGAGATGCAGGTCGGTCGTCTGCACGCCCAGACGCGACCGGCTCTCCTCGATGCTGTCCCCGGCCTTCTCGCGAGGATGATGGCGACCGGGCAGCTTGGTCGTGACGATGATCTCCGCACGGTCGACCCCGGATTCGCGGATCCCGCGACCGACCGATCCCTCGTTCTCGTAGTTGAACGCCGAGTCGATGAGGCGGTAGCCGGCGCCGATCGCCGTCGCGACGGCATCCGCTCCGCTGTCGCCGTTCAGCGCGTACGTCCCGAGTCCGAGGGCGGGCAGGGAGAAGCCGTTGTGAGCCGTGAAACGGGGAAGATCTGTCATGTCGCCAGCGTACGCTGGAGCCGTGACGGGAGCCAGGATCACGACGACCGATGACGGAACGCCGCACGGGATGGACCCGGTGGCCCGGTGCCCGTGCAACTCCGGCGACGTGTTCGGCGGGTGCTGCGGCCCTGTTCTCGCCGGCACCCCTGCGCCGACGGCGGAGCGTCTGATGCGCTCGCGCTACACCGCTTTCGCTCTGCACGACGAGCGGCACCTTCTCGCGAGCTGGCACCCCTCGACCCGGCCGAGCGAGCTCGCGTTCGAGGACGACCTCCACTGGCGCCGGCTCGTGATCGTCGACCGAGCCGAGGGCGGGCCGTTCGATCGGGTCGGGGTCGTCGAGTTCGACGCGCAGTGGACGCAGGGCGAAGCCCGCGGATCGCTGCGTGAACGCAGTCGTTTCGTGCGGGAGGGACGCGAGTGGTTCTACGTCGACGGTGACCTCGAGTGAGCCGCCGCAGCGTGCACCGAGTAGATTTGACAGCGTGAACGCCAGCCCAGAACACCAGCGCATCCTCCTCGACGTCGCCGACCTGGATCGGCGGATCGCGAAGGCGGAGCGCGCGCGGACCCAGCCGCCTCAGGCCGCGAGGATCACCGAGCTCGTCGCCGTTCGTCAGGACCAGCTCCGCGAGCTCACCACCCTGACGGGAACGCGTGACGACGTGCGCACGGAGCTCACGCGCCTCGAGTCCGACGTGAAGCTCGTCGAGCAGCGCCGTTCCCGTGACGTGGATCGGCTCGCGTCGGCGACGAACTCGAAGGAGGCGCAGGCGCTCGAGCATGAGATCGCGAGTCTCGCCAGGCGCCAGAGCGACCTCGAGGACATCGAGCTCGATCTGATGGGGCGTGTGGAGGAGGCCGATGCTGCCGTCGCCGCCCAGCAGGCGCTTCTCGCGACGACGACCGCCGAAGGGGGAGCGCTGACCGCACAGGCGAAGGCCGACGTCGCGGCGGCGACGGAGCTCGGCGCGCAGCTGACACGAGACAGGGCTGCCGTCGTCTCGGCAGTGCCGGAGGCGCTGATGGCCGAGTACACGCGTCGGGCGTCGAACAGCGCAGGAGCGGCGCTGCTGACCAGGGGCACCTGCGAGGGATGCCGCATGCTGCTGCCCACCACCGATCTGAACGACATCCGCCGCGCCGCGGACGACGCGGTGGTCTCGTGCCCCGAGTGCGGCTGCATCCTGGTGCGCACCGAGGAATCCGGGCTGTGACCCACGCGCCACGAGCCTGATGGCGCAGACGCCTCGCACTCGGGACGACCCCCGCATCCTTCTCGCGGCGAACGGTTCTGGCGGGTACACCGCGGTCGAGCTCGCGGCCGGCGAGATCGAGGTCGCCAGGCACGAGCTCCGCTCCGACGACCTGCCCCGCTGGGTCGAGGAGCGTGAACGGTCGTCGTCACCGCGCTGGGTGATCCGCAGTGCGCGCGAGATCTACCCGTCGCTCCTCGCAGCCGGTGTGGTGCTCGGGCGCACGCACGACCTCGTGCTGTGCCACGCGATCCTCCGCGACACCGACGTGGTCCCTCGCCCGCTCGCGCCCTCTGCCGCATGGGTGCGCCGCGACCCGGCGCTCACGGTCGGCGACGACCTCCCGGCGCTCTTCGACGTGCTCGACCACGACGACGACGACGATCCTGTGGCGGAGGCGCTCGAGCAGTACCGCGAGCAGCGCAGGGTCATCGGTGACAGTCGTGACGGTCGACTCGCGCTCCTCACCTCCGCCGAGTCGGCGGGCGGACTCATCGCCGAGGAGATGCGCGCGGCGGGGCTCCCGTGGAACGAATCGGTGCACGACGAGATCCTCACCGACATCCTCGGCACCCGTCCCGTCGCCGGCGGTCTGCCGAGCCGGATGGTCTCGCAGGGCGAGCGGGTGCGCGCGATCCTCGCGGACCCCACGCTGAACCTCGAGAGCCAGCCGAAGCTGCTCCGTGCGCTCCATCGGGTCGGGGTGCCCGTCGAATCGACGAGCCGGTGGGAGCTCGCGCAGCACAGTCATCCGGTCGTCGAGCCGCTGCTGACGTACAAGAAGCTCTCGAGGCTGCTGAGCGCCAACGGGTGGGCGTGGCTCGCCGAGTGGGTGCACGGCGGGCGCTTCCGCCCCGTGTACATCCCCGGCGGCGTCGTGACCGGACGCTGGGCATCGGCGGGCGGGGGAGCGCTGCAGTTGCCCAGGAACCTTCGCACGGCGGTGCGGGCCGACGAGGGCTGGACTCTGGTGATCGCCGACGTGGCACAGCTGGAGCCCCGCATGCTCGCGGCGATGGCGGGCGACAAGGCGATGGCGAAGGCCGCCCAGGGCCGCGACCTGTATGCCGGGGTGGTCGACTCTGGCGCCGTCGGCACTCGCGAGGAGGCGAAGTACGCCGTGCTCGGGGCCATGTACGGCGCCACCACGGGCGACAGCGGCCGCCTCGTGCCGCGCCTGCGCAAGGTGTACCCGCGCGCCATGGCCCATGTCGACAAGGCGGCGAGGGTGGGTGAGGACGGGGGAGTGGTGTCGACCTGGCTCGGCCGCTCGTCGCCCCGCCCCTCGGTGGAATGGGAGGCGATGCAGGCGAGCGCGACGGACGCCGACGCCGAGCCGGCGACCGTCGCCGTCGCACGACGACGTGCTCGGGACTGGGGGCGATTCACCCGCAACTTCGTCGTGCAGGGCACGGCCGCGGAATGGTCGCTCATCTGGCTCGCGGAGATCAGGCACCGACTGCAGCGGCTTCCGGAGACCGCGCACCCCGCGCCCGCATCCGGGATGTTCGGCGCCCGCGCGCATCTGGCCTTCTTCCTGCACGACGAGGTCGTGCTGCACGTGCCGGCGGAGCAGGCGGAGGCGGCGGCCGAGGCCGTGCGCGACGCCGCGGCCGTCGCGACTCGGCGGCTCTTCGGAGGGTTTCCGATCGACGTCCCGCTCGACCTGCGCATCGCGGAGTCGGCGGAGAAGTAGGGGCGACGTAGACTGGGATAGCGAATGGGTCGACTGGACGGTCGCGTGGCGGGAGACCGCACCGAGGAACGTCCGGGCTCCTCAGGGCAGGACGGTGGGTAACGCCCACCCGGAGCAATCCGCGAGAAAGTGCCACAGAGAGCAGACCGCCACCCGGATCCCGAGCTCGTCTCGGGCCGGGAGGTAAGGGTGAAAGGGTGGTGTAAGAGACCACCGGGGGCCATGGTGACATGGCCCGCCAGGTAAACCTCGTCCGGAGCAAGGTCAGACAGAGGATGTTGACGCGGCTCGCCGAGTCCTCGGGTAGACCGCTGGAGCGCCACGGCAACGTGTCGCCGAGAGAGATGGCCGTCGAAGGGGCGAAGAACCCCGGAACAGAACCCGGCGTACAGGTCGGCCCATTCGCCCAGACATCGAGGAAGGCCCCGCTGGATCAGCGGGGCCTTCCTCGATGTCTGTGAGCGTGTCGGTCGGTCCCGGAGCTCGTCCCTCGGTCCCTGAGCTCGTCGAAGGGTCAGTCGCCGGCGAGGGATGCCGCGCCGATGATGCCCGAGTTGTTGCGGTGGATCGCCGGGACGATCGGGGTCTTGAGGTCGAGGAGCGGCAGGAAGTCGCCCGCATTCTTCGACACACCGCCGCCCACGACGAACAGGTCGGGGCTGAAGAGGAACTCGATGTGCGAGTAGAACGCCTGGAGGCGCTCGGCCCAGGCCGACCAGCTCAGGTTCTCGCGCTCGCGTGCCGAGGTCGCTGCCCACTGCTCGACCGAGTCGTAGGTGCCGAAGTTGAGGTGCCCGAGCTCCGTGTTCGGCAGCAGCACGCCGTCGTAGAGGAACGCCGAGCCGATGCCGGTGCCGAGGGTGGTGAGAAGTGTGAGACCGCGCACATCGCGTGCGGCGCCGTGACGGGCCTCTGCGACGCCGGCCGCGTCGGCGTCGTTCACGAAGACGATGTTGCGGCCGAGACCGTCACGGAAGAAGCGCTCGGCGTCGAAGTCGACCCACTTCTTCGAGACGTTCGCTGCGGACAGCGTCTTACCGCGCTTGACGATGGCCGGGAAGGCGACACCGAGCGGAAGCGTCGAGTCGTGCACATCGAGGGTCTTGAGCACGGTCTGCACGGCGATCAGCACGTCCTGCGGCGACGCGCCCTCGGGAGTGGGGACCCTGACCCTGTCGGAGGCCATGATCCCGTGCTCGAGGTCGACGATGCCTGCTTTGATACCCGTGCCGCCGATGTCGACGCCGATCGCTTTTGCCATGAGCGATAGCTTAGCGACCGGCGTCGGCGCAGATAGGATCGAGACACCACGTGATGAAGGGGAATCGGCCATGACGAACGGCGATGAGAAGTACTGGTACAACCTGGAGACCGGTCTGGTCGAGTTCGGGATGATCTCCCCCTCCGCCGACCGCGTCGGCCCGTTCGACACCGAGGACGAGGCCGCCCACGCCCCCGCCAAGCTCCAGGAGCGCTCGCGCGCCTGGGCCGAGGAGGAGGCGGCCGAGAGCGGCTGGGACGCCGGTATCGGCAAGAGCGCAGAGTGACGATGGACAAGCAGAGGGATTTCGTTCTCCGCACGATCGAGGAACGCGGCGTCAAGTTCGTCCGCCTCTGGTTCACCGACGTCATCGGCACGCTCAAGTCGGTCGCGATCGCTCCCGCGGAGGTCGAGGGCGCGTTCGCCGAGGGCATCGGCTTCGACGGCTCCGCCATCGAGGGGCTCACCCGCAGCTACGAATCCGATCTGCTCGCGCAGCCGGATCCCACGACGTTCCAGACCCTTCCGTGGCGCGGCGAGATCGACCCGACGGCTCGCATGTTCTGCGACATCACGACCCCCGACGGCCGCCCCGCCGTCTCCGATCCCCGGCACGTGCTCAAGCGCACCCTCGCGAAGGCCGCGGACGCGGGCTTCACGTTCTACACGCACCCCGAGATCGAGTTCTACCTGCTGAAGTCCTCGACGTTCGGTCCTGAGGGACCCGTGCCCGTCGACTCGGCCGGATACTTCGACAACGTGCCGGGCGGCACCGCGCACGACTTCCGTCGCCGGTCGGTGCGGATGCTGGAGGATCTGGGGATCTCGGTCGAGTTCAGCCACCACGAGGGCGGACCCGGTCAGAACGAGATCGATCTGCGCTATGCGGATGCGCTCACCATGGCCGACAACGTCATGACCTTCCGCACGGTGATCAAAGAGGTCGCGATCGAGCAGGGCGTCTATGCGACGTTCATGCCGAAGCCGCTCAGCGGACACCCCGGAAGCGGCATGCACACGCACATGTCGCTGTTCGAGGGGGAGCGCAACGCCTTCTACGAGGAGGGCGCCAAGTACCAGCTCTCCAAGACGGGTCGGCAGTTCATCGCAGGGCTCCTGCGCCACGCCAACGAGATCGCCGCGGTGACGAACCAGTTCGTCAACTCGTACAAGCGACTCTGGGGCGGCGACGAGGCTCCGAGCTTCGTCACCTGGGGCCACAACAACCGCTCGGCTCTCGTGCGCGTCCCGATGTACAAGCCGAACAAGGGCGGCTCCTCGCGTGTCGAGTATCGCGCTCTCGATTCCGCGGCCAACCCCTACCTGGCGTACGCGCTCATGCTGGCGGCCGGGCTCAAGGGCATCGAAGAGGGTTACGAGCTGCCGCCGGAGGCGGAGGACAACGTGTGGTCGCTGAGCGACGCCGAACGGCGCGCACTCGGGTACTCAGCGCTGCCGGCCAGCCTCGACCACGCTCTGGAGTACATGGAGGGTTCCGAGCTCGTCGCAGAGACGCTCGGCGAGTCCGTGTTCAACTACGTGCTGCTCAACAAGCGCAAGGAGTGGGAGGCCTATCGGGGCCAGGTCACTCCGCTCGAGCTCAAGAACAACCTCGAGCTCCTGTAGGCGGTCGCGTGGCCCGCTCGGATCAGTCCGTCTCCCTGTCGGCGTTGGCGCGGCTGGGCTTCGCCGATCTCAGCGAGGCCGCGCTGCACCTCGACGAGCTCGGTGAGCTGCTCGGCGTCGACCGGGCCGCGCTTCTCGACGGGGCCGACGCGGCCGATCCCGACGCGGCGGTCATGGGGCTTCTGCTCGTCGCCCGACGTGACGCGTCGCCCCTCGCGCCGCTCTTCGCCGACCGCGAGTCGCGCCGGCGGCTCTGGCGCGTCTTCGGGGCATCGACCGGTCTGGCCGACTTCTTCTCGCGGCATCCGGCCGAGATCGCGGTGCTCGGAGAGTCCCTCGAGCAGCCTCCGTCTGCCGCACAGCTGCGTGAGCGGCTGCTCGATGCCGTCGGAGCGCACGACGGCTTCGCGGCGTCGGGAGGCGATGACGCCGTCGTCGCGCTGCGGGTCGCCTACCGGCGCAATCTCGCCGCGATCGCAGCCTTCGACCTGACGGTCCATAACCCGGTGCGGGTCGTCGACGAGGTGTCGGCGGCGCTGGCCGACATCGCGGGAGCCGCGCTCGAGGCGTCACTGGCTATCGCACGGCGGCATCTGGCCGAGACCATGAAGCGCGAGCAGGTCGCCGCGACCCGGCTGGCGATCATCGGCATGGGCAAGGCCGGCGCCCGCGAGCTGAACTACGTCAGTGATGTGGATGTCATCTTCGTCGGGGGCACGGCCGACGAGGAGGTGCTGCCGGAGTCGCGCGCCATCGACATCGCCACCCGACTCGCGCGGGAGACCATGCGAGGACTCGACGGCATCGAGGTCGAGCCACCGCTCTGGGAGGTCGATGCGGCACTGCGTCCCGAGGGCAAGCAGGGCGCGCTCGTGAGATCGCTGTCCTCGCACCTGGCCTATTACGACCGCTGGGCCAAGAGCTGGGAGTTCCAGGCCCTGCTCAAGGCGCGCCCGCTCGCGGGTGATCCGGGGCTCGGGGCCGACTACATCGCCGCGGTGCAGCCGATGGTGTTCTCCAGCGCCGCGCGCGAGAACTTCGTCGACAGCGTGCAGCGCATGCGCGAGCGGGTCATGGAGTATATCGACCCCGAGGATGGGCCCTACCAGTTGAAGCTCGGCTCCGGAGGGCTGCGCGACATCGAGTTCACGGTGCAGCTGCTGCAGCTCGTGCACGGCCTCACCGACGAGCGGCTGCGCACCAGGGGCACTCTCGAGAGTCTCGATGCGCTGGTGGAGGGCGGGTACATCGGACGAGCGGATGCCGCGAGCTTCGCCGACGACTACCGGGTCCTGCGTCTCATGGAGCACCGACTGCAGCTGAAGGAGCTGAGTCGCACGCACCTCATGCCCCGCGACAAGGCGGGCCTGCGCGTGCTCGCGCGCAGCACGCAGCTGGGGGAGTCGGCCGACGCCATCTGGGCGCGGTGGGACTCCGTCAGACGCGAGGTGCGCGACATCCACACGCGGCTGTTCTACCGCCCCCTGCTGAGCGCGGTCGCGTCGCTTCCCGAGGGCGAGCGCTCGCTGTCGACCGCGCAGGCCCATGATCGCCTGACCGCGATCGGATTCCGCGACCCGGCCGGAGCTCTCCGGCACATCGGCGCACTCACCACCGGTCTCAGCCGCAAGGCGACCATCCAGAGGCATCTGATGCCCGTGATGGTGCGGTGGTTCGCCGACGGCAGCGACCCCGATTACGCCCTGATCGCGTTCAGGCGGATCAGCGAAAGGCTTGGGGACACCCCCTGGTTCCTGCGGATGCTGCGCGACTCCTCCGGCGCGGCCGAGAGCCTGACGCGTCTGCTCTCGTCGTCGCGCTATGTGGGCGAGCTCATGGAGTGGATCCCCGAATCCGTCGCCTGGCTCGATAGCAGCGACCTCCTCCGGCCGCGCAGTGGAGCGGCGATCGACGAAGAGGCCCGAGCGATCCAGACCCGTCATGAGAACGTCGCCGACGCGCTGCAGGCCGTGAGGGCACTGCGGCGGCGCGAGCTCCTGCGCACCGCGATGGGAGGAGTCCTCGACGTGCTGTCCATCGAGCAGATCGCCCGATCCCTCACCGAGATCACCGATGCGACCATCCAGGCGGCGTTGCGCGCGGTGCGCCGAGAGGTCGTCCCGGATGAGCACGACGCGCTCGACTTCGCCGTCATCGGCATGGGGCGCTTCGGCGGGGCGGAGCTCGGATTCGGCTCCGATGCCGACATCCTCTATGTCTACGACGCGAACGGCGTCGATCCGCAGCGTGCGCAGTCCTTGTCGGCCCGAATCGTCGCGGGGCTGCGAGAGCACCTCACGGATCACCGGGTTCCGCTCGATCTCGATGCCGATCTCCGGCCGGAAGGCCGCAACGGGCCCGTCGTCCGATCGATCGAGGCGTACGCGGAGTATTACCGACGGTGGTCGCTGTCGTGGGAGGCCCAGGCGCTGCTGAGGGCGCGCGGCGTCGCGGGCAGTACGAAGCTCATCACGAAGTTCACCGCCCTGGCCGACAGCATCCGCTACCCCTCCGCCGTCGACGAGCAGGGCACCAGGGAGATCAAGCGCATCAAGGCGCGCGTCGAGGGCGAGCGGCTGCCGCAGGGCGTCGATCCTCGCCGACACCTCAAGCTCGGCCCCGGCACCCTCAGCGACGTCGAGTGGCTCGTGCAGCTGCTGCAACTGCAGCACGCGCACGCGGTGCCGGCGTTGCGCACCACATCGACTACCGCGGCGCTCGATGCGGCGGTCGATGCCGGGTTCGTCCCCGCCGCGTCGGCGGAGCTGCTGCGGGAGGCGTGGCTGCTCTCGAGTCGGCTCCGGTCGGCCATCACCCTCCTCACCGGCAAGACGAGCGACGTGCTTCCGACGGATCTGCGCGAGCTCGACGCGATCGGCAGGCTGCTGAACTATCCGGACCGCTCTGCGAGCCTCCTCGAGGACGACTATCTCGGCGTCACACGGCGCGCCCGCCGGGCGTTCGAGGAGCTCTTCTACGGGTGATGCGGCGACGAATTGCCTTTCCGAGCCGGGTGCCACATGCTGACCTCATGGCAACAAGCAAGCTCGGTGTGATCTGGAACCCCTCGAAGGTCGATGAGGCGCTGCTCAGAACCGCGGTGAGCGAGACCTTCGGGTCGGATACGGCATCCTCCGAGGTGCAGTGGTGGGAGACGAGCGTCGAGGATCCCGGACGCGGAATGGCTGCCGCAGCCATCGAATCGGGGTGCGAGATCGTCATCGCGGTCGGCGGAGACGGCACCGTGCGAGCGGTGACGGAAGTGCTCGCCGGCACCGAGGTCGCGCTGGGAATCGTGCCGCAGGGCACCGGCAACCTCCTGGCGAGGAATCTCGAGATCCCACTGGGCAACATCCCCGCGGCACTGGAACGCGTGCGCGACGGGGACCCGAAGCGGATCGACGTCGGCTGGGTCGACATCGACGGCGAGGAGCGGGCGTTCGTCGTCATGGTCGGCTTCGGCATCGACGCGCAGATGCTCGTCGAGACGAACGACGACCTGAAGGACCGCGCAGGGTGGCTGGCCTACGTGGAGGCGATGGGGCGCGCGCTCGCGGGCACCGAGATGACGGACATCACGGTCACGCTCGACGAGGGCGAGGCCCAGGAGCTGCGCGGCCATACGATGCTCATCGGCAACTGCGGCATGGTGCAGGGCGGCATCAGACTTCTGCCGGACGCCGTACTCGACGACGGGCTGCTCGATCTGCTCCTCGTCAGCGCCGACGGACCGCTCCAGTGGCTCGACACGGTGCGCTCGGTCGTCTGGGAGAACGGCATCCGTCGCGTTCTCGGCGGCGTCGCCCAGGCCGTCAGCACGGAGTCGACGCGACACGTGTCGGCCGAGCGCGTCGAGGTGACTCTCTCTGCGCCGCAGGCCTTCGAGATCGACGGTGAAGAGGTCGGAGAGGTCTCCGCCTTCACCGTGCGCGTTCAGCCCTCGGCGCTCACCGTTCGCTGAGCGTACCCGGCGCGACGACCTTGCGGTCCTGCGTGGGGAAGACGACCTTCTGAACGATGATGATGATGCTCGCCGCGACCGGGATCGCGACGAGGGCTCCGAGGATGCCGCCGAGTGCTCCACCGGCGACGGCGGCGATCACCACCAGTGCACCGGGCACGGCGACGGCCTTGCTCATGATGCGGGGGGAGAGCACGTAGGCCTCGATCTGCATGTAGACGAGGTAGTAGATGATGGCGATGAGCGCCGTCACCGGACTCACGAACAGACAGATCAGCGAGTTGATGATCGAGGCGCTCAGGGTGCCGACCAGGGGGATCATCGAGCCGATGAACGCGATCAGCGCGAGGAGCGCGGGAACCGGTGCGCCGATGATGCTGAGGAAGATCAGGCTGAGGATGCCGTTCACCGCCGCGAGACTCGCCTGGCCCATCACGTAACGGCCCACCGCACCCGACACGTCGTCGAGGAGCTCCCGGTACGTGTCGCGCTGGTAGGCGGGGACGAAACGTGCGGAGACCGACTTCATGCTGCGCAGCGACGCCATGAAGTACAGCGTGAGGATCAGGACGATCGTGACGCCGGTGAAACCGCCGGCGATGCCCGCGCCCACAGCGAAGACGCCGCCGCCGATGTCCGCGAGGTTGCCGGGATCCTGCAGGAACTGGAGGATCCCGTTGGCGGCGTCCTGCAGGTTCGATCCGAACTGGTTGTCGAGATCCTTGAACCAGGCCGAGGCCATGATGTCCTTGACCATCTGCGGGCCGTTCTCGATCAGATTGCCGATCTGGTCGACGAGGATCGGCACGATCGCCAGGATGATGCCGGCGAAGGCGAGGATGACCACCGTCACGACGATCGCCACGGCTGCCGGACGCGGCAGCTTCCTCTCGATGAAGGAGACGATCGGATCGAGTCCGAGGGAGAGGAAGATCGCGACGCCGATGTACACGAGCACCGTCGCCAGCTGATCGACGATGCCGCCGATGACGAGCGCCACGAGCACACCGAGGGCTCCGATCAGACCGAACATGAACGGATTGATGCGGGCGATCGCCGCGGCTGCGGTCTTCGGCTGCGCGGGCGGGGTCTCGGAGGTGAAGACCCGCCTCACCTGGTGCTTCTCGCTCTTGCGGCGCATGTCGGGTCCCCACTCTGCTCGATCAGACCTCTCAGTTGATCAGTAGGGCGAGGGGAACGCAAGCGCGACACGGCATCGATGATCCGCTCGGATGACGTCGGGGTGTCGGTGACCCGTGAGACCCTTCCGGCATGAAGGGTCTCACGCTCAGAGTGTGGTCGTCGGGCGACCTTCCGCTACTGCGTGCGGCGAACAGCGCTGAGATGACAGCCCACCTCAACGGCCCCGAGACCGAGGAGCAGGTCGCCGATCGTCACCGGCGCTATCTGCGCCTCACCGAGTCGGGCGAGGCGTGGATGTTCGTCGTCGAGGCCGCGGGGGCGCCGGTGGGGACGATCGGGTGCTGGCCCACGCAGTGGCGAGACGAACGGGCGCTGGAGAGCGGCTGGTTCGTGCTGCCGGAGGCGCAGGGACGAGGAGTGGCCTCTACGGCGCTGGCCCTCGTGATCGACCGTGCGCGGCTGCGCTGGCCCGATCGGCGATATCTGACCGCGTTCCCCGCCGTCTCGAACGCCGCGTCCAACGGGGTGTGCCGCCGCAACGGGTTCACCGCGGTGGGGACGATCAGCGGAACGTTCCGCGGAGGGGAGCTGACCATGAATGAATGGGCGCTCGACCTCATCGACGACGGAGCATCGTTCCCGTGACGTCGAGCGGCGAGGCGATCAGAGAGCGGACGAGACCGCGGGGCCTCGCGACGGCATCCGCTTGGCGATGGAGGCAGCGGCCGACGACGGCTCGCTCACACTCTCAGGGATCGCTGCAGGTTCGGGGACGAGGTACAGCCCGCCGGGGCTGTTGGCCATCCGAGCGAGCGCGTCCACCCATTCGCGGTTGATGGCGGGCTGACGGCTGCCGAAGTACTTGAAGACCAGGCTGCTGCCGGCGTTCACCCACACTGTCCGGCGGCCACCTCCCGTGCTGATGTCCTCCTTCCATGTGAAGGCGAACGGCTCGCCGCGGCGGAGCTTCGTCGTCATCACCAGCTGCAGGTGCAGCAGCGCGCGGTCTTCAATCTCGGCCTTCTGGCCGTCCTCGTAGATGAAGCGTCCCATCGTGGTTCTCCTGTTTCTGCGCGAATCGACGACTGCCGGTGAGGGGGTCTTCAGAGAGTCGCCATGACGGCGATACCGGAGACGAGCACTGCGGAGGCGGCGACACCTGCGAAGGTGGCCGCGACCATCTCGGGTGCGGGCCTCACCGGCGAACGGGTGAGACCGGTGTCGAGGCCCGCGGCATCGACAGCCCTGGCCGGTGCGAGCCCCAGGCCGCTCGACGCGGCGGAGTCATCGCGATTTTCCTCGGTCCGAGTGTCCATAGATTTAGATTACTAGGTGAACTAGTAATAAATCCAATTCGAGCTCATCACGCCGCCGATACGCGCTGACCCGATCGGCGAAGCCAGGCACCGGCGCCTGATCTACGTCAGATCAACGCGGCGTCGGGGTCGAAGATGCCGCCCCACGGCGCCAGCTCGTCACCCGTGTCACGGGGGTCGTACTGCACGGTGGACGTCGAGATCACTATCTTCGTGCGCGGGGTCACGAGGACGCGAACCCGGCGGTTTCCGACCACGATGAAATCGACGAATGACGCCGGTCCGTTGGCCGCGGTGGCGAGGCGCTGCATCAGCGCGTCGATGTCCTGATCCTGTGCGAGGAAGGCGCTGACGCCGTCGATCAGGATCTCTGTCCGCTCCATGGTGTGCATACGTGCCATCCCACCAGGCTACGTCGAGAGAAGTCTGAGTCATTCGGGGCTTGCGCTCGGTTGCCCGGTTCTGCCAAGGGGGTACCAAAGCAGAAGTGCCCGCCTCAGCGTCGCTGGGCGGGCACTCCGAGGTCATCCGCGCGGGTGCACGCGGACGACGCCGGTCACTGCTGGATGAAGGCGAGCAGGTCGGGGTTGATGACGTCGGCGTGGATCGTCAGCATCCCGTGCGGGTAGCCCTCGTAGATCTTGAGCGTGGCGTTGCTGAGCAGCTCGGCCTGCTTCACGGAGGCGTCCTTGTAGGGCACGACCTGGTCATCGTCGCCCTGCGTCACGAGCACAGGCACGGAGATCGCCTTGAGGTCCTCGGTCTGGTCGGTCTCGGAGAACGCCTTGATGCCCTCGTAATGAGCGAGCGCGCTGCCCATCATGCCCTGACGCCACCAGTTGTCGATGACCGGCTGCGACACCGTGGCACCCTCGCGGTTGAAGCCGTAGAAGGGGCCGGACGCGACTGCCTGGTAGAACTCGGCGCGGTTGGCGGCCAGCGCGCTGCGGAAGCCGTCGAAGACCGAGACGGGGGTTCCGTCGGGGTTGGCGTCGGTCTGGACCATCAGCGGCGGCACCGACGAGACGAGGATCGCCTTGGCGACGCGTCCCTGAGGCTCTCCGTACTGGGCGACATAGCGCGCGACCTGACCGCCGCCGGTCGAGTGACCGATGTGGATGACGTTCTTCAGATCCAGGTGCTCTACAACGGCGGAGGCGTCGCTGGCGTAGTGGTCCATGTCATGACCGGTGCTGATCTGCGACGAACGGCCGTGACCGCGGCGGTCGCTGGCGATCACGCGGTAGCCCTTGTCGAGGAAGAACAGCATCTGGGCGTCCCAGTCGTCCGCGGACAGCGGCCATCCGTGGTGGAACATGATGGGCTGGGCGTCGTGGCTGCCCCAGTCCTTGTAGTAGATCTCTGCACCATCTTCTGTGGTGACGAAAGGCATGGTCGACCTCCAGGGGGTTCAGTAGCTCCGAGCATCTCGCGCGGAGCGATGGAGTTCCCGACAGGGTTGGCGGGGGAACGCTCCCACGCTAACCGGCGGCTCGCTCGCGCAGGTCCTACATCTGTCCAGATCGACACGGACGGATGAGGGGGTCTTCCCGGGGTGACGAAACCCCTCCGGACGCCCGCGTGCGCGGGGTCCGGAGGGGTCGTCGCCGTGCTGGTCGTCAGACGCCGAAGTACAGCTCGTACTCGAACGGGTGAGGGCGCTGTGCCATCGGCAGGATCTCGTTCTCGTACTTGTACGAGATCCAGGTCTCGATGAGCTCCTCGGTGAAGACGCCACCCTCGAGCAGGAACTGGTGGTCCGTCTTCAGCGCCTCGAGCGAGTCGAGCAGCGAGTTCGGCACCTGCGGGATGTTCTTGGCCTCCTCGGGCGGCAGCTCGTAGAGGTCCTTGTCGACCGGCTCGTGCGGCTCGATGCGGTTCTTGATGCCGTCGAGGCCGGCCATGAGCTGCGCGGCGAAGGCGAGGTACGGGTTGCCCGAGGCATCCGGCGCGCGGAACTCGATGCGCTTGGCCTTCGGGTTCGAGCCGGTGATCGGGATGCGGATGGCAGCCGAGCGGTTACCGGCCGAGTAGACCAGGTTGACGGGAGCCTCGAAGCCCTTCACCAGACGGTGGTAGCTGTTCAGAGTCGGGTTCGTGAAGGCCAGGACCGCCGGCGCGTGGGCCAGAAGTCCACCGATGTACCAGCGAGCGATGTCGCTGAGCTGACCGTAGCCGGCCTCGTCGTAGAACAGCGGCTTGCCGTCGTTCCACAGCGACTGGTGCGTGTGCATTCCCGAGCCGTTGTCGCCGTACAGCGGCTTCGGCATGAAGGTGGCGACCTTGCCCCACTCCTCGGCGGTGTTCTTCACGATGTACTTGAACTTCAGGATGTCGTCCGCCGAGTGGACCATCGTGTCGAAGCGGTAGTTGATCTCCTGCTGGCCTGCGGTGCCCACCTCGTGGTGCGAGCGCTCCAGGATGAAGCCGGCGTCGATCAGCTTGAGGGTGATGTCGTCGCGCAGGTCCGCGGTCTTGTCGACCGGGCTGACGGGGAAGTAGCCGCCCTTGTACGGGGTCTTGTTGGCGAGGTTTCCGCCTTCTTCCTCGCGGCCGGTGTTCCACGCGGCCTCTTCGGAATCGACCTTGTAGAAGCTCTCACCGGCGGTGACGGAGTAGCGGACGTCGTCGAAGATGTAGAACTCGGCCTCGGGGGCGAAGACCGCGGTGTCGGCGATACCCGTGGAGGCGAGGTACTTCTCCGCCTTCTTGGCGACCTGACGCGGGTCCTTCGAGTAGATCTCTCCCGTGCGCGGGTTGTAGATGTCGAAGACCATGACGAGCGTGCTCGCCTCGCGGAAGGGGTCGACGTATGCCGTGGTCACGTCGGGGATGAGCTGCATGTCCGATTCGTGGATGCTGGCGAAGCCGCGGATCGAGGAGCCGTCGAACAGCTGTCCGTCGACGAAGAAGTCCTCATCGACGGTGGAGGCGGGGATGTTGAAGTGCTGCTGGACACCAGGGAGATCGGTGAAGCGGATGTCAAGGAACTTGACGTCGTTCTCCTTGATGTAGGCGAGCACCTCGGACGAATCTTTGAACATGTACGACTCCTGGATTGCGGATCGATGGCTTCACGGCCATTGTGCACAGTACGTGCGGGGCGTTTCTCCACCGTATCCGCTTTGTTTCCGGCATGTTACGCGCCGGTAGGCTGGGGGAGTGACGGATGCTGTGAATACCTACCCCGGCGAGCGACTGGGAATGCCCGAGACCGGCACCGGAAGCATCGCCCGTCCAGGGCGGCGGATCGGGGCGCTCGTGATCGATTACGTCGCCGCCACGATCATCGCCACGGGCTTCCTCGGCTACGACCAGTTCGCTCTTCCGTCCGAGGCCGGGCTGACCCAGTTCGCGCCGTTGGCCGTCTTCGCGGCGCTGCAGATCCTGTTCATCCCGACCGCCGGCGGCAGCCCGGGTCACCGTATCCTCGGGATGCGGGTCATCCGACTCGACGGGGGGTGGGTGGGGCTCTGGCGTCCGGTGGTGCGCACCCTGCTGCTCGTCGTCGTGATCCCCGCGGTCGTCTGGGACTCGGACCAGAGGGGGCTGCACGACAAGCTCACCCGTCTGGTCCTGATCCGCGCCTGAGAATCGTCCGCTCAGTCCTTGCCGCGATTTCGGCGACGCGCCTCTCGCGGTGCTCGTCCGCCGACGAACGACCGCGCGGGGTCGACGGTGTATCCCTGGCGAAGCGCTTCGCGTCCGATCAGCATCCGGAATCCCATCTCGTCGCGGTTGCTGAGCGTGACCTCTGCGAGCACCTCTCGGTCGTACATGCGGATCCGCAGTTCGACCACCAGTCGCTCCTGCGCATGGCCGGAGGAACTTCGCACCGCGCGACGGTCGTGCACGGGGCACTCCACGTCGACGGCATCCTCCTGGCTGTCCTGCCAGGGCTTCACGCGGAAGCGCACCCAGGCGGCACCGTCGCGGTCGAACTCGTGGATGTCGAAGGCATGCAGCGACGACGTCCGTGCCCCCGTGTCGATCTTGGCTTTGATCCAGTCGACGCCGAGATCGGGCAGGCTGACCCACTCTCGCCACCCGATAAGGGTGTTTGAATGGGATGACTTACTCACCCGACCATCCTGGCAGGAAATTCTCCGTGAAGATCGCAGTGCTCTCCCGTGCGCCGCAGGCGTACTCCACCCAGCGACTGCGCGCCGCAGCGCTTCAGCGCGGCCACACCGTCAAGGTGCTGAACACGCTGCGCTTCGCCATCGACCTGACGGCCGACGAGCCCGACCTGCATTACCGCGGACGTCAACTGAGCGATTACGACGCGATCCTGCCCCGCATCGGCAACTCGATCACGTACTTCGGCACCGCCGTGGTGCGCCAGTTCGAGCAGATGGACGTCTACACGCCCAACACCGCCAACGGGATCTCCAGCGCGCGGGACAAGCTGCGCGCCAACCAGATCCTGTCGCGCCACAACATCGCGATGCCGCCGACGGCGTTCGTCCGCAACCGCGCGGACGTGCGACCGGCGATCGAGCGGGTCGGCGGCGCGCCCGTCGTCATCAAGCTGCTCGAGGGCACCCAGGGCATCGGCGTGATCCTGGCGCCGCAGGTGAAGGTCGCCGAGGCGATCATCGAGACGCTGCACTCCACCAAGCAGAACGTCCTCATCCAGAAGTTCATCTCCGAGAGCCGCGGACGCGACATCCGCGCTCTGGTGGTGGGAGACCGCGTGGTCGCCGCGATGCGCCGTTCGGCGGCGGGCGACGAGTTCCGCTCGAACGTGCATCGTGGGGGATCGGTCGAGGCCGTGGAGCTCGATCCGATCTACGAGCGCGCGGCCGTGCGCTCGGCGCAGATCATGGGCTTGCGCGTCGCGGGCGTCGACATGCTCGAAGGAGACGAGGGCCCGCTGGTCATGGAGGTCAACTCGTCGCCCGGCCTGCAGGGCATCGAGACGGCGACCAAGCTCGATGTCGCCGGCGCCATCATCGACTACATCGCGGGGCAGGTCGCCTTCCCCGAGATCGACGTGCGCCAGCGCCTCACGGTGTCGACCGGATACGGTGTCGCCGAGCTGATGGTGCACGGCGCGGTCGACCTCGTCGGCAAGACGCTCGGCGAGGCGGGACTGTGGGAGCGTGACATCACCGTGCTCACTCTGCACCGGGGGGTCACCGTGATCCCCAACCCTCGCAAGCATGTGGTGCTCGAGGCCGAGGACCGCCTGTTCTGCTTCGGGAAGCTCGATGAGATGCGCTCGATGGTTCCCGAGCGTCGCCGTCGGCGCGCGAAGGTGCGCCGCCTTCCCCGTCAGCCGCTGTCGGAGTGAACGACGAAGCGCGGCCGCCCGGTGAGGGCGGCCGCGCTTTATCGTGCGTGCGGTCTATGGCCTGGGTCGTGGACTGCGGTCAGCGCGGACGCTGAGCGCGCACCTTGGTCGGGTCGATCCCCTTCGGGATCGGCAACGACGACAGCGACTTCGACACCGAGTCGATGCGACGGATGACCGCGGCCATGGTCGCCTTGTCGATGGCCTTGGGGAGCTTCTTGATCTTCTTGGCGAGGTCGGCGATCGCGACGTCATCGTCGCCGTGCCCGACGTACATCACGGTCACGGGGACTCCATGGGCGACGCGCTCGGCCTTGCTGCGCTCGTCGTTGACCAGTCGCGTGAGACGCCCGCGCGAACCCTCGCCGACCACCACGATCCCGCCGCGACCGATCGTGCGGTAGACCGCATCCTGGGTCTTGGGGTTGATGCCGACGGGGGTCTCCGACGCCTGCCAGCTGCGGCCGAGACTGGTGCTGAGCACATGACCCGTCGCTCCGGGCATGCCGTCGATCTTCTGATACATCGCGGACGTCGAGAGCCTCGTCATGAGGAACATGGCACCGAGCACACCGAGCATCAGACCGGAGATGCCCCAGAGGATGAGCGTCCAGACCTGGAACGGCGGGATCAGGTACCCGGCGACGAGTCCCAGCAGGATGCCGAGGACGAGAAGCGCGATCTGCGCCCACGGGAGCCATGGGTAGATCTCACGCGTGAACCGGAAGAGGGACTTGATCTGGGAGAAGAACCCAGGACGCTTCTCGGGTTGGGACGCACGGTTTGCCATGTGTACAGACTACCGAACGAGACCGGCCGAGATGGCGGCGTTCGCGTCGGGCGGAGCGGCGCATCCCACTCGTCCTGCACGGAGGAGTGCCAGCCGTCGATCAGCCCCGTTCTCCGGGGTTCCCGCTGCCGCAGGGTCTCCGGATGCGCTGTCATGGGCTGATGACGGGTGCAGAGCAGACGCGGGGAGAGGGAGTCGTCGACGGAGCGCACCGAGTCATCAGAGCCATCAGCGGTGAGGAGGGGCCGCACGCGGGGGCTCTCGTGACCTATAGCACTTCCGTCGCGGTGCTGATAGACGAGAGTGCGCTCAGCGCGTGGACGGGGTGGACCCATGCCGGCGACGAACACGTCATGGGGCCCGTCGACGTCGTCCGGCGCGAGCACGGGCACGGCGTTCTCCTCCCGTGGTGCACTCAGCGTCTCGCCACCTTCCTGGGCCGGCGGAGCGCTGCAGAGGTTCCTCTCTCCGGGGGAGAGAAGGTGACTGTGGTGATCAGCATGCTGCGCGGGATCGGCGAGCTGGGTCGGGCTTCGCACGAGGCGGAGGGCGGGACGTGGTGGATCACGGACGGCGGTCGTCCGGTCTTCGTCTTCGGGGCGGGTGACGGCGCGGGCGCGGAGGCCGCGCGCATCATCGGGCGGTGGGACTCCGATGATGGTGATCGTGCCCTGTGTCGCGTCCTGACGATGATCGGCGAAGGACTGCGCAGCGATCCGCTGCGGCCAGGGGTGCCTCCACGGCAGCTGGATGCCTGGGAAGAGGAGCTCCTCCACTTGGCGGCCCCACGGCCGCTGCGGCTGGACGTGCATCCTCAGGAGCGCGCGCGTGACATCGCGGTCGTGCGGGATCTTCGCGAGGGCGCCGCGTCACCCGCGCCCCCGCGTGATCACTCGAGTCGGGGGCTCATGGGTAGGGCCAGAGGTCGGGTCGCGTGGGCATCGGTCACGTTCCGCAGGATGGTCGAGTCCGCGCGCGGCGCGCACCGCGACGAGGAGCGCCGCGACGCACGCCGGCACCGCACGGAGAGCAGAGCACTCATGGGCGTCCGTCGACGGCGCCACCCCGACCGTGCGCGCGAGAATACCCAGGACGAGCGCGGCGTTGCGCGTCGCGCGCCGCGCCGACGTCTCGTCGTCGTCGCAGGGCTGGCGACGACCGCAGTGCTCGCCGCGGGACTGCTGTGGCCCACCGGCGATGCGACAGAGCCCTCGAGTGCGAGCGACCGAGGGAGCTCGGCGCAGAAGCGGAGCGAGGAGTCCACGCCCGGCGGCGACGAGGGCACGGCTGCCGCGTCGAGCGAGGATGCGACGATCGTGGACTCGGCGGAACCGTCACCATCGTCGTCACCGTCACCGTCGTCGTCGAGCGACACCACCGGGGGCGATCACGATCCTCTGGTGGCTGCTCCGGTACTCCTCCGCCGCATCGCCGATTGTCTCGATGCTGACGACGCCGTCTGCTCCGCGGCGGTGGCCGACGGCGCACGGGGAGTGATCGAGCGGTTCGACGCCGTCTCCGCGGTGATCGTGGATCCCGTTCTCACCCTGGTGGACGAGTACGGCGACGTGGCGGTGGTCAGGCTCGCACGAGCGCACGGTGACGACGCGGCGAAGACCGGCGATCTGATCGTCGTACTCGTGCGCCTGGCAGAGAAATGGCTGGTCCGCGACGTCTATGACGTCGCGGACCAGCCGGGATGATGCGGTGGTCAGGCTCCGAGCTGAGCGGAGAACTGCGCCGACTCGAGGCGGGCCTTGACCGCGCCGAGGAAGCGGGCGGCATCCGCGCCGTCGATGATTCGGTGGTCGTACGACAGAGCGAGGTAGACGTACGAGCGGACAGCGATCGCATCGCTTCCGCCGACCTTGACCAGACCGGGGCGCTTGACGACCGTGCCCGTGCCGAGGATCGCCGACTGCGGGAGGAAGACGACGGGCGTGTCGAACAGGGCGCCGCGCGAACCGGTGTTGGTCAGCGTGAACGTTCCGCCGGCGAGCTCGTCGGGCTTCAGCTTGTTGTCGCGGGTGCGCGCGGCGAGATCGGCGATCTCGTGCGCGATCTCTGCGATGTTCTTCGACGCCGCGTCACGCAGCACCGGCGTGAGCAGGCCACGCTCGGTGTCGACCGCGATGGAGAGGTTCTCCGTGGCGGGGTAGACGATCTTGTCACCGTCGACCGACGAGTTCACGATCGGGAAGGCCCGGAGAGCCTCGGCGGCGGCCAGCGCGAAGAAGGGCAGGAACGACAGCTTGTCGCCCGTCTTCTCGAGGAACGACGCCTTGACGCTGTCGCGGTAGTTCGCGAGCTCGGTCACATCGACCTCGACGACCGTCGTGAGCTGAGCGGTCTGCTGCATCGAGGCGACGGCGCGCTCCGCCAGCACCTTGCGAAGCCGGGACATCGGCTGCGTGGTGCCGCGCAGAGGCGAGGTCTCCAGCGGTGCGGGTGCGGCAGGAGCCTCGGCTGCGGTCGGAGCGGATGCTGCTCCCTCTGCGGCCTTGAGGACATCTTCCTTGCGGATGCGACCGCCGACGCCGGTACCGGTGACCTTCGCGAGGTCGACACCCTGCTGCGAGGCGAGACGGCGCACGAGCGGAGTCACGTAGAGGTTGTCGTTGTCGGTCGGCAGGCTGAGCTTCTGCTCGGATGCGGCGGCCGGGGCCGCAGCAGCGGCGGGAGCCGCAGCCTGAGCGGGGGCCGGAGCCGCAGCGGGCGCGGGTGCGGCGGCAGCAGCGGGAGCTGCGGCGGGTGCCGGAGCAGCCTCGGCGGGTGCTGCCGGAGCGGGAGCTGCCTCGGCGGGGGCGGCGGCAGGCTCGGGTGCGGCTTCGGGCTCCGGGGCGGAAGCGGGCGCTGCGCCCGATCCGACACGGGCGAGCACCGCGCCGACCTCGACGGTCTCGTCCTCGGCGGCGACGATCTCCTGCAGCACGCCGGCGACCGGCGAGGGGATCTCGGTGTCGACCTTGTCGGTGGAGATCTCGAGCAGGGCCTCGTCGACCTCGACCGAGTCGCCGATCTGCTTGAGCCAGCGAGTGACGGTTCCCTCGGTGACGCTCTCGCCGAGTTCGGGGAGGACGATGTCGGTCGAGTCACCGCCGGCGGACGGCGCGGCCTCGGCCTGCGGTGCCTGCTCGGCGGGTGCGTCGGCTGCGGGAGCGGCCTGCTCGGCAGGCGCCTCGGCAGCGGGTGCCTCTGCGGCGGGCGCTGCCTCAGCAGGCGCTGCCTCGGCAGGAGCCTCCGCGGCCGGGGCCGCGTTGCTGCCGTCGCCGATGCGCGCGAGGAGCGCGCCGACCTCGACGGTCTCGTCCTCGGCGACGAGGATCTCCTCGATGACACCGCTGACGGGGGAGGGGATCTCGGTGTCGACCTTGTCGGTCGAGATCTCGAGCAGGCCCTCGTCCGCCTCGACGGTGTCTCCCACCTGCTTGAGCCAGCGGGTGACCGTACCCTCTGTGACGCTCTCGCCCAGAGCCGGGAGGACGACGGATGTGCTCATGACTGAGTCTCCTTCAAGAAGTTGATTGACGCGTGACTAGCTTAGTGACCTGCGCACCGGTTGGTGCTCAGAGGGCATGCAGTGGCTTCCCGGCGAGCGCCAGGAAGGCCTCGCCGAGCGCTTCGCTCTGCGTGGGGTGTGCGTGGATCAGGGGGGCGATGTCCTCGGGGTGGGCCTCCCACGCGACGGCCAGCTGGCCCTCGGTGATCAGCTCGCCCACTCGGTCGCCGAGAAGATGCACACCGAGGATCGGGCCGTCCTTGCGGCGCACCACCTTCACGAGCCCGGCGGTGCCGATGATCTCGCTCTTGCCGTTGCCGGCCAGGTTGTACTCGTACGAGACCACGGCATCCGACCCGTGCTCGGCGATCGCCGCTTCTTCGGTGAAGCCCACCGAGGCGACCTCGGGGCTCGAGTACGTGACCTTGGGGATCTGCGAATCGGGCACGTTGACCGGCGACAGGCCGGCGATGCGCTCTGCGACCGCGATTCCCTGCTGGAAGCCGCGGTGTGCGAGTTGCAGGCCGGGCACGATGTCGCCGACCGCCCACACACCGGCAACCCCCGTGCGCAGATCCTGGTCGACCGTGACGAAGCCGCGGTCGAGGGAGACGCCGGCCTCCTCGTAGCCGAGGTCGGCCGTCACAGGCCCGCGGCCCACCGCCACGAGCAGGTAGTCGGCGGTGTACTCCGTGCCGTCCTCGAGCGTGACGGTGACCGAGCCGTCATCCTGACGGGCGCTCTGGAATCTCACTCCGAGCGAATAGGTGATGCCGCGACGACGGAATGCCCGCTCGAGTCCCTTGCTCATCGCGATGTCCTCGTTCGGGACGAGATGCGGGAGCGCCTCGATGATCGTCACGTCGACCCCGAACGACCGCCACACGCTGGCGAACTCCACGCCGATCACGCCGCCGCCCAGCACGATCACCTTCTCGGGGATGACGTCCAGCGCGAGCGCATGCTCGCTCGTGAGGATGCGTCCGCCGATGTCGAGACCGGGGAGCGTGCGGCTGTACGATCCCGTCGCCAGGATCACATCGGTGCCGACGTAGAGATCGTCGCCGACCCGCACGGACCGGTCGCTCTCGAGCCGCCCCGCTCCGTGCACGGTCGTGATCCCCCGCGCCTTGACGAGTCCCTCGAGTCCCTTGAACTTCTTCGCGACGATGCCCTCGCGGTAGGCGCGCACGCCCGCGGCGTCGATGCCGTCGAGAGTCGCGCTGATCCCCACGTGTGCGGCATCGCGAACGTGCTCGGCGACCTCCGCGGCATGCAGCAGCGCCTTCGTGGGAATGCATCCGCGATGCAGGCAGGTCCCGCCGACCTTGTCCTTCTCGATCAGCGCGACGGACTTGCCGAGCTCGCTGGCTCGCAGCGCCGCGGCGTATCCACCGCTGCCACCGCCCAGGACGACGATGTCGAAGGTGTGGGTGGTCATGGTCATGCCTCCTTGGGGGATGCCTCGGCGAACGCGACGATCGATCGGACCATCGCCCCGGTCGGGCCCTTGTCGGTGAAGCCGTAGGGGGCCGAGTTGTGCTCGGCCGACCCTGCGATGTCGAGATGCACCCAGGGGATGCGCGGTGCGTCGTCCTCGTCGGACACGCGACCGACGAAGCGCCTGAGGAAGAGACCCGCGTAGGACGCTCCTCCCATGCGGTCGCCCATGTTGGCGTTCTGCATGTCGGCGATGGGGGAGTCGAGGGAGTCCTCCATGTACGACGGCAACGGCATGTGCCAGGCCAGTTCGTCGGCGGCCTCCGCCGCGACGAGGAACTCCGCCACCGCGTCGTCGTCGCCGAACACGCCGGTGTGGCGGTGTCCGAGAGCCATCACGATCGCGCCGGTGAGGGTGGCGACGTCGATGATCACATCGGGCTTCTCCCGACTGGCGGCGACGAGCCCGTCGGCGAGCACGAGGCGGCCCTCCGCATCGGTGTTCGGAACCTCCACGGTCGTGCCGTCGAGGATGCGGATGACATCGCCCGGACGAAGGGCGCGACCGGAGGGCATGTTGTCCGTGATGCACAGCCACGCGGTGACCCGCACCGGGAGGGCGAGCGCCGCGATCGCACGGAGGGCTGCGACGCTGGTCGCGGCGCCGGCCATGTCGAACTTCATCCCCACCATCGAGGCGGCGGGCTTGAGGGACAGGCCTCCGGTGTCGAAGGTGATGCCCTTTCCGACGAGTGCGAAGTGCCTGGTCGCGTTCGCGGGGGAGTAGTCGATGCGCACGAGCCGCGGCGGGCGGTCAGAGCCCTGGGCGACCCCGAGGATGCCGCCGAACCCCTGTTCCGCCAGTGCCTCCTCGTCGAGGATCTCGACCGTCACGTCCGCGAGACCGTCGACGCTGTCGGCGGCGCTCTGAGCGAGCTGAGCAGGGCTCTGCCATTCGGCGGGGACGAAGACCAGGTCCTTCACGAGTGCCACGGCTTCGCCGACCGCGGTCGCCCTGGCGATCGCGTGCTCATCGATGTCGCTGTGCAGCACCACCGCGGTCGCGCGGGCCTTGCCCTTGTCGGTGCGATACGAATCGAAGCGGTATCCGCCGAGCACTGCTCCCTCTGCGGCGGCGTCGATGAACTCCTCGAGCCCGGGGGCCAGGGCGAGAGAGACGGTGTCGAACCCGGTGAGCGAGCGGAGGGCTGCACCCACGGCGTTGCGCACAGCGAGGGCATCGGGGGTGCGACCCGCTCCGACGACGGCGAGCGGCAGTGCGGTGACCTCCGGCGCGTACACGCGGGCGAAGGCCGACGGTGCTCCGGTGAAGCCGATGGCGTTCAACGAATCGGCCAGCCCCGCGTAGGTCGAGAGTGACTCGGTGGAGTCCGTGATCTCGGGGACGACGAGCACTGCGGCGTCTGCAGCGCTTCCGGGGAATGGATCTGTGGTGCGCGAGAGCGCGGGAAGCGTCATGCCTCCATCCTACGGATCGACCGGACCCGGTCGCCGCCGAGGGTGTTCGCTCTCAGCTTGACCGTCGCCACCCCTCCGTCGGAAGGTGCTCGTAGCATGGACCTATGCCCTTCTCCGGAGAGATCCATGAACGTGTAGCGAACGCGCCGGCGGTGCCGCGCGGGCTTCCTCTTGTCGTGCTGCTGACGGGCTTCACCGATGCGGGCAGCGCCGTCTCCGGGCTCATCGAGCACCTTCGCGAGACCGCGTCTCCGCAGCCGGTCGCCGTCTTCGACAACGACGTGCTGCTCGACTACCGCGCGCGTCGTCCCGTCATCTCGTTCGACCAGGATCACCTCACGGAGTTCCGTCCTTCCCGTCTGGAGCTGTCGCTCGCCACCGATGCGCTGGGACAGAAGTTCCTGCTCCTCGCGGGCTATGAGCCCGATTTCGCCTGGAACGAGTTCGCCCGCACCGTGCTCGAGCTGGCCACCGAGTTCGAGGTGTCCGGGCTCAACTGGGTGCATTCGATCGCGATGCCGGTGCCTCATACGCGTCCGATCGGAACGACCGTCAGCGGCAATCGTCGCGAGCTCACCGTCGCGCATTCGGTGTGGCGCCCACGCACGCAGGTCCCCGCCACCGCCGGTCATCTGCTGGAGTTCCGCTTCGCGGAGCGCGGCGACCGCGCGGTGGGCTTCGTCCTCCTGGTGCCGCACTACCTGGCGGAGACCGAGAACCCCGACGCCGTGATCGCCGCCGCTGATCGCCTGATGGCGGCCACGGGGCTCGTGCTGATCCTCGACGAGGTGCAGGAGCGTCGGGAGGACTACCTCACCCGCGTCGACGAGCAGGTTCTCGGCAACGACGAGCTGCAGCAGATGGTCCAGGGGCTCGAGCGTCGCTACGACGCCTACATGGCCGGACGTGACCCCGAGGACGGTTCCTACGACGAGGGCGGGTTCAGCGAGCGCGATCTGCCCAGTGCCGACGAGCTGGCCGCCGAGCTCGAGCGCTACCTGGCGTCGCGACCGAGCGGCGACGAGGACAAGCCCGGCCGAGGCTGACCGGTTCGGGCACGATCTTCGCCGGAATGCATCCGCACCCTCTCACGTGTGCGATACTAGGACTCTGACCCGTTGTCAATCGATCTTTTCGGAGATCGCACTTGACAAGGGTCTTACTAGTGCCCGCAATGTCCCGAGGTTGCTCGCAACCCCGTGAAAGGCGAAACGTGACTCCTGCCACGACGAACAAGTCCCGCACGAAGAAGACCGCCGAGGCCGCTGAGGCCGAGGTCAAGGTCGAAGAGGCGGTTGAGAAGCCGGCCCCCAAGACCGCCGCTCAGCGCGCCGCTGCGAAGCGTGCGCCCGCGAAGAAGAAGAAGGCTGACGACATCGTCGAAGAGGACGAGGCTCCCGTCGCCGCTGCGACCGACGAGGAGGACGACGAGGACTCGAAGCCCAAGTTCACCGAGCCGCTGCCGACCGGCGCCATCGTCATCTCGTCGAACGACGACGAGGACGTCCCCGTCTACTCCACGCAGATCACCGGCGCGACGGCCGACCCGGTCAAGGACTACCTGAAGCAGATCGGAAAGGTCGCTCTGCTGAACGCGGCCGAAGAGGTCGAGCTCGCCATGCGCATCGAGGCGGGACTCTTCGCCGAGGAGAAGCTCTCGAGCATGAGCGCGGCCGAGAAGGCGGGCCAGCTCGGACTCGACCTGCAGTGGGTCGCCCGTGACGGGCAGCGCGCCAAGAGCCACCTGCTCGGGGCGAACCTGCGACTGGTCGTCTCGCTCGCGAAGCGCTACACCGGTCGCGGCATGCAGTTCCTCGACCTGATCCAGGAGGGCAACCTGGGCCTCATCCGTGCGGTCGAGAAGTTCGACTACACCAAGGGGTTCAAGTTCTCGACCTACGCCACGTGGTGGATCCGTCAGGCGATCACCCGAGCGATGGCCGACCAGGCGCGCACCATCCGCATCCCGGTGCACATGGTCGAAGTCATCAACAAGCTCGCCCGCGTGCAGCGTCAGATGCTGCAGGACCTGGGCCGCGAGCCCACGCCGGAAGAGCTCAGCCGTGAGCTGGACATGACGCCGGAGAAGGTCGTCGAGGTTCAGAAGTACGGTCGTGAGCCCATCTCGCTGCACACGCCGCTCGGTGAGGACGGAGACAGCGAGTTCGGTGACCTCATCGAGGACACCGAGGCCGTCGTCCCCGCAGACGCGGTCGGCTTCACCATGCTGCAGCGCCAGCTCGAGCAGCTGCTCGACTCGCTCTCCGAGCGGGAGGCCGGCGTGATCCGCATGCGCTTCGGCCTCGGCGACGGACAGCCCAAGACGCTCGATCAGATCGGCGACACGTTCGGGGTGACGCGAGAGCGCATCCGTCAGATCGAGTCGAAGACCATGGCGAAGCTGCGCCACCCGAGCCGCTCGCAGTCGCTGCGGGACTACCTCGAGTGATGCAGGCGAACGACGGCAAGGCGCTCGAGGCGAGCGTCGACGGGAAGAACTACGCGCGCATCCCCCTGCGCACTCGAGTGGTCATGCCCGACGACGATCTCGACTCCGTCATCACCGAGTACGCGAAAGATGCGGTGCAGCCCGGCGACCTGCTCTTCGTGACCGAGAAGATCGTCGCGATCACGCAGGGGCGGTCCTACCGTCTGAGCGAGATCACGCCGAGGCCGCTCGCGCGATTCCTGTCGCGGTATGTCGTGCGCACGTCGTACGGCATCGGGCTCGGCATGCCGGAGACCATGGAGATGGCATTGCGCGAATGCGGCACCGTCCGCATCCTGTTCGCCGCAGGGGTCTCCGTGATCACGAAGGCTTTCGGACGCCGGGGCGACTTCTACCGCATCGCCGGTGACAAGGCGCGAGCGATCGACGGCCCCACGAAGAACACGATCCCGCCGTACAACGAGGCGGTCGTGCTCGGACCGAAGAACCCCCGCGAGGTGGCCTTCCGAGTGCAGAAGCTCGTCGGCGGTCAGGCCGACGTCGCTGTCGTGGACATCAACGACATCGGCGGCAACATCCTCGGTTCGACGCTCGACAAGGCGGGGGAGCGGCGCCTCGTGCAGATCCTCAGCGACAACCCGCTGGGGCAGGCGACGCAGTCGACCCCGATGGGGATCGTCCGCGAGATCTGAACCAGCCCTTCGACAGGCTCAGGGCCCCGGGCCGGCAGGCTCAGGGAGCCGCACAGAACGAGAGGCCCGGATGCTCAGCATCCGGGCCTCTCGTCGTGCGTGCGGGTCTCAGAAACCGATCGCCGCTTGATAGCGCGCCTTGTGGCCGGTGCGGATCCCGGTGACGCTCGGCTTGTTCTCGTAGACGCCAGCGCCCCAGTTGCCCTCGACCAGCACGGGGCCCTCGGGGGTCACCACGACGTCCCAGCCGACGTACTGCACCTGCGGCACGACTCGCGCCACCTGGTCGACGAAATCGCGGACCTGGTCCATCATCGGCAACTGGAAGTCGGCGATCGTGAAGCCCGAGTCGGGGTGGGTGACGTGCACGTGTCCGTGCGAGTCGTACCCCGGGCCGACGGCATGGCCGTTCTCGTCGAGCATCGTGTAGAAGCCGCCGAAGCTCATCTGGTCGCTGACCGCGCCGCGCCCGAACTTCTGCGCCATCGCGAGGATGTGCGTCTTCTCCCCGTCGAAGAAGGCGGTGATCCTGGTCGTGTTCACCGTGCCGGGGCAGACCGCGGCGAGGTCGGCATGCTGCCGGATGACCTCTTCGACGAGAACCTGCTTCTTCGAGAGCAGATCGGCGTGGAAGGCGGCCCAGTCGGTGACGTCGGTCGCGTGGTAGCGGTGCACGCCCGTGCCCGCCTGCCCATGCGTCTCCTTGACCACGATCGTGCCCTGGCGCTCGGTGAACGCACGCAGTTCGTCGGCGTTCCCCTCGGTGATCAGCATCCACTCGCGCTTGAGGAACGCGTTGAAGCGGGCGTCGAACTCGGCCTTGTCGTGGAAGAGGTGCCGGTAGTCGGGGTGATCGTACTTCTGCGAGATCTCGTTCGACACCGGGTGGGTCATGTACGTGTCGCGTTCGGCCTTGGTGAGGATCGCGAAGTCATAGTCGATGTAGTCCTGGAACCCGACGTTATGGCGTCCGGCCGACCACAGCATGTCGACGACCACGAGCGGCACGGCCTTGCCGTGCTGTGCGGAGGCCTCCTTGGCTCGCTCGATGACCGAGGCGACGTCGATACGACGGGCTCGCGCCAGCAGGTAGCGGACGCGGGGCACGAGGGAAAAGCGTGACATGTATCTCCAAGTTCATCGGTCCTCCCAGTCTACGGTGGGCGCCGAAGGTCACCCTGAAGGTGCGGAGATAGGCTGTTCCCGTGTGTGAGACGACTTCCAGTTCCCGTCCCCGCTCGATGATCTCCCGATCCGCGCTCGCTTCCGCGGCCGCAGCCGCTGTCGCGGAGGGCGGAGCCGTCGCGGATCTCCGCAGAGACGCGTGGGGGCACGGGGTGCTCGCGATCGCGCAGGCCGTCATCGCCGCGGGTGCCTCGGCCGTGCGCGTCGATTCACCCTCGCAGGTGGAGGCGCTGACGGTCGAGGGGATCGAGGCGACCGTCGCGGGCGAACCGGACATCGACTCCGGGCTGCTCTACGGGCTGCCCGATGCGCACGGAGTGCTCCGCACGCGTCCCGTCATGCGACTCGTCGGTCGAGTGCAGTCGTTGAAGCCGTTGAAGCCGGGTGACGCGGTGTCGTACGGCTACACCTACCGCACCGAGCGCAGCACGACGGTGGCGCTGGTGACCGGGGGGTATGCGCAGGGCATCGTGAGGGCTCTCGGCAATTCCGCCTCGGTGGAACTGGACGGGGAGCTGCGCCCGATCGTCGGTCGCGTCGCGATGGACGTGTGCGTCGTCGACCTCCAGGGCCTCGCCGGCGTCGATGTCGGAACCGAGGTCACCTATTTCGGCGGACATGGCGCCGCCCACTCCCACCTCGCGCTCTGGAGCGCGGTCACCGGACTCACGGTGCCCGAGCTCGTCGTGGTGGCGGGGACCCATGCCGAGCGGGGGTGGGAGGCATGAGCCGCCCGACGCTGCGCCTGCACCCCGACCGATTCGTATCGAACATCGCGCTGGTCCGTGACCGCATCGCGCCGTCCGCTCTGATGCTCGTCCTCAAAGACGACGCCTACGGTCACGGGCTCGGCTGGGCGGTCGAGGCGGCGCAGCGCGCCGGTGTCGAGTGGTACGGATCCTACGACGTGCAGAGCGGCCTCGACGCACGACGGATCCTCGGCTCCTCGGGTCGGGTGTTCGCCTGGGCGACGTCGACGGATTCCGAGATCGACGACGCGCTGATGCGCGAGATCGATCTGGGAGTGGGATCGGCCGAGTACCTCGAGCGGATAGTGGCGCGTGCTGAACGACTCGGCGTCCGCGCGCGCGTCCATCTCAAGATCGACACCGGACTGCACAGGAACGGCTTCCTGCCCGAGCAGTGGGCGGAGACGATCGACCGTGTCCGGAGTGCGGAGGCTGCGGGCCACCTCGATCTGGTCGGCATCTGGAGCCACCTCGCAGAGGCGAGCGATGACGAGGACGATGACGCGCAGGCGGTGTTCCTCGACGCGGTCCGCACGGTGAGCGGAACAGGGTCAGAACCCGCGTCGCTGCACCTGACCGCCTCGGCCGCCTCCTGGTGGAGAGCGGAGCTGCGAGGATCGCTGTCTCGCGTCGGCGCGTTCTGCTACGGCATCCGCTCGGCCGACGGACCCGAGCTCGAGGGGATCGTCCCGGTCGCCGAGCTCATCGCGACCGTCGAGGAGATCAGCGGGGGCTCGGCGACCGTCGGGATCGGGTCGTTCGACGGCATCCCGTCGACCCTCATCGGTGCCGCCGTGGGAACACCCGCGGGACCGCGCGAGGTCCTGACGATCGGCGACACCGTCAGCACGGTGGACGGATGGCCGGGCATGGCCGTCGGCGACGAGGTCATGATCTTCGGAGCGGGGGCTCACGGAGAGTCCAGCGCCACATCCCTCGCGGAGCGGATCGACACGGTGGGGGAGGAGATCCTCACCCGGCTCACCCGCCACGTGCGGCGGGTCGACGTCGGGTGAGACAGATGGAGCCCGTCAGCATGACGGGCTCCCGGCAGATCAGCCTGCGTCGATCAGGCGCGAGGTCTCGTCGTGCCAGCTCGTCGCGATGCTGCGGAGCTTCTCTTCGTACTTGCGCCCGTGGTGTGCGCAGAAGAGCAGTTCGGAGCCGTTGACCTCAGCCGCGATGTACGCCTGAGCGCCACACGAATCACAGCGATCCATGGCGGTCAGGCGGAACTCGACGGCGGAGGTCTCACGTTCGGTCGTTGCGTTCATCTCGGTGCCTCCTTGAGTGTCGGGTTCGCCTCTGGGCGTGTTCAATACAACCACGCGACAGCCCTGTGCATGCCCGGTTGACGGTGTGTTTCGCTCAGCGCGTACGCATCGGGGTCGCGCGAGCGCCCGCGAGGGCCGGGTCAGGGAGTGTCTGCGGGCTCGGACCCGGTGGCGGGAATAGACTCGGAGATTGTGACTGCCGAGTATTCCGCCCATCATCTCCAGGTGCTCGAAGGCCTCGAAGCCGTCCGCAAGCGCCCGGGCATGTACATCGGGTCGAACGGATCGCCCGGCCTGATGCACTGCCTGTGGGAGATCATCGACAACGCCGTCGACGAGGCCGTCGGCGGCAACGGGTCGAAGATCGACATCATCCTCCACGCCGACGGCAGTGTCGAGGTGCACGACCGCGGCCGCGGCATCCCCGTCGACGTCGAGCCGCGCACCGGATTGACCGGGGTGGAGGTCGTCTTCACGAAGCTGCACGCGGGTGGCAAGTTCGGCGGCGGTTCGTACGCCGCGTCCGGCGGCCTGCATGGAGTGGGGGCCTCCGTCGTCAACGCGCTGTCCGAGCGCCTCGACGTCGAGGTCGACCGCGGCGGCAAGGTCTACGCCATGTCGTTCCACCGGGGCGAGCCCGGTCTGTTCGCCGACACGGGCGACAAGCGACCGGACGCGCCGTTCACGCCGTTCAAGGACAAGAGCGAGCTGCGCGTTGTCGGAAAGGCTCCTCGGGGCACGACCGGGACACGGGTGCGCTACTGGTCGGATCATCAGATCTTCACGAAGGATGCCGCGTTCCAGCTCGCCGAGCTCGAGACGCGCGCGCGCCAGACGGCGTTCCTCGTGCCAGGGCTCGAGATCGTCATCCGCGACGAGCGTGCGACCTCGGCGGACACCGCCGACGGTGACGCCGAAGGCGCAGGGGCGAACGAGACCTCCTACCTCTACGAGGGCGGCATCTCGGAGTTCGTCGAGTATCTCGCGACGGACGCCCCGGTCACCGACACCTGGCGGATCCAGGGCGAGGGCTCCTTCAAAGAGACCGTTCCTGTGCTGCAGCCGGACGGGCACATGACCGCCACCGAGGTCGAGCGCGTCTGCGCCGTCGACATCGCGATGCGGTGGGGCACCGGATACGACACGCTCTCACGATCCTTCGTCAACATCATCGCAACTCCCAAGGGCGGCACGCATCTGCAGGGCTTCGAGCAGGAGCTTCTCAAGGTGCTGCGGTCGCAAGTCGAGCAGAACGCACGCCGGCTCAAGGTGGGCGCGAACGACAAGCTCGAGAAGGACGACGTGCTGGCGGGTCTCACCGTCGTGCTCACCGTGAATCTCCCCGAGCCGCAGTTCGAGGGGCAGACGAAGGAGGTGCTCGGCACGCCGGCGGTGCGGCAGATCGTCGCCCAGGTGCTGCGCAAGGACCTCGCCGCTCGGTTCAGCTCCCCGAAGCGCGACGACAAGAGCCAGGCGACGCAGCTCCTCGACAAGATCGTCGCCGAGATGAAGGCGCGGGTCTCCGCGCGCGCCCACAAGGAGACGCAGCGCCGCAAGAACGCGCTCGAGTCCTCGACCCTCCCGACCAAGCTGGTCGACTGCCGCACGAACGAGGTGGAGCGCAGCGAGCTGTTCATCGTCGAGGGCGACTCGGCCCTCGGCACCGCCAAGAACGCGCGCAACAGCGAGTTCCAGGCCCTTCTGCCGATCCGCGGCAAGATCCTCAACGTGCAGAAGGCGTCGGTGGGCGACATGCTCTCCAACGCCGAGTGCGCCTCGATCATCCAGGTGATCGGAGCCGGCTCCGGCCGCAGCTTCGACATCGACGCTGCCCGGTACGGCAAGGTGATCCTGATGAGCGATGCCGACGTCGACGGCGCGCACATCCGCACGCTGCTGCTCACCCTCTTCTATCGATACATGCGCCCGTTGATCGAGCACGGTCGCGTCTTCGCCGCCGTACCGCCGCTCCACCGCGTCATCGTGATGAATCCGGGGTCCAAGCCCAACGAGACGATCTACACGTACAGCGAGCAGGAGATGCATGCGCTGCTGGCCAAGCTGCGCAAGGCCGGCAAGCGCTGGCACGAGCCGATCCAGCGGTACAAGGGTCTCGGCGAGATGGATGCGGAGCAGCTCGCGACCACGACCATGGATCGTGGCGGCAGGCTGCTGCGCCGGGTGCGCATGGAGGATGCCGAGGCCGCAGGCCGGGTGTTCGAACTGCTCATGGGCAACGAGGTCGCTCCCCGTCGCGAGTTCATCATCGACTCATCCGGGCGGCTGTCGCGCGAGGCGATCGACGCCTGAGGGTCAGCGACCGGCGACCGCCGCGCGATAGACATCCAGCAGCGCGTCGCGGTGGGTGGTCTGAGCGACCCGGTCGCGATGGGCGACGGCCGCTGCGCTCATCCGCGTGATGGCGGCGGGATCGTCGCGCAGAGAAATCAGCGAGGAGGCGAGGCCCGCGGCATCCGGTGTCGCGGTCACGCGTCCTCCGCCGTGGGGGAGCATCTCGGCGAGATCGGGATCGCTCACCACGACCGGAAGGCCGGCGGCGATGCCCTCGAGGATGACCATCGGCTGATTGTCGAAGTCGAGCGAGGTGGAGACGAGCACGTGGGCGTCGCGCATCGCCTCGAGCACACGCCGCTGGGGAACACCGCCGTGAACCGTGAGCCTGCCGGCCGGCATGTCGGCCGTCCGTCGCGCCAGCGTGTTCCTCGAGACGCCGTCACCGAACATCTCGGCGCGTATCCCCGACACCTGACGCACGGCGTCGATGAAGACCTCAGGGCGCTTCTCCGGCGACATCCGACCGCACCACACCACGCGCAGCGGTTCGCCGCCGGTGACCGCTCGCGGCGCGACGGCTCCGACCTCATCCAGCACCGAGGCCTCCAGGCCGTTCGACAGCACCGTGAGCGGCGTCTGCACGCCCTGCGCGACGAGCTTCCGCGCGAAATGCGATGACGGGACGATGACCTGGTCGGCGTGGTTGGCCTGACTGACCATGAGACGCCACATGCGCCTGGCGGTGCGAGTGCGGGCGTAGGGCGCCTCCGGGTCGATCGCCGCCCGATCATGGCTGAGGCGCCGCCGATGCATCGCGGCCAGGAGCGCCGTGGTGACGGAGGGCAGCGGCAGCACCGAGCGCGTGTAGACGTCGACCCGTCCGTGCATCGTCTGCACGACCGGGATGCCGAGCGCCCGCGCGGCCTCGTACCCCGCGAGGGCCGCGAACATCTCCGTGTGCACGTGCACGACGTCGATGTCGCGAGAACGCAGGCCGCTCTGCAGCGCCGCAGCCGCGGCCGACGGCGTCCAGGTGAAGGGATAGCCGTCCGGTGCGAAGCGCGTGGCGGTGGGCAGCCGCACGACGGCGGGGTCGTCGCTCGGCGCCGACAGCGGAGCGAACACGAACACCTGATGCCCCGACTGCTCGAGGGACTCCCTGTGGGCTTTGATCACGGTCTGCACCCCGCCGAGTGTCGGCAGGTAGTAATCGGTGACCATGGCGATGCGCACCCGACCACAATAGGGCGGCTAGGGTGATGGTCATGTCCGGAACCCGTGTACTGGTCACGGGGGCGAGCGGATTCCTCGGTGGTCATCTGGTGCGCGATCTTCAGCGCCACGGGCATGAGGTCTTCGCCGCCGGACGCGACGTCGATGCCCTCTCCGCGCTGGCAGACGGTGACCACGTGGTGGCGGGCGATCTGGCCTCTCTCACCCGGCGGATGCTGCACGTCGACGCGGTGATCCACTGCGCCGCCCTGTCCACTCCGTGGGGGCGTTGGCGGGACTTCCACCGCGCGAACGTCGAGGGCACCCGACACGTGGTGGATTTCGCTCGCCGCAACGGAGTGCGCCGGATCGTCCATGTCTCGTCTCCGAGCGTGTACGCGGCCGCCCGCGATCGACTCGACATCCGCGAGGATCAGGTCGACCCCACGAATCGGCTCAACGGGTACATCCGGTCGAAGCTCCTCGCCGAGCGGCTGCTGCAGGAGTCGCTGGCGGCAGGAGACATCGCCGAGCTCGTCATCGTGCGCCCGCGGGGGCTGATCGGTGCGGGGGACCCGAGTCTCGTGCCCCGACTGCTCGATGTTCACGATCGCGTCGGCGTGCCGCTCTTCGACGACGGCCGCACCCTGATCGATGTCACCGCGGTCGAGAACGTCGCCACGGCGCTGAGAATCGCCCTCGGCCGTGGTGACGGCCGGGGCGGCGTCTACAACATCACCAACGGGGAGCCGCGACCCCTGCGCGAGCTGCTGAGCACGCTGCTCGCGCTGACCGGGCGCGAACCGCGCTTCCGGCGCATGGACCGACGCGTCGCGTGGGCGATCGCCGCCGGGATGGAGAGAGTCTTCGCGGCGATTCCGGGAAGACCTGAGCCACCGCTGACCCGCTACACACTCAGCACGATCGCCTACTCGCAGACGCTCGACATCGCCCGCGCGCGAACCGAGCTCGGCTACCGCCCCGAAGTTCTCCTCGACGAGGCGCTGGTCAGGGCCGCCGCCGATCTGCCGTCGGTCATCCGCCGAGGAGGCAACCGATGAGCGGTCGCCTTCGCCATTACGTGTGCGGCAGCACCTCCCATGACCTCGGGCACCTGATGCGCGGGGCCGAGAAGGGCGCCCGGGAGTTCCCGTCCGGCGTCTTCCTCTACGACGCGGCGGACGGACGGCGAGTGCTGTTCGACACCGGGTACGCGACGGGGCGTTGGCGCACCGGATGGCGCGGCGTCGTGTACCGGCGGCTGCTGCCTCCCCGAGTGTCCACCGAGGACGACGTGGCCGCGCGCCTTCGAGCCGACGGCGTCGACCCGGCATCCGTCACCCATGTCGTGCTCTCGCACCTGCATCCCGATCACGTCGGCGGCGTGCGGAGGTTTCCCCAGGCGACCTTCGTGGTCAGCGAGGGCATGCTGCGCACGCTCCGATCCCCTCGACTTCGCACCGGAGTGCTCACCGGTCTTCTGCCCCCGTGGTTCCCCGATCCGCACACCGTCGTGCTGGGGGAGGCGGACTTCACGCCCGTCGACGTGAGCGGCGTGACACTGCGGGCCCACGATCTGCTGGGCGACGGCTCGTATCTGATCCTCGACCTGCCGGGTCACGCGGACGGACACCAGGGTGCGCTGGTCGAACGCAGGGTGATCCTCGCCGGCGACGCCGCCTGGGGCAGTGATCTGCTCGACGACGCCGATCGCCTCACGCGCCTCCCGCGAGCGGTGCAGCACGAGCCGCGAGAGTATGCGACGACGGCACGCGTGCTCGCGCAGACAGCGGCGGGCGGCATCCGCGTCGTGTGCAGTCACGATCCGCTCGAGTCGAAGGACCTGCTGATCTGATGTCGAGACTGCAGATCGTCCGGGAGTTCGCGGCCGTGCGGTGGCTGCGGCCGATGCGCCGTCGGTCGGCGGTCGAGCGCAGGCAGCGTCGCCTGCTCCGACGGCATCTCCGCTTCCTCCGGCGGAGCTCACCGTACTTCCGGGAGCTGCTGGAGACGCGCGGGTTCGCCGAGCTGCCGCTGATGGACAAGAGCATCATGATGAGCCGGTTCGACGAGATCAACACGGTGGGTGCCAGGCGCGACGAAGCGCTCGCGCTCGCGATCGCCAACGAGCGGTCGCGAGAGTTCGAGGAGGACCTCGGTTCGAGCTCGGTGGGGCTCTCCAGCGGCACCAGCGGTCACCGCGGCCTGTTCGTCGTGAGCGCCGCAGAACGGGACGCCTGGGTGGGCACGGTTCTCGCCAGGACGCTGCCGCGTGGACGGCTCCTCGGTCATCGGATCGCCCTGTTCCTGCGCGCCGACAACAGCCTGTACGAATCGGTGGGGTCTCGTGCGGTCTCGTTCCGCTATTTCGACGTCTACACCGACATGGGGGAGAATCTCTCCGCACTGCAGGAGTATCGCCCCACCATCCTCGTCGCACCGCCCTCCGTCCTGCGCGTCGTCGCGGCGGCGGCGGATGCCGGCGATTTCGACGCCTTCCCGCAGAAGGTGTACTCCGTCGCCGAGGTGCTCGAGGTGTCGGACGAGCGGCGCATCCGCGCCTCGCTGCGGCAGCCGGTGCTGCATCAGCTGTACCAGTGCACCGAGGGATTCCTCGCTCACACGTGCGAGCGCGGCGTGATCCACCTGAACGAAGACGACGTCATCGTCGAGCAGGAGGCTCTGGGAGAGGGCAGGTTCACCCCGATCGTGACCGATCTGCGTCGTCGTGCGCAGCCGATCGTGCGCTACCGTCTGGGCGACGTCCTCCGGCTGCGCGCGCAGGACTGCGACTGCGGCAGCGCGCTGACGGCGATCGAGAGGATCGAGGGACGTGAGGGTGACACCCTCCGTCTGCAGGGGCGAGAAGGCGCGAGCATCTCCGTCTTCGCCGATGTGATGGCGCGTGCCCTGCTCCACGCCGAGGGCTTCGACGAGTACCGGGTGACGCAGACCGGCGCGTCGCGGGTGGAGATCGCTCTCGACCGGCTCGACGAGAATGCGCGCAGCAGCGTCGCGCGTGAGATCACCGCGCTCGCGGACCGTCTGGGACTGGCACCCGTCGAGGTGGAGTTCATTGAGTACGTGCGCGACGACGCGACGAAGATGCGGCGCGTGGTGCGGCGCTGGGGGGATGGGTCATGGTGAAGAACTGCGAGATCGTGGGGTGGGGTACGTCGCTGCCCGACCGCTCCGTGCGCTTCGGCGATCAGGTCAGGCACCGCATCGACGACGGTGTGTCGCATCTCGACATGCTGACCGAGGCCTGCGAGCGCGCGCTCGAGCATGCGGGCGTCCGGGCGGATGAGATCGATCTCGTGCTGGGTGCATCCGCGGCAGGGGTGCAGCCCATTCCCTGCACGGCGGCACTCGTGCTAGAACGACTGACGCTCACGGGCCACGCGGCGGCCTTCGACGTGAACTCCACGTGCACGAGCTTCATCACCGCGATCGATGTGGCATCGCGCTATCTCGACGCGGGCGATCACGAGACCGTGCTGATCTTCGCAGGCGACGTCGGCTCACGTTTCCTCAACCCCGACCAGCGAGAGAGTTTCGAGCTCTTCAGCGACGCCGGGGCTGCGATGGTGCTGAGGCGCTCAGCGGATCCCGATCGGGGAGTGCTCGCGAGCGCCCAGCGCACCTGGCCGGCGTACGCGCACGACACGGAGATCAGAGGAGGGCTCTCGCGGTCGCCCGCTCAGGACTACGCCACCTCGGACCCCGCCGACTACGTCTTCGACATGGACGGGCGCCGCGCCCTCCTCGCGATGATGCGCGTGCTCCCCGACTTCTTCCATGCCTTCCACACGTCGTCGGGGATCGACTACGACGACGTCGCCCTCTGGGTGCCCCACCAGGCGTCCGCGGCACTGGGCCCGATGCTCGACAGGCTCGGGATACCCGAGGACAGGCGCATCGACGAGGTGACCGACTTCGGCAACATGGTCTCCGCCTCCGTACCCTTCATGCTGGCGCGAGCCCTCGATGCGGGGAGGGTGGTCCGCGGGGACACGGTCATACTGTGCGGCACGGCAGCGGGTCTCACGGCCAACGTGCTGGCCCTGCGCCTCTGACGCGATGACGTCGTGGCTCCGCCGCACGTCAGACGAGAGTGCGCCCGATGCTGCCGATCACTCCGTCGAGGAGCTGACCTGAGCCGTCACGCCGGGCCCCCGACTCCGGCAGCTTGCGGACCGCGCCGGTGGGATCGACAGCCTGGGGCGGGTTGGGTCCCACCCACGCCACCGTCAGGCCGGTCTCGCCCTTGAGCAGCGAGTGCGCGCGCACCCCGCCGGTCGCTCGTCCCTTGGCGGGGTACTCGCTGAACGCCGAGACCTTGGCGCGTCCGGGGTCGGTTCCCGGCAGAGCGCTGTCGACGCCGGACACCGTCGCCACGACCGCATCGATGTCGGGCGAGACGGCCCCGAAGAAGAGCACCGTGGCAGCGGAGCCGAGCTTGATGCCCGCCATACCGCCCGCCGGTGCGCCCTGGGGGCGGACGGTGGACGCCGAGAAGCGCAGCAGCTGCGCATCCGTCGTCACGAACACGAGCTCTGCCGAGTCCGGCGCCTCCGCGGCTCCCACCACGGTGTCGCCGGGCTTCATTCCGATGATCTCGAGGTCGGGTCTCACGGGCAGTGACGAGGGGACGATGCGCTTCACGGTGCCCTGCGCGGTGCCCACCGCGATCGGCGTCTCGCTGTCGAACCGGACGAACTCGATGATCCGCTCGTTCTTCGACAGGAGCCCCAGGTAGTCGCGCAGCGGAGTGCCTGCAGCCAGCTGCACGGAGGACGAGGGGACGGAGGGCAGGTCGACCGGCGAGAAACGCAGCACGCGACCCGCGCTCGTCAGCGCACCGATCTCCGCCCTGACGGTCGTGCGCACCGTCGTGAGGATCGCGTCGTGCTTGCTGCGTCGTGCGGGGACGGTGAGCTCCTGGCCCTCTCCGAGATCGACGCGCACCGCTCGTCCGGTGGTCGAGAGCACGAGCACGGTCGGGGCGTCGGCGATCTGCAGGTCGGCCGAACCCTTGGTCGCGCGCGGCTTCGGAGGTGCCGCGTTCATCAGCAGCGTCCGCCGGGGGGTGCCGTAGGCGTCGGCGACCGCGTCGAGCTCTTGAGCCACGACGCCCCTGAGCAGCACCTCGCTGCCGAGCAGCTCGCGCAGCTTCGCGATCTCGGCGAGCAGCGCGTCACGCTCGGCCTCGAGCTCGATGCGCGAGAACTTGGTGAGCCGGCGCAGCCGCAGCTCGAGGATGTACTCGGCCTGCAGCTCGCTGAGGTCGAAGACGGAGCGCAGCCGCGACCTCGCCTGCTCGGAGTCGTCCGACGAGCGGATCACCTGGATGACCTCGTCGATGTCGAGGATCGCGATGAGCAGACCCTCCACCAGGTGCAGACGCTCTTCGCGGCGCGCCAGGCGGTAGCGGCTGCGTCGGGTGATCACCTCGAGGCGGTGCGCGACGTAGACGCTCAACATCTCCTTGAGGCCGAGCGTGCGCGGCTGTCCGTCGACGAGCGCGACGTTGTTGATGCTGAACGAGTCCTCGAGCGGCGTCAGACGGTACAGCTGATCGAGAACGGCCTGGGGATCGAATCCGGTCTTGATGCCGATCGCGACACGCAGCCCGTGATTGCGATCAGTGAGATCGGTGACGTCGCTGATGCCCTGCAGCTTCTTGGACTGCACGGCGTCGCGGATCTTCTCGATCAGCCGCTCCGGTCCGACCATGTACGGCAGTTCCGAGACGATGATCCCCGTGCGGCGCGGCCCGAGCGGCTCGACCGAGACCTTGCCGCGGACCTTGAGGGCTCCACGACCGGTGGCGTAGGCGTCCTTGACCCCGTCGAGACCCATGAGGATCCCGCCGGAGGGGAAGTCGGGCCCCGGAACGAATTCCATGAGCTCTTCGGTCGTGGCGTCGGGATTCTCGAGCAGGTGCATCGCCGCGGCGACGACCTCGATGAGGTTGTGCGGCGCCATGTTGGTCGCCATGCCGACGGCGATGCCGCTGGCCCCGTTGACGAGCAGGTTCGGAAAGGCGGCGGGGAGCACGGCAGGCTGCTGGAACTGGCCGTCGTAGTTGGGCACGAAGTCGACGACGTCTTCGTCGAGATTCTCGGTGAGTGCCATGGCCGATGCGGCCAGGCGCGCCTCGGTGTACCGGGCCGCTGCAGGGCCGTCGTCGAGCGAGCCGAAGTTGCCGTGCCCGTCGACGAGGGGCACGCGTAGAGCGAAGTCCTGAGAGAGGCGGACGAGTGCGTCGTAGATCGCGGAATCACCGTGCGGGTGGAGCTTTCCCATCACCTCGCCCACGACGCGGGCGCTCTTGACGTGGCCGCGATCGGGTCGGAGACCCATCTCCGCCATCTGGTAGAGGATGCGCCGCTGCACGGGCTTCAGTCCGTCGCGAGCGTCGGGAAGCGCTCGCGAGTAGATGACCGAATAGGCGTACTCGAGGAACGAGCCCTGCATCTCGCTCTCGAGATCGATGTCCTGGATGCGTTCGGGCACGAGCTCGGGCGGCGGAGTCTTGGGCATGGGCATCCTGGGTGGTGCGAGGCAGAGGGCGTGAGGGAGCCTGTGTCAGACTGGCTCGGATGTCCCTCATGTTACCGTCCGAGTCGCCTGCGGCCCGCAGCATCGTCGGGGTGGCGGACGACCTGTTCGCCGCTCTCCGCGGCGAGTCCGCGACGCTCCCGCGAGCGGAGTCCGTCGTCCTCGTGGTGATCGACGGACTCGGGGCCATCAGCCTGCGCGCGCACGCCGGTCACGCCCGTGCGCTCACGGCGGGTATGGCCAAGAAGGATGTGGCCACCTCGGTCTTCCCGTCGACCACGGCCGCAGCCCTCACCAGCATCGTCACGGGAGCCTGGCCCGGCGAGCACGGGCTGGTCGGATATCAGGTGCGCGACCCCTCTCGCGACAGGGTGGTCAATCAGCTCTCCGGGTGGGAGTCCGAGGGATTGGATCCGGCGACATGGCAGGCGGCGCCGACGGTGTTCGAGCGCGCGACGGACGAGGGAAGACGGGCGTTCGCGGTCGGCATCGCCGCTTATGCGACCAGCGGGTTCACGAGGGCCACGCTGCGCGGAGCGGAGTTCGTCGCTGCGCGCACGCCCGCCGAGCGCGTTCAGGTGGCGTACGGCCTCGCCGAGCAGCATCCTGGCTCCCTCGTCTACTGCTACCTTCCCGAGGTCGACAAGGCGGGCCATCGCTACGGAGTGGACTCGCCGCAGTGGGTCGCCGCCCTCGAGGAGATCGATGCGGCCCTCTCCGCTCGCACCCCGCCCGGCGTCGGCGTGATCGTCACCTCCGATCACGGCATGGTCGACGTGCCCGCACACCGGCAGGTCGTGCTCGAGGCCGATCACCTGAAGGGTGTGCGCTTCGTGGCGGGAGAGCCGCGGATGCTGCACGTCTATCTCGAGCCGGATGCCGAGGTCGATGACGTCGCGTCGCGCTGGGAGCGCGACCTCGCCGGTCTCGCCGACATCGGCACCCGCCAGCAGGTGCTCTCCTCCGGCCTTCTCGGACCGACCGTCACCGATGCCGCGTCTTCGCGCGTCGGCGATCTGCTGGTCGTCGCGCGCGGCAACGGCGCCGTGTACGACGGAACCGCCGCCGATCAGCGCAGCCGCGGCATGGTCGGACAGCATGGCGGTCTGACGCCGGAGGAGCGTCAGGTCCCGCTGCTGCGCTTGGGCGTGTTCGCCCGCTGACTCACTCGTCGGTGCGCGCGCCGAAGACGATCTCGTCCCACGACGGCATCGAATTGCGGCGTCGACGTCGGCCGCTGCTGTCGTTCGTCTGCTCCGGAGGCGTCGTCGACTCGGGCTCGTCATCGTCCGACGGCGTGGTCTCGAAGGCGTCGAACAGCGCGATCGGGGTGGAGTCGGGTTCGTCCTCGGCCTCGTCGAGCACGGGAGTGCTCTCCCGCTGTCCTCGACGGCGGCGCAGCGCCTCGAGCAGATCGGCCGTCTCGGGGCTCTGCGTCGTGGATTCGGGGGCGCGCTTCGTCGCCGCGTCCTGTGCGGCGGCGGCAGAGCGCACGGGCTGGGCGCTGTCGTCGGCTTCCCCCTCGGGGTGGGGCAGGAGCCGGGGACCGAAGGCGCCCGAGTCGAAGCGGGTGTCGTCCTTGTACGGCGAGGCCTGGCGCTCGGCGTCGACGGCGCGGAGTCGGGGGATGAGTCCGTCGGGCAGCGAGCCCTGACGGGACAGCTGCGTGGCGTCCGCGTTGAGCGGGGTCAGGGCGCTGCGTCGCGGATCGAAGCTCCAGCGAGCGTCGTGATCCACCTCATTGGCCGTGAACTCGAGCTTGATCATCCAGCCGCTCTCGTCCTTCCAGCTCGCCCAGCGCTCGGCGGAGGCCTCGACCTCGGCGAGCTTGGTGCGGATCGCGCTGCCGAAGGTCGGTTGCGCGTCGGGCTCGACCTCGCTGCCGATCAGCACGGGAACGGCGAGTGCCTGACCGATGACATGCTCGCGCTCGGCGAGCACCGGTCCCTCGAAGCGGTTGACGTCGTCGACGCTGATCCCGAGCAGCTCGGCCACCTCGGGAGCGGTCAGCCCCGCGCGGATCTGCGCCTGGATGTCTCGCGGACTCGCGGCGAGCTTCTGAGCGGTCGGCTCGTTCTGCCTGGTCGCTCGACGGATCTCGCGGTGCAGCACGTCGTCGATGGGCAGGACGAACCGCTCGCCCGACTCGGTCGCGAGTACGAGCACTCCTGCCTCTGTGCCGACGATGGTGACGTTTTCCATGCGAATGCCCCTCTGATGGGTGTGCGTTCATGGTGTCACGCGGGGTCTGCCCAAGACGGGAATACCGTGGGCGTGCCGTCAGTTTGGTCTGTCGCAGCCGCGGGCATTTGCTTATTGTCCCGCGGTCATGCAAACTATGGCCGCCGATACCCCCGACGGCGCACCACCCACTCGCATGAAAGTGGAGATTCACCACATGGCAACCGACTACGACGCTCCCCGCAAGAGTGAAGACGACTCCGAGTCGATCGAAGCCCTCAAGGAGCGAGTTCCGGACAAGTCGTCCGGGTCCTCAGGAGACGAGGATGCGGACAATCCGTCCAGCTTCGACCTCCCCGGTGCCGATCTCTCCGACCTCGAGCTCGATGTCGTCGTGCTGCCCGCGCAGCAGGACGAGTTCACCTGCATGAACTGCTTCCTCGTGAAGCACCGTTCACAGCTCGACCACGAAGATGCATCCGGCCCCATCTGCAAGGAGTGCGCCGCCTGAGCAGCGCACCCGAGCGAGATCTCACGCGCCCCCGACCGACGGTCAGGGGCGCGTCGTCTTTTCGGGGGAGGTCGGAGAACCACCGTCCCTCCAGGCCCACGCGGTGGGCGCGGGGATGCTCAGTTCTGCGCTGCTCTGATCGCTGCCGCGAGCCGATCCGGAGTCCGAGAAGAGATGGTCCAGGTCGTGACAGGGTCGTCCTGGTCGATGTTGGGCACGACCACTGCGCCGTCGATGCCGCCTCGGATGAGGTGCCAGCCGCGAGCCGGCAGGCCCGGCCCTCTGGCCTCTCTCGCCGCGGCGCCCTCGAGCACGACGGGCTCGCCGAGGTGGTGGCAGTCGATGTGCGCGCGGCCGGCGCGCAGAACATCGCCCTGCACGGCCACGACCGGAGTCACCGCGATCGATCCCACCACGAGGAGCGCCGACACCGCTGCGCCCGTGATCAGTGCCACGGTCGATCCGATCGGCACGAAGATGAGCGCGACCATCGGGCCGGCGAGAGCGATGGTCACCAGCAGCCAGAGGCTCGGCGACAGCCTCTCGCGGTAGCGCGGACGTGTGTCGGGTGCGGTCTTCTGCATTAGCCTCGGGGGGTGACTGATTCGGTGGATGTCCCCATTATCGCCCCTGTTCTCACTGGCGACGCCGTGGTCCCCGGCTACTCGCACCCCGGAGACGCGGGAGCGGACCTCGTATCGGCGGAGGCCGTGCACCTCGAGCCGGGGGAGCGGGCACTCGTGGCGACGGGGCTGCGGATCGCGCTGCCCGACGGCTACGCCGCGTTCGTCGTGCCGCGCAGCGGCCTCGCCGCCAAGCACGGGATATCCATCGTGAACTCGCCCGGGACCGTCGATGCGGGTTATCGCGGCGAGATCAAGGTGAGCCTGATCAACACCGACACCCGCAGCGCGTACGATGTGGCCGTCGGCGACCGCATCGCGCAGCTGATCGTCATGCCGGTGACGAGAGCCACCTTCATCCCGGTCGACGAGCTGCCCGACAGCGTGCGCGGCGACGGCGGCTTCGGCTCCACCGGATACCAGGCAGCGCTCAACTCGACCCCAGCAGGACAGGCCAATGACTGACAACAACGCGACACCCTCGAAGTCGGCACCTCACAACCGCGCCGTCGAGGGCCCCTTCGACGACTCCGAGGCGAACGCGGTTCGCCCCTACATCGATCTCGGAGGCATCAAGATCCTCCCGCGCGAAGGACTGAACCTCCGCCTCGAGGTCGAGGAGCAGTCCAAGCGCATCGTGGCCGTCGGCCTCGACTACGCGGACTCCTCACTGCAGGTGCAGCCGTTCGCGGCCCCCCGTTCCGGAGGGCTCTGGGACGAGACCCGAGTGCAGCTGCGCGATCAGGTGCAGGCTCAGGGCGGCCGGGTCGAGGAGCGCGAGGGTCCGCTCGGCAAGGAGCTCCTGGCCGAGGTGCCCGCCGCCGCGAACGAGGGCTCCGAGCTGCGTCTGGCACGCTTCATCGGCATCGACGGTCCGCGGTGGTTCCTGCGCGGAGTGATCGGCGGCGCCGCGGCATCCGATCTCGAGGCCGCCGCGAAGGTCGAAGACCTCTTCCGCTCGATCGTCGTCGTCCGCGGTGGTGCCCCGATGCCTCCGCGAGACCTCATCCCGCTGAAGATGCCGGCGACCCCGGGATCGGCGTGAGCGCGCCGGACACCCATCCTGAGGCCGATCCCGAGCGCGAGCAGAAGGCGTCGGAGCTCCTCGGCGCGGCGCTCGGGGGTGCGGCGCGTCGGGCAGGGCTCGATCCTGCCGAGCAGGCAGCCACGCACCGGGTCGTCTGGTCGACGATCGGCGGCTGGCGCGGCATCCTCGAATCCGTACTCCCCAGCCTCGCCTTCGTGGTGCTCTTCACGGTGCGCCCAGACCCTCTCGTGCTGTCGCTCGGCGTGTCGGTGGGACTCGCCGCGATCTTCACCATCGTCCGGCTCGTGCAGAAGTCCCCGCCGTCCGCGGCCATCGGCGGGCTCGTAGCCACCGGCGGTGCGGCAGCCCTCGCTCTCCTGACGGGGCGCGCGCAGGACAACTTCGTGCCGGGTCTCATCACGAACGCCGCATACGGCACCGCGATGCTGGTCTCGGCGCTGATCGGATGGTCGCTCATCGGCCTCGCCGCGGGGTTCCTCATGGGCGAGGGCACCGCGTGGCGTGACGACAGACGGAAGCGTCGGGCCTTCCTGTGGCTCGGCGTCGCGTGGGCGGCGCTGTTCTTCGCGCGACTCGCCGTGCAGCTTCCGCTCTATCTCGCGGGCACGGAAGAGGCGACCTCCCTTCTCGGCACGCTCAAGCTCGTGATGGGACTCCCGCTGTTCGCGCCGCTGATCGCCGTCACCTGGCTGGTCGTCAGAGCTCTCTACCCCAGCACGAAGAATTCCGAATCGACGCCTGCGTCGTGATAGATTTATCTTGACATCAAGATAAATTGCAGGCTTCCGCCCTGGGCTCTCGAGGAGCAGACTGGTTAGGTCTGCCTTGCTAGCAGCAGAGGGCGGCGGGCGAGCAAGATGGAGGCGCCTGTCGCTCCCATCCGAATAGAAGGAGACGGATTCGTGTCCACGGTGAACAGCTTCGGTGCCAAGAGCACCCTGACGGTCGGCAGCACCGACTACGAGATCTTCCGCATCGACACGGTGCCCGGTTTCGACAAGCTCCCCTTCAGCCTCAAGGTGCTCCTCGAGAACCTGCTCCGCACCGAAGACGGTGCGAACGTGACGAAGGCGCAGATCGAGGCTCTCGGGTCGTGGGATGCCGCGGCCGAGCCGAACACCGAGATCCAGTTCACGCCCGCGCGCGTGGTCATGCAGGACTTCACCGGTGTGCCCTGCATCGTCGACCTCGCCACGATGCGCGAGGCCGTCACCGCACTCGGCGGCGACGCCAACAAGATCAACCCGCTGTCGCCGGCCGAGATGGTCATCGACCACTCCGTGATCGCCGACCTGTTCGGCTCGGAGAACGCCCTCGAGCGCAACGTCGAGATCGAGTACGAGCGCAACGGCGAGCGCTACCAGTTCCTGCGCTGGGGTCAGACGGCCTTCAGTGATTTCAAGGTCGTGCCCCCCGGCACCGGCATCGTGCACCAGGTGAACATCGAGCACCTGGCGAAGGTCATCTACGACCGCTCGGTCGACGGCGTGCTGCGCGCCTACCCCGACACCTGCGTCGGAACCGATTCGCACACCACCATGGTCAACGGCCTGGGCGTGCTCGGCTGGGGCGTCGGCGGCATCGAGGCAGAGGCGGCCATGCTCGGCCAGCCCGTGTCGATGCTGATCCCGCGCGTGGTCGGCTTCAAGCTCTCGGGAGAGATCCCCGCAGGCGTCACCGCGACCGACGTCGTGCTGACCATCACCGAGCTGCTGCGCAAGCACGGAGTCGTCGGCAAGTTCGTCGAGTTCTACGGCGAGGGCGTCGCCTCGGTGCCGCTCGCGAACCGCGCCACCATCGGCAACATGTCGCCGGAGTTCGGCTCCACCGCGGCCATGTTCCCGATCGACGACGTCACCCTCGACTACCTGCGCCTCACCGGCCGCTCGGAAGAGGCCGTCGCGCTCGTCGAGGCCTACGCCAAGGAGCAGAAGCTCTGGCACGACGCCTCCCATGAGCCGACGTTCAGCGAGTACCTCGAGCTCGACCTCGGAACCGTGGTCCCGTCGATCGCCGGACCGAAGCGCCCGCAGGACCGCATCCTCCTCTCCGACGCCAAGTCGCAGTTCGAGCAGGACATCCTGTCCTACGCGGGACCCTCCACGTCGGACTCGATCGTCGACCTCGAGTCGAAGCACTCGTTCCCGGCATCCGACCCCGGACAGGTTCCGGGGGAGGAGGAGCCGACCACGCGTCCGGTGCACATCAGCAGCGGAGCGCCGGCGAACGCGTCGAAGCCCGTGCCTGTGACCACGCCGTCGGGTGAGCAGTACATCCTCGACAACGGAGCGGTGACGCTCGCCGCCATCACGTCGTGCACGAACACGTCGAACCCCTCGGTGATGATCGCCGCGGGACTCGTCGCGCGCAAGGCGCTCGAGAAGGGCCTCAAGCAGAAGCCGTGGGTCAAGACCACACTCGGCCCCGGGTCGAAGGTCGTCACCGACTACTACGAGAAGTCCGGACTCGACAAGGATCTCGAAGGCCTCGGCTTCTACACCGTGGGCTACGGTTGCACGATCTGCATCGGCAACTCGGGTCCCCTGATCGAGGAGGTCTCGGCGGCCATCAACGATCACGACCTCGCGGTCACCGCCGTGCTCTCGGGAAACCGCAACTTCGAGGGTCGCATCAGCCCCGACGTGAAGATGAACTACCTGGCCAGCCCTCCGCTGGTCATCGCCTACGCGCTGGCGGGGTCGATGCACTTCGACTTCGAGAACGACGCGCTCGGCAAGGGCACCGACGGCGAGGATGTCTTCCTCAAGGACATCTGGCCGACGCCCGCGGAGGTCCAGGAACTCGTCGACTCGTCGATCTCGCGTGAGCAGTTCATCAAGCAGTACGCCACCGTGTTCGAGGGTGACGAGCGCTGGAAGAGCCTGCCGACGCCCGAGGACGACACCTTCCAGTGGGACGAGAACTCGACCTACGTGCGCAAGGCACCGTACTTCGACGGCATGACGATGGAGCTCACCCCGGTGCGCGACATCGAGGGTGCGCGGGTCATGGCGACGCTCGGCGACTCGGTCACCACCGACCACATCTCGCCGGCCGGAAACATCAAGCCGGGCACGCCTGCGGCGCAGTATCTCCAGGAGCACGGCGTCGACCGCAAGGACTTCAACTCCTTCGGCTCCCGTCGTGGCAACCACGAGGTGATGATCCGCGGCACGTTCGCGAACATCCGCCTGAAGAACGTCATGGTCTCGGCCGTGAACGACGGGCAGGTCGTCGAGGGTGGCTACACCCGCGACTTCACCCTCCCGGGCGGACCGCAGTCGTACATCTACGACGCGAGCATGAACTACCAGGAGCAGGGCACCCCGCTCGTCATCTTCGGCGGCAAGGAGTACGGCTCGGGATCGTCGCGCGACTGGGCTGCGAAGGGAACCAGCCTGCTGGGCGTGAAGGCGGTCATCACCGAGAGCTTCGAGCGCATCCACCGCTCGAACCTGATCGGCATGGGCGTCGTCCCGCTGCAGTTCCCCGCGGGGGAGAGCTGGGAGTCGCTCGGACTCGACGGCACGGAGATCGTCTCGATCTCCGGCCTCGAGGAGCTCAACGAGGGCGTCACCCCGAAGACCGTTCGGGTGACCGCGACGCCGAGCGATGATTCGCCCGAGGGCAAGCAGGCCGTCGAGTTCGACGCCGTCGTCCGCATCGACACCCCCGGTGAGGCCGACTACTACCGCAACGGCGGAATCCTCCAGTACGTGCTGCGTTCGCTGGTCTGATCGTCTGTTGAGGAGGGGCCCTGGTCTTCGGATCCGGGCCCTTCCTGCGTATCGGGATGGTGGTTCTCCAGGCTTGCGCCTCGGGCTCGCGGTAGGGTGGAAACGGCATCCGAGACCGGATCGGATGCGCCAACGGTGCCTGTGAGGAGGTGCAGATGCCCATTCTTCCGAGCATCTCAGGACCGCGTGATCTCGACGCCCTGACCGAGCAGCAGCTCATCGAGCTGGCCGCGGAGGTCAGGGAGTTCCTCGTCGAGAACGTGTCGCGCACCGGAGGGCACCTCGGCCCGAACCTCGGGGTCGTAGAGCTGACCATCGCGCTGCACCGCGTGTTCTCGTCACCGGACGATCCCTTCATCTTCGACACCGGACATCAGTCGTACGTGCACAAGCTCCTGACCGGGCGTCAGGACTTCTCCTCGCTGCGTCTGCGCGGAGGTCTGGCTGGCTACCCTCAGCGCGGCGAGAGCCCGCACGATGTGGTCGAGTCCTCCCATGCCTCGAGCTCGCTCAGCTGGGCGGACGGCGTCTCGCGCGCACTGACCGCCACGGGCCGCGCCGATCGTCATGTGGTCGCCGTCGTCGGAGACGGCGCCCTGACCGGGGGGATGACCTGGGAGGCGCTGAACAACATCTCCGACGACAACGACCGCAACCTGGTGATCGTCGTCAACGACAACGGGCGCTCCTACGCCCCGACCATCGGCGGCATGTCGCGCTACCTGAACCGGGTGCGCACGGCCGCCGCGTACAAGGACCTGCACCACAAGTCGGACCGCCTCTTCCGCGCCTTCGGGCCCGTCGGTCGGGCTGTGTTCCGCGGAGTCCGGGGCGGCACCCACGGCTTCCTCTCGCGCTTCACGAACAACGAGGCGCTGTACTCGAACCTCGACATCAAGTACCTCGGACCGGTCGACGGTCACGACCTCCCGGTTCTCCTGGAGACCCTGGAGCTCGCCAAGTCCTACGGTGCGCCCGTCATCGTGCACGCCATCACGGAGAAGGGGCGCGGCTACCAGCCGGCCCGAGACGACGAGGCCGACCAGTTCCACGCGGTGGGGAAGATCGATCCCCTCACCGGCGAAGGACTCTCATCGAGCGGCACAGGCTGGTCCGATGTCTTCTCCGACGCACTGGTCGCGATCGGCGAGCGGCGCGATGACGTGATCGCCATGACCGCGGCGATGCTGCGCCCGACAGGGCTCGCTCCCTTCGCCGAGCGCTTCCCCGATCGGGTCTACGACGTGGGCATCGCCGAGCAGCACGCCGTGGCGTCCGCCGCGGGACTCGCCTTCGGCGGCCTGCATCCGGTGGTCGCCGTCTACGCGACCTTCATGGGTCGCGCCTTCGACCAGGTGCTGATGGATGTCGCTCTGCACCGCGCGGGTGTCACCTTCGTGCTCGACCGTGCAGGAGTCACCGGTCCGGACGGCCCCAGTCACCACGGGATGTGGGATCTGGCCATGCTCCAGATCGTGCCGCACATCCGCATCGCGGCACCTCGAGACGGGCTCCGGTTGCAGGAGGCTCTCGACGAGGCCGTGCTCGTGGAGGACGGCCCCACCGTCATCCGCTTCCCGAAGGGCGATGTCGCCGCCGAGCTGCCTGCCCTCGAGCGTCTCGACGACGGCGTCGACGTGCTCGCACGCGGCGAGTCGGAGGATGTCCTCATCGTCGGCATCGGACCGTTCGCGACGCTCGCGATGGACGTCGCTGAGCGCCTGCGGGCGCAGGGGATCGGAGCCACGGTGATCGACCCGCGCTGGGTGATCCCCGTGCAGCAGTCGGTCGTCACCCTCGCAGCTCGTCATCGTCTGGTGATCACGCTGGAGGACGGCATCCGCGTGGGCGGGATCGGCACCCGCGTGCGTCAGGTGCTGCGCGAGGCGGGCATCGACACCGCCGTCGACGAGCTCGGTCTGCCCGACGAGTTCATCGACCACGCTTCGCGAGACCAGATCCTGGCGGACGCCGGGCTCACGGCATCGAAGATCGCACAGGACGTCGTCGCTCAGGTTCTCGGCATCCGGATCCCTGTCGCGCGCAACGCGGGGGAGACCGGCGCGATCGACGTTCCTCTCCGCGAGCGGCGCTGAGAGGCGAGCCGCCTCAGTTCAGCGCGTGCAGCGCCGCGACCGCCTGTGCGCCGCGGTCGGCATCTCGGAGGGCGGTCGAGAGCAGGTAGCCGTCGGTGAGCGCATCGCCGGTGACCATCACCCGCACGAGCTCGACCCCACAGGCGCGACGGACCTCGTCGGCACTGGCCGCCAGTATCCGCGTGTTGATCTCGTCGTTGTGCGGGAGATCGGCACCGTCGAATCCGCGCACCGCGTCACGCAGCGCTGCTCCGACGATGTTCGATGCGCGCTCCGCGACGTTCACCACATCGAGCTCGAAGACGCGCAGGTCTCTGCCCGTCGGGATCGGCCGCCATTCGAATGAGGCATGCACCCGATGCTGGCGTCCACCGGCCGCCGTCATGTCGCGCGCCGGAAGATCGGTCGCGCGGCAGCGCACGTCGATGAGCCGGTACCAGTAGAAGAGGGGGAAGGCGCCGTGCGAGCCCGGGTCCAGGACGACGACCTCGCCCACGGCGCCTCGGCGGTGGGCGGGCCGGCGCTGGGGACGGTTGCGGATGATGGGCTTGCCGTTGCGGGTGCGTATCGCCGCCCACCCCTCATCGACGGTGACGACGAAGAGCTTCAGCAGGGCTGGAACGACGAGCAGCGTGGTCAGGATCGCGGTTCCGGTGCGGAACAGTCCCGTCATCCCTTTGCCGCCCAGCATCGTCATGAGCATGTCCATGTGACCACTGTGCCGCCTCGCACGGCCTCGCCCTGGTGTCTCGGCCGCTCTCGTGACGGAGTTCACGCGTCGTTCCCTGCGCGTTGGCCGCGACGCCCCCGGCCGTGCACACCTACGGCGCGAACCGTTCACACAGGCGCGGATGCCGCCGAGCACCCCGCGCAGCAGGGATACTGGAGCGGAAGCGGCGCTCTCGCGACCGACGATCGCGAGAACCTCCGGAGGCACCGACGTGAGCAGGCACATCGCTGTGCTGTCCAACCCCGCAGCGGGCAAGGGGCGGGCCCGCGCAGTGTCGCGAGACGCCGTCGCACGGCTCCGAGCGACGGGTGTGGAGGTGCATGTGCACTCCGGCGGCTCGGCGACGGACACCCGTCGTCTGGCGGCCGAGGCGGTCGCGGAGCATCCGCTCGCTCTCGTCGTCATCGGCGGTGATGGCACCCTCTCGGGCATCCTCGACATCGTCTGCGCCCAGGACTCGGTGCCGATCGTGTTCGTGCCCGCGGGCACGGGCGACGATCTGGCTCGGGCGCTCGGCATACCTCTGGGCGATCCGGGCGAGGCAGCTCTTCTGGCGTTGCGAGGAGAGCGCCGGGTGATCGACGTCGGCGAGGTCCGCAGCGGGGACGACCTTCATTTGTTCCTGACCGTCGCGGCGTTCGGCTTCGATGCGAAGGTCACGGATCGCACCGACCGGCTGCGCTGGCCCTCCGGCCCGCTTCGCTACTATCTCGCGCTGTTGATCGAGCTGGCGCGTCTGCGACCGATGGAGTTCCGACTATCGCTCGACGGCGAACCCCCCAGATCGGCGCCCGGCGCCCTGATCGCGGTCGGCAACACCGCCAGCTACGGCGGCGGGATGCCCATCTGCGCCGGCGCGGAACCCGATGACGGAATGCTCGATGTGGTGCATGTGCGCCCGCTCGGCCGGATGAAGCTCCTGGCGCTGTTTCCGAGCCTCCTCCGCGGCACTCATCTGCGTCGGAAGGAGGTGTCGCATCGTCGCGTGCGCACCGTGTCGATCTCGGAGCCCGACCTGGTGGTCTACGCAGACGGCGAGCGCGTGGCCACGGGCGAGTGCACGGTCACCGTGCGTGCCGCAGCGTTGACCGTGCTGGTGCCCGCATCCCTCACGTCGTGAGGATCGCCCGGCACAGGGATGCGGGGGTCGCGGCACTCGCGCGACCCCCGCATCCCGAGGTGACTCAGCGGCTCTCGATGCCGCGGATCTGCGGGGTGTGGAAGGATCCGCCGAAGGTGCGCTCCGAGGCGCCCTCCCTGTCGAGATAGGGAGATGCGCCCCCGTCGATGAACGGCCAGCCGGCTCCGAGGATCAGGCAGAGATCGATGTCCTCGACCTCGGGCACGACGCCCTCGTCGAGCATCGTCCTGATCTCCTGCGCGAGCCCGTCCTGCACCCGCTGCAGGATCGTCGCGGCAGATGCCGGATCCTTGCCGACCGCCGGCTTCAGCACCTTCTCGGCCTGCTTCGTCCAGCCGGTGACGCGACCGCCCTTGTCTTTCTCGATCACGGCATCCAACTCGGCGAGAGCGTGGAAGTTCTCGTTCGCGTAGAACCGGTCGGGGAACGCGGTCGCCATCGTGTCCTGCACGTGAGCCGCCACCTTCCAGCCGACCAGGTCGATGAGCTGGAACGGCCCCATGGGCAGCCCGAGCGGAGCGAAGGCCTTCTCGACGTCGGTGATCGAGGTCCCCTCGTACACGGCCCGAGCGGCCTCGCCCATGACCTTGGCGAGAAGTCGGTTCACGACGAAGCCGGGAGCGTCGGCGGTCAGGACCGCGTTCTTTCCCAGGTTCTTGGCGACGACGAACGCCGTCGAGAGTGCTCCCTCGGAGGTGACCGGTGTCTTGACGATCTCGATGAGCGGCATGACCGCGACCGGGTTGAAGAAGTGGAAGCCGACGAGACGCTCGGGATGCGCGAGCTTCGAGCCGATCTCCTCGACGGACAGGGACGACGTGTTCGTGGCGAGGATCGCATCGTCGGCGATGATCTTCTCGATCTCACCGAACACCTGCTGCTTCACGCCGACCTCTTCGAAGACCGCCTCGATCACGAAGTCGCAGTCCGCATAGAGGCTCTTGTCGGTGGTGCCGGTGACGAAGGCCCGCAGCTTGTTCGCCGTGTCGCCGTCGAGGCGCCCCTTGCGCTCCAGCTTTCCGATCTCCTCGTGGATGTACGCGACGCCCTTGTCGACTCGCGCCTGATCGAGGTCGGTGATGAGCACGGGCACCTGCAGCTTGCGCACGAAGAGCAGCGCGAACTGGCTGGCCATGAGGCCGGCGCCGATGATCCCGACCTTCGTGACCTTCTTGGCCAGAGCCTTGTCCGGGGCGCCGACGGGTCGCTTGGCTCGCTTCTGCACCAGGTCGAAGGCGTACATCGACGCCGCGAACTGGTCGCCGGTGACGAGGTCGGCGAGCGCCTCGTCCTCGCGGGCGAAGCCCTCGGCCTTGGTCCCGCCCTTCGCGCGCTCGAGCAGCTCGAGCGCCGCGTACGGCGATCGGGGCACCGTGCCGATCTTCGACTCGAGCATGCCGCGCGCCATCTTGATCGCGATGGGCCACTTGGTGAGCCGTTCGATCTTGCCCGGCTCGTTCCGCCGTTCGACCTTCCTGCCGCCGAGCACGCCGTCGGCCCACGCCAGGGAGTCCTCGAGGTAGGTGGCCGCGGGGAACATCGCGTCGAAGATCCCCATCTCGAACGCCTGCTGCGGCTTCAGCATGCGGTTCTGTTTGAGCGGATTGGAGATCACGACCTCAAGAGCGTTCTCGATGCCGATCAGGTTCGGCAACAGGTACGCGCCACCCCAGCCGGGGATGATGCCGAGGAAGACCTCGGGCAGCGCGATCGCCGCGGCCGACGCGTCGACGGTGCGATAGCTGGAGTTCAGTGCGATCTCGAGCCCGCCACCGAGAGCCAGGCCGTTCACGAAGGCGAACGACGGCACGCCGAGCTCGCTCAGCCTGCCCAGCACACTGTGGCCGAGCTGCGCGATGAGGCGGGCGTTGTCGCGGGAGCCGACCTTGCTGATGTCGGACAGATCGGCGCCGGCCGCCAGGATGTACTGCTTGCCGGTGATGCCGACCGCCTGGATCTCTCCCGACTGCGCACGGGTGCGCAGTGCGTCGAGGGTCTGGCCGAGGGCGGTGAGCGTCGCCGGGCCAAGCGTGTTCGGGCGCGTGTGGTCGCGTCTGTTGTCGAGGGTGATCAGCGCGAGGACCTTGCCCGAGGGCAGCCGCACGTCGCGGACGGGGGAGCGGGTGACGACCTCGTCGTCGGTGAGCGCCTGGATGGGCGAGAAGTCGACGTTCGAGTACAGGTCGGAGACGGAATCGGCCATCGTGTGCTACTTCCTCTTCTTGCCGTCGAAGTGCGGGTTCTCCCAGATGACCGAGCCGCCCTGACCGAGGCCGACGCACATGGCCGTGAGGCCGTATCGGACATCGGGGCGCTCGGCGAACTGCGCCGCGAGCTGGATCATCAGACGCACGCCGGACGCGGCGAGCGGGTGGCCGACGGCGATCGCGCCGCCCCACTGGTTCACACGAGGATCGTCGTCGGCGATTCCGAAGTGATCGAGCAGCGAGATCACCTGGATCGCGAAGGCCTCGTTCAGTTCGAACAGGCCGATGTCGGAGATGTCGAGCCCGGCCTTCTTGAGCGCCTTCTCGGTCGACGGGATCGGCCCGATGCCCATGATCTCCGGCTGCACGCCGGCGAAGGCGAAGGACACCATGCGCATCTTGGGTGCGAGCCCGAACTCCTTGACCGCTCCGCCGCCCGCGAGCAGCGACATGGTCGCGCCGTCGGTGAGGGGGGAGGAGGTGCCGGCCGTCACGCGGCCGTGCGGACGGAACGGCGTCTTCAGCGCTGCCAGGTCCTCCATGGTCGTCTGGGGGCGTCGACCCTCGTCCTCGGTCGCGAGGCCCCAGGCGCCGTCTGCGGTCTTGGTCGCCACCGAGACCAGGTCGGGCTGGATCTTGCCCGCATCGTAGGCGGCCTGCACCTTGTGCTGGCTCAGCATGCCGTAGCGGTCGGACCGCTCCTTGGTGAGGTGCGGGAACCGGTCGAAGATGCGCTCGGCCGTGACGCCCATGTTCAGCGCGCCGGGGTCGACCATCTTCTCGGAGACGAAGCGCGGGTTCGGGTCAGCGTTGCCGCCGATGGGGTGGTGCCCCATGTGCTCCACGCCGCCCGCCAGAGCGAAGTCGTACATGCCCACGCCGATCGAGGCGCCCATGGTGGTGACGCTGGTCATCGCACCGGCGCACATGCGCTCGACCGCGAGTCCGGGAACCGTCTGCGGAAGGCCGGCGAGGATGGCGACGGAACGCCCGAGGGTGAGTCCCTGGTCACCCGTCTGACTGGTCGCGGCGATCGCGACATCGTCGATCCTGTCGGCGGGGACCGCCGTGTTGCGCTGCATCAGACCGATGGTCGCCTTCACGGCCAGGTCGTCTGCGCGGGTGTTCCAGTACATGCCTTTTTCGCCTGCGCGCCCGAACGGGGTGCGTACTCCATCGACGAAGAAGACGTCCGAGATCTCGGCCACTCTGCCTCCAAGTTTGTGCGGTGGGCTCAGTCTATGGAGGCGCAGAAACGCGGAGGAATCGGTTGGGTCGAACCTACGAAGCGGGTGGCGGGGTCGTGTCGGGCGTTTGCGCTGCTTCTACAAAGGCATCAGCGATCTTCTGTGCAGTGTGTGCAATCTGCCAGGGGCGTGCGCCGAGCGCCGCGAGCGCTTCTCCGATCGCCTCCGCAGTGGTGCCCGGAACGTCCCACGCCACGCGACGCAGGTGATCCGGCGTCAGCAGATTCTCCGTCGGCATGCCCAGTTCTTCCGCGGCGGCCTCGACGACCGGACGCGCCGCCTTCAGTCGCGCGTCGGCCTCGGGGTTCCGGTCGACCCACGCGCGAGGAGGAGGCAGCGTGTCGCTGGGCACCCGCTCGCGCGGGAGCTCCTCGGTGGCGCGTCCGTCGACCATCGCCTGCCACCAGCGGTCGAGCTGGGTGCGGCTCGCGCGGCCCTGGAAGTCCTTGACCCCGGCCAGCGCCTGCTTGCTCTGCGGGTTGGCGAGCACTGCGGCGACCAGCGAGCGGTCGGGCACCAGCCGTCCCGGCGAGACGTCCTGCTCCTGTGCGAACGATTCCCTGGACAGCCACAGGGATCGCGCGACGGCCAGATTGCGCGCGCCGCGCACCTGGTGGAGTCCGCTGAGTCTGCGCCACGGGTCCTCTCGCGCCGGCTTCGGCAGGCGCGTCAGCGTCGCCGCGAACTCCTCTGCGGCGATCTCGGTCTTGCCCTGTTCCTCGAGTTCGGCCAGCAGCACCTCGTAGACGTCGATGAGGTGCAGCACATCGAGCGCCGCGTACTCGAGCCATGCCGCAGGGAGCGGCCTGGTCGACCAGTCGGCGGCGGAGTGCTCCTTCTTCAGCGTGATGCCGAGGGCGTTCTCCACGACGGCCGCCAGGCCCACGCGCTCGTGTCCCAGCAGACGCGACGCGAGCTCGGTGTCGAAGATCGTGGCGGGCAGCAGATCGAGCTCCCGCAACGAGGGGAGGTCCTGACTCGCCGCGTGGAACACCCAGAGGACGTCGCCGATCGCCTCCTGCAACGCGGAGAAGTCGCCGATCGCCGGCGGATCGAAGAGGAAGACCCCGGCGTCTCGGCGGAAGACCTGCACGAGATAGGCGCGCTGCGAGTACCGGAATCCCGATGCCCTCTCGACGTCGACCGCGACCGGTCCGCTCCCGCCTGCGAGTGCGGCGCACGCCGCGCGGAACTCCGAGACGTCGGAGATCACCGAGTATTCAGTCACGTGCTGCCTTTCGCGCACCGATCACGGCGATGCCTTCGGACCCTGGGGGGAGACCCGCCAGCATTCCGACCAATTCGGCCCATGCTTCGACGTGCGGTCGGAACGGACCTTCGGGAGTCCAGGACGCCCTCAATTCTATCTGTGCGCCGTCTCCCTCGACGGCGAGACCGCCGAATCCCTTCGAGAGGGTCTTGGTCGAGGTGCCGGATGCGGAGTGATAGGAGGCGCCGAGCGAGTCGAGGGCATCGACGAGCCACGACCAGGTGACGTCCGCGAGGAGCGGGTCGGTGCCGATCTCGGTCTCCAGCGGAGCCTGCGCGAAGGCGACGATCCTCCAGGCGCCGTCCCAGGCCGCGGGGACGTCGGGGTCGTGCAGAAGCACGAAGCGTCCGGTGCCGTAAGCCGATTCACCGTCTTCACCCGGTCGGACGTCGGCGGCCAGTGCCAGAGCGAAGGGGGCGAGGCCCTGCGGCGTGGCGATCTCTCGGACGGAGATGTCCGCGCGGAACGCCGTGTCGTGCAGTTCTGCCACGGCGGCGTCGAAGATCGTCCCGGCATCGGGGTGTGCGGTCACGCTGACAGGCTAGAGTCAGGAAGCGATGAAGAGTCTCAGGCACGCCGTTGCACTTCTTGTCCCTGCACTTCTCGCGTCGGGGACGGCGATGGCCCTGCTCGTGTTCAGCGTCGCGAGACGTGTCGTGGTCCCGGCGCAGCGTCCTGCCGACACCGAGATACTCGCGGTCGACACCGGGGCGCAGACCATAGAGCTCGCACGCACCGCGGACACAGAGCTGCCCGGTCGCTACGGGCTCTTCACGTCCGGAACCCACGGGTACGTGAAGCTCGGGGCCGTGCTCAGCGCCGATGCCACGACGGTCCGGCGCAAGCTGCTCACACAGATCGAACCGGGGGCTCGCGTCGACCGGCCGGCAGCCTTCAGCGGCTGGTACTACGCGTCGCCCGGCGAACTGCATCTGCCGTGGGAGAACGTGCTCATCGACGCGCCGGCCGGTGCGTGTCCTGCCTGGTTCTTCCCCACGGGATCGTCGACATGGGTGATCCAGATCCATGGACGCGGCGTCATGAGAGCCGAGTGCCTGCGAGCAGTGCCCGCGATGCATGCGGCCGGGTTGTCCAGCCTCGTCGTGTCGTATCGGAACGACGGCGAAGCCCCGCGCACGCGTCGCGGCGCGTACTCGCTCGGCGCGGAGGAGTGGAGGGATGTCGACGCGGCCATCGCGCACGCCGTCCGCCACGGTGCGGAGCGCGTGATCCTGATGGGGTGGTCGATGGGAGGCGCCGTCGCACTGCAGGCCGCGGTGAACTCCGAGCATCGCGATCGCATCGCGGGTCTCATCCTCGAATCGCCCGTGATCGACTGGCGCTCGGTGCTGCGCTTCCAGGCGAAGGCCGCCGGCATGCGCGCGCCGCTGCCCGATCTGGCGATGAGAGCACTCTCGCAGCCCCTCACGGCCCGGCTGAGCGGTGCGGAGGATGCGATCCCGTTCGACAGGCTCGACATGGTGACCCGTGCGGAGGAGCTCTCCGTGCCCATGCTGATCCTGCACAGCGACGACGACGGATTCGTGCCCGCCGATGCCTCACACGCCCTCCACGATGCGCGGCCGGACCTGGTGACGATGCCGAGGTTCTCGGTCGCTCGTCACACGAAGATCTGGAACTACGACCAGGCGGGGTGGACCGCGGCCATCGATGGCTGGCTGCGGGCCCAGCGCCTCAGCGCTTCTGCCTGACCTGCTTCTTCGCGCGCATCAGCATGCCCGTCATCCCGCCGATGCGCAGCGGTGAGACGGCCTTGGTGAGACCGATCGACTGCGGATAGTCGTCCGGGATGGCGAGCACCTCGTCGGCGGTCAGTCCCGTGATCCCCTGCACGAGGATGCTGGCGAAGCCCCGGGTGGTGGGGGCTTCCGGCGGAGCCGTGGCGTGCATCGTCACGACACCGTCGTCCACCTCGACGTAGATGTAGACAGGGGATTGGCACTCGGCCACGCGCTCGCACATCTCCGGATGGTTCGCCACCTCGTCCGAGACCTCCGGAAGCTCGTCCGAGTACTCCAGCAGGAGCAGCAGTCGGTCGGCCTCGGGGGTCTCCAGGAATCCGTCGCGGATCTCGGCGAGGGTATCGGGAACGTGCGTAGTGCTCATCCCTGTCATTGTCACACGATCAGACCGAGCCGGGCTCCGTGCCCGTCACGATCGGCACGCGCACGGCGCTGCCCCACTCGGTCCAGGAACCGTCGTAGTTGCGCACGTTCTCGAAACCGAGCAGGTGCCTGAGGACGAACCAGGTGTGGCTGGAACGCTCGCCGATGCGGCAGTAGGCCACCACCTCGTCTCCGTCGGCGAGCCCCGCGCCGTCGCGGTAGATCGCGTCGAGCTCCGCACGAGACCGGAAGCCGCCGTCGTCCGCCACGGCCTTCGCCCACGGCACGCTCTGCGCGGTGGGGATGTGCCCTGCCCGCAGCGCGCCCTCCTCGGGGTATGCGGGCGCGGTCGTGCGCTCACCGCTGTACTCCTCGGGCGAGCGGACGTCGATCAGCGGGCTGCCGATGTGAGCGAGGACATCCTCCTTGTACGCGCGGATCACCGAGTCGTCGCGCTCGACGATCGGGTACTCGGTCGCGGGGCGCACGGTCGCCTCGCGCGTGATCTCGCGTCCTTCCGAGATCCAGCGATCGCGCCCGCCGTCGAGCAGGCGCACGTCCTCGTGTCCGAACAGCGAGAAGACCCACAGCGCGTACGCCGCCCACCAGTTGTTCTTGTCGCCGTAGATCACGACGGTGTCGTCGCGCGAGATGCCCTTGCCGCTGAGCAGCGTCGCGAAGCCCTCGCCGTCGACATAGTCGCGCACGACCGGGTCGTTGAGCTCGGTGTGCCAGTCGACCTTCACGGCGCCGCGGATGTGCCCGGTCTCGTAGAGCAGCACGTCCTCATCGGATTCGACGACCACGAGTCCCGGTGCGTCGAGGCGCTCGGCGAGCCACTCGGTGCTGACAAGGCGGCCCGGTTCGGCGTACTCGGCGAACTTGGGTGAAGACGTGTCGAACTCGATGGCCACAGGGTTCTCCTCAGACGGTGAGTGGGCGGTGATGCAGTGCTGACGGCGTAATGTTGAGCCGACACTTCGACGATAGGTCCACGGCGTGCGCTCTGGACGCGATTCGTAAGACTTCGACACAGGACGCCCTTGCACGGCGCCCCTGATTCAGGACCGTGATGACCGACACGACCAGCCGCGCGGGCGCAGTGCATCTGACCGATCGCCAGCCCACCGTCACCGGACCCGAGATGCTCGCGAGCCTCGTGCCGCCGCCGCAGTTCGACGGTGCGACGTTCGACAGCTACCGTGCCGATCCCGCCTACCCCTCGCAGGAGGAGGCGAAGGAGACGCTCATGCGCTTCGCGGGTCGTCAGACGGCCGCGAAGCGGGGTGGCTTCTTCAGCCGGGCCAAGAAGGAGCCGGAGATGAAGCCGGGCGTCTATCTCGACGGCGGCTTCGGCGTGGGCAAGACGCACCTGCTGGCGTCGATCTATCACGCCATGCCGGCACGCAGGAAGTACTTCGGCTCGTTCATCGAGTACACGGCGCTCGTCGGAGCCCTCGGATACAAGAACACGGTCGACCTGCTCAAGGGAGCGGACCTGCTGTGCATCGACGAGTTCGAGCTCGACGATCCCGGCGACACGATGGTCATGACCCGTCTCATCGGCGAACTCGTGCCGACGGGCACCCGTCTCGCTGCGACGTCGAACACGCCTCCGAACGCGCTCGGGGAAGGGCGATTCGCCGCCCAGGACTTCCTGCGTGAGATCCACGCCATGTCCGACCGGTTCCAGACGATCCGCATCGACGGCGTCGACTTCCGTCAGCGCGCGCTCGACGGTCACGCCGTCGTGTCGGAGCCCGCGGAGTACGAGGAGGCGATCGTCGCGGGGGCGGCCGCAGGCACGGCATCCGACGACTCGTTCGGAGACGTGATCCGTCACCTCGCCCGAGTGCACCCCTCGCGCTACCTGAGAGTGATCACCGGCCTCGACCTTGTCGGACTCCGCGACGTCCACGTTCTGACCGATCAGTCGGAGGCCCTGCGCTTCGTCGCATTCGTCGACCGCGTGTACGACGCGCAGATCCCGATCGTCGCCACCGGTGTGAGCCTCGATCAGGTGTTCGCCGAGGAGATGCTCGGCGGCGGATACCGCAAGAAGTATCTGCGTGCTGTCTCCAGACTCAATGCACTTACACACGCGCAGCGCAGTGTCGCGTAACGCGAAGTTCACATCAGGGGCCGTCCTGTAACACCCCGGCAACAAACCTCACGCATTTCGGAAATCGGGCGTCGACACACTGAAGATCTCAGTTTCCCGAATGTGAGGTTTCACCATGGATGCTCCAGGCAACATCTCCTGGGCGATCACCGCGACCGCCCTCGTACTGCTCATGACGCCTGGCGTCGCCTTCTTCTATGGCGGTCTCGTCAAGGCGAAGAGCGTCGTCAGCATGATGATGATGAGCTTCGGCTCGATCGGCCTCGTCGCCGTGCTCTGGATCCTGTACGGATTCTCGATGAGCGCCGTCGACAGCCCCACCGCCTTCGCAGGCAACCCGTTCGCGGACTTCGGCCTCTCCAGCCTCGCCGCCGGCGAGGACTCGAACGTCGCCCTCCTCGGTGTCGCCTACGGCGCCACCTTCGCGATCATCACGATCGCCCTGATCTCCGGCGCCATCGCCGACCGCGCCAAGTTCGGCAGCTGGCTGATCTTCGCCGGCGTCTTCGCCACCGTCGGATACTTCCCCGTCGCAGCTTGGGTCTGGGGCGGTGGCTGGATCATGAACCTCGGCACCACCCTGTTCGGTGAGGACAGCGGAATCGGCGTGATCGACTACGCCGGCGGTACCGCGGTGCACATCAACGCCGGTGCGGCAGCACTCGCGCTCGCACTGGTGCTCGGCAAGCGCATCGGCTTCCAGAAGGGGATCCTCAAGCCGCACAACGTGCCTCTGACGCTCCTGGGCGCTGCGCTGCTGTGGTTCGGATGGTTCGGATTCAACGCCGGAGCCGAGTGGCTCGCCGAGGACATGGGCGGGGTCGGACTCATCGGCATCAACACGCTCGGTGCGACGGCAGCGGCGATCCTCGGATGGATCCTGATCGAGAAGATCAAGGACGGCAAGCCGACCTCCGTCGGCGCCGCCTCCGGTGCGGTCGCCGGTCTGGTCGCCATCACCCCGGCCTGCGCCAACCTGACTCCCGGGTGGGCTCTGCTGCTCGGTGCGGTCGCCGGAATCGTCTGCGCTCTCGCCATCGAGCTGAAGTTCCGCCTCGGATTCGACGACTCCCTCGACGTGGTCGGCATCCACCTCGTCGGTGGCCTCATCGGAACCCTCTACCTCGGCTTCTTCGCCACGGACACCGGCCTGTTCGTCGGCGGTGACGCCCGCCAGCTCGCGGTCCAGGTGATCGCCGCGCTCGGTGTGCTGGTCTACTCCTTCGTGGTCGCCTTCATCATCGGCTTCGCCATCCAGAAGACGATCGGCTTCCGCGTCACGAGTGAGGACGAGATCGCCGGTGTCGACCAGGTCGTGCACGGTGAAGAGGGGTACGCACTCACCGACGCGTGACCTGCGGTTAGGGTGACCGTGTGAGCAACCGCACCGGCATCCTGGCACGACTCGCGCAGATCCTCTTCACGGCATGGGGGTCGGATCGGGCGCCTCGGACGGAACATCGTCCGAGGCGCCCGACTGCGCGTCTGCGGCCTTCTCCTGCACCGGCCGGCACCGGGATCCGGACCGGCGGCATCGCCGCCGCCATGGACACGGTGCGGATCGACCCGACCCTGGTGCGCGGGCTGCTGGTCGACTACGTCCCCGACAGAGACGGGGCTCCGGATGCCGGCGAGATCGTCTGGACCTGGGTGCCCTACGAGGAGAACGACGGCAGAGGCAAGGATCGACCGGTGCTCGTGATCGGGCGGCAGTCGGTCGATCGCGTCTACGCCGTGCGGATGACGAGCAGGGCCCACGACGGAGATCGGGACTTCCTGTCGATGGGATCGGGACCCTGGGATTCACAGGGACGGGAATCCTGGGTGGACATCGAATCGCTGTACAGCGTGCACGAGCGGGGACTCCGCCGTGAGGCCGCAGTGCTCGACCGCCGTCGGTACGGGCGCGTGGCCGCGGCTCTCGTCGGCCGCTACGGCTGGACGGCCGGGTGAGGTCTGCTCGTCGGCGCCGGCACCCTGCTGAGCCCCCACACGGCGGCAGCGGCGGCGAGCAGCGCGACCAGAAGCGCAGCGACCGTGGCGGCGAGTGACGCGAACCCGCGCTCGGGAAGCAGGAAGCCGTAGGGGACCCATCCGTCGGTGGCGCCGCGCACGAGCACCACCACGAGCCAGATGATCGGATACGGGAGTACGGGTGGTCCGCCCGGAGAGGCCGAGTAGGCCCACGACGCTCAGCAGCACGGCGGCGAGCAGGCTGGTCAGGTTCGTGAAGCAGCCGAAGTAGTCGAAGAGGCTCGGTCCCTGGCGGGGGATCCCCATCGCGTAGGCGTGGCCGAGGATGCCCAGGACGCCGACTCCGGCGACGGCTCGGAGCACCGATACGGTGCGGGACGGGGGAGCCGCTGCGCGCATCCGCCCAGCCTAGAAGCGCACTCGGATCAATCCGTTGCGGCGGCGACTGCGAACAACCTGTGAGTCGCACGGAGCGGCGAAACACAGGAGGAATCATGCGCTTCATCCCCACCAAGGTCCACGGCATTCTCGACTACATCGTCGGCATCGCGCTGATCGCGGCCCCGTGGCTCTTCGGCTTCGCGAGCCTCGGCGGCCCTGCCGTCATCATCCCGATCGTGCTCGGCGTCGGCCTGATCGTCTACAGCCTCTTCACCAAATACGAGTGGGGTCCCTTCGGCTTCATCCCGATGCCCGTGCACCTCGTCTTCGACATCGTCGCGAGCCTGTTCCTCGCCCTCTCTCCGTGGATCTTCGGATTCTCGGGGGAGCCGCTCAACGTCTGGCTGCCGCACGTGGTCGTGGGTGCCGCCGTCATCGTCGTCGTGATCTTCTCGCAGCCGCAGCCTGCGAAGGTCAAGGCTCAGGCAGCACGCGTCTGACTCCACCTGAGAGCGCCCCCTCCGATCGACGGACGGGGCGCTCTCGCCTTTCGGTGTTGTGTCGACCGGCGTCCCGGCCTACCTTTCGCGAACACGATGCGCAAGGGTCGAGGAAACAGTGGCCCTCAGAGCGAGCATGTGCGAGGTTGGGCACATGCTCGGACGCATCGATTTCCTCCACGACCCCCACCCGCCTGCACGTCGCCTCCGCGACGTGCGCACCTGCGCGGCTCGCGTCCTTCGCGTCGCGGATGCGGAGAGGGGAGCCGAATGAGCCTGTCCACGGAACCCGAACCGTACACCGCGCCCATCCCGATCCTGACGCAGGAGCCGTTCCCGGACACACCAGGCAGCCCTGCGCCGGAGTGGTTCAAGACCGCCGTGTTCTACGAGGTGCTCGTCCGCTCGTTCAAGGATGGCGACGGTGACGGATCCGGTGACTTCCGCGGACTCATCGAGAAGCTCGACTATCTCCAGTGGCTCGGAGTCGACTGCCTGTGGCTGCCTCCGTTCTTCCCCTCGCCGCTGCGCGACGGCGGATACGACGTCGCCGACTACACCGGGATCCAGGAGGACCTGGGGACCACGGAGGACTTCCAGGAGTTCCTCGACGCCGCACACGCGCGGGGCATCAAGGTCATCGTCGACTTCGTGATGAATCACACGAGCGACGAGCATCCGTGGTTCCAGGAGAGCCGAAGGAATCCGGACGGACCGTACGGCGACTTCTACGTGTGGAGCGACACCGACGAGCTCTACGAAGAGGCGCGGATCATCTTCGTCGACACCGAGCCGAGCAACTGGACGTGGGACCCCGTGCGCCAGCAGTACTTCTGGCACCGCTTCTTCTCGCACCAGCCCGATCTGAACTTCGACAACCCCCGAGTCCACGAGGCGATGCTCGATGCCATGCGGTTCTGGTTGGACATGGGACTGGACGGATTCCGGCTCGACGCGGTGCCGTATCTCTATGAGCGACCGGGCACGAACGGCGAGAACCTGCCGGAGACGCACGAGTTCCTGCGCAAGGTCCGCAGGATCGTCGACGCCGAGTATCCAGGACGCGTGCTGCTCGCCGAGGCCAACCAGTGGCCGGCCGACGTCGTCGACTACTTCGGTGACCCCGAGGTCGGGGGCGACGAATGCCACATGTGCTTCCATTTCCCGGTGATGCCGCGGATCTTCATGGCCGTCAGGCGCGAGTCGCGCTACCCGATCAGCGAGATCCTCGCCGAGACCCCACCGATCCCGTCGGGATGCCAGTGGGGCATCTTCCTGCGCAACCACGACGAGCTGACCCTCGAGATGGTCACCGACGAGGACCGGGACTACATGTGGAGCGAGTACGCGCAGGATCCGCGGATGAAGGCGAACATCGGCATCCGGCGCCGTCTCGCGCCGTTGCTCGACAACGACATCGATCGGATCGAGCTGTTCACCGCTCTGCTGCTGTCGCTTCCCGGATCGCCCGTCCTGTACTACGGCGACGAGATCGGGATGGGTGACAACATCTGGCTGGGCGACCGCGACGGAGTCCGCACGCCCATGCAGTGGACCTCGGATCGCAACGCCGGGTTCTCCAGCGCCAACCCGGGCAAGCTGTCGCGTCCGCTCGTGCAGGATCCCGTCTACGGCTACCTCGCCGTCAACGTCGAGGCGCAGCAGGAGGACCGTTCGTCGCTGCTGCAGTGGACGCGCCACATGATCCAGGCGAGGAAGAAGCATCCCGCGTTCGGCCTCGGCAGCTTCAACGATCTCGGCGGATCGAATCCAGCCGTGCTGTCGTACTCGCGCGAGCACACGAACGACGACGGCAGCGTCGACGTGATCATGTGCGTCAACAACCTGTCGCAGTTCCCGCAGCCGGTGGAGCTCGACCTCCGGCGATTCGAGGGGATGGTGCCGGTCGAGCTGGTCGGCGGAGTGTCGTTCCCGCGGATCGGGGAGCTCCCGTACCTGCTGACGCTGGGCGGTCACGGGTTCTTCTGGTTCCAACTGCAATCGCCGATCGACGAGTCGGAGGAGGTGGGGATGCTATGAGCGCCCTCGATCACGCACTTCTCGAGAGCTATCTGGTGCGCACCCGCTGGTTCGGGGGCAAGGGACGGCCCTTCGAGGTCACGGAGGCCCGGCCGCTCGCCGGTGTGTCCCGCGGTGAGGGTGGACCGTCGACGACCGTCTACCTCGTCACCGTCGACTACTCGGACGACGAAGGCGGGCGCGAGGTCTATCAGGTGCCGCTCGCCGGCTATCCCGAGGTCGAAGAGCGCATCGGGCACGCCTACGTCGGCAGCACGGAGTCGGAGGGCCGGACCGTGCACCTCTACGACGCGGTGCACGACCGCGAGGCGATGGCCTCCTGGCTCGACGGGTTCGTGGCGGCGGAGCAGGAGGGCGTATCCGACTTCGGGGGCCTCCGTTTCCGCCGCGTCTCGGCGGGAGAGCCCCTGGATCCTGAATGGCGATCGTCGCCGCTGAGCGGCGAGCAGTCGAACTCGTCGGTCAGGTTCGACGACACCGCCATCATGAAGCTGTTCCGCAAGATCAGCCCCGGCGTCAATCCCGACATCGAGATCCATCAGGAGCTGACGCTCGGGCAGTCCGAGCACATCGCAGAGCTTTACGGATGGGTCGAAGCCGAGGTCGACGGCGGCGTGCTGCAGCTGGCGATGCTGCAGGAGTTCCTGCGCACGGCAGCCGACGGCTTCGAGCTCGCGACAGGCAGCGTGCGCACGTCGATGGCAGACCTCGAGGTCACGCTGGAGGACTCCGGTGGCGACTTCGCCGGAGAGGCCGCGAGGCTGGGCGAGGCGATCGCCGGGGTGCATCTCCTGCTGCGGGATCGCTTCCCTGCCGAGCACCGCGGCGCGGACGCCACCGCGGCGCTGGCTGCCGCGATGAACGAGCGACTCGATCGTGCACTGCTGATCGTGCCGGAGCTGGAGCCGTACGCACCCCGTCTGCGCGCCGCCTACGCTGCCGTGGCAGCACTCGACGGGCTGGACGTGCAGCGCGTGCACGGAGACCTGCACCTGGGCCAGACGCTGCGCACGGCCCGCGGATGGCGTGTCGTCGACTTCGAAGGTGAACCCGGTCGACCGTTCGACGAGCGAGCCCTGCCCGATTCCCCCTGGCGCGACGTCGCCGGGATGCTGAGATCCTTCGACTATGCCCCTGGCGTCGTGGCCATGTCGTCGATCCCGCCGGCGGGCGGCGCCGACGCCGAGCAGGACTCACTGCGTGCTCTGCGCGCCGGTGAATGGTCGACTCGTGCTCGCCGGTGCTTCCTCGACGCGTACGTCGCCGCGGCGGGTGCGGGGGCGGATGCTCTGCGGTCGGAGGGAGACGACGAGGGAGTCGTGGGGCTCACGGGCGACCAGCGCGTGCTCCTGGACGCCTACGTCGCCGACAAGGCCGTCTACGAGACGGTGTACGAGAAGCGGAACCGTCCGTCGTGGACGGCGATCCCGCTGTCGGTGCTGGCGGAGATCGGCGGCTAGCGCAGAGCGTCGCTGACCCACCGCGCGTAAAGCTGCCAGGGGTCGCCGAAGGCCCTGATCTCGTCGATGTGCGACCCGAGGGCGGGGGAGAGTGTGAACCACTCTCCGCCCTCGCGGACCTCGGCGAACTGGCGATGACGGGCTTGTTCCACCGCACGGCCGCCCTTCTCGAAGGCGAGGAGCTCTTCGTGTCGGATGCTGGCGAGTCGCTGGCGAGGGCGCCGACTCGTGCCGATCTTCACCCGTCGGTCGTAGCGGATGTAGTAGACGACCTCGATCACCGGGCGGGGGAGGTCGGCGTCAGGGACATCGCCGAACCGCCACCCGCACCACACGCAGACGAGCGCGTCGGCGATGCGGTCTCCCTCGGCCCTCCCGCACAGCAGGCAGGGGTCTGGCAGGGGCATCGTCGGCATGGTGCGGTCACTCTACGCCGAGCCGGGGACACCGATGCCCGGGGTCGGAACGTGACTATCCGGCCTCGAAGGACGCTCCGGCGCTGAGCAGCGAGAGCCGTGCCGCAAGGAGGTCGACGTCGAGTGAAGCGCCGGAGACCTGGAACTCGCCGCCTGTGATGGCATCCGAGACCACCGGCGCACCGATCACGCCGATGAAGTCGACCAGGGCGATCTGGTTCGTCGGAGCGGGAGCGAGCGACACCTCCCTCGTCCAATCCGCGAACTCCTCCGCGTTCGCGCCGTTCAGCGTCACGGCGACGACGTCCCCACCGGCCTCGACCTCTGTGATCGACTCGCCGACGAATCGGGGCGAGGGGGCCAGCAGGAGCTGGGCGGGCGTGGACTGATCGCACGCGACGACGGCGTCGGAGACGGCCAACGGGCCGAAACGCAGCGCATCGCAGGGCGGCGTCGTCGATCCGCCGCCGAGGTCCGCCCCGCCGCCGGCCTGATGCAGGGCGGTGACGGCGAAGAACCCCTCGGCGGCCGGGGACGAGGCACCGCGCATGAAAGCGTCGATGTCCGCGGCGGCGACATCTTCGTCGAAGGTGACCTGGATGCTCCCGTCATCCGCCGTGACGATGTCGACGGTCCCGAGGTCGGCAGCCTGCCCGTAGTAGGCGAGCGCTGTTCGTGCGGCGTCGAGAGTGCTCTCATCGATCGCGCGCTCCGCCGTCATGGTCAGGGTGATCGTCTCTCCCGTTGCCGAGCCAGGATCGGGTGCCTGCGTGGGCGCGTCGGACGGGGAGCTGGTCGCTCCGGGGGAGTCGGGTGCCTCCTCGCCGCTGAGGAGCGAGCTTCCGACGGTCAGGAGCGTCACGATCATGACGGCCCACAGGACGCTGAGGATCGCACCGACGACTGCGGCCGCGGTCGCGACGAGGGTCGGCGAACCGGCCGCCTTCGATCTCGCTCTGGCGATCAGACCGAGGACGACTCCGATCGGCGGAAGCACGATGGCGAGCGCCAGGGACACGATCGACAGGGTGCTCGAGCGCGTGTCTCTCGTCGGGGCGGGCGAGGTGTAGCTCATGGAAGGCTCTCTGTCGTAGGCGGTTTCAGCGGCAGGGACGTCGACGGTGCTCACGCTCGGTTGCGGTGGAGAGTCGGATGAGACGGGAAAAGCCCCGCACAACTCTAGTTGCGCGGGGCTTTCACTGTGGGCGATACCGGACTCGAACCGATGACCTCTTCCGTGTGAAGGAAGCGCGCTACCAACTGCGCCAATCGCCCATACCCGTGGGGTACGTCAACCGATACTACCCGACGCTCAGAGCCGCCGCGGACCACTCGAGAGGACACGCGCGAGATTCGACTCCGGTTTGGAAGGAGCGGGAACATCGGCTAATGTTTCATGAGTGCCCGGGACAACATCCCGGGAAACGCGGATGTAGCGCAGTTGGTAGCGCACAACCTTGCCAAGGTTGGGGTCGCGAGTTCGAGTCTCGTCATCCGCTCGAGTGCCGAAGGTTCCCTGAAGGGGACCGGAGGCACGTGGGGTCAATCCACACGGTGGCGTGGCCGAGCGGCTAGGCACCGGCCTGCAAAGCCGTTTACACGGGTTCGAATCCCGTCGCCACCTCGCCGAACAACTGAATAGCCTTTCATAGGCGCGATTGGCGCAGCGGTAGCGCGCTTCCCTGACACGGAAGAGGTCACTGGTTCGATCCCAGTATCGCGCACACTGAAACCCCCGGTCTTCCGGGGGTTTTTTCGTGTGTGGGGGAGTCCGGGCAATATCTGGGCAACATCATTCGGCAATAGTGCGCCCCGAAAAATTCTTGGTTACAACTTGATCTCAGCAGCGGGATCATCGGGAAGCCCGCATGACCAAGGGGCAGACCATGACCAAACAGACAGCCACCGTTGCACACGGCCCAGCTGGCGAAACAGCGGAGTACGTCTTCGTCACACCGGAGATGGCAGTGGGGTGGCTCGCGCTCAACATCGACCGCAATCGCAATATGCGAAAGAGCCGGATCAACGGGTACGTGCGAGACATCCAGAGCGATCGCTGGGTGGTCACGGGGGAGGCAATCAAGTTCGACGTCGAGGGGCGCCTGATCGACGGTCAGAACCGGTGTCAGGCGATCGTCGCAGCGGGCAAGGGCGCGTGGGTGCTCGTCGTTCGGGGGATCAGCGAGGATGCGCTGGTGGTGTTGGACTCGGGCTCGGCGCGTAACACAGGAGACATGCTCGTCATCACCGGGCTGGCCGATCGGGCTGATGCGAAAGACGTGGGCGCCATTGCTCGTCTCTACACGGCGTTCAAGGCAGGCGACGTGAAGCACGCCGCCTCGAACCTTGGCGGGCATTCAGGCCTCACCAAGAGCGAGATGGCTGAGGCTGTGCTGTCGATCCCGAACATCGAGTTCGCCGCCCGTCACGCGCGGGGGATGTATCGGTACCTTCGACTCCCGGTCAGTGCGCTCGGTGTCGCGTTCCTCGAGTTCTCCGAGATCGACGTTGACGACGCTGCGGAGTTCTTCAACCGTATTCGGGATGGCATTCAGGACGGCCCAGGAGATCCGTTTCTGACGCTGTCGCGACGAGTGTCCAACGACCTCCAAGCGGGCGCGTCACGACGCATCCTGCCTGGACAGGCGCTCTTCTATCTATTCCGGACCTGGAACGCGTTCCGCGACCGTGAGTCGCTGGTGAAGCTGCAGGTGGGATCGCCTCAGGCAGGCTTCACGCCCATACCCGCACCGAAGTGACCGGTGCCAATCGGCGCTGGCCGCTACGCTGTGCGTGAACTACAGAAGAGAGTGTCGGTGTGTCTAAGTTGAACCGCGTTGTGACGCACAGAGCGACGTCGGTCGTTCTCCGCGTCTTAGTCCTTGTGTGCGGAATCGGGACAGCTATCAGTGTTGCGAACGCCAGCAACCATCCGAAGATCCTCGAGCTCAAGTCTTGGGTGGTCGGCTGGGCGGTGGCAACCGCGGTCTTGACTTTCGTAGTGTGGGCTGTCGATGACTGGAGTAAGAGGATCAAGGATGGCGCCGTCATTGAAGCGGAGGAGCTTCTCGATGCGGAACGGATTCGGATTTCTACAGCAACGAATGGTGCCTTCCTTCCGACGCTGAAGTCCCTTCGTCACCTTGCTACTGCGGAGCTCGATGAGCGGCGGCTGGAGGTTAGTGGTTTCCGACAAGCGGTCATCGACAGGGCATCTGATCTCTTGCGGAACGATGCCCCCAGAGTCGCCTACTTCCGCGTGGAGAACCTCATGGCGCCTTCTCGTGTGATGACGCACAGCGCTGTCTCTCAGCGGAACCGCACAGACGAGTTCACAACGATGTTCGACGAATCAAACCCAGTGCACGCCGCCGTCTGGGAACTAGTCGACACATCAGACTCATACCTGCTGGAGTCTGATACCACGTCCAACGGCAAGGACTACAACTGCTTCGTGTCCGCGCCCGTCCGCGCAGGCGGGATCTCGTTCGGGATGCTCACCGCGAACACGCTTGAGACCCAAGGGCTGTCGCGCGAGGATGCAGACAACATGGTCGTCATGGCTCGCATGCTCGCTACGGCGGAGGGCTTGGCTCTCGCCACGAATGAGAGGCGTTCAATCATTCAGGTGTCGGAGTCAAGGGGTACTATGCAGGGAGACGGGAGTTCAGCATGAGCACGACAGTTGATGGACGCGAGTTCACCTCGCCGGATATGGCTAAGGCTTACCGCAACGCGGTTGCGGCGGTTTCTGCCGAGCAGGCACTCCCCCCCGAGGTCAAGAATGCTCGCCGCCAAGCGCTTCTTCGCTGGATCAGTAACGACAGACGTGTGTCTGTCACTTTCGATAAGCCTCGGGCTGTTCGATATAGGAACGGCTGACACTCGCGCTGCTAGCACCAGTAAATCCTCGGCGCCCAACCGCTCGCAAGAAGGTCGCGGAGTAGTGCGTCACCAGTCGTAGCTGCGATGCACCTGCCAGCCGCCCTTACCCCTGCAAACATCAAACACGAGTGACAGACCCTCGTCGTCGGTTCCTTGGAAGCGCCACCCGTACAGGCCGCGGTTCCGCACGAGCGGAACTGTCCAACTCAAGAGTCGCAGCCTGGCGGGGTGTCCGTCACCCGCCATCGCCAGCCCGCGTAGACCATCCGCGTAGGGATGTCGTTGACCAGCCATAGGGTTGTAGGGTGCTCGACGGTCACTGATCTCACGAGTAGGACTCGTAGAACATATGTTCTAATTTGCTACCGTCGATTGAGGGCCGGGGAAAGGATGCCGGCATGGGGACAAGCAAATGGTTGTCGCCGTACTACGACATGCAGGCACAGCATCAGGCGATCCTCTCGGCCGTAAGACATGGGCCGCTGCAGTCTCTCTCGGGTCGCGAGCTTGGGCTGCGCGAGACACCCGTGGCGGTCTACCCGCACACGGCTCAACGTCGGGTGCGCGCGTGGGTCAGATTCGGGCCTGAGCCGATCTGTGTTGATGCGAAGGTCGTACGGTCTACTCCGCGGGCCGCTGGGATTGAGTTTCGAGCCGCGGATAGGACGTTCCGGTGCTGGGTATGGGGGAACGCGATCCAAGTTGACCTCGAGTGAGAATCTGACTCGACGCTAGCCAGCGTCAGATTCTCTGGCAGAGCGCTCATGTTCACGCTCCATCCGTGCCAAGTCGTCGAGCGTGTAGTTGTGGCCTGTGTAGGTTGCGTACGTAACGTCCTTGAAGATATCGAACTCGGTAGAGGAAGCGTCGCCCATCGCCCACGCCGTCAGCCGTTCCGAAATCTCCATCGCCATCGTTGTCCGCATGTCCGCTTCCGGTCGTGACCACCCAGCCCCATCTTCAGGAAGTGAGACGAGAATCTCAATGCGTCTCAGGTACCAAGTTCCGACCAAGTCGTCATCGTCGAGAGTTCGGAGCTTCACGAGCCAAGGCGCCGACTCCATCTGGTACTGAAGCGCAATCGACCGCATCATTTTCGGGTCGACTCCCGCAAGCCTGAAAGCCCAGGCTGAGTTCTCGTGAGCCACTTCCAGCCGCGCTGATCGCAGAGATTCTCTGCCTGCGCGCCGCCTCTCGATCGAGTTGTTCAATAGCGCGAGACCGAATCCGATCCCTGCCGACAACAGCGCGATGATCACCGCCACTATGACATCGATAGGTGAAGACAGCGCTTCGATGAGACGCTCGAACTGGTCATCGGTCATTCGGTCAGCGTATCTCTGCGCACCTGGACCGAACTAGCTCAAGGCCGTTCCGTGCGTCGCAAGTCTCGAAACCACACGGGCAAGCCGACGCCGCAGGCGATCGAGAAGCGGTGCACTGTCGACCGTATCGCTTCCCGACTGTCGACGTTCTGCCCCGACGTACAGAACACCAAGTGGCAGAAGAAGTTCTCGCTGGTGCCGGGGAAGCGGGCCGACCGCGCCTTCATCTCTGTGCCCATCCTCGGCGTCTGTGCCACGATGGAGCGGTGTTTGCAGCACCTCTCTCGTACATACTGGCCGCAGTCTTTAGCGCGTTCACGGCGGGGGCATGTGCGTGGAGCGTGGTGCATCACATACGGACTTCCTCACACAGGTCGCGAAAGCTCGAAGGGCTGTGGCGGAGAATGTCGCTCCCTGACGACCGCCCGACTATCGGCCCCCGGCAGGCAGTTGTGCTCGCCGTCGCGTGTTACCTGATGATGTACCCGGTGATCATGGGTGTCGTGGGCACGTTGCCGCAGGAGTGGGTGGCGCGAATCAACCTTGCCGCTATCGTCGTCGGCGGCGCCTTGCGCGTCTTGGCCCATGACCGCAAGGAGGGATGGAAGTTCGTCGATCTGCTCGGCAAGCTGATCGCCTACTTCGGAGCCTTCGTGTCGATCTTCATCTTTGCGATGCAGCCGTAGTGCTTTTGTCCTAGGCTTCCGCTGACGGGTGTAGCGAAGGCTGTCGAGGTCGCACTCACTCGGTAGCGGGACAGTGCTTCGCCTTACGCTGGCGAGGTCGCTCGAGGTAGGCATTCCCGCCGAAGACTCCTTTTTCGAACCCATGAGCGTGTCCGCGAGCGAGCCCGACATGCTCTCGACTGGGCGAGCGCACTACCCCAACGCGAGCTCAGAAGGTCGCCTACACGCTGCAGGAAGCCGCCATCGCGACCGGCGTCAGCACCACCCTGATTCGCGCAGCGGTGAAGCGGCACGATCTTGTGGCGAGCTATGCGGGTACTAAGCCGCTGTTCACCCCGGAAGCACTCAAAGCCTGGGTGGGTTCTCTCCCCGATCAAGCATGGAAGATCACCTACCGGTAGCCCTAGTCGATCTCGTGGCCCCAGGCGTTGATCTTCTTGCCATCGCGGATCGTGTACGTGTTGTTCGGGTTGAACGACGAGATCTCCTGAGCGATCGACAGCAATGCCGCGATCTCGGCAACCTTGAGCTGTTGATCGGTCGTAAGGTGCTCGTAGTCGTTGCCCATACCCGGTTTCTGGCATACGGTGAACGCAGAAAGGCCCGCCCAGCCTGTGCCGGAGCGGGCCTCGCCTCGAACTACATCCCGAGGGTCGCCCGCAGGCCTGCCTCGATCGCATGCATGGCATTGGCGCTGAATTGCCCCGCGTCTTTGATCGGCTCATCGTCGTAGAGGGTCGTCAGGTTGTCGCACCGCGCCCACCCGGTCAGAAATTCGCCCGGCGGAAGCTCCACAACAGAGTCAAGCTCGGTGTACTTATCCGTGCTCGTCACGCGAACAACAAGGGCATCGCCGAACGATCGATTTCTCTGATTGTTGGAGACCACGACGTAATACTTCGGAGTCTCAGTATTCAACTTGGCCAGGTAGACGTGGCCTCGAAGGAGCTCCAATGGTTCAGTCGATCACTCGATCACGACCACGACGCGTCAGCCGCTCGCGGTCGGCAGCGCGAGCGGCTACCTCGGCAGATTCCTTCGCCATCTCCTCGTAGACGCGAGCAGCCGCCCGCTCCTTGATCGCTCGCATCCCTTCTTCGAACACGGCGTGCGCCACCGCAGCATTGCTGTCGATTCCCGCGGGGATCTCACGCCGGTACTCCTTTGAGCTTCGCAGAAGCTCAATGTCGCTGTAGTCGCGGTCGCTGAGTGGCAAGGACAGTCGTCGAGTGATCGTGGTGGTCATGCATCAATTATTGCATCATTTTCTGATGCACGCACCCGCCCCGTTAGAGTGCCACTTCTTGCCTTTCCGGGACGAGCCGCCTGCGGGAGACTGAGTGGGGATCGGAGCTAGTACGTCTGTTCCGATCCCCGCCCACTTCGCTGAAGGCGTCTAGCTTTCTTTCAAGATGGTGGCGTTGTAGGTGACAGCGACATGCTGAATGACTGCGTTCGCATCGCATCCTGCACTCTCGGACAGCTGTTGGATGATCTGTGCAGACAGCCGCGCCAGTGCGAAAGTCACTGCGCTTGCGTCTACCTCTCGCGGTATGTCCAAGAGAGTGGCCCTGAAATCATCCTCCGCTGCACGCGACTCGCTACTTCCGGCTTCTGCGGTGGCGTGTGAAACTGCGGCCGTCAGAAGCGCGGGGAGGCGGATGTTGATCTCGCGCGCCAACCTCATGTGTTCGGTCGTCATATTCAAATCCTATGCAGTGGTGTTGTTCACGATGAGCCCGCGCGCTGCGAGCGCCGTGAGGGCCGAAGTGACAGCGGCGTTTCCTCCGCGAGACCCGGTCACCACAGGAGCGAGGGCGGTGTCGAGATCGAGACGAGAGGTTGCCTCATCCGCCAGGGCGCGCGCACCGAGGGAGTTGTCTCGGTACGTGTTTCCGACGAGCATCACTCGCGTTACAGCGGCCGCGTTCGTGGTCTGGAACCCGTATCGCTGGCTCGCGCCCTCGGAGGTGTTCCCCACGAAGCGCAGATTCGTCGAGACCAGCAGCGGATTGATGATGCAGCCGGCGTATGCGCCTGGGTTGCCGGTTCCGTTGTTGCGGAACGTGCACCCGATGATCGCGAGGTCATCGAAGCCAGAGCGCGCGTGGAACCCGTGCTGAGTGTTCTCCTCAATCAGCACTCCCTGGAACGTGATACCGCGAGAGATTGCCGTCCAGTCGATGAATACGCCGGGGCCGACGTTGTTGCGGATGACGCCACCGGTCATGGTGAAGTCTCGTGCTCCGCGGAGGTTGAGGCCCCCACCGAAGTTGACGCTGTCGACTCCGTTGGCTTCGATGACGCAGCCCAGCAATTCGATACCGCCCTGATGCACGGTCGGTGTGTAGGCGAACGCGACGAGGAATCCGAAGTGCCCATTTCCCGAGAACGTGCACGAAACGAACTTGATGTTCTCGCAGACGACGTCGCCCGTGTTGGGCTCGATGTCGACGCCCGCACGGGGGTTAGTACCCGACGTGGTGCGGAACCGACATCCGGTGGCGGTCAGCCCCGAGACGTGGCTAACCGACATGCCCTGACGGTTGTTACCATGCGAGTGGACGTTCTCGAGCGTGATGTCCTTCGCCGCACCGCCCTGATGTCCGACGTAGACGCCGTCACCATTGCAGTTGAACACCTCCACATCACGGAGGGCGACCCGCTGTGCGCCCAGGACGATGTAGAAGCCATGCTGCCACTCGCTCGAAGCGAACAGGGTCCTCTGGCCGTCGACCCGCACGCCCTGAATCAGGACGTCAGAGACACCGGAAACGAGGAACGCGTTCGGCGCCAACGTGTCCTTTTTCTTCACGAGGGAACTGTTACCGAGAAACCTTGTGCCGCTGGGTACGGTAATGGTCGCGCCGATCAGGAGCGTACTTCCAGCTGCCAGCGTCACGGACGCCCCGAACGTCGCAGCGGCGTTCAGCAGAGCCTGCAGCTTCGGGGCGTCATCCGTCACGCCATCACCGATCACGCCATAGGCAGGCGCGTGCATGGTTGCCCCGTAGCGGGCATCCGTCGCTGTCTGTGTCGCAGACGTGCCTTCTGTGCTCACCAGTTGCGCGATGGCGTCGTCGGGCGGCACGCTGTTCTGGCCGGGGTTGCCCTGCGGGCCGCGCGGACCGATCGGGCCCTTCAGATTTGCGATAGGTACAAGAGCCATTGGTATATCTCCTTCTTATCCACGGACCCGCGTCCGATTCGATTTCTTCGTTATTCGTGCAAGATGCTCGGTCAAGGGGTGGGCTGGCTAATTCACGCTTAGGTCGATTACGAACCCACTAGCGGGGCCTGCAACCGCAGCACGTCCCTCTTCAACTCCCTGAGTTGCTTGAACGCATCCTCCGCTCGCTCCCTCAAACCTGTACTCCTCAGCGGCCATCAGCGGCTCCCTCCCAGCACAGGTCGACTGTGCTCAACGGTTCGGCACAGCGTGCAGGTTCCCGTCGCCGTCAGCAAAGACGATGTACAGGTTGTTCGCATTGGCAAGGGTTGCCCACATGCTCGAGTTGTTGTGGACGGTGATGTTGGCAGGTGATGCCATGATGATGTTCTCCTTCGTTTCTTGTTGTTGATGATGCGTTTTCTAGCCCCGGGCACCCTTCCCCCCACCCCTGCCCTCAGTCGCTCCCGAGGCATAGCGACCGTTTTCACACACGCCGATCTACAGAACGGCTTCCTAGCAACCGGATCACCTGTCTGCGGCGTCCGTCGATGTCCAGATACTGCAGACGCACTAGCCCGCGATCGGCAAGGCCCAGAGCTGCACGCCGCATGTTCCCGCCACTGTCGCCAGGAAGAATGCCGGCCCCCGCATCGAGCGCCCGAAGTTGCTCCATGAGATCCCGCTGCGTGCGTCCGATTCCTCGGCTCATAAGGGACTCCTTCCTAAGTGACGCGGCGAGCAAAAACCCCGGAAATACAGGGGGGTGCGGCTCGCAATGCCTTGGGGTGCGACCATTCGTGAGGGGTAGGGATGGGTGCCCAGGGTCACCAGACGTTCGGGAGGACCGTCGCCTGTCGGGGCTTCTGTATCTTGCTGAGGATCGCGTCAGGCTTAGCCGCTGCCATGTCCGCGAACTCTCCGCTGATCTCGAGGGTGATCTCGGTGGCAGGGGTGACCGCGATCAGCAGGTTGTCCGAGGGCGAGATCCATCCACCCTTGCGCTGCTGGATCAGAGCGGCTTCGCCTAGTGCGCTCGCCTCCTCGTCGCTGAGCTCGAACACGTGGGAACCGATCGTTACGCGGCCCATCACTTGCTCACGTTGTATGCCATGGCGCGGTATAGAGACTGGCCGGGCGAGTGAATCTCGTCGTTGACGTCAGCGATGTCCTTGAGCGTTTCTCCCACCGACGGGTAGGCCGTTGTCGCCTGAGCCACGACGTCGGTCCATCCGGCATCCGACGCGCGACGGACGATCGCGTGCGCCAACGAGCGGTCGTTCACGCGAATAGCCCGTTCAAGAACGCGCGCGGCCTCGCTCGACTTCTCAAGGCGATCGGCACGGTCTTCCGCATCCCGCATCGCGATGACGTCGGAGGAACCGGACCCGAGCTGTGTAACGAGAGACCGCTGAAGACTCTCGATCTTGTCGGCCAGTAGTTTGTCTTCTTTGCCGTAGAGCTCCTTCACTCGTGCGGCGGTCATGGCGTATATCGCAGTGATCTGCTGATCTTTGCCTTCGGACGACAGCAGTCGGTCCTGACGGATCGCGTCCCTCTGCCGCTGATAGTTCCCGATGATGGTTGCTGCTTCATTGCGCAGCGCCTGCATGCTCTTCCCGAGTGCTTCGGTGGACATAGCGTCTCCTATCTGTCCTCGCGGCCGGCGATGTACGCCTCCGCAGCTTCGGGAGTGGTGATCCACTCCCTGTCTGTTTTCGTTGCTTTGAGCAGCCCTTTGGTGATGTCGTTGCGAACGGTGCGGGGATTCATGCCGATCCGTTTCGCGATCTCTTTCACTGTCACGAACTCTCTAATCCCAGGATCTTCGATTTCCGCACTGATCTGCTGTTTGCTTCCGTTGACGGAAACGTGCCATGCGAGTCCAGCCGAGTAGATGTCGTGAAGGAGGTCATAGAGCGCTGGGTTGGATCGCGACCTGATGCGCAGATCGTTGAGGTCTGCGGCCATCCACAACATGGCCGCTTCGCGTCCGTCGAGAACGATCGCGTGCTCCACGCGGCGGCTCACTCGACGCCTCCCAATAGCTCTGCCTGTGTCTGTTCCCCGACTGTCCCCGACTGTTCCCCGGGAACAGAGATAGTGAGTGTTCCCCGTTCCCCCTCCTTAGGAACGGGAACACTCACACTGCCTCTTGGGCGCAATTCAGCGCTCGAGTGTTCCCCGTCGCGGAATGGCTTCGCGGATGTGTGTTTGGTCGAGTTGTGAGAGCCGGGAACCGCCGACACATACCCGTCCCTGATGAGCTCATCAACGGCTCGCCGGATGTAGTCCTTCTTGCCTTCGACGCGCTCGAGGATGCCGCGATAGCTGAGGGCTTCGGGGGAGCCTTCGAGAGCCCTCGAAACCCTCTCCATGTATGCGGTCGATTGGAAGCCAGCCGCCGTGCTCGGTGTGTGCTCCGACGCTTTGAGTGCAAGGTGCACGGTGGATTCGTTTGGCATCACGTGCAGTTCTGCCACGCGCTGTGCGCGGGCGTACGTTCCGTGACGGTCTTTGGCGCAGACGAGGCGAGCGGCGCCGGCCTTTTCGCGGCTGAACGGCACCAGCACTTCCTGCAGGTACTGCGCACCGTCGATAGCTGCGCGCTTACGCTGCGAACCGATCGGCCAGAGGTCGGAGTCGGAGGACTTTGGCATGTGGTCGAGCACGAGGACCGCGGGACCGAGCTTGGCGATCCTCTTCGGAACCGCCCGGAACCACGCGGCGATGTCCTCGTCGGCGTTCGGGTTCGCACCCTCCATCGACAACGACTCACCAGTGGAGTCGATCACGACCAACGCTGCATCCGCAGCCATACTTAGGAAAGCTGCAGCGCCGGCCTCAAAGGCAGTTTCAGGTTGCACGTACCGGAATCGCTCGATCACCTTGTGCGGCGGCACAGAGAGAGCCAGCAATCGGGCGATGACATCGGCGGGGGAGTCCTCGAGGTCGACGTAGACGACATTGCCTCCCTCAATGATTGTCTGCGCGGATGCGAACAGTGCTGTCCACGTCTTGCCGCTGCCGGAGTCGCCGTGGATACCATTAACCTTCCCCGCATAGAGGAGAGCTGAGCCGTCGTCACGGGTCAGAATCGCGGGCAGCGTGCGCGTTGTCGTGCCGGTGATGATGCCGTTCACGATCGAAGCGACATCCAACGGCATCCAGGAACCAGCGTCGACTGCGGTAAGCGTCGGGCTTGCGATAGATGCCTCGTCCTCTGCGAGATCGTCGAGTGAACCGTTGTCTAACCAAAGATCGGCCGCATCGTTCAGCCGCGCGGGCACGCGCCAGACTTTCACCTCAGCAGCGATCGGCACGAGCAGACGCTTCAGCACCGCCAGGGCCTTCTGCCCAGGCGCGTCGTTGTCGGGCACGATGATTACCGTGCGACCCGTCAGCGGCCCGTAATCGGCTTTGTCCACACCGTTCGTGCCACCGGCCCACGTCGCCACACATCGTGCGCCGAGCCGCACCAGGGCGTCGGCAGTCTTCTCGCCCTCGCACAGCATCACAACCGTCGAGGCTTCGATCGGAAACGACCCGCTCGGGCTCCAGAGCGGTCGGATATCTGGCGTGATCCCAGCTCGCACCGGTCGCACGATCTTGCCGGCATCAGAGCGCCGTCGCTCAATCAAGTAACCGTCACCGTAGTCGTACACGGCGCGGCCGTCCTGATCGAACAGATCCTTCAACTCGAGTCCTACTGCATGCGCGATCTCGACCTCTGCGCAGCCATGTGACCAGCACTTCACCAGGACGCCCTGGTCGCCCTTCGCGACTGCCAGATTCAGATCGTCGCCACCGTGCGCGGGACACGTGGCCCGCCAACGATCCCGGCCAGCAACTCTTACTTTGGCGCGCGAGTTGAGCGCCGTCAGAAAACGTCCGGTGGCGTCAGTCATTGCCCACCGCCTCGCCCTTATCGAGGGGGCCGCCGTCGTCGACAAGACGGAGCTGTTCATCAATCTCGGACGAGCGAATAGGGCGCCCTTCGGCGCGTGCGCGATCACGCGCCGCATCGCGAGCAGCCGTCATCTTGGCTCGAGCAATATAGAACTCTTCAAGCCGGCGAGAGCGCAAAACAGACGATGACGTGGGATAATTAGGTGAGATCAGCCCGCCAGCCAGATCTTCGGAGCCGCCCTCAGGGGCGGTTTCGTCGTTCAAGCCTCACCGCCGAGGTACTGAAGCGGTCGGCCAGCAGATTCAATGCTGCTGAGGTTGACTCGGATCAATCGCGGGCCGAAGCGCTTGGCCTCGATCTCGCCGCGAGTAATCATGCGGCGAATGGTGTCTTTGGAGAGCTTGAAATGCACCGACGCATCGTCCATCGTTCCCCAGTAGGGAAGAGGGGCAGAGAGAGGCGCCTCTCGGCGATCGTTGCCGCTCAAGGCGCACCACCGATCAGCGTGATGAGCCTTGCTCGCTGGTGTGGAGTAAGCGGAGGCGCGTCGGCCAAAGCGTTCTGAAGGTACTGCTCGACGTTCGCAGCGGCGAGATCGCGCCTCGCGGCCTGAATATCTTCCGTGGACCCGGTTCGGCTGGCGACGCCGAGTCGCGAGCGGGCAACAAGGACTGCTGAAACCATAGAAAAAGCTCCCAAGGGAAGGGACGCAACGCGTCCTACTTCACTGGGAGCTATTTAGGCTACTTCCACCAGTCGGTGGCCCTGTACGGCGGATTTGAGGTATCCGCAACCTTCGCTTCACACTAACACGGCAGGTCTAAGTTCGGCGCGCACGCACGACGGCGCGTTGCATACCAAGGGCCTTTACTGCCTCTTCGACTACCCAGGCCGAGGATCGGCGAAGTCTCGCGCCGCACTCTTCGCACTGCGCTTCGAATGGAGGCAGCAGATCATCGACATGTGCAATCCCCGTCAGCGCGGGGGCTCCAGTGGTGGCGCGATAGGTCGCCGCGAGTACTTCATCTTCCACAGAGAGCGAGATGAAGTATCCCGTCTCGTGCGTCCCGCAAAGGATGGGAATGTCGGGAACGCGACCGTTCCGTGCCCTGCGGCGCGCAAGAGCGATAGCCGCAGGGCTGCTCAAGATTGCCGATATTCGGTCGTTCCGTGCATCGATGGCATCAAACCAGTCGTTCGCGCCCATCGCCTCCACCTTCATGTTCGTCTCTCTATTGTGAGTCCTGCTGGCTGGATTCGAACCAGCGACAGTCGAGTTAGAGGCTCGCTGCTCTGTCCGCTGAGCTACAGCAGGTGCTAAGGGGCGCCCACCCGAGCGCCCCCTCTTTCGTTTAGCGAATGATCTTCTCGGGGTCGAGCACGGGCTTCAGAATGAACTGGTCCCGGATCGGATAGCGCCGCCCGATTGTGTAGGCGAGGTCGCGAAGAGCAAACATCAGCGCGAGCTGCTTGCGACGCGGAGTCCAAAAGGCATTGTCTTCTCGAAACATGTTCTGATCGATCGCGAGCTCGATGAAATCGCGATCATCGCATCCGGCCCAGAGAGACGCAGCGATCTGACGTCCGACGGCTTCGACCTGACCCGTATCGTCCAAGCTCGGCGGGCGCTTGTAGGTGAACCCCTTCGCATCACCCGGTTGCGCCTTGGGTGGTGACTTCGCCGCCCGTTCTGATGCCTCATCGAAGACCCTTGTGACGTCCAAGCCGAGTGCTGCGCACATCAGCAAGACTTGGTGGACAGGTATCGAAGCACTGGTCTTCGAGAGCCGTACGCTGATCTGCGGCGGTGTCATCCCCGTCGCCGCGGCAAGATCCTTCTGCAACATTCCCTGCGATCGCATCGCCTCGCGGATGATGTCCACGATCTCATCGTCAACTTGCGAGCGCGACCTCTTAGAGGGCATCGCTTGTCTCCCACCCGCGGTTCACTCGAGCGACCATGGCGGCGAAGCGTCCCGCTTGCGACTGGTCCCAGGCATACTGCGGCCAGCGCCTGGAGAGGGTTTTGTTCGCGCAGCCGACACTCCGAGCGGCTTCACTTATTGATGCCCCGTCTTCGAGCAAACGATGCGCCAGCTCTAGCTGCGCGCGTGGAAGCGGGGTTGTCGGTGGGCGGCGGCTCTGGCCCGTCGCATGGCGCCAGCGGACCACCGTGCGGCTTGAGACCCCGCAGATCTGGGCTATCTGCCTAGCCGAGTGTCCTGAGCGCTCGAGAGTGGCGAACTGCTCGTGCACGCCCATCACACGTCCCGATTCGCGAGTGCAATGGTCACGTCGGCATGGCGCCTGAGCCTCGGTGTTACCTCCTCGACGAATTGGTCGTAGACCGTGGCCGCTGCCTCGAGAACTGCGCTGATGTTCCGAAAGGTGTTGGTGGGTTCGCCCGGCTCGATCCAGATCTCGCCGGCATCCAACCCAGAGCAAGTGATGCGCGGATCACCGCTCGGCCTGACTTCGAGAAGGAAGTCCTCGTCGACGTCTCCGCAGACGATCTTGACGTGCTTCTCGTGCAGGCCGGCGTCGATGTCCGGATCGCGGTGGTCGAGCTCGCACCAGTTATAGATCGCGCAACGTGGTGCAGCGTGATCGCGACGGCTTGTGTCTGTAATTACGGATGGGATACTTGAGTTGGTCATTTCGACTCCCAGTTGTTTGACCCGATCCCCGCTGAGTTGCACCTCGGTGGGGATCTCTTCGTTGAGGGTGTCCACGGTCATGGACACCCTTCCTACGCGAGTTCGCTCATGCGCCTCGCGAGTTCTTCGTCGCGCCCAGCGGTGTGCTGGTAGCGCATTGCAGCTGCGACTGTCGAGTGTCCGAGTCGCGACTGAAGCTCTTTGAGTGTTGCGCCGGCTAGCGCGGCTCTGGTGGCGCCGTAGTGGCGTAGAGCGTGCCATGGCATGTCTCCTCGGCCCGCTGCTTGGCGCGCAGGGTTCCAGTGCTTATAGAACGCTGACTGGGCGAGGTGGCCGCTACCGCCCGCCGACGGGAATAGCAGACTGTCTGCGGATCGGCCTACGCCTTCGTTGAGATGCTTCTCTACGATCCCGTTCACGTGCGGTGGCAGGACGACTGATCGGACTCCGGCCTCGGACTTGGTGGGGCCGACGATGAAGCCGATCTTGGTGACGTGCACGACCGCGCGTGAGACATTCACAACGATCGAGCGCCTACCACCCCCATCGTCGACGAGCTCAAGATCCCGCCTGCGCAATTCCGTAAGTTCGCCGTACCGGAGGCCTGCCCATGCTGCGAGCGTTATCGCAGCCTGAAATCGGGGAGTGATCGCGTCGATCATCGTCTGAAGCTCCGCGGCAGTCGGAGGCTCGACCCTCTTGCCTGTGCTCGCCGACGCTGCGCCGCGGATCTGGCATGGGTTCAGCTTGATGCGCCCGTCAGAAGTGGCTGTCGACAGGATCGACTTCAGAAGCTCGTACGCACGCGCCGCTTGCGTCTTCGTACCGGCCTCGATCATTGAGGAGTACCAGGCGCGCACCTGATCCGGCGTGATGGCGGTCAAGCGGGCATCAGCAAAGGGCAACAGCGGACCAGCGATGAGACGCCGATACTCCGCAATGGTCCGTGGCCGTAAATGATCGCCGTGACGGTTGGTCCGAGTTGACACCCAATCGTCGGCATAGTGTGCGAACGTCAGCCCGCGCCCCTTGCCGGTTTGTTCCGCTCGAGCCGTATCGAACTCAGACCAAGTGCCATCGGCGATGCGAGCCTGTTGAACCGCTAGCCATCCGCGAGCGTCAGTGACGGCATCGAAGGTCTGTGGAGCGTTGTGCCGCTCGCCGTCTGGGCCGACGTAGGACGCCTGGTAGCGGCCCGAGGAGCGTTGCCGAATAGCGCCGAAGGACTCGCGTCGCTTCCTCTTCTTCGTCACCATCTGGGGCCTCCCTGGGCAATACCGGGCAATATTGCCTGCCGTCTTGTGCGTTTAACTGCGTCCCAGTGACCTTAACACGACCAGGCCAGATCCGCACCAGGACGCGGTAGAATGGCGTTATCACGCGGAACTGCCCAGTAGCGCGGATACTGGTTCGATCCCAGTATCGCGCACAGACAAAGCCCCCGGATCTCCGGGGGCTTTTTTCGTTTCCGGGCGGTACGACGTCTCGGTCATGGACCCAGCCCGGTCGATCCCGCCGGTCCGGGCGTTCATCGCACCGACAACGGGCTGCGCGAGCGACCTCGACCCCCGGTGAACGACCGTCACCGAGACGGCATGAATCTTACTGTGTGAGAGAGCGGAGCCCCCGCCCCGCCCTCCCACCAGCACCCAACGGAGCAGGACGACCCCAGTTCATCCCTCTGCGCTGAGTCTCGACGGCGCGATCCGCATCCTTCACAGACGAACCGTCTGCTGAGAGATGCCCTTGTTCCAGGAGAGTGCTCCCGGAGTGGCCGTGAAGGGGAGTCTGCGGTGCGCGAGCACCCGGGAGGTATCGCCGTGCGCGCACACCGCAGACTCGACGACCGGCTCTGGGGAAACCGGCCCGTACTTCTCACCTGGGGGAGAGAAGCCGCGTGATCGCGGACGGGGACCATCGGGTGCTGAATGGTCGGCGAGCGTGCTCGTGCCCGTGCGCGCCGTCGCGGCGTGCTGAGGCTGCTGTGCCATCGCTCTCCCCGTCTCGCTACAGAAACGCGTCCGACGGGGTCTGGGAGGGTCGCTGTCGATATTGTGCCTGACAGCAGGGCGAAAAGCTATGGCGCGAGGCGAACGGTTCTGCGTCGACACCGCCACAGTCGGCTCAGCCGAGCACCCCGCACGCGGTGAGGACTCGCACCTGCACCGTGCCACCTTCGCCGGGTGGGTAGCTCAACAGATACGAGCCGGTCGCGTTCTCGATGAGGGTGTGATCGCCGGTCACCGGCCAGGTCGTTCCGTCCGCGTAGACGGCTTCCTCGGAGTTCGTTCCGGTGGAGGTCACCTCGTCGCCGTACTGCTCGCGCACAGTCTCGATGGTGCTGTCGATGTCGAGGGTGGCGATGGCGAACGCCCACACCCAGCGACCGATTCCGGGATCTTCACCGGCGCAGGCATTCACTTCGGGGTCACTGTCGAACATGCGGCTGGCTCCGGGGAACTCATCCACCAGCGAGTCAGCGACGTCGGCCGATGCCTCTCGCACCTCGTTCAGAGAGAGGTCGAACTTCGGCGGCTTCGGCTCTGTGGGAGCCGTAGGCGTGCACCCGACGACGGCGACCAGGGCAAAGGGGAGCGCCAGCAGAAACGCTCGTCGACCAGTATGCATGGGGGTGTCCTCTCGCCGCGCCTCACAGATTGAGCATGAACACCGTGACCAGAGTCACGATGACGACGACGGCCAGGCCGCCCCCGCAGCCGATCGCCAGGATCGGGCCGTAGCCCAGACGCGTCGTGCGGGCACCCGACTGCCGGGCGGCGGCGATGAACTCCGGGCCTCCGCCGAGCCGGAACGAGCGCGCCGCACCCGCCACGTTCATGCCCCGGCCGACGTCTGCGCCCATCTCGAGCCCCGGCTTGCCGAGGACGTCCGCCGCCCCACCGACGACCCCGTAGCCGATGCCTCTGCCCACCGCACCCGGATCCGCGAGCAGGGGGTAGCTCTGTCCGCGGACGACCAGAGTGATCCGCTGCGCGGCGGACTTCACCACGACCTCGTGCGCGGGCACGCTGAAGTACTGCGTCCACCCCGTCGGCGACACCACCCACAGCGTCACGAACCCATTGCTCACCTCGGCTCGAGCGGGGATGTACTGACCGGTCGCATTGTCACCCAGCCCGCCGTCGAACAGGGCGTACGGTGACTGGTGGGGAAGGCTCATGATCCCCCAGCGTAAGAGGCGAACCCCCGATCCGCTCACTCTCCGAGGAGCGCGTCGCGCCAGACGTCGACGTTGCGCTCGATGAAAGAGGCAGTCGCCCGCCAGTACGCGCCGTGCCCGCTGGTGAACATCGATCCCCAGGGCTCGCGCCCGGTCGCATGGGAATCGCGAAGGAGGGCGAACATCGCTCGTGTGCGGTCGACCATGGCCTGCGGCAGTTCGCTCCTCATCGAGGCGTCCGCATCGTATCCGTCGATGAGGGCACGGAGGCGACGGGCAGCCGTTGCCGGATCCTGTTCCGCGTTCAGGAGGGCGAACGACTGCGCCGCGTATGCGAGGTCCCACAGCCGCGTGCTGGGGCCGGCCCCATCCCAGTCGATGAAGACCCATCGGTCACTCTCGCCGACGATGAGATTCCAGGGCGCGAGGTCGTTGTGACAGATGAGGTCGGCACCGGCGGTCGGGATCAGCACTTCCGAGTCGTCGGCGCGTCCCGCGCGAGGGCTGGCGTCGTGGATGCGCCGGATCATTCGACCCACCCGCTGCAGTGCGACGCTGTCGGTCGGCATGTCGTCCTGCATCAGCCGTCCGGGGACGTACTCCCAGATCTGCCGACCGACGGCATCCCGCCCCCTCGGCTCCGGGAGGTCGAGGCCCGCGTCTTGAAGATCGAGGACGAACTCGACCGTCGCCGGGGTGGTCGACAGGAACGGCTTGCGCACGGTGTCTCCGATGCGCACGACGAGTCCTGCCGCGTTCCCGCCCTCGAGCCGCTCTTCCTGGTCCGAGGGCATCAGGGGGACGGGACAGCGGATTCGGCGGTCCACGACGCGAGCAGGCGCAGGCGTTCGGCAGAGGGCGAGCCCGGCTCGGCGCTGTAGATCAGCAGCACCTGTCCCGGCTCAGCGGTGATGGCGAGCTCCTCGTAGACGAGCGTGAGTTCGCCCGCGACGGGGTGCACGAAGCGCTTCTTGCCCGACCCGTGCGTGCGCACGTTGTGTGCGGCCCACAGCGTGCGGAACAGCTCGCTGCGTGTGGAGAGCTCGCCCACCAGCTCCTGGATGCCCTTGTCATGCGGATCGCGGCCGGCCTCGGCACGGATGACGGCGACGCACATCTCGGCGAACAGGTCCCACTCCGGATAGAAGTCGCGGGCTGCAGGGTCGAGGAACTGGAATCGGGCCAGATTGGGCACGCGGCCGCCGTCGCCGATCACGGGGGAGTAGAACGCCCGACCGAGGGCGTTGGTGGCGAGGATGTTCTGCCGAGGATCACGGACGAACGCGATCGCGTCGGTCACCGAGTCGAGGGTCCACTGCAGGCTCGGCCGCACGACGGTCGACTTCGGGGCCCGACGACGGCTGCGCCCGGAAGAGGGGATGCCGTCGGCGGCTCGCGCGAGATCGAGCAGATGAGCGTGCTCCGCATCGGTGAGCTGCAGCGCCCGGGACACCGACTCCAGCACCGACGCGGATGCTCCGGCGATCGCACCGCGCTCGAGCTTGCTGTAGTACTCGACCGAGACGCCGGCGAGCATGGCCACCTCGCTGCGTCGCAGACCGGCGACGCGTCGGTTCGTGCCGGACGGAAGGCCGGCCGCCTCGGTGGTGAGGCGCGCCCGTCTCGTCATGAGGAACTCGCGCACCTCTGATCGGTTCTCCATTCCCTCAGCGTAGGCGCGAAGACCCGCACGAGGGATGCCCTGCGAGTGCACCTCTGCCGGCAGGACGCTACGGCAGCGCCACACCCGTGCGCAGTTCCAGAGCCGCCAGGAGCGCATCCTGGAACTGCGGATCTGCGGCTGCTCGCGCGGGCGACTGCGACCGGCGGTGGTGCCAGTAGCCACCGGTTCGCGGAGCGTCGGGATCATGGGTCGCGAGCCACGTCTGCGTCAGATGCCCCTGCTCGAGGTCGTCGGGTGCGCCGGATCCGCCCATTCGCGTCGGCACCCACCCGGGATCCACGGAGTGGATCGATGCCTCCGGCCACCGCGCGGCCAGTGCGAGAGACAGGGCGGTCACCCAGAGCTTCGTGTCGCTGTACGACGCGTCTGCGCGCTCGAGGCCACCCAGATCCGTTCCCCCGCCCCTGTGCATCGAACTGCTCAGATAGACCAGGCGCCGCGGAACGGGAATGAGCGCAGTGAGGACGTACGGCGCGACGACGTTGACGTGCGCCGCGTCCGGCGTACCCAGAACCCCTGCGTTGTGGATGACGGCATCGAAACGTCCGAGAGCATTCGCGGACGCGGCGACCGCCCGCATCCCGTCGAGGGTGGCGAGGTCGCCCACGATGCCGGCACGCCATCCGCCCTCGGGCAGTCGCTGCGGGGAGCGAGCGTGCACGACGACCTGATGGCCCTGCAGCGACAGTGCGGATGCTGCGGCCAGCCCGAGTCCGGTGGACGCTCCGGTGACGAGGATGAGGGACACGGCGTTCCTTTCGAGCGGCGCGGTCGTGCGGCGCCGCATCCTTCATTCTCTGCCCGAGGGCGCTCGTGAAGGGTGTCTCTGCCGGTACACCCTTCGTCAGAGACTCCCGGCGAGCGCGGGTGGAACGAAGACTGGTCCTCATGACCCTCACCCCGACAGCTGTGACGCGGCGGAGCCTGCCGTCTCTGCTCCTGATGCTGACCGTCTTCGGCCCGATCTCGATGGACCTCTACCTGCCGGCCCTCCCCGCGCTGACACTCGACCTGCGTGCGACGACCTCGATCAGCCAGCTCACCATCACCTCCGCCCTGATCGGCCTGGCGCTCGGGCAGCTGATCGCGGGCCTCCTCTCCGACCGGCACGGTCGTCGTCGCATCCTGATCATCGGCATCGCGGCGTATGTCGCGACCTCCGCTCTCTGTGCGCTCAGTCCGACGGTGGAGGTCCTGATCGCCGCTCGGCTGGTGCAGGGACTCGCCGGAGGCGTGGGCATCGTGATAGCGAACGCCGCGGGTCGCGACGTCTACTCGGGGTCGCAGCTGATCCGGTTCTATGCGCGGCTCACGGTGGCCGGTGGCCTCGCAGCGATCATCGGCCCGCTGCTCGGCGGCTTCCTCTCGTCCTTCACCGACTGGCGGGGACTCTTCCTCTTCCTCGCGCTCGCGGGGGTCGCCATACTGCTGGCCGTGCTGGTCCTGTTCGACGAGACGCTGCCGTCGGTGCGCCGCTCGGCCGGTGGGCTCCGGCCGATGGTGCGGGACTTCGCGACCCTGCTCGCCGACCGGGCGTTCCTCGGTGCGGTCCTCAGCCAGGGGTTCGCCTATGCCGCGCTCTTCGCCTATCTGTCGGGGGCGACTTTCGTGCTGCAGGACATCTACGGACTCAGCCCGCAGTGGTACGCCGCGGCTTTCGGGCTCAACTCGGCCGGCTTCATGCTCTTCGGCCACCTCGCCGGTGGGGCCGCGGAACGCTGGAGTGCGTCGGCGACGCTCGGCGTCGGCGTCGTCGTCACGTTCCTCGGAGCGCTCGGCCTCCTGGCTGCCGGAATCGTCACCCTGCCCCTGTGGTTCGTCGTCATCGCGCTCTTCACGCTCGCCGGTGGAGTGGCCATCACCTCGCCGCCCGCCACATCCATCGCTCTCAGCGGATATCCGCATATGGCGGGGACGGCATCGTCGCTCCTGGGAATGGCGCGCTTCGGCTTCGGTGGCATCGCCGCCCCTCTGGTGGGGATCGCGGGGTCACTGACCATCCTTCCCCTGGGTCTGGTCACGACGACCGCCGCCGTGCTCGCGGCGCTCGCGGTCGTGATGACGGCCCGCTCGCGGTGAGAACATGAGTCCCATTCGTCACATCATGCTCATTGTCCCCAGGGTCGCCGGTCACCTATGCTGAGATCGCGCCCTCCGACCCTGTTCGGGATGCGTGGATCCTGAGGGGGGTCGTGTGGCAGTGCGGGGGAGTTCTCGGCGCGGATGGAGGAGATCATCCGTCGCCATGGCGACGGCGATCGCCGTCATCGCCGCGGGCTTCACACTGGGCACGCCGCAGGTCGCCGAGGCCGCGGTCGTGCAATGGGGAACGAACTCCGGCACGGCGCCGAACTATCAGGCGAACGTCAACGGCGACTTCATCATGGCCGGTAACGGCGTGCTGGCCTGCACGGCGACCACGGCGACGACCAACGGCACGTGCGCCGATCTGCATGCGGCATCGTCGAGCAACACGAACAACGTCAACGACAACTTCGTGATGACCCAGAACAACACGGTCGCCGGATTCACCTCGAACTCGAGCTCCGCGACGATGACGATCCCCGCGGGAGCGACCGTCGTCAAGGCGTACCTCAGCTGGAGCGCCAACACGGGCGTGTACACCGGCGAGACCCGACGCCTCTGCACCGGCTACTCCGCAGCGCGCGGCGTGGCGACCATGCCGACCGGAAGCGCCACCGGGTACACCTCGCGTGCGGTGCAGCTGAAGGTCGCGAACGCGGACATCGTCAACGTCGCTCCGCAGAGCATGCTCGTCGACCCCGCATCGCAGGCCACGGCCACCTACTACTCCGCGAGCACCGATGTGACCTCCGCGTTCAGCTCCGTGCCGACAGGCCAGGAGATCAGCATCTCGGCGGGCAACATCTGGACCCCGACCGGCGCCGGATGCTACGCGGGCTGGTCGATCGCCGTGGTCTACGACTACGGCACGTTCAACGCGAACAATCCGGCCTCCGTGCCGAAGAACATCATCTACTACGAGGGTCATGTCCGTCAGGGAGCGAACGACGCCGACCTCACCGTCGCGTTCAACGGCTTCACCGCCGTCGCCGCGGGTACTCGCGTCGGATTCACGCTCTTCGAGGGTGATCGCAACATCACGGGAGACACGGCCGAGTACTCCCGAGGGGGCTCGACTCCGTATACCGAGATACCGAATGCGGCCGGCGCGACCAGCAACGTCGGAATCTCGAGAGCCGTGGGTTCCGTGCGATACGCGGGCACGGCGGGAACGGCGTTCACGAATCAGAGCGTCGATGTGGCGACCTCGCCGCTCAACAACGTGATCGCCGGCGACTCGACGGTGAACCTGCGTCTGGGCACCTCCGGCGACTCGTACCTGCTGCGCAACGCGATGCTGAGCGTGCCGACGGCCGGTCTGCAGCTGGTCAAGACGTACGACGGCACCGCCGACACCCAGGCGAGGACCGCCGGCGAGCTGGCGACGTTCACCATCCGCATCACGAACACCGGGGCGGGCGTGCTCCGCAACATCGTCGTCACCGACGACCAGGCGAACTGCGCGCGCGACCTCGGAGCTCTGACGCTGGCACCGCTGCAGACGACGACCTACACCTGCACGGCGACCGCACCGTCGGCGACGGGCTACGTGTCGACCGCCGAGGCGACCGCGAGAACCGTGACGGGCGGCTTCCTCGCTCAGGACAGCGACACCACCACCGTTCTGCTCAGCGCCATCGGTCTGACCAAGACGAGCGCCCTCGCCCCCGGTGGAACGGGGCGTGCGGGCGACGTGGTGATCTACACGTTCACCGTGACGAACACCGGGCAGGCGACGCTCAGCGACATCGTGCTCACCGACCCGCTCCCCGGGCTGTCGGCCATCACGTTCGGCACCTGGCCCGGTACACCCGGCACGCTGACGGCCGGGCAGTCCGTCACCGCGACAGCGACCTACACCTTGAAGCAGAGCGATGTGGACGCGGGGTCCGTCGCCAACACGGCGAGCGTCAGCGCCGCGGACCAGGACGGGGGCATCCGTCCCTCCGGCACGGCGAATCGCATCACTCCGATCGCCGCGGCAGGTGGTCTGACCGTGACGAAGACCGGCGCCCTCGCGAGCGGAGCGACCGGTCGAGTGGGCGACCGCGTGAACTACACCTTCACCGTGCGCAACACCGGCAACGTCACGCTCGAGAACGCCTCGCTCGTCGATGTGCTGCCAGGGCTCTCGCCACCGGTCATCACCTGGCCCACTCCGACCGCCGGTCTCCTGCCGGTCGGCCAGGCCGCGACAGCCACTGCCTCCTACACGATCACCCAGGCGGATGTCGACGCGGGCAGCGTCCGCAACACCGCCACCGCGAGCGCCCGCACCCCGGGCGGAACCACCGTCACCGGTGCCTCGCCCCAGATCTCCGTTCCCACGATCGCCTCGGCACCGGGACTCACGACGACGAAGTCGGGGTCCGTCACCCAGGGCACCGGGGGAGTCGGAAGCACCATCACCTACGCCTTCACCGCACGCAACTCGGGCAACACGACGCTGACGAACGTCGCCATCAGCGATCCCCTTCCCGGTCTCTCGACGATCACGTATCAATGGCCGGGAGTCGCGGGAACACTCGCCCCTGGACAGTCCGTCTCGGCATCCGCGACCTACGTCGTGACGCAGGCCGACGTCGACGCAGGGGCGGTGCGCAACACCGCCACGGGTACCGCGCGCACGCCGGCCGGCGCGACGCTCACCGTGCCGACGAGCCCGTCGGTCGTCTCCACCGCGGCATCCGCCCCCGCGGTGACGCTCACCAAGACCGGGGCTCTCGCACCGGGGAGCACGGGCAGAGCCGGCGACGTGGTCACCTACTCGTTCCGCCTGACCAACAGCGGAAACGTCACTCTGAGCGAGGCCGCGATCACCGATCCGCTCGCCGGCCTCTCGGCGCTGACCTACACATGGCCGGGGACCGCAGGCATCCTGGCTCCGGGGCAGTCCGTCACGGCGGTCGCCACGTACACGCTCAAGCAGTCGGACGTGGATGCCGGGGCCGTCGCGAACTCCGCGACCGCCACCGCTCTTCCTCCCACCGGAGCGCGCCTCAGCCAGACGCGATCGTTCACGCTGCCCGTCGCACCGGCAGGCACGCTGACCGTGCTGAAGGCCGGCTCGGTGACATCGGGCAACGGCGGCGTGGGAAGCACGGTCACCTACACGTTCTCGGTGACCAACAACGGCAACGTGACGCTCAACCAGGTCGCCATCGCCGACCCGCTCGCGGGCCTCTCCGCCATCGCCTACACGTGGCCGGGAACGGCGGGCACCCTCGCGCCGGGGCAGACCGTGCAGGGTCGCGCGACGTACACGATCCGTCAGGCCGACGTGGATGCCGGCGCTGTGACGAACACGGCGACAGCGTCGTCCCGCACGCCCGGCGGAACGGCCGTGACGGGAACCTCGCCGACCACCCGGGTGACCACAGTGGCTGCCGCGTCGGCGACGACGACGACGAAGACGGCCGTGTCGTCCGGCGCATCGGCCGTGGGCGACGTCATCACCTACACGGTGCGCACCTCGAACACGGGCAACGTGACCCTCACGAACGTGGCGATCACCGATCCGCTCGCCGGCCTCTCGGCCTTCACCTACACGTGGCCGGGAACGGCGGGTCGCCTCGCACCAGGACAGACGGTGACGGCGGTCGCGAACTACACGATCAAGCAGTCGGATGTGAATGCCGGTTCGGTGAGCAACATCGCCTCGTCGACTGCGCTCTACGGCACGACGCCGGTGCAGAGCAGCTCGGGAACGGTGACGACTCCCACCGTCGCCGCCTCCGCCGCACTCGTGACCACCAAGAGCGGCGCTCTGCAGAGCGGCGCCTCAGGCCGCGCCGGCGACACGATCGTGTGGACGATCACGCTGCGCAACGCAGGCAATGTCACGCTGAGCGGTGTCGGAGTGACCGATTCGCTTCCCGGCATTTCGGTGCCCGCTTACGGCGCGTGGCCCAGCGGCACCGCCGGCGTGCTGCAGCCGGGGCAGACCGTCACGGCCACGGCGTCCTCGACGATCACGCAGGCGGATGTGAACTCGGGAGCGGTGAGCAACACCGCCGTGGGCACCGGAACGCCGCCCACGGGGCCGGCGGTCACCAGTACCGCGCCCGCGACCGTGTCGCTGGCCTCGGCACCCGGGATCGTCATCACGAAGACGGGTGCCGTCACCTCGGGCAACGGCTCGGTCGGCAGCACCATCACCTACTCGTTCTCGGCGCGCAACACCGGGAACGTCACGCTCACCGGCGTGGCCGTCTCCGACCCGCACGCGGGCCTGTCGGCACTCGCCTACACCTGGCCGGGAGCAGCGGGCACCCTGCAGCCGAACCAGACGGTGACCGCTACCGCGACCTACACGGTGCGGCAGTCCGACGTCGATGCGGGATCCGCGAAGAACACGGCCACGGTCACCGGCACGCCTCCGACGGGAGCCGCGATCACGGCATCCTCCGGCGAGATCTCGGTGGCGACGATCGCGGCGGCGCCCACGGTGACACTCGCGAAGACGGCGTCGGGCGGCGGCGGCGCGGTCGGCAGCGTCGTCACCTACAGCTTCCGCGCGACGAACACGGGAAACGTGACGCTCACCGGAGTCGCGATCGCCGACCCGCTGACCGGCCTCGGTCCGCTGCAGTACTCGTGGCCCGGCGCATCCGGAACGCTCGCACCAGGGCAGACCGTCACTGCGACCGCCCCGTATACGGTGACGCAGGCCGACGTGAACGCCGGTTCCATCACGAACACGGCGACGGTGTCGGGAGCGGGCGGAGGGGCCACGGCGACCGCATCGTCCGGGCCCGTGACCACGCCCACCGCGTCGATCGCGCCGGCGCTCGCGGTCACCAAGAGCGGAACGCTCTCCGGCACGGGCATCGCGGGAGACACGATCAGCTATGCGTTCACCGTGCGCAACGCCGGCAACGTCACGCTCACGGGAGTCTCGCTGGTGGACCCGCTGATCGGCGCCGCAGCGGTCTCGCTCTCGGGCTGGTCGGGCGCTGTCGGCACCCTGCAGCCGGGTGACACCGTCACCGGTACGGCCGTCTACACCGTCAAGCAGTCCGATGTCGACGCCGGAGCCGTGGCGAACACCGCGACGGCGACCGGAACACCTCCGCGCGGTGCCGCCGTGAGCGCGACGGCCCCCTCGACCGTGCGCATCGCACCGGTGCCGTCCATCGCCGTCCTCAAGACCGGATCGGTCACCTCCGGCGACGGCGGCGTCGGCAGCACCGTGACATTCGCCTTCACGATCCGCAACTCCGGCAACGTGACGCTCACGGCGATCACCCTCTCCGACAACCTCGCGGGTCTCAGCACGCCGAGCCTCACGTGGCCCGGCACACCGAACGTCCTGGCCCCCGGACAGTCGGCGACCGGAACGGCGACCTACACGATCCGCCAGGCGGACGTGGATGCGGGTTCCGTGCGCAACACCGCGACGGTCAGCGGTCGGTCTCCCGTCGGCGCAGTCGTAGGGGCATCCTCGGCCGAGGCCGTGGTGCCGACGATCGCCGCGGCATCGGCGCTCACCGTGACGAAGACCTCGAGCGCCTCGGCGGGCAACCGCGTCGGGGACGTGGTGACCTACACGATCCGCGCGGAGAACTCCGGAAACCAGACGCTCACGGGCGTGACCCTCAGCGACCCGCTCGTCGGACTGTCGCCCCTCGCGATCACCTGGCCGGGGACCACGGGCGTCCTCGCGCCCGGTCAGGTGGCCGTCGCCAGAGCCACCTACGTCATCACCCAGGCGGATGTGAACGCGGGGGCGGTGCGCAACCGCGCGTCGGCCACGGCTGCAGCCCCCGGGGGAGCGACGGTGACCGGGTCGTCGGCCGAGGTCACCACGCCCACTGCGACGGCTGCGCCTCAGCTGACCCTCGACAAGACGGCGAGCCTCGCGCCCGGCGCCACGGGCCGCGCCGGCGACCTCGTCACCTACAGCTTCAGTCTGCGGAACTCGGGCAACGTCACTCTGACCGGCGCCGGGATCGTCGATCCGCTCCCGGGTCTCTCATCCATCACGGTGGCGAGCTGGCCGGGTGCGGTCGGTGCCCTGCAGCCGGGCCAGACCATCATCGCCAGCGCCACGCGGACGCTGACCCAGTCGGATGTCGATGCGGGCTCCGTCGCCAACACGGCGACGGCCACGGGCACCCCGCCCACGGGCCCCGCGGTGCAGTCGACGGCATCGGCGACACTGCCCCTGATCGCCGGACCACTCCTCACTCTCGGAAAGTCGGCCGCATACACCCAGGGCACCGGAGCCGTGGGCAGCGTCATCACCTACTCGTTCACCGCACGCAACGCGGGCAACGTCACGCTGACCGGCGTCTCGCTCACCGACCCGCACCCCGGACTGAGCACGATCGCGCTGACGTGGCCGGGCACCGCGGGAACCCTCGCTCCGGGTCAGCAGGTGACCGGAACCGCGACCTACACGGTGACCCAGGCCGACGTCGATGCCGGAAGCGTGATCAACGCGGCGCGCATCGTCGGCACCCCACCGAACGGTCCTGCGGTCGGAGCCGATTCACCCACCGTGACTCTCCCGACCGTGGCCGCGGGCCCGGGGCTCAGCACCACCAAGTCGGCGACGGTCAGCGGAACCGGGGCGGTCGGAGACGTCATCGACTACACGGTGACACTGGCCAACACGGGCAATGTCACGCTGCGCAGCGTCGTCGTGTCGGACCCGCTCGTGGGACTCACACCCTTCGTCTACACGTGGCCCGGTGATGCGGGCGTGCTCGCGCCCGGCGCGCAGGCGATCGCCCGCGCCAGCCACACCATCACCCAGGCCGACGTCGACGCGGGATCGGTGGTGAACGTCGCGACGGGATCAGGACTGTCACCCAATGGCACATCCGTCAGCGCGGCATCGGGAACGGTCACGACGCCGACCGCGGTGAGCGCGCCTCGACTGCAGGTCGTGAAGTCCGGAGCCCTCGCCGACGGCGCGACGGGAGTGGCCGGAGACGTCATCACCTGGACCGTGACCGTCCGCAACACCGGCAACGTGACTCTCTCGAGCGTCTCTGCGACGGACTCGCTGCCGGGCATCAGCGATCTGACCTACGGAACGTGGCCCTCGGGCACCATCGGCCTGCTTCTGCCAGGCGACGCGGTCACCGCGACGGCCACATCTGCCGTTCGACAGAGCGATGTGGATGCCGGCGCAGTGTCGAACTCGGTGACCGCCGTCGGTGCGCCCGCTCGCGGACAGGCGACCTCCGCCGTCGGCTCGGCGACCGTGCCCCTGGCGTCCGCTCCCGCGCTGACGATCCAGAAGTCGGGCGTGTACGGAGCAGGTCAGACGGGCGCCGTGGGTGACACGATCACCTACACGTACTCGGTGCGCAACGCGGGCAACGTCACCCTGAGCGGGGTCGCGGTGTCCGATCCCCACGCCGGACTGTCCGCTATCAGCTACGGCACCTGGGCCTCGGGCACGCCCGGAACCCTCGCACCGAACCAGACGGTGACCGCGACCGCCACGTACGTCGTGCGGCAGAGCGACGTGAACACCGGGACCATCACCGACACCGCGACGGCATCGGGACGTCCGCCGACCGGGGCAGCCGTGTCGGCCACCTCTGAGACCGTCGAGCTCCCCGCGGCCGCCTCGGCGCCCGCGATCACCACGGTGAAGAGCGCGTCGGTGAGCGGAACCGGTCAGGTCGGCGATCTGATCACCTATACGCTGCGGGCGACCAACTCGGGCAACGTCACGCTGACCGGTGTCGCGCTCTCTGATCCTGCGCCGGGGCTCAGCCCTCTGGCCTACGGTCCGTGGCCGGGTTCGAGCGGCACCCTGCAGCCCGGCCAGTCGATCACGGCGACGACCACTCACCGCATCACGCAGGCCGATGTCGACGCGGGGTCGGTGACGAACACCGCGAGCTCGACGGGCACCCCACCGACGGGCCCGGCGGTCAGCGCGCCGTCGAACACCCTCGTGACGGCGACCGCGACCCAGGCCCCGGACATCACGGTGACGAAGACGGGTGCGCTGAGAGGCGGCACCACGCCACGCGCGGGCGACATCGTGGCCTACTCCTTCACGCTGCGCAACACCGGCAACGTGACGCTGACAGGTGTCGATCTCGCGGACGACAACCCCTCGGTATCGCCGCTGGCCTACACCTGGCCCGGCGCAGCCGGGACGCTGCTTCCGAACCAGGTCGTCACCGCGACCGCGACGTACGCGCTGAGTCAGGCCGACATCGACAGCGGCAGCATCGTCAACGACGTGCTCGGCTCGGCGACCGCACCGGGCGGGGCGATCGTCGCGGAACAGGCGGAGAACACCCTCCCTCTCGCTCCCGCCGGCTCGATCGACGTGACGAAGACCGGAACCGTCCTCGGCAACGGCGAGGCAGGCAGCACCATCCGCTTCGAGTTCGTCGTCACCAACACCGGCAATGTGACGCTCGCGGGCGTCGCACTCGACGAGTCGATCGACGGACTCGAGCCGACGATCAGCTGGCCGGACCCGGAGGCACCCGGAGTGCTGGCGCCCGGCGCGCAGGCGACGGCGTTCGCGGACTACGAGATCACCCAGACCGACGTGAACACGGGGTCGGTCACGAACACGGTGGATGCCCTCGGGACGACCCCTGCAGGCGCGCAGGTCGATGATGACGCCACCGCGGTGGTCACCACCGGTGCGCAGCGAGCGGAGCTCACCCTCGCCAAGGCCGGTTCGACCCTGCCCGGTGAGAACGGCGTCGGCGATGTGATCACCTACAGCTTCGAGCTCACCAACTCGGGCAATGTGACCGTCGGTGGCATCGTGCTCACCGATGCGCTGCCCGGGCTGTCGGTCATCGACATCACCTGGCCCGCGACCCCGGGGGTCCTGGATCCGCAGCAGGTGGCACGTGGCACTGCGACGCTGGTCATCTCGCAGGCCGATGTCGATCGCGGAAGCGTGACGAACACGGCCCAGGCTTCGGGTCTGCCCCAGGTGGACGGCGCGGTCAGGATCGACGCCGCCTCCCCGCAGGTCGTCATCCCGACCGAGTCTGCGAGCCCATCGGTCGCCGTGACCAACGGAGGCGTCCTGACCGGCTCGCCCGTGGCCGGGGCGGTCGTCACCTGGACCTATCGACTCGAGAACACCGGCAACGTCACTCTGCGGGGAGCCGCTCTGCAGGACGCGCTCGCGAACGTCGGCAGTCCCACGTACCAGTGGCCCGGTGCCCCCGGTGTGCTCGCTCCGGGGGACATCGTCGTGGCCACCGCGACCTACACGCTGACTCAGGCGGACGTCGACGCGGGGTCCATCGTCAGCGTCGTCACCGGGCGCGGCACCTCTGATGCGGGAGCGACCGTCTCGGCGACCGCTCCGGCCACCGTGGATCTCACGACGGGTGCCGTGCCGGCGCTCAGCCTCGTCAAGAGCGCGGACGAGGTCACCGATCTCATCGCCGATCAAGACGTCGTCTTCACGTTCGACATCACGAACTCCGGCACGGTGACGATCGACGCGATCGCTCTGAGCGACGCTCTTCCCGGTCTCTCCGAGATCTCGAACGCGGTGTGGCCCGGTGCGCCAGGCGTGCTGGCTCCCGGACAGACCGTGCAGGCGACAGCCGACTATGTCGTGACCCAGGCCGACGTGGATGCCGGCGGCTTCGCCAACACGGCGACGGTCACCGGTCTCACCCCGACGAACACCACGGTGACGGACTCCGACTCGGTGTCGCTCGTCACCGCCGACCGCGCACCCCGTCTGGCGCTCGTCAAGGACGCGGACCTGGCCGGTCAGGGGGTCGTCGGCGATTCGATCGAGTACCGGTTCACCGTGAGCAACACCGGCAACACCACGATCTCCGGCGTCGACGTCGCCGACGATCTGAACGGTCTCTCGGACATCGTCTACGCCTGGCCGAACGCGGTCGGCGTACTGGCCCCGAACGAGTCGGCGACGGGAACCGCCCGGTACACCGTCGTGCAGGCGGACGTGGATGCGGGCGAGATCGTCAACGTCGCCTCGGCTTCCGGCATCGCGGCGGGCGGTGCGCCGGTGACCTCGCCTGACGACGAGGTCACGACGACGCTGGTCGACGCCGATCCGCAGATCGCCGCCTCCAAGAGCGGTTCGCTGGCGGCCGGAGCGACCGGCCGCGCGGGTGACGTGGTGGAGTTCCGCTTCTCCGTGGTCAACACCGGCAACGTGACCGTGAGCGACGTCGAGTTCACCGACGAGTTGGCAGGCATCGGATCGCTGTCGATCGTGTGGCCTGACGCGGATGCCCCCGGTGTCCTCGCGCCGGGAGCGGAAGCAACCGCGACCGCGACGTATGTGCTCCTGCAGTCGGACGTCGACGCAGGCGCCGTGTCGAACGCCGTCGACATCGCCGCTCTCTCGCCCGCCGGAGCGCCTGTGACCGCCGTGGCCTCCACCACGGTGCCGATCACTCCCGGCGCCTCGTTGTCGGCAGTGAAGACGGGCGTGCTGGCGGCCGGTGGCATCGGAGCGGTGGGCGACCGCATCGATTACACGGTCGTGGTGACCAACACGGGCAACGTGACCGTGACCGACGGCGTGCTCGTCGACCCGATGGAGGGCCTGCAGGGCGTCTCGATCACGTGGCCGAATCCTGCGGTGCCCGGTCGTGTGGGCGTCGGCGAGGTGGCGACGGGGCGAGGCTTCTACCTGCTCACCCAGGCCGACGTCGACCGCGGGTACGTCGAGAACACCGCCCAGGTCGCCGCGACCACTCCCGACGGCTCCCGAGTGGGCGCCGACACGAACACGGTGCGGGTGAGTACGGTTCTGCCGGTGGCGGGGTTGGTGGTGTCGAAGTCGGGTGCGCTGGTTGATGGTGGTGCGGTCGGTGATGTGGTGTCGTATGTGTTCGGTGTGACGAACACGGGCAATGTGTCGGTGTCGGGTGTGACGTTGTCGGATGATCTGCCGGGTGTGGTGGTGTCGGATGTGGTGTGGCCGGTGGTGGGTGCGCCGGGTGTGCTTGCTCCGGGGCAGTCGGCGTCGGCGACGGGGTCGTATGTGTTGACGCAGGCGGATGTGGATGCGGGTCGTGTGGTGAACACGGCGTCGGCGTCTGGTGTGCCGGTGCGTGGTGGTGGTGTGGTGTCGGCGGTGTCTCCGGAGAGTGTGGTGGAGACGGATGCTGCGGTGCCGTCGGTGGTGGTGTCGAATGCGGGGGCGTTGGCTGCGGGTGCGGTGGGTCGTGCGGGTGATGTGGTCACGTGGTCGTATGAGTTGACGAATGACGGCACGGTGACGTTGTCGGGTGCGGTGTTGGCTGATGTGCTGGCGGGTGTGGGTTCTCCGGTGTATGTGTGGCCGGGGGAGCCGGGGGTGTTGGTGCCGGGTGCGACGGTGCGGGCGACGGCGACGTATGTGCTGACGCAGGCGGATGTGGATGCGGGCGGTGTGACGAGTGTGGTCACGGGTTCGGGCACACCCCCCAACGGCGGCGCACCGGTTTCGGCATCCGCACCGGCCACCGTGCCTCTGGTCGCCGCTCCCGGCCTGGTGGTCACCAAGGATGCCGCCGCGACCGGTGGAGCGGTCGGTGACTCGATCGACTACTCCTTCACGATCGAGAACACCGGAACGGTCACGCTCTCGGGTGTCGTCCTGTCGGACTCGCTCGCGGGCCTCAGCGCTCCGGAGATCGTCTGGCCCACCACCGAGAGCGTGCTCGCTCCGGGAGAGGTGGCGACGGCCACCGCGAGCTACACGATCGCCCAGGCGGACGTCGACGCCGGACAGGTGACGAACACCGCGTCCGCCAGCGCGACCGCGCCGAACGGCGCTGCGGTCTCCGACACCTCGGACGAGGTCATCACGCCTGTCGCGGCCCCCGCACCTGGGGTCGAGACGGTGAAGACAGCGGTGATCGCCGGCGGCACGCCCGGCAACGTCGGCGACGTGATCGAGTACACGGTCACGGTGCGCAACACAGGCAACGTCACCCTCTCGGACGTCGGCATCGTCGACCCGCTCGAGGGCCTCACCGACATCTCTGTCCGCTGGCCGGGCGACGCGGGAATCCTGGCTCCCGACCAGGTGCTCGCGGGAAGCGCGCGGTACGTCATCACCCAGGCCGACGTCGACCGTGGCTTCGTCTCGAACACGGCGGTCGGCTCCGGTACGAGTCCGACGGGCGTCGTCGTGGAGGATCCCTCCGAGCTCATCGTCCTTCCGACTGTCGCGGCGGGTCCCGACGCCTCCTTCACCAAGACCGGCGCCCTCGAGCCCGGTGCCACCGGGCGCGCGGGTGACGCGGTGCTCTACTCCTTCCGCGTCGAGAACTCGGGCAACGTGACCCTCTCGAACATCGCGATCGCCGACCCGCTCGAGGGTCTGTCCGACATCTCCATCACCTGGCCCGGCGAGGTCGGCGTGCTCGCCCCCGGGCAAGGCGTCGATGCGACAGCCACCTATGCCCTCACGCAGGCGGATGTCGACCGCGGCTTCGCGGCGAACTCGGCGACCCTCGCCGCATCAGCCCCGGGTGGAGTGACCCTCGATCGCACCGCCGAGGCCGAGGTGCCGATCGCCGAGGCTGCCGCGCTGACGACGGTGAAGACCGGCACGCTCGTCGACGGCGGCATCGGCGCGGTCGGCGACGTCATCGCCTACCGCCTCGTCGTCACGAACACGGGCAACGTCACGGTGCAGAACGGTCAGCTCATCGACCGTCTCCCCGGGCTGTCGCTGCCGACCATCGAATGGCCGGGGCCGGTGGGCGAGCTGCTCGTGGGTGATTCGGTCGTCGGCACCGCGACCTACACGATCACGCAGGCCGATGTCGATCGCGGATTCATCACCAACACCGCAGGCGTGCGTGCCGAGACCGAGCAGGGCACGACCGTGCTCGCCGACTCGAACACCGTCGTGATCAACACGGTGCAGGCGGCCAGCGCACTCACGGTGGCCAAGGACGGCGTCGTGGTCGGTGACGGCGGAGTCGGAAGCACGATCGACTACTCGTTCGTGATCAGGAACTCCGGCAACGTGACCGTCAGCGCGATCACGCTCGACGATCCGATGGTCGGGCTCTCCGAGCCGCAGATCAGCTGGCCGGGCGCCGACGGTGTGCTGGCACCGGGGCAGACCGCGGTCGCCACGGCCCGATACACGATCACCCAGAACGACATCGACGCGGGTGCGGTCGCGAATGCCGCGACCGCCGCTGGCAGCTCTCGGGGTGGCCCCGTGACGAGCCTCCCCGGCATCGAGACCGTGGACACGCAGGGGATCAGGGCCTCGATCGACGTCGTGAAGTCCGCGGCTCTCGACCCCGCGGCGACGGGCGTCGCGGGTGACACAGTCACCTGGTCGTACTCCCTGCAGAACACCGGCAACGTCACGATCACCGGGGTGACCCTGGCCGATCGCCTCACCGACTCGACGGCGCCCGTCTACACCTGGCCGGATCCGGCCCGCCCCGGCGTCCTGCTGCCGGGACAGACCGTCACCGCGGTGTCCACCTACCAGTTGACCCAGGCTGACGTCGACCGTGGCTCGGTCTCGAGCGCGGTCGACGGAGTGGGCACGCCCTCGCGCGGTGCCGACGTAACCGATTCGGCGACGGCATCCGTGATCATCGCCGCACGCCCGGATCTGGTGGCGACGAAGTCGGGTGCGGTCGACGGCGCGGGCGACGTGGGAGACCGCATCGACTACACCTTCGGCATCGAGAACACCGGAAATGTCACCCTGACGCTCGTCGACCTGGTCGACGCTCTCCAGGGCGTCAGCTCGCCGATCTTCACGTGGCCGGGGGAGCCGGGCATCCTGCTGCCGGGACAGACCGTCGTGGCGACCGCCGACTACGTCATCACGCAGGCCGACGTCGACCGCGGAACCGTGACAAACGTCGCCACGGCGAGCGGCAAGCCGCCCGTGGGCGACACGATCACCGCCACCACACCGCCGACGGACACGAATGTCGCGCCGGCCTCGCCAGAGCTGCTCACGAGCAAGAGCGCCACGGTGCGCGGTGACGGAGCCGTCGGCGACATCGTCGACTACGGGTTCACCATCGAGAACACGGGCAACGTCACGGTGTCGGGGATCACCCTGTCCGACCCGCTGCCCGGACTGTCGGTGCCGTCGATCCGCTGGCCCGACGTGCCGGGCGTGCTCGCTCCGGGACAGACCGCGAGCGCGACCGCCAGCTACGCGATCGTGCAGGCCGATGTGGATGCCGGCGAGATCGTCAACACCGCGACCGCTGCGGGCTCCGCGCCGAGCGGTTCACCCGTCTCCGACGCCTCGAACGAGGTGCGCACCCCGACCGTGCAGGGTCAGCCCGCCGTGTCCGTCGACAAGACGGGTGCACTCGCGGCGGGCGCGACCGGACAGGTCGGCGACCTGGTGGAGTTCTCGTTCGTCATCTCGAACGGCGGCAACCAGACGCTCCGCGACGTGACCCTCACCGACGAGCTCGCCGGTCTCGGCGACATCGCGATCGTGTGGCCCAGCGAAGACCCCGCCGCGGCCGGGGTCCTTCCGGTCGGCTCGGAGGCACGAGGCACGGCGACGTACGCGCTGACTCAGACGGACATCGACGCCGGTGCGATCGTGAACGTCGTCGATGTGGTCGCGACGGGGCCCGACGGCGTCGCCGTCGACGCGTCAGACGCCGTCTCCGTCGCGATCCCGAGGACGCCCGCGCTGTCTGCGGTGAAGTCGGGTGTGCTGGCCGCGGGTGACATCGGTGCGGTGGGCGACACCGTCGAGTACGAGGTCGTGGTGACCAACACGGGCAACGTGACGGTGACGAACGGCGTGCTCGTCGACCCGATGGAGGGGCTCTACGGAGTCTCGATCACCTGGCCGAACCCCGCGGTGCCCGGTCGCGTGGGCGTCGGCGAGGCCGCCGTGGGCCGCGGCTTCTACGACCTCACCCAGGCCGATGTCGACCGCGGGTACGTCGAGAACACGGCATCGGTGTCGGCTCGGGCGCCGGGCGACGTCACGGTCTCGGCCGACACGAACACGGTGCGGGTGAGTACGGTTCTGCCGGTGGCGGGGTTGGTGGTGTCGAAGTCGGGTGCGCTGGTTGATGGTGGTGCGGTCGGTGATGTGGTGTCGTATGTGTTCGGTGTGACGAACACGGGCAATGTGTCGGTGTCGGGTGTGACGTTGTCGGATGATCTGCCGGGTGTGGTGGTGTCGGATGTGGTGTGGCCGGTGGTGGGTGCGCCGGGTGTGCTTGCTCCGGGGCAGTCGGCGTCGGCGACGGGGTCGTATGTGTTGACGCAGGCGGATGTGGATGCGGGTCGTGTGGTGAACACGGCGTCGGCGTCTGGTGTGCCGGTGCGTGGTGGTGGTGTGGTGTCGGCGGTGTCTCCGGAGAGTGTGGTGGAGACGGATGCTGCGGTGCCGTCGGTGGTGGTGTCGAATGCGGGGGCGTTGGCTGCGGGTGCGGTGGGTCGTGCGGGTGATGTGGTCACGTGGTCGTATGAGTTGACGAATGACGGCACGGTGACGTTGTCGGGTGCGGTGTTGGCTGATGTGCTGGCGGGTGTGGGTTCTCCGGTGTATGTGTGGCCGGGGGAGCCGGGGGTGTTGGTGCCGGGTGCGACGGTGCGGGCGACGGCGACGTATGTGCTGACGCAGGCGGATGTGGATGCGGGCGGTGTGACGAGTGTGGTCACGGGTTCGGGCACACCCCCCAACGGCGGCGCACCGGCGACCGCGACCGCTCCGGCGACGGTCTCTCTCGTCGCCGCTCCCGGGCTCGTCTTCGAGAAGACCGCGGCGCTCGACGAGACCGGTGAGAACGACACGGGCGACGGCGTGACGTTCGGCTTCCGCATCGAGAACACCGGAACGGTGAGCCTGTCCGGCATCACCGTGGTCGACGATCTCGCGGGTCTCGGCGCGATCGAGATCGACTGGCCGGCCGCGGCGGGCGTCCTCGCCCCCGGACAGGTGGCCACGGGCACCGCCACGTACGCGATCTCGCAGGAGGACGTCGACCGCGGGGCCGTGCAGAACACGGCATCTGTGCGTGCGACGACCCCGGGCGGACAGCTCCTGACCGCGCGCTCCACCAGTGACCCCGTCCCGACGGCCGATCAGGATCCTGCCATCCGCACGGTCAAGGGAGGGTCGTACGTCAGCGGCACCGGCGGTGTGGGCAGCGTCATCGAGTACACCTTCGACATCACCAACACGGGCAACGTCACGCTGCGCCTGGTGCGTCTGGTGGACGACCTCGAGGGGTTGAGCACTCCGCAGATCGAGTTCCCGTCGGCCACCACCGGCATCCTGCCGCCCGGCGAGACCGCCACGGGCGTCGCCCGCTACACGGTCACCCAGGCCGACGTTGACGCGGGTTCCATCACCAACGTCGCCACCTCGTTCGGCACCTCGCCGCGCGGCGTCGTGGTCTCGGACAGCTCCGATCCCTTCGTGATCGAGACCGATGCGCCGGTGGACCCCGACGAGGCGATCCGGGCGACTCAGACCGCGCAGCTGGCGGCCGGCGACCTCGGAGTCCTCGGCGACACGGTGCAGTACACGTTCACCGTGACCAACACGGGCAACACCACCCTCTCGGGGGTCGACGTCTCGAACACGGTCGACGGGCTCGAGAACGTGACCTACTCGTGGCCGGATCCCTCCGCGCCCGGCGTGCTGCTGCCGGGGCAGACCGTGACGATCACCGCCACGCATGTCGTCACTCAGTCCGACGTCGACGCCGGCACCATCCGCAACGTCACCACCGGAACCGGCAACCCGCCGACGGGCGATCCGGTGTCGTACACGACGCCGCAGACGATCATCCCCCTCGTGGGCGGTACGGGCGAGCTGCAGGTGACCAAGAACGGAGTCCGCGCCGGCGACGGAACCGTGGGGACGCGCATCGACTACTCCTTCGTCGTCACCAACACCGGAACCCTCACACTGTCGTCCGTGGAACTGACGGATGCCCTCGACGGGCTCTCCGACATCGTCTACGGTGCATGGCCCGACGCCGAGGGGACCCTCGCGCCCGGTCAGTCCGTGACCGCCACGGCGTTCTACACGATCCAGCAGTCGGATGTCGACGCGGGCGCCGTGCGCAACGTGGCATCCGCAGGTGGGCTCACGCCCGGTGGCGACCCCGTGACGGCGGACTCTCCTGAGTCCGTGGTGCTCACTGCGGCCGGCGCTCCGGCGATCGACCTCACGAAGACGCAGAAGCTCGCCGACGGCGCGACGGGCCGCCCGGGTGATCGCGTGGACTACACGTTCACGATCGAGAACACCGGCAACATCACGCTGAACGGCGTCACTCTCGCCGACGGCCAGCCGGGGCTCGAGAACCTCGTGATCACCTGGCCGGGCGAGCCCGGTGTGCTCGCACCGGGCGAGGTGGCGACCGCCACCGCGACCTATGCACTGACCCAGGCCGACGTCGATGCGGGAGGTATCGCCTCCGACGCGGTGACGACCGGCAACGGCGCAGGCACTGTCGTGACCGACGAGGCGACCGGATCGGTCTCCGTCGCGGCAGCACCCGCCCTCTCGGTGGAGAAGACGGCCGAGCTCACCGGAGCCGCGCAGCAGGGCGGCGGTATCCGCTACGTCATCACCGCGACCAACACGGGCAACGTCACGCTCACCGATGTCGCCATCGACGACGCGCTGGTCGGACTCGGCTCGCCGACCGTCACCTGGCCTGGCACACCGGGTGTGCTCGCCTCGGGCGAATCCGTCACGGTCACCGCCGACTACGTGATCACCCTGATCGACGTGACGCGTGGTCACATCGACAACCTGGCCTCCGCGACCGGTGCGGCACCCGACGGCACGATCGTCGAGGCCGAGGACGCCGTGAGGGTTGACGTGCCCAACGAGCCGCGTATCCATCTCGACATGGAGATCACGCTCACCGACGGACAGAAGGGCTATGCCGGCGACACGCTGATCTTCACGTACACCGCGACGAACACCGGCACCACGATCCTCACCGGCGTGACGATCACCGATCTGTACCCCGGGCTGTCGGACATGACCTACATCTGGCCGGGCGAGCCGGGAGTCCTGCTTCCGGGGCAGACCGTGACCGCCGTGGCCACCGTGGTGATCACGCCATCCATGGAGGGCACCGTCGTCGCATCGCGCGCCGTGGTCACGAGCGTCGAGGCCGAGTCCGGTCTGCCCGTGCTCGATGCGGCAGCCGACAGCATCGCCCTGCCGCAGCCTGAGCAGGACCTGATCGACCTGCTGCCGACGACCGGAGCCGATCCCCGTACCCTGGTGGGAGGCTCGGCGCTGTTCCTGCTCGCGGGACTCGTGCTCCTGCTCGTCGGGCGACGCCGTCGGCCGACCGGCTCCTCGAACCTCTCCTCGTAGCACTCCGCACCGAAAGGCGACACGATGCAGTACTTGAGCACCACCTCCCCGACTTCCGCAACGCGGCGTGCGGCTGCCAGAGGGGTGGTCGTCGCGGGGATCGCGCTCGCTCTCGGACTCGTCCTCTCGGGATGCACGGGCGATGCCGCGCCGAAGCCGACGCCCAGCCCGACGACCTCGGAGCAGGCGGAGGCGGGCATCACCGACATCGTCGATGCACCGGGGTCGGGAGAGGGCCTCGTCGGGGCGCTCTCCGACGTCGAGGTCACGAAGTGCGAGCTCGCGGGCGAGCAGTGGGATGTCGCGGGAACGGTCACGAACTCGAGCGACGCCGCGGCGTCGTACCGCATCTATGTGTCGCTGCTCACGGAGGGCGGCGACACCCGCTCGCTCACTCAGGTGAACGTCGACCCCATCGATGCGGCGGCGAGCGCGGACTGGGAGACGAGCGTGGCCGTGCAGGATGAAACACTCGACTGCGTGCTGCGTGTGGAGCGCTACCCGGCCTGAGCAGGCTCCGCACGAGCGTCGAAGCGGTCAGTCCGGGCGCCGGGCCGACCGCTTCGTCACGTCGTAGGCGGCGAGTGCGGCCTTGCGCGTCTCGCCCAGATCGACGATCGGCTCGGTGGGAGCATCCGATGCCCACTGAGAGATGTAGAGCCCGTTCGGGTCGAATTTCTTGGCCTGCAGCTCGGGGTTGAAGACGCGGAAGTACGGCGCGGCGTCGGCGCCGGAACCCGCGACCCACTGCCAGTTGAACGGGTTGTTGGCCCCGTCGGCGTCGACCAGCGTGTCCCAGAACCACTCCTCGCCGCGGCGCCAGTCGATGAGCAGGTTCTTGATGAGGAACGACGCCGTGACCATCCGCACGCGATTGTGCATGTACCCGGTGTGCCAGAGCTCGCGCATGCCCGCGTCGACGAGGGGTATGCCGGTGCTGCCGCTCTGCCAGGCCGCGAGGTGCGATGGCTGGAGGCGGGGCCATGGGAAGTCGTCGAACTCGCGGCGGAGATTGCGGGTGGCGAGATCGGGGGAGTGGTACAGGGTGTGCCACGCGAACTCGCGCCATCCGAGCTCGGAGAGGAAGCCTCCCGCGCCGTCGACGCCCGCGGCCTCGTGATAGATCGTGAACGGGCTGATCTCCCCCCATCTCAGGCGCGGAGACATCAGCGAGGTCGCTCCGGCCGACGGCTCGTCACGAGCCCTGTCGTAGGCGGGGAGGTCGTCATCGAGGAATTCCCGCAGCCTGCGGCGGGCTGCCGGTTCGCCGGGCTCCCAGGTCTCGCGCAGTCCGCCCGCCCAGTCGGGGTGCGTGGGAAGGAGCTGCCAGTCATCGAGGACGTCGGATGCCGGGGTCCGCGATACCCCGTCGAGGGAGCGCGGCGACGGAAGCGGCACCCGGGGCGTGGGCAGGGCGAGGCACGCTCTCCAGAAGGGCGTGAAGACGGAGTAGTGCGTGCCGCCGCCGGTCTTCACGGTCCATGGCTCGTGCAGCAGCGATGCCGCGAACGAGGTGACCTCGACCCCGTCGCTCCTGAGCGATGACTTGAGCTCGGAATCGATCTCTCGCTCCGGTCCGCCGTAGCGACGGTTCCAGAACACGGCACCGGAGTCGGTCTCGTCGATGATCTCCCTGACCACGCGACCGGCGGGCCCGCGGCGCAGCACGAGCGAGGCACCCAGTTCCTGCAGTCGGTCGGAGAGAGACGTCAGGGAGTGATGCAGCCACCAACGCGCCGCCCCGCCGAGGGGACGGATGCCGGGGGAGTCCTCGTCGAGCACGAACAGGACGATGATCGGCTCGTCCCTGTCGACCGCCGCTCTCAGAGCCGGATTGTCGGCGAGTCGGAGGTCGTCGCGGAGCCAGACCAGCGAGGGAGAAGTCATACGGTCCATTCTCGGTCAGTCGGGGCCGGGACGTCGCCGACCGCGCCGACCTACACCGCCGATCGACATCGCCGATCGACACCGGCAATCAGTGTGATGGCGGCGATCAGCGGCGCGCGCGACGACGGCGGGTCGACGTCGCGGCCGACGCTGCAGTGTCTCCCGTCGCCCACAGCGCCCAGGCGACGAGCACGGGCTGGAAGAAGAGCCGGCCGAAGCGACGCGCATCCGTGTCGAGCCCCGGGGTGGAGCGCCGGGTGCGCCATTGGTGCACATTGCCCGGCAGAACAGCGACGAAGAACGCCGCCGTGGCGATCCCGATCCGCCGCCGCTCTCCGGGGAGCAGCACCAGCCCCGCGGCGAGCGCGACCTCGGCCGCGCCGGAGGCGATCACGATAGCGTCCTTGTCGAGCCGGCTGATCCTCGTCGCCCATTCCGGCACGACCACCCGGAAACCGCGTGTGCCGGAGAAGTGGAGGATGCCGATCGCCCCGAGGGCTGCGGCGAGGACCCAACGCGCGACTGCTCTGATCATCCGCTCACGCTACCTCGCCCTGCGCGGCCGGTCTGCACGACCCGGGCATGCGAGTAGCCTAGATCTCAGACCAGATGGAGTGTGCAGTGCCTGAAAATGCCCAGCCGACAGACGGCTTCGCCCTGTTCTCTGACCGATCCGTCGTCGCCATGCGCGTCAACGGCGTTCTGAAGGACCTCGCCGCGACAGTGACGGATGCCGACGAGGTCGAACCCGTCACGATCGACAGCCCCGACGGGCTGAGCATTCTGCGCCACTCGACCGCGCACGTCCTCGCGCAGGCGGTGCAGCGCATCAACCCGCAGGCGAACCTCGGCATCGGCCCACCCATCACCGACGGCTTCTATTACGACTTCGGCGTGGAGACTCCGTTCACGCCGGAGGATCTCAAGGCGATCACCAAGGAGATGCAGCGCATCGTGCGTGAGGGCCAGCGCTTCGTGCGGCGGGTCGTCACAGACGAGGAGGCCCGCGTCGAACTGGCCGACGAGCCCTTCAAGCTCGAGCTCATCGGACTCAAGAGCCCGTCGACGGGCTCAGCGACCCAGGTGGGCAAGGTCGAGGGCGCATCGGTCGAGGTCGGCGAGGGCGAGCTCACGATCTACGACAACACCACCCGAGACGGCGAGGTGGTCTGGAAGGACCTCTGCCGCGGACCGCATCTGCCGAGCACCCGCATGATCGGCAACGGCTGGGACCTCACCCGCATCGCCGCCGCCTACTGGCGCGGCAGCGAGAAGAATCCGCAGCTGCAGCGCATCTACGGCACGGCGTGGCCCTCGAAGGACGAGCTGCGCGCGTACCAGCACCGTCTCGAGGAGGCCGCCAAGCGCGATCACCGACGTCTGGGCAAGGAGCTGGACCTCTTCTCGTTCCCCGAGGAGATCGGCTCGGGGCTCTCGGTCTGGCACCCGCGCGGCGGAGTGGTCAGGGGCGAGATGGAGCAGCATGCCCGCAAGCGCCACATCGAGGGCGGGTACACCTACGTCTACACCCCGCACATCTCGAAGGAAGACCTCTTCATCACCTCCAATCACCTGGTGACGTACAAGGAGGGGATGTACCCGCCGATCGTCATGGACGAGGAGCGCGACGACGAGGGCAACATCACCAGGCAGGGCCAGGACTACTACCTGAAGCCTATGAACTGCCCGATGCACATCCTGATCTACAAGGAGCGCGCCCGCAGCTACCGGGATCTCCCGCTGCGCTTCGCCGAGAACGGCACGGTGTACCGGAACGAGCTCTCCGGCGCTCTGCACGGGCTCACACGCGTGCGCGGATTCACTCAGGACGACTCGCACCTGTTCGTCACTCCGGATCAGCTCGAGGCCGAGGTCGCGAAGGTGCTGGAGTTCATCCTCTCGATGCTCCGCGACTTCGGGCTCACCGATTTCGAACTCGAGCTCTCGATGAAGGACGACGAGAAGTCGAAGTGGATCGGCTCGGAGGAGTTCTGGGAATCGTCGACCGACGCCCTGCGCCGTGTGGCCGTCGCCTCCGGTCTGAAGCTCACCGAGGTGCCGGGTGAAGCCGCCTTCTACGGACCGAAGATCGACCTGAAGACGCGCGACGCGATCGGCCGCACCTGGCAGCTCTCGACCGTGCAGGTCGACCCGAACCTCCCCGAGCGGTTCGATCTCGAGTTCATGGACAAGGACGGGCAGAAGAAGCGCCCGATCATGATCCACCGCGCACTGTTCGGTTCGATCGAGCGGTTCTTCGCCATCCTGCTCGAGCACTACGCGGGCGACTTCCCCGTGTGGCTGTCTCCCGTGCAGGTCGTGGGCATCCCCGTCGCCGAGGAGTACGCCGACTACCTCGGCGAGGTCGTCGATACGCTGCGCTCCCAGGGCGTTCGGGCCGAGCTGGACACGTCGGACGACCGCATGCAGAAGAAGATCCGCACGCACACCACCGGCAAGGTGCCGCTGCTGCTGATCGCCGGCGAGCAGGACCGCGCCGGCGGCACGGTGTCGTTCCGCTACCGCGACGGGACGCAGGAGAACGGTGTCGCGATCGCGGATGCGGTCGCACGCATCCGCGCCGTGATCGACTCGCACGGGCTGGTGCAGACCGCAGGAGACCTGGCGTGACCCTTCGGGGTCGGGAAGCCGGTCTCGTCCGGGTTCCGAGGCGTCGTGGCTGAGTTCGAGGATGCCGGCGACTTCGCCGGAGTTCCCGACGAGTTCCAGCGGCTGTGGACCCCGCACCGCATGGCGTACATCAAGGCCGGGCCTGAGCCGCTGCGCGAGGAGTGCCCGTTCTGCGAGGCCCCGAAGTTCCCGGATGCGGAGCGGCTCATCGTGGCTCGGGGAGAGACCGCCTACGTGCTGTTGAACCTGTTCCCGTACAACTCGGGACACCTGCTCGTATGCCCGTATCGCCACATCGGACTGTACGACCAGGCGACCGCCGAGGAGGTGGCCGAGATCGGCGCGCTGACCCAGACCGCCATGCGCGTGCTGCGGGAGGTGTCGCGCTGCGACGGCTTCAACATCGGTATGAACCAGGGTGCGGTGGCCGGCGCGGGTGTCGACGGACACCTGCACCAGCACGTGGTGCCGCGCTGGACGTCGGACGCCAACTTCTTCCCGATCATCGCGAAGACGAAGGCGCTTCCGCAGCTCCTCGGCGAGGTCCGTGAGTCGGTCGCCGCCGCCTGGCCCCGCTGAGCCGCGAGCGCCGGCGAGGAGGCGATGCGCTCTCGCGTCGCTGGCTCAGCGCACCTGACGGGCGGTGAACTGCATGCGCGGGTTCGCGTAGTACTCCTGCGCTTCGACCAGCTGCAGTTCGCGTTCCCCCGACTCGAGAGTGGCGCTCAGCAGATCGAACACGCTCGATGCCGTGCGCTCCAGGGCGGCCTTCGCGTCACCCGTGCCGACGTAGTGCGCGGTGAAGAGGGCAGCGGTGACATCGCCTGAGCCGTTGGCCTTCATGGGCAGGCGGGGAGTCTGCACGATCCAGGCGCCCGCGTGATCGGCGACGAGCATCTCGATCGTGCCCTCCTCGCGGTCGGGCCGCTCCACACTCGTCACGAGGACCGTCGAGGGTCCCATCGCCATCGCGAGATCGACGGACGCGAGCGTCGATTCGAGCGTGTCGGGTGACGTGTCCGTCAGGAACCCGAGCTCGAACTGATTCGGCGTGATGATGTCGGCGACCGGCACCACACGTTCGCGCAGGAGCACCGGGATCGCCGGGGCGACGAAGCATCCGCTCTTCGCGTTGCCCATCACGGGGTCGCACGCGTAGACGGCGGCGGGGTTGGCCGCCTTGACCCTCGCGACCGCATCGATGATGACGTCGCCGATGCCTTCGCCGCCCTGATAACCGCTGAGCACAGCGTCGATCTCGCCGAAGACGCCGCGCTCCTCGATGCCGGTGATCACCTCACGCACGTCGTCGGGTGCGATGAGAGGACCGCGCCAGGCGCCGTACCCGGTGTGGTTGGAGAACGTCACCGTGTACACCGGCAGCACCTCCACGCCGATGCGCTGCAGGGGGAAGACGGCTGCGGAGTTGCCGACGTGGCCGTACGCGACGGCGGACTGGATGGAGAGGACCTTCATTCCCCGATCCTTTCATTCAGGCGGACGGGTGTCCGCGGCGGGTGCTCATCGCGCGGCGGCGACGAGGTCGGCGACGAGCGTGTCCGCATCGTCGTCGGAGAGATCGTGCACCGTGAGGCGCAGATGGTGGGAGGGCTCGGCGCGCTCCTCGAGGGCGAACTCGTCTCCGGTCCGGGCGAGCCAGCCTCTGCGCATGAGGTGTTCTGCGACGACGCGTGCCGGACGCGGCAGCTCGACCCACAGGCTCAGACCGTCGGCGGCGGGCGAAGGGATGCCGTGCGCGTTCAGCTTGGCCGCGAAGGCGGAGTTGCGCGCCGCGTAGTGCTCGCGCGCCTGCTCGATCTGCGCGAGGACGAGCGGGTCGGTGACCTGGGTGAGAGTGAGGCGCTGGAGCAGGTGGCTGACCCACGTCGTTCCGGGACTCAGACGCATCGCCAGCCGTTCCGCGGTGGTGGTGTCGGTGGCCGCGATCGCCAGGCACATGTCGGGTCCGAGGAACTTCGAGACCGAGCGCACGAGCGCGAACCGGCGGTGCTCCGGTCCGATCAGCGACTCGTACCTCCGCTGGGAGAGCATCGAGAAGTGGTCGTCCTCGATGATCAGGACGTAGGGATGCTGTGCGAGCACCGCTCGGAGCGCTGACGCCCGCTCGGGGGTCAGAGAGGTGCCGGTGGGGTTCTGCGCACGAGGGGTGCTGATGATCGCTCGCACTCCGGCGTCGAGGGCATCGCGCAGCCCCTCGACCGTCATGCCCTGATCGTCGACGGGTACCGGCACGGCGCGGTAGCCGCCGAGCCGCACGGTGTGGATGCTCGCGAGGAAGCAGGGGTCCTCGAGCGCGACGGCGTCGTCGCGGGTCAGCGCCTGGGCGAGCAGCCGCTCGACGGCGTCGACGGCACCGCTCGTGACGGTGATCGCGAAGTCGGTGTCGACGAGATCCGCCGACACCCACCGGCGCGCCCACTCGTCGAGTCCGCGGTCGATCACCGGCTCGCCGTAGAGCACGGGCCGCCCCGCCACCGTCGCGAGCGCCGCAGACGGATCGGGGATGCGCCGAGGATCGGGGTTGCCCGTGCCGATGTCGCGCAGCACGGTGTCTGCGGCGTATCCCTCCTGGGCGACGGATCGATGGCCGGCGATCACGGTTCCCGCGCGTCCTCGCGACACGACCAGGCCGGCCTGCGCGAGCTGGCGATATGCAGCGACGGCGGTGTTGCGGTTCACTCCGAGCGTCGCGGCGAGTTCGCGGACAGGGGGGAGCGCGCTGCCGGGACGCAGCACCCCGCGGTCGCGGAGTCCGCGCACGCTGTCTGCGATGTCGGCGGCGGTGGTGCCTGTGATGTGTTCCGTCATATGTCCTCGATCCGATTCTAGGTCGAAACGGACAGTGCTATCGTTTGGCCTAGATCAAAGACGCCCATGACCCATCCGACACCTCGGGCGCGTCCGCCGACAGGAGCCTGCCATGACCGAACAGACCACCGGATCCTCGCGCGTGAAGCGCGGACTCGCCGAGATGCTGAAGGGCGGCGTCATCATGGACGTGGTGACCGCCGACCAGGCGAAGATCGCCGAAGACGCCGGTGCGGTCGCCGTCATGGCGCTCGAGCGCGTGCCGGCCGACATCCGCGCCCAGGGCGGCGTCTCACGCATGAGCGATCCCGACATGATCGACAGCATCATCGACGCCGTCTCCATCCCCGTCATGGCGAAGGCGCGCATCGGCCACTTCGTCGAGGCGCAGGTCCTGCAGGAGCTCGGTGTCGACTACATCGACGAGTCCGAGGTCCTCTCACCGGCCGATTACGTCAATCACATCGACAAGTACCCGTTCACCGTTCCCTTCGTGTGCGGCGCGACGAACCTCGGAGAGGCACTGCGCCGCATCAACGAAGGCGCGGCGATGATCCGCTCCAAGGGCGAGGCGGGAACCGGCGACGTCTCCGAGGCGATGAAGCACATCCGCCGCATCCGCGGCGAGATCGCGGCGCTCACGGCGCTGCCCAAGGACGAGCTGTACGTGGCGGCGAAGGACCTGCAGGCTCCCTACGAGCTGGTGGCGGAGATCGCGGAGACGGGGAAGCTCCCCGTGGTCCTCTTCGTCGCCGGAGGAGTGGCGACTCCCGCGGATGCCGCGATGATGATGCAGCTGGGTGCCGACGGCGTGTTCGTCGGATCCGGGATCTTCAAGTCGGGCAACCCGGCCGAGCGTGCGAAGGCGATCGTCAAGGCGACCACCTTCTTCGACGATGCCAAGGTCATCGCCGAGGTGTCTCGGGGCCTCGGCGAGGCGATGGTGGGCATCAACGTCAGCGACCTCCCCGCCCCCCACCGCCTGGCAGAGCGTGGCTGGTAGCCCCAGAGTCGGTGTGCTCGCGCTGCAGGGCGACGTGCGCGAGCACATCGCCCTGCTCACGGGTCTCGGCGCGGAGGCTGTGCCGGTGCGACGTCCGGAGGAGCTCGCGACGGTGCACGGACTCGTCCTTCCCGGGGGAGAGTCCGGTGTGATCGACAAGCTCTCGCGCGGCTTCGGGATGCAGGCGCCCATCCGCGCGGCGATCGCTGACGGCATGCCGATGTACGGTACCTGCGCCGGACTGATCCTTCTCGCGGACGAGATCCTCGACGGGCTGGAGGGGCAGCAGCCCTTCGGTGGGCTGGACATCTCGGTGCGCCGGAACGCCTTCGGCCGGCAGACGGAATCCTTCGAGACCGAGTTGCGGGTTCCTGCACTCGGCGAGCGTCGGGTGCGCGCCACCTTCATCCGCGCACCCGTCGTCGAGCGCGTGGGCGAGGGGGTCGATGTGCTTGCCACCCTCTCCGACGGAAGCGTCGTCGCCGTGCAGCGCGGACCGCTCATGGGTACGAGCTTCCATCCGGAGGTCGACGGCGAGGTGCGCTTCCACGAGCGCTTCCTCGACCTGGTGCGGGCATTCGCCCTCGATGCGGCCCTCGGCCGACCAGCGACCGTCTGACCGGTCCGACTCACTCAGGCCGCCGTGCGACCCGCCGAGATGAGCCGGTCGAAGGCGCCCAAGGTGCGATCGATGTCCGCTGCCGTGGTCGCCCACGACGACATGGAGCATCTCAGTGTCGCGCGGCCTCGCCACTGCGCTCCGGTGACGGCCGCTGTGCCGTCGGCCAGTATCGCCGCGCCCAGTGCGCGGGTCGCGTCGTCGGACTCGAGCCGGAACATGACCTGCGTGTAGTCGACCTCGTTGACGACGGTGACGCCGTCGATCGCGGCGAGGCCCGTCGCCATCGATACGGCGTTCGCATGCAGTCCGTCGATGAGGTCGGCGAGGCCCGAGCGCCCGAGACTGCGCATCGCCGCCCATGCGGGCACACCTCTCGCCCTCCGGGAGAGTTCGGGCGTGACGTCCCAGGGATCCATCCCCGAGTAGATGAGGTAGTCGCCGCCGGTCCTGAACGCGGCGATCGAGTCGGCAGGATCCCGCACTATCGCCATGCCGCAGTCGTAGGGCACGTTGAGCGTCTTGTGCGCGTCGGTGGCCCAGGAGTCCGCCCGCTCGACCCCCTCGGTGAGATGCCTGAGAGCAGGCGTCGCCGCCGCCCACAGCCCGAAGGCCCCATCGACGTGGACCCACGCGGAATGCCGGTGAGCCACGGGGATCAGCGCCTGGAAGTCGTCGAAGGCCCCGGTGTGCACCTCGCCGGCCTGCAGGCACACGAGGATCGGACCGGATGCGTCCGCCAGCGCCTCCTCGAGGGCATCGGGCCGCATCCGTCCCTGATCGTCCGAGTCGACGACCGTCAGCTCGGCGCGGCCGATGCCCAGGAATCGGGCGGCCCGGTCGATCGAGCCATGACGATCCGCGCCGACGACGACACGCACCCCCGGAGCATCGTGGGCTCCTCGCTCCGCGAGATCCCAGCCCGCCCTGGCGAGCAGTGCGTGCCGTGCTGTCGTGAGGCAGGTGAAGTTGGCGAGCTGACCGCCGGTGACGAACCCGACGCTCGCCGTCGCGGGAAGCCCGAGCACGTCGAGCATCCACTGCCCTGCGACCCGCTCCATGGCGACCGTCGCGGGGCTCAGCGCCGAGGACCCGGAGTTCTGGTCCCACGCCGACAGCAGCCAGTCGGCCGCGAGCGCCGCGGGGTGCGTGCCGCCGATGACGAAGCCGAAGAAGCGGCCACCGGGGATCGCCACCAGCCCGGCGTCGGCACGATCCGCCATCTCCTCGATCACCGCCGCAGGGTCTGTGCCGCCATCCGGCAGCGGCCCGCCGAAGTCGTCGATCATCTCCTGAAAGCTCGCCCGCGGCCACACCGGTCTGTCGTCCAGGGTTCCGAGGAACTCCGTCGCTCTGCGGTGGGCGGCGTCGAGAGCACGCTCCCGATCGTCCATGGGCGAAGTCTCCCACCGGCCACAGCGGCTGACAAGGTGTTCTGCGCCCGCCTCCCCTGGCACGATTCGTTAGACTGGTCGATGCCCTGGGCCGAGCCCACGGGCGGATACGACGAGCGGAGAATTATGTCCGGGCATTCCAAGTGGGCCACCACGAAGCACAAGAAGGCCATCATCGACTCCAGGCGCGCGAAGTCCTGGGCCAAGCTCATCAAGAACATCGAGGTCGCCGCCAAGCTCGGCGGTGCCGATCTGCAGGGAAACCCGACTCTGTTCGACGCCGTGCAGAAGGCCAAGAAGACCTCGGTCCCGAAGGACAACATCGACCGCGCAGTGAAGCGCGGAGCGGGCATCGGCGGCGAGGCCGTCGAGTACCTGTCGATCATGTACGAGGGATACGGTCCGAACGGCGTCGCGCTGATGATCGAGTGTCTGACCGACAACAAGAACCGCGCAGCGGCAGAGGTGCGCACGGCGCTGAGTCGCAACGGGGGCACTCTGGCCGACCCGGGCAGCGTGGCGTACAACTTCAGCCGCAAGGGCGTCATCGTCGTCGGTGCCGAGGGGACGACCGAGGACGACGTCATGATGGCTGCTCTCGAGGCCGGCGCCGAGGAGATCGAGCCTCACGGCGACGGCTTCGGCGTGATCACCGAGGCGACAGACCTCGTCGCCGTGCGCAGCGCGCTGCAGGATGCCGGCATCGACTACGAATCCGCCGATGTCGAGTTCGTCCCCAACCTCAAGGTCGAGATCGACGCCGACACCGCCCGCAAGATCTTCCGTCTGATCGATGCCCTCGAGGACAGTGAGGACGTGCAGAACGTCTTCACCAACTTCGACCTGAGCCCCGAGGTGCAGGCCGAGCTCGAGAACGACGACGAGTAGGCGCGCCGACGCGGCTGCGGGTGCGAGCGCGAATACTCTGGGGGAGTGACCTCCTCCTCGTTGCGCGTCCTGGGAATCGACCCCGGTCTCACCCGGTGCGGCGTGGGTGTGGTCGATGTCGACGGCTCGCGGCGCGGCACGCTCGTGCACGTCGGAGTCATCCGCTCCGCTCCCGACCTTCCGATCGGCGAGCGGCTCGCGCTCGTCGCCGCCGGAATCCGCGAGGTGATCGACGCGCATCGTCCTGACGCCGTGGCGGTCGAACGCGTCTTCGCGCAGCAGAACACCCACACCGTCATGGGCACGGCCCAGGCCAGCGGAGTCGCGCTGCTGCTCGCGGCCGAGGCCGGGCTCCCCGCCGCGACGCACACGCCGAGCGAGGTCAAGGCCGCGGTCACGGGCTACGGGGCGGCGGACAAGCGGCAGGTGCAGACGATGATCGCCCGCATCCTCCGTCTCGACGCTCCACCTCAGCCGGCCGACGCCGCGGATGCTCTGGCGATCGCACTCTGCCATGCGTGGAGACGAGGTGCGGCGGGTGCTCCGGGGCAGCAGGCTCTCACGCCGGCCCAGCGCGCGTGGGCCGACGCGGAGCGTGTCGCTCGAACATACCTACGATCACCTGCGTAGGCTGAAGGGATGATCTCCTCGCTGCACGGCACCGTCCTGCACTCGACGTCCGACCAGGTCGTCATCGACGTCGGCGGAGTCGGGTTCTCGGTCGCGGTGCCCGCCGATGTGGCACACACCGCGTCGATCGGCGAGCGACTGATGCTGCACACGAGCCTGATCGTGCGCGAGGATGCGCTGTCTCTCTACGGTTTCGCCGACCGCAGCGAGCTCGAGGTGTTCGGGCTGCTGATCAGCGTCACCGGAGTCGGGCCGAAGTCGGCGCTGGGCGTGCTGTCGCATCTCACGGTCGATCAGATCGCCGAGGCGGTGACCGCAGAAGACGACGCGCCCTTCCGTCGAGTCTCCGGAATCGGTCCGAAGACGGCGAAACTCATCGTCCTGCAGCTCGCGGGCAAGGTGCATCCGGTCGGATCGACCGCCAAGCCGACGTCCGCGAGCGGATCCGATGTCGTCGACCAGGTCGCTGCGGCGCTCGTGGGCCTCGGATGGTCGGAGAAGGTCGCGGCCGAGGCCGCGGCGCAGACCGCATCGGAGGCATCCGACGCCGAACGGGCCGCCGTCGCTCCGCTGCTGCGTCGTACGCTCGCTCTGCTGGGACCCGCACGTGTCTGACGCCCGCGACGCCGCCGAGCCGGTGGACGACACCGAGCTCGCGATCGAGGGAGCGCTGAGGCCGACCAGCCTCGGCGAGTTCGTCGGTCAGCAGAAGGTGCGTGGTCAGCTGCAGCTGCTGCTCGATGCGGCGCGCATCCAGAATCGACCGCCCGATCACATCCTGCTGGCGGGTCCTCCGGGGCTCGGCAAGACCACGTTGGCGATGATCGTCGCGCACGAGAGCGAGCGCCCGCTGCGACTGTCGAGCGGACCGGCCATCCAGCACGCGGGCGATCTCGCCGCGCTGCTGTCGAGCCTGGTGCCGGGCGAGGTGCTGTTCATCGACGAGATCCATCGCATGGCCCGCTCCGCCGAGGAGATGCTGTACCTCGCGATGGAGGACTTCCGCATCGACATCATGGTGGGCAAGGGCGCGGGCGCGACGAGCATCCCGCTCGAACTCGCACCGTTCACCCTCGTCGGTGCGACCACCCGCTCCGGGCTTCTGCCCAATCCGCTGCGTGATCGGTTCGGCTTCACCGGCCACCTCGAGTTCTACGACGAGTCCGAGCTCGAGAGGGTGATCGCGCGGTCCGCCCTGGTGCTGGGCGTCGATCTGCCCCACGATTCGCTCAGCGAGATCGCCCGCCGCTCGAGGGGAACCCCCCGCATCGCCAACCGGCTGCTGCGTCGGGTCCGCGACTATGCCCTGGTGCACGGCGGTGGCGAGGCGACACTGGCCGGCGTGCGCGCCGCCCTCGAGCTCTACGACGTCGACCCGATCGGCCTCGACCGTCTCGACCGCGCCGTGCTCGAGATGCTGGTGAGACGTTTCCGTGGCGGCCCCGTGGGCCTCAGCACGCTCTCCGTGGCGGTCGGCGAAGAGGCGGAGACGGTCGAGAGCGTCGTCGAGCCGTACCTCGTGCGAATAGGCTTCCTCGGTCGAACGCCGCGCGGTCGGATAGCGATGCCCGAGGCGTACGCGCATCTCGGGATGGCGCACCCGGACGGGGCGCTTCGCCTTGATGACCTATAATCGCTGAAGACTTCCCCCCGATACGACTGTGCGCCCATTGGCTTGTGCGTGCACCTGAGAAAGGCGCTTGCCCCCACCATGGAAATCATCCTCTTCGGTCTGCTGGCCGTGCTCGTCGTCTTCATGTTCGTCAACGGACGCAAGCGCCAGAAGCAGATGAAGGCCGAGCAGGAGGAGAAGGCGACGAAGACCGTCCCGGGCGTCAAGGTCCTGCTGCAGGGCGGCATCTACGGCACGATCGTCGCGTACGACCCGGTGGACCTCGACTCGCCCGCGCTCATCGAGATCGCTCCCGGCACCATCATCGAGGTGCACAGCCAGGCGATCCTGCGCATCGTGGAGCCCAAGGAGGACGTGCTCTCGGATGACGTCATCGTGGACGATGCCGTCGACTCGCCCCTGATCGTCGACGAGACGATCGTCACCGACGACGCGTCGGCCATCGAGACGCCCGAGGAGACCCGTCGTCGCCTCGAGCGCGACTCCGACGACAAGTAACCCGCACAGACAGCCGCTCTTCGGCACTCCGGCATCTCAGAAAGCTGATCACACGTGGCTTCTTCCTCTCCCGTCCGTCATGCCTGGCGGGTTCTTCTCGGCCTGCTCCTCGTGACCGGCGTCTTCTTCGGCATCAACGCGCTCGGAGTCGGCGTCATCAAGGACGCCAACGGCGACCCGGCGAGCTCGTGGGCTCCTGAACTCGCCCTCGACCTGCAGGGCGGCACGCAGATCGTCCTGAGCGCCGAGACGGAAGACGGCGCCGACCCCTCGTCGGAGCAGCTCGACCAGGCTGCCGCGATCATCCGCCAGCGCGTCGACGCCTCGGGCGTCGCCGAGGCGGACATCACGACCGAGGGCGGCCGCAACATCGTGGTCCAGATCCCCGGAGTCGCCGACGCGCAGACCCGCGAGCGGATCCAGTCGAGCGCTCAGCTCGAGTTCCGGCCGGTCATCCAGACCACGGGGGGAACGAACCAGTTCGTGGGCGAAGACGGTGAGCCCACGCCGTACCCGGCCCCGGACGATTCGCTGAACGCGACGCCCACGGCCGAGCCCACCGACGCCAGCGACCTCGCCTGGGTGACGGAGAAGCTGCAGGCGGAGTTCCTCGCCTACGACTGCACCGACCCCGAGAACGACCCCTCGCGGGAGCCTCAGGATCAGCCGCTGATCGCGTGCGACCCGAGCGGCCAGGCGAAGTACCTGCTCGGCCCGACGGAGCTCACCGGCACCGCGATCACCGACGCGACCAGCGGCCGCGACCCGCAGTCCGGCGCCTGGCTCGTGCAGCTCACCATGAACGCCGACGGCACCGATGCCTTCGGCAAGGTGAGCACGCGTCTGAACCAGAACCGCCTCGCGAACCTGTCGCCGCGCGACCAGTTCGCGTTCGTCCTCGACGGCTCGGTCATCAGCGCTCCCCGGATGAACGGGCAGATCCTCGACGGTCGCCCCAGCATCTCGGGCGACTTCACGCAGGAGTCGGCGACCACGCTCGCCGACCAGCTGAAGTTCGGCGCGCTGCCGCTGAGCTTCGAGGTGCAGAGCTCCGACACCGTCTCGGCGACGCTCGGCACCCAGCAGCTGCAGATCGGTCTCATCGCCGGACTGATCGGCCTCGCGCTCGTCGCGATCTACTCGCTGATCGTCTATCGGGCCCTGGGATCGGTGATCATCGCGTCGATCGCGGTGATGGGAATCCTGACGTACATCATCATCTGCATCCTCGCGTGGCGCCTGGGCTTCCGTCTGTCGCTCGCCGGCGTCGCCGGCCTCATCGTGTCGATCGGATTCACGGCCGACTCGTTCATCGTCTACTTCGAGCGCATCCGAGACGAGCTCCGCGACGGAAAGTCCATCACCTCGGCGGTCGAAGACGGCTGGGGCAGGGCGAAGCGCACGATCTACATCTCGAAGTCGATCAACATCCTCGCCGCCGTCGTGCTCTACATCCTCGCGGACGCGACCGTGAAGGGCTTCGCGTTCACCCTGGGACTCACGACGATCATCGACGTGTTCATCTTCGTGATCTTCACCCATCCGGTCATGCAGCTGCTCGCGAGGACGAAGTTCTTCGGCGGAGGGCACAAGCTCTCCGGGCTCGACCCCGAGGCTCTCGGAGCGGTGTATCGCAGCCGCTCGCGGTTCCGCGAGGTGTCGACGGCATCCGTCGGCCGCGATGCGAAGAACGCGCGTTCGCGCGGAGAAGCCGAGAGACGCCAGACCATCGCAGAACGAAAGCGCGCCGAGGCACTCGCCGGTGGCAGATCCACGGGCACCGGAAGTGAGGGGGACGCGTGATGGCTTCCATGAACGAGTTCGGAAACAACCTCTACACGGGAAAGACGTCCTTCCCGTTCGTCGGCAGGCGTCGACTGTGGTTCATCATCGCGATCATCCTCGTGGTCGGCTCGGCCATGGTGCCGTTCTTCCGGCCCATCCAGTTCTCGATCGAGTTCACCGGCGGATCGCAGTTCACGGTGCAGGCTCCTGACAGCCTCGCGCAGGACACGGCCACCACTGCCGTGCAGTCGGTCGTCGCCGGCGCGGCGACCAAGGTCGTCATCGTCAACGACACCGACGTGCGCGTGCAGACCGACCAGATGAGCGCAGACGAGACCCAGAGCGTCGCCGCCGCTCTGGCGGACGCCTACGGTGTGGATGCCGAGGCCGTCACGTCGTCCTTCATCGGCCCGGCCTGGGGCGAGAACGTCACCAAGCAGTCCCTGTGGGGACTCGCGATCTTCCTCGCGCTGACCTTTCTCATCCTCGCGATCTACTTCCGCACGTGGAAGATGTCGGCGGCGGCGATCATCGGCCTGCTCGATGTGCTCGTCATCACGGTCGGCGTCTACGCTCTCGCCGGATTCGAGATCTCGCCCGCGGCCGTGATCGGGTTCCTCACGATCCTCGCCTACTCGCTGTACGACACCACGGTCGTGTTCGACAAGATCAGGGAGAACACCACGGAGGACGGCGAGAAGTCTGCGAGGCTGTTCGGGGAGTCCGTCAACCTCGCCGTCAATCAGACGCTCGTGCGCTCGATCAACACCTCCGTCGTCGCCGCTCTTCCGGTGGGAGCGGTGCTCTTCATCGGCGCGTTCTGGCTCGGTGCCGAGTCGCTCACCGACATCTCGCTGTCGATCTTCGTCGGCATCCTCGTCGCGACGTACTCGACGCTGTTCGTGGCCGCACCGCTGTACTCGCTGTTCCGCGAGAACGAGCCGCAGCTCAAGGCGCGCGACGAGAAGATCCGAGAGTCCAGGGCGCTGGCCACCGCCGACGCCTGAGGGTTCTCCGTCGCGGGGCTCGACCCCTCGGCGCACGCGTAAGATGTTGTGATCCGGAGGTGAGCAGATGGCGGAACCGCAGTCGTCGTCGCAGGGTTCTAGCCTGAGGCGACTGGTTCCCCGCATCTTCTCCCGCGCGCCCAGGGTCAACGATCTCGACAATCTGATCCGCACGGTCCGAGCGAACCACCCGCGCGGTGACTTCTCCGTGATCGAGCGCGCCTACGCGGTCGCCAAGGAGAAGCACACCGGCCAGCAGCGCCAGAGCGGCGAGCCGTACATCACCCACCCGCTCGCGGTCGCGCAGATCCTCGCGGAGATGGGCCTCGGCCCCAGAGCCATCGCCGCCGCTCTCCTGCATGACACCGTGGAGGACACGGGCTACGCCCTCACCGACCTCACCGCCGAGTTCGGCGATGAGGTGGCGATGCTCGTCGACGGCGTCACCAAGCTCGACAAGGTCAAGTACGGCGAGAGCGCGCAGGCCGAGACGGTGCGCAAGATGATCGTGGCGATGTCGAAGGACATCCGCGTGCTGCTGATCAAGCTCGCCGATCGCCTGCACAACGCCCGCACCTGGGGCTTCGTCCCGCCCGAGAAGGCGGCGAAGAAGGCCAAGGAGACGCTGGAGATCTACGCGCCTCTCGCCAACCGACTCGGAATCCAGGCGATCAAGTCGGAGCTCGAGGATCTCTCGTTCGCGGTGCTGCACCCGAAGATCTACAACGAGATCCACAACCTCATCGCGCAGCGCACTCCGCAGCGGGAGAAGTACCTGGCACAGGTCGTCGAGGAGATCGACGAGGATCTGCGCGACCTGCGGATCCGAGGCAAGGTCGTCGGACGGCCGAAGCAGCTCTACTCCGTCTACCAGAAGATGGTCGTGCGAGGGCGCGAGTTCGACGACATCTACGACCTGATCGGCATCCGCGTGCTGGTCGCCTCGGTGCGCGACTGCTACGCGGTCCTCGGAGCCATCCACGCACGGTGGACGCCTCTGCCCGGCCGTTTCAAGGACTACATCGCGACCCCGAAGTTCAATCTCTACCAGTCGCTGCACACCACGGTGATCGGTCCATCGGGTCGCACCGTCGAGATCCAGATCCGTACTCACGAGATGCACCAGCAGGCCGAGTACGGCGTCGCGGCGCACTGGATGTACAAGGAGCGGATGAACGGCGGCAAGACCGAGGTCCGCGCCGCCGACAACGACATGGCGTGGCTCGCGCACATCTCGGACTGGCAGGCCGAGACGGCGGATCCCGGGGAGTTCCTCGACTCCCTGCGCTTCGAGATCGGCGCGAAGGAGGTGTACGTCTTCACCCCGAAGGGGCGTGTGATCGGTCTTCCCGCCGGCGCGACCCCGGTGGACTTCGCGTATGCCGTGCACACCGAGATCGGCCATCGCACGATGGGGTCGAAGGTCAACGGCCGGCTCGTCCCGCTCGAGTCCGAGCTCAAGAGCGGCGATGTCGTCGAGGTGTTCACCTCGAAGAACCCCGACGCCGGCCCCAGCCAGGACTGGCTCGGCTTCGTCAAGAGCACGCGAGCCAGGAACAAGATCAAGGGCTGGTTCACGAAGGAACGACGTGAAGAGGCGATCGAGCAGGGCAAGGAGGCGATCGCTCGGGCGATGCGCCGCCAGAACCTGCCGCTGCAGCGTCTGATGAGCCAGGACTCGTTCGCCGAGGTGGCGCACCAGCTTCGCTACGAGGACGTGTCGGCGCTGTACGCCGCCGTCGGCGAAGGCCACGTGTCGACGCAGTCCGTGCTCGAGAAGGTCACGGCCCTGGTCGCGGCCAACGACCCGCCCACCGGCCCGATCGATCTGCCTGGCAGCATCCCCACGCGCGAACCGCGAGGTGGGGACTCGGGTGTGCTGGTGCGCGGAGCGTCCGACATCCTGGTCAAGCTCGCCAAGTGCTGCACCCCCGTTCCCGGCGACCCGATCGTGGGGTTCGTCACGCGCGGCAGCGGCGTCTCCGTGCATCGAGCGGATTGCGTGAACGTGAAGGCCCTCGCCAGCGAGGAGGACCGCTTCGTCGAGGTGTCATGGGCGCCGACCACGAAGAGCGTCTTCCGCGTGCAGATCCAGGTCGAGGCTCTCGATCGATCGGGCCTGCTGTCGGACGTCACCCGTGTGCTCAGCGAGCATCACGTCAACATCCTCTCGGCCACCGTGACGACGAATGACGAGCGGCTGGCGCTCAGCCGCTTCGTGTTCGAGATGGGCGACGCGGTGCACCTGGATCGGGTGCTCAACGCGGTGCGCCGGATCGACGCCGTCTACGACGTGTACCGGGTCACCTCTTCCTGAGCATCAGCCGCTGGAGCGCGGCCTTTCCCGCTCGTGTGCCAGGCACGCGTGACAGCGACTCGAGTTCCGTGACGGCGGCGGCCGGTGTGTCGGGCAGAGCGTCGGCGAGCAGCACCATCCATCGCATCAGGGATTCGTCTCGGTGCAGTCCCAGGGCGAGATCGACCATCGTGCGGGCGGGAGTCATGACCCGGAGTCCGCCGATGAGCACCACGTCGTCGACCGGCACCGCGGTGTCGTGCAGCACGACCCTGGCCGAGAGCGCCAGCCGGATGCGGCGCGCGACCGCTCGGCGCACGTGATGGGGAGTGGGCGGCTGGTGGCCCGCGCCGTGGATCCAGGCGGCGGTCGGGCCTGAGGCTGCGGTGTCGCGGGGGATGAGCGTCGCGATCGACAGCGCTCTCGCGCTCGGGTCGTCGATCAGGTCGGCGGGGATGTAGCCCTCGCCCATCTCGACCAGGTGACCGTCGAGGCGGGCGGCGCTGAGCTCCGAGACGGCGAGCCGCGCCCCGGGCAGATACAGGAAGGCGGGATGCATCACGCCAGTGTGGCGCAGCGCATCCCGCCGTCGCGGAGCGAGCCGGTATCTGTGGAGAAGCCTCAGCTGCCGAGCGCGTTGAGCCAGGTGCGACGTGCTTCGAGGGCGTCCTTCGCCTCTTTCGCCGCCTTCTTGTCTCCGGACTTCTCGGCCGCTGCCAGCTCGGTCTCGAGCTTCTCGATGGCCTCGAGCAGCTGCGAGCTCATGTCGTTGGCGCGCGCCTTCGTCTCGGGGTTGTTCTTCTTCCAGTCGACGTCCTCGCGGGCCTTCAGAGCCTGTTCGATGACACGCAGGCGGTCGTCGAGGGCGCGCTCCTTCTCGCGAGGGAAGATGCGGCCGATCTCGTCCCACTGGCGCTGGATCTGGGTGAGCATCGCACGGGCACGCTTGATGTTCGGCTCGTCGGCGACGGCCTTGGCCTCTTCGAGCAGAGCCTGACGGGCCTCGATCTTCGGTGCGGACTCGGCCTCCTCGGCTGCGCTCTGCTCGGCGCGCGCCGAGTACAGAGCGTCACCGGCGGCCTTGAACCGCACCCAGAGGGCGTCGTCGGCCTTGCGTCCGGCGCGGCCGGCGGCCTTCCAGTCATCGAGGAGCCCGCGGTAGGCGGGGATCCCGTCGACACCGCGGGGCGCCAGTGCCTCGGCGCGCTCGACCAGTCTGGTCTTCGCGTCGCGTGCAGCCTTGTGCGTGTCGTCGAGCTCGGAATAGAAGGCGCGCCGTGCCTTGTCGACTACGGCCCTGGCGTCGCGGAATCGCTTCCAGAGCTGCTGCGAGACGCTCTTCGAGAGGCGAGGACCGTTCTGCTGCTGAGCCTGCCACTCGTCGAAGAGCTCTCCGAGCTCGGCGGTGACCTGCTTCCACTGCACCTTCGACAGGTCGCGGGCGGCAATCGCCTCTGCGCGCTCGACCAACACCGTGCGCTCGGCTATCGCCTTGTCGACGGCCTCCTTCGCCTGCTGGGCCTCCTGCGCCGTGGCCTCGGAGAGCGAGGCTGTCAGCGTGTTCAGGCGCTGGCGCAGACCGGCGAGATCGCCGACGGCAGCGGCATCCGTCGCCTCGGCGAGCAGGTGCTTCGCCTGCTTCGCGAGATCGGTGGCAGACGCGCCGCCCGACTCGTGGCGCTTCTCGAGCGTGCCGACCTTGAAGGCGATGTCCTCGTACTTGCGCACGAAGTAGGCCAGCGCCTCGTCAGGGGTGCCGTCGGGGTACTGTCCCACGACGCGCCAGGTCTCCTCCTCGCGCACCTCGACCGTGCCGTCTTCGGCGACGCGACCCCACTGGGCGGCGTCGGAGGTCGCGAGAGCCTCGGTCGCAGCAGCGGCGGGGGCCACGGGAGCGATGCCGGAGGGCTTGGGGATCTTCCGGGGCAGAGGCACAGCCGGGGGAGCGGGAATGGGAGGAGTCGGCTTCGACGGCTCGTTGGCAGACACAGAGATTCTCCTTGCGCGGTAGGGCCCGCGGGAGGCGGAAAGGACGAGCTTCAGCCTAGTACGACCGGGCGTCGGAGATGTGGTCTGCGGATCTCACACGCGTCGTTATCGATCCGTGAGGAGAACGTTCGATCCAGGACACATCCGCCGTCACATGCGGGAAACACGTGCCTTCTATCGTCGCTCACACGACACCCCCCAGTCGATTGGAACAGCATGACCGACATCCTCCCCGCCGCAGAGATCGTCGTCGTCGGTGCAGGCATGGTCGCCCATCGCTTCGTCGAGAGTCTCATCAGCAGGGCCGAGACGCCCCTGCACATCACGGTCATCGGCGATGAGGCCCGACACCCCTACGATCGCGTGGGTCTCAGCGGATTCTTCGCGGGAGCCACCGCGGAGGAGCTGGAACTCGATCGATCGGTCTTCGACGACTTCCGTGTGCGATTCATCGCCGACGACCGGGTGCTGCGCATCGATCGTCCCGGCCGCACGGTCATCACGCGGTCGCGCCTCACGATCCCGTACGACACGCTCGTGCTGGCGACGGGATCGTATGCGGCGAAGGTGGCTGTCGACGGGGCCGATCTGCCCGGGTGCTTCGTCTACCGCACGCTCGACGACGTGCAGGGCCTCCGCGACTTCGTGACCGAGCGCGAGCGGATGCTGGCTCGCCCTCTGCGCGGCGCGGTCATCGGCGGCGGACTCCTCGGCCTCGAGGCCGCGGGCGCCCTTCAGGGGATGGACGTCGAGCCGACCGTCATCCAGTACTCGGACCGCCTCATGTCCACGCAGCTGGACTCTGCGGGCGGAGGCATGCTGCGCCGCCTGCTCGAAGCCAAGGGCATCGGCGTGCGCACCGAATCGCGCACGACCAGGCTCGACCCCGACATCTCGGGCGCGGTGACCGCGCTGGAGTTCCAGGACGGATCGGTCGAGCGCGCCGATGTCGTGGTCTTCACGGTCGGAGTGCGCCCCCGCGACGAGCTGGCGAGGAACTCGGAGTTGGACGTCGACCCGAGGGGCGGCGTCATCATCGACGATCGCTGCTCGACCTCCGATGCGCACATCCTCGCGATCGGGGAGGTCGCGAGCTACGGCGGCCGCTGCGTCGGCCTCGTCGCACCTGGGTACGCCATGGCCGAGGTGGCCGCCACACGCGTGCTGGGCGGCGATGCGGCCTTCCCGGGCTTCGACGACTCGTCGAAGCTCAAGCTCTCGGGGGTCGACGTCGCCAGCTTCGGCGATGCGCTGGCCACGACCCCGAACGCTCTCGACGTCGTCTACGCCGACCCGGTCGCCGGCGTCTACAAGAAGCTCGTGCTCTCCGACGACGCGCAGACGCTGCTCGGAGGCATCCTGGTCGGCGACGCGGCCGCCTACGGAGCGCTGCGGCCTCTCGTGGGTGCCAGGCTCGGCGCCGATCCGGCGGCCTACCTCCTTCCGGAAGGAGGGGTCGAATCCCCGGGCGGAGAGCTTGCCGACGATGCGGTCGTGTGCTCGTGCTCGAACATCTCCGCCGGGCGTATCCGGCAGGCCGTGCACGAGGAGGGCTGCGTCGACGCCGCGGGGGTGAAGGGCTGCACGAAGGCGGGGGCGACCTGCGGCTCCTGCGTCCTGATGGTCAAGAAGGTGGTGGGGCAGGAGCTGACCAAGCTCGGCCGGAGCGTCTCCCACGCGCTCTGCGAGCACTTCTCGATGTCGCGTCGTCAGCTGTTCGACGCGATCAGGGTCGCTGAGCTCACCACCTTCAGCGGGATCGTCGAGCGGTTCGGAAGCGGTCGGGGCTGCGACGTCTGCAAACCCGCGATCGCCAGCATCCTCTCGGTCCTGGTGGGCGCGCATGTGCTCGACGGCGAGAACGCGACGCTGCAGGACACGAACGACCATGTGATGGCGAACATGCAGAAGGACGGCACCTACTCGGTCGTGCCGCGGATGCCGGGTGGCGAGGTGACTCCGGAGGGACTGCTCGCGATCGGTCAGATCGCCAAGGACTTCGCGCTCTACACGAAGATCACGGGTGGGCAGCGCATCGACATGTTCGGCGCCAGGCTCGAGCAGCTCCCTCCGATCTGGCAGCGGCTCGTCGACGCGGGGTTCGAGTCCGGCCATGCCTACGGCAAGTCGCTGCGCACCGTGAAGTCCTGTGTCGGCTCGACCTGGTGCCGCTTCGGCGTGCTCGATGCGGTCGGGATGGCGGTGAAGCTCGAGCTGCGCTACCGCGGTCTTCGCGCACCGCACAAGCTCAAACTCGGTGTCTCGGGATGCGCGAGGGAGTGCGCGGAGGCGCGGGGCAAGGACGTCGGGGTGATCGCCACCGAGACGGGATGGAACATGTACGTCGGCGGGAACGGCGGCTTCACGCCCCGGCACGCCCAGCTGCTGGCCTCCGACCTCGATGACGACGGCCTGATCAGGGCGATCGACCGGTTCTTCATGTACTACATCCGCACGGCCGACCGGCTGCAGCGCACGGCGCCGTGGTGCGACGAGCTCGAAGGAGGACTCGACGGCCTGAAGAGCGTCATCTTCGACGACAGCCTCGGCATCTGCGCCGATCTGGATGCGGCGATGGAGCGCCACGTCGAGCACTACGAGGACGAGTGGGCGGCGACACTGCGCGATCCGGACAAGCTCGCGAGATTCCACTCCTTCGTCAATGCCACCGACACCCCCGATCCCTCGCTCGCGTTCGTCGCCGAGCGCGGTCAGATCCGCCCCGCCACCGCCGAGGAGCGTCGAGGCGGGGGAGTCCTCATCGCCGGCACGGCCCTGGAGGTGCGGCGATGACCGCGCTCTCCGGTGCGGCGGTCGGCATCCGCGTCTGCTCCCTCGACGATCTCGAGACCGAGCGCGGCCGAGCGGCACTGATCGACGGCGAGCAGGTGGCGCTGTTCCTGCTGCCGGACGGGACGGTCGCGGCCGTCGACAACCTCGATCCGTACAGCGGTGCGAACGTGATGTCGCGCGGCATCGTGGGCAGCAGGGGAGATGCGCCGACGGTGGCGTCGCCTCTGCACAAGCAGGTCTTCGATCTGCGCACCGGTATGTGCCTCGAGACCCAGGGCAAGCCCGAGTCCGCGCTGCGGGTCTGGCCGGTGGCCGTCGTCGAGCGCGACGTGTTCGTGTGCCTCCCCGAGGTGGCGGCGTCATGAGGCGCGCGCTGGTCGGCCGGGTCGATCTGATCGGCGGAGGTCCCGGTCCCGCCGATCTCATGACCATCCGCGCGTATCGTCTGCTGATGGCGGCCGACGTCGTCGTGGCCGATCGTCTGGGGCCGTTCGAGGAGCTGCGCGGTGAGCTGCCCGATCACGTCGACGTGATCGACGTGGGCAAGGCGCCGGGCCATCATCCGGTGCCGCAGCACGAGATCAACGCACTGCTGGTGCGTCACGCCCGCGCGGGCAGGCGCGTGGTGCGACTCAAGGGCGGAGACCCCTTCGTGCTCGGGCGCGGAGGGGAGGAGGTCCTCGCCTGTGAAGCGGCCGGCGTTCCGGTCTCGGTGACACCCGGTGTGAGCAGCGCGATCTCCGTTCCGCAGGCCGCCGGCATCCCCGTGACCCATCGGGGAGTGGCTGCCGCCGTGCACATCGTCAACGGGCACGGCGAGCTCGGCGAGAGCGCGCTGGCGTCGATGCGCGACCCCGCGGTGACCACGGTGATCCTGATGGGGGTCGCGTCGCTGCCCCGCCTGGCGTCCGCGGCTGAACGGGGAGGCGTGGGAGCGAGCGTTCCGGTGGCGATCGTCGAGAACGGGCACACGGTTCACCAGCGCACGATCCACAGCACCATCGGCGCGGTCGTCGCCGACGCCGCACGTTTCCAGGTCGTGAATCCGGCCGTGATCGTGATCGGCGAGGTCGCGCGTGCGGGGCTGCTGCTTCCCTCCGCGACCATGCTCGCCGAGAGTGCGACATGACGATCGCCCGCACGCTCGATTCCGCACTCGCCGGCTGCACGATCATCGTGGCAGCCGATCGTCGTTCTGCGGACCTCGCGACCGCGCTCGAGCGTCGGGGTGCCGTCGTGCACCGCGCGCCCGCCCTCAGCATCGTGACGAACGCCGACGACGCCGAGCTGCTGGCGCGGACGAAGCTGATCATCGAGGATCCGCCGGACATCGTCGTCGTGACGACGGGTGTGGGATTCCGGGGATGGATGGACGCGGCGCACGAGCACGGACTGGATGAGGACCTGGATGCTGCTCTGCAGGGCGCTCACTTCGTGGCCAGAGGGCCGAAGGCGCACGGCGCGATCCAGCAGGCGGGCTTCACGGCCGACTGGGTCGCGGAGTCCGAGACATCCGTGGAGGTCGGCGAGTACCTGCTCGCCTCCGGCGTGACCGGCAAGCGCATCCTGGTGCAGCACCACGGCGCGGGGTCGGACGGGCTCGACGAGCTGCTCGCCGGTGCGGGCGCCCAGGTGATGGGCATCACCGTCTACCGGTGGGGTCCACCGCCGAACCCGGAGGTCGTGCGCAGGTCGGCGCTGAGCGCCGCGGGCGGAGAAGCCGATGCCGTGCTGTTCACTTCGGCGCCGGGCGCGGCATCATGGATCGCCGTCGCCGAGCAGGCGGGAGCACTCGACAGCATCCGCTCTCGAGCCGCGAGCGGACGCCTGCTGCTGGCGTCCGTCGGTCCGATCACCGCCGGCCCGCTGCACGCGGCCGACCTGCGCACCACGATCGCTGACCGCGGGCGTCTGGGATCGCTCGCCCGCACCGTGATCGCGCACTTCGGTGGAGGGCGCGCTCCCTCGCTGCCCACCGATGCGGGAAGGGTCGAGGTCCGCAGCGGCGGGGCCGTGGTCGACGGCAGGTTCGTCCCTCTGTCGCGGTCGGCCGCAGCCCTGCTCGAGGCGCTGGCCTCGGCGGGCGGGCGCGTGCTGTCTCGGACCGAGCTGGGCGGCATCCTTCCCGGTGGAGAGCGCAACGGGCACGCCGTGGAGGTCGCGATCGCTCGTCTTCGTGAGGCGCTGGGCAGCGCCGAGCTCGTGCACACCGTGGTGAAGCGGGGATACCGCCTCGCCGTCACGGAGGACTGATCTCTCGCGGGTGGTCCTCCGCCCAGACCCGCCATCCGCGCCGGTCGCCCTCGTGGGACGACACCACGCACGACCGCCCCACGAGGTCCTCGTGGGGCGGTCGTGCGTGAGACAGGGGTCAGGTGACGGGTGCCGGCTCCGGCGCACGCTCGGGGGCGGACTGCGGAGCGGGGGAGGACGCGACGACCGTCGAGGACGATGATGCCGCCGACGAGGCCGCAGCGCGGCGGCGCGGTGCGCGGACCCGTCGCTGGCCCGTGCGGCCGTAGGTGAAGTACAGCGGCAGACCTGCGAGCAGGAGGCCACCGACGAGGTTGCCGACGACGGTGGGGATCTCGTTCCAGATCAGGTAGTCCATGATCGTGAAGTCGGCGCCGAGCAGCAGGCCGGAGGGGAAGAGGAACATGTTGACGATCGAGTGCTCGAATCCCATGTAGAAGAAGAGCGAGATCGGCAGCCACATCGCGATCACCTTGCCGGGGACGCTGTCGGTCACCATCGCGAGGATCACCGCGGTCGAGACCATCCAGTTGCAGAGCACGCCGCGGACGAAGAGGGTGAGCATGCCGGCGGCGCCGTGGTCGGCGTAGCCCACGGTGCGCCCGTGGCCGATCTCGCCGATCGCGAGGCCGACGGCGTTCGGCTCGGTCGAGAAGCCGTAGGTGAAGTAGATGCCCATCAGCACCGCGACGAGGATCGCGCCGGCGAAGTTGCCGAGGAACACCAGTCCCCAGTTGCGGAACATCCCTCCCACGGTGGCGCCGGGGCGCTTGTCGAGCACGGCCAGCGGGGCCAGCGTGAAGACCCCCGTGAGCAGGTCGTACCCGAGGAGGTACAGCAGCACGAAGCCGATCGGGAACAGCAGGGCTCCGAGCAGAGGCTGTCCGGTCTGCGTCGAGACCGTGACGGCGAACGCCGCGCCGAGAGTGAGGATCGCCGCGCCCATGAAGGCGCGGATCAGGGTGTCACGGGTCGAGAGCTGCATCTTGTAGGCGCCGGCGTCGACCATGCGGGTGACGAGTTCGGCGGGCTTGACATAGGACATGGGCGACCTCCACGGGGACGGGGGGAGCGTGATGCTCTGTGCGTCCATGGTGGCTGCGGCCGGTTTCGCCTGATCGCGTGCCCGGTTACGGCTGTGGAGCGAAGCTCTCACATGCGACGGCGCTCAATGTGAGGTCGGTGCGCGGTCGGCTTCCGTTCGTTGAGCGAGGAGCGAAGCACCGAGACGAAACGTGCC
>CAUQIW010000009.1:0-130456 GCA_963518515.1 uncultured Microbacterium sp.
CCTCGGCCGCGCGCGCCGCCGCTCGTGCGGCGCGCCGCTCGGCCCACGCGGCCACCTCGGCGTCGATGTCGCGCGTCGCGGTGATCACCGGCGGACCCCCGTGCAGCTGCCGCCGCGCCTCGATGACCCGACGGTTGAAGTCGTCGAGCACCGTGCGCACGTCGTCCTCGCGCCCGAGCAGGTCGAGCTGCGAGTCGAGCTCCTTGTCCTCGTTGCGCAGCAGGATCGCCGGCGGACCGAGCCCGGTCAGGTTCTCCTGCTCGATCTTGCGCCGGATCCACCAGTCCGGGTCGTGCTGCGTGCCGAGGCCCTCGAGCGGCTTGCCCGCACCGGGCAGATCGTCGAACTCGCCCCGGCGGATCGCGAGCTGGATCGTCGTCTCGATGAACGCGGCCTGATCGGCGACGGTGGAGAAGGTCGGAGCTTCGCGCTCGTCCTGCTCGTCCGCCTCGCCGCCGTCCTCCTGTCGCGCTCGCTGCTGCGCGCGGTACCTCGCCGCGGCCTCACGCGGATCCGTCATGACGCACCTCCGTTGCATCCGGTCGGTCATTCCAGGGTACGACGGCGCAGACGGCACGGCTCGGGCGCGGGAGGATGGCCGTCCGCCCCACCCTCTAGGCTCGACGGGTGACCGAGCGCTCCCTCAACCGCGAGATCCTGCGCCTCGCGGTGCCCGCGCTCGGAGCCCTGATCGCCGAGCCCGCGTTCCTCATCGTCGACGCGGCACTGGTCGGGCACCTCGGCACCACTCCCCTGGCAGGCCTCGGGATCGCGGGCGCGGTGCTGCAGACCATCGTGGGGCTCATGGTCTTCCTCGCCTACTCGACGACCCCCGCCGTCGCCCGGCTCTTCGGCGCCGGACGTCCGGGCGAGGCTGTGGCCGTGGGCATCAACGGCATGTGGCTGGCGCTCGCGATCGGCGCCGTGCTCGCCGCCGCCGGCGCCGCGTCGTCGCCGTGGCTCGTCTCGCTGTTCGGCGCGAGCGATGCCGTCTCGTCCGCCGCGAACGACTACCTCGTCGTCTCGATGTGGGGGCTGCCGGCGATGCTGATCGTCTTCGCGGCGACCGGGCTGCTGCGCGGTATGCAGGACACGGTCACCCCGCTGTGGATCGCAGGACTCGGATTCGGCGCGAACGCGCTGCTGAACGTGGTCTTCATCTACGGGTTCGGCTGGGGCATCGCCGGATCCGCCGCCGGCACGGTCGTGGCGCAGTGGGGCATGGTCGGCGCCTACGTGCTCGTCATCCGCCGCCTCGCCGCGAAGCACGACGCCTCGCTGCGAGCCCGGCGCGACGGCATGGGCAGCACCGCACGATCGGGCGGCTGGCTGTTCCTGCGCACCGTGAGCCTGCGGTTCGCGCTCCTCGCGACGGTCGGCGTCGCCACGGGCATCGGCACGCAGGAGCTCGCGGGATGGCAGATCGTCTTCACCATCTTCTCGGCCGCCGCGTTCGCGCTCGACGCCCTGGCGATCGCCGCCCAGGCGCTGATCGGCAAGGAGCTCGGCGCCGGCGACGAGCGCCAGGTGCAGCGCGTGCTCGGCCGAACCGTGGCCTGGGGCGCGTGGTTCGGAGTGGTCGTCGGGGCGCTCATCGCCGCGCTCTCCGGCGTTCTGGGGATCGTCTTCACCGGCGACCCGCAGGTCGCGTCACTCGTGCAACCGGCCCTGCTCGTGCTCGCCGTCGCACAGCCGATCGCGGGCGTGGTGTTCGTCCTCGACGGAGTACTGATGGGCGCGAACGACGCACGCTACCTCGCGATCGCCGGTGGACTGAACCTGCTGCCCTTCCTCCCCGCCCTCTGGGTCGTGTCGGCGACCGGCGTCGATTCGACCGCCGGGCTGGTCTGGCTCGCCGTGGCGTTCTTCGGCGTCTTCCTCGGAGCGCGCCTGGCGACGCTCGGATGGCGCGTGCGATCGGGCCGCTGGCTGCGCGCGAGCATCTGACGGCGAAAGCGGGCCGGTTCGCGCCCGCAGATCAGTCCGCGTACCGCCGGCACCACTCGTACATGATCACGGCGGCGGCGGCGCTGGCGTTGATCGAGCGCGTGGAGCCGTACTGCGTGATCTCGATGTGAGCGGATGCCGCGGCGAGCGCCGCCTCCGACAGACCCGGCCCCTCCTGCCCGAACAGCAGCACGCAACGCTGCGGCAGGTCGGCGCGATCCACGGGGACGGCGCCCTCGACGTTGTCGATGGCGACGACCGGCAGGCCCTCGCTCTCGGCCCACGCGGCGAAGCTCTCGACGGTCTCGTGATGGACGACGTGCTGATAGCGGTCGGTCACCATGGCGCCGCGCTTGTTCCACCGTCGGCGTCCGATGATGTGCACGGTGTCGGCGAGGAAGGCGTTGGCGCTGCGCACGATCGAGCCGATGTTCATGTCGTGCTGCCAGTTCTCGATGGCGACGTGGAACGGATGCCGCTGGGTGTCGAGGTCGGCGACGATGGCCTCCATACGCCAATACCGATAGCGATCGATCACGTTGCGGGTGTCTCCGGCGGCGAGGAGCTCACGGTCGTACTCCTCTCCCGTCGGCCACTCGGCCTCACCTCCCGGCCACGGCCCGACGCCGTACCCGGGTTGGGTCGACGAGCCGCCCTGGCGGTCGGAGACCTCATCGGTCGCATCGCCGACGCCCGTATCCGCTGCAGCCCGCTCATCCATCTCGCCAGGCTATCCGCCTCGACGGTGGCTGAAGCACGCGCGCTGTCAAGTTATTTCGGTACGCCGAAAAATACGCTAGCTTTTCGGTGTGCCGAAGAATACGACGCTGATCGACGACGCCCCCATGCGCCCCCGCCCGCCCCGCGGTCTCTGGCTGCTGGGCCCCGCACTCGTCGCCGGTGTCGCCTACCTCGATCCGGGCAACGTCGCCAGCAACATGACCGCGGGCGCCCAGTACGGCTATCTGCTGGTGTGGATCGTGGTCGCCGGCAACATCATGGCCTGGCTCATCCAGTACCTCTCCGCCAAGCTCGGCGTCGTCACGGGGCAGAGCCTTCCCGAGGTGCTCGGCACCCGCCTCCGCCGCCCGTGGGCGCGGCGCGCGTACTGGCTGCAGGCCGAGCTCGTCGCGATGGCGACCGATCTCGCCGAGGTCATCGGCGGCGCGGTCGCGCTGTACCTGCTGTTCGACATCCCGCTGCTGCTCGGCGGCCTGATCACCGGCGCGGTCTCGATGATCCTGCTGGCCGTGCAGAGTCGGCGCGGACCCCGGCCGTTCGAGTTCGTGATCATCGCACTCATGGCGATCATCACGATCGGATTCGTCGCGGGACTCTTCATCGCGCCGCCCGATCCCGCGGCCGTCGTCGGCGGACTGGTGCCGCGCTTCGAGGACACCGGCTCTGTACTCCTGGCGGCCTCGATCCTGGGGGCGACGATCATGCCCCATGCGATCTACGCGCACTCCTCGCTCGTGCGCGACCGCTTCGGCGCCACCGGCAGCCACGCGCCGACCGAGGCCGCACGCACCGAGACCTCGCGCATCCGCCGCCTCCTCGGCGCCACCCGCTGGGACGTGTCGATCGCGATGGTGATCGCGGGGTCGGTCAATCTCAGCATCCTGCTGCTCGCCGCCGCCAACCTCGCCGGCGTCGAGGGCACCGACTCGCTGGAGGGCGCCCACGCCGCCCTCGCCGCGGGCCTCGGCCCCGTGGTCGCGACCTTCTTCGCGGTCGGCCTCCTCGCCTCGGGCCTCGCCTCGACCTCGGTGGGCGCCTACGCGGGGGCCGAGATCATGCACGGACTGCTGCATGTGCGGGTGCCGCTGCTGGCCAGGCGCCTGGTCACTCTGATCCCCGCCTTGGTGATCCTCGGACTCGGGGTCGATCCCACGCTCGCGCTCGTCCTGAGCCAGGTCGTCCTGTCGTTCGGCATCCCCTTCGCACTGATCCCGCTCGTCGTGCTGACCGCGCAGCGGCGCACCCTCGGAGTCTGGGCGAACAGGGCGTGGACCACCGCGGCCGGAGTCGTCGCCTCGGTGCTGCTCATCGCCCTCAACGCGGCGCTGCTCTGGCTCGTGCTCACCGGTGCCTGAGCGCTGGCGCACGGAACTCGCGCGAGGCATCGCCGATTAGGCTCGAAATCATGTCTGCCGAGAACGCCCGCCGGAACGTCCGCATCCTCACCTGGATCGGCATCGCGACCGGCGTCGCGGGCGGCCTGCTCGTCGCCTTCCCCTCCGCGCTGCCGTTCGGCGGGCCCTGGGTGCAGCTGGCGCTCGGGATCGCCACCCTCGTGCTCGCGTTCCGCGCACGCAAGGTCGGCATCGCCGACATCGAGGGATTCGACGGGCGTCTCTCGCTGTTCGCGGCGCTTCTCGGGTTCCTCGTGGTGTTCTTCGCCGGCCAGGTGGCCTTCGGCATCCTGGTCGACGTCGCGAACCCCTGACCCCGGATCACGGGTCACCCGACGGCCGATCTAAGCTGAGACCGTGGCCTCTCCCGCAGCAGACGACTATCTCAAGACCGTCTACGCGCACACCGAGTGGCAGGACGCTCCCATCACGCCGTCGGTGCTCGCCGCGAAGCTGGGCATCGCCCCGTCATCCGTGACCGAGATGGTGAAGAAGCTCGCCGCCGCCGGCCTCGTCTCGCATGTGCCGTACGGAGCGGTGCGACTGACGGATGCGGGCACGCAGCGCGCGCTCGCCATGGTGCGCCGCCACCGGCTGATCGAGACCTGGCTCGTGCAGGAGTTCGGCTACGGCTGGCACGAGGTGCACGATGAGGCCGAGGTGCTCGAGCACACCATCAGCGATCGGCTGCTCGAGGGCATCGACCTGCGTCTCGGCCGACCGCGGTTCGATCCGCACGGCGATGCGATCCCCGACGCGCAGGGCGTCGTCGACCGTGCGCCCTTCGTGCTGCTGGCCGACGCTCCGGTCGGACACGCGGGTCGCGTGCTGCGCGTCGACGATCGCGACCCCGAGCTGCTGCGGTCCCTCGAGGGCCTCGGACTCGTGGTGGCGGCGAGCGTCGTGACCACCGCCGCGGGCATCGAGCTCGAGGGCGATGACGTGACTCTGCCCGAGGGAGCAGCCGAGGTCGTCTGGCTCAGCATCTGAGAAGCGGCGCGCAATAGGCTGTGCCCATGGGACATCGTGACGACATCGAGTGCTGGCTGACCGACATGGACGGCGTTCTCGTCCATGAGAACACCGCCATTCCCGGCGCATCCGAGATGCTCGCAGGGTGGGAGCGCAACGAGATCCCCTACCTGGTGCTGACGAACAACTCGATCTTCACCGCGCGCGACCTCTCGGCCCGCCTGCGCGCCAGCGGTCTGATCGTGCCGGAGCACCGCATCTGGACCTCGGCCCTCGCCACCGCCGACTTCCTCGCGCAGCAGCTGCCCGGCGGCTCGGCCTTCGTGATCGGCGAAGCCGGCATCCTCACGGCGCTGCACGAGGCCGGGTTCATCATGACCGAGACGGATCCCGACTTCGTGGTCGTCGGCGAGACCCGCAACTACTCGTTCGAGGCGATCACCAAGGCGATCCGCCTCATCATCAACGGCGCCCGCTTCATCGTCACGAACCCCGACGCCACAGGACCGTCGGCCGACGGCGTGATGCCGGCGACCGGCGCGATCGCGGCTCTCATCACCAAGGCCACCGGCAAGGAGCCCTACGTCGTCGGCAAGCCGAACCCGATGATGTTCCGCTCGGCACTGAACAAGATCGGCGCCCACTCGAAGAAGACCGGCATGATCGGCGACCGCATGGACACCGACATCATCGCGGGCATCGAGGCAGGCCTCCACACCGTGCTCGTCATGACCGGCATCAGCGACGAGGCCGAGGTGCAGAAGTACCCGTTCCGCCCGGACGAGATCGTCGACTCGGTGGCCGACCTGCTGCCGACCCTCACCGACTCGATCCCCACGCTCGACGAGGACTGACATGGGCGTCCTCGACGACGGCGAGCGCATCACGGCAGCGGATGCCGCGGCGTGGCGAGCCTGGCTCGAGGAGAACCATGAGACCGCCACCGGCGTATGGCTCATGAGCGTGCGCGGTAAGGGCGTCGACGGAGTCGGCTACGAGGACGCGGTGCGCCAGGCGCTCTGCTTCGGCTGGATCGACGGGCCGGTGCGTACGTTCGACGATGAGACGGTCGGTCAGTGGTTCTCCCCTCGCCGTCGCGGCAGCGGGTGGGCGGCGACCAACAAGGCACGGCTTCTCGATCTCGAAGACGCCGGGCTGCTGGCGCCCTCGGGGATCCGCGTTCTCGACGCAGCCAAGGCCGACGGGTCGTGGACTCTGCTCGACGGCCCTGAGGCGGGGGTCGAGCCGCCGGAGTTGACCGACGCGCTGAATGCCGTGCCGGCCGCACGAGCCAACTGGGACGCTTTCCCGAAGTCGGTCAAGAAATTCGGCCTCACCCACATCGCGACCGCGAAACGTCCTGAGACCCGGTCGGCGCGGATCGCGAAGATCGTGGCGGATGCCGCGGAAGGAAAGCGCCCATGACTCAGAGCGACCTGCTGTTCCTCGTGCTGATCCTGATCACCTCGACCTCGCTGATCGTCTTCATCGTGCAGTTCGTGCGGTCGAGGCGCGGTAGAGGCGGCGACGGCGCCGGTGACGGGCGCGCCGGGTGGTGGGAAGGCCCCTGGGACGACGACGACCGCAGGCGCTGATGGCGCGAGTCAGCGCAGAACGAGCGCCGCGGCGCCGATGAGCGGCCCCTCGTCTCCGAGGCCCGAGCGCACCACGCGCGTGCGGCGCGAGTACTCGTGTGCGGCGCTCGCGGTCAGCGCCTGCTGCACGAGATCGATGTAGTCGGCCGAGACCCGCGAGAATCCCCCGCCGATCGCCACCATGTCGAGGTCGACCAGGGTCGCCGCATCTGCCAGCGCCTGACCGACGGCGGTGGCGGAGCGCTCGATGGCTGCTCGTGCGACGGCGACGCCCGCCGCGGCATCCCTGGCGAGATCCTCGCCCGTCGCTCCCGACCACCCCTGCTGCTGCGCCCAGGCCGCGCTCGCGGGGCCGGAGGCGATCTCCTCGAGCGTGAGCCCTCCCTCGCGGCGCACCTGACCGAGGTGCCCGGCGTTGCCGGTCGCTCCGGGGATGTAGGCGCCGTTCACGACGAACCCGCCGCCGACGCCCGTCGAGACGACGATCGAGAGCGACGCACCGGCGTCCTGAGTGGCACCGAGCCAGGATTCGGCGAGCGCGAGCGCACCGCCGTCGTGGCCGAGGGTCGTGGGCACCTCACGTGCGAGGACAGAGGATGCCGCCGAGCGCACCGACTGCTCGAGACCGAAGCCGCGCGCGAGCGGCATGTTCACGGGCATGATCGCTCCGGCGGCGCGGTCGATGGGTCCTGCACTGCCGACGCCCGCACCGACGAGCTCGCCGTCGGAAGGCAGAGCCGCGAGCGCATGGGCGACGATCGTGGCGACGGCGAGGTCCATCGACTCGAACGTCGCCGCTCGACCCGTGGGCTGACGGGTGCGGCTGCCGTCGACGAGCACGCCGTCTTCCGAGACGAGCGCGGCCTCCATCTTCGTGCCGCCCACATCGACGGCCAGCGCGTAGCGGGTCACTGCGGGTCGAGCCCGAGGTCGTCGAGGTCGAAGGCGGCGCGCCATTCGAGACCCTCGGCCTCGATCGCGGCCTGCGCGCCGGTCTTGCGGTCGACGATCACGGCGACGGCGACGATCTCGGCGCCCTCCTTGCGCAGCGCCTCGACCGCCTTGAGCGCGGACTGGCCGGTGGTCGAGGTGTCTTCGAGGACGACGACGCGCTTGCCCTTGACGTCTGCGCCCTCGATCTGGCGGCCGCGGCCGTGGTCCTTCGGCTCCTTGCGCACGACGAAAGCGTCGAGCGGGCGCTCGGCGGCGACCGAGGCATGCAGCACCGAGTTCGCGATGGGGTCGGCGCCGAGAGTCAGGCCTCCGACGGCCACGACGTCGAGGTCGTCGATCAGGTCGAGCATGATGCGGCCGATCGCCGGTGCTGCGCGGTGGTCGAGGGTGAGCTTGCGCATGTCGACGTAGTACGTCGCCTTCTTGCCGCTCGAGAGGGTGAAGTCTCCGTGGAACACCGCCTCGTCCTTGATGAGGTCGAGAAGCGTCTGGCGGTCTGCGTCGAGTGCGGTGGTCACGGCATCCAGTGTAGGAGGCACGGCCTAGGCTTGCCTCATGCGCTTGGCCACCTGGAACGTCAACTCCATCCGCACCCGCGTCACCCGCACCGTCGAGTTCGCCGTCCGTGAGGACATCGACGTGCTGGCGATGCAGGAGATCAAGTGCAAGCCCGAGCAGTTCCCCTATGGGCCGTTCGAAGAGGCCGGCTACCACGTCGAGGTCCACGGGCTCAATCAGTGGAACGGCGTCGCGATCGCCAGCCGCCTGCCCGTGACCGATGTGCGCACGTCGTTCGACGGGATGCCGGGCTTCGCCAAGGGGCATGAGGGGCCGGATGCTCCGCTCGAAGCCCGCGCGCTCGGCCTCATGGTCGACGGCGTGCGCGTATGGAGCCTGTACGTACCGAACGGCCGCTCCCTCGACGACCCGCACTACGCGTACAAGCTGCACTGGCTCGAAGAGTTGAAGAAGTCGACCGCGGCCGAGCTCGCCGCGAACCCCGATCTGCCGCTGGCGCTCGTCGGCGACTTCAACATCATCCCCTTCGCGCACGACAACGGAGACCCCGGCATCGTCGAGGGCGTCTCGACGCACGTCTCGCCGCAGGAGCGTGCGGCGTTCTTCGCTCTGGCGGACGCCGGCGTGAGCGACGTGGTGCGTCCGCTGCTGCCGGAGGGCTACACGTATTGGGATTACCAGCGCCTCAAGTTCCCCCGCAACGAGGGCATCCGCATCGACTTCATCCTGGCGTCGAAGGCGCTCGCCGACGCCGTCACGGGGGCGTCGATCCACCGCGAGGAGCGCAAGGGCGAGCAGCCGAGCGACCACGTGCCCGTGGTGGCCGAGTTCGATCTCGGGGGCGCCGAAGAAGACGACGACCTGCCGATGATCTTCTCCTGACGTCTGTTCGTTGAGCGAGCGAAGCGAGACGAAACGCATGGCTCTCCGCCTTATCGCGACCGACCTCGACGGCACGCTGCTGACCTCTGCGGTCGGGGTCTCCCCGCGCACGCGTGCGGCCCTCGACGCGGCGCGCGAGCGCGGCATCCACGTGGTCCCCGTCACCGCCCGCCAGCCGATCGGACTGCGCACGCTCGCCGCCGACGCTGGATTCGACGGATGGGCGCTGTGCAGCAACGGCGCCTACGCCGTGCACCTCGACGACGGACGGATGCTGTTCGCTGAAGAGCTTCCGCCAGACACGATCCGCACCCTGGCCGAGGCGCTGGGCGCGAGCATTCCAGGGCTCCTGTTCGCGAGCGTGCGAGATGCCGGCGAGACCTTCGTCGCGCAGCACGGCTACGCCCAGATCGCGGCGCTGTCGGATCACAAGCGCGACCCCCGTACGATGGGCGGCGTCGCGCTCGACGAGGTGCTGTCTGCACCGAGCCTGAAGCTCGTCGTCCGGCATCCAGAGCTCGCTCCCCCCGTGCTCTACGACGCGCTGCGCGCCCTCGATCTCACCGGTTTCGAAGCGACGCTCTCCGGCGCGCCCTTCCTCGAGATCATGGCGCAGGGCGTGACGAAGGCGACCGGCCTCGCGCGGCTCTGCCAGCATCTCGAGATCGATCGCGCCGACGTGATCGCGTTCGGCGATGCGCTCAACGACGTCGAGATGCTGCGCTGGGCGGGTCACGGGGTGGCGATGGCCGGATCCGACGACGTCGTGACCGACGCCGCCGATGAGACGGCCGCGTCGAACGACGACGACGGCGTCGCGCGGGTGATCGAGCGGATGCTGGGTGACTACCGAGTCGTCAGATAGATCCTGGCGACTGCGGCCACCACGGCCGCAGCTCCGATGAGGATCACCAGAACTCCTACGATTCCCATCACGAAGGGAGTCTGCCGCCCCGCGGATACCCGAGAAACCGTTCTTCCGAACATCCGCTCTTGAGCCTTACGCACCTGATCGTTGAGCTTCTTCCGATGTCGCACGATCAACAGACCCGCGCCTATGGCGACGACGCCAAGAATCACGTTCAGCACAGTCGATCCAGTCATGCGCTCACTCCCCAGTTCCTACCGAAGAACGGTTCACGTCCGCACAACAGCCAGTTACTCACGATCAGAATACTCGCCGCGATGAGACCCGCGCATAGGAGCGGCACGCCTACGATCATGATCGAATTCGTTCCAAAGCCGCCGACTGACTCGGATGCGGGCGCTGCCGATGCGACCCGCACCGACAGCCGTCCCGCCGGCAGAACCTGGATGGCGCTTCGGGCGTGGCATCTCGCAGACCCATTCGCGGGTGCGCGACGACTGGATTAAAAAGGCAATCCTCCGATTTGTTCAATCACGTTGAATGCCCCGAGAAGCGTGAGGACAGAACCCACCAAGACGATCCATCGAGGGCCAGTGCGCTCATTGATGGCAGTGTCGGCAAATGGTTCGCCGTGCATTCGCCTGAGGCCCGCATGAATCAGCCGTGGGACTCGTCTCCTCGCGAGAATCAACACCACTCCGAGCACGATTGGAACGATCCCACTGAAAATGATCACGAACTACTCCCCGCTACCAGCTCCACTTGGCCCCTGCACCGCAACCGCCACCCCCGCCGAAGCGCACGCCGGCTGAGCTGGTCCCGTTCAACTGGACACCTCCCGGCGGGCTCGGCCGATCAGCAAGAGCCGCTCCGATTTGCACACCGGCTCCTGATCCAGCCACTACTGAACACTCACCCACGACGTAGAAACCTGGCGCCTCCTCAGCCGACACGCCGACAGTGACCGATGCCTCAACATGAAGTCCGGCAGTGATCGCGAAGCTGTTGCTTCCTCGCGCGCCACGCTCCCACGCCAAACACACTCCGGCACATAGCTGGACACCGATACCCGCTTCCGGAACTGGCATCTCGTATCCCGGGCGGAGACTAATCAGCGGCCCCCAAGCGGGTTGCGCCTTGGGAATCCAGCTTTTGGCTGGCGCTTTCGGGGTGAGGGTACTGATCAAGCTCGGAGTCCGGGGCTTTTGCTGGGGCTTAGTCGAGGTCGTCTTTTTGACGCTGAAGGGTCCGACGCCCGTCCACGGATTGGGCTTACTCACCTTCTTCTGTCCCGAACGAGTGCAATTCACGCCCCACCCGCACCCCTGGTCCAGCCGTAGTCCTGTCGGGTCCATGTACGTGGTCGGGTTGTTACCCGAGTACGTATACCCCGTGTTCTGCTGCGGAAGGTTCGTGTCGATCACGGGATCCACAGACAGGAACTTCCCCAACACCGGGTCATACGTCCGCGCACCGACCGTCGTCAGCCCCGTCGACGCCGTGACCGGCTTATTCATATACCCGGTACCCGACCCCCACACACCGGAGGAACCGATCGGAGCACCATACGGATCACGGAACGTACGAGTGGTCGTCCCCACGGCGTTCGCAACAGTCTGCACATCCACCGTCCCCTCCAGATTCGAGAACAACCACGTCAACGTCGTACCCGCAGTCCCGGTCTTCGCCGACTTCTCCGCAACCGGCTTACCCTCCGCACCACTGTACGTCCGCACACCCGACACCACAGCAGAACCCGGCGCCTGCGACAGCACCGTGTCACCCAGGAACAACGACGCACCCTCCGTCGTATTGGTCCGCAGCAGAATGTTGCCATCCACGTTGTACACCGTGTCCTGAGTCACCGAGCCCGCAACGACCTTCGACACCTTCCCGACGTCATTGAACGTGATCGTCTGCCCAGGGCGGCCGGTCATGTTCCCCGCCGCGTCGTACGAGTAAGAACCAGGACCCATGCCTGCGGGCCCTGTCACCGTGTTGACGGAATGCGGGCGATCACCGCCCGCTGCGGGATACGCGTATGTCGCGGTCGACACCGTCCCCGTCGTCGACCGCTTCACCAGAGAGGTGCGGTTGCCGGTCATCGTGTCATAGGTGTAGTTGTGCCAATAAGGCTGCACACCACCCATGGTCGCCGCAGACGGCGTCGCGCTGCAGTTCGTCGCCGCATTCGGCGTCCACGCCCGCGTCAGCTCCCGCAGCCCGTCGTACGTGTAGCAGACCTTCTGCGTACCCGCAGTCGGCAGAGTGGAGTTCATCGTCGATGACGTCACATTGCCGACCGAGTCGCGTGTGTATGTGCGATCAGCGACATAGTGGCCTTCGCCACCGAACACGGCGTTGTCGAGGATCGACATGACCGCACCGGTCGCGGGGTCATATCCATACGTCGAGTACGCGGTGACCGACGAGCCGTTCGCTCGGCTGAACTCAGCGAGCTGCCCGATCGGCGAGTAGATCGTGCTGCCGAGGATGATCGACGCCCCGCGGATTCCGCTGAGCCGACCCCACGAGTCGTAGCTGTAGCGGAGGAGTTCTGAGGGCAGTCCTCCCATCGCGGGCATCTGCTTCGCCTGCAACGACGAGTCGGCGTTGTAATAGAACGTCGACTTGTAGCTCGTGCCCGACCCCAGTCAGTCCTCGAACGTCCCCACCGCGGGCACCCGATCGGTGCGTCCGTAGCGCAGCAGCATCACGCCCTCGTCGTCCGACGTGGGTGGCTCGAGCAGGGCGAGCACCGCGGGCATGGCGTCGTCGGCGAACACCTTCTTGCCCGACCCGAGCAGGATCGGATAGACCCAGAGGTTGAGCTCGTCGAACAGACCGCCCGCGAGCAGCGTGTGCACGAAGTCGACGCTGCCGATGACATGGATCTCTTCGTGACGCGCACGCAGGTCGTCGATCTCGGCGGCCAGGTCCGCCCCGACGCGGGTGCTGTGCTGCCACCCCAGGGTGATGCCGGCGTGCCGGGAGGCGACGTACTTCGGCACGCGGTCGAACAGGCGGCCGATCTCTCCCGAGGGGCCGTCGGTGTGCTGCGGCCAGTAGGCGGCGAAGATGTCGTAGGTGCGGCGCCCGAGCAGCAGCGCGTCGAGCCGCTGCATCCCCCTCTGCACCTGAGGGCCGACGGATGACGACGGGTGGCCCGCCTGCCACCCGCTGAAGCGGAACCCTCCCGACGGGTCCTCATCCGTCCCGCCGGGGCCCTGGGCGACGCCGTCGAGAGTGGTGAACAGATCGATCACGATGCGTCCGGTCATGGTGACTCCTTCGTCGGTGCACCGAGTGGGTCGTGTACCAGGAGCATAGGCTCGCGCCCGCGGCCCCACCAGTGCGCGATCCCCCGCACGGGGGATGCCCCCGCATCCGCCGCCGCTCTACGGTGGGAGGATGCCCGCCGCACCCTTCACCCGCACTCCGAGCGCTCGCGATCGGCGCAACGATCTGCTGCTCGCCGCGGTGATGTTCGTGGGCGCCGTGCTCAGCGCCGCGCTCTCGTCCATCTCGCAGATCTACGGCGACGAGCAGACCGACCTGTCGTGGGCTCTGGTCTACGCCGTGATCGTCACCGCTCCGCTGGCGTTCCGCCGGAGGTGGCCGGGAGCCGTCGCGGTCATCACCGCCACCGCCTACTTCGTCGCCGTGTCGGTGAAGATCCCCGAGCTCTACGTCGGCAACATCGCCATGTTCATCGGTCTCTACTCGGTGGGCGCCTGGATGAACGACCGCCGTCGCGCCCTCATCGTGCGCGTCGCGATCATCATCGGCATGTTCGCGTGGCTGCTGATCACGATGTACTACGAGGCGATCACGCAGGCGCAGGAGGCCGAGGTCATCGCCGGCGCCTTCTCGCCGTACATCGCCTTCATGATGATCCAGGTGCTGCTGAACGCCCTCTACTTCGGCGGCGCGTACTACTTCGGCGAGCGCTCGTGGGCTTCGGCGCAGGAGCGAGAGGTGCTCGAGCAGCGCACGAAGGAACTCGAGCGCGAGCGCGAGGTCACCGCGGCGCAGGCCGTCGCTCTCGACAGGGTGCGCATCGCGCGCGAGCTGCATGACGTCGTCGCGCACCACGTCTCGGTCATGGGAGTGCAGGCGGGCGCGGCGCGGCTCGTGATCGATCAGGATGCGGAGAGGTCGAAGAGCATCCTCACCGGCATCGAAGGGTCGGCGCGCGATGCGATCCGAGAGCTGCGGCAGCTTCTCGAGACGCTGCGCACACCGGGCGGCGAGACCGCGGATGCCGGCTCGACCGTGACCCTCGACGACATCTCATCGCTCGTCGATGCCTCGTCCGAGGCGGGACTGCCGACCGCGTTCACGGTGATCGGCACCCCTGTTCCGGTGCCCGCCATCGTCGCGGTGAACCTCTATCGCATCGCGCAGGAGTCGCTGACGAACGCACGACGCCACGCGGGTGTCGGCGCCACGGCCGACGTGCGGGTGCGCTACGACGATGACGGCGTCGAGGTCGAGGTGGTGAACACGGGTCGCTCCGTGACGACCATCCGCCCCGGCCTCGGCCAGCTCGGCATGCGCGAGCGCGCGGCGGCCTCGGGCGGCACCCTGGAGGTGACGCCCCGGGCCCACGGCGGCCTGCGCGTGCGCGCGCGTGTGCCTCTGACAGATGCAGAGCTTGCCTCGACGGAGACGATCACCTCATGAACACCACCGCGCCGATCCGAGTGCTGCTCGTCGACGACCACGCGATGCTCCGAGCGGGATTCCGCACCATCCTCGACACGCAGCCGGACATCACCGTCGTGGGCGAGGCCGCGACGGGCGCGGAGGCCGTGGCACAGGCATCCGCCCTCCGACCCGACGTCATCACGATGGACGTGCAGATGCCCGACATGGACGGCATCGAGGCGACCAGGCGCATCGTCGCCGACCCCGCCATCACCTCGTCGATCGCGATCATCACGACGTTCGACCGCGACGACTACCTCTATCAGGCACTGGATGCCGGGGCGAGCGGCTTCCTGCTGAAGAACGCCGGCGCCGAGGATCTCATAGCCGCCGTGCGCGCGCTGGCCGCCGGCGACGGGATGCTGGCGCCCGAGGTCACCCGCCGAGTACTGTCGCGCTTCGCGACGGCATCCGCTGAACCCGTACCCGCCGCTCCGCCGGCCGTGCCCGTGGTGCTCGCGGAGCCGCTCACCGATCGGGAGTCCGAGGTGCTCGTGCTGCTCGCCGATGCCCGCAGCAACGCCGAGATCGCGACCGCGCTGTTCATCGGTGAGGCGACCGTGAAGACGCACGTGTCGCGCATCCTGCAGAAGCTCGGTGCGCGCGACCGGGTGCAGGCCGTCGTGCTCGCGCATCGGATGGGCATCGCCTGACCTGCGGGCATCGATACCCTCGGAGGGTGTCAGCCTCGCTCTCCCGCCCGATCACGGCCGGGATCGTCACCGCCCTGGTCGGATTCACCAGCTCGTTCGCGGTCGTGCTCACCGGACTCGCCGCCGTCAGCGCGACGCCCGCGCAGGCGGCCAGCGGTCTGCTGGCCCTCTGCCTGACCATGGGGATCGCGTGCGTCGTGCTCGCATGGCGGTACCGGATGCCGATCACCGTGGCGTGGTCGACCCCGGGCGCCGCGCTCCTCGCCGCGACCGGCATCGTCGACGGCGGCTGGTCGGCGGCTGTCGGGGCGTTCCTCGTCGCCGCGGCGCTCATCCTGCTGACTGCGGTGTGGCCCGCCCTCGGGGCGCTGATCGCCCGCATCCCCCCGTCGATCGCGCAGGCGATGCTCGCCGGTGTGCTCCTGCCCCTCTGCCTGGCTCCGATCTCGGGGCTCGTCGCGAACCCCTGGGGCGTCGTGCCCGTCGTGCTGACCTGGCTGATCTTCGCGCGGCTCGCGCCACGGTGGGCCGTGCCCCTCGCCTTCGTCGCCGCAGCGGTGGTGGTCGCGATCGCGCTCGTCCGCGAGGGCGCTCCCGTGGATGCGGCGCTGCTGATCCCTCGGGTCGAGCTCACCGCGCCCACGTTCACCCTCGGTGCGCTGGTCGGGATCGCCCTGCCGCTCTTCATCGTCACCATGGCCTCGCAAAACGTGCCGGGGGTCGCCATCATGCGCAGCTTCGGGTACGAGGTGCCGTGGCGACCCGCCATGCTCGTCACGGGCATCGGCACGGCGCTCGGCGCCACGGCCGGCGGCCACGCGATCAATCTCGCCGCGATCAGCGCGGCCCTCGCCGCATCGCCCGACGTCGACCCCGACCCTCGTCGGCGCTGGGTCGCCGGCGTCTCGACGGGTGCGTCCTATCTCGTGCTGGGCGGCTTCTCCGCGGCGTTCGCCGCCCTGGTGCTGCTCGCCCCGGCCGCCGTGATCCCCGCGGTCGCAGGCCTCGCGCTGTTCGGGGCCTTCGGGTCGTCGGTGCAGCAGGCGATCGACGACCCCGGCGAGCGCATCCCCGCCGTCGTGACGTTCCTGGTCGCGGCATCGGGCATCTCGGTGCTCGGCGTCAGCGCCGCGTTCTGGGCGCTGGTGGCCGGGCTCATCGTGCGCGCGGTGCTGCACACGGGGCGCCGGCGTCGCGGCGACGGCGCCGTCGCGGGGTGACGTCGCGCGCCGCCCCTCCCCCTCACGGCGGAGCACGCCCTCTCGCTGCGCGCAGAGATCCACCACGCGGGGGATGCCCGCGCATGCGCGCCGCCCATAGCGTGAAGGCATGACAGGCAACCTCGTACTGACCGGCATAACCAAGAGCTACGGCTCGCGCCGCGTGCTCGACGACATCTCGTTCCAGGTCTCGCCCGGACGCCTCACCGGCTTCGTGGGCGGCAACGGCGCGGGCAAGACGACGACCATGCGCATCGTCCTCGGCCTGCTGGCCTCCGACGGCGGTCGCGTCGAGCTCGACGGCACCCCGCTGACCAGCGCCGACCGGCGCCTGTTCGGGTACATGCCGGAGGAGCGCGGGCTCTACCCCAAGATGAAGGTGCTCGAGCAAATCGTGTACCTCGCCCGACTGCACGGCTTCAGCAAGGCGGATGCGACGTCGCGAGCGACCGCGCTGCTCTCGGAGCTCGGGCTCGAGGAGCGCCTCGACGACACGATCGAATCGCTCTCGCTGGGAAACCAGCAGCGTGCGCAGATCGCCGCGGCCCTCGTGCACGATCCGGAGGTGCTGATCCTCGACGAGCCGTTCTCGGGCCTCGATCCCCTCGCCGTCGACGTGGTCGCGAGCACGCTGCAGGCATCCGCTGCCCGTGGCGCATCGATCCTCTTCTCCTCCCACCAGCTCGATGTGGTCGAGCGCCTCTGCGACGACCTCGTGATCCTCGCCGGCGGCACCATCCGCGCTGCGGGGTCGCGAGACGGTCTGCGCGCCCAGCACGCCGGCAGCCGCTATGAGCTGGTCTCCGCCGGCGACGCCGGCTGGCTGCGCACCGAACCGGGCATCTCCGTCGTCGACTTCGAGGGCGGCTACGCGCTCTTCGATGCGGATGACGCCGACACCGCGCAGCGCGTGCTGCGCTCGGCCGTCGAACGCGGCGATGTCGCGAGCTTCGCACCGAAGCATCCCTCTCTCGCCCAGATCTTCAAGGAGGTCATCCAGTGAACGCCTCGACCCCGAGCGGCGGAACCCCGATCCGCAGCAGCAACGGCATCTGGCTCGTCGCCGAGCGTGAGATCGGCTCGAAGCTGCGCAGCAAGGCCTTTGTCATCTCGACGGTGATCCTGATGCTGATCGCCCTGGCCGGTGTGCTGATCGGCGGGTTCGCGAGCAGCAGCGAGGAGAAGACGCCGATCGCCGCGACCTCCGACACGATCGCCGCGGTGCAGGAGCTTCCGGGAGTGGAGGTCACCGAGGTCGCCGATCGCGCGGAGGCGGAGGAGCTGGTGCGCTCGAACGACGTCGATGCGGCCGTGCTGCAGGACGACAGCGAGCTCGGATACACGGTCGTCGCCCTCGAGGACGCGCCGAGCGCCATCGTCAGCGGCCTCTCGATCTCACCGACCGTCGAGATCCTCGAACCCGTGACGACCAACCCGCTGCTGCGTTACTTCATCGCCCTCGCCTTCGGAATCGTCTTCCTGATGGCGGCGTCGACCTTCGGCGGCACGATCGCGCAGAGCGTCGTCGAGGAGAAGCAGACGCGCGTCGTCGAGATCCTGCTGTCGACCATCTCGGCCCGCACGCTGCTGGCCGGCAAGGTGATCGGCAACACGGTTTTGGCGATGGCGCAGATCGTCGCACTGGCGGCGATAGCCACGATCGGCCTCATCGTCACCGGGCAGAACGAGGTGCTCACGATGCTCGGCGCCCCGATCATCTGGTTCGCCGTGTTCTTCCTGTTCGGGTTCGTGCTGCTCGCGTCGCTGTTCGCGGCCGCGGCGTCGATGGTGTCGCGTCAGGAGGACATCGGCGCGACGACCACGCCGATCACGATGCTGGTCATGGCGCCGTACATCCTCGTCATCGTCTTCAACGACAATGCGCTCGTGCTGACGATCATGTCGTACGTGCCGTTCTCCGCTCCCGTGGGCATGCCGATGCGCCTGTTCGTCGGCGAGGCGCAGTGGTGGGAGCCGATCCTGAGCCTCGTGATCCTGCTCGCGAGCTGCGTCGCCGCGATCGCGATCGGCGCGAAGATCTACGAGAACTCGCTGCTGCGCATGGGCTCGCGCGTCAAGCTGGGCGAGGCGCTGCGCGGCTGAGCCGGAACCGTCCGACCCCGTGCGCCGGGGTCTCCCGACCGCCCTCTCAAATGATCCCGTCTGAGAGGGCGGTCGGGTTTCCGAAGCGGTGGTTGGTGATCGACACGGCCTGCTCGTGCAGGAACGGCAGCATCTCGACACGACCGGCACCGGTCACGGTGTGCGACCACACCGCGACATCGGGGGTGCCGTCGAGGGCGCCGAACAGGGCCGAGGCATCGCCGCCGACGAGCCGCACCCGACGCCAGGTGTGCTCGGCCTTCGCCAGCTCCTTGGCATAGCGCTTCACCCAGGCGGCATCCGACTCGTGCTTCACCGACACGCCCTGGGCTCGCAGCGCCTTCTCGACGCGCGAGGGCAGCGCTCGCGCCGACACGGTGAACGGGCCGCCGGCGCGCAGGCCTGCTGCGATCACGCGGATGCCGTCGACGAGAGGAGCATGCTCGGCGATGCGCACGTCGGCCGCCACCGGGCGATAGCGGAACAGGTTGCGCTCGACCTCGAGGCCGGACTTGTCGCTCACCGCGCCGAACTCGTCGACCCACGCCCGCTCGTCGGATGCTGCGGCGCGATGCAGCCACGCGATCTCGACCGCATCCAGATCGGTGCCGGCGGCCGTGAGCAGGGAGTCGACAGCCGGAGTCACGGCCGCGTCGGGCGCGGCCGCGGGCAGCTCGGCGGGCACCCAGTCGCCGAGGCCGAACAGGTAGTTCGGCCCGCCGGCCTTGGCGCCCGCACCGACGGCCGAGCGCTTCCACCCTCCGAACGGCTGGCGCTGCACGATCGCACCGGTGATGCCGCGGTTGACGTACAGGTTGCCGGCCTCGACCCGGTCGAGCCAGGTCGCGACCTCGTCGGAGTCGAGCGAGTGGATGCCGGCGGTCAGCCCGTAGTCGACGGCGTTCTGCAGCCGGATCGCCTCGTCGAGGTCTTTCGCGTGCATGATGCCGAGCACCGGACCGAAGAACTCGGTGAGGTGGGTGCTCGACCCGGCGGTGACGCCGATCTTCACACCCGGCGTCCACTGCTGCCCCTCGGAATCGAGCTTCTTCGGTTCGACGAGCCAGCGCTCGCCCTTCTCGAGAGTGGTGAGAGCGGTGAGCAGCTTGCCGTTCGCCGGCTCGATGAGCGGACCCATCTGCGTGGCCGGATCGTCGGGCAGGCCGACGCGCATCGACGACACCGCGTCGACCAGCTGGCGCTCGAAGCGCTTCGACTCGGCCACAGATCCGACGAGGATCGCGAGTGAGGCGGCGGAGCACTTCTGGCCCGCGTGCCCGAAGGCGCTGCGCGCGACATCGGCCGCGGCGAGGTCGAGGTCGGCCGACGGCGTGACGATGATCGCGTTCTTGCCGCTCGTCTCGCCGAGCAGCGGCAGATCGGAGCGGAAGGAGCGGAACAGCTGCGCCGTCTCGTAGGCGCCGGTCAGGATGACCCTGTCGACCACGGGGCTCGACACGAGCCGCGTGCCGAGGTCGCGGTTCGCGAGGTCGACGAGAGCGAGGAGGTCGCGCGGAACACCCGCTGCCCAGAGCGCCTCGACCATGACCGCGCCGCAGCGCTGCGAGAGCTTGGCGGGCTTGATGATCACCGCGGAGCCCGAGGCGAGACCCGCGAGCACGCCGCCGGCGGGGATCGCCACCGGGAAGTTCCACGGCGGGGTCACCACGGTGACCTTCGACGGCACGAAGGTCGCGCCGGCGATCTCCTCGAGGTCGAGCGCGCGCTCGGCATAGTAGTGCGCGAAGTCGATGGCCTCGCTGACCTCGGGGTCGGCCTCGGCGATCGTCTTGCCCGCCTCGTGCGCCATGATCTCGATGAGCTGCGCACGGCGTCGGGAGAGCTCGTCGCCGGCACGGTGCAGCACCGCGGCGCGCTCGGCCGCCGGACGTGCGGCCCACTCGGCGGCGGCCGCCTGCGCGGCGGTGAAGATGCCGTCGAGCTCGTCGGCCGTCTCGACCTTGGCCAGCGCGATCGAATCGAGACCGAGCCTCGAATCGACAGAGCGCGCCAGGATCTCCCGACCCCACGCGCGGTTCACGGCGATCGCCGGATCGCTGTCCGGCTGGTTCTCGAAGCCGACGGTCGTGGCATCGCCCGCGCTGCTGATGACCTCGTCCGACCGGTTCTGCACCCGGTTCGACGAGGGCACAGAGCGGTCGGCGTCGAGGGCCGCGAGCGAGCGCTCGAAGCGCTCACGCTCGCGGCTCAGCAGCGCGGGGTTCGAGGCGAGCTCGAAGACCGCCGACATGAAGTTCTCGGGGCTCGCGTTCTCTTCGAGCCGTCGCACGAGGTAGGCGATCGCCACATCGAACTCCGCCGGGTTCACGACCGGCGTGTACAGCAGCAGGCGGCCGACGTCCTTGCGCACGGCCTCGGCCTGTCCCGTCGCCATGCCGAGCAGCATCTCGTACTCGACCTGGGTCCCTGAGCCTGTCGAAGGGCCTGCAACACCCCGCGCCTTCGCGAGCAGCCACGTGTAGGCGATGTCGAAGAGGTTGTGTCCCGCGACGCCGATGCGCACGGCATCCAGTCGCTCGGGCGTCATCGCCCAGTCGAGCACGCGCTTGTAGTTGGTGTCGGAGTCCTGCTTGGTGCCGTAAGTCGCGAGCGGCCAACCGTGGATGCGCGAGTCGACCTCCTCCATCGCCAGGTTCGCCCCCTTGACGACGCGCACCTTGATGGGCGCTCCGCCCTTGGCACGACGCGCCGCGGCCCACTCCTGCAGCCGCTGCATGGCGCCGAGCGCGTCGGGCAGGTACGCCTGCAGCACGATGCCGGCCTCGAGGTTCTCCAGCCCCGGCTGACTGAGGATGCTCATGAACGCCGCGATCGTGAGGTCGAGGTCGCGGAACTCCTCCATGTCGAGGTTGATGAACTTCGCACGGCCCGCGGCCTCGGACGACGCCGCCAGCTCGTACAGAGGGGTGAGCTTGGCGACCACATCGGCCACGGCCTCGTCGAACGACCACATCGAGAGCTGGCTGACGACGCTCGAGACCTTGATCGAGACGTAGTCGACGTCGTTGCGAGCCAGGAAGTCGTAGGTGCCCTGAAGGCGACGGTCGGCCTCGCGCTCACCCAGAACGGCCTCGCCGAGGAGGTTGAGGTTGAGGCGGTTGCCGCTCTTGCGCAGCTTCGCGATCGCGGGACCGAGCTTCGACGGAGTCGCGTCGAGCACGAGGTGTCCGACCATGGCCCGCAGCACGCGGCGCGAGATGGGCACGACGACGCCTGGCAGCTTGGGCGCCCAGAAGCCGCCGGTCCTGATCGCGGCCCGCAGGTAGCCGGGCAGCAGCGAGGGGGTGATGTCCGAGATCTCGGCGAGTTTGCGCCCCGCGACCCGCAGGTCCTCCGGGCGCATCACGCCGTCGACGAAGCCCACCGTGAAGGCGAGACCGTTCGGGTCCTTGAGCACCTCCGACAGGCGCTGAGCCGCCGGCTCGACCGGGTGCGTCTCGCTCTCGGCGAGCCAGCGCTGCACCAGAGCGGCGACTTCGTGGGTGCGGGGTGTGGTGTCGACGTCGACAGACATGGCGGGTGACCTTCCGGGGATCGCACACCGGGGTACGTGTGCGGCTCGATCATTGTCCGGCGCGCGCGTAGGCTACGTCTATCAACCGATTCGAGTGAATTCCGTTCAGTCAGGCTGAACAATCTGGGCGCGGAGAGAGGCGAGCGGATGCTGGACGTCAACCGACTGCGGATGCTCGTCGAACTCTCGCGGCGCGGCACCCTGGCCGCGGTCGCGGATGCGCTGTCGTACAGCAAGGCCACGGTGTCGCAGCAGCTCAGCGCGCTCGAGCGCGATGTCGGCGTCCCCCTGCTGCGCCGAGTCGGTCGAGGAGTGCAGCTGACGTCGCAGGGCACCGTGCTCGTCGGCGAGGCGGAGGGCATCCTCGACCAGCTCGAGCACGCCAGGGTCGCCGTCGCCGAGTCGCTGACCGAGGTCACCGGCACCGTGCACATCGCGGTGTTCCAATCGACCGCGCACTCGCTGCTGCCGCAAGCGCTCGAGGCGCTCAAGGACCGGCATCCCGCACTGCGGGTCGAGGTCACCGAGAGCGATCCCGAGACGGGGCTCGTCGGGGTCTCGAGCCGCGACTTCGACCTGATCCTCGCCGAGCAGTACCCTGGCCGCACCCGCCCCCTGCATGCCGACCTCGACAGGGTGATGCTGGCCCACGACTCCATCGCCCTCGCGCGCCGGCCGGGCTCGCGCACCGATGACGACCCGGTCGCGGCGCTGTGGTCGACCCGCGACGAGCCCTGGGTGCTGGAGCCTGCGGGTACGGCCTCGCGCGCCTGGGCCGAGCAGCTGTGCCGCACGGCCGGTTTCGAGCCGGACGTGCGCTTCGAGATCGCCGACCTCACGGCGCACGTGCGCCTGATCCACGCGGGCCTGGCCGTCGGACTCCTGCCCGAGCTCGTGTGGGCGGGCGACCGCCCCTCCGTCGACCTGTCGCCGCTGCCTCAGGCACCGCGGCGCGAGATCTTCTCCTCTGCCAGGCGCGTCTCGGCCGACGCGCCGGCGATCCGCGCCGTGCGCCGAGCCCTCGCCGACGCCGCATCGCACAACCTCGCCGACTGACCGTCGACCGACCCGTCGACTGACCCGCGGACCAAGCCCTCGGGAATATGCGCACACATACATCTGTTCTCTTCCCCGTACGCGGACGAAGGAGTCCGATCAGGATCCCCTTCGAAAGGCATCACCGTGAGCACTCCCGTCATCGATCGCACCGCACCGACCGAGCACCCCGTCCTCGACGTCCTCGCCGCGCGCTGGAGCCCTCGCGCCTACGACGCGCAGAACACCATCGACGAGACCAAGCTGTCCAGCGCCCTCGAGGCCGCACGCTGGAGCCCCTCCGCGAACAACTCGCAGCCGTGGCGCTTCATCGTCGCCCGCCGCGGGTCGGCTCTGCACGCACAGGTCGTCGACTCGCTCGTGGGCTTCAACCAGACCTGGGCCCGCAACGCCGCCGTGCTCGTCGTCGCGATCGCCGAGACAGCGACCGCTGACGGCACCCCGATCACCCACGCGCTCTACGATCTCGGTCAGGCCGTCGCGCACTTCTCGATCCAGGCCCACCACGACGGACTCGTCGTGCATCAGATGAGCGGCTTCGACCCCGAGGTCGTCCGCGAGTTCGCCGACCTCGACGAGCGCTTCGTGCCCACCACCGTCTTCGCCCTGGGCGAGGTCGGCGACGCCACGACGCTGCCCGAGGTGCTGCAGGAGCGCGAGGTCGCCCCGCGCGTGCGCCGACCGATCTCCGAGACCGTCGTCCTCGACGCCTGATCCCGGACCACACGAGAAGAGGACGCCACCCGATCGACGGGTGGCGTCCTCTTTCTGTCGGTGACCTGTCTTCCGGTCGGCGACTCGTCCCGAGCGGAGCCTAGAGCGCGACGTCCGGCGTCTCGGCCGTCAGCACCAGGCCGGTGCCGTCGACGGCGACGTCGACCCGGACGTTGTCTCCGTCGCGCACGCCGCCCGAGAGCAGCGCGGTCGCCAGCTTGTTCTGCACCTCGGTCTGGATGAGGCGGCGCAGCGGACGCGCACCGAACACCGGGTCGTACCCACGCTCGGCGAGCCAGGCCCGTGCGTCGGGGGTGACGGCGAGCGTGAGCCGGCGATCGCGCAGCCTGGCGTGCAGCTGATCGATCGACAGCTCGACGATCTGCGCGAGGTCGTCTTCGGTGAGCGCCTGGAACATCACGACGTCGTCGAGACGGTTGAGGAACTCGGGGCGGAAGACCTGTCGCACCAGCGCCATGACCTGCTCGCGCTTGTCGTCGACCGACAGCATCGGATCGATGAGGATCGGCGAGCCGAGGTTCGAGGTGAGGATCAGGATGACGTTCGAGAAGTCGACCGTCCGCCCCTGGCCATCGGTGAGGCGACCGTCGTCGAGCACCTGCAGCAGCACGTCGAACACCTCGGGGTGCGCCTTCTCGACCTCGTCGAGCAGCACCACTCCGTAGGGCCGACGCCGCACGGCCTCGGTGAGTTGACCGCCCTGCTCGTAGCCGACGTACCCGGGAGGGGCGCCGACGAGCCGCGAGACCGAGTGCTTCTCGCCGTACTCCGACATGTCGATGCGCACCATGGCGCGCTCGTCGTCGAAGAGGAAGTCGGCGAGCGCCTTCGCCAGCTCGGTCTTGCCGACGCCGGTGGGGCCGAGGAAGAGGAACGATCCGGTCGGACGACCGGGGTCGCTGATCCCCGCGCGCGATCGGCGCACCGCATCGGAGACGGCCTTGACCGCATCCTTCTGCCCGATGAGGCGGCGACCGAGCTCGGATTCGAGGTGCAGCAGCCTCTCGCTCTCGCCCTGCAGGAGGCGCCCGACAGGAATGCCGGTCCATGCGGCGATGACGGCGGCGATGTCCTCGTCGGTGACCTGCTCGTTGACCATCCGCCCCTCGGTCGAGACGGCCGCCTCGGCCTGCTCGGCCTCGGCGATCTCGCGCTCGAGGCGCTTGATCGTCTCGTACTCGAGCTTCGACGCGCGCGTGTAGTCGGCCTCGCGCATGGCGAGGTCGCGCTGCGTGATGGCATCATCGAGCTGCTTCTTGAGGTCACCGACGCGGTTAAGGCCCTGGCGCTCGCGCGCCCATCTCTCCTCGAGCTCTGCGAGCTCGCCCTCCATGATCACGAGCTGCTCGCGGAGCGCACCCAGGCGCTCCTTCGATGCGGCATCCTTCTCGCGCTTGAGCGCCAGCTCCTCGAGCTTCATGCGGTCGACCTGACGCTTGAGCTGGTCGATCTCGACCGGCGACGAGTCGATCTCCATCTTGAGCCTCGACATCGACTCGTCGATCAGGTCGATCGCCTTGTCCGGCAGCTGTCGAGCGGGCAGATAGCGGTTGGAGAGCGCGGCGGCGGCGACGAGAGCGCTGTCCGAGATGGTCACTCCATGGTGCGCCTCGTAGCGCCCTTTGAGCCCACGGAGGATCGCGATCGTGTCCTCGACGCTCGGCTCGCCGACGTACACCGGCTGGAAGCGCCGCTCGAGCGCGGCATCCTTCTCGATGAACTCGCGATACTCGTTCAGCGTGGTCGCGCCGATCAGACGGAGTTCGCCGCGTGCCAGCATCGGCTTGAGCATGTTCGATGCGGCGACCGACCCCTCGCCGCCTCCCGCACCCATGAGCACGTGGAGCTCGTCGATGAAGGTGATGATGCGGCCGTCGGACTCGGTGATCTCCTTGAGCACGCTCTTGAGGCGCTCCTCGAACTGCCCGCGGTACATCGCGCCGGCGACGAGCGCAGAGATGTCGAGCGACACGAGCTGCTTGTCCTTGAGCGACTCGGCGACGTCGCCCGCGACGATGCGCTGGGCGAGCCCCTCGACGACGGCCGTCTTTCCGACGCCGGGTTCGCCGATGATCACCGGGTTGTTCTTGGTGCGGCGGGTGAGCACCTGGCTGACGCGCCTGATCTCGCTGTCGCGCCCGATGACGGGGTCGAGCTTTCCCTGGCGGGCACGGTCGGTGAGGTTGATCCCGAACTGCTCGAGTGCGGACTGCTGGTCGTCGTTCTGCGAACTCGTCTGTGGGCCTGGCATCTGATCCTCCTGAGGAGACTCCTTCTAAAGTTGAGTTGTGGTGACTCAACTTTACCACTGCTGGTCAGCGAGAAGCGAGCACCGCATCCCACAGAGCTCGCGCGACCTCGCGCTTGGTTCCCGAGACGGAGGCGACGACAGCGCCCCTGTCGCCTACGACGTCGATCGAGTTGTGCGCGACCTCGAAACCGCGTGCCGCGTCGGCGAGGTTCACCGCGAGCAGGTCGACGCCCTTGCGCTCGCGCTTGCGGCGGGCGCGGTCGAGACGGTGGTCGGGGTCCTCGGAGGTCTCGGCGGCGAACGCCACGATCGTCTGCCCCACAGGCGCTGCCCCCTCCCCTCGTGCAGTGGCGAGCGCCGCGACGACGTCCTCGTTCTCGACGAGCTCCAGGTGCGTGAGAGCACCCTGCTCCTTCGTGAGCTTGTGCGGCGACACCGCGGCCGGCCGGTAGTCGGCGACGGCGGCGGCCATGATGACGATGTCGGCGTCGCGCGCGGCATCCTTCATCGCGGCTCCGAGCTGCGCCGCCGTCCCCACCGAGACCACGCGGAGCGACGGATGCCGCGCGTCGGCCATCACGTCTGCCGAGATGTTCGCCGCGACGACGGTGACCTCCGCTCCGCGTGCGCAGGCCTCGGCGGCGAGCGCCGCGCCCTGCCGGCCGCTCGAGCGATTGCCGAGGAAGCGCACCGGATCGATCGGCTCCCTCGTGCCGCCCGCCGAGATGACGACCCGCAGGCCATCGAGGTCGCGCGGCCCGCACAGCGCCAGGGCGGCGGCGGCGATCTCCTCCGGCTCGACCATGCGGCCCGGCCCGCTGTCGCCGCCGGCGAGCTCGCCGTCGGCCGGCCCCACCAGATGCACGCCCCGCCTGCGTAGCGTCTCGATGTTCGCGCGCGTGGCCGCATTGCGCCACATCTCGGCATGCATCGCCGGCGCGAGGATCACCGGCGCCTCGGTGGCGAGCAGCGTGGTGCCGAGAAGATCGTCGGCGATGCCGGCGGTGATCTTGGCGATCGTGTTGGCCGTGGCAGGAGCCACGATGACGAGGTCGGCGGCCTGGCCGAGCGCCACGTGCCGCACGCGGGCGACGTCGTCGTGCACGGAGGTGGTCACCGGATGCCGACTCAGCGCCTCCCACGTCGGGGTGCCGACGAATCGCAGCGCATCCTCGGTCGGCACCACCGTCACGTCGTGACCCGCCTTGGTGAGCAGGCGCACGAGGTGCACCGTCTTGTATGCGGCGATGCCACCCGTCACCCCGACCACGATGTTCACGGTTCGATTCTGCCGCAGCATCCGCTCCGGCGGGCGATCCTCGCGACCGCGATCCGACCGCATCCGCCCGACCTAGACTTGACAGCGTGTGCACCGTGGTGATCGATGTGGCAGGACCGGCCGCTGCGAGGCTGCTCGCCGTGCGCGACGAGGATCCGCTCCGCGAGTGGGATGCTCTCGGCGAATGGTGGCCAGAGCAGTATCCCGGCGTGACCGGCATCCGCGATCGTCGAGCCGGCGGAGCCTGGCTCGCGGTGAACGTCGCAGAGCGCAGGCTGGCCGTGCTGTTGAATCGAGCCGACGTCGTCGATCTGGCCCCGGAGGTCGCCCTCTCGCGCGGCTCGCTCGCGCTCGAGTCCGTCAGCGGACGCTCGCCCGCCGTCCCCCTGTCGATGCCGCTGCCGATGCCGCTGCCGATGCACGGATTCAATCTGCTCGAGGTGCGTCCGGAAGGAGCACGAGTGCTGAGCTGGAACGGTCTCGCGATGCGCGAGACGCCCGTCGAGCCCGGCACCCACATGATCGCGCACGACGACCTCGACGATGAGGGCACCGCGCGCATCGCCGCGTGGCTGCCCGAGTTCCGCGCGCTGGGCCCCGCGGCGGACAGCGCGGACTGGACAGGTGAGTGGATCTCGCTGCTGGCCGCGTCGGCGACTCTCGATCCGGAGGACGACAGGGCGATCATCCGCGACAACCGCCCGCACGGCTACCCCACCCAGTCACTGCTGTTCTGCACGGCGTCTGTCACGCCGGACGCGGTGGTGATCGCGGATCACGCCCTCCCCCGCCCCGGCCACTGGGACAGCTGAGAACCCGAGCCTCGTCGCGCGAAGTCAGGCTGCGGAAGTCTCCGCGTCCGTCGCGCAGGAGAAGCGCGCCCGATAGGCCGTGGGCGTGGTGCCGAGCACGCGCGAGAAGTTCTGCCGCAGCACCGCCGCCGACCCGAAACCGCACTCGTCGGCGATCTGCTCGAGCGAGAGTTCGGTGCGCTCCAGCAGGCGCTGCGCATGCAGCACCCTCTGCCGCGCGAGCCAGGCGGCGGGAGTCGCCCCGTACTCGGCCTTGAACCGTCGGGCGAACGTGCGCGGCGACATGAGCGCGCGGGCGGCGAGCTGGTCGACACCGAGATCGTCTCGCAGGTGCTCGACCGCCCAGTCGGCCACGGCCGCGAGCGAGTCGCTGGGCACCACGGGGATGGGCCGATCGATGAACTGCGCCTGACCGCCGTCACGCTGCGGCGGCACGACCATGCGGCGCGCGATGCGGTTGGTGAGTTCCGCGCCGAGCTCCTGGCGGAGCAGATGCAGGCACGCATCGATGCCGGCCGCCGTGCCGGCGCTCGTGATGATCCGCCCGTCCTGCACGAAGAGCACGTCGGGGTCGATCTCGATCTCGGGGTACATCGAGGCCATGATCTCGGAGTACATCCAGTGGGTGGTGGCGCGACGTCCGTCGAGCACTCCCGCCGCTCCGAGGATGAACGATCCGCTGCAGATCGTGAGCACCCACGCACCTCGAGCCACGGCCTGCCGCGCCGCGTCGATCAGGAGAGGGTCGATGTCGCTCCAGTACTCACGGGGCACGGGGCAGAAGATCACGAGGTCGGCCTCGTAGGCGTAGGAGAGGTCGTGCTCGACATTGATCGAGAAGCCCATCTTCGACGTCACCACACCCGGATGCGGCGCGATGACCCGGAAGTCGAAGTTCGGCACTCCATCGTTCGAGCGGTCGAGCCCGAAGGCCTCGCACGCGAGGCCGAACTCGAACGGCGCGAACCCGTCTTGGACGATGCAGGCCACTGTCTCCATGCGCACTCTCCGTTTGGCAGATTTCCTACGCCCAACGTCTGTTCTGCCACTCGTGACCGATATCAGATGAACGTAGCGTTTCTGCCATGATACTCCTCATCGCACTTCTCGCCGTGTCCCTCTGGGCCGCCGCCGCCACGGTCGTGGAAATCCGTCGCGACGGCTACCACCGCATCGCCACCGACTGGACGCGCGTCCCGGAGCGGAAGATGCTCGACCGCAGCTGAACCGCGCCACTACGCTCGACACATGAGCGACCCGCAGCAGCAGCCGGCACAGCCGCAGGGATACCCTCCGCAGCAGTACCCGCAGCAGCAGTACCCGCAGTCGCCGGCGCAGTCGGGAGGCTCGCTCGGCCGCGTCGCTTTCATCGTCGCGCTGGTGTCGCTCTCGATCGGACTGCTCGTGACGCTGTCGTTCCCGCTTCTCGCGCGTTCGGTGAACGACTACTCGCTCATCGGCGTGGTCAGCGCCATCGGCAACGCGATCGTGCTGGTCGCGTCGGTGGTGGCCCTCATCCTCGGTCTGATCGCGATGCGTCGCACGGGCCAGCAGATCCTCGCCGGCATCGCCATCGGGATCGGCGCCTCGTCGATCATCGGCATCCTCGTGTCGTGGGGCGCCAACCTCGCTTTCACACTGCTCCACCTCTGATCTTCGGGAAGTCATCATGAGCGAACCGCAGCAGCCCGCGAATCCGCAGCAGCAGCCGTATCCCCCGCAGCAGCACCCCACACAGCCCGGCCAGCCGTACGGGGCGCCGGGCCAGCCGTACGGAGCAGACGCGCCTCCCTATGCCCGGAGCGCCGCCGGGGCCGCGCCCGCGTCAGGAGCGGCAGCCACGGGGAACTCGCTCGGAACCGTGGCGCTGCTGGTGTCGGCCGTGGCCGTGGGCATCGGATTGGTCTTCCGCGTGCTCTCGCAGTTCCTGTACGCGAGCGTCGGGTTCGATGTCGTCGAGATCCTGTCGAACGTGCTGAGCTTCGTCGTGTTCCTCGGGTCGGCCGCGGGCCTGGTGCTCGGCCTCATGGCGCTCCGCCGGCCTGCCCCGCACCTCCTCGCGGCCATCGCGGTGGGAGTCGCCGGCAGCGCTGTCGCCAGCACCCTGGCGGGCGCGCTGTCGGGAGTCTTCTACTCGCTCGGCTTCTGAGCGAGCACCCGCCGATAGACCTCGACCATCGCGGCCGTGCGTGACGACTGCCGGAACGCCTCGGACACCTCCCGCATCGGCACCGGCGCCGTACCCGCCGAGATGTCGGATGCTGCGCGGCGCAGCGTCTCGATGAGCCCCGCCTTGCGCTGGTCCTCGGTGCCCGCGGCTCCGCGAACGGCCCAGAGTCCGCCGCCGAGCTCGGCGGCGATGTCGGGGTCGCTGATCACAGAGGGCGTGCCGAGTGTCGCCGCCTCGAACGGCGTCATGCCCTGGGTCTCGAAGCCGATCGACGTCTGCACCAGAGCATCGGCGGCCGCGATGCGGGCGAGCGTCTGCGCATAGGTCAGCCGCCCGGAGAACCGCACGTTCGTCGCGTCGGCGACGATCCTCTCGGCCGCCGAGCGCTGCGCTCCGCCGCCGATGACCTCGAGGTCGGCATCGACGCCGGACTCGACGAACGCCTCGAGGAACGGCAACAGCCTCTTCTCGGGGCTCATCCTGCCGAGCCATACGAGACGTGGCCGCCCGGACTCCCGCTGGGTGGGCGCGGCTGCGAGGGTCGACTCGCGCACCTCGTCGTCGATGCCGTTCCAGATGACGTCGACGGGTGAGAAGACGCCGTGCTCCTCGAGCCGTCGCGCGAAGTGGGTCGACGGAGCCGTCACCGCGGATGCGCCGCTCGCGAGTCCGCGGAGGAAGGCCCAGCCGTCGGAGCCGTCGACCCGCGGGGCGACCGCCCGCAGCGCGAAGCGCCGCCACGCGTTGAGCACCGCGAGCACCGGACGATGGAGGGGCGTGACAGCGGCGATCCCGACGTCGACGCGGTTGTGCATGGTGTGCACGACCGGGATGCCATGGCGAGACGCGTAGCGATGGCCGATGAACGCGCCCCAGAAATCGGCCTGCACGTGCACGAGGTCGACAGGGGGGCGGTGCGTCATCGCCCGATCGAGGAAGCGGTCGGTCGCGCGCCCCGGCCAGCTCAGGGAGTACTCGCGGTCGAGGGTGATCGGAACCGACGGCAGGTCGACATCGCCGGGAGTGCCTGGGTGTCCACGCCGAGCGTGCATGGTCGGCGCGACCACGGTCACCGTGTGACCCGCGCGTTCGAGATACTCCCGCTGCAGTCGCATCGACACCTGCGCACCGCCGAGCGAGTCGAGGTGCTGGTCCCCGAAGAACACGACGTGCATGGCAGGAGCCGTCACTCGGGAAGCGGGGCGTCGCGGTACAGCGCCTCGAACGTGTCGAGCGTGCGATTGATGTCGTGGATCGCGACGCCGTCGAGGGAGGCCCTCTGCATCCGCTCGTACTCCACCGCGTCGGCGGTCAGCACGTCGGTGAGACGCGCAGCGAGAGCATCCGCATCACCGGGCTCGAACAGATAGCCGTTCTCGCCGTCATGCACGAGGTGCGGCAGGGCGACGGCATCGGCGGCGACGATCGGGAGCGCCGAGGCCATCGCCTCCATGGTCGCGATCGACTGCAGCTCGGCGATGGAGGCGATGGTGAAGACCGAGGCGCGCGAGAGCAGAGCCCGCAGCTCCTCGTCGGTGGTGCGCCCGTGGAAGGTGACCCGGTCGGCGAGACCGAGCTGGTTCGTCAGGTTCTCGAGCTGCTTGCGCTGATCGCCGCCGCCGACGATGTCGAAGGTCGCGTCCAGTGCGGGATCGAGCTTCGTCATCGCTTCGAGGATCACCTCGACCTGCTTCTCTGCCGTGAGCCGACCGACGAAGACGATGCGGTTGTTCTCGCGCGGCCCGATCACCGGGGTGTACTGGCTGCGGTCTATGCCGCAGCTGACCGGGATCACGTTCTCGACAGCGACCGTGCGCTCGAGGAAGTCGGCGGCACGACGGGTCGGCGTGGTGATGGCTCGCGTCAGGGCGAAGGTGCGCTTCGCGTCGCCCCATGCCCAGCGCAGCACGAGGTCATCCACGAACTTCGGCATCGTGGTGTGGTCGAGGATGTTCTCGGCCATGACGTGATTGGTCGCGATCACCGGGATGCCGCGCTCGTGCGCGATGCGTGAGAGACCGCGGCCGATCACGATGTGCGACTGGATGTGGACCACATCGGGTTGCACGTCATCGAGGATCCTGCGGGCGTAGTGCTTCACGCGCCACGGCCAGACGAAGCGCAGCCAGTCGTGCGGCGCCCACCGCACCGAGGGCAGCCGATGCATCGTCATGGGCTCGCCCTCGATGACCTCGGTGCGGGCAGGAGTGCGGCGGTACGCGACGTTGGGGGCGACGACGTGAACGTCGTGGCCTCGCTGCACGAGGCCCGCGGCCAGGCGCTCTGCGAAGCGCGCGGCGCCGTTGATGTCGGGCGCGAACGTGTCGCATCCGATCAGGATGCGCAGCGGACGCACGCCGGAGTCGGCGGCGGAGTCGGATTCGACGTCGGGGGCACTCGTCGGATCGGAGGTAGAGGAGGACATTCTGCCTAACGGTACGGCGGTCGGTGAGCCCGATCGGGCGCTGGCAACTCTACCCGAGGCCCCTGGCGCAGCCGCTGAGGCGTACCGGCATCCCTCAGTCTCACCCTCTACCGTGGAGCCATGCGACTGACTGCCGACGCCGACCCCCAGCAGTGGATCCCCGTCACCGACTCGCTCGGGTGGAAGGGCAGACGGCATCGGAAGGCCGCCATCAGGATGCTGCTCGGACAGGTCAACTCGGCGATCGGCGTGACCGAGCGTCCCGGTTCGCGCTTCGGGGCGTGGGCGATGAGTCAGGCGGCTCCTCTGCTGATGCGCCGAGCGGACGGGCGAGTGCTGGTCTGGACGTGGAAGGCCGACCCTGAGCTCGTCGTCGCGATGGCGACCGTGCAGATGCTCACCCCCGAGGTGCGCATCGCTCGCGCATCCATGCCCATGGACTATGACGACACCGTGTCGTTCTCGAGCCGCTGGCTGGGTGTCGGCGAGAAGCTCGTGGTCGCGATGCCGCCGTCGCCCGCGTCGCCGCCCTTCGCCACGTACACGTGGGACACCGGGACTCATCTCGTGACGCTCACGGCGGTGTGCAGCGAACGCGAGCGCTTCGGCACGCTCGATACGGCGCTCGACGATCTGGCCCGGAGCATCCGCGTCGCAGACGAGCTGACGGGCGGCGAGGGACCCGAGGTGTTGAGGCTCGGCCCCGCTTGATCAATGTAGTGAGGTAAGGAAGCATCGGTGGCGATCTCTCGATGAGTCGACGAGCCGAAGCAGCCGAGGGTGTCGGGCACGGAGTACGCCGAGCGCATGCAGGACGAGACGAACATCGAGATCGAACTGGAGCGCCTGGTCGCGATCCGACTGCCCGGCCTGGCACCCAAGGGCGGGACTCATCACGTCGATCGGATTCGCCTGTGGGCCGACGAACCGCGTGAGTTCCTCGACGCGGCGCGGCCGTATCTCCTCGACGCTCGCTGAGGGCACGCGCAGCACCCGCCTATGCCGTCTGAAGTGTCGAGCCGAGACCGCTCGGCTCGTGGTGATTCTCGCGGTGGGGGAGATCCGAGAGTCGTGGGGTGTGCCACCGGTAGGCAGGGTCCCACCATCCCGGTCCCCGGACTTGGGGGATGCCGGCGTTCATCCTGATCTCCCACCCGGAGGAATCCAAGGATCGGTGGTGCCACCAGCACAACGGAACACCGTTATCGGTATGCGTCGGCCCGCCCCTGGCATGTTCGGTCACGTGGTGGATCTCACACCACGATGCCGGGACATGGCAGCCAGGGATCAGGCATTCCTTGTCGCGGGCGATGATCGCCCGTCTTTGATGCACCGTGAACACCCGATCCGTCGTGTTGATGCCGATGATCCGGCCCTCGTCGAACAGGACCCGTTGGATCGTCCCGGAACATCCGGCCTGTGCGGCGACGGAGGTCGGAACAGATGCGGATCCGCCAACCGTCGCCCGTCCCCTGCCCGCGGCGAGGTCTTTCACGTCGATGTTCACCGTCAGCGTCGGGGACGCACCCCCGAGGGACGGCATCTCCTTATGCCGTGCCGCGATGCCGAGGGCGGCGGCGAGGGCGTCGTGGCGCTTCTGCGCCGGAGTGCGCCCGTCGATCACGGTGCGGGGGTCGGAGTTGTGCGAGTCCTCGTCAGGATGAGCACCGTCAGTGCCGTCAGAGCCGTCAGCGCCGTCAGAGCCGTCAGAGCCTGTGTCGCGTGATCCGTCGGAGGGCGCGAATGCGACACCGGACGGGACGGGTGGCCCGTCGCCTTTCGGGTTGAGCATCGCATCCAGGATCAGGTCGAGTTGCGCGGCGACGTCGGGGGTCAGGTTTCCTTTGATGGTGCGCAGTCCGTCACGCAGGCGTCCGATCGTCACCCCGCGTCGGCGGGCGGGCTCGTCGTCGTCGGGTTCGGGACCGTCAGGGTCGAGAGTCGCGGCGGCAATCTGGGCGAGCAGGTTCAAGTCTTCCGGCGTGCGCATCGGACCGCGCGGCGCATCGGCGTCCGCGCTGTCGCTATCGAGCAGGCCGCGTGCGGCACGGGCGAGGAAGTCATCCGCTTCGAGTCTCTCCGCCGCGCCGATCCGGTCACGGATCGCTTCCACCGGCCCCGTGGCCGCGAGCATCCCCGCAACCCCGACATCGCCCCGCAACAGTGCTTCGCGCAGGGCCGGCCACCGCGCCGGCAGCCTCTCCCCCGCCAGGGACACCGGGCGGCGGACGAGGTCGACGACCTTGATCAGACGGGTCGCACCGCCCACGTCGGTCAACACGGTCCGCTCCAGCAGCTCGGTCAGGGTGCGGCATCCCGCGGAATGCGGGAAGTCTGTGGCGTCAGCGGTGGCGACCGTCTCCACGATCACCGCCTCTGCCCGGCGGAATGCCGCACCTGCGGCCAGCAGCACCTCGACGCGATCCCCGTCGCGCAGACCCGCCAGTGCGTCATCGGACAGCACCCGATCGAGGTCGGCGACGACCCGATCGAGGAGAGTACGAGTGCTGTTCATACGTCTCACTCAACACCTGGCCACCGACATTCAGACGCCGAGATCGACCCTTTTTTGCCAGTTCAGGAGCATATTCTGGAGTATCGGAATGGTACGTGACGGGTGGGCGCGCGGGCCGGCGGAGGTACGGTGCGTTCCGTCTCGGGCGACTTCGTCGGCCTCGCTCAACGAACGGGGCGGGCGCAGCGCGTTTCGTCTCGGGCGACTTCGTCGGCCTCGCTCAACGAACAGAGCATGGACGAACGGACCGCAGAACCCCTTCAGTCCAAGCCGCGCTCAGCGAGCCACTGCTTCGCGACGAGCACCGGAGCCCGCACGAGCCAGGCATCCGCGATGATCTCCTCGAGCCGCGCTCGATCGATCACGTCGAGACGGACGAGCAGGCCGGGGTACCCGTCGAAGTGCGGAATGGAGAAGAGCGCGTCGGGCTCCGCCGCCAGCAGGGCCTCCTTCTCCTCGAGACTGCCGACCCGCACCGCGAGCACCGGGCACTCCGGCCATTCCAGTCCCAGCTCCGCGAGCTGACGCACGTCGACCTTGCTCGGCCCGCGCACCCACGCGATCTGTCCGCTCGCCAGGCGCCACGCCGGCTCACCCGTCTGACCGCCGACGCGCTCGGTCATGCCGGGAAGCGCGAGCGCGATCTCGCGCACATCCTCGACGGTCACCATGGGCCTATAGTCCTCCCCCGATGCCACTGCCACAATGGCCGGATGAGCCACATCGGCCGCACCGACACGACGTGGTCCTCCCCACCGTCCACCTCCCGACTGCTCGCGCAGGGAACGGCATCACGCGAGACCGCCCCACGCCGCTCACTCGCGCACATCGGCTCCGGCAGACGTGACCCCCTGGGGATCCTCGACGCCCAGAACAGCACGCGAATCCCCGAACTCGCATCCCTGCGCAGGGAGCGGATGTCGGCCAGCGCTTTCGCCTTCTACCGCGGCACCGCCGCGCTCATGGCCGCGGATCTCGCCGACGCGCCGCACAGCGGCATCCTGGTCGCGTCCTGCGGCGACGCCCACGTCTCGAACTTCGGCTTCTACGCCTCGCCGCAGCGCCGTCTGATGTTCGATCTCAATGACTTCGACGAGGCCGCCTGGGCTCCGTGGGAGTGGGACGTCAAGCGCCTGGCCGCGAGCATCGTGGTCGCAGGCCACGCCACCGGACGCACGGATGCCGTGATCGACCAGGCGCTGCTCGCGGCCGTCGGCTCATATTCGCGCGGCCTGCGGCGCATCACCGCGTTGAGTCCGACCGACCGCTACTTCACCCATTTCGATGTGCGATCCACACGCCGGATGCTCGACAAGCCGTCTCGCAAGGCGGTCCGCAGAGCCGTGTCGCAGGCGCAGCGGCGCACAGGCGCCCGAGCGGCGCATCGGCTCACCCGAACGGATGCCGTCGGGCGCCGCCGCTTCATCCACCACGAGCCGACGACGACACCGATCGACGACGATCTGCTCTCCCAGGTGCACGGCCTCGTCGATCAGTACCGCAGCACGGCGAGCCCCGATGTCGCCCTGCTGCTCGATCACTACACGGTGAGCGACGTCGCGCGACGGGTGGTCGGAGTCGGCAGCGTCGGCACGCGCTGCTACCTGGTGCTGTTCCAGGACGGAGAGGACAACACGCTGCTGATGCAGCCGAAGCAGGCATCGCAGAGCGTGCTGGTCGAGTACGGCGGGATCGAGCAGCCCGAATCGCTGCGCGCGATCATCGACGCGCACGGCGAGGGAGCGAGGGTCGTGGCGATGCAGCGCATCCTCCAGGCGCTGTCAGATCCCTTCCTCGGGCACCTGCGGAGCCCGGCCGCCGACTTCTACGCGCGCCAGTTCCACGACATGAAGGGGTCGGTCGACGTCGAAGCACTCGACGACGGACCTTTCGTCACCTACGCGCGAGCCTGCGCCGCGGTCATCGCCCGCGCCCACAGCCAGTCCGTGAGCGCCACCGAGGTCGTCGGCTACATCGGCGACGGGCGCACCGTCGCCGCCGCGCTGCGGGAGTGGGCCCACGCCTACGCGGACATCTCCCGCTCGGACTTCGAGGCCTTCACCGCCGCGCCCTGAGCACGGAGCGCGGCGGTGACGGGAGCGCGGCGGTGACGCTCAGCGGATGACGCGCACCGTGCGCACCTCGAACGGACGCAGGCGCAGCTCGCCTCCGACGCGCGCGTCGACGAGCGGATCCTCGATGAGCGACACCTCGCGGATCTCGCGGTGCTCGAAATCGGCCGTCAGCGATCCGACAGCGCGACGCCCGAGTGCCTCGTACACTCGCACGATCACGTCGCCCGAGCCGTCGTCGGCGAGCTTCACTCCCGAGACGACGATGCCGTCGCCCTGCACTCGTACCAGGGGCTCGACCTCGCGGGCCCCGCGCATCGACGTCGCCATCGCATTGAGCTTGATACCCTCGGTGGTGGCCACCGCGGCATCCGCGCCGACCACCAAGCCGATCGTGATCTCGTGGTGTCCGTGGTCGGTCTCGGGGTCGGGGAATCGCGGCGCGCGCAGCAGCGACAGCCGGACGGTGGTCGTGACCGCGTCATCCGAGACCTCGCGCGAGGTGTCGTAGCCGTAGATCGAGTCGTTCACGAGAGCGACGCCGAAGTCCTGCTCGCGCACCAGCACGAAGCGATGCATCGAGGTCTCGAACTTCGCCGCCTCCCAGCTCGTGTTCGTGTGGGTGACCCGCGACTGGTATCCGAACTGCGTCTCCGCCTCGGTGTGCGTCGCCTGCACGTCGAGCGAGAAGGCGAGCTTGAGCAGCTTCTCGGTCTCGTGCCAGTCGACGTCGTTGCGCAGCACCACGGTGCGCTCTCCCGGCGCGAGGACGATGGTCTGCTCGATCGTCGACTCGGAGAACGAACGCGTCACCGTCACGGTCGCCACGCCGTCGACGACGGATGCCGTGATCGAGTCGACCGCGGTGAGGTCGTCGACGCTGTTGCGGTAGTACTTGTCGATGTCCCACGCGTCCCACATGTTCGGGAAGTCCTGATGCAGCTGGAACAGGTTCGCCGCACGCCCCTCGGCGACGGCCTCGCGACCGGACGCCTTGTCGACGGCCGAGACGATCAGACCCTCCGCCGACACGAGCACCGAGACGAGCTCGTTCTCGAGACGCCAGCCGCCGTCCTCCTCCACGAGTGTCACAGCCGGGGCCGACGACTCCTCGACGAAGGCCGCGCCCAGCGCTCGCCCACCGCCCACAGAGCTCGGCACGAAGCGCAGCGCGCGCTCGCCCTCGCCCGCGAGCGACCGGCGGGCCGCATCCGACAGCGTCCGCGCATCGGACAGCACACCGCTAAGCACCTCGACGGCCTCGCGGTGCACCCAGGCGATGGAGGTTCCGGGCAGGATGTCGTGGAACTCGTGCAGGAGCACGATCTGCCACAGCCGATCGAGCTCGTCCTTCGGATAGGTCGCACCCGTGCGCACGGCATCCGTCGCCGCCCACAGCTCGGCCTCGACGAGCGCCTGCTCGGCCCAGCGGTGCAGCGCCTTCGTCGCGTGCTGGCTCGTCAACGTGCCGCGGTGCAGCTCGAGGTAGAGCTCGCCCACCCACACGGCAGGGTTCGGCAACTCGGCGCGAGCCGCGTCGAAGAACGTGTCGGGATGCTCCCACACGACCTGCGCGCTGCCCTCGAGGCTCTCGAGGCGCTTCGCCTTACCGGTCATCTCACGGGTGGTCCCCCCGCCGCCGTCTCCCCAGCCGACCGGGGCGATCGACCGCGACGACCGGCGGTTCTCCTTGAACTGACGCGATGCCTTCGCGACCTCCATGCCGCTGAGCTGCGAATTGTAGGTGTCCATCGAGGGGAAGTGCGTGAACACCTGCGACCCGTCGATGCCCTCCCACAGGAAGGAGTGGTGCGGGAACACGTTCTGCTGGTTCCACGAGATCTTCTGCGTGAAGAACCACTCGAAGCCGGCGCGACGCATCAGCTGCGGCAGCGCCGGCGAGTACCCGAAGCTGTCGGGCAGCCACACGCCCTTCGAGCGGATGCCGAACTCCCGCTCGAAGAACCGCTGCCCGTACGAGAACTGCCGCACCAGGGACTCACCCGACGGCATCACCGTGTCGGACTCGACCCACATGCCGCCCAGCGGCAGGAACCGACCGGCGGCGACGGCCGCCTTGACCCGCTCCCAGACCTCCGGACGATGCTCCTTCAGCCATGCGTACTGCTGCGCGCTCGACATCCCGTAGAGGAAGTCGGGCTGCTCCTCGATCAGAGTGGTCATCGAGGAGGTCGTGCGCGCGACCTTGCGGATCGTCTCCCGCACCGGCCACAGCCAGGCGGAGTCGATGTGCGCGTGACCGACGGCCGAGATCCGGTGCGCGCTCGCCTCTGCGGGAGCGGCCAGAGCCGGCGCCAGCTTGGCACGGGCATCCGCGGCCGTCTGCACGATGTGCTGCAGATCGAGGACGTCGAGTGCGTCGTCCATCGCCTGCAGGATCCGCATGCGGCGCGGAGACGTGGGCGGCAGCTCGGCCTGCAGCTCGAACAGCACCTCGAGGTCGAGCGAGAGCTCGAAGACGTCCTGCTCGAACACCGCGAGGTCGATGCGGCGCGTGCGGTACAGCGGCTCCGGCGACGAGGTGCGGATGTCGCCCTCCTGCGTCGGCAGGAAGGGGTGGTAATCGAGCAGCACCGGGTTCGCGGCCGCTTCGAGGTAGAGCTCGACGGGCTCGTCGCCACGGGCGGTCTCGGCGATCGGCACCCACTGGTTGCGGGGATTGATGCTCTTGATCGGCAGGGGCTCCGAGCCGTCTCCCCCCGCGCGATAGGCGAGCGCCTCGCACTGGAATCCCGGCATGTTGATGTCGAACCCCAGGTCGATGACGGCCTCGACCCGACGGCCTGCCCATTCGGAGGGGACGCGACCGGTGATCTTGAACCACGTCGTCGACCAGGCCGGGCCCCACATGCTCGGCACGGATGCCGGCGCGAAGTCGAGGGCCAGGCCGTCTGCGGGGGCGATCGGCTCACCGGGGAGCTCGTTCACCTCGATGGTGAGGGGGACGGATGCCGAGTGGATCGCCGGGCGGATGCGCTCATCCAGCACTCTCTTTACGCGGCCGACGGTGAGCGAGGTGTCGTCATGCATGGTGTGGTTCTCCGGGCTCGACGGTGAGTGGTGATCGACCGACGCCCGCGCCGCGGACCTCGACATATCGATGCTAGCTGAATTACTAAAGCGATACAGCAATCGAGTCTAGAGCACGTGCATCCGCTCACGAGCGGCTAAACCGATCAAGTAGTCTGAGGCCCATGGTCTCGGGCAAACGCGTCACGATCGCGGACATCGCGCGCATGGCCGGCGTCTCGCCCGGAGCCGTGTCTTTCGCCCTGAACGGGCGTCCCGGCGTGAGCGACGAGACCCGCCAGCGCATCCTCGCGATCGTCGAGGAGAACCACTGGCAGCCCAGCTCGGCGGCCCGCGCGCTCGTCGGTGCGCGGGCGAACACGGTCGGGTTCGCCCTCGCACGCCCCGCACGCTCGCTCGGATCCGAGGCCTTCTTCACCGACCTCATCGCCGGGATCGAATCACGACTGTCGGCGAGCAAGGTCAGCCTGCAGCTGCGCCTCGTCGCCGACATCGGCGAGGAGATGGAGGTGCATCGTCAGTGGCGCTCGTCGAACCAGGTCGACGGCTTCATCCTGATCGACCCGCGAGACGACGACCCGCGCAGCGACCGCATCGCCGCGCTCGATGCCAGAGCGGTCGTCATCGGCTCGAAGCCGTCTGCCGACGGCGCGGTCCCCAGCGTCTGGATCGGCGATGACGAGGTGGCCGAGACCCTGTTCTCGTATCTCGCCGCGCTCGGCCACACGCGCATCACCTACGTGGCGGGGCCCGCCGAGCTCGAGCACACCCGACTGCGTGCCGAGGTGCTGCAGCGCATGGCCGCCGACGGGATCACCGGCGACGTCGTCACGACGGACTTCTCCCCCGCACGCGCCTCGGCGGTGACGCGCGCGCAGCTCTCCGGCCGGATCCGCCCGACCGCCATCGTCTACGACAACGACGTGATGGCCGTCGCCGGGCTGCGAGTGGCCCAGGAGATGGGCCGCGCAGTACCTCGCGACGTCTCCGTCGCCTCGTTCGACGACTCGGTCATCGCGGGGCTCATCAATCCGTCGATCACGGCGATGACGAGGGACACGTTCCAGCTCGGCGAGCAGGCCGCGACCCTGCTGCTGCAGCAGATCGAAGCGGGAACAGGCTTGCCGAGCGTGCAGGGACCGACGCCGACCCTCACCGCCCGCGAGAGCACCGCGCCGCCGGCATCCGGCGCCTGACAGCTCGGTCCGCCCACCTCAGTCGGCGATGGTCAGCCGGCGGGATTCAGCCGGCGACGACCGTGTTCACGGCGCCGTAGAGCCCCACCGAGTTGGCCGCCAGGTCGGGCCGGATCAGCCGATCGATGCCGCGCGCGGCGAGCGCCGCTTCATCGACCGCGGCGCGGGAGGTGACGAAAGCGGGGTCATCACCGGCCTCGCACGCGTCGACCCAGGCCTGGAACACCGCTCCGCCCGGGCTGAGTGCGGCCCGACTGACGGGCACCTCGTGCTCGTCGACCTCGATCACGATGGCGGTGCGGCGGGCCGGCGTCGCCGCGCGCGCCCGCAGCTCGGGGATGATCTCGGCGAACCGGAGTCCGAGCGGCTTCGCCGCGCCGCTCTGGTCGATCAGGCCGAGCGAGTACTCGAGTTCGGGGAAGTCGCCGAGCTCGCGGCTCACATCGTGCGAGCACCACCACGTGACTCCCCAGAGGTTCTCGGTGCGCGTGGCCGAGCGCACCGTCGCCTCGAGGAACCCCGGCATCTCGCTCTCATCGAGGCAGTTCGACGGCGCACCCACCTCCTGCAGCCACACCGACCTCTCCGGATCGACGGCGAAGGCCCGCGAGAGCTCGATCATGTACTCGGCATGGCGATCAGAGGCGATCGATCGCCCTCCATAGCGCTGGGCCGTGCCGTTGAAGATCCAGGAGTGGATCGTGGTCATCGCGCCGAGGCGTGCGGCATGCGCCGGCGTGAAGCCGTGCCCGTCCATGTACCACGACGCGTCGTACTCGCTGTGCACGTGAGGCAGCCCTGGCGCCGCCTCCTCGGCCGCCGAGAGCAGCGACTCGATCCAGCGTCCGGCCTCCTCCGTCGTGACGGGCCACGGCGAGGGGTGGGTGTGAGCCGAGAACTGATTCGTCTCGTTGCCCAGCGTCAGACCCAGGAAGTTGGGGGCGTCGCGCAGCGCACCGCCGAGCGCCCGCACCAGGGCGACCTGCCCGTCGAGCGCCTTCGCGTCGGTGAACATGTTGCGGTCGTGCCACGTCGACAGCCAGGCGGGCACGAAGTCGAAGCTCGACAGGTGGCCCTGGATCACGTCGACGCTCGCATCGAGGCCGAACTCCGCCGCGATGTCGACCATCGCACGCACGTCGTCGAGGGCCTTGGGGCGGATGAGCGTGCGGTTCGGCTGCAGCACCGTCCACAGGGGGAAGACGCGCACGTGGTCGAGACCGAGCTCGGCGAGCGCCGCGAAGTCGCGCCGCACGTCGTCAGGTGTGAAGTCGAGCCAGGCGTGCATCCAGTCCGTGGAGGGCGTGTAGTTCGCCCCGAATCTCAGGGGAGCATCGAGAGCGCGGCGCTGCGTCATGTGTCCGGACCTTTCCGACAGAGCCCTCCCACGAGGACATGTCGCACCACTATAACGCTTGAGCAACAAGCCGCATCCTGCTCTGTCCACCCGCGACCGGTGATCCGGCGCGGCCGTCTTGACATAGGCGAGATCCGGTGGTTTCATCTGCTAAAGCGTTGTAGTCCAATGATGTGGACATCGCCCTATCGCCCGCCTCGAGGAAGAAGCACGATGAAAGTTCCCGCACGCGTTGTCGCTCTGTCAGCATTCACGATCGGTGCTCTGGCTCTCGCCGGCTGCACGGGAGGCGGCTCCGGCTCCGGTGACTCCGGACCGATCGACACCTCCGGCGAGCTGAGCGGAACGATCCAGTTCCAGACCTGGTCGCTGAAGAACGAGAAGTTCACGCCGTACTTCGAGGACATCATCGACCGGTTCGAGGAGGAGAACCCCGACGTCGAGGTCGAGTGGCTCGATCAGCCGGGCGACGGCTACCAGGAGAAGATCCTCAGCCAGGCCAACGCCAACACCCTGCCCGACGTCCTGAACCTGCCGCCGGACATCGCCTACCCCCTCGTGGCCGCCGGCAAGCTGGTCGACCTCGAGACCGCCGACCCCGACCTGAAGTCGATGTACAACACCGGCGCGTGGGACGCGTACAGCCAGTACCCCGGCATGGAGGGCACCTACGGCCTGCCGTGGTACCTCTCGAGCGATGCCTCATGGTGGAACCTCGCGCAGCTCGCCCCGTACGGCGTCACGCAGGACAACCTGCCGACCACGGTCGACGAGCTGCTGACGCTCGCGAAGGACGTCGCCACGCAGTCCGGCGGCAAGGTGCAGCTGCTGTCGTCGATCCCTCAGCTCGAGACCTTCACCTCCGCGGGCCTCGAGGTCATCAACGACGAGGGCGAGTTCGACTTCAACACCGATGAGGCCGCCGAGATCATCGACAAGTACGCCGACGCGTACGCCGCGGGCGCGATGCCCGCCGAGGCGCTGACCGGCGACTACGGCGGAAACGCCGAGGCGTACATCCAGGAGAAGGTCGCGTTCACCACCGGTGGCACCGGCTTCACGACCGATCTGGCCAAGGACGCCCCCGCGCTGCTGGAGAACACCGTCGCCACGCAGCGGCTCGGGACCCCGCCTCTGTACGTGCAGGGACTCAATGTCTCGGCCGATTCCGACAACAAGGAAGCGGCTCTCGCCTTCGCCGAGTTCGTCACGAACGAGGAGAACCAGGTCGCCTTCTCGTCGCTCGCCGTCGGCACGGCCCCCGGCACGGTCGCCGGCGGAGACGCGGTCGTCGAGAACATCTCGTCGTCGATCACCGACGAGAAGCAGCTCTCTGCCATCGACACGGTCTTCACGGCCATGGAGAACGCCAAGGCCCTGCCGTTCCAGTGGACGTCCGACATGGCGACGTACATGACGCAGCAGATCGCACTCGCCGTCAACGGCGAGGCCGACGCCAAGGCCCAGCTCGACAAGATCGTCGAGTACGCCAACGAGAACCGCGTGGACCAGTAAGCCATGAGCACGGACACCAGCATCCGCAGTCGGCGGTCGACCATGAGGTCGCACAAGTGGTTCACCCCCTGGCTCCTCATCGCGCCCGCCGTCATCTGGGTGCTGGTGTTCGCGCTCTGGCCCTTCCTGAACACCGTCTTCCTCAGCTTCACCGACGCACGCCCGCTGCGGACCCCCGAGTTCGTCGGCGGCGCGAACTACGAGCGGATGCTGAACGACGAGATGTTCTGGAACGCGCTCACGACCTGCATCATCTACGTCGTCGTCTGCGTGCCGCTGCTCACGATCCTCCCGCTGCTGCTGGCGCTCCTCGTGCAGAAGAAGCTCCCCGGCATCGCGTTCTTCCGCACCACCTTCTACTTCCCCGTCATAGCCTCGGTGGTCGTGGTCGCGCTGATCTGGACCTGGCTGTTCGACAGCCGCGGCATCATCAACCAGACACTCGAGTTCCTCGGAGTCGTCGACCGGCCGATGGCCTTCCTCGTCGACCGATGGCTGCTGCTCGGCTGCGCGATCCTCCTCACCGTATGGAAGGGTCTCGGGTACTACATGGTCGTGTACCTCGCGGCCCTCGGCAACGTCGGCAAGGAGCTGCACGAGGCGGCGATGCTCGACGGAGCAGGTTCGTTCCGTCGATTCCTGTCGGTCACGATCCCGTCGGTGCGCGGAGCGATGCTCCTCATCGCCGTGCTGATCGCCGTGTCGGCGATGCGCGTCTTCGCCGAGCTCGATGTTCTCTCGAAGGGCACCGGCGGCCCCGGCGGGTACGACCTGTCGCTGGTGATGCTGATCCGCCAGGTCGGCTCCGGCCTCAACGGCAATGTCGGCTACGCCTCCGCGATCAGCGTCGCCCTGTTCCTCCTCGCACTCATCCCCCTGGCCGCGATCGCCTTCATGAATCGCGAGAAGAAGGCGAAGGCCCCCGCATGAGCATCCTGACCCGATCCCGCACCGACGCCGACCGCCCGGCGGACGTTCAGCCGGCAGCTCCTACCCGCGAGCGGATCTTCCGCCACCGCGGCTCCGGCGACTTCAGCAAGCCGACCCTCGGCGGGCTGATCGGACGGTATGCCCTGCTGCTGCTGGTGCTCGTGCTGGTGATCGGCCCCTTCATCTGGCAGCTCTCGACCTCGTTCAAGGGGTCGCAGGAGAACATCTACTCCTTCCCGCCCAACCTCATCCCGCGCGAGCCGACGCTGCAGAACTACGTGACGGTCGCCGAGATCGTGCCGGTCTATCTCTACGCCTGGCACTCGCTGCTCGTGTCGATCGGCACCGTGGTCAGCAACGTGGTGCTGGCCACCTTCGCGGGCTATGCCCTCGGCTGCATGAGGTTCCGCGGCAAGTGGATCGTGATGGCGATCCTGCTCTCGACCCTGCTATTCCCCGGAGAGGTCACGGTGACGAGCAACTTCCTCACGATCCGCGCCCTCGGCCTCGCCGACACCCTGTGGGGCGTGTTCCTGCCCGGAGCGATCAGCGCCATGAACGTGCTCCTCGTGGCCACCGCGTGCCGCATGATCCCGAAGGACGTGCTCGATGCCGCCACGGTCGACGGCGCGACGACCTGGCAGCGCATCCGCCACATCGTCTGGCCCAACATCCGCGGCATGGTCTCGGTCGTCGCCATCTTCGCCTTCATCGGCGCGTGGGACGACTACCTATGGCCCCTCATCGTGCTCTCCGACCCGGCCAAGTACACCCTGACCGTCGGCATGGCATACCTCAACAGCAGCTTCTCGGTCGATCCTCGACTGATCGCCGCCGGCACCATGATCGCGCTCGTGCCGATCATCATCATGTTCTCGTTCACGCAGCGCTTCTTCTTCAAGGGCGTGCAGGAGGGCGCGATCAAGGGGTGAGCACCGCACATCTCGTGCCGTCGGACGGTCCCGACGATCCTCCGTCGTCGCGACCTCGGAGTGGAGTGCTCGACGCGCAGGTCTTCGCCTACGAGTTCGATCCCTCGGCCGGAGTGCAGCGCGTCGACGTGCCGGGGTTCGCCCTCGTGGACATCGCCGTCGGTACCGTGCTGCACTGGGCGTTCTACGCCGACGGAGCGCAGGCGACCGCGAAGCCGCACGCCGCCCTCGCCGTGTCGGTGGATGTGCGCCTCGACGACGGGTCGAGGCTGAGCGACATCTCGGCTGTGCGCGACCGCTACGACTTCGCGATCGCCCCGGAAGCGCAGTTCGCCGCCCGCTGGAGCATGCCGGAGCAGTGGAACGCCGACACGGTCTCGCTCGCTCCGCTCTGCGCGACGAGCTCGGGCGGTCGTCGCACCGTGGGCACCGTCGGCACCGTCGAACTCGTGCTCGGCACGGATGCTCTGGCAGCCCGTGCCGACCTCCCGCCGCGGGTCTCCGGCTTCGTGCAGGTCGTCGTCGAGACGCAGGCCCCTGTCGGCGACTGCGACCCCGTCGAGAGGGTCGACACGCGTCGGGGCACCCTCTCGGGCCCGCGCTTCTCGCGCGGCAACACGATCCCCGCGGTCGCCGTGCCCCACGGCTTCACCTTCGTGACACCCGCCACCGACGCATCGGACACCCGCTGGCCCTACCGTCCCGGCGTCCACGACGATCCACAGGGGCGACGACTCGAGGCGCTGCAGTTCTCCCACCAGCCGAGCCCGTGGATCGGCGACCGGTCGGTGCTGCAGCTCATGCCTTTCACCGGGCGACCGACGTCGCAGCGAGCGGCGCGACGGCGATGGATCACCCCCGGATCCGAGCGTGCGCGGCCCCACGAGTACGCGGCGGACCTCGGCGACGGCCTCCGCGTCGCGATGACGGCCACCTCGCACACGGCGACCTTCCGCGTGCGGAGTGGTGATCCCGCAGCGACGGTCGGGTTCGTGATCGATCAGCCGGACGCCGGTGGACACCTCGACTGGCTCGGCGATGGCCGCTTCGAGGGGTGGATTCCCGAGGGCTCGGAGGAGTGGGGCAGTGCGCCGCGGTGCTACTTCTCCGGCAGGGTGCAGGCGAGGGGTGGTCACGCGGACGAGGTCTCAGCAGACGACGCCTCCTCCGGCATGCTCGACGACGACGGACGCGGCACGGTCGCCGGGTACGTCGCCGGGCGCGGGTCGCTCGAGGTGCGCGTGGCGGTGTCGTTCCTGTCCATCGCGCAGGCCAGGCACAGCCTCGAGCTCGAGGCGCCCGAAAGCGCGACGTACGAGGATCTGCGGGAGGCGGCCGGGGCGGCGTGGAACCGGCTGCTCGGGCGAGTGACGATCCCGCCCCTGCCGGAGGCGGAGACGCCCTACCGACGGCTCGCCGACGAGGAGGGCAGGGCACGGATCGCCGCCGCACTGCATCGCATGCATCTGTACCCGAACACGGCGTCGGAGAACACCGGGACCGCGGATGCTCCGGTCGAGCGGTTCGCCGACGTCTTCGCCGCCCGCGCATCCTTCGGCGAGCGCGCGTCCAGCGCCCCGGTCGTCGACGGTGAGCTCGTGGTGAACAACGGCTACTGGGACACGTATCGCACCGAGTGGCCCGCACTGGCGCTGCTCGACCCCGAGCTCACCGGCCGGTTGCTCGACGGCCAGCTGTCGCAGTACCGGCGCGGTGGCTGGATGGCGCGGTGGAGCGCGCCCGGCTATGTCGACAGCATGGTGGGCACGTCGAGCGACCAGATCTTCGCCGACGCCGCCCGCTGGGGCGTGGCGTTCGATCATGCCGAAGCCTTCGAGAGCGGGTGGCGCAATGCCTGCGAGCCCGGCCCCGACGCGCGGCGCGGTCGTAAGGGCATCGCTCGCGGCCGTTTCGCGGGCTACATCTCCTCTGATGTTCCGGAGGGCATGAGCTGGAGCATCGAAAACGCCGTCAGCGACGCGGCGCTGGGGCGGTTCGCGGCTCAGCTCGCTGAGGCGGCCGCCTCGGCACAGGATTCCGGCTCGACAGCGGATGCCGCGCGCTACCGCGCCTTCGCCCGGTACTTCGCGAACCGCGCCCTCTCCTACCGCTCGCTGTTCGACGCCGACTCGGGGTTCTTCCGTGGCCGGGACGCGCGCGGGTCGTTCACCGCCGACTTCGATCCGCGCGTCTGGGGCGGCGACAACGTCGAGACCAATGGGTGGGGCATGTCGGTCGGCGCCGTGCACGACGGAGACGGGCTCGCGGCGCTGCACGGCGGCCCAGAGACGCTCGGTCGGCACCTCGATGCGCTCTTCGCCGAGCCCGAGACGGCCGACGAGCGATTCGGCGGGGCGTACGGCACAGTCATCCACGAGCAGCGCGAGGCGAGAGCGCTGCGTTCGGGTATGTGCGCCATCTCGAATCAGCCCGCGCACCACATCCCCTTCATGTACGCGTTCACCGACCGGCCCTGGCAGGCGGGTGCCGTCGTGCACGATCTCGCGGCGCGGCTCTTCGCGGGTGCTCACATCGGCCAGGGCTTCCCCGGCGATGAGGACAACGGCGAGATGAGTGCGTGGTGGCTGTGGGCCGCGCTCGGCCTCTATCCGCTCGAGCTCGCCTCGGGAGCGCTGCGCATCGGGTCACCTCTGTTCTCCGACATCCGCGTCGACCGCGGCGACGGCGGGTCGCTGCGCATCCGCTCGACGCGCAGTGACCCGGCGGCATCCGTCCTGCAGGCCGCGACACTGAACGGTGTCGCGCTGACCTCGGCCGACTTGGCCGTCGACGCCCTCCGCGCCGGGCCGGAACATGCCGTGCTCGAGCTCGCCTTCGGCACCGATCCTGCGACCGCGCTCGAGGCGGTCGACGCGGAGCGCGCGGAGGGCGCGGAGGTCGTCCCCTGGCGACCCGATATGACCGCGAGCGGGGGCGGCCCGATCGCATCCGCTGCTGTCGCGTACGCGAATCGCGCCTTCGACGACGGCGATCCGGCCGGCAGCGACGGAGCGGCGCTCTCGGCAGGGGAATGGATCGGGTGGCGGTTCAGCGAACCCCGCGCAGTGAGCGACCTGACCGTGACGATGGTCGCCGCGGCACGGTCGTCGGATCTGCGATGGGAGGTCGAGGACCAGGACGGCGCCTGGACCCCTGCCGCGGTGACCCACGCGGCCGACCTTCCCCCCGATCGCACGACCCCGTTCACTCTGGAGACACGCGTCGTGACCCCGGCCATCCGCGTACATACGGCGGCCGAGGTCACGATCCGGCAGATCGAGGTCTTCGACCTCGACTGATCACTTCGTCAGGACGAACGACACCTCCGTGGCGTTGCCGGCGACGTCGAGCACCTGCAGGGTGTTCTCGCCCTTCACGGCACCGAACGCGCCCGACTTCACGAAGTTCAGGTCGCTCCACCGGTCGTCGGTGAGATCCTTGAGGACGCCGTTGACGTAGAGCCGATCGATCTGTCCCTCGTCGTGCAGGCCGAAGCTGATGCGCGTGTACCCGTCTTCCGCGTCGCCCTTCGTGTACTTCGCGCCGGACTTGATCGTGACCGTCGGGGGCGTCGTGTCGCGCGGGGCCGCGCGGTACTCGGTCGCCTCGCCCTTGAGCGCCTGCGTGATGCTCGTCAGGTACTCCGACTGGTCGCCGCCGGTGAGGTTGTAGCCGACGTAGATGCCGTAGCCGTCGTCGACCGTGCGCTGCGCGAAGTCGGCCGCCATGCCGGTGCTCGTGTTCGTGAGGTCGATCGCGGCGGCGCCGAGCCTGGTGCGGTCCTCGAGACCCGGCACGGTGGGTGCGTCGTAGGTCGGGTAGTACGGGTTCCACGCGTAGTCGATCACGCTCTCGGCGTCGAACTGCGTGAAGTCGGTGACGGTGTACGACTCGCCGATGGCGTAGAGGCTGATGATCTTGTCCGGCCCCAGTCGGTCGCGCAGAGCAGACGCCAGCCATCCGAACGACTGGGCGTTGGGCTGCGGCGTGCCGTTCACGCCGTACTCGGTCCACTCGTCGTCGAAGTCGATGCCGTCAAGGCCGTAGGTGGTCACGGCATCGGCGAGCTGCGCGGCGAACTCGTCGGCCTCGGCGAACGAGGTGAAGTTCGCGAATCCGGCACCCTGGTGGTTGCCGAGCACCGAGAGCAGCACCTTCGTGCCGTTCTCCTGCACCGGCCTGATCTGCTCATCGGCGTTCTGCAGGGTCTCGGTGACGCGCTCGTTGAAGTGCAGGTATGCCTTCTCGCCGTCGTAATTGATGTTGGCGGCGAAGATCATCGCCATGTCGATGGCCGGCGCACCGGACTCGATTGTGTAGTCCGCGACATTCGCTAAATCGTTCGAGTCCACCTCGACGTAGACCGCGAGCTGCGGGTCCACCGCCTCCGCGGTGTCTGCGGCGGCGCCCGAGACACCCGCGACGGCCCCGGCCACCGCCATCGCGAGCGCTCCCAGACTGGCAAGGCCTCTTCTCAGCGGATGATTCCTGGCTGTCGATCTGCTCATGACTGATCTTCTCCTTCGGCATCGTCGTCGAATCCGGTCGCCGCGTCGCGACCTGGCGCCGACTATACCGCTTAAGCGCACGATGTCGAAGAGAGGATCAGATCAGATCAGATCGCGACGTCGCCCACCAGGTTGACCTTGATGCCCATGCCCGCGAACATCGCCGCCTTGGCGATCAGCGCCCGGTCGGCCGTCTCGGCGTCGGGCGCGTAGACCAGCTGCGCGTGGTTCGCCTTGTGGCGGGCCATGAACTGGTCGCGCGAGACTCCGTGCAGCACCACGTGCGCGATCGGCCATTCGGGGTTGGTCGCGTCCTTGCGTCGTGCGGTCTCCTCGTCCGGCAGCTCGACGACCGAGGCGCGGAAGATGTCGGCCTGCAGGATGCCGTCGGCGATGAACACTCGCGACAGCACGATCTCGCCGGGCTTGGAGACCCCGTTGATCGTCGCTCCGCCCGCGGGAAAGAACACGTGCCCCTGGCGCCAGCCCTCGGCGTTCTGCCAGCCACCGAGATGTGACGCGGGCACGGATCCGGAGATCTCGTACACCCAGACGAACCGACCGTCGAAGTCCTCCCCCCACCGCACATCGTGCAGGGTGTTGTCGGGCACCAGTCCCATCGCCCGCCACACCCGGTCGGTGACCAGGGCGTCGACCGCCACACCCTCGTCGGCCTCGTTGAAGTGCGGGAAGGCGCGGCCCTCGTGCAGCACGCGCGAGCCGTCGCGCGAGGTCACCGGCGGGCGCTCGGTGGAGTTGAGGATGCCCTCGGCGAGGTCGGAGGCCGGCACCAGATCCTTAAGCCCCTGCTGGTACTGGATGCCGACCGCGTCGAGGCCGAAGTCATCGGCGATCCGCAGGGCGGCGATGTACATCTTCAGCTGCCACTGCACCTGCTCGCGGGTCAGCTCGGTCTCGGGGTCCTCCCCGTAGCGGAAGGTCATGCCCCGCTCGACCAGCCAGTCGTACGCGGCGTCCGCCTCGCCGTCCGCGACGGCGAGCATCTCGGCGTACAGCGCGGACTGCGACAGGCGCTCCTTGTAGATGCCCGTCCTGTTGAGCAGCTCGTCATCGAAGATGGCGTTGTACATGCCCATGCAGCCTTCGTCGAACACCCCGATGATGGCCTTCTCGGCCAGCAGCTCCGCGGCGAGCGCCTCGCCGAGCTGCTTCTCGGGACTGTCGGGCAGCTCGGGCAGCGCGCGCACATGCGAGGCGTCATGGGTGATCGAGCCCGTCTCGGTCCACTCCCTGATGCCGTCCTTGAACCAGTCGTCGGTGAAGTCCACCGACCAGATCGACGCGTACGGCTTGTCCATCTTCGTCAGCCCGGCGTTGAGCCCCAGCAGCCCGACGAGCCCCGGCCAGTCTCCGGCGAAGTTCGCGACGGTGAGGATCGGGCCCTCGTGCGTGCGCAGCCCTGCGAGCACATGGTGCGAGTACTGCCAGACCGCCTCGGCGACGATCAGCGGAGCATCCGTCGGGATGTTGCGAAAGACCTCGAGTCCCATCCGCTGGCTCGAGATGAAGCCGTGTCCCGTCACCGGGTCGACGTCGTTCGCGCGGATGACGGTCCACCCGAGCTCTTCGAAGACCCCGGTCACCCCGGCTTCGAGCTCGACCTGAACCGGCCATCCCCCGGTGTTCGCCGCCTCGCGCAGGTCGCCCGACGCGATCAGGTAGGCCGTGCGGGGAGCGGATGCCGGACGTGAGGCCCGCTCGGGAAGGGTGTAGGTGGTCATGATTCCTCCGGTGTGGGGTTCGTGTCGAGCGGGAACCGCCGCGAACGTGTGGTCTGGGCCGAGTCGAGTCGTAGGTGCCGGCCGAGGCTCCGGCCGTGCAGGCGCAGGTCATCGAGGTCGAGCACGCCGCCCTCGACGTGCAGAGTGAGGGCTGATCCGTCGATCTCGACGCGTCCCCAGCCCGTGCCCGTGGTGAACAGGAACCGCTGCGCTCCCGCCCCGGTCAGCGCGCCGTCGGAGGGAGCGAAGGACAGCACCCTCGTCGGGGCATCCCACTGGGCACCGCTCGCCGCGAGCAGCAGCGCCCACGATGCGAGCGAACGGGCGTAGTGGTTGCCGCATTCGATCTCGTTCCACGGATTGCGATGCGCGCCGTCGTACCGCGACCGCAGGGCGCGCTCGATCCGCAGCCCCTCGTCCGCCCGTCCCGCGTAGATCAGCGATGCGGCGACCTGGTGCTCGACGCCCGTCCACACCTCGTCCGAGTAGACGAACGGGATCTTCGGGCGACCGCCCCGAGGCCACGAGGCCAGCAGCAGCCCGGCCTCGTCGTTCAGGGCGTAGACGCGCTGCGTGCTCTCCTGCGCGCCGAGATCGTCGCGGAAGTTGTGCTCGACGATCGCGCCGAGCGCAGACGACACCCGTTCCGACGGCAGGATGTCGCCGAGGCCGTTCACCGACGCGTGGAACTGGCCGAGGAGCTGGTCGGACAGCACTCCGTCACCGTACTGGTAGCGGTGGGAGTCGATGTCGTCGATCACCTGCCGGTAGTACTCGCCGTTCCAGAGCGTCGAGTCCATCGCCTCGGCGACGCGATCGGCGAGCGCCGTCCAGGTGCGTGCGTGCTCGCTCTCGCCCAGATGCTCCGCCATGCGCGCACCGGCGCGGAGGGCCGCGAGGTGCACACCGTTCGCGAGGGGCTCCGCCCCGTGGAACTCGATGTCGTAGGTGTTGTGCATCTCGCCGTCGAGCAGCCCGTCGCCGTCGCGATCCCACTCCCTGATCGCGTAGTCGAGGGTGCGAACCGCGGCCGGCCACAGCTCGTGGAGGAAGTCGTCGTCTCCGCTGAACCGCCATTCGCGATGCAGACGCAGCAGAGTGCCGAGCTGCCCGTCGACGGCAGGGCCCATGAACCACGACGGCCCGCCGAAGATGCGATTGCCCCGGAACTTCTGCGCGCCCGACTCGTCGGTCTCCAGCAGATACTCGGCCCGACGCGCGCTGCGTTCGAGCGAGGGGAACAGCCAGGCGAGGGTCTGCGCATACGACCACACATGCGTGCAGGTGCCCTCGCAGGACCCTCCGTGATCGAACGACCCCTCCCAGGCCGCGAAGACGGAGCCTGGGCCCAACTCGGCGTTCGGGGAGTCGAGGACGAATCCGGTGGTCGACCGCGCGGCCGCGATGTTGGCGCCCACGGCGTCAGCGAGGACCGGGTCGAGGGTGCCGCCGTAGAGCGCGTCGACGAAGGCATCGGTGCTCCGCTCCAGAGCGGGCAGGTTCTCGTGCAGGTGGCGCCCCGCAGACCAGGCGTCGGGCCACAGCGTGGCGTAGTGGTTCTTCACGACCTCGTCGCCCGGCGGGTCGGCGAACACGATGTGGCCGTGCCAACCCCGACGACGCTGCGGAAAGCTCCACGACAGCACGAACTCGAAGTCGCGGCTCTCGCCCGGGGCGAGGGCGTGCACGATGCCCAGCGACCCGGTGCGGACGCGCGGGAGCTTGGCGAGCATCTCCTCCTCGCTCAGCGGCGGAGCATCGGGATCGGCGTCGAGCTCGGCGAACAGCCCTCGGGGCCGGTCCTCGAGAGTGAGGCGGGGTTCGACGCTCAGCAGACCGTCGTCGGCGAGGTCGTCCCAGAAGAGGCGGGCGCCGTCGGGCCAGTAGCTCGTCACCCACTGCGGCTTGACCGTGGTCGACGCATCGGTGGTGGTGAGGCTGAGGGTTCCATAGCCGGGGTCGTCGGCGGGCAGATCGATGTCGAAGTCGAGTCCGCGCACGTCTCCGTCATCGCGCCAGCGCACCCGCTGCGTGCCCCTCATGCCCCAGGGTGCATCGGGACCGGGTGTTCCCCGCCCCGCCGTGTGCGAGACGCTGCCGACGACCGTGACCCTGACCGCCGCATCGCCCGGATTCGTGACGCGGTAGCGCAACACCGCAGCGGGGATGCCCGACGCGTCGGCATCGAGGGGGACGAGCGGCGTGAACGCGTGCAGAGCGACGTCGACCGGGAGCACCGCATCGGTGAAGTCGACGTCGACCACCGGATACTCCCCGTGCAGGCTCGACGCGTCGAGCCGAGGGAGCCCTGCCAGCTGGTCGAAGGCGTAGCCGGCATCCGCGTCGTGACGACCGCCGAGGCGCGCTTCGAGCACTCGCGTCACCGCGGGCCCGTCGCCAGGAGCGGCGTGGATCGCGAAGAACGAGTGCGGATTGCGGCGGCCCTTGTCCGGCAGGTTCTCGAGCTCCCAGTCGCGCAGCTCGCCTCGGGCGCCGATCGACACGTTCCCGGTGCCGATCCCGCCGAGCGGGAAGGCGGTGGCCTCCGAGGTGTGCGGGATGCCGGTGGCACGTCGCGTCATGACGCTGCCCCTCTCTGCTCGACGGCGAGCTCGTGCACGATCTGCCGGGTGGCCCGGTAGAGGCGCAGGTAGCGATCGAACAGCCGGTCGTAGTCGGGCCGCAGCGCCTCGGCGGGATGGACGATCTCGGCCACCGGATTCCACTCGGAGATGACCGGCACCTCGTCGGCGGTCGCGACGGCGGCGAGGAATGCGACGCCGTAGCTCGCTCCGATCGTCGTCTTCGGGATCTCCTGGACGAGACCGGTGACATCGGACACGACCTGCAGCCACAGCCGTCCCTGGGTGCCGCCCCCGACCGCGACGATGCGCCCGATGTCGGCGCCCGCGGCGCGCATGGTCTCGACGTTGTGGCGCACGCCGAGAGCCGTGGCCTCGAGCGCCGCGCGGTAGAGGTCGCCGCGGGTGTGCGCGAGCGTGAGCCCCGCGATCACGCCCCGCGCATCGGGGTCCTGGATCGGGGTCCGCTCGCCGGCGAGATAGGGCAGCATCACGAGGCCCCGAGCACCTGTGCCCGACTCCTCTGCCTCCGCGAGCAGCGCGGGGTAGTCGGCGCCCGTGAGCTCGGAGAGCCACGCCGTCAGCGCTCCCGAGGTCGACAGCCCTCCGGCGAGGTTGCGGGTTCCCGCGAAGGCTCCCGCGGTCGTCCACATCGACGGCGTGCGCAGTGCGGAGCCATCGGCGTTTCCGCCGGTGAGGATCATGAACATGGTCGTGCCGTACATCAGCATCAGGTCGCCGTCCGCGTGCGCGCCCACGCTCACCGCTTCGGCCCACGCGTCGATCGTGCCCGTGATGACCGGCACTCCCGCGGGGATGCCGGTCGCCTCCGCCGCGGCGATCTCGACGACTCCGGCCACCTCGCCGGCCCAGCGCAGCTGCGGCTGGTCGATGCCCGGCGCGAACCGGTTCCACCATTCGTCGTGCCAGCGCTCGTTCTCGATGTCGTAGAGAGGAGACACCTGACTGGCCGACTGGTGGTCGAGCACGTAGGCGCCGGTCAGCCGTCGCACCAGCCAGGACGCGGGCATGTAGAGCCGCTTCGCCCACTCCCATGCGCGCGGCTCCCGCTCCTGCACCCAGACCATCTTCGGCCCGGCCGCCTGCGAGGTGAGGGTCGATCCGCCGACGCGGACGATCTCCGCCTCGCCGAGCTCGTCCGTCATCCACTCGATCTGAGAGCCGGAGCGCGTGTCGACCCCGTAGAGGATCGCGTCGCGCACGGGCTCGTCGTCGGCATCGGCGAGCAGGACGCAGGGCCCCATGCCGCTCACCCCGACGGCGACGATCTCGGCCTGAGGCGCCGAGGCGATCAGCTCTCGGGAGATCGCGACGAACTCGTCCCACCAGATGCGCCCGTCCATCTCGACGTGGCCCGATCGTGGACGACTGACCTCGTGCGCCCTGCTCGCGGTGGCCACGATCACACCGCCGGCATCGACGAGCACGCCCTTGCTGCTCGATGTGCCGATGTCCACCCCGAGGGTGCAGCGCATGGCGTCCTCCTTGAAGCCGGTGCAGGTGATTCCGAAACCTGTCGCCACTGTACGCGAAATCGATTTCAGAGTGCAAGACGCGAAGCGCGCGTCCGCTCGACGGGCCTCAGCCGCGAGCGACGGAGGCCGACTGCACCTCGTTGCGCAGCACGACGGTGCGCGAGGGCTGGGAGTCGCCGTTGATGCGCTCGAGCAGCATCCGCGCCGCGGTCACTCCCATGTGGCGAGCCGGCAGGCGCACGACGGTGACGGCGCTCGGCGAGAGCGTGGTGAAGGGCAGCGAGCCGATCACGGCGACCCCGACCTCGGGCGGTGTCAGGCCGTGCTCCGTGAGGACCTGGATGGCACCGACGCCGATGAGGTTGTTTCCGGCGACCACCGCGTCCGGAGGCTCCGGCATCGCCAGGAGCTCTTCCATCGCGGCTCGCCCGCCGTCGACGCGGAAGGTCGCGAAGCGCTCCAGCTCGTCGAGGTCGAGGTGCGGATGGGCGGAGGCGAGAGCCGCGCGCCATCCGGCGGCACGTTCGGCCGCCGTATCGATGTGCTCGGGGCCCCCGATGTAGGCGATACGACGATATCCGGCACTGACCAGGTTCTTCGTGGCCGAGGTGCCCGCGGCCCGGTTGTCCATGACCACGCCGTCGATGTCGTACGCGGTACCGCGGTCGACGGCCACCACCGGGCGACCGGTGGCGAGGATGCTGTCGAGGTCAGATCCCTCCTCCGCCGTCGCGATGATCACTCCGGACATGTGCTCGGCGATGGCGATGCGAAGGTACGTCGCCTCCTTCTCGAGCTGAGAGTCCGAGTTGCACAGCACCACCGAGTAGCCGGCCTCGGATGCGACGTCCTCTACACCCCGCGCCATCTCGGTGAAGTACGGGTTCTCGATGTCGGGGATCACCAGGGCGATGACCTCTGAGCTCTGGCGGCGCAGAGTGCGGGCCGTGCGATTGGGCGTGAAACTCAGTTTCGCCGCCGCGTCGCGCACCGCGGCGACCTTCTGCTCCGAGACGCTCGTGCCGTTGAAGACACGGGAGACCGTCGCGGGCGAGACGCCCGCGAGCTCTGCGACGTCGTAGATCGTTGACATGAATCCTCGCTTCATCTCCGGTTCACCCGGAGATGAAGCAACAGTATCGCGCGAAGCCTCCGTCTGGTGATCGATAGTGAAATCGATTACATTAGCGGCCATGACATCTTCCCCCTCTGATCTCGCATCCCTCGCAGCGCTGCGCTCGGTGCAGACCCGCTCGATCTCTCCCGAGAACTTCGATGGCTCGGTCGGCGGCGGAGGCCGCGCGACCGAGGGCACGGGCGCCGCCAACGCGCGCGATCTGGGTCCGGGATGGAAGATCTCCCCGAGCGTCGACGTCAAAGCGGGAGAGACGTTCGACCTGGCGAACATCGAGGGCGCGGGCAAGATCACCCATATCTGGATCACGACCCACACCGACAACTGGCGCACGCTGCTGCTGCGCGCGTACTGGGACGGAGCCGAAGAGCCGGCCGTCGAGGTGCCGTACGGCGACTTCTTCTGCAACGGCTGGGGCGTGTTCGCCCAGGTGAACTCCCAGACGATCGCCGCCAATCCGCACGGCGGCTTCAACTCGTACTGGCCGATGCCGTTCAGAGAGGGCGCGCGCCTGACGATCGAGAACACCTCGGTCGTCGACGTTCGCATCTACTTCCAGGTGACGTACGAGATCGGCGGCGACCACTCGAACGACGCGTACTTCCACGCGCAGTGGCGACGGTCCAACCCGCTCGAGGAGCTGACGCCGCACGTGATCCTCGAGGGCATCGAAGGCCGCGGACAGTACGTCGGCACATACATCGCCTGGGGCGTCAACTCCAACGGCTGGTGGGGCGAGGGCGAGATCAAGTTCTACCTCGACGACGACACCGATCACCCGACCATCTGCGGCACGGGCACGGAGGACTACTTCGGCGGCGCCTGGAACTTCGACATCCCCGGTCGGGGCTACACGGAGTTCTCCACGCCCTACCTCGGCATGCCGCAGGTGATCAGGCCCGACGGGCTCTACGTCAGCCAGCAGCGCTTCGGCATGTACCGCTGGCACCTGCTCGACCCGATCCACTTCGCGACCGGCATCCCGAAGGTCGACATCCAGGCGCTCGGATGGCGCAGCGGATGGCGTTACCTGCCCCTGCGCGACGACATCGCGTCGACCGCGCTCTTCTACCTCGACCGCCCGACGGCGCGTCGGCCGCGCACCCCCTCGGCCGACGACCTGGAGGTCCACTTGAGCTCCGCCCCGGTGCCCGACATCGGAGCGACGCCTCCGCGCGCCCCACAGGACTGACGGGCTCCGGATGCTCTTCTCCCTCACCGGTGCGAGCGGCGCAGGCAAGTCGACGGTGCTCGCGCACCTCGCCGGCACCGACTGGGGCGCATCCGTCCGCCTCGTCGAGTTCGACTCGATCGGGGTCCCCGCTGACGCGGACACCGCCTGGCGGCACGGCGCGATCGAGACCTGGGTGCAGCGCGCCCTCGACGCTCAGGACGCCGGCGAACACATGCTGCTGTGCGGCCAGGTGCCGATGGGCGAGCTCCTCGCCGCACCGTCGGCCGACCGCCTCGACGGCGTGGCCGTGTGCCTGCTCGACTGCACTCCCGAGGCGCGCACCGAACGCCTGCTCCGCCGCGGCGAGGACCCGGGATCGATCGTGCACCACAATCGGTTCGGCGAATGGTTCCGCGCGCATACTCTCGATCCCCAGCACGCGCCAGAGGTGATCGTGGTCGACAGCGGGCCGACGATGCGCTGGGAGCGCTGGGCCGATGCCCGACGCGGCGACCCCGCGTGGCAGGCCGAGATCATCGACACCGACGACGCCACTCCCGAGCAGACCGCGGCTCGCGTCGAGAAGTGGGTCCGCACGCACCTCGAGTGATCGAGGCACGTCGGATCGCGCCCTGTTACTTGAGGCCCGCCATCTTGATGTTGCCGATGATCTGGCGCTGGAACACGAGGAACAGGATGATCACGGGCGCTGCGGCGAGCACCGAGCCCGCCATCAGCAGGCCCAGCTCCGTCGAGCGCTCGGAGCGGAACGTCGCCAGGTACTGCTGCACGACGAACCGATCGGGCGTCGTGATGGTGAGGATGGGCCAGACGTACGAGTTCCAGTACGCCAGGAACGACGTGATGCCCATGACGACGAAGGGCGGCTTCGACAGCGGCAGGAAGATGCGGAAGAAGATCGCGAACCGACCGCATCCGTCGAGCATCGCCGCCTCTTCGAGGCTGGCCGGGATGTTGAGGTAGAACTGGCGGATGAAGAACACGACGCCAGCGCTCGCCACCCCGGGGATGACCAGCACGGCGAGGGTGTCGAGCATCGAGAGCCTCGTGACGACGATGAAGCTGGTCAGCAGGATCGTCATGCCGGGGATGAACATGGTCGTGATGACCGACACCCACAGCGTGCGCTTGAACCGGAAGTCGAGCCGGGCGAAGGCGTAGGCGGCGAGCGAGTTCACCGTGAGGCTGAGGAAGGTGAAGAGCACGGCCCCCATGAACGTCCACGCCATGGTCAGGCTGAAAGTCGGGTCCGCGAGGATCTGCGCGTAGTTCTCCCAGCGCCAGACCTCGGGGAAGAACTGGAACGGCGTCTGGATGACCTCGGTCTTCGACTTGAAGCCGGCGATGAGCATCCATGCCAGGGGGAACAGCGCGGCGACGAGGAAGATCGCCCCCGCGATGAACTTGGCGATCACGGTGACCCAGGAACCGGGCGTCCGCGGCAGGCGAGCGCGCGCTGGCGGCTCCTTGCCGGCGAGCACGATGGTACGGGTGGCATCTACGGGCATGACGGCGACCATCTCAGTCCACCAGCCTCTCGGAGTTCACGAATTTGAAGACGACGGCGGACACCGTGCCGAGCACGACGAACATCACCAGGGCGGCGGCGATCGAGTATCCGACGTTGATGTCGTTGCGGAAGTGGTTGAAGATGAACAGGTTCGGCAGCGTGGTCGAGTCCAGCGGCCCGCCGCCCGTCATGACGAGCGGCAGCTCGAACTGCTGGATCGACGCGACGAAACCCGTGATCAGCAGGTAGAGGATGATGTTCTTCATCTGGGGGAGGGTGATGTAGGCGGTCTTCTGCCACCAGTTCGCCCCCTCCATCGCGGCCGCCTCGTAGTACTCCTGAGGGATGTCGACCATGGCGGCGACCATGATGAGCGACGTCAGCCCCATGCCCAGCCAGACGGCGGGCACCGCGATGGCGAGCAGCGCCCAGGCCGGGTCGCCGATCCAGGCGATGGGGTCGATGCCGAAGATGTTGAGCGCCCAGTTCAGCAGGCCGCCCGAGTAGTCGTAGATCAGCACGAAGATGATCGAGGTGATCACCGAGGAGATGATCGTCGGGATGTAGATGCTGACCTTGAGGATGCTCGCGAACCGCTTCGAGACGCTCACCACCAGGCTGGCGAAGATGAAGGCCAGCACCAGCATCGGCGGCACCGTCATGAGCACGAAGACGAACCCTCTTCCGACCGAGGCCCAGAAGAGCCGGTCGCTCATGACGTCGGTGAAGTTCTTCCAGCCGACGAACTCCGGCTCCTTGTAGAAGCTCCAGTCCTGGAAGGACAGATACCCGGCGTACACCGCCGGCCAGATCACGAAGACCCCGAGGAGGACGACGACCGGAAGCAGGAAGATATAGGCGACCTTGCCGTCGCGGAACCGGTATCGGTCCTCCCTCTGCTTCACCGCCCGTCGATCCGTTGCGACTGCGCTTGAGACCATCGTCCTACCCGTTCTCTCGTTCGTCCGACGCATCCGGGTCGGGGGCTGGCTCCCCAGCGGCCCCCAGGACCCCCGACCCGAATGTCGTCAGTTCTTCGGCGCCTTGTCGGCGAGACCGTCGCGGTCGATGACCGTCTTGATCGCGTCGTTGGCCGTCTTGATCGCATCGTCCGGCGAGGCGGATCCCTTCATCACCGACTCCATCGCGGTGCCCACGGCGAGCGAGACGTCCCACGGGTAGCGCGGCTCGGGGATGGCGGACGGCGCGATGTCGTCGACGATCACCGACGACCAGGGCGCATCTGCGGCACCGTCGGTCGCCGCCACGGCATCCTGCACCGACTGGCGGACGGGCACCTTGGTGAACTGCGTGTCGACGAAGAAGGGAACGACGTTCTCCGGATCGCCGGCGATGGCCCACGAGAGGAACTCGCCCGCGGCGTCGGGGTTCTTCGACTTCGCGTCGACGACCCACTTGAAGTTGCCGAGGGTGGTCGCCGAGCGACCGTCGGCATCGGCCGCGTTCGGGAAGGCCCCGATGCCGGTCTTGGTCAGCAGATCGGGGTAGTCCGACCCGACCTCCGACATCATCCACGAGCCCGAGACCTTGAAGGCGACCTTCTGCTCGCCGTAGTCCTTGGCCTCGACGTACGCGGCGAGAGGCTGCTTGGGCATGTAGCCCTCGTCCCACAGCGTCTTGTACTGCTCCATGAGTGCGCGGTATCCGTCGTCATCGATGTCGGCGGCGGTCCACTCGTCGTTCAGTGCCGTGTGCCCGGTGAAGTTGAACTGCTGACCGACGCTCGACCAGGCGAATGTCGCGGCGTCCTGCGCCGGTGAGATGCAGTACTGCCCGTCGGCGAGCGTCGGCTGGATCTTCGCGCACGCCGCGAGCAGCTCGTCCCACGACTGAGGGCCGTTCTCCGAGTCGACGCCGGCGGCGTCGAGCATGTCCTTGTTCCAGAACAGCACGGTCTGCGGCTCGAGCAGCAGCGGGTAGGCGTAGTGGGTGCCGTCGATCTCGGACACGGGCTTGGCGGCGTCGATGATCTCGGCCAGGGCGTCTTCGGGGACGATCGAGTCGAGCTCGTGCAGCTGGCCCGCGTTGACTGCATCCTGGATGCTGCCGGAGTGCGTGTAGATGTCGGGGGCCTTGCCCGCGGCCTGCGCCGCCTTCATCTTCTGATCCCAGGCGTCGGCCGGCACCTCGGTGTCGACGACCTTGATCTCGTCCTGGGACTCGTTGAACTTCTTCACGATCCCGGCGTACCAGTCGTTCTCGACCGGAGTGAAGCTGCGGTGCCAGAACTGCACGGTGGTGACGCCGTCCTCACCGCCCTCTCCTCCGGCGGATTCGCCCGGCGTGCCGGAGCCGCATGCCGCGAGCATCGTGCCGACGGTGATCGCGCCGACGGCGGCGATCGCCGCCCTCCGCGTACGAGTGCTGATTCTCATTGGTTCCTCCTCAGGAACGGGCTCCTCATCGAGTCGCTGCTGTGTTCTCGGTCTTCACCGACGTCCGAGAACCGTGCCGATGGTCTTCGGTGACCGGGTATGCGTCAGAGTATGCGAAATCGATTTCATGCGCAATACATCGGCGTCCACATCATCCGTCCGCACGCTCCAGATCCGCCGAGAACCAGAAGACGTTGTAGGGCCCCCACAGCGAGAGGGAGAAGTGAATGGTCCTGCCGTCGTCCGACACGTATCGCGGATTCAGGTAGGGCGAGTAGAGCCCCTCGTAGTCCGACCCGGGGACGAGCTCGATCGGCTCACCCCACGGGCCCCACGGTGTGATCCCCTCGCGGATGTACGCGCTGCCGGCGTCGGAGTACGTCATGATCCAGCGATCGAGGTACGTCGACCACATCACCGAGAGCTCCCCGATCGCGCCCTCCACGATCGTCTCCGCGTCGTCGGGATCCGAGCTCCACCGCGGCTCCTCCCCGTCGGCGCCGGCGAAGTACGAGTACTCCGACTGATCTTCGACCGCCTGTTCCGTGGCACGCACCCGCATGAGCTGCACACCCCCGAATCGGCCAGCGGGGATCGACCAGAAGTAGATCCAGTCCTCGCCGCCGTCGCGCACCTGCACCGTCGCGACCTGCACGAAGTTCGAGTCGCCCCGCCACTCGACCCCGTCGACCGGCGACCAGGTCTTCCCGTCGTCGCGGGACACGATGAGAGCCGCGTGATTCACGTCCCACGCTCCCGGCTCTCCCCAGAACCTCACCGACATGTACGACACGTAGATCGCGTCGCCCGCCGTGAACCCGTAGGTCGGGATCTTGGTGACCTCGCCCCCGGCGCCGTTCGCGTCGTGATCGCCCTCGATGAGGGCGGCGGCGAGCCCCACGTCATCCTGCACCCACTCGTCGAAGGCGATGCCGTCGGACGGATCGGCGTCCGTCGTCCACGCGGCGACGTTCGACCGCCAGAAGCCGCCCTGGCCCCCGATCGACTCGGGATCGCGCTCGCCGAACGTGTCGCCGAAGAGGAAGAGGGTGCGATCGCCGACGTTGACCATCGACCCGAGATCGGTGCCGGCGACCCCGACCGCCTCGGTGTCGTTCATGGCGTCCGGGCCGGTCAGCTGAGCGATCTCGGTGAGATTGCTCACGTCCGTCAGTACGAACGGCTTGTCGGGGTCGGAGTCGATGCTCACCGGGCCACCGCTCGAGCAGGCGACGAGAGCGCCCGCGAGGACGACGGATGCGAGAGCTGCGGCCCTGAGGCGCCGGGTCGTGACATGGGACATGATCCTCCTCGATCAGGCGACGCCTCGAGGAGGAATCGCTCGTTCAGGAGAATCTAACGAAATCGATTTCAGATTGCCAGAGCGATGCCGGTCTCCGATCGGTCCAGGGACATGCCGGAGACATTCCGGAGACATGCTCGGGACACGCGAAGGGCGGGCCGACCGCAGTCGACCCGCCCTTCGTCGGCACTCAGCCCGCGGTCGCCTTGTCGTACGCCCGCATCGCCGCCTGCTGCGCGTCGGCGAGAGCGTCTTCGGCGCTCTTGTCGCCGAGAAGCGCGGCCGTGATCGCGTTGTTCAGCTCGTTCTGGATCTCCTGCCCCGCCGGCGACGACCCGAAGGACTGGCCGTAGTCGACCACGTCGTAGTAGGTCGAGATGACCTGGTCGAATCCGGCGTTGCCGCTCTCGACCACGTACTCGTCCCTCAGCCGCTGGTCGGCCTCGGGCGACCCGGTGAAGAGACCGGTGTTGATGCCGCCGTCCGCCTTGCGGGTCTCCGCGCGCGCGGCTCCCGCGGCATCCCATGCATCGTCGGACGTCAGCTCCAGCATCCATGCGCAGGCCGCCGCCGGGTTCTCGGCACCGGCGGGGATGACGAAGGCGGTGCCCGAAGCCACCGAGAAAGGCTCGCCGTCCATGTCGCGGAAGGGCACGGCCTCGAGCTGCAGCTGATCCACGTACGGCGAGAGCACGTTGGGGTACCACTGCGCGTTGACCTGCGCTCCGACCTGGCCCGCGACGTACTGGTTGTCGTCGCCGAAGGTGTCGAACGAGTCGGTGAAGCTCTTCACTGCGGCGAAGCCGCCCTGCGCGTCGGTGATCTGCTTGAGCATCTCGATGCCCGCGACGTTGCCGGGGTCGTCGAGCGTCGGCGCTCCGTCGTCGTCGGTCAGCTGACCGCCCATCGCGAGGATCCAGAGCCCGCTCTGCCCCGTGGCGACCGGGTCGAAGCCGAGGCGCGTCGGCACGCCGTTGGCCTCCTGATACATCTTCTCGATGGCCCCCAGCAGCACCTCCGGCTGCGAGGTGTCGATCTCCTCGGCGGTCACGCCCGCCTCCTCGAGCACGGCGGAGTTCAGCAGGATCGCCGGCGGCTGATAGAACTGCGGCACCGCCCAGACGGCATCCTCGTAGGTCACGTCGTCGACGACCGCCGGGTACCAGTGATCGCGGGGTGTCACGTCGTGGGCTTCGAAGCACGCATCCAAGGGCAGGATGAGGTCCTGCGCGGCGTAGGTCGTCACGTATCGACGATCCATCTGCACGACGTCAGGCACGTCACCGCTCGCCAGGCGCGTGGTGAACTTCTGGGCATCGAAGGCCGTCGCATCGAGATCGATCTCCAGATCGCCCAGCTCGGCCTCGGCGAGATCGAGCCGGGACTGTCCGACGTCGTCGGCGTTCTCGAAGCCCCAGGCCGCGAGGGTGCCCGTCGGCTCCTGCTCGAAATCGACGTCGGCGGCGGGCTCGGCTCCTCCCGAGCCGCATCCTGCCAGCAGGACGACGGATGCCGTCGCCAACGTCACGGCAGCGGGTGCTCTGCGCATCATGCGCTCCTCTCATCGGCGGCGGAGCCGCTCCTCTTGGTGTCTCCGGCGGGTGCGCCGGTCATCCCTTGCGGCCCTGCGTCGCGACTCCCTCGATGAAGTAGCGCTGACCGAAGGCGAACAGCAGCAGCATCGGGAGGGTGACGATCAGGGCGGCGACCATCACGTACTGGTAGTCGCCGTGGCCGCCGGCTGTGGGGCTGTACTTGGTCATCGCGTAGGCGATGCCGAGCGGTGCGGTGAAGTCCTCCGGCGACCCGGCGTTCAGGTAGATGAGCGCCGACTGCAGGTTGTTCCAGCTGGCCTGGAACTCGAACAGGAAGACGATCACGAACGAGGGGATCGACAGCGGCATCGCGATGCGCCAGAACATCTTCCAGTAGCTCGCGCCGTCGAGGCGCGCCGCCTCGAACAGGTCGCGCGGGAGACCGAGGAAGAACTGCCGCTGCAGGAAGATGTAGAACGCCGATCCGAACAGATTCATGCCCCACAGCGGCACCCAGGTGCCGAGCAGCCCGGTCTCCTTCCAGATCAGGTAGATCGGGATCATGGTCACCGCCCCCGGCAGCATCATCGTGGCGAGCACGAGCCCGAAGAGCACCCCGCGGCCGGGGAAGCGGAAGTACGCGAAGCCGAAGGCGACGACCGAGCTGGAGATCGACACCGCCGCCGCGGCGAGCACCGCGATCGCGACGCTGTTCCACAGCCAGCTCATGAGGGGCAGCTGGTTCCAGACCTCGGCGTAGTTCTCGGGCATGAACGTCTGCGGGATCAGCGAGTTGTCGAACACCTCGCCACGCGGCTTCAGGCTGGCGGCCACGAGCCAGACGAAGGGGTACAGGAAGAGCGCGGAGAACGCCACGAGCAGCACGAGACGGACGATCCGTCCGATCAGGCTGCCCTCGCGGGCCGACGGCGCTCGCCTGCCGCGGCGGCGGACCGCCGCATCGGGAACGGTCACGACGGTGGTCGAGGGCTCCCGCACAGGCTCGACGGCCTCGGGCAGGGGACGGAATGATGTCGACATCAGCGATCCCCCTCGTAGTAGACGAACCGATTGCCGAACTTCACCTGGATCGCCGTGATCGCCATGATGATGACGAAGAGCAGCCATGCCATCGCCGCCGCGAAACCGAAGTCGAACTGACGGAACGCCTGCTGGAACAGGTAGATGGCGTAGAACAGCGACGCCTCGGGCGACGAGTTGCTCTGATCTCGCCAGAACAGCACGTAGGCCTGGTCGAACACCTGGAAGGCGGCGATCGAGAGCACGATGACATTGAAGAACATCGCGCCCGAGATCATCGGCAGCGTGATCGAGAAGAAGCGCCGGAAGGAGCCTGCGCCGTCGAGGGAGGCCACCTCGTAGAGCTCGACCGGCACGTTCTTGAGAGCCGCGAGGAAGATGACCATGGTGCCGGCGACGGTCCACAGCGTCATCAGGACGATGCTGGGCTTGATCCACGCCGGATCCACCAGCCACTGCGGGCCGTCGATGCCGAACAGGCGGAGGAACTGGTTCACGGCGCCGCTGTTGCCGTTCAGCAGCAGGAAGAACATCGCGGCCGTGGCGACGGCGGGTGTCATCTTCGGCAGGTAGTACAGGGTGCGGAAGACCCCGGCACCGCGGCGGACGCGGGCGAGCAGCATCGCGAGACCGAGCGCCACCACGATCTCCAGCGGCACCGCCAGCACCGCGTAGAAGAGCGTGTTGCCCAGCGCCGTCGCGACCCTGGGATCCTCGAACAGGTTCGCGTAGTTGGCGAGCCCGATCGGCTTCGCCGAGTTCGTCGCGAGGTTGTAGGAGCTGAACGAGATGACGAGGCTGTAGATCATCGCCCCCGCGGTGAAGATCGCGAATCCGATGAGCCACGGGGCGATGAACAGGTAGCCCGCCACCGCTTCACGCCGGTTGTACGACACCTTCCCCCGGCGCGCACGCTCCATCCGCTTCTCGTCCGAGCCGCCTTTGCGCCCGGTAAAGGTCATTGACATGAGCGAGAGAGTAGAAGCGCTTCTCCGCTCGCGGCATGGGCTTGCTTCTTCTCCACTTCTATGATTCTCGGCGGACGCCGAGGAGGGGTCGGATGCCGCAGCATCCGACCCCTCCGAGACTCGTCTCAGCCGATCTCAGGCCGGCGGATCAGCCGAGCCAGGCCGGTGCCCGACCCCGCAGGACCCCGCGATCGACCGAGAAGCGTCCTGCTCCGGCGAAGGCCAGCGCCAGAGCGGCCGCTCCGAGCACCGCGACGAACTCGTATCCGCCCTCGGCGACCCAGAGGCCGGCAGGCAGGTGCACCAGGACGAGCGCCACGACCATGTCGACCGCGAGCAGGATGCCGGCGAGACGCGTGAAGAGGCCGAGGACCAGCATCGCACCGCCGATCAGCTCGACGAAGGCGACGACGGGGGCGGCGATCTCGGGCAGCGGCACTCCCATGCCTGCGAAGCTGCCGGTGGTTCCGGCGAGGGTGTACTCGAAGATCTTCTGCGCCCCATGGGCGATGAAGACGGCGCCGACGACGACGCGCAGGACGAGGAGTCCCCACGAGGTGCTGGCAGAGGGGGCGGTGGTGTTCGTCATGAGGAGCTGTTCCTTCGTGGCAGGACACCGCGCGCCAGGCGCGGAGCAGGGGCGATCCCTGCGTCCACGCTAGGAAGGGCACTTTTCCGTTCCCTGTGCGTCGCGCGCCCGCTCACTCCGCCTCTGCCCCGGTTCGACTCCGTAGACTCGCCGGATGGCGCGTTTCGCGCAGCCGGGAAGGGGCACGGGAGAAGGTGAGGGCACGAGCGGTCTTCGGCGTGCTGCGCCTCGCCGCGGCGACCGTCTGCACCGTCGCCCTCGTGCATCGCCTCTTCTGGGGCCTCAGCTCTCGCACGGTGGCCGGTGACAACTTCTTCGCCTACCTGACGGTGCAATCGAACTGCGCGCTGGTGGTCGTGCTGCTGATCGGCGCCGTGCTGGCGCTCAGACGCGCGGCCGACCCGCGCTGGTTCACCGTCGCACTGGCGCTCGTCCTCACCTGGACCATCACGGCAGGTCTGGCGTTCGCGCTGATCGTCTGGCAGGCGGGGCTGCGCGGCATCCGCGTCGACGTGCCGTGGTCAGACCAGGTGCTGCACTTCTATCTGCCCGCCTGCACGGCCCTCGCCTGGGTGCTCACCCCCGGGCACCGCGGAGTCCCGTGGTGGGTGGTGCCCAGCTGTCTCGCCTTCCCGCTGGCATGGGGAGGCGTGACGCTGTGGCGTGGACCCCGCATCGGGTGGTACCCGTACTACTTCCTCGATCCTCGACAGGTGTCGGGGCCCCTGGAGTTCCTGATCACGAGCGGCATCGCCCTCGCCATCTTCGCTCTGATCGCGACGCTGCTGGTGCTCGTCAGCCGGATGCGGCGCCGCGGCCGCGAACGCCCGCCCGTCTGAGCCGTGCCGGCGAGCCGGTGGTCGGCGCCGACGTCAGGACGCGGCGAGGAACGGCGCCAGCGAGGCGATCGCCTCTTCGAGCACCTTCTCGTCGTCGAGCTGGGCGAACGCCAGCGCGGCCTCGCCGCCGACGAGGCCCACCACGATGCTCTCGCCCGTCGCGAGAGACAGCGACAGCCAGGTGCGTATCATCGCCTCACCGTCGACGACGTGCCACATCGCGGGCGCGGCGGTCTCGGCATCCGCCTCGGAATCCTCGGTGTCCGGCTGGATCTCGGGCGCGAAGATCGGCTCGTCGAAGCGCAGCCAGACGGTCTCGATCGCTCCCATCCCGAGCTCGTCGATCGCGCCGCGGTGCGAGAACGGCAGCGCAGGGGCGAACTCGAGCCCCTTGCTCTTGAGCACCCCGAGCGGCACCGTGATCACGACCCGGTCGAACGACAGCGACTCTCCCGTCGCGATGCCGAGGCTGACCCCCGCGTCGTCGTATGCCACTCGACTGACCTGCGACGAGAGGTTGAGCTTCACATCGTCGAGCAGTCGCTCGACCACGGCGACGAGGTCGCCGAGCGGCGCCGTGCGCTCGGCCGGGGGAAGCGGCGGGGGGAACCACGTCGAGGTGTCGGCGGCATCGGATCCGGACCACGCGGCGAGCGTCGCGAGCAGGGCGGCGAGAGCGGGTTCCTCGGGGTCGGCACCCGCGGCGACGAGCGCCTCGTCGAGCGACGTGTCGGCCGGCAGCTGCTGGGCCGCAGTGATCGCGCCCTGCACCGTCTCGTCGGAGACCGGCGCGACCTCGCCGTCGGTCGATCGCCAGAGGGATCCGGACAGCACTGCCGTGCGGATGTCGAGCGCGTCGATCTGCTGCATGAGCTCATCGTCCTGCGGCCCGAGCAGCCATCCGCCGAGTTGGGCGGGAACCGGCCACGCGGCGTCGTCGACGAGAGAGTGCACGCGTCCGCCGATGCGGTCGCGCGCCTCGAAGACGGTGACCTCCGCTCCGGCGGCCGAGAGCCTCGACGCGGCTGCGGCACCCGCCAGCCCGGCGCCGATCACGGCGATGCGCTCGCCGTCGTCAGCCAGCCGCAGCACGTCTTGCGCGACGCGCTCCCCCGAGCGCAGGGCGGCGGCCATGGTTCCGGGAGCATCGACGTCGGTGGCCTCCCCCGCGAGGAACAGACGGTCCTCGATCGGAGCGGCGAGAGCCTCGCGGGCGCTGGGCTGGGTGCCGACCGGGGTGAAGCTCGCGGCGCCGAGCGAATACGGATCGTTCGACCAGGCGCTGCGGGCGAAGGCCGCGGGCGTGATCGTCGCGCCGGTCGGCTTCGGGGTCGGCGTCCGATCGGGCGTGGGAGTGGGCGCCGGCTCGGGTGTGCAGGAGGCCAACAGCACTCCCAGAACTCCGGCTCCGGCGCCGATCAGCAGTGTGCGACGCGTCATCCTCATCGTGTCGCAACGATACCGCGCGCAGATGGACGCGCGCACCGGCGAGCGGCCGGCGCGCGGTCGGAGCCGGGGCCGCAGGGGTCAGCCGCGCCCGGAGCGAGCGGTCAGCCGCGGCCGTTGCGCGGACGCCACAGCATGAGCTCGGTCGAGCGACGGATGCGTCGACCGCCCGGCATGGGCACGACGCCCGACGAGCCGGCGGCGAACACGCGCGCGCCCGGCCGGTTCTCGCGCTCGGCGCGCAGGGCGGCGTCGAGCTGCGCGACGCGTCGGCGCAGCATGCGGTTCTCGTCCTCGAGGTCGAGCAGACGCGCGATCGCGGGAAGGCTCATGCCCTCGGACGAGAGCTGGGCGACCTCGCGAAGCTGTTCGATGTTGCGCGGCGAGTAGCGCCGCGATCCGCCTGTGGTGCGGCCGGGCACGACGAGCCCTATGCGGTCGTACTGCCGCAGGGTCTGCGGGTGCATGCCCGCGAGCTCGGCGGCGACGGCGATCGCGAAGACCGGCGCGTCGGCATCCAGTGATTCAGCCACGTCGGTTCCTCCTCTCACGCCGTCGCCGGCCGGTCATCTCTTCGCCTTGGCCATCAGGTCGGCACGGGGGTTCTCGGCGGGCTCCAGCGACTGGAACCTCTCGAGCGCCTCGCGTGCGGCCTCGTCGAGGTGCGAGGGCACGGCGATCTGAAGCTCGGCGAGCAGGTCGCCCGTGCCCTTCGACGTCGCCACGCCACGGCCCTTGACCCGGAGGACGCGACCGGACGGCGTGCCGGGGGCGACACGCAGCTTGACGGTGTCGCCGCTGAGCGTCGGCACCTCGATCGTCGCACCGAGGGCGGCCTCGGTGAAGGTCACGGGCACGACCACACGCAGGTTCAGACCGTCGCGGGTGAAGACCGGATGCGGTCGCACCGCGATCTGCACCACGATGTCTCCGCTGTCTCCGCCGTCGGGCGAGGGACGACCCCGCCCGCGCAACCTGATCTTCTGGCCGTCGGCCACGCCGGCGGGGATCTTCACCTTGAACGGCTTGCCATCTTCACCCTGCAGGGTGATGGTCTCGCCCTGCACGGCGGTCGCGAAGTCGAGCGTCGTGCGTGCCGTGACGTCGGCGCCCTTCTGGGGGCCGCCGAAGCCGCGGAATCCGCCGGAGGTCTGCCCGAAGCGGCCGGAGCCGAACGCGCCCCCCTGACCCTGATTGAACATCGCGAAGATGTCCTCGAAGTCGGCGGACTGCTGCTGACCGCGTCCCTGCTGTCCGAACCGGCTGAAGACGTCTTCGAAGCCGCCTGCTCCCGTGCCGTTCGCCGTGAAGCGGGCGCCGGAGCCCATGGCCCGGATCTCGTCGTACTCCTTGCGCTGCTCCGTGTCGGAGAGCACCGAGTACGCCTCGCTGACCTCCTTGAACTTCGCCTCGGCCGTGGCATCGCCCTGATTGGAGTCGGGGTGATACTTGCGAGCGAGCTTGCGGTACGTCTTCTTGAGATCCGCGTCGCTGACGTCCTTCGTGACGCCGAGCGTCTTGTAGAAGTCCTTGTCGAACCAGTCCTGACTAGCCATCGATCACCTACTCTGCAGGAACGGCGACGACGACCTTCGCAGGACGCAGTTCGACATCGCCGAGACGGTAGCCCACCTCGACGACCTCGAGGATGACGGTCTTGTCGACACCGGGAGTCGGCTGCTGGAAGATCGCCTCGTGGCGCTGGGGGTCGAATTCCTCGCCCTTCTCGCCGTACGAGACGACGCCGAGTCGCTCGACCACCGTGCGCACCTTGCCGGCGATCGCGGCGAAGGGCGTGCCGTCGACGAGGTCTCCGTGCTGGGCGGCGCGGTCGAGATCGTCGAGCACCGGGATGAGCCCCTTCACGGCCTCGCCCTTCGCACGCTCGCTCTCGATCTGACGCTGCTCCTCCGTGCGGCGACGGTAGTTCGCGTACTCGGCCTGCAGACGCTTGAGATCGCTGAGGAGCGTGGACTCGAGGTCGGCGAGCACGGCGTCCTCCGCCGCGGCCTCACCCGTCTGAGTGGCGCCGAGGATGTCGTCGACCGTCAGCCCTTCGGGAGCGTCCTCGACGGGCGTCGAGTCCGAGCCCTCGGCCGCTGCGGCTTCGGTGGAATCGGGGTTGCCGAGATCCGGCTGAGGGCCGGACGCGTGCGCGTCCGACCCTTCCGGAACTCCGGCGCTTCCGCCTGCGTTCTTGTCCGTCATGATTACTTCTTGTCTTCCTCGTCGTCGACGACCTCGGCGTCGATGACATCCTCGTCCGAAGAGGAGGAGTCACCTGCGGGGGCCTCGCCCTCGGGAGCGGCGCCGGGCGCCGACTCCGCCTGGGACTGTGCGTAGATCGCCTCGCCGATCTTCGACTGCGACTGGTTCAGCTTGTCGAACGCGGTCTTCACGGCCTCGTCGTCTTCGCCGGCCAGAGCCGTCTTGAGCGCGTCGACGTCGGCCTTGACCTCGGTCTTCACGTCTTCGGGCAGCTTGTCGTCGTTCTCGGAGATCAGCTTGTCGATCGAGTACGCGAGCGTCTCGGCCTGGTTGCGGACCTCTGCGGCCTCACGACGCTTCTTGTCGTCGGCGGCGTTCTCCTCGGCCTCGCGCACCATGCGCTCGATGTCCTCCTTCGACAGCGACGAGCCGCCCGAGATGACGATCGACTTCTCGGTGCCGGTGCCCTTGTCCTTCGCGGACACGTGCACGATGCCGTTCGCGTCGATGTCGAACGTGACCTCGATCTGCGGGATGCCACGGGGAGCCGGGGCGATTCCGGTGAGCTCGAAGGTTCCGAGCGGCTTGTTGTCGCGGGTGAAGTCGCGCTCGCCCTGGAAGACCTGGATCGCGACGGACGGCTGGTTGTCGTCGGCCGTGGTGAAGGTCTCGCTGCGCTTGGTCGGGATGGCCGTGTTGCGCTCGATGAGCTTGGTCATCATGCCGCCCTTGGTCTCGATGCCGAGGCTCAGGGGGGTGACGTCGATCAGCAGGACGTCCTTGCGCTCACCCTTCAGGACACCGGCCTGGAGAGCCGCGCCGACGGCGACGACCTCATCCGGGTTGACACCCTTGTTGGCTTCCTTGCCGGTCTCGCGCTTGACGAGCTCGGCGACCGCGGGCATACGCGTCGAACCACCGACGAGCACGATGTGGTCGATCTCGCCGACCTTGATGCCTGCTTCGCGGATGACGTCCTCGAAGGGCTTCTTGGTGCGGTCGAGGAGGTCCTTGGTGAGGTCCTCGAACTTCGCGCGGGTCACGGTCTCGCTCAGCGAGACGGGGCCGGAGTCGGTCAGCGACAGGTACGGGAGGTTGATCGAGGTCGACGTCGAGGAGGAGAGCTCCTTCTTCGCCTGCTCTGCGGCCTCCTTCAGACGCTGCAGAGCGATCTTGTCGCCCGAGACGTCGACACCGGTGGTCTCCTTGAACTGCTTGATCAGGTAGTCGACGAGACGCTGGTCCCAGTCGTCACCGCCGAGGCGGTTGTCACCGGCGGTGGAGCGCACCTGAATGGTCGAGAAGTCGTCGTCCTTGCCCACTTCGAGGAGGGAGACGTCGAAGGTTCCGCCACCGAGGTCGAAGACGAGGATGAGCTCGTCCTCCTTGCCGCGGTCGAGTCCGTAGGCCAGGGCTGCGGCGGTCGGCTCGTTGATGATGCGCAGGACGTTGAGGCCCGCGATCTCTCCTGCCTCCTTCGTGGCCTGACGCTCGGCGTCGTTGAAGTACGCGGGAACCGTGATGACGGCGTCGGTCACGGTGTCACCCAGGTACGACTCGGCGTCGCGCTTGAGCTTCATGAGGATGCGCGCGGAGATCTCCTGCGGCGTCCACTTCTTGCCGTCGACGTCGAACGACCAGTCCGTGCCCATGTGGCGCTTGACGGACGAGATCGTGCGGTCGACGTTGGTGACGGCCTGGCGCTTGGCGGTCTCGCCGACGAGCACCTCGCCGTCCTTGGTGAATGCGACCACCGAGGGGGTCGTGCGGAAGCCCTCGGCGTTGGCGATGACCTTCGGCTCGCCACCTTCGAGGACGCTCACGACGGAGTTCGTCGTACCGAGGTCGATTCCAACAGCACGTGCCATGTGTTTCTCCTTTGTTGCGAAATTGATGTTGATCTGGGAAATCTGCGGCGACCACAGAAACCTGAGTCGCGATGGCTCAACTGTACTCCGACCTTTTCGCGCTGTCAAACAGAGTTGATACGACATGGCTCAACTTTGCTCGAAACACCGTCGTCACACTGCTCGCCTAGAGTCCGAGCCATGCGCCGCCCCGTCCTGCTCGCCGTCTCGCACGGAACGTCCGACGTCGAGGGCGCCCGCGCCATCGCCGACCTCGTCGACGCGGTGGCCGACGCGATTCCCGACGTCGAGGTGCGCAGCGCCTTCGTCGACGTGCAGCAGCCGGATGCCGCGGACGTGGTCCCCACCGTCGACGGCCCCGTCGTCATCGTCCCGCTGCTGCTGTCGCGGGGATTCCACGTGCACCACGACCTCCACGGCATGGCGGCGCAGAAGCCGGATGCCGTCGTCGCGGCAGCGCTCGGCCCCGACCCGAGGCTGGCGGCGGTCCTGGCCGATCGGCTGGCCACCGCGGAGCGGGCGGCGTCCGCAGCCACCGACACCGACATCGGCACCGACACCGACACCGCCACAGACACCGACACCGCCCCGGTCATCCTCGCGGTCGCCGGATCACGCGACCCGGCCTCGCTCACCGATGCCGAGGACATGTCAGCCCTGCTCCGGCATCGCCTCGGACGAGATGTCGAACTTGCGTACCTCGCCGCTCGCGAGCCCGATCTGCCCACCGCCCTCGATGCGCATCCCGGCGCGAGCGTCGCCACCTATCTGCTCGCGCGCGGATTCTTCTTCGACCTCACCGCTCGGCAGGCCGCCGGCCGAGTGATCGGCGCCCCGCTGCTCGACGGCGTGACGGTTCCCCGGCCGCTCGTCGATCTGGTCGTCTCGCGCTACCTGGACGCCGAGCACCTCGTCCGCGCGCCGCACGCCGACCGCGAGCTGCACGCCGACCGCCAGCTGCACGGCGCATGACCGTCGGCAGGGTCACGCTCGTCGGCGCGGGCCCGGGGGACGCCGGGCTGCTGACAATGCGCGGACTGCGCGCCCTGCAGAGGGCCGACGTCATCGTCGCCGACCGGCTCGGCGCTCGCTCGGTGCTCGCCGAGCTCGCCGCCGCCGGAGTGCGGATCGATGCCGAGGTCATCGACGTGGGAAAGCTGCCCGGCCATCACCCCGTGCCGCAGGACGGCATCAACGAGCTGCTCGCCGACCTCGCGCTGCAGGGCAGGAGCGTGGTGCGGCTCAAGGGCGGCGACCCCTTCGTGTTCGGGCGCGGCCGCGAGGAGCAGCTGTTCTGCGAGGCCGCAGGCATCACGGTCGAGGTCGTCTCGGGAGTCACGAGTGCGATCGCGGTGCCCGCTCTTGCGGGCATCCCGCTGACGCAGCGCGGCGTCGCCGAGACCTTCACCATCGCGAGCGCCCACGATCAGATCACCGACCTCGGCGGAGGACGCGACCACACCGTGGTGCTGCTCATGGGCGTGAACACCCTCGGGCACTCGGTGCACGTGCTCGCCGCCGGCGAACGCGGCGCCGACTGCCCCGCGGCGGTCATCGAAGACGGCTTCGGCGAGCGTCAGCGCGTGACCGTCGGAACGCTGGGCACGATCGCGCAGCTCGCGGCAGCCAGACATGTGCGCTCCCCCGCGGTCATCGTCGTCGGCGACGTCGTCCTGCTGGCGTCGCAGAGCACCGACTAGGCATCGCCCGCCGGGGCTCTGCACCCCCGCAGCGCGCTGCGAGCCCGGACTATGCTGACCGGCATGACGCGCACACCGCAGGTCTCGCCGCTGGTCCGCATCGCCGCAGGCTGCGTGGTCGCCCTCGTCGCACTGCCGCTCAGCGGCTGCCTGTACGCGCAGATACCCGCAGAGTCCGGCGGCGGCGGGGCGAGTCCGGTGGAGACCCCCGCGCCCACGGAGTCGCCGTCCGAGTCGTCATCCGGCGATCTCCCGACCACCCTGAGCTTCGCGCAGGGTGCGGACATCCCCTCCACCGCCTACATCCAATGGGGCGACGGCTTTCTCACCGACGATGGCTGGAAGACGGTGAAGCCCGACGACGGCAATGGCGGCTGGACCTACGGGACCGTCGACGACACGTGCACCGCGCAGTTCTGGCAGGGCCTCATCCCCGACGTCCCCACGGTCGCCGGTGACGACAGCACGAGCTCGGACGCCATACTCGCGGTGCTGCTCGGCGAGGCCGGTGCGGCCGACGTGACGCCCCTCGCGACGACCGGCGCCTTCACCTATCAGGTCGGCGGCAACGCCGACGTCGAGAACCGTCAGGTCGTCGGCGACTCCGGCGAGCGCCGGTGGGCGATCGCGGCACGCGCGTTCACCGCGACGGGGGTCGGGCTCTACGTGATCGTCGACTGCACGGGCGGCGACGTCGAGGCCACGCTCGCCGAGGTCATCGACGAGAACGCCGTCATCGTCATGTGAGGGCCGGCGCCCGGCATCCGCTCACTTGCCGCCGGGAGGCCCGACCAGGAGCAGGATCACGTAGAGAGCGACGATGCCGACCACGAGCAGGATCGCGAGCACCCAGGGGCGCCGCAGGAACCAGCGCATCAGCCGGTCGTACCAGCGTGCGTCACGCGGATCGGCGGTCTGCTCCATGCGCCAGGCGCCGTCGAGGCGACCGGTGCGGTGCAGCCAGATCTCCATGGGGATCGTCGCGTAGGGTACGATCGCGCTCGCGACGGCGAGCGCCGCGATGCCGAGATGCCAGCGCTGGTTGAGGGCCACCAGCACCGCGGTGGCCGCGTACGCGAGGAACACGAAGCCGTGGATGCCGCCGCCGATGGTGACCACGATCCCCGGTGCGCCGACGGCGCGGGCGATGATGGCCGCGATCAGGATCGTCCAGGTGATCGCCTCCGCGATCGCCAGGACTCGGTACAGACGGCCGGGTGTGCGGAACACGGGGACTCCTCGGGTGGGGGGGTCCTGCCAGCGTATCCGGAATAGCCGCCCGCCCCCGGCGGTTGCCGGATGCATGGTGGCCGTCGATTCCGCAGCGCTCGCGCACGTGCTCGACTCGGTCGACCTCCGCGTGGGGATCGCACGTCGCGTCGCGCTCGCCCCCGGTGGCCTGCTGCCGCTGCCCGCGGGTGCTGCGACTCTCGTCTACGTGGCGTCGGGAACCGTCGTCAGAGGGTCGTCGCCGGCCGCGATGCTGACCCAGGGCGATGCGTTCCTCACTCTCGGAGGGTCGACGACGGTGCTCGACGCCGTCTCCCCGACCGACCTCGTGGTGGTCGAGCTCGAACTGTCGTCGAGCACCTCGATGCTCGCCCTGCTCCTGCCCGATCCGATCACCGTCACCGCGTTCGCCGCTCTCGAACCGGCCGCCGCGGCGCTGGCGGGCAGCATGGGCCCGACCGACCCTCCGTCGTGGCCCGGCCGGCAGGGCGACCCTGTGATCTGCCGGATCATGGCGAAGACCGTGCTGCTCTCCGTCATCCGCGCGTGGGCGGCGCACGGCTGCGCCCCCGAGGGCTGGCCGGCGGTGTCGGCCGATCCGTTCCTCGACCGCGTGGTCGCCGCCATCCACGCCGACCCGGGTCGGGACTGGACCGTCGAGCGACTCGCGGGCGTCGGGGCGATGTCGCGCTCGGTGTTCGCGGAGCGATTCCGCACCGCACTCGGACGGTCGCCGGTCGACTACGTCACCGAGGTGCGCGTCGACGCGGCGAAGCGGATGCTCGGCTCCGGCCGATCGGTCAGCGAGACCTCGCGCGAGCTGGGCTATGCCTCGGACGAGGGGTTCAGCCGCGCCTTCCGGCGCCGCACAGGGCTGACGCCGTCGGCGTGGCGTGCCGCGCAGCTCACCGCCGTCCCCGCCTGACCGCCGCGGCGCTCAGGCGATCTTCGCCGCGGCCGAGCTCACCCGGTTCGACGATCCGAAGAGCACGGCTCCGAGCAGCAGCGAGACCGCGCCGACCACGTAGACCAGCTCGACGTCGAGGGTGTCGACGAGCAGACCGCCCACACCCGCCGCGATCGTGATGGCGCCCTGGAATCCGACGACCACCAGGCTTCCGCCGGCCTCCAGTCGGTCGGGCATGCGGTGCCCGACCCAGGTGTTGGCGACGAGCAGCCAGGACGAGAAGAAGAAGCCCCACACGATCACGACGACCGCGATGCCGATGACCGATCCCGAGAGAAGGATCATCGCGAGCACGGACGCCGCGATCACCGCCGGAGCGAACACCGCGAAGAAGGCGAACGAGCGATCGATCACGAATCCGATCGACAGGTTGCCGACCAGACCGCCGACGCCGAACAGCGCGAGCAGCAGGATGATGGTCGAGGCATCGACGTCGGGGATGCGTTCGAGCGCGAGTCGGACGTACGTGTACGCAAGGAAGTGCCCGAGCACCACGAGGACGTGGCCCGCCATGCCGAGGCCGATCCCCGGACGACGGAGCGTGTCGACGAGCAGGCGGATGCTCGAGGCCTGCTCCGCCGGCACCGACGGCAGCACGAATCGCAGTGCGACGGCGAGCAGGACCATCATCACGCCCGCGATCGCGAACACGGTCTGCCAGTCGACGACCTCACTGAGCATGACGCCCAGCGGCACTCCGGCGACCGTCGCGAGAGAGACGCCGGCCGAGGTGAACATCACTCCGCGGCCCAGTCGCTGCGGCCCCGCCAGGCGCACCGCGACCGTGATCGACATGGCCCAGAAGGCGCTGAGCGCCGCCCCGAGCAGGAACCGCGCCAGCAGCACGATGAGGAGATTCGGGGCGATCGCCACGATGAGGTTCGACACGGCCGCGGCGAGCGCCATCCACACGAGCAGGGAACGGCGGTCGAGCCGGGGGAAGATGAGCCCCACGGTCGGCGCGACCACGAGTCCGACGAGCGCGGTCACGGTGACGGTCTGGCCCGCCTGCCCCGGCGTCACACCGAGCGCGTCGGCCATCTCCGTCAGCACCCCGTTCGGCAGGAACTCGGCCGTGACGAGCAGGAAGCCCATCAGCATGAGCACGATGAGTCCGCCGTAGCGAACACGATCTGCGCGGGTGTTCGTCACGGGAACGGGAGCGGTGGTCGTCATGGTTCCACGCTCGCAGGAGTGGAGGCCCCACGCCCGACGCTCCGTCCAGGGCATCCGACCATTCGTCCGGACGAATGCTGGACACCGTCGCGCCCACCCCTCTAGGCTCGACCACGCACCGGGAATCGCCCGGAAGGCCCAGCGAGAGGAGTCGATGACATGAACACCGTCTTCGTCGTGACCCTCGCCGACATCCTTCCCCTCGAGGCCGCCCACTCCTGATCCACGTGCGGCCTCCACCCCTGGAGCCTCATCGTGTCTGATCTCTCCGCTTCCTCGGAAGCGTCCTCCTCTCTCCCCCGTTTCGACGCGTCGCCGTTCGACGTGATCCTCTCCTTCGCCGACGTCGAACCCGGCGACGGGCAGCGCTGGTCGACATGGCCGGCCGTCACCCCCTCCGAGCGCGGCCCTCTGCCCTGGCCCGACTGGCTGGTGACGAGCGCGGGCGCGCTCGACACCGAGCTCGGCATCCTCAAGACCGGCAAGGAGGCCGACGTGTTCCTGATAGAGCGGGCGGTGCCGGATGCCGCGCCGCAGCGCGTGCTGCTGGCGGCCAAGCGCTACCGGGACAGCGACCACAGCAGCTTCCACCGCTCCGGTGTCTACACAGAGGGGCGCAGCACCCGGAACACTCGCGATGCGCGAGCACTCGCGAAGAGGACGGAGTTCGGGCGCGAGGTGGCGGCGCTGCAGTGGTCGTTCGCCGAGTTCGACGCCCTCTGCCGCATGTGGCGGCTCGGCGCTTCGGTTCCCTACCCCGTGCAGGTCAACGGCACGGAGCTGCTGATGGAGTTCATCGGCGATGCAGACGGGGTCGCCGCCCCTCGGCTCTCCCAGGTGCGCGCGGATCGCGAGGAGATGGCGGGGCTGTACGCGCAGGTCGTGGCGATCATGACCCTGTTCGCCGCCGCCGGTTTCGCGCATGGCGACCTGTCGGCCTACAACCTGCTCGTGCACGAGGGTGCCGTCCGGGTGATCGACCTGCCGCAGATCGTCGACATCGTCGCGAATCCGCAGGGACTCGATCTGCTGCATCGCGACTGCGTCAACGTCTGCGACTGGTTCGCCCGGCGCCGTGTCGAGTGCGATGCGGAGGAGCTCTTCGCAGAGCTGCTGGCCGCGTCGTACTCGTGAGCGTCCTCCGCTGACGTCGGCGCGCCGTGAGCCTGCGGCGCGCCGTCACCCTCCGTTCACCGGGCGCGGCCAGACTTCGAGCATGAGCGAACCCCGGCAGCACGCCGACGTGCCAGAGCCCTCGGCGACCGCGAACAGCGGGGCGGTCGGCGTGATCGGCCTCGACCTGCGCGGCGACACCCCGGCGCCCAAGAAGCAGGTCTACTCCTGGGCGCTGTGGGACTGGGCGACGCAGCCGTTCAACACGGTCATCCTCACGTTCATCTTCACCGCGCTGTACCTCACGACCGAGGCGTTCCTCCCCGCTGACGTCGCAGGACTCGACGCGAAGGCCCCGATCCGCATGGCGGCCGAGGCCGACCTCGCGTCGGGTCTGGGCCTCGGGTCGACGATCGCCGGCATCGCGATCCTGCTGATCGCCCCGGTGCTCGGCCAGCGGGCGGACGCCGCGGGGCGCCAGAAGCTGTGGCTCGGCATCGGCACCGGCGCGCTCGTCGCCTGCATGCTGGGGCTGTGGTTCGTCGAGCCCGAGCCCTCGCTGTTCTGGCTCGGAGTGGCGCTCATCTCGGCCGGGTCGGTGTTCGGAGAGATCGCGGCGGTCAACTCCAACGCCATGCTCATCGGCATCGCGAACCCCAAGACGGTCGGCCGCATCTCGGGCCTCGGCTGGGGCTTCGGCTACATCGGCGGCATCCTCGCCCTCGTGCTCGTCGTCGTCTTCTACTCGCTCGACTGGTTCGGGCTGCCGACCGACGGCGGGCTGCCCTTCCGGATCATCGCGGTCGGCTGCGCGCTGTGGGCCATCGTCTTCTCCATCCCGATCTTCCTCAACGTGCCGGAGCCGTCGCTCGGCCGGCCAGAGCGCAAGGTCGGGTTCTTCGCCTCGTACGGCCTGCTCGTGAAGGACGTCGCCGGCCTGTACCGCAACCCCGACACCCGGCAGACGTTCTGGTTCCTGCTGTCGAGCGCCGTGTTCCGCGACGGTCTCGGCGGCGTCTTCGCGTTCGGCGCCATCATCGCCGGACAGGTCTTCGGCTTCGAGTTCCTCGAGCTGGTGATCTTCGGCATCGCCGCGAACCTCATCGCCGGGGTCTCGACCATCATCGCCGGGCGCTTCGACGACCGGTTCGGCCCGAAGCGCATCATCCTCGTCTCGCTCGCGGCGATGATCGTGGCGGGTCTCGCGGTGTTCTTCCTCGTCGACGCCGGCACGGTGGTCTTCTGGATCGGCGGGCTGCTGCTCTGCGCGTTCGTCGGCCCCGCGCAGGCCGCCTCGCGCTCGTACCTCGCGAGGGTGACCCCGGCCGGCCGCGAGGGCGAGATCTTCGGTCTCTACGCCACGACGGGGCGCGCGGCGAGCTGGATGTCCTCCGGCGCCTGGACGCTGCTCATCGTCCTCACCGGCTCCACCGCCTTCGGCATCCTCGGCATCGTGATCGTGCTCATCGCCGGACTCCTCCTGCTGCTTCCGGTGAAGGCAGCCCGCTGACGGCCTGCCCCCGGCGGGCGGCGGCGTAGCGGTTCTCGGGAATCCGTAGACCCAGATTGCCGCGCAGCGTGTCACTCTCGTACTCCGTGCGGAAGACGCCGCGATGCTGCAGGATCGGCACGACCTCCTCGATGAAGCGGGTGAGCTGAGCGGGGTGCCCGGCGTGGATGTTGTACCCGTCGACGCCGTACGCCTCGAACCACTCCTGCAGGCGGTCGGCGACCGTCTCGGCACTGCCGACGAACGGTCCGCGGTCGCGGCGCAGGCTGAGCTGCACCGCCTGCCGCAGAGTCAGACCCTCGGCGGCCGCATGTGCGGTGATCCGCTCGGCCTGCGTGCGGAAGCTATTCTGCGCGTGCCGCAACGCCTCCTGCGGGAACGGCGCGTCCAGGTCGTACTGACGGAAGTCGTGCCACCCGAACGATCGGCCGAACTCGCCCAGCGCCTGCGCGAACGAGTGATCGCTCGACCGGTAGTGCTGCTCGAGATCCGCCGCCTCGTCGTCGGTGTCGCCGACCACGACTCCGATGCCGGGGAGGATCACCAGGTCCTCCGCCCTGCGCCCGTACTTCGACACCGCACGGCCCTTGATGTCGTCGTAGAACGCCTTGGCGCTCTCGAGCGACCCCGCGTGGGTGAAGATGCCCTCGCCGATCTCGGCGCCGAGGTCGCGCCCCTGGTCGGAGTCGCCGGCCTGGAAGATGACGGGCGCACCCTGCGGCGGGCGTTCGATGTTGAGAGGGCCTGCGACCGAGAAGTGCTCGCCGCGGTGGTGCAGCGCGTGCAGCTTCTCGGGATCGAGGAACTGCGCCGTCGCTCGATCTCTGGGCAGCGCGTCGGGCTCGTACGAATCCCAGAGCGCCTGCACGAGCTTCACGTGCTCGCTCGCCCTGCCGTAGCGGGTGTCGTAGTCGTAGTGCTCATCGAGCCCGTAATTGCCGGCCGTTCCCGCGTCGCCGCTCGTGACGACGTTCCACCCCGCGCGGCCGTGACTGATGTGGTCGAGCGAGGCGAAGCGGCGCGCCACGTTGTACGGCGCGTTGTACGAGGTGGTCAGAGTTCCCACGAGTCCGAGCCGCTTCGTGTGCGTCGCCACGGCAGACAGCAGTGTCAGCGGTTCAAGGCGGCTCAGGTAGTGGGGCGGCGAATCGGGGGTGATGTACTGGCTGTCGACGATGAAGACGAGGTCGAACTTCGCCTCCTCCGCCTTCTTGGCGTGCTCGATGTACCAGTCGACGTCGACGCTCGCGTTCGCGGGGACGTCCGGGTCCACCCACAGGTTGTGGGTGCCAGGGCCACCCGATCCGGTGAGGACGAGTCCGAGCTTGAGCTTCCTGTCGGTCATGGGATTCTCCTGTGGTGGCGAGGTCGAGGGTGGCGAATCAAGGGGTGGGGAAGGTCGGTGGATGCCGTCAGCCGGCGTCGTCCAGCACGCGCCGCAGCCGCGCGCGCTCCTCGCGGTCGATCGCCCCGGTGTGCAGACTGGGCGCCGATCCGACGAGGAGGCGGGTGTAGGGATGCCGGGGCTCGTTCACGATGTCGGCCGTGGGGCCGGTCTCGACGATCTCGCCGCGATACAGCACGACGATGCGATCGGTGACCCCGGCGACGGAGCCGAGATCGTGCGAGATGAACAGGAGCGACGTGCCGGCGGCGCGCAGGTCGTTGAGGATCTCGAGGATCGAGACGCGGTTCGCGGCATCGAGCGCGCTGACCGGCTCGTCGAGGATCAGCACCCGGGGCTCGGTGGCGAGGGCGCGGGCGAGGAGCACCCGCTGACGCTGTCCTCCCGACAGCTCTCCGGGAAAGCGCGCCAGGAGATCGTGGCCCAGCCGCACCTGCTCGAGGCGGAAGTCGATCCTGTCGCGGATCTGCTCGTGCGACAGTCGTCGCTGCAGGCGAAGCGGCTCGGCCAGCGAGTCGCCGATCGTGACGTCGGGATCGAGCGCGCGCAGCGGATCCTGGAACACGTACTGGATGGCGCCGCGGCGCCGGAAGTCCCGCCACTGCCTGGCGCCGAACGAGCTGACTTCTTCGCCGCCGATGTGGACCGTGCCGTCGGAGGGCACGAGACCGACGACGGCCCTGGCGAGCGTGGACTTTCCCGAGCCGGTCTCGCCGATGACGCCCACCGACTCACCCGCGCCGACCTCGAACGACGCGTCGTGGATGACGTTCTTGCGGTGCCGACCGGCGCCGTAGGACACACGCAGGTTCTCGACCCTGATCGCGGATGTCGGGTCAGACACGAGACGCCTCGGCAACCCGGAATCGGTCGAGCCCATAGGTGCTGTGCTCGTCGATCAGCAGCCGCGTGTACTCGTGCTCAGGGGCGAACAGGATGCTCTTCGCCGGCCCCTGCTCGACCACCTCTCCACCGCGCAGCACGAGCACCTGGTCACAGGTCTGCGCGACGACCGCGAGGTCGTGCGACACCACGATGAGTGCCAGCCCGTGCTGCTCCTTGAGGTCGATCAGCAGATCGAGGATCTCGGCCTGCACCGTCACGTCGAGGGCCGTGGTGACCTCGTCGGCGATCAGGATCCGCGGCTCGAGCGAGATGGCCGAGGCGATCAGCACCCGCTGCAGCATCCCCCCGGAGAGCTCGTGCGGATAGCTGCGGTAGACCAGCTCGGCATCGCTCAGCCGCACGTCGCCGAGCAGCGCGAGCGCCCGGCGCTTCGCCTCGCGGCGTTTCAGTCCGCCACGCACACGCAGTGCCTCGGCGAGCTGCGGCCCCACCCGCAGCGAGGGGTTGAGATACGAACCCGGGTCCTGGAAGACCGCGGTGATGCTCACGCCGCGCAGCTGCTCCCAGTCGCGCGGAGCGAAGTCGGCGATGTCACGGCCGAAGAGCTCGATCGTGCCGCCGGACACGTGGAACAGTCGCGGCAGGATGCCGAGGATCGCCCGGCACGTCAGGGTCTTGCCGCTGCCGGATTCGCCGACGATGCCCACGACCGCGCCGGGACGCAGGTCGAGGCTCACCCCGCGCACCAGCTCCTCACCCGTGTGCCGGTGCGCGATGCGCACGTCGGTGAGGGTCAGAACGCTCTCACCCGTCTCGATCTCGGTCCTGGTGCTTATCCTGGTACTGGCTGCGGTCGTCATGACGGGATCCTTCCGACGAGTGCGTCCTCGGACGCGACGGTGTTCCTGCGGCGGCGGCCCCGCGCGGCATCCTTCGCGGCATCCCGCTCGGTGAGCAGGGTTCGCCCCGACTCGCCAGCGACGTCGCGGATGACGTCGGCGAGCAGGTTGAAGGCCCACACGGTGAGCATGATCAGCACGGTCGTGAAGATCGGCGCGTAGGGGCGCTGGGTGAGGTAGCCGAGGTCACTGGCCAGCACGCCGCCCCACGACGGCGCGGGCGGCTGGATGCCGATGCCGAGGAAGGTCAGGCTCGAGACGATCACGAAGCCGATGCCGAGAGTGTTCGCGGTGGCGATCGCGATCGGCGGCAGCACCTTCGACCACACGTGCGTGCGGACGATCCATCCGGTGCGGGCCCCGGCGAGGATCGCCGCCTCGACATACTGCGACCTGGCGACGCTCAGGGTCGCGGCCCGCGAGACGCGGTAGAAGAGCGGAGAGACGAGGATGCCGACGGTGAGCATCGCCTGCGGGACGCCGTTGCCGAGCAGCGCCGTGGCGGCGACCGCGAAAACCAGGAACGGCAGGGCGATCAGCGTGTCGACGAACCGCAGGGTGAGCCACTCGAAGACGCGGCCGAGGTAGACGGAGAGGATGCCGGGGATCGCCCCGGCGAACAGGGCGATCACCGCCACCTGCACCGCTCCGAAGATGCTGATCGGGGCTCCGGCAAGGATGCGGCTCAGCACGTCACGGCCGAGGTAGTCGGTGCCGAGCCAGTGCGCCGCCGACGGACCGGACAGGATCTCGGCGGTGCCGAGCAGCGGATCGTACGGCGCCAGCAGGGGACCCGCGAATGCGAGGAACGCGATGAAGACGAGGAACGCGGCGGCGAAGCGTCCGGCGGGCAGAGCGAGGATGCGGCGGACCATGTCAGACTCCTCTCGCCGAGGCGGGGTTCAGCCGCACGAGCAGCAGGTTGACGATGAGGTTGAAGACGACGACCAGCACGATCGCGATCACGAGCACCCCCTGCACGGCGGGCACGTCGCCACGATTGGCGGAGTCGGCGGCGAACTTGCCGAAGCCCGCGAGGCCGAAGATCGCCTCGGTGACGACCGCACCACCGAGGAGGGCAGGGAACTTCATGCCCAGGACCGTGAGTGCGGGGCCCACCCCGTTGCGCAACGCGTGGACGAAGAAGATGCGGCGAGCGCTGAGGCCGCGCATCTGCGCTCCGGTGATGTAGTTCTCCCGGTACGACTGGATGAGGCCGACGCGCATCTGCCTGGCGAGATCGGCCACCGTGTCGAAGCTCAGGGCGATGGCCGGCAGCCAGAGGTGCCAGAGCCAGAGGCCGACGCCGCCCTGTGCGAGCGGGATGTACCCGGCCGACGGGAACCACCCGAGCGTCACGGCGAACACCGCCACGAGGGCGATACCGACGACGAACGAGGGCATGACCGAGATGACCGTCGTGAACGCGGTGATCGAGCGGTCGAGGATGCTGGTCGGGTAGGCCGCGGCGAGCACGCCGAGACCGAACCCGAAGACCACGCCGATGATCAGCGCGAGTCCGGCGACCGACAGGCTGATCGCCGCCCTGGACACGAGCAGGTCGGCGACCGGGGCCCCGTTGAACCAGCTCGTGCCCAGGTCGCCGCGCAGGACGCCCCCGAACCAGTCGAGGTATTGCACGATGAAGGGCCGGTCGAGCCCCCACTGCGCCTCGAGAGCAGCGATCTGCTCGGGCGTCGCCGACTCCGACAGCTGCAGGTGCGCGGGGCTGAGGCCGCTGAGTCCCTGCAGTCCGAAGGTGATGAACGTCGCGAAGAGGAACACGGTGGCGAACACGACGACCGTGTGGCCGACGAGCCGTGCGGCGGCGGCGAGGTGCGCGCCGGCGGCGGGCCGGGCGGTCGCGGTGGCGGTGGCGGTGGCGGTCATGGCGTTCTCCTCTCGCGTTCGGGGGTGGTGCGTTTCGACTCGGTGCTTCGCTCCTCGCTCAACGAACGGGAAGCGGAGCGGGGTGGTGCGTTTCGTCTCGGTGCTTCGCCCCTCGCTCAACGAACGGGGAGCGGTGCGAGACGAAACGCGTCAGCCGTCGATCTTCACGCCGGTGAGGCTGATCTGCCCCGGGATCTGCAGCAGGTCGGAGACCTTCGGCGACTTCACGATCAGCGTGGGAGTGCCGACCGTGAAGACCAGGGCCCCGCTCTGCAGACCTGCACGGGTGGCGGCCTGCAGGTTCTCGGCGTAGTCGGGCGAGTCGAGCGGCGTCTCACGAGCGACCTTGATCGCCTCGTCGAAGCCCTCCGGCACGTACGGGCTCGAGAGATTGAGGGGGCCGTTCGGGCCGAAGTGCGCCGTCAGCGTCTGCACCGGCGATTCGCGACCCGTCGTGCCGTAGGTCGTGAGCACCAGGTCCTTCGAGAAGAAGGGCGTGGCCCAGTCGGGCGACACGGTGATGTTCGCCGTGATGCCGACGGCGGCGAGCTGCGCCTGGATGACCTCGTTAATCACCGAGTCCGCGCCGACCACGAAGTCGACGACGATCTCACCGGGCTCGTACCCGGCATCCGCGAGGATCTTCTTGGACTCCTCGGGGTCGTAGGGCCAGAGGTCCTCGGACTCCTCGTCGTAGGCGATGTAGTCCTCGGGGAACGGCTGCGTGGTGGCGTACCCGAGCCCGAAGGTCACCTTGTCGACCAGCTCGTCGCGGTCGATCGCGTGGCGCACCGCGTCGACCACGGCCGGGTCGTCGAACGGAGCCTTGTTGATGTTGAGGCTGAGGTTCGAGGCCGCGTAGACGGGGTGCGTCGCGACATCGAGGCCGGCAGCGATGGCCGCCTCGTTCTGGGCGGGGGCGAGACCGTAGGCGAAGTCGTACACGCCGGTCTGGATCGATGCGACGAGCGTCGAGGGGTCGGGAGCCGTGGAGAGCTCGACCCGGTCGATGTGGATGTTCTCGACATCCCAGTAGTCATCGTTCTTCTCGAAGTAGATGTGCGACTCGGGCACGTACTCCACGACGCTGAAGGGTCCAGCTCCCACGGGCCACTGGTCGAGCTTCGCCGGGTCCTCGGCAGCGGCGGGGCTGGTGATCTGCGCGGTGCGCTTGCCCAGCAGCAGCGGGATCTGGTGGTCGACCTGGTTGAGGTGCACGGTGACGTCGAGGTCACTGTCGGCCGTGACCGACTCGATCGAGGTGAGATCCCCGAAGAGCGCCGAGTTCTCCTGCGTCTTCGCCCGCTCGATGTAGAGCTTGACGGCCTCGGCGTCGAGGGGCTCGTCATCCTGGAACACGAGGCCCTCGCGCAGGTGGAAGGTCACCGCCGTGCCCTCGTCGTTGTAGTCCCAGCTCTCGGCCAGCCCTGGGGCGGCCTCGCCGTTCTCATCGATCTCGGTCAGCGAGGCGTACGCGAGCGCCGTGAGGTTGAAGTCGAAGCCCGAACCCTGGACGACCGGGTCCCAGTGAGCGGGAAGCGTCGCCGCCCAGCGCAGCACGGACTCCTCGTCGCCTCCGCCTGAGCTGCTCGACGCCGGTGACGCAGCGCATGCCGTGAGAGCGAGGGCTCCCGCGAGCAGTACCGCGGCCGCGGCTCGGAGACGGGTGGATGTGCGAGTCATGGGAGGTTCCGTTCTGCGGATGCCGCGGTATGCGTCGGGGCTGTATGGGGTGGTGGCCATCCTGTCTCCCGCGTCGGGGGCCGCGACAGGACGCTGTCACACAGGTTCCGGGAGCGACACACGGCGACACATGTCGTCGCAGGAGGTCACCGCGACAGTGCGCCGCGTCGCCGCAGCGGGAGTAACCTGACCGCGTGACGGTCATCATCGCGTTCATCGCCAACATCCTCGTCGCGGTGGCCAAGACGATCGCCGCGATACTGACCTCGTCGGCATCGATGGTCGCCGAGGCGGCGCATTCCTGGGCGGATGCCGGCAACGAAATCTTCCTGCTCATCGCCGACCGCCGTGGTGGGCGGGTGAAGGACGAGAGGCATCCCCTCGGCTACGGCCGCTCGGCGTTCGTGTGGTCTCTGATCGCGGCCTTCGGCATCTTCACGGCCGGGTCGATCGTGTCGATCATGCACGGCATCCAGGAGCTCTCCGACACCGGTCCGGTGGAGAGCCCCGTCATCGCCTACACCGTGCTCGGCGTCGCCTTCGTGCTCGAGGGGGCGTCGTTCACGCAGGCGATGGTGAAGTCGCGACGTCTCGCCCGCGAGCGCGGAAGTTCGACGTGGGACTACGTGCTCGAGACCAGCGACACCACTCTGCGGGCGGTGTTCTTCGAGGACATGGCCGCCCTGATCGGGCTGGTGCTGGCCGGAGGATCGATCGCCCTGCACCAGATCACCGGCGTCGCCGCCTGGGACGCTGTGGGATCGATCCTGGTCGGCGTGCTCCTCGCCGTCGTCGCGCTGATCCTGATCCGCCGCAACATCGCCTTCCTCGTCGGCACCAACGCCTCTCCCTCACTTCGTGCCAGAGTGGGCCGCGCGCTCCTGTCGTCGGCGCAGATCGAGCGGGTCACTTATCTGCACATCGAATACGTGGGTCCGAACCGGCTCTTCATCGTCGCGGAGGTCGACCTCCCCGGTGATGCCCGCGAGCACGACGTCGCGAGGAGTCTGCGCGCGATCGAACGTCAGATCGAGGCCAACGCCGTGGTCGAGACCGTCGTGCTCTCGCTCTCGGTCGACGACGAGAAGTCGCTGCAGTTCGACGCGCCCGCCTGACCACGCGCTCATCCCGCTCTGGCGAGCTCCGCTTCGTCCTTCGGAAGGCTGAGTCTCGGGGTCCGCCACTGGTGCGCCGGGTCCCACCACAGCGGACCTCGCACCTGGGGCACGCCGGAGTCCATCCTGATCTCCCATCCCGAACTGCCCAGCGATCGGTGATGCCACCAGCACAACGGAACACCGTTATCCGTATGCGTCGGCCCACCGCGGGCATGTTCGGTCACGTGATGGATCTCGCACCACGATGCCGGAACGTGACAGCCGGGGATGAGGCACTCCTTGTCGCGAGCGATGACCGCCCGCCGCTGATGCACGGTGAACACCCGGTCGGTGGTCGATATCCCGATGATCCGTCCCTCGTCGAACAGGACACGCTGGATCGTTCCCGAGCAGCCGATATGCGCGGCGACACCGATGTGCAGCTGCCCCGGCGCGCCGGACACACTCGCGCGCCCGAAGCCGTTCGCCAGATCCTTCGCATCGACGGTCACGATCAGTGTCGGCGCGGCACCGCCGATGGTCGGCATGTCGCGGTGTCGAGCCGCGATGCCGAGGATCGCCGCGAGAGCGTCGTGCCGTTTCTGCCCCGCCGTCCGGTTGTCGAGAACGGATCGCGGGTCGGAGTTGAACGGGTCGGAATCGTCGGGCGCATCAGCACCCGTCTCAGCACCCGCACCCGCACCCGCACCCGCACCCGCACCCGCACCCGCACCCGCGTCAGCATCCGCATCCGTGTCGGCATCGGCACCCGCATCGGCGGGACCGCCGTCGGTCGGCGCGAACGAGACGCCGGGCTGAGGTGGTCCATCGCCCTTCGGGTTGTTGAACGCATCGAGGATCAGCTCGAGCTGCGCCGCGACCTCGGGCGTCAGATAGCCCTTGATCGAGCGGAGGCCGTCTCGCACGCGCCCCAGAGTGATGCCGCGTCGACGCGTGGGCTCGTCGCCCGGCTCCTCGCCATCGGGGTCGAACAGCGCCGCCAACGTCTCAGCGAGCAGGACCAGCTCGTCGAGTGTCGGAGCCGGACCACGCACCGCATCGCCGCCGTCGTCGTCTGCGTCGACCCAGCCTCCGCGTGCCGCATCAGCGAGGCACTCATCGGCACCGAGGCGCTGGTCTGCGGTGATGCGATCGGAGATCTTGGTGAGCGGGGCGGTCACGGCCAGCATCGCGACGACACCGATCGCGCCGTCAATCATGGCTTCTCGCAGCGCCGGCCACCCGGCCGGAAGTCGCTCTCCTGACACCAGGCTCACTTCACGACGGACGAGGTCGACGACCCTGCCCACGCGACTCGCACCCGCGACGTCGCTCAGCATGGTGCGCTGCACGAGCTCATTCTGTGTGCGGCAACCGGTCGAATGCGGGAAGTCGAGCGCATCGCCGGTGGCAACGGTCTCGACGACCACGGCCTCCACCCGCCGGAACGCGGCACCGGCGGCCTGCAGAACATCGACGCGCTCAGCGTCGGTCAGGCCCGCGAGTGCATCGTCGCACAGCACCCGATCGAGGTCGGCGACGACCTGGTCGAGAAGAGTGCGTGTGCGGGAGGACATACCCTCATCCAACCCGGGGCCACCGACATTCAGACCTCGAAAAGGTGCGAATTCAGACCAGGTCAGGAGCGTATTCCGGCATCCTCGACCAAGGTTCCGGAACACCGGTGAGCAGTCCCCAGCAACGTCGGTGAGCAGTCCCCAGCAACACCGGTGAACAGTCCCCCGACGACACCCAACTCGACGGAAGACCGCCGCCCCGCTCACGACAGAGCTCTCAGCTCCCCCAGTTGTCGGCGAGCTTGTTCAGCAGACGAGCGAGCTCTTCGCGCTCGTCATTGGTGAAGGCGGCGAGCGCGGCCCCGAGAGCCTCACGCCGCTCGCCTCGCATTCCTCGCGCCACACGTCGCCCCTCATCGGTCAGCGCGATCCGCGTGCGCCGCGCGTCGTCGGGATCGGCCTCGCGGCGCAGAAAGCCGTGAGCCACACCCTGCTGCACCAACCTCGATGCGCGTGGCTGGTCGACCCCGATCGCCGCGCCTAGATCGCTCACGCTAAGGGGAGCGGATGCCGCGGCGAGAGCCTCCAGCATCCGCAGGCGTGCGGGTCCCCCGAATCGCGCCGAGGGGTCGCCCGCCCACGGAGGCATGCCCGGCATGCCGCGGTGGCCGTGCATGTGGCCGTCACCGTGCCCGTCGTCCGCCGCCTCCCGATCGAAGCGATCGACATGGGGGCCTCCCCGCCACCCATGCGGGCCGGCCTCACCTCGGGGGCCGCGACCGCGATCGCCGGGGCGCCGACCACGCAGACGGCCCAGAGCTCGGGCGATGGCCTCGGTCGGGTCGTTCTCGTCGGCGCTCACACCTCAACTTTACATGTGACTTGACATGGATCACATCTGCATGTCACACTACATACATGCAATGTGACAAGCACATGCTCCATGACATTCAAAGGACTGACAATGAACGCCTCTGACACACAGAACACAGACACCACCCCCTCCCGACCGTTCGGCTTCTGGATCAAGGCGGTCGATCGCCTGATGGCGGCCGAGTTCGTCTCGGCCTTCGAGGGCGAGAGCGCCAGCCGCCGCGAGTGGCGGGTCCTCAACATCATCGACGGCACGATGCCGGCACATCGACCCCTGCATCCGCAGAAGATGCGCGGTCTCGTCGAGCGCGGATGGGTCGTCGCCGATGGCGACGGCTGGACGCTCACCGACGAGGGGCGCGCGGCAAAGGATCGACTCGGCGGCATCGTCGACGGCATCCGGGCAAAGGTCGGCGACGCCGTCTCACCCGAAGATCTGGCGACGACCATGGCCTCGCTCGAGCAGATCGCTCGGGCCTTCGGATGGGATGAGGAGACTCCTCTCCCCCGCGGCGATCGCCGCGGAACCGGACGCCGGGGCGGATTCGGCGCCCATGGCTTCGGCCCCAGGCATGGTCACCCGTTCGGACGCCGTCGCGGCTTCGGGCCCGCCTTCGGCGAGCACCACCACCACGGTGCCGACGGCGAGCACCACCACGGTGACGACACCGACCCGGGCGAGCACCGCCACGGCCACCGGGGCGACCACGGCTGCGACCACGCAGGCATTCGCCGCGAAGGAGACCACTCCGAGCACCGCGGCCACGCGCGTCACGGCGACCACCGCCCCGCCCGAGCTGCGCAGCATGCCTTCGAGCGCGGCTTCGACGCCGGCTTCTCGCGCGGTCGCGACGCCTGACAGGCGCCCGACTCCGCAGCGCAGAAAAGAACAGAACGCCCCATCAGGCTCCGGCCGGTGGGGCGTTCTCGCTGTCTGCGGCGTGCACCCGCCACGCAGACGCCGGACGGCAGGCCACAGGCGGCAGACCACCGACGAGTCAGAGCGCGCACCGGATGCTACGCGGGCAGCGCGTCCCGGCGATCCGATTCTCTGAGCAGCCGAGAGGCGCCGAGGATCTCGACGCCCAGCAGGTGGCCGTTCCGGTCGAAGTCGAGGATCACCTCTCCGCCCACACCGTCCGGAAGCGGAACCTGCAGCTGCCGTGCCGACTCCCCCGGAGCGATGACGCCGCCGATCGTCGCATAGGCCGCGTCGACCTCCGGGTCGTATCTGAGGTCACCCAAGAGACGTGGCCCCGACAGCCAGTGCGACGGTCACGTCGAGCTCTGCCATGGCGAAACTCGTCGTCGTCGCGAAGTAGACGACCGCCGCGATCCCGGCGGCGAGCAGCACGAGCAGGAACACGAAGATCGCGATCGTCAGGCCGCGGTATCCGCCGGATGACGGGATCTCGGGCGTGATCGTGGGTTCGTTCCAGTCGTCGGCCGCAGGGGCCGGCTGGTCGCCGAGCAGGATCGCCGGTGTCGGTCGCGACCTGCGTGTGGCGGGGAGCATCGCCTCGGGCGGGGGCGGCGGGATGACGTCGTCCGCGGGCGGGATGTCGGCGGGAGGCGGGGGGATCACCGCGGTCGACTCGGGAACCGCGGATGCCGGCGGAATGAGCCCGTCGGGAATCGGCGTCTCGGGCGGAGGCGGCGGGATGACAGCATCCGCCGGAGGGATCTGCGGGTCGGTGCTGTCGCTGCTCATGTCAGTTCCCTCTCGCGCCCAGGTCGGTGTGGCCGACGTTCGTGCGGTGGAAGTTCTGAAACGAGCGCGAGGCCGTGGGTCCGCGCTGTCCCTGGTAGCGGTTTCCGTACGGGCCTGACCCGTACGGGTTCTCGGCCGGCGAGGTCAGGCGGAAGAAGCACAGCTGACCGATCTTCATGCCCGGCCACAGCTTGATCGGCAGCGTCGCGACGTTCGCGAGCTCGAGCGTGACGTGCCCGGTGAAACCCGGGTCGATGAACCCTGCGGTCGAATGCGTGATGAGTCCGAGGCGCCCCAGCGATGACTTGCCCTCGAGACGCGCGGCGATGTCGTCCGACAGCGTCACCTGCTCGAAGGTCGCCCCGAGCGCGAACTCTCCCGGATGCAGGATGAACGGTTCCTCCGGGTCGACCTCGATCAGGCGCGTGAGCTCCGGCTGATCGACCGAGGGATCGATGAACGGGTACTTGTGGTTGTCGAAGAGCCGGAAGTACCGGTCGAGGCGCACGTCGATGCTCGACGGCTGGATCATCTCGGGCTCGTGCGGATCGAGACCGATCCGGCCCGCTGCGAGTTCTGCCTTGATATCGCGATCGCTGAGAAGCACGGCACCAGCCTAGTCGGGGGCGTCACGGCCAGCGGATGCCGCGAGACGATGCGCCTTTGGCCTTCGGCCGACGGGCGGGTAGGCTGGCGATCACCTGTTCTGCAGATGCAGGTACGGGACTGTAGTTCAATGGCAGAACTTCTGCTTCCCAAGCAGATAGCGCGGGTTCGATTCCCGTCAGTCCCTCCACACAGACCCCGGCTTTCCGGGGGACCTCCGGTCGGCGGCCGCACTTCTCACTTCCCGGATGAGATCGCGGCCCGCGCACGGCATGGCGTCCCATCCGAACGCGCACCCGTTCCGAACAAGAGCAGATGAGCGGCTCTCGCGCGCCCCGCATCCTCTGCCCGACCGCTCGACGCAGCCAGGCTGCGGCGCGGCGAGACGGCCGTCTGACCGAGAGGAGTCCCCGATGATCGAGTCATCGACCCCGCCGCTTGCCGACCTCGACGGGTACCGCAACGTCACGGATCTGCTGGTCGCTCGAGCCGCCGCCGCTCCCGACCACATCGCCTTCGAGGTCGACGTCCCTGGCTCCGGGGCGCCGGGCTCGTGGCGCCCGATCACGACCCGCGCCTTCGCCGACGAGGTGCGCGCTCTCGCGAAGGGGTTCATCGCTCGGGGCATCCGCGCCGGCGATCCGATCGCCATCATGGCGCCCACCCGCTACGAGTGGGCGGTCGCCGACCTCGCATCCTGGTTCGCCGGAGCGGTCGTCGTGCCCGTCTACGAGACGTCGTCGCCGACGCAGGTGAACGCCATCATCGCCGACGCCGGTGTGCGCCTCGCGATCGGCGGCACCGCCGAGCACGCGGCACTGCTCGGATCGGCACTCGCGCAGCCCCCGGTCGGGGGCACTGGCGACACCACGCTCGGCGCCTGGACGATGGATGCTCCGCTGTCGCGAGCATCCGAGGCCGACGCCGCCATCTCGGGAACCCTCTTCGACCTCGTGTCGCTCGGGGTCGACATCACCGACGACGAGCTCGAATCCCGCCGGACCTCCGCGACGCAGGACGACCCGGCGACCATCGTCTACACCTCGGGCACCACGGGTGAGCCCAAGGGCGTGGTGCTCACGCACCGCAACTTCCTCGGGCAGGTGCTCAACATAGCCGCCGCCTACCGCGAGATCGTGAACGAAGACGGCAACACCGTCATCTTCCTCCCTCTCGCGCACGTGCTGGCGCGCGGCCTGCAGCTGATCTGCCTGGCGAGCGGCATGCGCATCGCGCACCTCTCCGACCCGTCGACGGTCGTGGCCACGCTCGCCACGCTGCGCCCGACGTTCCTCGTGGTCGTGCCGCGGGTGCTCGAGAAGATCCAGGCCGCCGCCGCCGCGAAGGCGGCCGACAAGCGGCTGGGCGCCGTCTGGGAGAGGGCACGATCGACCGCCATCGCCTGGGGCCGCCGCGCCGAGCGTATCGACGCGGGCCGCCGCATCGCTCGCAACCGCGGCCTCGCCCTGCGCCACCGCCTCTTCGACGCCCTCTTCTACCGACGCCTGCGCACCGTCATGGGCGGGCGCGTCGGCTACATGCTGTCGGGCGGCGCAGCGCTCGACAGCAGCCTCTCGCTCTTCTTCCGCGGCATCGGCGTGCCCGTCATCGAGGGCTACGGACTCACCGAGACGACCGCGCCGCTCACCGGCAACCTGCCGGGGCGCATCGCTTCAGGAAGCGTGGGCTCGCCCCTGCCCGGCCTGACCGTGCGCATCAGCGACGAGGGAGAAGTGCTCGCGCGCGGGCTCGGCGTCTTCAGCGGCTACCGCGACCCGGCACACGATGAAGGGGCCTTCGTCGACGGCTTCTTCCGGACCGGCGACCTCGGACGCCTCGACGACCAGGGCCGACTGATCCTCGACGGTCGCCTCAAAGACGTGATCGTCACCTCCAACGGCAAGACGATTGTGCCGACCCGGTGGGAGCGAGCGGTCGAAGCCGATCCCCTCGTCTCGCACGCAGTGATGGTGGGCGAGGGCAAGCCCTACCTGTCGGCGCTGCTCGTTCTCGATCCGGAGCAGACCGTCGAATGGGCCGCCGCGGCCGGCACCGTCATCCCGATGACGGCCCAGCCCGACATCCGCGCCGTGACCGACCCTGCCCTGCATGAGCATCTGCAGCGGGCCGTCGACGCCGCCAACGCCCTCGTGGCGCGCAGCGAGCAGGTGCGCCGCTTCAGCGTGGTCTTCGCCGACCTCGACGACCGAGGCCTGATCACCCCCACCATGAAGCTCAGGCGCAGCGTCGTGCTCGATCGCGCCGCAGTCACCGTCGAAGACCTCTACCTCTAACAACCAGAAGGATCGCCATGTCGTCCCCGACGCCCACGAAGCCCAAGTCCTCACGCGCCTCGCTCATCGCGATCGTCGTCGCGCTCGTCATCGGAGCGCTCGTCGCTCTGGCGGGCAGCCAGGGCGGTGCCTCGATCGGGGGCATCCCGCTCTTCGCGCTCGCCGTCGCCGCGGCGTTCCTGATCCAGGTCATCGCCTTCATCCCGGCGATGATCCTGCGCACCGAGCGGTTCTTCGACCTCACGGGCAGCCTCACCTTCCTGGCGATCTCCGTTGCCCTCGTCCTGCTGACGCCGATGCCCGACGCGCGCAGCTGGATCCTCGCGGCGATGGTGATCCTGTGGGCGGCGCGACTCGGATCGTTCCTCGCCACGCGCGTGCACAAGGCCGGATCCGACGGACGGTTCGACGAGATCAAGGGTTCACCCGTGCGCTTCCTGCAGGTATGGGTGATCCAGGGAGCCTGGGTGTCGCTCACCGCAGCGGCCGCCTGGATCGCGATCAGCACGGATGCGGCGGCGCGGGCACCCATCGGATGGCTGACGGTCGTGGGCATCATCGTCTGGGTGCTCGGGATGGCGATCGAGATCATCGCCGACGCGCAGAAGTCGGCCTTCCGCGCGGATCCTGCCAACAAGAACGAGTTCATCCGCACCGGCCTGTGGTCGCGGTCGCGTCACCCCAACTACTTCGGCGAGATCGTCATCTGGGTCGGGGTGTTCCTCACCGCGGCCCCCGTGCTCGCCGGGTGGCAGTGGGTCGCACTCATCTCGCCGCTGTTCGTGATCCTGCTGCTGACCCGCGTGAGCGGCATCCCGCTGCTGGAGGCGCGAGCCGAGAAGAAGTGGGGCGATCGCGCCGACTACATCGCGTACCGCGACAGCACGCCCGCGCTGATCCCGACGCTGACGCGCCCGGCCGTTCCGCAGGCCGCGGCGTAGGAGCAGCCACGCCCACGGAGAACACGTATTAGACGAAAGTCTATGCATTCCTATGCAAACTAGACCTTTGGCTGATATATTGGTCGAACGTGCACAAGATCGTCTTTCATGACGTCGGTGCCGCTTCGTTCAAGCACGGGGGCATGAGCGAATTCAGGTTGCGTTGAGGGGCGCTGACCGCGAGTGGATCTTCTGCGCGCACGATCCTCTTCGACGCGGCAGGTTCCCTCCGTACCCACCCGTGCCGGCCATCGGCCCCTGCACGAACGTCACTCGAAAGATCAGGTAACACCCATGCGCGCTTCCGCCACGCAGAACCGCTCGAAGAAGAAGACCCTCATCGCGGCCGCTCTCGCCGTTCTGCTCGTCGGCGCCGGTGGCACCGCCGCCTACGCCTACTGGACAAGCACCGGTACCGGCACCGGCACCGCCACGACCGGCACCTCCGCCGCGATCGTCGTGAACCAGACCAGCACCGTGAGCAACCTGCGCCCCGGCGCCCCCGCTCAGCCGCTCGCCGGAACGTTCACGAACACGACCGGCTCGTCGGTCTACGTCACGAACATCGCCATCAGCGTCACCGTGCAGAAGGCAGCGGGAGCCGCGACCGGCACCTGCGACGCATCCGACTACACGATCACGGGCAGCCCGCTCGCCGTGGGAGCAGACATCCCCACCGGCACGGGCGTCGGCACGTGGTCGGGCGCGTCCATCGCGTTCAACAACAAGGCGACCAACCAGGACCAGTGCAAGGGTGCGACCGTCACCCTGAACTACACCGCGAACTGATGCGGCCGCTGCGGGTCGCGCCCTCCAGGGGGGGGCGACCCGCAGCAACCTGCGACGGGCACGATCCGTCGACCGCGGCGCTCTCGCCGCCCGGCTCACCTCGATACGAACGGCCACGATGACGATCTCCGCACGACGACGCAGCGCGCTTCTCGCGCCCGCGGTGATCGTCATCGTCATCATCATCGCGATGTGGGTGGTCGCATGCGCGGCGCAGCGCACCGCCTCCCCCCGCGCGGATGACGCGGTCTCCGGCTCCGGCAGCACCACCGCACTCGTCGCCGACCAGCGCGGGTTCGAGATCAGCGGCTCGGCCACGACGACCCTGTTCCCCGGCGGCTCCTCTCCGATCGACGTGCGGATCGCGAACTCCCACGATTCCGCCCTCTCGGTGTCTCACCTCGAGGTCGCCGTCGAATCGATCGGCGCACCACGGGCGACGCGCTCGCTGCCCTGCCTCACCACCGACTTCACCGTCGTCCAGACCGATCGACCCATCGAGGTCGACGCGGGCGACTCGATCAGCCTGTCGCAACTCGGCTGGCCCGAATCGCACTGGCCGCACCTGCACATGCTCGACACCGACCTGAACCAGGACGGCTGCGTCGGCGCCGAACTGCGACTCGTGGTGCACGGGGTCGGCGCGCTGATCCGATGACCACGAGAGCGAGCCTCAGAGCAGCAGCCATGGCCGATGCGCAGTCTCTGACCACGAGGCGCTTCCGACGCGCCACTGCGATCACCGTCGTCGTCCTGGTCGCCGTCGCGGCCGGCGGTGCGGCCTCCGCATACTTCCGGGGAGTGGGCACCGGAGCGGGAGCCGGGCTCACCGGCACCTCTGCGACATCGCTGACCCTGACACCCGGCGCCGCCGCGGAAGACCTCTATCCCGGTGGCGCCGGCACCGTGACGGCGAGCCTCAGCAACTCAGGAGACTCCTCGGTGCGAGTCTCGTCGCTGCAGCTCGACACCGCTCGGGGCACCTCCGGCTTCGCGGTCGACAGCGCGCACTCCGCCTGCCCGCTCAGCGCGTTCGCCTTCACCACGCAGACGAACGGAACCGCGGGATGGACCGTGGCGGCCGGTGGATCGACGCCCGTCCGCATGACGGGTTCGCTGAATCTCGCAGCCTCGGCACCCGACAGCTGCCAGGGCGCGGCCATCACCGTCTACCTCAGGGCCGGCTCGTGAGTGCGCCCGCGCGGCCCCGCGCGGCGGCGAGCGCCATCGCGTTCACCGCGACGTTCGCCGCCCTCGTCCTGGTCATGAGTCTGTTCACGCCCGCCGGCGCTGACGCGTTCTGGAGCGCGTCGACGACGGCGAACAGCGCGGGCGCAGCGAGCACGACGACCGTCGATCCCGGCGCGACCCCGACCGTGAGCGTCCGGAATCGCAATTCGGTCGTGCTGTCGTGGGCCGCGACCGAGTTGGGCAACGGGATACCGGCTACGGGTTACACCGTGAGCCGCTTCGACTCGGCGTCCGCCCCGCAGCAGGTGCTCTCCGGGTGCTCCGGGATCATCACCGCCCTCACGTGCACCGAGACCGCCGTTCCCGACGGCGAGTGGACCTACACCGTCACCCCGCGCTTCCAGAACTGGCTCGGCTCTCCGAGCGCGGCCAGCACGTCGGTGCGCACCGACGCCACCGCGCCGGTCAACGCGATCGCGCTCACCGCCGCCTCGGCGAACGTCTCCAAGACCGGCGACGTCATCTTCTACCGGGGCAGCACCGCAGGAAGCTTCCGGCTCTCGAACGCGCTCACCGACGCCGACGGATCCGGCCCGGCCTCGAGCTCGACCGGCGTGCTCGGGGGCACCACCACCGGATGGTCGCACACGCCATCCTCGGTCTCGACACCGACCGGCGGGCCGTTCGTCTCGAACGTCATCAGCTGGTCGGCCGGCACCACGTCCGCACCCATGCTCGGCGTCGCGGGGCTGGACGCCTACGGCAATACCGCGCCGACCACGCTGCTGATGCGCCTCGACAACACGGCCCCGACGGGCGGCGCGATCGACTACCCGAACGGCGGGACGAACGCCTCGACCGTCACCGTCTCGCTGGGCGCGATCGCCGACGCCGGTTCCGGTGTCAGCGGCAGCATCCGTTCTCTGCAACGCCAGACCGCCCCTCTGTCGGGCACGACCTGCGGCACCTTCTCCGGCTTCAGCGAGATCGTCGCGAACCCCGCGATCGCGGGTTCGGCAGTGGCCGTGCCGCTGGTGGCCGGTCAATGCTCGCGATATCAATACACGTTCACCGACGCCGTCGGCAACAGCACGACGGTCACGTCGGCGAACATCGTGAAGGCGAAGTCGTACCGTTCGTCGGTCACCGCGACATCGGGCTTGGTCAACTACTTCCGGCTCGGCGAGACCGGGAGCATCACCACCGACAGCGTCGGCGGGCGCAACGGCACTCAGGTGGGCACCACGACCGGGCCGGGTGCCATCGCCGGCGACGCGGACCGGTCGAAGTTCTACGACGGCGTCGACGACCACAACTCGGTCACCCGCACCATCGGCGGCAGCTTCACGATCGAGTTCTGGTTCCGCTCCTCGCAATCGCTCGGCACGTCGGGCGGACAGTGGTACAACGGCGCGGGTCTCGTCGATGCCGAAGTCGCCGGCGTGGCGAACGACTTCGGAGTGGCGCTGGTCGCGGGACGAGTCGTCGCCGGCACGGGAAACCCCGACCGCTCGATCACTTCAGGCAGCGCGTACAACGACGACGAGTGGCATCACGTGGTCATGACTCGAACGCAGGGCACCTCGATCACGCTCTACGTCGACGGCGTCTCGCAGGGTTCGGCAGCGACGAGCAACATCGTGCTGGCCTCTTCGACGACGCTGAACTTCGGCAGGCTGCAGACCGGCATCAACCACTACCGGGGCTATCTCGACGAGGTGTCGCTCTACAACCGGGCATTGACCGCGACCGAGGTGGCGGCACACTTCCAGGCCGGCAGCGCGGGCTGAGGCGCTTCCCGCCATCCGCCGCACCTTCGGCACCGAACAACCGTCATGCGCCGACTCCGCTCCCTCGCCTCCGTCGCCGCCCTCGCTCTGGGGCTCACCGCCTGCAGCGCGAGCGCGACGCCCGCTCCCGACGCGACGGCGACGCCGGGAGCCGGACCGCTCGTCGCGTTCTACGGCGACTCGTACACGCTGGGCACCGGCGCGAGCGATCCCTCGCTGCGCTGGTCGACCGTCATCAGCGAGGATCGCGGATGGCGTGAGTTCAACCCCAGCGTCAACGGGCTGGGGTTCGTCAATCACCGCTCCGACTACGGCGAGAACGATCTGCCCGCGCTCGTCATCGAGCAGCGGCCCGACATCGTCTTCATCACCATGGGGCTGAACGACAACTTCAGCTATGCGCAGCGCGCCGATCTGATCCACGAGACGATCTCCGACGACTTCACGCGCCTCCGAGACGCACTGCCCGACGCCCGGATCATCGTGGTCGAGCCGTTCTGGTACACCGACCAGCGGCCAGAGTCGCTGGAGCGGATCATCGGATGGACCGAGGATGCCGCCGGCGAGATCGACGCCGATTGGGTCCCCGGCGCGAGTCGTTGGCTCGACGGGCACTACGCCGGCGCAGAGGACAGCTGGATGGCGGATGACGGCATCCATCCCTCCGACACCGGCTACGCCGAGATGGCCGAGCGGATGGACGATGCGCTCGGCCGCCTCGACCCCCCGCTCTGAATCTCTCCCACGCCGGCGCCGCTAGGCTCTCGATCTATGCCGAGGTCTGATTACGTCGCTTCGATCCGTGCGCGGATCGGCGACGACCTGCTGCTGCTTCCCGGCGTCACGGCGGTGATCCGCGACGGCGAGGACTTCCTGCTGGCGCGGCATTCGCACTCGGGGCTCTGGAGCCTGATCGGCGGAGCCGTCGAGCCGGGCGAGGAGCCGGCCGACGCCGTCGTGCGCGAGGTGCTCGAGGAGACCGGCGCGCGAGTGCACGTCGACGGCATCGTGGGCGCGTACGGCGGCCGACCGATGATGGTCGAGTATCCGAACGGCGATCGCGTCGCCTACGTCACGACCGCCTACGAGTGCCGGCTCATCGATGAGCCGCACCCCGATATGGGCGAGCTCCTCGAGCTCGGATGGTTCTCGCGCGACGCCATTCCCACGCTGGAACGACGCGAGTGGATCGATCGGGTCATCGCCGACTGCCGCTAGCCGTCGAACTCGCTCGCGAAGCCGTCGACGATCTGCGCCATCCGCTGCCGAGCGTTCGCGAGTCGCTCCGACTGCATCTCGAGCTCGGCGAGAACGTCACCGGACGCACCGTATCTGCGGGCGAACCTCAGGTTGGATCGGAGGTTGACCCACGCCCCGAACAGCCCCCCGGTGAGCGCCTGCGACCCGACCGCCAGGTCGGCCCGCACCGAGTGATTGCCGATCTCGGCGAGGATCTGCACCTCGTCGACCACGCGGATGCCGACGGACCCGAGCCGCACCGACGACTCGGACGCCTCCACCGCGGCATCCCGCACCCGGCCGTCGCGTCCGGGGTCGTCGTGCGACAGAGCAAGCGCCGCACCGAAGTCGTTCGAGACGATGCCGTCGGCCTCGGCCGCGTCGAGGGCATCGAGACGGATGCCCTCGAGACGCCGGGCGCTCTCCGCTGCGCGTGCGTCGTCGGGGGTGTACTCGGCGACCATGCGCAGCAGCGAGGCGCCCATGCTGAGCATGACTCCGGCCGCCGCTCCGCCTCCCGGCGCCCCGGTCGCCTGGCCGAGCTCGGCGAGCCAGGCATCCAGCGGTGTCGAGACGGGGATGTCCGCGTCGTCCTTCATGCTCGCTCCTGTCACCTGATGTCTCGTGTGGTGCTCATCCGGGGCGAGTATAACGACCGCCGCCCCTCGGGAAGCGCCGGCGGAGACCGGTGCGTGACCAGCCGGATGAGATGCTGAGCGGAGGAGAATCCGACGTTCCCGCAGAGAGAGAAGCACCGTCTCATGACCACCCCGCGCCGAGCCCTCGTCGTCGTCGACATCCAGCAGGAGTACTTCGACGGCCCCCTCGAAGTGCAGTACCCCAGGGTCGAGGACTCGCTCGAGCGCGTCATCGCGGCGATCGACGCCGCGACCGCAGCCGGAGTTCCGATCGTCGTGGTGCAGCATTCCGCCGGCGACCAGGCGCCGATCTTCAATCCGACGACGAAGGGATTCTCCCTGCATCCCGCTGTCGAGAAGCGGCGCACCGAGAGCTGGACGTCGATCACGAAGAGCTTCGGGTCGGTCTTCGCCGGCACCGGTCTCGCCGACCGGCTGTGGGCGGAGTCGATCGACACCGTCACCCTGGTGGGGTACATGACGAACAACTGCATCCTGGCCTCGGCCGCCGAAGCCGAGACGCACGGCATCGCGGTGGAGGTGCTCTCCGACGCGACCGGGGCGATCAGCATCGCGAACGCCGCCGGACAGGTCGACGCGCGCACGGTCCACGAGACGCTGATGGCGGTGCTGCACTCCAACTTCGCCGCCGTCGCCCGCACCGACGAGTGGGCTCGGGCGCTCGAGTCGGGTCGAGCGCTCGACAAGGACGATCTGCCGACTTCGGCCCAGGCGGGCGCGGCCAGATTCAGGACTGAGGGCTGAGGGCCGAGGGCCGAGGTCTGACCCGGCGTATTCCCGCCGAGAGGTGCCCTCTCAGAGACTCCCTCGCGTTCAGGGAGGGCGCCTAACGTTCTGGGGTGGGCGCAGCAACCTCTGCGAGCACCACCTCCCTCAGACCCGAAGGATTCCCATGACCTCTGTTCCCGCGATCATCGCCACCTCCGCGACCGACCCCCTGACCCTCGGCACGGTCGAGCGTCGCGATGTCGGCCCGAAGGATGTGCGAATCGACATCGAGTGGGCGGGCATCTGCCACTCCGACATCCACACGGTGAACGGCGACTGGGGCCCGCAGGCCTACCCGCTCACCGTCGGCCACGAGATCGCCGGGATCGTCGCCGAGGTGGGCCCCGAGGTCACGAAGTACAAGGTCGGCGACCGCGTGGGCGTCGGCTGCATGGTCAACTCCTGCGGCGAGTGCCGCAACTGCCTCGCGGGCGACGAGCAGTACTGCCTCAACGGCATGGTCGGCACCTACGGCGCCGAGGATCGCGACGGCACCATCACCCAGGGCGGCTACTCCACCGGCATCGTCGTCGTGGAGGACTTCGTGCTGCGCATACCCGACGAGATCCCGTTCGAGAAGGCCGCGCCGCTGCTGTGCGCAGGCATCACCACGTACTCGCCGCTGAAGCGCTGGAACGCAGGGCCGGGCAAGAAGGTCGCGGTCGTCGGAATGGGCGGCCTGGGGCATATGGCGGTGAAGTTCGCCCACGCCATGGGCGCAGAGGTGACCGTGCTGTCGCAGTCGCTGCGCAAGCAGGAGGACGGACTCCGTCTCGGGGCCGACCACTACTACGCGACCAGCGACGCCGCCACCTTCTCCGAGCTCGCCAACAGCCTGGACCTCATCATCAACACCGTGTCCGCGCCGATCGACGTCGACGCGTACCTGCGCCTCCTGGCCGTCGACGGCGCGCTCGTCAACGTCGGCGCCCCTGCCGAGCCCATGAGCCTGCAGGTCATGTCGCTCATCGGCGGACGTCGCACCTACGCCGGATCCATGATCGGCGGCATCGAGGAGACCCAGGAGATGCTCGACTACTCGGCCGAGCACGGGATCGCCCCCGAGGTCGAGGTCGTCAGCGCCGCGGAGATCAACGAGGCGTGGTCACGCGTTCTCGCCTCCGACGTGCGCTACCGGTTCGTCATCGACACGTCGACGCTGAGCGCCTGACGCGATCGACGGTCCCCTCCACGACGGCACCCGTCGTCGCGGAGGGTGCCGTCGTCTCGATTCCGCGCGAGGATGCGCGACCCGCCCCTCGCTAGAGTCGTGGAATGGTCGAGATCATCGGTGCGTCAGGCCCCGCCGTGCTTCTGCTCCCGGGCGGAGCCGAGGCGGTCGATGACTTCTTCCCCGGGGTGCTCGACGGTCTGATCGCTGATCCGGGCTGCCGCATCATCCTCTACGACCGGCCGGGCAACGGACCGTCGGACGAACATGACGGGCTCAGAGTCGCGGCCGAATCGTTGCACGCGGCCATCGCTGATGCAGGCATCGGCCCGGTCATCGCCATCGGCCAGAGCCTGGGGGGCGCCGCGGCCCTCCTGCTCGCCGCGGCACACCCCGAGGATGTCGCCGGCCTCGTGCTGCTCGACCCCACACCGATCAACGACACAGCCATCGCCGAGAGGGTCGCCGCGCAGACGAAGCTCAGCGTGAAGCTCTTCGACATGCCGATCCTGGGTGGCGTCGTGCGACGAGTCGTTCGCCGCAGCGGGCTCCGGTCGGCCCGGCGACACGGCATGGATGCGGCGGCGGGAGCGGCGATGCTCCGCCTGACCGACCTCGACGCCACGAAGCTCGGCAGAGCAGTCGACGGCATCGAGGAGATCGCCCGTTCGCTCGACCTCACGCGCGCCTCCGGCATACCCACGGTCGTGGTCACTGCAGACCGTCGCGCGAAGGATCCGGTCCGCGTCGCCCATGCCGCCCTGGCGCACGCGCTGAATGCGCGCGTGCGGAGCTGGCCGGGGGCCGAGCACGCCGTGCATCTCACGCATACGCGGGGCGTGCTCGACGAGTGTCGGCGAGTCATCGCTGAGGCTGCCGGTCGCTGAGACACATCGCCCACCCGCCGCGCGATCTGTGCTCAGATGGGATCGAGCTCGCGTCCCACGAGCATCCGTCCTCTCGCCAGGAGCCCCCATGCCGAACATCCGAGTCGAACTCCTCCACGGTCGAACCACCGCGCAGCGCCGGGAGTTCGCCGCCGCGGTCACTCAGGCGGCCGTCGAGATCCTCGGCGCGCGACAGAGCGATGTGCGCATCCTGTTCGAAGAGGTTCCTGCCGATCACGTCGCGAACGGCGGTGTGCTCGCCTCCGAGGACGAGACACGTGCCGGCGTTCTCTCGAAGATCTCGGGTCAGCGCGACTGAGGCAGCGCGCACGCCGCCGTGCCACCGGGCAGACGGTGCCGGAATCGGGCGATGAAGGCGTAGCCTGCCCGAGCGGCCCAGGCGAACGGATGAGTGACGAGCAGCTGTCCGGCGAACCGGTACGCGAACGAGCGCTGACCCAGAAGAAGCGCGGCGAATGCCTCGTGCCCGCGGAAGCGCTGCCTCCCGACGACCAGCCACGCGAAGTGCGTGACGTCATGCTCCGTCAGCCCTAGCGCGGCGATGTCCGACGACTGCCACGTCGCCGCCTTCGGAAACCGCGGGAGGAACTTCTGCAGCCGAACGACCCACGTCGTGCAGAACGCGCAGTCTCCGTCGTAGATGAGGATGCTGTTCTCCGCCATGGATCCAGGCTACCGAGTCCGTGGCGGAGAGGGCGGGCACGGAAAGGCGGGTGGCGGTGCATCGCACCACCACCCGCCTCCCCGGGGGTCTAGCAGAAGAACGCGTCAGTTCTTGAACGCGTCCTTCACGTTCTCGCCGGCCTTCTTGACGTCGGCCTTGGCCTGGTCGGCCTTGCCCTCGGCAGCGAGCTTGTCGTTGTCGGTCGCATTGCCGATCGCTTCCTTCGCCTTGCCGGCGATGTCCTGAGCGGCGTTCTTGATCTTGTCATCGAGTCCCATGAGGAGCTCCTTTCGTGATGGTGAGGAATGACGTCGGGAGGATTCCCGCCGCCTCATCGCCAGGTCTTCTGTGCGACCGACGATAAGTGGTGCGATCGGCTCAGCGGCCGAGCTTCTTCAGCTTCTTCTTCGCGGCCTCGGCCGCCTTCTCGGCTGCCTTGTGGCGCTGCTTCTTGGCCTTCGGGTCGTTCCACAGCCGCACCAGCTGGTGCCGCACCGACTCGCTCTGGTTGACCTGGACGGTCGCCGCCTTGCTGCCGAGCACGTAGGCGAGCAGTGCGACGGCACCGATCACGATGATCTTGTTCCGCATGATGCTTCCTTCTGGTGGGTGTGGAGGACGTCGGGTCAGGACAGTCGACGCTGGTCGTGGGCGAGACGGGCTCGCAGGCTGGTGTGGATCGACACGTACGTCGCCGTCTCCCGACCGGTCAACGTGGCGAGGTTGGTGAGCAGCCGATCGACCTGGTCGACGAGTGCCCGAGGATCGGTGTTCTGTCGCGGGGTGACCGACACGTGCAGCACCGGCTCACGGCGGACGTCGTTGGCCGTGACCTGCGCCGAGAGGATCTCGTCGCGACCGTCGAGGGAGTTGCGCACGGCATCCGAGACGAACGACTCGGTGACCGTGACGCGCCCGATCGGGTTCTGCGCCCCTGAGGAGCGCAGCACGGTCCGCGACCGTCGACCGACGACGCTGAAGAGCGCGAGCACCAGCAGCACGACGACGATCAGGATCGCCGCGACGGCGCCGATTCCGATCCACGAGATCCGGGAGCCGCCGATCGTGCTGGCCGCGATCGTCTGGTCGAGCCAGGAACGGGCATCCTTGCCGGCCGACGTCCAGATGTCTGTCGCGGTGGGCCAGCTCGTGATCGCCACGCCGACGGCCCCGAGACCGAGGAAGAGCAGTCCGATGATGAGCAGGAGAGTGCGGTTCAGCGCACGGTTCGTGGTGTTCACAGCTCGTCTTCCTTCTCGGTCTGGCGTTCGATGCGCACGCGGGTGCGCACGCTCCTGGTGAGCCGGTAGGTCTGCAGCTCCGCCTCGGCGGCCGACTGCACGGCGGACTTCTCCAGCGGGATGCCGGCGCCGGGGCGCACGGTCACGTCCACCCCTCGGTGTCCGACGCCCACGGTGATGCTCTCGCGGGCGATACCGGTCTCTTCGGACAGATGCTGCGCGAGCGCGCTGGCGATCACTCCGTTGTCGACGACGACCGCGCGGTCACCTGCCTCGAGAGTGTGCTTCGAGAGCCGGCCGGGCGTGATGGCCAGCCAAAGGAAGACCACGCCGACCACGGCGAGCACGATGCTTCCGGCGATGACGAGACCGGCGGGCTGCGCGGTGGGCAGACCCACCAGCCACCCCGCCGCGCTGGCCGGACCCAGGAGGAGCGCCGGCTGCGCCGCGAGGCTCAGCACGATCTCCAGCCCGATGTAGACCAGGGCGAGGATGAGGAGGATGACCGCGACGAACATCGCGACGGTGCGCGGTGAGTGGGTCTCGCGCCTGACGACGCGACGGAGTGCAGGGGTGGTCATCGCACTCGTCTCCTTACAGGGGTGGTGGCACCGGTGATGGTGAGGTTGATCCGGGTGACGTCCTGTCCGATGAGGCCGGTCAGCCGCTGCTGCAACTGCTCCTGCAGCTGACGGGCACGGTCGAGGACGGGTACTGCCTGGGCGATCGCGGCGGTGTCGTCGAGATCGGGGATGGGAAGAGGCGTCGAGATGCGCACGGCGATCCCGCCGGAGTGCGTGGTGACATCGACCTTCACGTCACTGCGGGGGACACCGATCAGGGTCGCGGACGCCTGCTCGGTGACCGTGCGGTAGACGCGCTCCTTCACATCGACGCGGCCGGGGACGGGGGCCCCGCCGGTGGCGATCCCCGTGGGGCCGCCACCGGCAGAGACGATCTGGTCGGTGCGCATCAGGAGGTTCGCCGCCCGGTGAAGGCGTCTGCGATCCCGCGGACGTCGATCTTGCCCGACATGATGCGGCCGATGACCGCGCCGATCCCTGCGAACACAGCCATGAGGAGGAATCCCCAGAACCCGAACAGCAGGGCGGCGAGCGCCAGGAGCGCACCGATCAGCGCGCCGGTGGTGGTGGGGGTCATGAGACTCGCGACTCCTCGTTCTCGTGGTTGTCCTCGCCGGGCACGTGCACGTCGTTGACCTCGACGTTGACCTCGACGACCTCGAGGCCGACGAGGCGCGAGATGGCTCCGGCGACGGCGGCACGGACGTTGTTGGCCACGTCCTGGATGGGCGCGGGGTACTCGACGACGATGGTCAGGTCGGCTGCGGCCTGGGTCTCGCCGACCTCGACCTTGACGCCCTGAGCGAGGTCGGTGGCGTTGATGACGTCGCGGATCGCACCGAAGGCGCGTGCTCCGCCGCCGCCGAGCGCGTACACACCGGCGACCTCACGAGCGGCGATTCCGGCGACCTTCGCGACCACGCCCTCGGCGATGGTCGTGGTGCCCGCGGCGTTCGTGTCGGCCGGCACCCGCGTCGAGGAGAACGATGCCGAGCGGTCCACGCGCGGAGCAGAGCCTGCTGCCGTCTTCGGGGCTTCCGTCGCGGGCAGTCCCTTCTCGGCGGGGGTGGCGGTGCTGTTCTGGTCCTGAGTTGCCATGACAAGTCCTTCGTCTGAAACGGATGTCCGGCTCCGAGATCCTCTGATCTCGCCGGGAGCGGGTGTTGGTCGCTCACAGATAGGACGGACGAGCGCCTCGGATCGTCACGAAATTCTTCAGAGAGTTTCTTCCGCACCCGACGCGCACCACCGTTACGCTGACGAGCATGAGCGAGAAGACGACGCCGGACCCCTATGCGGGCATGACCACGTACATCATCGGAGGAGTCGTCGTCGGTCTTCTGCTGGGCGCGGTGATCGGCATGCTGATCCCGTCGATCGGCGTCGGCTTCGGCATCCCGATCGGCATGATCCTGGGCATCTCCCTCGGACTCGCCCTCTGGTTCTTCCGACAGGACGTGAAGAAGAAGTGACGCAGAGCGAGAGCATCCTGCAGCTGTCGTCCTTCACCCCTCCGCGGTCGGCCGCCGCCGAGGCCGCGCTGTCTCTCGCGACGAGGTACCACTCTCCGACCATGCGCAATCATGTGCTGAGGTCGTGGCTGTGGGCAGAGGCCTTCGCCGTCGTCGAGGATCGCGGTGAGATCGACCACGAGCTGCTCTTCGTGGCGGCGGTGCTGCACGACATCGGCCTGGTGCCGCAGTTCGACAACGTGCTGCTCTCGTACGAGGAGGCCGGCGGGCACGTCGCGGTGGCGCTCACCGCGGGTGCCGGGTGGGACGAGCAGCGCAGTCGGCGAGCGCTCGACGTGATCATCCGTCACAACTGGCCCTCGGTCGACCCCGAGATGGATCTCGAGGGGTATCTGCTCGAGATCGGCACCGGACTCGACATCTCCGGCGCCCGACCGGATGCGCTCCCCGCGGAGTTCGTGCGGGAGGTGCTCGACGCCTATCCCCGCCTCGAGCTCGCTCAGGAGTTCGGCACCGGAGTCGTCGAGCAGGCCGAGCGCAAGCCGCACACCGCGGCGCACCGGCTGGTCGCGGGTGGTGTCGTGCACAAGCTGGAGAGCCACCCGCTGGGGTGAGCGCCTGGGTTGATCCTCCGCTACACGACGCGCGCCGTCACCAGCAGGTACTCCCACGGCATCACGCCGTCGTGCAGATGCCGCTCAGCGAGAGCGATCAGCGCATCGTCGAGCTCGGCTCGCCGTTCCGCATCGTCGCCGAGCCCGCGATACGCGGCCGCCGTCGGGCCGTAGAAATCGCGGAAGAAGTCGCGGAACTGCTCCGCGGTCTCGAATCGGTCGACCGTCAGCTCCCGACGTTCGAGCGCGAGGTCGGCCACGCGCTCACCGAGCAGACTGCGCACGTGGTCCTCGTCACCCCAGAGCGGTGGCGGCTGGGCTCCCGCCGGAGGAGCGGGCACGAACTGCTTGAGCGTCGCGAACAGCTGTCCCACGAACCCCTGGGGCGTCCAGTTGATCAGCGCGAGGCGCCCGCCCGGGCGCACGACCCTCGTCAGCTCGCGAGCCGCCGCATCATGGTGCGGTGCGAACATCACGCCGACGCACGAGAGCACCGCGTCGAACGAATCGTCGCCGTAGGGCAGCGCTTCGGCATCGGCCTCCTCGAAAGCGAGGTCGACCCCCTGCGTCGCGGCATCCTTCCGACCGATCTCGAGAAGCTCAGGTGTCAGGTCGCTCGCGACGACCGTCGCCCCGTTCCGGGCGGCTTCGATGGAGGCGTTCCCCGTGCCGGCCGCCACGTCGAGCACACGGTCGCCGGGGCCGACGCCGCTCTCGGCGGCGAGGACGCGACCGAGCTCGGGGATCACCTCTCGGGCGACGGCCGCGTAGTCACCGAGCGCCCACACCATCCGGTGCTTGGTCTTCAAGGCACGATCGGCCTCGATCTGCTCATCCGATTCCCTGCCCGACGCGATGTCGGTCGTCTCGGTGTCGGTCGTCTCGATGTCCATGATGGGCTCCTTCGCCTTTCTCCCCACGCTACGAGGGCCGCTCGGACCGCTCTAGTATCCGATCTGTACCGGGTCTATCGTGTGATCCGTGGGCGCCCCGTACTACCAGTTCTGCCCCGTCGCCAAGGCGATGGAGCTCTTGGACGAGCGCTGGACGATGCTGCTGCTGCGCGAGCTGCTCCTCGGCACCGCGCACTTCAACGACCTGCGCAGAGGGCTCCCCCGCATGTCGCCCACTCTGCTGTCGCATCGGCTCGATGAGCTGCAGCGCGCCGGTCTGCTCGAGCGGATCGTCACGGGGGCCGACGTGCGGTACGAGCTCACGCAGGCCGGCCACGAGCTCCGCCCCGTGGTCGAGCAGCTCTCGGCCTGGGGCGTCCGTTGGATCGGCGAGCTGGGCGACGCCGACCTCGACCCCAAGCTCCTTCTCTGGGACATGCATCGTCACGTCGATCACGATCTCGTGCCGGCCGGGCGCACCGTGATCGCGCTGCGGTTCGCGGATGCGAGTCCGGCTCAGCGCTGGTGGCTCGTGATCCATGGCGGCGAAGCAGACGTCTGCGACACCGACCCCGGATACGAGGTGTCCCTCGAAGTGCGCTGCTCGCTGCGGGCGATGACCCGGTACTGGCGCGGTGACATCGATTGGGCCACCCTCCTGCGAGCGGTCGACACCGTCACGACCGGCCCCAGCCACCTGACGAGGTCGCTGGAGTCGTGGTTCGTCAGACCCGGGTATGCCGCTGTTCCGCGCGCACGCATCGACGCGGTGGCGAGCTGAAGGGGAGGCCATGGCGACGTTCGCACTGATCCACGGCGGCGGATCGACATCGTGGGACTGGCATCTCGTCATCCCCTTCCTCGAGCAGCAGGGCCATGAGGCCGTCGCCGTCGATCTGCCGATCGAAGACCCGAAGGCGGGGCTCGACGACTACGTCGCCGCAGTGGTGGATGCTGTGGGAGACCGCGATCGCGTCATCGTCGTCGGCCATTCGCTGGGCGGCTTCACGGCACCGCTCGCCTGCGATGCGCTCTCGGCCGAGGGCCTCGTCTACTTCTCGGCGATGATCCCGCAGCCCGGCGAGACGTTCATGGACTGGTGGTCGGCATCCGGCCACGATCGGGAGACGATCGACGACGACCCTGAGGTGTCGTTCTTCAACGGCGTGCCCACGGCCCTGGCCGACGAGGCTCGACGCAGGGAGCGCGATCAGCGGGGCACGTGGATGTCGTTGCCGTGGCCGGGCGCACAGCATCCGGCCGTCCCGACGATGGCGATCGTCTGCGCGGACGACCGCTTCTTCCCCCCGCCCTTCATGCGCCACCACGTGCAGGAGCGACTCGGGCTGACGCCGGTCGAGGTGCCGGGCGGGCACTACGCGGCGCTCACGCACCCCGAGGAGGTCGCGGCTGCGCTGAGCGCGTTCGCCCATCGGATCACCGCGATGCGGATCGCCTGAACAGCAGACGCCTGGCGAGAGGGGAGGATGGAGACATGTCCCCGAAGTCCCCACGGCGACTGCTCGCCTCGGTGCAGAGAATCGTGCACACCGACCCCTCCACCGTCGCCCCCACGGAGGCCCTGCCCGTCATCGACGAGCGCACGGTGCCGAGGGTGCTCGATCTCGCCACGCGCATCGGCGAGTCGATGTTCGCGATCGGCGCGTCGGCGCACGAGGTCACCCTCGCCATCACCCGCGTCTGCGAGGCGTACGGCATGAAGGGCGTGCAGGTCGACGTCACCTACAACTCGATCACGGTCTCATTCCATCTGAGCGGCGAGGTCTGGCCAGAGACCCTCGTCCGCGTCGTGCGGGTGGCGGCTCCCGACCATGCCAAGCTGCAGCGCGTGCAGGCGCTCGTCGCCGACATCGCCGACGGGCTCGACCTCGAGTCGGCGCGCACGTCGTTCCGCGTGATCCGGCGGGTGCCGTTCCGCTACCAGCAGCCCGTCGTCATCATCGCGCGGGCGCTGCTCGCCGTGGGCGTCAGCATCATGCTCGGCGCCTCCCCCCTCATCGTGGCGCTCACCTTCATCGCAGCCCTCGGCGCCGCTCTGACGCAGGCGGGGCTCGCTCGCCTGCGTGTGCCGCTGTTCTTCAGCCAGGTCGCCGGCGCCTTCGTCACGACGGCGGTCGCCGTGGCGGTCTCGGCGCTCGGCGCCGCGGGGATCGATCCGTTCGTCGGCATCCGCCCGTCGATCATCGTCGCCTCGGGAATCGTGCTCATGCTCGCGGGGCTCACCGTCGTCGGCGCCGCGCAGGACGCGATAGACGGATTCGCGCTCACCGCGGGCGGCCGCATCCTCGACCTCACGATGCAGACCCTGGGGGTCGTGATCGGCATCCTCGCCGGCCTCGAGTTCGGCAGCGTGCTGGGATTCACCATGGATCTGCCCGACGATCCTGCCCCGTTCGGCCCGCTGCCCTACGTGTTCGCTGGCGCGATCATCGTGGCGGTCGCCGTGGCGGTCTTCAACGGGGCCGGCATCCGGATCATCCTCGTCAGCGCCCTGCTCAGCGCCATCACGATCGCCGGCTACTCGGCGTCGATCGCGTTGAACCTGCATCCCGCCGCGGCGAGCGCTGTGGGCGCACTCCTGGCGAGCTTCGTCGGAGTGCTGATCGCGCACAACCTGCATGTGCCGTCTGTGGCCGTCACCACCGCCGCGATCGTGCCGCTCGTTCCCGGTGTCGCGGTGTTCCAGGGTCTGCTCGAGATGGTGCACACCGACGGGACGACCACCGCGATGATGGCGGCCGGAGGCTCGCTCGTGCTCGCGGCGGTCATCGGCGTCGGGCTCGCATCCGGCGCCTCGCTCGGTCTGTTCCTCGGCACCCCGGTGCGGGCCACACTCGGCAGCGTCGCCAAGACCCGCGCTCGAGTGCGCCGCTGACCGGGCTCCGCACGATCGGATGCTGACATACTGGCGCTCATGAACGGTCGCCCCGCATGAACGCCGCCGCCGATCTCGAGGGCCGGACGATCCTGATCACCGGTGCGAACGCGGGCATCGGCTACTGGTGCGCCGAGATACTCGCCACCAGAGGTGCACGCGTCGTGCTGGGATGCCGCTCGTCCGAGCGGGCGCAGACGGCGGCCTCGTCCATCCGCGCGCACGTGCCGGGCGCGGATGTCGGCATCCTCCCCCTCGATCTCGGGTCTCTCGAGAGCATCGCGCAGGCGGCGGCGCGTGTCGACGAACGGCTCGACGGTGTGATCGGCAATGCCGGAGTCAAAGCCGCCGATCCTGATGCGCGCACGCGCGACGGTCTCGATCTCATGGTCGGCACCAACGCTCTCGGTCACTTCGCCCTGATCGCTCAGCTCGCGCCGATGCTCGCCCCGGATGCACGGGTCGTCGCGGTCGGATCGATCGCGCACCGCTTCGCCGACATCGACCCGAAGACCCTGTCGCAGCCCTGGACCGGTGCGTCGCTGCGCCAGTACGGGCGGTCGAAAGCCGCACTGATGGCGCTCGCCTTCGAGCTGGCGCGGCGCTGGCGGGGATCGGGGCGTTCCGCGCTGTGCGCGCATCCGGGCTACGCGGTCGACCCGCTCACCCCGGCGCGCGACGGTCTGGCTCCGGTGCCGCCCGTCGTGCGCGCCCTTGCGTGGCCGACCCGAGTGCTCGTGCAGGGGAAGGATGCCGGTGCGGCGCCGATCGTCCACGCGGCCACCGCCGCCGACGCCACGGGCGGCGACTACTGGGGGCCGGGCGGGCTGCTGGAGTTCCGTGGCGCACCGAAGCGCGTGGCCGCCGGCGAGCAGGTGCGGTCCGCCGAGATCGGCGCAGAGCTGTGGTCGGTGGCGGAGGAGCTGACGGGCGTCGGATTTTACGGTGTGACCGGCAACCGATGATCGGCCCGCCCGGCACTCAGCCCGAATCGGCCTACGCGCGCTCGCGCAGGGGGATCTCCTCGACCGATCTGTAGACGGGCAGGCCGCGTTCGAGGGCGATCTCGACGTCCTTGTCCGCTCCCGCGGACTCGCCGGCGAGGCGCAGCACCGCGTCGCAGTGCTGCAGCAGACGATGCGCCGTCTCGTACATCACATCGCCGTCGGCGGTCTCCGTGTCCTGCATCCCGCGCAGAACGGGCAGAGCCACCCATTCGCCGATCATGGGCACGTGTCCCCGGCGGTGGATCGGGGCGGCTGCCTCTTCGAGTCGTTCCAGGTTGCGTGCGATCAGATCGGGGTCGCCGCCGGTGCCGGAGCGATAGGGACCGGCGATGAGAATCAGCTGTGGTGTCGTCATGCCGAACACTGTAACGTTAACCGTGCAGAAACATGCAACTCTGTGAAGAAATGGGAGAAGGATGCTGACCGCACAGCGCAAGGACCATCTGCTCGCGATCCTCCGCGCCGAGGGAAGGGTCGTCGCGAAGGACGTCGCATCCGCCCTCGGGGTCTCCGAGGATTCGATCCGGCGCGACCTGCGCGAACTCGCCGATGCCGGTGAACTGGTGCGGGTCTACGGCGGAGCGCTGCCGGTGGCGGCGGCCGACCGCCCGGTCGATCAGCGTTCGAGCCTCGCCTCGGACAGCAAGGAGCGCGTGGCCCGTCGTGCCGTCGGGCTCGTGTCGCCCTTCGCGACCATCGTGCTGGATGCGGGCACGACGACACTCGCCATGGCGCGGATCCTCCCGCAGAGTCCCGACCTCACCGTGATCACCCCGAGCCCGTCGATCGCCCTCGCGGTCGCCGAGCATTCGACGGCGCGCGTCGTGATGATCGGCGGCGAGCTCGCCCGGTTCTCGATGGTCGCCAGCGGGCCCCTCGCCATGGAGGCTGTGCAGCATCTCTCGGCCGACGTCTTCTTCCTCGGCGTGACGGGCATCGACCCCGTGCGCGGGCTCACGACCGGCGATCTCGGCGACGCGGTGACCAAGCGCGCGATAGCCGCGCGCTGCGACCGGACATTCGTGCTCGGCAGCGAGGAGAAGATCGGCGCCGCCTCGCGCGTGCCCGTGCTCGGTCTCGACGCGGTCGCGGGGGTCGTCGTCGACGTTCATGACGACAACCCTGTGCTCGCGCAGCTCGCCGACCGGGTGGACGTGCTCAGATAGCGGCCGAGTGGTGCGGTGAGCCGTACTGGCTCAGCCCGCCGTCGTCGCGACGACCACCGGAGTCAGCACGGTCATGAGCGCCGCGGCGATCGCCGTGTCGACGGCGCGGGAGACGGCACCGCCCGCGGCCGATCCGGAGACGAGCTGCTCGATCCGCCGCTTCAGGTCTCGCGCCGAGACTCCGCCGCTCTCGTCGCGCAGGATCGCATGCGCGGCGTTCAGGCCCTGCAGGATCGCGAGCAGGGTGAGGTCCGCTCCACTCGGTGCCGCCGTTCCCGCGAGCACCGCCGCGAGCCGTGACCGCAGCACACGCTCGGGCCCCGGGTCGGATTCCGGAGTGCGCGCGGATCCCCATCCGAAGAAGCCGCGCTCTCCGTGCACCAGCACGCGCTGCACCACGAGCGACTCGACCACCACGTCGAGCGGGTCGAGCTTCGCGCGCATGACCAGTGACTGCAGACGTCTTCCACTCAGCGGAGCGAGGCGCTCGAGAGTGCGGTCGAGGATCGGATGCCCCGTGGGCGCCGCCGAGACGACGTGCACGGTCGGGTTCTTCTCGTCGGTGATCGTGACGCGTCCGTGGAAGGCGAGGTCGACGATCACGGCGGCTATCTCGCCGTATTGACGGTGCACGCTCACCGAGCTCTCGACTCGACCATCCGGGCGCAGAACGAGCATGTGCAGCTCTTCGACGATCAGCATGCGTTCACGCTACGTCGGACGGTCGGTGGCCGGCATCCCCCGAGGGGATGATTCTGCACCGGTGTCAACCCCGTCGCCGCCTGATCGGTGACTCTCTAGATTTCGAGGATGACCTCTGGAACAACGACCGAGCAGGCCGCGCCCACGCGCCTGCGGCGAGCGATCACCGGTCCCCTGCTCTTCGCGTTCATCCTCGGAGACGTGCTGGGTGCCGGCATCTACGCGCTGATGGGCGTGCTGTCCGAGAAGGTCGGGGGGATGCTGTGGGCTCCCCTCCTTCTCGCACTGCTGCTCGCCCTGCTCACCGCGGGCTCCTACGCCGAGCTCGTCACCAAGTATCCCCGCGCCGGGGGCGCCTCGGTCTTCGCCGAACGCGCGTTCCGGAGTCCGATCGTCTCGTTCCTCGTGGGCTTCAGCATGCTCGCCGCCGGGGTCACCAGCGCCGCGGGTCTCGCGATCGCCTTCGCGGGGGACTACTTCGGCACATTCTTCGACTTGCCCACGATCCCCGTCGCCATCGTGTTCCTCGCGATCGTCGCGGCTCTGAACGCCCGGGGCATCCGCGAATCGTTGGGGGCCAACCTCGTCATGACGGCGATCGAGCTCAGCGGGCTCGTGATCGTCGTCGCCGTGGTCGCCGTGTTCGTCGGCGGGGGCGGCGGAGACGCCTCGAGGCTCACCGAGACCCCCGACGGCACCCCCGCGGCGATGGCGGTGCTCGCCGGAGCGGTGATCGCGTACTACTCGTTCGTGGGCTTCGAGACCTCGGCAAACATGATCGAAGAGGTGAAGGATCCGCGACGCACCTACCCGCGTGCGCTCTTCGGCGCGCTCTTCACCGCCGGCGCCGTCTATGTGCTCGTCGGGGTCGCGAGCTCGATCACCCTTCCTGCCGCAGAGCTGCAGGAGTCGAGCGGCCCGCTGCTCGCCGTCGTCGAAGCGACCGGAGTCAGCATCCCCTCGTGGCTCTTCAGCCTCATCGCGCTGATCGCCGTCGCGAACGGCGCACTGCTGACGATGATCATGGTCAGCAGACTCACGTACGGCATGGCCGAGCAGAATCTGCTCCCCGCGGTGCTGGGCCGTGTGCTGCCGAAGCGCAAGACACCATGGGTCGCGATTCTGACCACCACCCTCGTGGCCATGGGGCTGACGCTCATCGGAGACCTGGCGACGCTCGCCGAGACCGTCGTGCTGCTGCTGCTCGTCGTCTTCCTCAGCGTGAACGTCTCGGTGCTCGTGCTTCGCCGAGACAGGGTCGAGCACGACCACTTCCGCATCTGGACAGCGATCCCCGTGCTCGGCATCGGATCGTGCATCCTCCTGCTCACCCAGCAGCGCCCCGAGGTCTGGCTGTTCGGCGGGATCCTCCTGGCGGTCGGGGTCGTGCTGTACTTCCTCGCGCGCTGGGGACGCACCCGCTCCTCCGCCACCACCGCCGACAGCACCACCCCGAAGGAGAAACATGAGCACGCCTGACTCGACCCCCGCCGACGACATGACGAGCGAGGAGAAGCGGCACGACCAGCTGACATCGGCACCCGATGCCAGCGAAGCCGACGCTGCACCCCGCATCGAGGTGAGCGAGCACGACGGCAACACGAGGATCGACATCGCCGAGGATGCCGCGGTGCGGCCGGGGCCGGGACCGGGCGCCGAGACGGACGACTCGGAGCAGTGATCGGGAATCGCCGGTAGAGGTGACGCCGCTGGAGCGCTAGAGCCAGCCCTTGTGCTTGAAGATGCCGTAGAGCCCGAAGCCCATCGCGACCATCAACGCGAGCGCCATCGGATAGCCGAGCGGCCAGTGCAGCTCCGGCATGTTGTCGAAGTTCATCCCGTAGACCGTGCCGACCAAGGTGGGCGCGAAGAGGATGGCGGCCCACCCCGAGATCTTCTTGACCTCGTCGTTCTGGCGGATGCTCAGCTCCGTCATCCGCCGCATCTCCTCGTTCTGCTTCCTGGCCACGATCGTCGACTCGACGGTCAGCGCGTTGTCGAGCACCGTGCGGAACGTGGTGGCGCGGTCCGAGACCCGCAGCGTGTGGTCGAGCACGTCACGGAGGTACCTCTGCAGCTCCTCGTCGACCTGGTACTTGCTCGATCCGCGCAGCAGCGAGTCGAGCATGCCGGACAGAGGCTGAGTGGCCCGCTGGAAGTCGATGACCTCGCGGCCGAGCTCATAGATGCGCTGCGTCGCGTCGACCCCGTCCTTGAAGAGCTGGCTCTCGATCTCGTCGATGTCGTTCTCCAGGCCGGCGAGCACCGGAGCGTACTCGTCGACGACCTCGTCGAGGATCGCGTACAGCACCGCCTCCGGTCCGCGCTTCAGGAGCGTGGGATCGCCTTCGAGGCGTCGACGCACCTTTCCGAGGTCGGGCGACTCCGCATGCCGGATCGTCACGACGAAGTCGGGGCCGACGAGCAGGTGGATCTCGCCGAACTCGACCTCCTCGGTGTCATCGAGGTAGCGGGCCGAGCGCAGCACCATGAAGAGCACGTCGCCATAGCGCTCGAGTTTCGATCGCTGATGCCCGGAGAGGGCGTCCTCCACCACGAGCGCGTGGATGCCGAACTCCTCGGCCACCTCGCGGATCTCGGTCTCACTGGGTCGATACATCCCGATCCAGCTCATGCCCCCGCGCTCGCGCATCGCCTCGAAGGTCTCGCTCAGGCTCGACGGGTTGTCCGTGCGGACGCCGTCGACGTAGATCGCGTTGTCGATGATCGCCATCGCCGCTCCTTCGGTAGAGCCGGGTCCGGCCTCAGCCCGCGGGAGGGGCGATGCAGGGGATCGCCGCTTCGGCGATGGACTGGTGGTACTGCTCGGCCGTGAACGGGAGGCCGAAGTCCGGCGCCGTCTGCCCCTCGGCTGCGGGGGCCTTCGACGCGATGGCCGCCAGCTCCCACGCCAGGTAGGAGGCGATGGTGCCACCGGTCGTCGAGTCGTTCAGCGACACCGCGATGGTGAACCCGGTGGCGGGGTCGGAGTAGGCGGCGGTCGCGTAGCCCGGCGTCCATCCGGACTGCCCGACCAGCGAGCCGACCAGCTGCGCGCCGCCCGTGGCCTGCAGCCAGGTCGGTGCTCCGTCATAGGCGGGCAGGGGGGCTCCGAAGCGCGGCGGCTCGTCTTCGGTGCGCAGCACCTGCGCGGCGGTGGCCTGCGCATAGCGCCCGAGGTCGGCGATCGTCGACACGGCACCCGAGTCGGTGAACCCGGTGCTCGACGACATCTTCGTGATGTCGACGGGAGCGGCGCAGTTGTAGCCGCCCTCGACCGGAGACAGGTAATGGCCGTTCATGACCGGACCGGTCGACGGTGCCGCGGCGGCAGGCGCCGGGAGCGACGTGGTGGTGAGACCCAGAGGCTGGGCGACGTACTGCGAGATCAGCTCGGGGGCCGTCATTCCGGTCGCGCGCTCGAGGGCGAGACCGAGCAGCAGGTAGTCCACGTCCGAGCCGCGGTAGGTCGTGTGCGGCGCGGTGCGCGCTGCCGCGAGACCGTACGAGGCGAGCTCGAGAGGAGCCCACTCGCGCTCGGGCGTGTTGATCCAGGAGCCCTTCACCACCGCTTCGGACGACCCGACACCGCTCGTGCCGTTGCAGAGGTCGAGAAGCGTGACGTCCTGAAGGTCGGGAACGCCGGAGACGAGATCGACCACCGGTGCGTCGAGCTCGACGATGCCGTCGTCGGCCAGACCGTAGAGCACGTCACAGGTCATCAGTCGCGTCACGTCGGCGACGCGGAAGGCCATGTCGACGTCGAGCTCTTCGCCGGCTCCCGGATCCTGCGTTCCCACTCCGGTGACCCAGCTTCCGCTCCACGGCACCCAGACGCCGACGATGGCTCCGGAAGCGCCGGATGCGGTGAGAGCGTTCTGCACCGCATCCTGCATCGCGGCGACGCTGTCATCGGGCAGCGCGCCGTCGACCTGGGCCGGCGGCTCGTAGCTGAACTCCGGCTCGGATGTGCATCCGGTGAGGAAGAGCCCGAGCACGGCGACGCCGGCCACTGCTGCGCGGAACCTGCGCGACGAGAGAAGCTGCATGAAAGGGGACCCCCGGAAGACGTGTCTCCCGAGTCTAGAACGCCGGCGCTGAAAGCGAGCATCGCGCGCCCGCCCTTAGGGTGATGCACATGCCCCACATCTTCGATGCCGAGGTCGTCGCCGCCATCCTGCGGCATATGAACGGCGACCACACCGACGACAACCTGCTCATCGCCCGCGCCTTCTCGCCTGAGGCCGAGGGCATCACCGAGGCCCTCATGGTCGGCCTCGACGGAGACGCCGGCGTGTGGCAGATCACTCGCGGCGACGTCAGCTCGGAGCTGCGGGTGCCGTGGCCGGGTGGCCCCATCACCGAGCGCCCTGCGGTGCGCCGCGAGGTCGTGGCCCTCTACGACCTCGCCTGCGAGAGGCTGGGTGTCGAACCGCGGCCGCACGCCTGACCTCGGAGAATTCGGGGTTTCGCCCGAACTTAGGTAACCCTTACACTGAAGGCATGCCCGAGATCCTCTCCTTCTCCGCCGCGCTTCGCGAGCGCTCCTCCGGTTCGCACTCCCGCAGCGAGGGGGCGGGGTTCATGTCCGACCTGCTCAAGGGCGACGGCTCCCGCGAGGACTACATCGCGCTGGTATCGCAGCACTACTTCATCTACGAGGCCCTCGAAGGAGTCGGCGAGCGCATGCGGCGGGACCCCGTCGCCTCCGTGTTCCTCAGCGACAAGCTGACGCGACTTCCCGCCCTCGAGGCCGACCTCGAGTTCCTGGTGGGCTCCGACTGGCGCGAGCGGATCACGGCGCTGCCCACGACGCAGCGCTACGTCGAGCGCATCCGCCAGGTCGGAGCGACGTGGGCCGGCGGCTTCGTCGCGCATCACTACACGCGCTACCTCGGAGACCTGTCGGGCGGGATCTTCATCGGTCGCGTCATGGCCCGACGCTTCGGGTTCGAGACCAACGGCATCGGGTTCTACCTGTTCGACGACATCGCCGACCCCGCCGCGTTCAAGGACGTCTACCGCGAGCAGCTGGACGCTGCGCCCTGGGACGACGCCGAGCGCGAGCGCGTGATCGACGAGGTGCTGCTCGCCTACCGCTTCAACACCGAGCTCTTCGAGGACCTCGACAGGGCCCGCGTCGCCGCCTGACGCCCCCCGCCCCGGTCGTTGAACGAGGCCGACGAAGTCGCCCCCATCCCGGTCGTTGAGCGAGGCCGACGAAGTCGCCCCATCCCGGTCGTTGAGCGAGGCCGACGAAGTCGCCCGAGACGAAACGCCCCGCCGCGTCAGCCCTTCGGCAGCTCGGGCGCGGATGCCGCGAGCCAGGCGTCGCGCATGAAGCGGCGCACGTCCTCGTCGACGCGGATGTCACTCGGGCGCAGCGCCCTAGACAGGTACAAACCGTCGAGTGATGTCAGCCGAGACAGTGCCACGTACGTCTGCCCCGGAGCGAAGGCGCCGGATCCCAGGTCGATGATCGCCCGGTCATAGGTCTTGCCCTGCGACTTGTGGATCGTGACCGCCCAGGCGAGGCGCAGCGGGAACTGGGTGAACTCGGCCACGACGTCGCGGGTCAGCTTCTTGGTGCTCGCCTCGTAGGAGTAGCGGAAGCGTTCCCAGACCGCGGGCTCGACGTCGACCTCTTCACCGTCGATCTCGACGCGCACCGTCTCGCCGAGGATGCGCACCACCGTGCCGATGGTGCCGTTGACCCAGCGCGGCGGCTCACCCGACATCGAGGTGTCGTTGCGCAGGAACATCACCTGCGCGCCGATCTTGAGCTTGAGCTCCGATTCGGCGGGCAGCGACGCCTCGCCGCGGCCGAACTCGCCGCTCACCTCCGCTCGCGCGGTCTGCTCCTTGCCGGGGAGAGCTGCGAGGTGGCGCCCGTTGATGCTGTTCACGATGTCGTTGCGCGTGGCGAGCGTGATCATCGGCACCTCACCCGGCTCGGGGTCGGGCGGCGTTCGCGCCCCCTGCGCGTTGAGCACACCGGCGATCTCTGCGGTCACCCGGCCGTAGCGCACCGCGTTGAGCATGGCCTTGAAGCCGTCATCCGATTGACGGTGGATCTGCACCAGCTCGCGTACGTGCAGCTCGGCCCGCGAGTCGACCGCGAACAGGCCGCCGTCGTGATCCTCGCCCTCGCCGCCGGACGACCCGGCCCAGACCTTGGCGTCGAAGAACCAGAACGAGCGGTAGTGGTCCTTGACGTAGCGCAGCTCATCGCCGCGCGGAGGGACCGGAGCCAGCTGATAGGGATCGCCGAACATGACGATCTGCACACCGCCGAACGGCTCTCCGCGTCGCCCCCTCGCCTGCCGGAGGGACCGATCGATCGCATCCATGAGGTCAGCGTTCACCATCGAGATCTCGTCGATGACGAGGGTCTCGATTGCGTTCAGGATGCGACGGGTGTTGTCGTTCTGATCGATGTCCGAGCCGCCGATCAGCCCGATCGGCAGCCGGAACAGCGAGTGGATCGTCTGGCCTTCGACGTTCAGCGCAGCGACGCCGGTGGGCGCGCAGATGGCGATCTGCTTCTTCGTGTTCCAGGAGAAGTACTGCAGCAGCGTCGACTTGCCCGTTCCCGCACGCCCGGTGATGAACACGTGCTCGCTGGTGTCCTCGATCAGCCGGAACAGCTCTTGCTGTTCCTCCGACAGGGCGGGAAGCGACACGGTTCTCTCACACGGGAAGACGACGGGGATGCGCGCGCGAATGCACGCTCCTCCATGCTACGCGGCGACATCGTTCGGCATCCGTCGGACACAGTCCACGCGCTCGGCGTCGTCCCAGCCCGCGCTCCTAGACTGGCGCCATGCAGCGGGCGGAGACGACAGCGCGCAGGCGCCCTCGTCTTGCGGCGGATCTCGCCATGCTCGCGGTCATCGGGCTCGTCCTCGTCGCGGCTCTCGCCGCCGGCGGCACCACCCTGTACCAGCAGTTCTACGGCCCGTCCGCTTTCGTGGAGCGCTATCTCGACCTCCTCTCGCAGGGCAGGGCGGCCGATGCACTGCGGATCCCCGGGGTCGCCGTCGATCGCGAGACACTCGAGTCCGGGGGCATGGATGTCACGGCATCCGAAGCGCTGCTGCGTCATACCGCGCTCGCTCCGCTCACCGATGTCGAGGTCGTGCGCGAGAGGTCCGACGGTGAGACGACCTCGGTCACGGTGACGTTCACCGCGGGGTCGCACTCGGGCACGACGACCTTCTCGGTCGCACAGGACGGCTGGGTCGGGGTCACGCCCAACTGGCGCTTCACGAAGAGCCCTCTCGCCGTCGTGGAGCTGACTCTGCTGGGTGCCGACCAGTTCGCCGTGAACGGCTTCGAACTCGACCGGCGGCAGGTGTCGATCGACGGAGTCGAGGCCGCTCCCCTCGATCCGGTGCCCATGCTCGTCTTCACCCCCGGCCTCTACTCGGTGACGGTCGACACTCCGATCTCGACGTCGAGCGGCGTGGCCGTGCTCGCCGACGCACCGCTCGCGACGACGCCCATCGAGGTGCAGACGACGCCCACGAGCGAATTCACCGAGATCGTGCAGCAGCGCGTCGAGGAGTTCCTCGAGGCCTGCACGACGCAGGAGGTGCTGCAGCCGACGGCCTGCCCGTTCGGGCTGCAGGTGTCGAACCGCATCGCCTCGCTGCCGCAGTGGTCGATCGCCGCACAGCCGCAGATCGCGGTCGCGCCCGATGACGGACACTGGAAGATCCTGCCGGCAGACGCCGTCGCGCACGTCGAGGTCGAGATCCGCTCGCTGTTCGACGGGCGGATCCAGAAGATCTCGGAGGACGTGCCGTTCACCGTCGACGGATCGATCACGATCCTCGGCGACGGCTCCGCGTCGATCAGGGTGGGATCCCCCGACGACGCACCGGCAGGCTGAGTCAGCGCGGCTGACGCTCGGATTCGCGCCTGTCGCGCTCGGCGATCGCCGCGAGCTTCGCGTTGTACTCCTCGAGCTCGGCGTCACCCGTGCGATCGGCGTGCCGGTCGCGGCGCTTCTGCAGCTTGGTGTCGCTGCGGCTCCACTGGATCGCGACGGTGATCGCCACGATCAGCGTGGGGATCTCGCCGATCGACCAGGCGATGCCGCCCCCCGCGTACTGATCTTCCATCGGCGAGGGACCCCAGTCCCGACCCATGGAGCCGAACCAGTCGGCCACCAGCAGGCCCTCCTGCATCATCATCGCGACGCCGAAGAACGCGTGCATCGCCATGACCGCGATCAGGGTGATCAGGCGGCCGGCGTACGGCAGCCGGTAGGGAACAGGGTCGGCGCCGATCAGGCTCAGCACGAAGAGGTAGCCCGAGATCAGGAAGTGGATGATCATCCACTCGTGACCGAGGTGCTCGTACATCGACCAGCGCACCAGGTCGGTGAAGTAGAAGGCCCAGAGCGACAGGACGAAGATGCCGGCGGCGACGAAGGGGTGCGTCACGACCTTGGAGAACGGCGACTGCACGGCCCACAGGATCCACTCGCGACCGCCGCGGGTGCCGTCGTCGCGCTTGTGGATCGCGCGCAGCGCCAAGGTGACCGGTGAGCCGGTCACGAGCAGCAGCGGGATGGCCATCGACAGCATCATGTGCCCGAGCATGTGCACGCTGAACAGGGTCTCCTGGTAGGCGTTGATCGGGCCGCACGTCACCCAGACCAGCATCAGCATGCCCGCCACCCAGAACACCGTGCGGTGGATCGGCCAGCGATCGCCGCGGCGCCGCAGTCGGTGCACGCCGGCGAGGTAGAAGAAGAGGCCCAGCATCGCGGCGACGAGCCACAGGATGTCGATGTCCCACGCTGTGAACCAGCGGTCGATCGTGAACTCGGGGGGCAGCACCGAGCGGGTCAGGTTCTCGGCGGGGGTGCGCACGAAAGCCGCCTCCTCGCCGGTGGGCGGAGGGGTGCGGGCGAGCGCGGCGGCGGCACCGGAGGCCAGGCCCATCAGCGCGACCTCGCAGAGCACCAGCATCCAGAACCAGCGCGCCGCGTTCGCTCCGGTGAGACGGGGTATGAGTCGCACGCGATACCAGGCACCCAGCAGCCCCATGCCTCCGAGCAGCACGATCTTGATGAGCAGGATCGCGCCGTACGGAGTCCAGATCTCGGTGATGTCACCGAGCGCGACGACCGAGCGCGCGAGACCCGACACGGCGACGACGAAGAACGCCGCGATCGCCAGGCTCGAATAGCGCCTGACGAGCTGATCGGTGCCGATGCCGGAGCGTCCGCGCAGGATCACGACGAGCAGCAGACCGCCGAGCCACACCGCCGCTCCGATCGTGTGCAGCAGGATGGCGTTCACCGCGACGGTGTGACCGGAGAGCTCGCCCGAGTGCCCCTGGGTCGCGAGGGGCAGGAACGATGCCGCGGCCAGGAGCGCGGTGATCAGGGTCGGCGTCCAGGTGCGCCAGGCGAATGCCAGCACCGTGATGATCGAGCCCATGATCGTCGTGATCAGCCAGGACTGCCCCAGCGGGATCTCGAGCAGGTAGCGGCCGAGCTGCGTGCCGAACTCGCGCTCGGCACTGAGCTCGGGGTTGAATGCGGCCATGAAGGTGAAGAATCCGCCGATACCGGCGGTCACCGTGAAGACAGCCGCGCCGACGGATGCCGTGTTGAGGGCGACCTCGAAGGGCTTCTGCTCACTGCGGAGAGCGAAGAGGGCGAGGACCAGCGAGCCCAGCATCGCGGCCGACGCGATGTTCATCACGAGCTTGACGAGGGGGATCGCCCACCGCACGAACGGGCCCGGATCCTGCAGGAGGAGGGGGGCCGCACCCCCGCCGATGATGAGGGCGACGATCGCACCGAACAGGCCGGCCGCGAGCAGGACGCCGACGCCACCCACGCGATACGCGGGGCTCGTCCGGGTCTGCGGGGCGCGGGAACTCACCCCTCAAGCCTAAGCCGCGACTGCGGGGCAGCAGGCCAGTCTCGGCGCCGGCTTCGAGCGGTCAGGGCCGGTGGAACGGGTCGTCGTACAGCCGCTCGGGAACCCTCAGCACGAACACCGGGGTACCCGATGCCCAGATGGCTGCCGCACCTGCACGCAGCAGGTCGATCTGCGAGTCGCCCTCGGCGACGATCTCGACGTCTGCGCCCACCACTCGCACCGACGCGCCGTTGACCGAGTGCACGTCGCCCGTGACCGAGACCTCGGGGTACGGTTCGTGCAGTTCGCGGAGATCGCTCAGGATGTACGTCGGTCGCGACCCCTCGGGAGCGGCCAGCACGTGCTTCGGGCGGTCGATGCCGGTGAGAACGAGCGCCGAGGCGATTCCCGCGCGCACCGCACCGAGGATGTCGGTGTCGAGCCGGTCTCCGATGAAGAGGGGTGAGGTCGCTGCGAAGCGCGCCGTGGCCTCTTCGAAGATGGGCAGCTCCGGCTTTCCGGCCACGGTCGCGAGTCGGCCGATGGCGGTGTGGACGGCCGATACCAGCGTGCCGTTGCCCGGGGCGACGCCGCGCTCCCGCGGAATCGTCCAGTCGGTGTTGGTGGCGATCCAAGGGATGCCACCCTCGTCCTCAGGAACCTTGAGCGCGAACGCGGCCTCCGCGAGGTCGTTCCAGGCGACCTCGGGTGCGAAACCCTGCACGACGGCATCCGGAGCATCCTCGGCGCTGCGGGTGACGGTGTAGCCGGCCTTCTCCGCCTCGTCGACGAGTCCGGCCCCGCCGACGATCAGCAGCGTCGCCGGCGGCGGCACGATGCCGGCGAGCAGTCGCATCGCGGCCTGCGGGCTGGTGATCACGTCAGCCGGGGCGACGTCGAGACCCAGGCTGCTCAGGTGCGCCGCGACCGATGCGTCGGTGCGCGAGGCGTTGTTCGTGATGTAGCCGAGGCGCGCCGTCGACGCTGCCGCATTGAGGCTCTCGACCGCATGCGGCAGCGCGCCGGGCCCGGCGTAGACGACACCGTCCAGATCAGCCAGCACGGTGTCGACTCCGTCGAGAGGGGTCCGCAGCGCCGGCTTCTTGGAGAACAGCCCCACTACGCCTCCTCGGAGGGAGCGGATGCCGCGGGCTTCTGGTCGGACTCCTCTGCGTCCTCCGCGCCGTCCTCGACCTCGACCTCGACGACGCTTTCCTCGTAGACGTCCTCGCCGAGGAGTTCGCGCACCTCGTCGTCGATCGAGGGTTCGGGCTCTGCGTCCGCGTCGGTGTCACCATCGGCGTCAGCCGCCGACTGCGTGCCGTTCTCTGCCTCGACGAGCGCCGTCGCCTCGTCCGTGTCTCCGCCATCGGCGGTCTCTGCGGTCTCGGCGAGGTCACGCGTGCTGCGGTCGTCGTCGATGTGGTCGTCGCCGAAGTCGCCCTCGATCAGGCCGTCCTCGATGATGATCTCCTCATCGCCCGCCTCGTCGACGCCGAGCGCCTCGGCTGCGACCTCGGCGCGATGCGCCCAGAACTCCGCCTCGTCGGTGCGCCCGAGGTCCTCGAGCACAGCGGCGCGAGCGGCGAAGAGCGCAGGGCTCCACTCGAAGGCGCGGTCGGGATCGAGTTCCGGGATCTCCAGCTCACCGAGCGCGAGCTCGAGATCTCCCTGGTCCAGACGCGCGCCGGACATGGCGATCGCCAGCGAGACGCGCACCGGGGTGCTGAGAGCGGCACGGTCGACCGCGCGACCCGTCTCGAGTGCGCGATCGGGCCGCCCGATGCCGCGTTCGCTGTCGACCATCAGGGCGATCTGGTCGTCCTTGCCCGAGATGCGACGGTACGTCCGCAGCTCGCGCAGCGCCAGAGCGAAGTCCTCGTTCGCGTACGCCGTGATGCCGAGCGTCTCACGCACGATGGCGATCCGGCCGGCCCGACGTGAAGCCGCCAGCGCGTGTTCGTGTGCACGGGCGGGATCCTCGTCGATCAGCTGCGACGCCATCGCCAGGTGACGCGCGACGAGCTCGGCGTTCTCCTTGCTCAGGGTCTTCAGCTCGTTGCGTGCTGAGGTGTGCAGATCGCGTGCCGTGACCTCGTCGGGGATGTGCGGATCGTTGAAACGCGGGCGATCGCCGTCGGCCTGCACCGGACGCTCACGCCCGGCACCTCCGCGCTGCGGGTAGGAACGCGACGAGTCGCGGTCCTGCCGAGGCGCGCGATCGTCGCGATTGTCACGGTTGTCGCGGTTGTACCCGCCAGTGCGAGGAGCGCCACCGTCGCGATTGTCGCGGTTGTACCCACCGGAGCGCGGAGCGCCACCGTCACGGTTGTCACGGTTGTACCCGCCAGTGCGGGGAGCGCCACCGTCACGGTTGTCGCGGTTGTACCCGCCCGTGCGGGGAGCGCCGCCGTCGCGGCTATCCCGGTTGTAGCCACCGGAGCGCGGAGCGCCACCGTCGCGGTTGTCGCGGTTGTAACCACCCGTACGAGGAGCGCCAGCGTCTCGGTTGTCACGGTTGTACCCACCGGAACGAGGGGCGCCACCGTCGCGATTGTCGCGGTTGTAGCCACCGGAGCGCGGAGCGCCACCGTCGCGGTTGTACCCGCC
>CAUQIW010000010.1:0-93945 GCA_963518515.1 uncultured Microbacterium sp.
CCGCCCGAGACGAAACGCACCGCCCGAGACGAAACGCACCGCCCGAGACGAAACGCACCGCCCCCGGTTTGCCCGATGAGATCGACGTGTGATCTCATCGGGCGATGACCATCGAGCTGATCCGACCGACGACCGACCTGTTCGACACCTGGGCCGAGGCCGTGGCCGAGTTCGGCGATTCGCACATCGACGGGTCGGGTCTGCAGGCGCCGGTCACGCCCGACCGCGCGACGCTCGACGCGCTCATCGAGAAATCCACGCTGCTGGCTGACACGAGCGCGCCGCTTCCCGGCGACTCTGTGCACAACGATCTGTACTGGATCGTCGATCAGGGCGAGGTGGTGGGCTTCCTCTCCTTCCGGCACGAGCTGAACGAGTGGCTGCGCGAAGCGGGCGGGCACATCGGGTATTCGGTGCGCGCGACACGGCGACGCCGCGGATATGCCTCCGCGGCGTTGCGGCTGGGCCTGCAGCGCGCAGCCGAGATCGGCCTCGACCGGGTGCTGATCACCTGCGACGACGACAACATCGGCTCCGCACGCACGATCGAGGGCGCCGGCGGCGTGCTGCAGGACGTCAGCGACCAGACCGAGCGCGGACACGCCCTGCTCCGGCGCTACTGGATCGACGGAATCGGCGCAGGTTCGGTCGACAGCTAGATCATTCCTCGGCGGCCGATCGGCGTCGGAGGTCTGACTCGGTGGTGGCCCGGGCCGGCCCCGTCGTGCACGCATTCGGAGACAGCGACGGACACGCCGTCGGAACGGCTGCAGTTGCGGCGCGCCGTGTGCCCGCATCCGAAGCTGTGCCCGGGAGTGCGGGTGGGGAGTAAGCCCGGGGATGGCCCGGGAGTGCGGGCGGGGAGCAAGCCCGGGGATGGGGTCCGGGGATGGCGCGCGGGGGAGTGCGGGCCGGTCGAGCGCGACTACTCGGCGACGCGTGCGGCGATGTCGGTGCGGTAGTGCGAGCCGTCGAGGCGGATGCGGCCGATCGCCTCGTACGCCCGGTCGCGTGCCGTGCGGAAGTCGGATGCCACGGCGACGACGTTGAGCACGCGCCCGCCGGTCGCGACGAGCGAGCCGCCGGGGGCGTCGGGGCTCGCGGTCGCGGCGTGCACCAGGCGCACGCCGTCGACGGTCGCGGCCTCGTCGAGACCCTCGATCGGACGACCGGTCTGCGGCGATTCGGGGTAGCCCTCGCTCGCCAGCACGACGGTGATCGCGACGTCGTCGCTGAACTGCGGCTCGGGCTGGTCTTCGAGAGTGCCGGATGCCGCGGCGAACAGCAGCTCGGACAGCGGCGTGATGAGACGCGGCAGGACGATCTGGGTCTCGGGGTCGCCGAAGCGTGCGTTGAACTCGATCACCCGCACGCCCGCAGGAGTGAGGATGAGGCCGGCGTAGAGCAGTCCGATGAAGGGTGTGCCCTCGGAGTCCAGCTGGCGGATGACAGGCAACGCCACATCGCGGGTCACCTCGTCGACGAACGCCTGCTCGCTGCCGAACTGATCGGCGAGCCAGGGCAGAGGGGAGTACGCGCCCATGCCGCCGGTGTTCGGGCCTTCGTCGCCGTCGAGGGCGCGCTTGAAGTCCTGTGCGGGGCTCAGCGCGCGCACGGTGTCTCCGTCGCTGAGGAAGAAGAGCGAGACCTCGGGGCCGGAGAGGAACTCCTCGACGAGAACGGCGCCGACTGCGAGATACTGCTCGGCGTGTGCGAGGGCCTCCGCGCGGTCGGACGTCACGATCACGCCCTTGCCGGCGGCGAGGCCATCGGCCTTGACCACGTGGGGTGCGCCGAGCTCGTCGAATGCGGCCTCGACCTCGGACAGGGTCGCGGCGCGCACCGCGCGGCCGGTCGGGACACCGGAGTCGTCCATGATGCGCTTGGCGAAGGACTTCGAGCCCTCGAGCTGCGCCGCCGCCTTTCCAGGGCCGAACACGGGGATGCCGTGCGCGCGCAGCACATCGGCGACCCCGGCCACCAGAGGAGCCTCGGGGCCGACGACGACGAGGTCGATCGCCCGCTCGTTCGCGAACGAGGTGACCGCCGCGCCGTCGAGCATGTCGAGGCTCACCGGCGTCGCATCCTGCGCGATACCGGCGTTGCCCGGAGCGACGAAGATGTCGTGCTCTGCAGCCTCCGCCCGAAGACCGAGGATGATCGCATGCTCACGGGCACCGGAACCGAGGACGAGAATCTTCACCCGTCCAGACTACCGAGGGAGCCGGGCCAGTTACGGCGGGTTCCGGGGCGGAGCGCAGTGGTTCGGCGCGTGATGCGACTCCACAACTCCGGAGATTCGGAGGGCTCGGTGCCGTATCGGCCCATCGCGGGCCTCAGATAGCCGCAGTTCCGGAGTTGTGGAGCCAGGTGCTGTTCTCAACTCAGCATGAAAGGGCGGAATAGGCGTGACCGGCGGTCGTCAGCAGCCCCATCGCCGCATCCGTGCTGAATCGTGAACGCCGCGTGGTGCGACTCCACAACTCCGGAGAATCGGAGGGCTCGGTGCCGGATCGGCCCATCACCGGCCTCAGGTGGCCGCGGCTCCGGAGTTGTGGAGCCGGGTGCCGTTCACAATTCAGCACCGAAGGGCGGAGAAGGTGTGATCGGAGGCCGTCGGCAGCCCCATCGCCGCGTCGGTGCTGAATTGTGAACGCCGCGCCGGCCCGTCAGAGCGTGATCGGACGCTCGACCGACCGTTCCCAGGGCAGCGTCCACCCCGTGGCGTCGAAGAGGGCGTCGAGCACCATCGCCGTGAACCCCCAGACGATCGTGCCGTCGATGTCGAAGGCGGGTCCGCGCCAGGTCTGGCCCATCCGATGGAGCGTCGAGGTGAATCGCGTCTCAGGAGAGAGCAGCTGCGCGACGGGAACACGGAACACGTCGACGGTCTCGGCATGATCGACCGCCGCGACCCGCGAGGGCGAGCGCCACCATGCCAGCACCGGGGTCACGACGTGGTTGCTCGCAGCGATCGGCAGCTCGGCAAGAGTCGCCAGCACCTCCACCCCCGCGGGCTCGAGTCCGGTCTCCTCCTCGGCCTCGCGCAGCGCGGTGGCGACGGCGTCGGCATCCTCGATCTCGCGCCGGCCTCCGGGGAACGACACCTGTCCAGGATGCGACGACAGGGTCGCGGCCCTGCGCTGCAGCAGCACGTCGAGGTCGGCGGCCACCGTCAGCTCGTCGGAGCGCGCGGCGATGCTGTCGAGTCGCCCGAAGAGCACGAGGACGGATGCCGCGTGGGCGGTGTCGGCCACCGGTGGGAACCGCGAGGGCCAGGCATCGCTCCGTCGGGCGGCGGCGATCAGTTCGGCGCGTGCGCCGTGCAGGGTCTCGGGGTTCGTGCTCATCGAGTGAAGCCTATGCCCGGGGCCACCGCGGTCGACCCTGTACCTCGCCGTCGACCCTGTACGCTCCGGGCGCGGCGAACACTCAGGCTCGACGGCAACGTACCGGCGCGACGCAATCACCGGTTCGACGCTGCCTGTCAGAGGCGGAACCCCTGACCATCGCCCGGCGTACCCTGGATTCCATGCCCTCCCGCAAGATCGACATCGTCGACGGACGCTCGGCCCTCGATGCCGTGCGTCGGGCGGATGCCGCAGACGAGAAGCCCGCGCGCACCGACCTCGCCACGGCTGTGCGCTACCTTCTGCAGCTGCTCGATGAGAAGGCGCCGGGCAACAGCGTCGAGGTGCGCGTGCCTCCGTTCGGCGCCGTTCAGGTCATCCAGGGTCCTCGCCACACCCGAGGGACGCCACCCAACGTGGTCGAGATGGACCCCGCGACCTGGATCGCCGTCGCCACGGGCGCCGAGCACTGGGTGGATGCCGCGGCATCCGGCCGCGTCAGCGCCTCCGGCACCCGCGCCGACCTCGCCGACGTGCTGCCGCTGCGTCCCTGACACAGATCGTCGCCGACTCACCCGATCGCACCCCCGCCCCCCCCCGCCGGCCCCCCGCTTCTCCGTCGGCCCGCGCCGTCAGACGCCTCGCCGGGCGACCACGAGTGGCACACCCGTCGCGGGATGCGGGAACACGTCGACCGCCTGGCCGTACACCGCCTCGATGCGCTCGGCCGTGAGCACCTCCGTAGCCGGACCCGAGGCGGCGACCGCGCCGTTCGACAGCAGAGTCACGCGGTCAGCATGCGCCAGCGCGGCGTTCAGATCATGCAGCACGATCGCCACCGCGATGCCCGCGTCGGCCTGCGCGCGGATCAGACGCATGACGTCCTCGTGATGCTTCAGGTCGAGAGCCGCGGTGGGCTCGTCGAGCAGCAGGATGCCGGTGCTCTGCGCGATCACCCTGGCGAGCGCGACGCGCGCTCTCTCGCCGCCGGACAGTGACGTCACCGGTCGGGCGGAGAAGGGAGTCACCTCGGTCGACGCCATGGCCGCCGTCACGATCGCGTCGTCATCCGCCGCGGCTCCCGTGTGCGCCCACGGGGCGCGGCCCATGCGCACAACCTGCTCGACGGTGAACGGGAAGGAGACCGCATTCTCCTGCAGCAGCACGGCGCGAGCGCGTGCCAAATCGGCGGCGCGGATGCCGCGCAGAGGTGCCCCATCGAGTCTGACCTCACCCGCGTGGGCCGCGACGTCTCCTCCGAGCACACCGAACAACGTCGACTTGCCGGCGCCGTTCGGACCGACGAGTGCGTGGATCTCCCCGCCGAGAACCTCGATGGAGGCGTCGTCGAGGATCGTGCGCTCGCCGATGCGCACCGTGACGCCCGCCGCCTCTAATCGCGCGGTCATGCCCACCCTCCCGAGCGGCGACGGGTGCGCACCAGCAACCAGAGGAAGAACGGCCCCCCGACGAGCGAGGTGATCATGCCGATGGGCAGATCGGCGAGCGGCACCGCCGTGCGGGCGACGAGGTCGGCGAGGGCGATGAGCAGAGCGCCCCCCAGGGCGGAGGCGATGACCAGCCGAAGGTGGGCGGGGCCGATGAGCATGCGCATCAGGTGTGGCACGACGAGTCCCGCGAAGCCGATGATTCCGGCGAAGGCGACGGCGGCGCAGACCAGGATCGCGACGGTGACGATCACGACCATCCGCAGCAGCTCGACGTTGACGCCGAGGTGTCTGGCGGTGCGCTCGCCGAGGGCGAAGAGGTCGAGCTGGGGCGAGACGATCAGGGCGACGATCACTCCGATCGCGACGAGCGGAGCGACCAGCGCGGCGTTCGACCAGAGCGCGCCGTTGAGCGATCCGAGCTGCCAGAACACGATCTGCTCGCGCGTCGATGTGGTGCCGAGGAACGTGAGGAAGGCCATGCCCGCGCCCGCGATCGCGTTGATCGCGATGCCGGTCAGCAGCAGAGTCACGACCTCCGTGCGGCCGCCCGATCGGCTGATGAAGTAGACCGCGAGCACGGCGATCAGGCCGCCGACGAACGCGAAGGCCGGCGTCGTCCACATGCCGAACGAGGCGAGCCCCAGTGTGATGCTCGCCGCGGCGCCGAGCGCCGCGCCCGACGAGACGCCGACGACACCGGCATCCGCGAGCGGGTTGCCGAAGATCGCCTGCATGAGCACGCCGGACACGGCCAGGGCGGCGCCCACCAGAAGCCCGAGCACCAGCCGGGGGAGGCGCAGGTTGTAGATGACGCCGTAGTCGGTCGATGCGGTGGGCGCCCACGCGGTGTCGATGCCGATGCCGCGCAGCAGCACGCCGATCAGATCGGTGGGGGAGAGCGAGTACTGCCCGCTCGTGATCGAGAGGATGCAGGTGACGACGAGCGCGACGACGAGCCCGACCGTCACGAGCGTGAAGCGCAGCGCCCGATGCGTCGACGGCGTAAGGGTGACGACCTCGCCGCTCACTTCTCAGGCTCAGACGACGCAGGCTCGGACGACGCAGGCTCGGACGATGCAGGCGCGGACGATCCGGTTCCGGGAGCGTAGAGCGCGCGGGCGATCGCCGCGATCACGTCGGCCGACCGCGGGCCGAAGCTGAGGATCTCGCTGTCGGCCATGTCGATCACTCGACGATTGACGCCGGCCGGGGTCTCGGCGATGGCGGGGATGCGCTCGATCAGACCGTCGATGCCGCCGACCGACTCGAGGCCGTCCGTCATCATCACGAGCACATCGGGCTGCGCCGCGACGAGCGCTTCCGCCGTCATCGGCTTCATCCCCTCCCACCCGATCTCTCCGGCCACATCGACGCCGCCGACCGCATCGATCAGCGAATCGGCCCCGGAGTCCTCGCCGAAGATGTAATAGACGTTCGCGTTGCCCCGCACGTAGAGGAACAGCATCCGGGCCCTGTCATCGACATCGGCCGGCACGACCTCGGCGATCTCGGCCAGCGATGCGTCGAGGCCCGCGTCGAGTCTCTCGATCAGCGCCTGCCCCCGCGTGGGCACACCGAGGGCCTGAGCGATCTCGGTGACGAGTTCATCGGTGGTGTCGAGGCGTCGCTCGCTCGAGATCACGACGACGGTGATGCCGGCATCCCGCAACTGCTGACGGATCTCCTTGGGGCCGATCGTCGTATCGGTGAGGATGATCGTCGGCGCCAGCTCGAGGATCGCCTCGGCGTTCAGCGTGTGACCGGTCTTGGTCACCACCGGCAGATCCTCGGTGCCGGCGAAGAGGGTCGAGGAGTCGCGGCCGACGACCTGGTCGCCGAGTCCGAGAGCGAACACGGTGGAGGCGATCGTGCCGGAGATGTCGAGGGGGAGGATGCGGTCGACGTCCGTGATCTCGACCTCGCGCCCTTCACTGTCCGTCACGGTGACGGGCAGTGCGGGGGCGGTGTCGTCGTCGACGACTTCGATGGCGTGGCTCGACAGGCAGGCCGTCGAGCCACCGGTCACGCCGCGCACGTCGTCGACGATCTCGAGCGATTCGAGGGGAGCCGAAGCCTGGGGGCAGGCGTCGGCCGCTTCGTCGGCTGGGGATCCGGTCATCGAGGGGTGTGCGCACCCGGCGAGACCTGCGACGAGCGCGACGGCGAGAAGGGCGGAGGAGACGCGGCGCATTAGGCAAGGCTAGCCTAAAACTTGACTCGCTCTTGCGACTCCCTCTAGTGTCGAAAACGGAGCTGGCTTAGCTAAGCCTAACCAAATAACAGATCCCACCCGACTGCACTGAGGCACGACTGGCGCGTGCCTTCAGGCGCGCCCGGAGCCTGGAGAAACGTGAACGCCACAGCATCTGCATCCACAGGGAGCGCCCGCATTCGCGTGCTGCTCGCCGCCCTCATCTCGGTCCTGCTGGTCGCCGCCGGGGTGGTGGTCGCACCCGCCGCGAACGCCGCAGGCGGCGCCGCGGTCAGCGTCTCCGTGACCTCGGTCGACACCTCGGGCATCTCGGTGAAGGTGGATGCGACCGGGCTTCCGGAGGTGGCGAACGTGTACGCCGCCCTCATCGTGAAGGGCACCGAGGGCGGGCTCACCGGACCGGGAGGCGGATACGCCGCGTTCAACGCCTTCGCCCCGGTGGCCGCAGGCTCGAGCTCGTTCACCATGACTGCTCCGGCCGGTTCGCTGAGCCGCGACGAGGTCTACGAGGTGCTCATCTGGCAGCAGCACTCGGTGCCGAACGCCGAGACGATCCACGGCCGCGGCGACGTCTCTATGTCGGATGCGCAGTGGGATGCGGTCTTCCCTCCGGACACCACCGACCCGGGCACCGACCCGGGCACCGACCCCGGCACCGACCCCGGTACCGATCCCGGCACGGATCCGGGTACGGACCCCGGCACCGATCCCGGCACCGACCCGGGTACGGACCCAGGCACCGACCCCGGTTCGGACCCGGGCACCGATCCGACCACCCCGACGCAGCCGGCAGCCCCCGCGATCGAGGTGTTCCTCGCCGACGGCACGACCGTGGCCGGCGCGACTCCGCTGAACGCGGGAGACACGATCGTGGTCAAGGGCTCGGGTTACGACCCGGCCGCGAACGTCGGCGGTCGTGGTGTTCCGATTCCCTCGAACCTTCCGCAGGGCACGTACGTCGTGTTCGGCAATTTCGCTGCGAACTGGCAGCCGTCCGCCGGTGCGGCCTCGTCTGCCCGCTCCGTCGGATCGCAGGCCTGGGCACTCTCCGAAGGCGTGCTGAACCAGGTGCCCTCGCAGTACCAGGGCGCGATCCGCTCGCAGTGGGTCGACATCGCCGCCGACGGCACCTTCGAGGCGACGCTGACCCTGAAGGACTCCGCCGCGACACCGGGCGCATACGGGGTCTACACCTACGGCGCAGGCGGGGTCACCAACGCCGCCCAGGAGAAGAGCGTTCCGCTCACCTACGGAGTCGCCCCGGCCCTGACCGCGTCGGTGAAGGCGGCGACAGCCGCCGAGGGGCTGACCGTCACCGCCACGGGTTCGAAGCTCGGCGACATCTCCGGCGCCTACGTCGCGCTGATCGAAGCAGGCACCGAGGACGAGGTCACCGCCGGAGGCGGATTCTTGGCGATGCAGTACGTCCGCGGCATCTCGGGTGGCGCGTTCACGGTCGACCTGACGGCCGCCGCGAGCTCCCTCGACCGCACGAGGTCGTACGAGGTCATCGCGTGGCAGCAGCACACGCTGCCGGATGCGACGACGATCCTCGCCCGTTCGACGCTCACCGTCAGCGATGCTCAGTGGGATGCTCTGACTCCGACCCCGAGCGCGGCGATCACCTCATCGGTGGCCTCGGCGTCGGCGACCGACGGCCTGACGCTGCGTGCGTCCGGTTCGAATCTCGGCGACATCTCCGGCGCCTACGTCGCGCTGATCGAAGCCGGCACCGAGGGCGACGTCACCGCAGGCGGCGGATTCCTGGCGATGCAGTACGTCCGCGGCATCACGGGTGGCGCGTTCACTGTCGACCTGACCGCGGCAGCATCCACCCTCGACCGCACCGCGACGTACGAGGTTATCGCGTGGCAGCAGCACACGCTGCCGAATGCCGACACGATCTACGCGCGCTCGTCGGTCACGATCACCGATGCGCAGTGGAAGGCGCTGCTCGACGAAGAGGATTCCGCGTCGATCAGCACCGAGGTCACCACCGCGAACGCCGCCGACGGTCTCACGGTCACCGCCAGGGGATCGAATCTCGGCGACATCTCCGGCGCCTACGTCGCTCTGATCGAGGCGGGCACGGAGGCCGATGTCACGGCCGGCGGCGGATTCCTGGCGATGCAGTACGTCCGCGGCATCCAGTTCGGCGCCTTCTCGGTCGACCTCAACACGCCGGCCGCCGCGCTCGACCGCACGAAGACCTATGAGGTCGTCGCCTGGCAGCAGCACACGATGCCGAACGCCGACACGATCTACGCGCGCTCATCGGTCACGATCACCGATGCGCAGTGGAAGGGACTGCTCGACGAGTCCGAGGTGCCCACGCCTCCCACGCCTCCCACGCCGCCGACCACTCCCACGACCCCTGGCGTCACCGTTCCCGGCGGCTCGCTGCGCTGGGCGATCTCCTCGAGCTTCTCGAGGTATGTGGTCAGTGACATCGCCAAGGGGGCGATCGACGTCTCGGGTGGCGCGACCCGTTCGGGCGACATGTTCCAGTTCGGTCAGACCGTCGGCGGCGACTACAACGCGTCGACCGGTCTCGGCAGTGTCGTGTATCGAGGAGCCGTGCGATTCACCGGCCACGCCGGCGTGCTCGACGTCACGGTCTCGAACCCGCAGATCAGCGTGACCGCTGCGGGCGCGGCGACCCTGTTCGTCACGCACGGCGGTGCGCAGGTGGCATTCGCGACGCTCGACCTCTCCCGTGCCGCCACCACCACGGCGAGTGGCGCGGTCACCTATGCGGGAGCTCCGGCGACATTGACCGCCGACGGGCGCAACCGCGTGCTCTCCGGGTTCTCGACGGACCTCGACCCCGTGTCGTTCACGATCGGTTCGGTGGCGGCCGCGCCGTCCGGCACGACGGGAACGGTCGCCGCGGCCGCGGCCGCGGTCAAGGCCAAGACGACGCTTCCCGCGACGCCCCCGGCGAACGCCGGCATCGAGATCGACGAGGCGAATCTGACGGCGCTGCAGGCGGGCCAGCCCGCGACCGTCACCGCATCCGGGTTCCAGCCGAACGAGCGCGACATCAAGGTCGTCGTCTACTCGACGCCGGTTCTTCTCGACACGGTGACCGCGGATGCCGCGGGCGTGGCGACCTGGACGGGCACGCTGCCCGCGAGCCTCGAAGACGGCGTCCACACCCTGACCATGCAGGGATCGGTGTCGCGCGGGCTGGAGTTCACGCTCACGCGGACGACCACAGAGATCGGCGCCTGCACGGTCGAGGGTGCCACGCTCGAGTGGGGGTACAAGGAGTCCTTCCGCACCTACATCGAGGGCATCGCGCAGGGCGGCTGGACGCTGACCGACGTGACGTACGAGTACCCCGACTACGTGTGGGCGAACGGTGCGGGCTCGTTCGACGACGAGACACTCACGGGTCTGGTCACCTTCGGCGGGAGCATCACCTTCACCGGCCACGACGGCGCGCTGAACACCATGCTCTCGAACGCCCGGCTGGAGCTCGCGGGAGACACCGGCTACCTGGTGTTCGACGTCACCGGCACCACGCAGGTCGGCGAAGCGGTCGACCAGCAGGGCGTGCGTCTGGCGGAGTTCGCCCTGGGCGACGCGACGGTCGTCGACGGGGTGCTCGCGCTCGATGCGATCCCGACCACGCTCACCGAGGCGGGGTCCGCCGCCTTCGGCACCTACGCCGCGGGCGAGACGCTCGACCCGGTGACTGCGCTGATCCCGGTCGCGGCCGAGTGCGGCGTCGCGATCGAGGACGAGGAGTCCGAGCCCGCCTCGCAGGGCACCGCTGCGGCGGCGTCGCTCTCGGCCGTCACCGACACGGAGGGTGCTCCGGTGTGGCCGTGGATCGTCGGCGGACTCGTGATCGTCGCGCTCGTGGGAGCGGGCGGCGTGTTCGTCGGACGTCGTAGCATGGCGAAGACCGGCACGAGCGAGATCACGACCTCGGTCTGACCGCCGCTGCCCGCTTGTGCGCGAGGCCGGGTGTCGACGCCGAGGTGCACACGCAGGAAACGAGCACGGATGCAGGACGAGAACACGATCTCTCGTCCTGCATCCGTGCTTCCGTCCTGCATCCGTGCCGGAGACCTCTCGTCCTCCGTCGACACCGACGTCCTCCGCCACACCCCCGTCCTCCGTCCACGCCCCGTCCTCCGGCTGTCGCCGACTCGCACCCTCTTCATGCGGAACGGTGGGAGAATGGAGTCATGTCCTCCCGAGAACCCCTCCAGACGGTCGAGGCGACCGTTCGCCGCGTACCGCGCTTCGGTGTGTTCATGGGCGTGGGCGTCGTCGTCGGCATCATCGCCGCCGGCCTCCTCACCATGGCGGGGAGCTTCCAGGAGTCAGCCGCCCTCGACGTCGTCTACCCTCCTGGTCAGGTGTTCGGGTTCCTGCTGCTGTGGACGGTGCCGATCGGCATTGCGCTGGGCGGAGTCGCCGGGCTGATCGCCGAGCGCGTGGCGCGACGCCATGATCATGTCGTGCGGGTCGAGCACGAGACGATCATCGAGAACGACTGACCGTCCGAAGCACTGTGGCGCACTGAGCCGCTGAGCCACTGAGCCACTGAGCCACTGAGCTCAGGCCAGCTCGGCGATGATCGGGCGGATCGCGGAATCGAACGAGACGACGTCCCTTCGCAGCCCGTCTGTCACCGCGACGGTGAGGGCGCCGATCCACCAGATGCCCCTCTGCGAGAACGGCAGCACCTGGACGTTGAGCTCGAACGAGTGTGCGCGGCGCCCGACCTCGCGCTCGAACTCGGCGATGGCGCTCGCATAGGCGCGGTAGGACTCGCCGCCCGTCGTCCCCGTGCCCATCCGCGTGCCGATCGCGCGGCTGATCGACGACACGTAGCGGTCGTGAGAGGTGCGCCCGTACTCGAGCGCGGACGCCGCATGCGGCTCGATCGCCGATCGCAGCTGCTCCGCTCCCGTCGCGGGCAGCGCGACGAGGGTGTCGAACCCGTCGACCAGTTCGAGAGGCACGCCGGACGGGTGCGCGCGAGGCTCGACGGTCATGTCCCAGTACTCGCGCCACTGCTTCTCGAGCTCGGTCGTCGTCTCGGTCGCATCGGGTGCGCGCACCGGCAGATCTCGCAGACTCGGCAGATCCTCAGGAGCCCGGATGCCGAGCGCCTGACGCAGCGCGAGCGCGACGAGCACCGGAACGCTCGCGTCTTCGCGGATCAGCCACTGCGGCTTGTCGGCCATGGCCCCATCGTAGGAGATCGCGACGGGGAGAGGGGGCCTCAGCGGGCGGTAGGATCGAGGAGTGGCTGCCTCCCCCACCAATCCCTATTCCGAAGCCGGCGTCGACACCGCTGCAGGTGATCTCGCCGTCGAGCTGATGAAGTCTTCCGTGCGCGCGACGCACGGTCCCGAAGTGCTCGGCGGTGTCGGCGGATTCGCCGGACTGTTCGACGCCAGCGCACTGCGCGACTTCCGGCGACCGCTGCTCGCGACCAGCACCGACGGCGTCGGCACGAAGGTCGCGATCGCGCAGGCCATCGACAAGCACGACACGATCGGCCAGGATCTGGTCGGCATGGTCGTCGACGACATCGTGGTGGTGGGAGCGAAGCCGCTCTTCATGACCGACTACATCGCCTGCGGCAAGGTGGTTCCTCAGCGCATCGCCGACATCGTGCGCGGCATCGCCGAGGCGTGCACCGCCACCGGCACCGCACTCGTCGGCGGCGAGACGGCCGAGCACCCCGGGCTGCTGGGACCGCGAGACTACGACGTGGCCGGCGCCGCGACCGGCGTGGTCGAGGCCGACGCCATCCTGGGCGCCGACCGCGTGCAGGACGGAGACGTCGTGATCGCCGTCTCGTCGAGCGGTCTGCACTCCAACGGCTACTCGCTGGTGCGTCACATCGTCACGAACGCGGGCATCACCTATGCCGACAGTGCGGCGGACTTCGGCGTGACCTGGGGCGAGGCGCTCCTCGAGCCGACCCGCCTCTACACACTTCCCCTGCTGCGCCTCATCGAGGCCCTCGGCTCAGCGGCCCAGGGCGGATCGGGCGTCCACGCCCTCAGCCACGTCACCGGCGGCGGCATCGCCGCCAACCTCGCCAGGGTTCTGCCGGTCGGCAGCTGGGCCGAGGTCGACCGTAGCACCTGGTCGCCGAGCCCGGTCTTCCGCGTGCTCAGCGACATCGCGGGCTCCACGCTCGAATCGGCCGAGGGCACCTGGAACCTGGGCATCGGATTCCTCGCGGTCATCGCCGCCGACCGCAAGGATGCGGCGATCGCGGCCCTCGAGGCCGAGGGCATGCCCTCGTGGCAGGTCGGGACGGTGGGCTTCGGACCCCGCCCCGCCGGAGATTTCGAACAGGGCGCCAAGGGCGTCGACGGCGGAGCAGTGCGTCTCGTCGGCGCGTATGCGAACAGCGCCGGCGGCACCGACAGAGAACGGATGAAGTAAAGACCCCATGTGCGGCATCGTCGGAATGGTGGGGGCAGCCCCGGTCAATCAGGACATCTACGACGCGCTGCTGCTGTTGCAGCATCGCGGGCAGGACGCGACGGGTATCGCGACGGCGGAGTCGAACGGCGTCATGCACAACGCGAAGGCGCAGGGTATGGTGCGCGAGGCGTTCCGCACCCGCGACATGCGCTCGCTTCTCGGCAACGTCGGGCTCGGCCACGTGCGCTACGCGACCAAGGGCACGGCCTCGAACGAGGAGGAGATGCAGCCGTTCTACGTGAACGCGCCCTACGGCATCATCCTCATTCACAACGGCAACCTGACGAACACGCGCGAGCTGACGGCCGACATGGCCCAGCGCGATCGCCGGCACCTGAACTCGTCGAGCGACACCGAGCTGCTGCTCAACGTGCTCGCCGGTGAGCTGCAGAACACCACCTCCACCGTCGACCTCGACGCCGAGCGCGTGTTCGAGGCGGTCGCTCGCACTCATGAGCGCATCGAGGGCGCCTACGCGGTCATCGCGGTGATCGCCGGATACGGTCTGCTCGCGTTCCGCGATCCCTTCGGCATCCGTCCGCTGATCCTCGGGCGCCGCCCCTCGACCGTGCCCGGCGCCGAGGGTCGCGACGAGTGGGTCGTGACGAGTGAGTCCCTGGTGCTCGAGAACGCCGACTACGAGGTCGTGCGCGAGGTCGAGCCCGGCGAGGCGATCTTCATCACCAACGACGGCGAGCTGCACAGCAAGCAGTGCGCCACCGAGACCACGCTCTCGCCATGCGCCTTCGAGTACGTGTACCTCGCGCGTCCCGACTCCGTCATGAACGGCATCTCGGTGTACGAGTCGCGGCTGCGCATGGGAGACCGCCTGGCCGACACGATCGCCAAGCATGTTCCGATGGACAAGATCGACGTCGTCATGCCGATCCCCGATTCCGCGCGCCCCGCGGCCATGGAGGTCGCGCGCAAGCTCGGGATCGAGTATCGCGAGGGGTTCTACAAGAACCGCTATGTCGGCCGCACCTTCATCATGCCCGGCCAGGCCGTGCGCAAGAAGAGCGTGCGCCAGAAGCTCAACGCGATGTCGACCGAGTTCCAGGGCAAGAACGTGCTGCTGATCGATGACTCGATCGTGCGGGGCACGACATCGAAGCAGATCATCCAGATGGCTCGGGATGCCGGTGCGACCTCGGTCACGTTCGCGTCGGCCGCGCCGCCCGTTCGGCATCCGCACGTCTACGGCATCAACATGCCGTCGCGTCACGAGCTCGTCGCGCACGGCCGCACGATTCCGGAGATCGCCCAGGAGCTCGGCTGCGACCACCTGGTCTATCAGGAGGTCGAGGACCTCAAGGCCGCGATCACCGAGGGATCCGTCCTCGACGACCTCGACATGAGCTGCTTCGACGGCCGCTACGTGACCGGCACGGTCTCGGATGAGTACCTCGCCTGGGTGGAGGGGTCGCAGACCTCGTGAGCACCGGAGCACGGCCTCGCCACTCGCCGCGCTCGTTCGGGATCCGCGCGTGAGCGCCGCCCAGCCGCTCTGGCGCGGCCGCGCGCTCGCGCTGATCGGCATCGTGCTCGTGGCGTTCTCGCTGCGTTCCGCCGTGGCATCCCTCTCGCCGGTGATCGATCACGTCTCGGAGGAGTTCCCGGTCTCGTCGGTGGTCGTCGGACTCATCGGCGCGGCGCCCCCCGTGTGCTTCGCCGTGTTCGGCCTTCTCACGCCGCTCTTCGAGAGGCGCTTCGGACTCGAGCGCGTCGCGGTCGTGGCCATCGGCCTGATCGCCGCCGGGCTGCTGCTACGTGGTCTCGCGGTCGACTCGACGTCGCTGCTGGCGGCGACAGCGGTCGTGTTCGCCGGCGTCGGGTCGGGCAACGTGCTGCTGCCGCCGCTCGTGAAGAAGTACTTCCCCGATCGGCTCGGTCTGATGATGACCGTGTACTCGACCACCATGGCGGTCTCGACATTCGTGCCGCCGCTCGTGGCGGTTCCGATCGCCGACACCGCGGGCTGGCGTGTCTCGCTCGGGCTGTGGGGCGTGTTCGCGGCGATCGCACTGGTGCCGTGGATCGCGATGCTGGTCACGAATCGGACGGATGCCGTGTCAACGGCCCCGACCACGACGGCCGGGCGCGGCCCCGAATCGCCCTCGGAGGCCGACGCCGATTACGACGCGGCTTCCGTCGCCACCGGGCCGATCTCGACGAGTCCCGCGAACCCCCGTGTCTTCGGGCGGCTCTGGCGGATTCCGATGGCCTGGGCGGTCGCCCTCGTGTTCGCCGCGTCGTCCACCCTCGCCTACGTCTCGTTCGCGTGGCTGCCGGCGATCCTGATCGATGTGGGCGGCGCCTCGCCGGCGGATGCGGGTCTGCTGCTCTCGCTGTTCGGACTCATGGGCATGCCCTGCTCGCTGCTCGTCCCCATCCTCATCGTGCGGTTCCAGGCGACGCGCCCGGTGTTCTTCATCGCGATCGTCTGCGGTCTCGTCGGCCTCTCGGGGCTCCTGTTCGCCCCGGGCGCCGGTCTGCCGCTGTGGGTGGCCATCTACGGACTCGCCCCCGCGCTGTTCCCGCTCGCCCTGGTGCTGCTCAGCATCCGCGCGCGCACGCCCGAGAGCGCCGTCGCGCTCAGCGGTTTCGTGCAGAGCATCGGCTACGCGGTCGCCGCGGCCTTCCCCCTGCTGATCGGCCTCGTGCACGAGGCGACGGGCAGCTGGGAGATCCCCCTCCTGGTGCTCGCCGGCGTGCTGATCGCGGTGATCCCCGCCGGGTGGATCGCGGGTCGTCGGCGCACGATCGAAGAGGACTGGGAGCGCCGGCACGGTCGCTGGTGAGACGGCCTGCCTCCGCAGAGGGCGCGTCAGGAACGGCCGCCGCCGGGCGGTAGGTGCCGGAGTCAGCCGGCGCGGACCTCATCGCCGACGCTGATGACGCCGCCCGCGAAGGTGCCCTGAGCGTCGTCGTGCTCGGGCGGCAGAAGCAGGCGTCCGAGCGTCGGCTCGCTCTGGCCGAGTGGTCCCGTCAAGGTGGTGAGAACCTTCACGTCGCGAACGCCGGTGTCGGGGTTCGCGTGGGTCGCGAGGCATCGCACGATCGGCCCTGCCGCGCGGAACGCGACGTCGCCGATGCCGACCTCGCCGGTCCAGGCGAGCTCGGCCCAGGGGGCGACGCCGTCGATGACGACGTTCGAGCGGAACCGGCGATCGTCGACGTCGTGCGTCGTCACATGATTCACCGCCTCGACGCTCGCGCGGCTGTGCAGCGAGACGTAGCCTCGGGCGCGGTCCTGGAACCGCGACGTCACGCCGTCGCCGACGAGCACGAGTGGCAGCCGCCCCGGCCGCCCGAGTCGTCGACCTTCTGCGCTCGCGAGGACGAACTCCGTCACGGCTGTCGCGAGGTCTTCGCGCCCGGCGTCATCGAGTCCGGCCTCGGCGAGGACGGATCCCTCGAGTTCGATCCGCACGCGTCGTGCGCGATCGTCGTACGAGGTCTGCAGCGCCGCGAGCGCAGGGAAGTCCTGCAGTGAGAGCCCCTTGGCCTTCGGCCAGTGGTCGAGGCCGTCGCGCTCTTCCGGGGTGGTCGCGTCGGCGAAGCGGAACGCGAGCACGCGATCGCCCGCGATGCGACCGTCGGCCTGCACGGTCAAGGACTCGACGGACTCAGGGGTGAACCCCTTGATGGGGTGGCGGTAGAGGTCGACGACGCGAGCCATGCCTGCTTCTCTCATCCGGTCACGACGAGACTCCCGTGGGGTCCACGGGAGTCACGACGAGCAGAGGGGCGGTCAGGCCTTCTCTAGTTCGTCCTCGTCTTCGTCGGCATATTCGTCTGCCCACTTGTCGACGTACGCGTCGGAGTCGCTCGGATGCCCGAGCTCACGCTCCAGCGCGGAGTAGTTCACCGACGGACTGAAGGACTTCAGTTCGCGGGCGATCTTGGTGTGCTTCGCCTTTTGACGGCCACGGCCCATGCGCGAGACCCCCTCACGATTCAAGCGGCGGGCAACAACGGGCCCGATGCATTCACGACACCGGCGCGCAGCCGGTAAGAGTAGCATTCAGAATAGCACGCGGGTAGACCGCTCTGGCCCGAGGCCAGGCTGGTGAAAGGAGCAATCCTCATGACCGACCATCACGCTTCGCCGTCTGACGAGGCCGCGCAGAACGCGACACTGCAGAAAGCGGTCATCGTCGGCATGCAGCCGGGCCAGCCGACGCGCGTTCTCACCGAGGCGTCGCGCTACGCCAGGCTCATGCGCGTGCCCCTCGTCGTGGCACACGTCGACGTCACGCGCTTCGTCACCTTCGAGGATCCGGACGGCTACGTGCACTCGGCGCCGATCGATGTGAACTTCGACGCGGGGACGGCGGAGTTCGAGGCGGTGCAGGCCGAGGCGGCGTCGGCTCTCGATGGCACCGGCATCACCTGGACCGCACGGCAGCTCGTCGGAGACCCGGCGCTGGCGATCAAGCAGCTCGCGAACAGGCTCGACGCTCAGCTGATCGTCGTCGGCACGCGCAAGCGGGGGATCGGCGAGTCCATCCGCGAGTTCTTCACCGGCTCGGTGGCCGCGCGGCTCGCGCATCGACAGCATCGCCCGGTGCTCGTCGTCCCGCTGGAGGAACCGGTGCCCGACAACCAGCCCGAGATCTGGACCGAGTAGGGCGCGTTTTGTCTCGGGGCTGCGCGCCTCGCTCAACGACCGGTGGACGTTTCGTCTCGGGGCTGCGCGCCTCGCTCAACGACCGGGGCGCGTCTCTGCGCTTCGCCGCCTGCCCGATGAGCGTGGAGGGGCGAAGCGACGAGACGCGACGGTCAGCGACCGAGTGCGGACAGGATGCCGCGGGCGGCGGCATCCAGATCGTCCTCGAGCTTCGTGACGACGGATGCAGGCAGTGCGCCGCCCTTGGCGATGTGGGTGCGCAGGTCGGTGCGGATCCGCGCACGGAACGCGTTGACCACAGCATCAGCCCGATGCATCTCTTCGCGCGTCACGGCGCGCTCGTCGTCGAGCGGAGTCCGCGTGCGCCCCTTCGAGGCGGAACGGCCATCCTTCTCCGCGGTGGCGAGATCGGCGCGAAGGCTCTTCATCGCCTCCTTCACGCTCTGCCGCACCTCGTTGGCGATCAGTCGCACGGAGTCGGTCAATCCGGCTTCGATGCCCGCCAGGTCGCCCTCACGTGATGCGAGCTCGGTGCGGCCGGCATCGGTGATCGAGTAGATCGTCGTGCGTCCGTCGACGGTCTTGCTCACGAGGCCCTCCTCTTCGAGTTTCGCCAGTCGCGGATAGATCGTGCCCGCGCTCGGCGTGTACGTGCCGCCGGTGCGGTCGGTCAGCGCCTGGATGATGCCGTATCCGTGCTGCGGCGACTCGGCGAGGAGTGACAGCAGATACAGTCTGAGGTCTCCGTGCGAGAAGACGGCGGGGCTCATGATTCCCACTCCGCGTCGTTCGCGATCGACTCCGTGGCGCGACGCAGCACGGTGACCCCGCCCGAGACCGAGTTCGCGCGCAGGTCGACGAACCGTCCTGCCAGCTCGCCGGTCGAACCGGTGTAGTTGTTGATGCCCGAGGAGCCGCGCTCGACGCCGTCGATGAGCAGGCGCCCGCTCAGCGAGCGCACGACGTAGTTCGCGGCCAGCCACTCGTCGAGGCGCACGGTCGTGCCGCCCGAGACGGAGTTGATGTTGATGGTGTTGACGTCGCCCGCGGCGTCGACGAGCGTCGATCCCGAGACGATGTCGACGGTCGCGCGGCGAACGGTTCCGGTCACCGCGACGTCGCCCGAGACGCTGTTCGCGGTGATCGACCCGGTCAGGCCGCGCACCTGCACGTCGCCGGACACGGAGTTCACGGTGAGGTCGCCGATGAGCGTGTCGACGATGAGGTCGCCCGAGACGGTGTTCAGGCGTGCGTCGTTGCGGATGCCGGAGACGAGCGCGCCGGCGCTGACCACGCCGAGGTTGAGGGCGATCGATCGCGGCACCGCCACGCTGACCTCTGCCTTGGGGCCACCCGAGCCGAAGTTGCGGAAGACCTCGAGGAAGTTGTCCCATCCCAACTGCGGGTGGTCGATCTCGACCTCGCCGTCGCGGGCCTCGATGCGGAGGTCCTTCGTGGTGACGCCGTGCACCTCGATGCGGATGCCCGGTTCGTCGTGCGCGATCACGTCGACCTGGCCGCCGACCAGACCGATCTTCAGGCGGGTGACGGATTCGATGTCGATGACGCGTTCCTCGCCCGGGGCGATGAGCCACTTCTCGGTCATGTCTGCTTCTCCTGTGTCGAGGGATCGAGATATATCGTGTCTGGTGACAGTAACACGATATATCTCGAATGTGAAGACACTTTCGCTCAGGCGCCTTCGCTAGGGGTCGGCTGCTCCTGGTCAGACGCTCCCGTCTCCGACCCTCTTCGCCGGCAGGCGACGGTTCCACCAGCGCAGTCCGGCGAGCAGTGCCCGACCGTCGCCGAACACGGGTGTGAGAAAGATCGCGTGCGCGAGATACCAGCCGTGCAGGGAGAGATCGGGTGCGACGAGCCACAGCACGACGCCGACGACGACGCAGCATCCGGGGCCGCTCACGGCTGCGAGCGCGGCATCTCGACCGCGCAGGCCGCCGTTCGGTCGCACCGAGATCCTCCACATGGAGCGCTCGAGCGTGAGGCCGCCGACCCCGCGTGTCCGGCTCAGCACCACCAGGTGCCCGAGCTCATGCAGCGCGAAGGAGGTGCACAGGCCGAGCGCATACTGCGCCGTCACGAAGATCGTCGCGTCGGCGATCGCGGGCTGCCCCGACGCGATGGCGAGGAGCAGCGTCACGGTCGCCGATGCGCCGAAGACGAGGTGCACCGGCCAGCCGGCGAGGAGCAGCCAGCGGAACAGGATGCGCGGTCGCACCCTGTCGATCGTCGAAGACCACACGTCAGCCGGCGTCGGCGAGCAGCTGCCTCTTGCGTGCCATCAGCACGTCGTGCAGGGCGAAGACGGCGAGCACGAAGAGTGCGATGGCCACGACGGCCAGCACCAGAGGCAGCGGGTCGTCGAGGATCACGCCCAGGCCGGTGCTGCCGTCAGAGCGCTGCTGCACCTCGACGACGAGGGCGTCGAAGAAGCCGGACCGCCGACCTTCAGTCGACCCGCCCGAGAACATCAGCCAGACCACGGTCACGAGGGCGACTCCCGCCACCGCGACCACTGCGCCCACGAGGCTGCCGACGGCTCTGAACAACCATTTCATGACGTTCGTTCCTTTCGATCTTCTGCATGACGAGGATGGAGACGGCCGCCGCGGCCACCGCGATGACGACGAGTGACACGGGGCTCACCCAGCTGGGGAGCCCGAGCAGATTGGTGCCGAGCGTGAGGGTGCCCGTCACGAGCGCGGCGGTGATGACTCCGACGACGGCCGAGAACGGGTTGCCCTTCTCCGGGGGGAAGACGATTCCTGCGAGCGTCAGCACGATGATGTTGGAGGCGCTGAAGCCGACGATCGTGAGGATCTCGACCCAGCCCACTCCGGTCAGCGCCGACATGAGCGCGACCGGAACGGCGCACAGGAGCAGCCCGACGAGCTGCGGCACGAGCAGTAGCAGGTACCGCGCGGGCGCACCATGGCGTCGGGGTCCGCAGGCGCGCAGAGGGATCGTGCTCTCGTACGCGTAGACCGACTGCACGGTGAGGGCGATCAGCAGAAGGGGCGGGATCGCGATGTCGAGCAGGAGCAGCGCGTACGACCCGGCCAGCACGATGCCGTAGACCGTCAGCGTCTCGATCGCGCGCAGATGAGCGTCGAAGTAGGCCCCGTGCTCCGAACGGCCGAGCAGGCGGGGGAGTGCGACGAATCGACGGGTCGGCTCGAATGTGTGCGGAGTGACGAGGCAGACGGCGCACACCAGCAGAGCCACCGCCACGAGCCAGATCAGTGTGGTGGGCAGCATCCCGACCGCTGCCGCCATGTCGGCGAAGACGAGCTGGACGGCGAAGAACTCGCCCTCTCCTGCCGCTGCGAAGAGCACGCGTTCGGACTGGGCGGTCACGCCGAGGTAGACGGCGATCAGCGTCGCGCCGAAGATGACGGGCACGAGGAAGGCGCGCAGGCGGGCGAGCCGGAACCGCATCAGCACTCGCTCGAGGCTGAGGTAGTACACGCTCGCGAGAAGGTACGAGACGACGGCCGGCATGACCAGGCACGTCACGATGTCGTCCAGGATCGCGACGCCGCCGACGGCGAGTGCTCCCGACACGAGCGCTCCGAGGATCACGGTGACGCCGAGTCCCACCAGCAGCGCTTCGAAGAGCATGAAGCCGAGCGTCCGAGCCCGGTTCGTCAACGGGAAGCAGTACGTCAGTTCGACGAGCTCGGAGGACTTCATGAACATGATCCGGACCACGGTGAAGAGCGCGAGGATCCACAGAGGCACGGCGGCCCCTGCGACGCGGAGAAGCGGGCGCAGCATCGCCGGATCGCCGACGAGCTGCCTCAGCGTCAGCACGCCGAGTGCGCAGAACCCGACGAAGACCGCGACGCAGATAGCCGCGAGCGTCCAGCGGACGATCGCCAGGCGCAGTGCGCCGCGGTGCAGCACGCGACGGGTGAGGAAGAGGGTGAGGAATCCCGTCAGGGAGAGGACCTGCGTCATGGCAGGGCTCTCGGCGCCGAGTCCGCGATCGTGTACTTGAGAAGAGCGTCGACGGAGCCGAATCCTGCACGGACGGTCTCGAGAGGCAGGTCATGCCGGAGCTCGCCGCGGCAGAGCACGATGATCCGATCGCAGATCGCCTCGACGAGGCGGAAGTCATGGCTGCAGAAGATCACGGCGCTGTGGGCGCTCATGCGGTGCGCGTCGCGGGCGAACTCGTCGAGCGATTCGACGTCGACGCCGTTGAGGGTCTCGTCGATGATCGTCAGCGGGCGCTCGAGAAGCAGGCTCGAGACGACCTGCACCTTCTTGCGCATGCCGTGCGAGTAGTCCTCGATGAGGTCGAACTGACGGGCGCCGATGCCGTATCGCTCGAACATGTCGTCGATGCGATCGGCATCCGTTTCGAGACCGTAGAGCCGGTGCATGAGGTCGACGTACTCCCGGCCGCTGAGGAACTGCGGCAGATAGTCGTTGCTGGCGACGTAGGCGACGCTCTGACGCGAGGTGCGGTCGTGATGGGGACGTCCTGAGATCAGGACTTCGCCGCGCCTGAGCTGGAGGAGGTCGGCGAGCAGGCGGATCAGAGTCGACTTGCCGGAGCCGTTGGGGCCGATGAGTCCCACGCGCTCCCCGCGTTCGACGGAGAACGAGACGTCACGCAGTATCGGCGCACGCCGGGAGTAGGCGAACTCGACGGACGACACTTCGAGCAGCATCCTGCACCTTTCTTTCCTCGTCCCTCGGTGCATCGGCCGTGACGCACCGAGGGACTCGTGGACTCACACGCACTCGAGCCAGACGGCGACGCCGTTCTGACCCCGCTTCCATCTCCCGGTGAACCTCCTGCCGCCGTTGGAGAAGAAGCACCACGCAGCCAGAGACGCGAGGAAGACCACCCCGAAGACCAGCAGGACCGCGAGCAGCACGAGCCACCAGCCGTCGAAACGCAGGATCGCGTCGTCGAGGGCGTCTTGAGCGCGCCTTCTCAACAGGGTCGGTTCCATGACCGTCATTACAGACATATGAATCACCTCCTTTCATCGGTGTGGACTGATCGTCACACGCCCCGCGTCCGCTTACAACCCATGTGAACGCTAAATACCGTCATATGACTACGCTTGACATTGACGCGGCGTCAAGTTCTACGGTGGAGGAGACGGCGACCGCCGTGGATGACAGATGAGAGGAGGGCAGGATGACGACCCGGGACTGGTCGATCCAGGAGATCGCGCGGCTGGCGGGAACCACGAGCAGGACTCTGCGTCACTACGACGACATCGGGCTGCTGACACCGTCGCGCATCGCGCACAACGGCTATCGCCACTACGACGATCTCGCACTCGTGCGTCTGCAGCGGATCCTGCTGCTGCGCGAACTCGGACTCGGGCTTCGGCAGATCGCGGAGATCCTCGACCCTTCGACAGGCTCAGGGACCCAGGGGGAGAGCTCGGGGACCCAGGGGGAGAGCTCGGGGATCCAGGGGGAGAGCGCGGGCTCCCAGGGAGCGCGACCGAACGCCACCGCCGCGCGCGGTGAAGCGGCGGCGCTCAGAACCCATCTCGCGCTGCTGCGCGAGGAGCAGAACCGGCTGGCGCGACAGATCGCGTCGGTCGAGAGCACCATCGAGGCGTTGAGAGGAGGTGAAGAACTCATGGCAGAGAACATGTTCGACGGCTTCGACCACACCCGGTATCGGGAGGAGGTCGAGCAGCGCTGGGGAGAGCAGACCTACGCCGACAGCGACCGCTGGTGGCGAGGAATGTCCGAGGCCGAGCGAGCCGCGTGGCAGCAGCGCGTCTCGGATCTCGGTCGCGACTGGATCGCCGCCGCCGAGAGTGGCGTCGACCCGGCATCGGCCGAGGCGCAGGACGTGGCGCGTCGCCACGTCGCGTGGCTCACCGGCATACCCGGCACCCCCGCGGCCGTCGCGGGAGGTGACATCAGGGGATACGTGATCGGACTCGGTGAGATGTACGTCGCAGACCCGCGCTTCGGCGCGAACTACGCCACATCCGCCGGAGGCACGCGCGGCGCGGAGTTCGTCCGCGACGCACTCCGCATCTACGCGGAGGGCAACCTGTAGACCGTCTGGGTCGTTGAGCGACGACGTCGGAGTCGACGGAGACGAAGAGTCTGGCGCGTTTCGTCTCGCTCGGCTTCGCCGCGCTCGCTCAACGACCGGGAGGCTCGGGTTCGCCGTGCTCGCTCGACGACCGGGAGGCTCGGCTTCGCCGTGATCGCTCGACGACCGGGGGGTCGGCTTCGCCGTGCTCGCTCGACGATCGGGGGCCGGCTTCGCCGTGCGTGCCACAGATCGCCACCCCGCGGCAAGGCCGAGAGCGGATGTCGGAGCGGGGCGTAGGGTCGTGACATGGGCCATCGCCGGAGACGCACCAATGCTGCGCCGCTCTTCGTCGCCGCAGCAGTGGCCTACATCGCCAACTGCGCACTCGGCCTCGCCGTGGCCGCTCGGATCATCGACACGAGCGGGTTCCGCTGGCTGCACCACGCCTTGTACATCGCCACCTGCGCGACCTCCGCGGCGGCGTTCTCGGCGATCGTGTGGGGGCGGCCGAGGCGAGCGAGTCGCCGCGCCGCACTGGCTCTCGCGCCGGCGGCCGCGCCGCTCGCCGCCATCCCCTACCTGGGCACGCACACCCGACGGCATCCGCTCGTCGCGCTCGGCGCATCGCCCTTCATCGTCGCGGGCCTGATCTGCTCGCGCCTCACCACCGACCGGAAGTGAACGCATGGAACTGCTCGACGCCATCCGCCGCCGAAAGACCACGAACGGGCCCTTCCTGCCCGACCCCGTGTCGGAGGAGCATCAGCGCATCCTGCTCGAGGCGGCCGGTCGTGCGCCCTCGCAGCTGAACAGCCAGCCCTGGCGCTTCGTGGTCATCGAGAACCGCGACACGATCGATCAGATCGCACGCATCTCGGGCGAGAGCATGACCGAGGCGATGTCGAACGGCACTTTCTTCGAGCGGTACAAGCCCTACTTCCGCTTCAGCCAGGCCGAGATGGAGGAGAAGCGCAGCGGGATGCTGTTCGACAAGCTCCCCGCGGCACTGCGTCCGTTCACGAGCCAGGTCTTCACCAAGCGCGGCCAGAAGCTGATGAACACGTTCGGCGTGCCCAAGACGCTCGGCGAGGAGAACCACAAGCTCGTCGGCGGCTCACCGCTGCTCCTCGGCGTGATGCTCGATCGCAGCGAGTACCGACCCGGGCAGCTCTCGTCGTTCTACTCCGTGTTCAGCATGGGCGCCGCGATGGAGAACGTGTGGTTGACGACGGTCGAGCTGGGGATGGGCATCCAGTTCATCTCCTTCCCGATGGAGGTGCCTGGCCGCTGGGACGAGATCGTGGAGCTGCTCCGGGTGCCGGACGATCTCGAGCTGATGGCCGTGTACCGCCTGGGCTATCTGCCGCCCGAGCAGCGCCGGCCGGCCATCGACTGGTCGAGTCACCAGCGCAAGCTCGCCTCGCAGTACGTCTTCCGCGAGAACTGCGACGAGCCCCAGCAGGGCTGGGACTCGCCACTGCAGAGCTGAGCGCGTCAGTCCTCGCTCGTGCGGGGCAGCGTCTTGAGGTCCTGCAGCGCGGGGCCCTCGATGCGCGTTCCGTCGGCGGCGAATCGCGAGGCATGCAGCGGGCAGTCCCACGTGCACTCCGCGTCGTTCCAGTCGAGCACGCCTCCGAGGTGCGGGCAGACCGCCGACACGGCGCGGGTCACGCCGTCGACCGTCGAGATGGCCACAGGGGCACCCGCCCTGTTGGCGACCACTCCCTCGCCTTCGTCCGGCCGGTCGACGGGCACCGAACGTGATTCGGCCTTCACCCATCCCGTGGTGGCGGCGGCTCCGACCTTGACGCCCTCGACAGCGCCGCGCACCAGGTCGGCGGGCACGGTCAGCCTCGTGCCGAGCTTGACCATCCATGACGGCCGATCGCGCCACGACGCACCCAGCACCTCGCTGGTGAGGCGCAGGGCCGCGGCGGGGGCGTTCGACAGGCCCCACTTGGCATAGCCCGACGCGAAGCGGATGCGACCGAGACCCCGGGGCATCGCACCGACGAACGGGATCTGGTTGTTCGACTGGTAGTCCTGGGCAGACCAGCGGAAGGTCTCCTCCGCGCCGGGGAAGTGCTGCATCGTCCACTCGACGAGGTCATCGACGGCGGCTGCCTCGCTGTCGGAGCGTCCGACGGGGTGCCCGTTTCCGCCGACGACGAGCTGCGCGGCGCCCACCGGCCCGTCGGCATCGGAGACGGGGCGGATCGACCGAGACGGGTCGTCGACCGACATGAAGGTGCTCGTCGGGACCTCGCCCGGCACGCGGAACGAGACGCAGTACGACCGGAACGCGTGCATCTTGGCGAAGTAGAGGCCTCGGTCGAGGATCGGGTACCCGGTCGCGATCACGATGTGATCGGCGAACATGGGGCCCTTCGGCGTCTCGACCCGCGGCTCCGACAGCGCGTGAGTGGCCATGACCCGAACGCCGGTGTGCAGTGTGCCGCCGACCGCCAGCAGCTCCTCGGCGAGCGCCTGGGTCACGAGCATCGGGTCGATGGTCACCTGATCGTCCAGCGCGACCGCCCCGGCGAGCGGGAACGGAGTGTCGGGCAGGTCGCCGGCCGCGAGCATCCGGGTCGGGAGTCCGGCCTCCTGAGCCGCGTCGTGCTGCTGCCGCACACTGTCGAGACCGTCCTGCGTCTGCGCGTACGTGTGATCGACGCGGCGCTCGTACGGCACGCCCGCGTGATCGGCGAAGCCGGTGAGCCATTCCATGCCCGCACGGTTCGCATCGACATAGGCGCGCACGAGCTCGGCGGGATGGTGTCTGCGGATCTCGGCCAGGCGCTGTCCCTGCAGCAGGGTGAGCTTGCCCGTGTTGCCGCCGCTGGCCAGCTCGCCGACCTCGCCGGCCTCGAGCACCACGACGTCGAGCCCCGCTCGCGTGAGCATGACGGCCGTGGACAGACCGGTCAGGCCTGCTCCGACGACGATCACGTCATGGTGGGCGCCCGGATCGAAGGGTGAGCCGGTGGGCGGGGTGCGGTCGAGCTTCCACAGGGGCTTCATGGCGACAGTCTCGTCCCTGTGCGCCGTCGCGCGCACCGGGTTGACATCGGCCCATCGCCTTGCGACGCGATCCGGGGCGTTGTACGACAGCGAGAGGAAGAGCGGTGGGCATGCCCGGCGATAGAGTGACCGCGTGTCCCTCCGCTCCGTCCTCCTCGTGTGCGCGGGCGGCATCCTCGGCACGGCCGCTCGGCTGGGACTCTCGCTCGTGATCCCGGATGCCGACGGGCTTCCCCTGGCCACGCTGATCGCGAACGTCGTGGGAGCGCTGCTCATCGGCATCCTCACGGCGCGCGTGCCGGCGACGTCTCCCCTGCGCCTGCTGCTGGGCACCGGAGCACTCGGCGGATTCACGACCTACAGCGCGCTGGCCGTCGGGTCGGTCACCCTCTGGGCCGACACTCCCCTGCTCGCGATCGGCTATGCGCTGGGTAGCGTCGCGCTCGGAATCGCAGCCGCGGCGGCGGGGCTGCGGATCGGACGACCCCGCAGCCGGAGCGTGTGATGAGCCCGCTGATCTTCATCGCCGCTGCGCTCGCCGGAGGAGTCGGAGCCGTGCTGCGATACCTGATCGATTCCGCCGTCTCGAAGGCCGCGGGTCGGCGCTTTCCCTGGGGGATCCTGCTCATCAACCTGACCGGGTCCTTCGCCCTGGGAGTGGTGACGACGGCGTTGCCCGATGCGCTCTTCGTGGTCGGCGCAGGTCTGCTCGGCGGATATACGACGTTCAGCACCGCGATGCTCGACACCGTGCAGCTGTGGCAGCGGGGCGAGCGGTCGGCGTCGGCCGTGAACGCCCTCGGGATGCTGCTGCTCGGCCTCGCGGCGGCAGGGCTCGGGCTCGCCGTCGGCGCAGCGATCTGAGGCGGTCGATCCGGCGGTCGGTCGATTCGCGGCCGCCCCTCGCGGGTCGACCCGGTGTGCTGCCGCGGGATCGTACAGGGTGGGCGTTTCGTCTCAGGCGACTTCGTCGGCTTCGCTCAACGACCAGTACCCCGTCGTTCGTTGAGCGAGCCCGGCGGAGCCGAGCGAGACGAAACGCGTCAGACCGCGGGTCGCGGCGTTTCGTCTCAGGCGACTTCGTCGGCTTCGCTCAACGACCGGTACGCCCTCGTTCGTTGAGCGAGCCCGGCGGAGCCGAGCGAGACGAAACGCGTCAGACCCCGGGTCGCGGCGTTTCGTCTCAGGCGACTTCGTCGGCTTCGCTCAACGACCAGTACCCCGTCGTTCGTTGAGCGAGCCCGGCGGAGCCGAGCGAGACGAAACGAGGAGCGGGGAGCGGGGGTCGGGCGGGGCGAACATCCAGCTTCGGCGTGCCAAAATGTACAAACGTACATGTACGGGGGTGCAGGGGGATGCGGATGACCGAGGTCACGCGACGACGCCGCGATCCTGAAGCGCGCCGCCGCGAGATCGTCGCCGCCGCCGCCGAGCTCATCATCGAGGTCGGTGTCGACGCGATCACCCACCGCAAGGTCGCCTCCAGAGCCTGTGTGCCGCTCGGCGCGACGACGCAGTACTTCGACACGCTCGACGACCTGCGCGAGGCTGCGCTGCGCGCGCTCGCCGCCGAGATCGAGTCCCACGTCGAGGAGACGAGGCGGGCTGTCCTCGCCGAGGGCGTGACCCCGGAAGGGTTGGCGCGCCTCATCCATCGCAGCCTCCACGATGCCAGGGCGGTGCGCGCCGACCGCGCAGTCGTCACTGCGGCCGTGCACGACCCTCGGGTACGCGACTTCGCGCGGCGCTGGTCCGACGAGGTCGTCGGATTCATCGCTCCCGTCCACGGAGATGCCCGTGCCCGTGCGGCGGCCGTCTTCGTCGACGGCCTCTTCTGGCACGCGCAGATCCACGACGAGCCGCTCGACGAGGAACTCATCCGCGACGCCCTCGCCGGGATCCTCGCGCCCGCCTCACCCCCCGCATCCGTCTCATCGGCCTCGCCGGTGGCCTCAGCATCCTGATCCGACAGAGAGAGAACGCCCGTGTCGAACCTCGCCGTCCTGAGTCTGAAGAACCGCGCACTGATCGCCCTCATCACGATCGTCGCCGCGGTCTTCGGCGGTCTCGCTCTGACGAACCTCAAGCAGGAGCTCATCCCCTCGCTCGAGCTTCCGAACCTCATGGTCATGACCACGTACCCCGGCGCCTCGCCCGAGGTCGTCGAGAATGACGTGTCGACGCCGATCGAGTCGGCGATCCAGGGAGTGCCGGGCCTCGAGGGCACGACGGCGACCAGCACGACGAACGCCTCGATCGTGCAGGCGACCTTCGCGTACGGCACGAACCTCGCGACAGCCGAGCAGAAGATCCAGCAGGCGATCAACCGCATTTCCGGGCAGCTGCCCGAGGACCTCAGCCCCCAGGTGCTGGCGGTCTCGATCGACGACTTCCCGGTGATCCAGGTGGCGGTCACCGGATTCGAGGATGCTGAGAACGCCCAGGCCGAGCTGCAGAACGTCGCCATCCCCGAGCTGGAGGATGTCGACGGCGTCAACGCGGCGCAGATCATCGGTGGCGTCGGCCAACGGATCACCATCACGCCCGACCTCGCGAAGCTGGCTGCGGTCGGCGAGAGCACGCAGGCCATCAGCTCGGCGCTCGAGCAGAACGGCACGCTCTTCCCCGGGGGTGACATCACCGAGAACGGTCAGACTCTGACGGTGCAGACCGGTGCGAAGATCACCTCGGTCGACGAGATCATCGCCCTGCCTCTGGTCGGCACCACCGAGACCATCGGCGACGTCGCGACCGTGGTGCAGGAGAGCGACCCCATCTCGTCGATCTCTCGCGTCGACGGCAAGGACGCGCTCTCCATCTCGATCACGAAGCTACCCGCCGCCAACACGGTCGAGGTCTCCCAGGGCGTGATCGCCGCGCTCGACGAGATCGGCGAGGCCTTCCCCGACGCCGAGTTCACGATCATCTTCGACCAGGCTCCGTTCATCCAGCAGTCCATCGAGACGCTGGCGACCGAGGGTCTTCTCGGTCTCGTCTTCGCGGTGATCGTGATCCTTGTCTTCCTCCTGTCGATCCGCTCGACGCTGGTGACCGCGATCTCGATCCCGACGAGCGTGCTGATCACGTTCATCGGTCTGCAGGCGTTCGGCTACTCCCTCAACATCCTCACCCTCGGTGCGCTGACGATCGCGATCGGTCGAGTGGTCGACGACTCGATCGTGGTGATCGAGAACATCAAGCGGCACTATGTCGGCGATGCCGACAAGGGCGACGCCATCCGCCTCGCGGTGCGCGAGGTCGCGATGGCGGTGACGTCGTCGACCATCACCACGGTCGCCGTCTTCCTGCCGATCGTCTTCGTCGGCGACATGGTCGGCGAGCTCTTCCGACCCTTCGCCATGACGGTGTCGATCGCAATGGTCGCCTCGCTGTTCGTGTCGCTCACCATCGTCCCGGTGCTCGCCTACTGGTTCCTGCGCCCCGGCAAGCCGTTGCTCGACGAGAACGGCACGCAGATCGATCCGGAGCACCCGGATGCTCCGCCGACCAAGCTTCAGAAGGCGTACCGCCCGATCCTGGGCTGGACGCTGAAGCACTCGTGGGTCACGGTGATCCTCGCGGTGGTCGTGCTCGGCGGAACGCTGGCCGCGGCCCCGCTGATGAAGATCAACTTCCTCAGCGACTCGGGGCAGAACACCATGACCGTCACTCAGGACCTCGGTCCGACGGCGAGCCTCGAGACGAAGTCCGATGCGGCGATCGCCGTCGAGGACGCCCTGCTCGACATCAAGGGCATCACCCATGTGCAGGCCTCGATCGGATCCAGCGGCTCGGCGCTGCGCGATGCGTTCTCCGGCGGAGCAGGCGTGACCTACTCGGTGCTCACCGACGGCGATGCCGATCAGGAGAAGCTGCGCGCCGACGTGCAGGATGCGATCGAGGGGCTCACCGACGTCGGAGAGGTGTCGGTCGCGGCATCCGCCGGTCTCGGGTCGAGCGACATCGAGATCTCGGTGACGGCCTCGACTCCCGATGACCTCGATGCGGCCACCTCTGCGGTGGTCGACGAGCTCGACGGACGCGACGGCGTCGGACAGGTCACCGACAACCTCGCCGCCGCCCTGCCCTACCTCGCCGTGGTCGTGAACCGTGAAGCCGCCGCGGAGCGAGGGCTCTCCGAGGTCGCCGTCGGCGGGATCGTCTCGAACACGATGCGCCCGCAGCAGCTGGGTTCGGTCGAGATCGACGACACCGCGCTCACGGTCTATCTCGCGACGTCCGAGCCTCCGGCGACCGCGCAGGCCCTTCGCGAGCTGTCGATACCGACCCCGACGCGCGTCGTGCAGCTGCAGGACATCGCGACCGTCGAAGAGCGCAACGGGCCGACGTCCATCACGACCGAGCAGGGACGCCGCACCGCGACGATCACCGTGCCCCCGGCATCCGACAACCTCGCCGTGGCGACCCAGTCGGTCAACGACGCGCTCGCCGCGGTCGAGCTGCCCGACGGCGCCTCGGCAGAGGTCGGCGGCGTCGCGACGCAGCAGGCCGACTCGTTCTCGCAGCTCGGCCTCGCGATGCTCGCCGCTATCCTGATCGTCTACGTGGTGATGGTGGCGACGTTCAAGTCGCTGCGCCAGCCGCTGCTGCTGCTCGTGTCGGTGCCGTTCGCGGCGACGGGCGCGATCCTGCTGCAGATCGCGACGGGCGTGCCGCTCGGCGTCGCATCGCTGATCGGTGTGCTCATGCTCATCGGCATCGTGGTGACGAATGCGATCGTGCTGATCGACCTCGTCAACCAGTATCGCGAGAAGGGGCTGTCGACCATCGATGCGGTGAAGGCGGGAGGTGAGAAGCGTCTGCGTCCCATCCTGATGACCGCGCTGGCCACGATCTTCGCGCTCACCCCGATGGCGCTCGGCATCACCGGGCACGGCGGGTTCATCTCGCAGCCGCTGGCGATCGTGGTGATCGGCGGGCTGATCTCCTCGACCGTGCTGACCCTGATCGTGCTGCCGACGCTGTACAACCTGGTCGAGGGCGCCAAGGAGCGACGTCGGGCGCGCAAGGCGGCGGGTTTCGACTCTGACTCTGACTCTGCGTCTGCGTCTGTCGGCGATTCTTCGGTCGGCGATTCTTCGGCGGTCGGCGCTTCGGGAGGGGCGAGCGCTTCCGGCGACGCGGCGCCGGCCGGTGCCGGTGGCTCTCGCTCGGACCTGCCGCACGCCGCGCAGCTGACCCGTCGAGAGCTGCGCGAGCGGGGCGAGTAGCCCGCCCTCGTGTTCTGTATTCAGCAGTGATCAGCGCGATGCCCGCCCGGAACCGTTTTCCGGGCGGGCATCGCTGCGGGCGTGCTGAATTGTGCACACGGGTTGTGCCGCACATCCGGGGCTGTGCTGCGTCGGCTTCGCCGACCGCGCCATAACTCCGGAGATTCGGCGCCTGGTGGGCCGGATCGAGGGCCGGCTGGCCGGTGCGGCGTGCTTCTCCGGAGTTATGGAGGCACCGGGGGCCAGCAGATGCCGGAGACCAGGTTCGCCGACCTTGCCGCAACTCGACGGATTGCGCACGCCGGCCGCGCCATAACTCCGGAGATTCGGCGCTTTGAGTGCCGGATCGGGGGCTGGCTGGCCGGTCCGGCGTGCTTCTCCGGAGTTCTGGAGGCGACCGGCACGGACCGGCACCGACCGGCAGCGGACCGGAGCGAGCCGGAACGGCCGGGCTCAGTCGAGGGTGATGCCCCAGGTGAGGGTCCAGGTCTCGCCGGGGGCGAGGCGTCTGATGCCGAGGCCGCTGTTCAGGGCATCGGCGGGCGCGGTCATCGGCTCGATGGCCACGGCCAGCTCCTGGTCGGGGTACTTGTCGGTCGTGAACGCCTGCACGTAGTCGAAGCCCGCGCCCTGCCACAGGGTGACTCTGCGCCCGTCGGGTGCGGTCAGCGAGCTCCTCACCAGGCCGTCGGGGTCGCGCTCGAGATCGGTGAACCCCGTGTCGAGGGAGGAGTCTCCGAGTCGGATGCCGTCGCGCAACGCCGCATCCGCCGGGCTCGTGCCGATCGGCAGCTTGCGCTCGTCGGTGTCGATCGCCGTCTGCGCGGGGACCCTCAGCACGAGGTCGCGGGTCTCGACATCGCCGATCGTCAGGAACGGGTGGGTGCCGAGCGCCACCGGTGCAGCGGTCGCCGACTGGTTGGTGAGCGTGTGCGTGACGTCTATGCCGTCGACTCGCAACACGTACGTGACGCTGGTCTCGATGAGGTACGGATACCCGGTCTGCGGCACTATCGTCGCGCGCAGGGTCGCCGCCGACCCGCCGGCCTCCACCTCGTAGGCGGTGAATCGCAGCAGCCCGTGGCTGGCGTTGTTGAACTTCGGCTCCGTTATCGCGAGCTGGCGCGCCGTGCCCTCGTCGGTCCAGGCGCCGTCGCGCACGCGATTCGGCCATGGCACGAGAACGACTCCCGAGCACGACGGCGTGGGCGAGTCGAGCGGGTAGGGCGTGATGAGGTCGACGCCTCCGATGCGCAGCGAGCGCAACGACGCACCCACCTGCGCGATCTGGGCCGAGACGTCGGCCAGCTGCAGTCGTACCTGGATGCCTGTGGGGGATGCGGAGGTCACACCGCCATCGTACGGCGCACCCGATCGGGCACAACCGGCTCGGCTCGCGGAGGACTCTCTCAGGCCGGCACGCTAGACTCTTGCGGTCGGCTTCGGACACCCGCGCATGGCGCGGACGTTTTTGTGTAAGAAGTGTGAGTCCAGGGGCCGATGGTGAGCGTCGATCGACGATCAATCAACCATCACATGAATGGCCCCGGCCGCAGTCAGTCCGGAACCCGAGCTGGATCACTTTGGATCAGGCGCAGGGTGTCTGCGCGTGTGCGCAGCGCTGTTCTCGTGCGAGAACTGAGAAGGACACGACCATGCCCAAGAACAAGAAGCCCCGCGGCGGGCGCCCCTCCGCAAACTTCGAGCCGCGATACGGTGCGAACAAGACCTCGTTCCACGACCGCCACGCCGGCGGACGCGGCGACACCCGCGATGCGCGCGATTCCCGCGACGCGCGTGACACCCGTGGCGGACGTCCGGATGCCGGAGAGCGCCGCACCGCGTCGACCGGCTACGACCGTCGCCCCGGCAGCCGCAGCCCGAACCACCGCGGCTACCGCGCGGCGGAGGCCGAGACCGGCGCGCCCAAGCAGCGCTGGTCCGCGCAGGAGCGCGCAGGTCGCGACGAGTCTCGCGGCATCCGCAACCGTGCCGAATCCGGTCGCCGCGACGCCCCGCACACCCGCGACGAGCGTCCCCGCTACAACGACCGCCCCTCCGCGGGCTTCGACCGTCCGCGCCGCGATGACCGCGGCGGTCAGCGTCCGACCGGTCCCGGCACGTACCGCGATGAGCGCGGCGGACAGCGTGACGTGCGCCGTGACGACCGTGGTGCGGGCACGCAGCGCCAGGGCTTCCGCGACAACGATCACCGCGATGGCGGACGTCCTGGTCGCGACGACCGCCGCGACCAGCGTCCCGGTGGCTTCCGCGACGATCGCGGTGGCCAGCGCTTCTCCCGTGACGACCGCCCGCGCTTCGACCGCGGTGCGTCCGAGCGTCCCCGCTTCGACCGCAACGACCGTCCTGCCCGTTCGGGCGACCGCACCGAGCGTCCGCGCTTCGACCGGAACGACCGTCCTGCCCGTTCGGGCGACCGCACCGAGCGTCCGCGCTTCGACCGGAACGACCGTGGCGCATCCGAGCGTCCCCGCTTCGACCGTGACGACCGTTCGCGTCGTGACGACCGTGGCGGTTCCGAGCGTTCCTACGACGCCGATCGTGCCCGTCGGGCTTTCGACCGCGACCGCGCCCAGCGTTCCATCGAGGGCGGCCGTGACGAGCGCTCGCGTCCCTCGACCGGTGGCGCCTACCGCACCGACCGTCCGCGCCGTGACGACCGCCCCGCGCGGGACGAGCGTCCGGGCCGCGACGACTGGAACAAGAAGCCCAAGGCTGCCTTCGAGCCGACCGACGACGTCGTGCACGAGCGCCTCGAGGCCAAGTCCGTGGCGGCCGTCGAGGTCGACGGTGTGACCTTCGGCGACCTCGGTCTCGGATCGAACATCGTCGAGACCCTCGTCGGCATGGGAGCGGCCACGCCGTTCCCGATCCAAGCCGCCAGCATCCCCGCCGTTCTCCAAGGACGCGACGTGCTCGCCCGCGGCCGCACCGGCTCGGGCAAGACCATCGCGTTCGGTGCACCGCTCGTCGAGCGCGTTCTCCAGTCGCAGGCAGGCAAGCGCCGCGAGTTCGGTCGGTCGCCGCGTGCGATCATCCTCGCTCCGACCCGCGAGCTGGCGCTGCAGATCGACCGCACGATCCAGCCGATCGCCCGCAGCGTCGGCCTGTTCACCACTCAGATCTACGGTGGTGTGCCGCAGGGTCGCCAGGTGGGTGCGCTCAAGAAGGGTGTCGACATCGTGATCGGCACCCCCGGCCGCATCGAGGACCTCATCAACCAGGGCAAGCTCGACCTCTCCGACTGCCGCATCGCGGTGCTCGACGAGGCCGACCACATGTGCGAGCTCGGATTCGTCGAGCCCGTGCAGCGCATCCTCCGTCACACGGCGGACGGCAGCCAGAAGCTGCTCTTCTCCGCGACGCTCGACCGCGAGGTCGCGGCTCTCGTCGACGAGTTCCTCGTCGACCCGGCCGTCTACGAAGTCGCAGGGGAAGACCAGGACTCGAGCACCATCGAGCACCGAGTGCTCGTGATCGAGCACCGCGACAAGGCCGAGATCCTCACCTCGCTCGTCGACCGCGCCGGCAAGACCCTGGTCTTCGCCCGCACCCGTGCCTACGCCGACATGCTCGCCGAGCAGTTCGACGACGCCGGCATCCCCGCGGTCTCGCTGCACGGAGACCTCAACCAGGCCAAGCGCACGCGTAACCTCGAGCGCCTCACGTCTGGCCGAGTGAACGTCCTCGTCGCGACGGATGTGGCAGCCCGCGGCATCCACGTCGATGACATCGATCTGGTCGTCCAGGCCGATGCCCCCGACGAGTACAAGACGTACCTGCACCGCTCGGGTCGTACCGGCCGCGCCGGTCGTTCGGGTCGAGTCGTCACGCTGATCACGCGTCAGCGTCAGCGCCGCATGACCGAGCTGCTCGAGCGCGCCGAGATCGATGCGCCGTTCGAGAACGCCCGACTGGATGACGATCTGATCGAGGAGATCGCCGGTCGCGTGCCGACCGCCGCCGACCTCACCGCCTGATCCGACTCGAAGGCCCCGTCCCCGCATCTGCAGGGACGGGGCCTTCGTCGCGCCGCGGGTCGCACCGCCGCCATACCGCCTCGCCGCTCCGGATCCCACCGCCTCGCCGCCTCTCCGCCGGACCGCCGCGCCACCGCCGCCGCCCCGCCCCACCTCGCCGCCCCCCCGCCGCGCCACCACCCCACCGTCGCGTTCGGGAGGAGAACTGCAGAAGGGAGGGCGGATGTGGTCGATCGGCCCTCCGGATGGCAGATCTCCTCCGAAGTGTGCGTCGCGAGCGGCCTCCGAGGAGGCGCGGTTCGAGGGGGCCGCGTCGGAAGGGACGGGATGCGGTCGATCGAACACCCCGCCCCGCCGCACCGTCGCGTTAGGGAGGAGAACGGCAATAAGGAGGGCGGATGCGGTCGATCGGCCCTCCCGACGGCAGATCTCCTCCGCAGTGTGCGTCGCGAGCGGCCTCCGAGGAGGCGCGGTTCGAGGGGGCCGCGTCAGAAGGGACCGGATGCTGTCGATCGAACACCCCGCCGCGCCACCTGCCCGGCCCACCTCCGCGTTAGGGAGGAGAACTGCAAAAGGGAGGGTGGATGCGGTCGATCGGCCCTCCCGACGGCAGATCTCCTCCGCAGCGGCGTCGCGGGCGACTGCACCGAGAAGGGCGGCCAGGCGACCCAGCGCCCCAGCCGCCGCCTCAGGCGAGCGAGTGCTCGTGCACGGCGCTCGTGAGAGAGGTGCCGTTGAGGTCGAGGTAGAGGACCTGCTCGGTGACCGTGACCGTCATGGTGTTGCGACGCGCGATGAGAGGCGCCGCGGATTCGACGAAGTCGGGGTCGAAGTTGAAGACTCTGAGGTCCTCGGCGCGGTGGATGCGCTTGTCGGCCCACGGCGCCATCACCTTCGCGGGGTCACGGTGGGTGTACACGACAGTGCGCTCAGCGAGCCGCGATCCGTAGTGGAGGCGCTCGGCATCGGGGGCGCCGATCTCGATCCAGGCGGTGATCTGCCCCGTCAGATCACGCACGAGCACCGCGGGTTCATCGGTCTGCGAGATGCCTCCGCCGAACGTGATGCCCTCTGTGTACTCGAGGGCATACGCGAGCACACGGGTGAGCATGTACTCGTCGGTCTCCGACGGATGCCGCGCGACGCGCAGCGAGAAGTCGTCGTATGCACCACGATCCATGTCGGCGAGCTGGACGTCGAACGTGTGCATGGTGGAGCCGATAGCCATAACGGTCGAGCCTACGCGGCCGAGCGACCCGTGGCCGACTCGAACGGCGTCAGAACAGCATCGGCTGAGCGGGCGAGGGCGCGGTCGAGAACCGAGGGGCGGATGCCGCAGGGGGCCGTGACCCGCGCTGCCCGTCCGTCGACGACCACAGACTGCGCACCGGATAGTCGTCCTCATGCTCGCCGTCGAGGCCGTGCACGCGGATCAGCGGCCGTGCCCGCTTGGCCAGCCATTGCCGATAGCCCTTCGGTGCCTCGGCGGAGACTCCGGGATACAGCCCGCGGTAGGACGACACGAGGTCGGGTCGATACTCGCCCAGCCACTGCATGAACCACGGCTTCACCCCGGCCCTCAGATGCAGCGCGCCGTAGACGACCCGGCTCGCTCCGGCCTCTCTGATGCGGCGCAGCGCGGTGTCCAGCGCCTCGACCGAGTCGGTCATGTGCGGCATGATCGGCATCAGGAAGACCGTGACCCGGAAGCCGGCGTCGCGCAGCGCCCGCACGGTGTCGAGCCGGGCCTGGGTGGTCGGAGTGCCGGGCTCGATCGCCTTCTGCAGGTCGTCGTCGTACATCGCGATCGACATCTGGATGTCGATCGGCACCCGCTCGGCCGCCTTCACCAGCAGCGGGATGTCGCGCCTGATCAGCGTGCCCTTGGTCAGGATGGAGATCGGCGTACCCGACGCCGCCAGTGTCTCGATGATGCCGGGCATGAGCTTGTATCGGCCCTCGGCCCGCTGATACGGGTCGGTGTTGGTGCCCAGGGCCACGGTCTCGTGCTGCCAGCTGCCGCGGCGCAGCTCTCGTTGCAGCACTTCAACGACGTTGACCTTCACCACGATCTGCGAGTCGAAGTCCGCTCCGCCATCGAGGTCGAGGTACTCGTGCGTCCCGCGGGCGAAACAGTACACACACGCATGACTGCACCCGCGGTACGGATTGATGGTCCAGGCGAACGGCATGCGAGACGCCCCCGGCACGTGGTTCAGCGCCGACTTCGAGAGGACCTCGTGAAAGGTCATCCCCGCGAACTCCGGCGTCGTCACCGAGCGCAGGATTCCCGCGCGGTTCTCGAGCCCGGGCAGGGCGGCACTGTCGACATCTCCGAGTTTCTGCCCCTGCCACCGCATACCTCATTCGAACATATGAACGGAGAGGATGCAACCCGTGATTCGAAGGGAAGTACTATCCCTGCGAGGGGTGGTACGGATCGGCCCGTGTGGCCGCGGCTAGGGGGTGACGTCGGTCGGATGCCTCACGGGGGCCAGCGGCCCGCACGTCGGGAACGCGGATGCCGAGGCTCTCGGCCGGCGACCCCTGACGCACCCGGAGGTCGCGTGCCTCGACGTCGACGAACAGCGGATCGGCTGTCAGCGAGTGGCGGTCGTGCCCAAGCTCCGCCCACTGATCGTCGAGCGGGTCGACGATCTCGAAGCCCACTCGCCCGTCGGCTCCGGTCTCTCGCACCGCGTTCGCCGCGCGCGCCGCCCCGGCCACCGGCGCGTCATCCCAGAAGAGGTTGAGATCGCTGTCGATGCCGAAGCGGCGCACATCCCGATGATCCGGGTATCCGACGAAGGCCGGCATCCCGGCTCCGACCACGATGTTGCGGTGGAAGGTGAAGGACATGTGCTGCTCGGGTCGGGTGAGGGAGATCTGCCCGTTGCGGCCGAAGGCCCAGACGTTGTCGCGGATGATCACCTCGCGTCCGTAGTGCTGGTGGTACGCCTGGCTCGAGACGTCGTGCACCACGTTCTGCTCGATCACGACGTGCGACGATCCCTCGTCGAGGTAGATGCCCCAGCCGCCGTAGTTGGCGCACTCGACGTCGTGGATGTGGTTGGCCCGCACCACGGTGCCCGGCGCGATGCCCAGAAGATAGACGCCGCCCATGTCGTTCAGCAGGCCGCCGCCGAGGTGATGGATGTGGTTGCCCTCGATCCGATTGCCCTCCGACGGGCTGTGCAGGTAGTCCCACATCCAGCCCACGGAGACGCCGGAGTAGAGGAAGTCGCTGATCTCGTTGTGCACGATGATGTTGTGCGATCCGTGCTGGAAGAGCACCGCGACGGCGTTCGGATACACCTGCCCGCCGCGCTCGATGACGCAGTCCGACACCTCGTTCGCCCGGTTGTAGTCGGGGCCGAGGGCATCGATGCCGCCGCCGGAGCGCACGGCGCCCGCGCCGAGGTCGTGCAGGTGCACGCCGCTGATCAGATTTCCTCGCGAGCCGGCGCCCAGGCTCACGCCGTAGCCGCCCACCCGGCCGATCGCGCCTCCCACCACGGCGCAGGAGCGGGCATGGACGAAGCGCAGTGCCGCGGGCACCGTGCTGGCCGCCTGCACGTCGGCCGCATAGCTCCCCTCGGGCGGCAGCTGCGGATCCTCACGGACTCCGAAGGGTGGCACGGCGGGGGGCACGACGTCGAAGTCGGCGTCCTCGAAGCGGATGCCCTCGAAGCGCACCTCCCGCACCGGCGCCTCGGCGGTGCCGTCCAGCGTCACGAACGCGTCGACGACCGGCATCCGCACGTCGAGCGCGTCGATGTCGGCGCCGGGGGCGGGCAGATACAGCACCTGCGCCTCCGACGCCCCGACGAGTTCGCCGGTCGCGTCGAGATACCATTCGCCCGCGACGTCGCCGAAGCTCTCGGCGACGTTGTCGAGGCGGTAGCGGGCGAACCGCTGGGCCGCGTCGTCGCGCAGCGCGAAGATGCTGCGCAGCGAGCTCGTGATCGTGCGCGTCTCGCGATCGATCTCGACGACGGGCATTCGCTCCTGCACCCAGTAGTGCGGGACGACGATCTCGACCGCGTGCTCCTGTGCGAGCTCGGGGATGTCGCCCTCGGCGAAGCGGAACGAGGCGGCGCCGTCGAACAGCGTGCCGACGAAGCTGCCTGCGGGGTCGAGCCCCTCCTGCTCCTCGATGCGGAGGAAGCCGTCGCGCGGGTACGACGGGCGTGGGGCCGCCTCTCCGTCGACGTAGAGGCGCCGGGCGCGCGCACGCGGCGCGGGGGCGGCGAACGCCGAGCGGCCGTTCACCTCGACCGGCCGCCATCCGGTGAGGCGCACCGAGCCGCGCAGCACCGGCGGGTGATCCGGGTCGGCAGCCACCACCGACGTGAACGAGTCCGCAGACGTGAAGGAGACCGGGTGGGCATGCGGGTACTCGCCGCCGGCCATCCAGATCACGGCACGCTGGCCGGGCTCGCGTCTGCGGCGCACCAGGGCGAGCGCATGCGCGAGGTCGTCGGCCGGGTACCCGCGCGAGCCGTCGGCGAACGGCGATCCGTCCGGGGCGACGTGCACCTCGATCCGGTCGGTGCTCATGGTCAGCCCTTCGTGGCTCCGGCGGTGACGCCTGCCGAGATCTGCCGCTGGAAGACGAGGTAGACGACGATGATCGGCAGCACGGCGAGCAGCACGCCGGCGATGTACGTCGGGACGTTGTCAGGGTACTGCCCGCGCAGCGCGCTCACGCCGACCATCACCGTGCGGTTCTGGGGCGACTGCATGATCAGGAGCGCGATCAGGATGTCGTTCCAGACGAACAGGGAGTTCAGGATGCCCATCGAGATGAGTGCCGGCTTGCCCACCGGGATCATGATCCGCGCCCAGACCCCGAAGAGGCCGTTGCCGTCGACGCGGGCGGCCTCGGTGAGCTCCCGCGGGATGCCGGAGTAGTACGAGGTCATGAAGAAGACGGTGAAGGGCAGGAACTGCGAGACGTACGCGATGATCAGGCCGGGGAACGAGTTGATCAGCCCCATGTCGCTGAGCACCTTGATCGTCGGCACCATGATGACCTGGAACGGGATCATCATCATCGCGAGGATGATGAGGAAGGCGACCTTGCTGCCGCGGAACGTGAGGTGGCTGAGTGCGTATCCGCACATGGAGGCCAGCACCAGCAGGATCGTGACCGAGAAGATCGTCACGATGATCGTGTTGAGGAAGTAGCGTCCCATGTCGGCGTTGGTCCACGCGTCGATGAAGTTCTGCACGTTGACCGTCTGCGTCACGCCCAGGCGGTCGAGGACGTAGTCCTTGCGCGTCTTGAGCGAGATGTTCAGTCCGTAGAGCATCGGCGCGATCGTGGCGATCGCGAGCAGCATCATCGGGACGGCGATGATCCACTTGCCCAGGCGTTCGCGGCGCATCATGCCTCCTTCGTCGCGCGGCGCAGCACGCGGATCTGGATCAGGCCGATGACGAGCACGATCAGGAGCAGGAAGACGGATGCCGCGGAGGCGAGCGCGGGTCGCGCCTCGCCGTTGAGCTTCCAGATCAGGAACTCGGGAAGGTAGCTCGCGGCCCCGGGGCCCCCGGCGGTCATCGTGTACAGGAGCCCGAACAGTCCGGTGAGCATGCCGATCGTGGTCGTCACGAACACGAACTGGATGGTCTGGCTGAGGCTCGGGATGATGACGTGCACGATCTGCTGCCAGAGGTTCGCGCCGTCGATCTTCGCGGCGTCGAGCAGCTCGGCGTCGAGGGTCGCGAAGCCGGCGAGGAAGATCGTGAACGCCATGCCGAAGGTGGCCCAGATGTGCACGACGAGCACCGAGGGCAGTGCTGTGCCCGGAAGGCCGAGCCAGTCGACGCCGGGAATGCTCACCGCGTTCAGGGCGCCGTTGATGGGACCGTTGGCGGCCAGCAGGATGTTGAAGATCGCGCCGATGATGATCGGCGAGAGCACCACGGGTAGGAAGTACACGCTGCGGTAGAAGCGGTGCCCGGGGATCTTCAGGAAGACGAAGGTCGCGAGGATCCCGGCGACGAACACCTGGATCGGCACGAAGAGGAGCACGACGAGCACGTTGCGGGCGGATGCCTGGAACCGCGCGTCGTCGAGGAGCGTCAGGTAGTTGTCGAACCCGACGAACTGTCCGTTCAGCTCCTTGTCGCCGGTGAACGAGTAGTTCACTCCGAGCAGGAGCGGGTACAGCCGGAAGATGACGAGGATGAGGATGACCGGCAGCACCATGAGGTAGGGCGCGATGCGCTCGGACGTCCACGGCTTCCTGCGCAGCGGGACGCCCAGATCGGGGCGCCCGCGGCCCGGAGCCCTGTTCGCGAGAACAAGGCTCCGGGTCGAGGTGGTGTCGGTCGACAAGGGATCAGCCCTCCGACGCTGCCAGCTGCGCGGCGGCGTCCTGCACGGTGACCTCGCCGCCCAGCAGCTGCTGGCCGAGGCGGTGCAGCAGGTCGAGCGTGTCGGCCTCGAGGGCGGTGTGCAGCAGCGGCTTGCTGCCGCCGAGGTCCGCGACGATCTCGTTGGCCGACGAGATGTCGGTGTCGAGCTCGATGGTGGTGTCCGACGTGATCTGGCCGCCGGCGAGCGAGTAGGCGGAGAGCGCGTCGTGGTCGACGGTCGCCTTGATCCAGTCGACGCCGAGGTCCTTCTTGTCCTCGTTCAGCACGGCGTAGCCGATGCCTCCCTCGGCCGGGAGCGCGAGGGTGGTGCCGTCGTTCGTCGTGACCGGCATCATGAAGCCGAGGTCGTCGCCGAGGAACTCGTCGAACTGCTTCCAGTGGGCGGTGCCGCTCATGAGGCCGACGACCATCGCGGACTTGCCCGCGGAGAACAGGTCGAAGGAGTCGTTGAACATGGCGGTCGAGTTGGCGCCCTCGTTGTACCAGCCGTCGGCTGCCGAGTCGGTCCACATCTGCAGCACCTGAGTGGCGTGCTCGCTCGTCCAGTCGCGGTCGCCGTCGATCCAGGCGTCGTACTCCTCGGGCGTGAAGACGCCGGATCCGAAGCCGGAGAGGAAGAACTCGATGCCGAGGCCCTCCTTGTTCCCGAGCGCGAAGCACGAGGCGTCGGTGTTGTCGGTGATCGCGGTGCAGGCCGCGGTCAGCTCGTCCCAGGACGCGGGAGGGGTGTCGGCGTCGAGGCCGGCGGCGGTGAACAGCGCCTTGTTGTAGTAGATGGGGAAGCCCTGGAGGAACATCGGGGCCGAGTAGGTCTCGCCCTCGGCCTGGAAGGCGGGCCAGCCGGCGAGCGTGTCCTCGAGGTCGGCGAGCTCATCGGTCACGGGCACGAGCGACGATGCGCGGCTCTTCAGCTGCGTTCCACCGTTGAACAGGGCGAGGTCGGGACCCGTTCCCGCTTCGATCGCGCTGCCGAGCAGCGTGTAGTACTGATCGAACGGCTGGTTGACGATCTCGACCTCGACGTCGGGGTGCGCCTCGGCGAATGCGGCCTTGACGTCCTCCGTGTACGAGGCGGCCGCCTCGTCGGCGTCGCCCCAGTTCCAGACGACGAGCTTGTCGCCCGAGCCGGAGCCGCCGGTCGATCCACTGGGCGACGCTCCGCCGCATCCGGTCAAGGCCAGTGCCGCGACGCCGATCACGGCGGGGATGACGATCCTTCGCTTCATTGCGATACCTCTCAACGTTGATAGGAAGTTCTGCTGTGACCCATGGTGCAGGCCCTGCGAGGAAACATACTACGTCTTATGAACTCCGGCAAGCAGACATCACATGAATGATGTTCGCGGGAGGCGTGTCAGAGCGGGATGGCCGCCGTCGCGGGGGAGCGACCGGTGCTCGGGGGTTCAGGAGTGCTTCTTGGAGGGCAGGCGACGACGGCTCCACGAGCCGAGGATGTGCTCGCTCATCGCGATGCGCGCGGCCTCTTCGTCTCCGGCCGCGATCGCGTCGAGCACCTTCTCGTGCTCGGCGAGAGTGAGCTCGAACGCGCGGGCGGGGTCGACGCCCGTGAATCGATCGCTGCCGACGGCGTGGGCGATCAGCACGCGCGCGATGTTCTCGGCGAGCGCGTTGTCGGCGAGCGACATGACCGATCGATGGAACTGGAGGTCTGCTTCGCGGAACGCGGTCGAGTCGTCGACGCTGTCGGCCATGGCGGACAGGTCGGCGCGCAGTCGCCGGACGGCCTCGTCGTCGACCGTCCGTGCGGCGGCGGCTGCCATGGCGGCCTCGAGCGCCCCGCGCACGACGCTCAGATCGTCGAGCACCCCGAGCGTCGAGTCGTTGCTGATCATCGCCGACAGGACGGAGGGGTCGAGCACGTTCCAGCTCGTCGAGGGGTTCACGTGCGTGCCGCGGCCCTGGGCGACGGTGATCATGCCCTTCTCCTGCAGACGCTTCATGGTCTCGCGGATCACGGTGCGGCTCACCCCGAACTGCAGGCTGATCGCGCTCTCCGGGGGGAGCAGGTCTCCCGGGCCGTACTCGCCGGTGACGATCGACTGCACCAGTTCGTTCAGCACCGTCGCGCCGATGCGGTCGATCGGCGTGCGGGCTCGACCGCCGGCGTGCTCTGCGGGCTGTGTCATGCCAGACACTCTATTCACCCCGGCGAGAGGCGGGTCCTGGACACTCACGAAACGACAGACATATGATGTATGGTGTTTCTACGCTTCGCATAGACGCGCAGTCCCACCCCGATCTCTCACACTCAAGGGCGACATGAAGATCACCGGTTACCGCACTCTCCGCACCATCCACGACTGGGGGCGGCCGGTCGGCGACGTCAACGGGTTCATCGCCTCAGGGGTGACGGACGTCCCTCTCGTGATCCTCGAGACCGACGAGGGCGTCGAGGGCGTCGGCATGGGGTCGCATGCCGACCTCGACCGCCTGTTCCCCGCGCTCGAGGGTCAGGATCCGCGCGCGGTCACGACGCTGTACGACGCCATGCTCGCCCGGGTCTTCAAGTCGTCGCACGGCGGCGCGACCTTCGGCGGCATCGGCGCCTTCGACACCGCTCTGTGGGACATCAAGGCCAAGCTCGCGGGGGAACCGCTGTGGCGTCTGCTCGGTGCGGGCGACCGCTTCGTGCCCGGATACGCCTCGGGGCTCGACGCGGCGCTGGACGACGAGCAGCTCGCCGCTCTGTATCGGCGGTTCGCCGAGCGGGGCTACACCGCCGCCAAGCTGAAGGGCGGACGCAGCGTCGAGGCCGACCTGCGCCGCTTCGGCATCCTCACCGAGGTGCTCGCCGCGAACAGCTCGTCTCCCGCGCTCATGCTCGATGCCAACGAGTCGTGGAATCTCAAGCAGGCCGTGCGGCACGTCACCGCCCTCGAGGAGCATCTCGACCTCACCTGGGTCGAGGAGCCGCTGCGTCGCTGGGATGCGCCCGGTCACGCCCGACTGAGCGCCGCCATCAAGGCCTCGGTCGCCACGGGTGAGAATCTCACCGGTCTCGAGCAGTACCGTCCGCTGCTCGATGCGGGCGGTGCCGACATCGTGCAGGCCGGGGCGGTCTGGGGCATCACGCACTTCCTCCGCGTCGCCATCGCCGCGCACGGCCGTGACCTCCCGGTCAGCCCCGTCGGGCTGACGGCGAACCACACGGTGACCGCCGCGGCCGCCGCGGTGCCCAACCACCTGTCCGCCGAGGTGCAGGACCTCGGTTCTCCGTTCGGCCTGACCCTCGACCAGGAGTTCCACGACGGCGGCATCGTGCTCGGCGACCGTCCAGGCGCCGGCATCCAGGTCGACGAGACCATCATCACGCGGGCCCGCAGCGGCGTCGACTGGCAGGAGCCCGCCGGTCCGCATGTGCGCTCGCCGCGGGCGGGGCTGCGCCTGGTCGACCACGGCACCTGGGCCGAGTGATGGAGCTGCGTCCTGGCGTGCACCGCATCCAGGCTCCCCTGGGGGAGCGCTTCATCGCGATGTACCTGCTGGTCGGGTCCGAGAGTGCACTGCTCTTCGACACGGGGATCGCCGACTCGATCCAGGGCACCCTGCTGCCCGCGCTCGCCGAGATCGGCTTCGACCTCGAGGGCCTCCGCTGGGTGGTCACCTCGCACTGCGACTTCGATCACACCGGGGGCAACGCGGCGCTCGCCGCCGCCGCGCCTAGCGCGCAGTTCCTCGCCGGCCGTGCCGACGTCGCGATGACCGAGGACGTCGAGCTGCTGATCTCCGACCGCTACGGCGAGTTCGCCGAGCGCGACGGCTTCGACGATCCGCCCGAGACCACGGCCGAGGTGCGGCGGTCGACAGGGCTCGTCCCCGTGCACCGAGCCCTCGACGGCGGCGAGACCCTCGACCTGGGCGATCGCACCGTCGAGGTTCTCGCGGTCCCCGGCCACTCGCCCGGCCACCTCGCTCTGTGGGATGCCGCGAATCGCACGCTGCTCATCTCCGACGCCGTGCTCGGCGAGACGGTGCCCACGGCCGACGGGCGCGCCGCGTTCCCTCCGACCTATCGCGACACGGCGGCGTACGTCGACAGCATCCGGCGGCTGCGCGCGCTCGATGCCGAACTCCTGCTCACCGCGCACTATCCGGTCTTCGAGGGCGACGAGGTGAACCGCTTCCTCGACGCCTCGCTCGCGTACGTCGACCGCATCGATGGAGTGATCGAGGACGTCCTGTCGGGTGGCGAGGACCTCACCTCGCTCGACCTCATCCACCGCTCGGCGGCGGCACTGGGTCCCTGGCCGAGCGCGGCGGCGGAGTACCTCATCTTCCCGATGACGGGGAACCTCGAGCGTCTCGTCGCGCAGGGACGCGTGGTCGAGGGCGAGCGGTCGGGCGTGCGCACCTGGCGGTGGGTCCGATGACCTCGCGGGTGCGCTTGGGCGCGATCGGCGCCGGCTGGTGGGCGACGAGCAATCACTTCCCGCTCTTCGCCGCCCGCGACGACGTCGAACTCGTCGGCGTCTGCGGGCGGGGCGACGGACTCGAGAGCGTGCGCGAGAAGTTCGGCTTCGGCTTCGCCACCGACGACGCGACGGCGCTGCTCGACTCCGACATCGATGCGGTGGTCATCTCGACTCCGCACGATCTGCATCACCCGCTCGCGGCCGAGGCGCTCGACCGCGGCCTGCACGTGCTCTGCGAGAAGCCGATGACCCTCCACGCCGCGGAGGCCTGGGACCTCGCGGCGCGCGCCGAGCGCGCCGGCACCGTGTTCCTCGTGCCGTACGGGTGGAACTACAAGCCCTTCACGACCGAGGCCAAGCGGATGCTGGACGCCGGCGAGATCGGCGAGATCCAGTACGCCCTCTGCCACATGGCCTCTCCCACTCGCGGACTCTTCGGCACCGACCCCAGCCACATGCTGGAGCGCTGGAACTCGGACACCGCGCCCGACCCCTCCACTTGGTCGAGTCCGGAGCACGGGGGTGGGTACGCCCACGGTCAGATCACCCACTCGTCGGCGCTGCTCTTCTGGCTGACGGGGCTGCGCGCGGCATCCGTCGCCGGGCGAGTGCTCACCGCCGGCGCCCCGGTCGACCTGTTCGACGCCGGAGTCATCCGCTTCGACAACGGCGCCCTCGGCTCGCTCTCGGGCGCGGCCACGCTCGCCGACGGCGACAGGTACCAGGTGGACATCCGCCTGTTCGGCTCCGAGGGCGTTCTGATGATCGACGTCGAGCGCGAACGCGTGACGCTCAGCCGGTACGACGGTCGCCGCGCGGAGGTCGCGATCGCCGAGGGGGAGGGCGAGTACGAGTGCCTCGTCCCGCCGGCGCGTTTCATCGAGCTGATCACCGGCGCGAGCACCGAGAACAACTCCGACGTCACGGTCGCGGCACGATCGGTCGAGCTCATCGACGCGCTGCTGCGGTCGTCCGCCGCCGGCGGCGTCGACACCCCCGTCTGAGAACCCATCACCACAGAGGTAGGAAATGTCCGACACACCCACCCGCGGCGTCCTCGACGGATACCGTGTCATCGACTGCTCGATCGCGATGGCGGGGCCCTTCGCCGCGCAGCGTCTCGGCGACCTCGGCGCCGACGTCATCAAGGTCGAGCCGACCGCGGGCGAGTGGCAGCGCTTCGCGGCCGCAGGAGGAGCGAAGGGCAACCGGATCAACGTCTCGTTCCTCTCCCTCAACCGCAACAAGCGCTCGCTCGCCGTCGACCTCAAATCCGACGCGGGGCGCGAGGTCGTCCGCACCCTGATCGCCGGCGCCGACGTCTTCCTGCAGAACTATCGTCCAGGGGTCGCCGCGAGGCTCGGCCTCGACTACGAGAGCCTCTCCGCGATCAATCCGTCGCTCGTCTACGTGTCGATGTCGGGCTACGGCGAAGACGGGCCGTACAAGGACCGACCGGGGCAGGACCTCCTCGTGCAGGCGATGAGCGGAGCGATGCTCTCCGCCGGACGTGCGGGCGAGCCGCCGTCGCCCGCCGGGCAGTACCTGGCCGATGCGGTGACCGCGTCGACCGCGTTCGAAGCCGTGCTCGCTGCCCTGCTGCACAGGGAGCGCACGGGCGAGGGTCAGCTCGTGACGGTCAACATGCTCGACGCTCTCACCACCCTGCAGATGCAGGAGCTCAGCGTCTACACGGTCGGCGGTGTGCCCCAGCATCGCGGCTCCGAGCCCAACGCGCACGTGTACATCCGCGCTCCGTACGGGGTCTTCGCCACGAGCGACGGCTATCTCGCTCTGGGGTTCGCCGACCTCGAGAAGCTCGGGGAGGTGCTCGACGAGCCGTCCTTCGCGGGCCTCGATGCCGAGGTGCACGGATGGACGCACCGCGACGAGCTGTACGCGACGGTCGCCGGCCACCTGCGCACGCGCACGACCCAGCACTGGCTCGACACGCTGCTGCCCGCCGGGATGTGGGTCGGCCCGGTCTACGGCTACGAGGATCTCGTTAAGGATCCGCAGATCATCCACAACGGCACGTTCGTCGAGTACGACCACCCGACCGAGGGCCACATCAAGACCCCCGGCTTCCCCTACCGATTCGCCAGGACGCCCGCGCGCATCGACCGCGGAGCCCCGCTGACCGGCGAGCACTCGTCCGAGATCCTCGCCGAGCTCGGATTCTCGGACGAGCGGACGCAGGAGCTTCTCGACGCGGGAGCGGTGGTGCAGAGCGACGCGCCGGTGCCGGTCTCGTCATGACCGCCTACGTCGGACTCACCTGGGACCACCCGCGGGGGCGCAACGCGCTCGAAGCCGCCTCCGGCGACCTGGGCGGAGGAGACACGGTGCGCTGGGAGGTGCAGTCTCTCGAGGGGTTCGAGTCGGCGCCGATCGACGAGCTGTCGCGCCGGTACGACCTGCTCGTGCTCGATCACCCGCACCTCGGCGATGCGCTCGCCGCCCGGAGCATCCGTCCGATCGACGAGCTGTACTCCCCGGCGCAGGTGCAGGAGTGGACGGATGCCGCGGTCGGACCGAGCATCGCGTCGTATCGGATGGACGGTCATCTCTGGGCGCTGCCGCTGGATGCCGCGACGCAGGTCTCCGTGCGCCGGCGCGATCTCGTGACCACCGCTCCGGTGACGTGGGACGACGCCCTGGCCCTCGCCGAGCGCGGACTCGTCGCGACCAGCCTCGCCGGTCCGCACGCGTTCCTCTCCCTGTGCTCGATCGCCGTGTCCTTCGGAGACGATCCCGGCGGGTCCGCGGCCTTCTTCGACCCGGAGATCGGGTCACGTGCCCTCGACGTCCTGACGCGGCTCTCCGCGCGGGCGCCCGCCGGAACCGCGGAGCTGAATCCGATCGGTCTGCTCGACCGGATGCGCGACAGGGGCGACATCGGCTGCATCCCGCTGATCTACGGCTATGTCAACTACAGCTCCCCGATCGTGGTCTTCGACCGCGTGCCGGCATCGGAGGGGCGCCTCGGCTCGACGATCGGCGGCACGGGCATCGCGGTCACTCGCCGCTCGGAGCCGTCGGCCGCGCTGCTCGCACACCTCAGCACGCTGCTCGGCGCCGAGAGTCAGCGCGCTTTCATCCCCCGCCACGACGGCCAGCCCGGCCTGCGGGCGGCCTGGACGGATCCCGAGGTCGATGCGGCGGCGCACGGCTTCTACTCGCGGACGCTGTCGACCATCGACGCCTCATGGGTGCGCCCGCGCATCGCCGGATACATCCCCTTCCAGTCGGCCGCATCGGCTCTGGTCCGCGAGGCGGTCGCCGGCGAGCGCCCCGCCCGGGAGGTGCTCGACGAGATCGACCGGCTGTACGCCGACCTGACCGGCGTCGCCGCGACCGCGATCACCACAGAACCCCCCACCAGCGCCATCGAGGACCGGAGATCATGACAGACCAGCTCATCGTGGTGGAGACGTCAGGCCACGTCGCCACCATCCGACTCGACCGGCCCCAGAAGCTCAACGCCGTCACGCAGTCGATGAGCGACGCCCTGGTGCGGATCGTGCGCGATCTCAACGACGACCCGGAGGTGCGGGCCGTCGTGTACACCGGCACGGGCCGTGCCTTCAGCGCCGGCAGCGACATCGCCACGCTCGACCGCTACGAGACCCCCTGGGAGTTCCGCAACAGACGGGACTACTGCGATGCGCTGCGCGAACTCCGCAAGCCCGTGATCGCCGCGGTCAACGGCTACGCGTTCGGCGGCGGCCTCGAGGCCGCGCTCACCTGCGACATCCGCATCGCCGCCGACACCGCGAGCTTCGCCGCGCCCGAGGTGAAGCTCGGCTGGATCGGCGGTGGCGGCATGTCGGTGCTGCTGGCCAACTCGATCGGAGCGAGCAACGCCGCGCTCATGCTGATGACCGGCGACCCGGTCGACGCGCAGCGAGCGCTCGCGTGGGGCCTTATCAGCGAGGTCGTCCCGTCGGAGGGGCTGCTCGCCCGCGCGCAGGAGCTGGCCGCGGTCATCGCCTCCCGACCGCCGATCGCCGCCGAGACCGCCAAGGCCACGCTGCGCGCTGCCGCCAACCTGCCGCAGGACCAGGCCATCGCGTACGAACGCGAGATGCAGGGGATAGCCTTCGCGACGGAGGATGCCGCGGAGGGGCGTGCCGCGTTCGCGCAGAAGCGACCAGGGGTGTTCCGGCGACGCTGACAGCGTGCTGCTCCGCACCCGAACTCTCGACACCGAACCGACCGAGGAGACATCATGAGCGACAACTGGACGGGCGCCGCGGCGCGCATCCTTCCCGAAGACGCGAGCGAGGCGCTGCTCGTCGGACGCGTGCAGCTGCCAGCAGGCCCGAGTGTGGTCGTGCTGCGCGACGGACGCCTGCACGATGTGTCGGCGGTCTTCCCCACGATGTCGGCGCTCGCCGAGACCGCCGATCCGGCGGCGGCGGTCAGAGCCGCAGAGGGGTCGGCGATCGGCACCTTCGAGGAGGTCTGGGCGAACACGGCGGCCGATGCGCGCGACGACGGACGGCCGTGGCTGCTGTCGCCGGTCGATCTGCAGGTGGTGAAGGCGTCGGGTGTCACCTTCCCCGTGTCGATGCTCGAGCGCATCATCGAGGAGCGGGCGCGTGGCGAGGCCGAGTCGGCCGACGGCATCCGTGCCACCATCCTCGAGGCGCTCGACGGAGACGTGCGTGACCTGGTTCCCGGCTCGCCCGAGGCGGCCCGGCTCAAGCAGGTGCTGATCGAGGCAGGCCTCTGGAGCCAGTACCTGGAGGTCGGCATCGGCCCGGATGCCGAGATCTTCACGAAGGCGCCCGTGCTCGCCACCGTTGGCGCGGGGGCGGAGGTCGGCGTACTCGCCGAATCGAAGTGGAACAACCCCGAGCCCGAGGTCGTGCTGGTCGTCAGCTCGTCGGGAGCCGTCGTCGGCGCGACGCTCGGCAACGACGTGAATCTGCGCGACATCGAAGGGCGCTCCGCACTGCTGCTCGGCCGGGCGAAGGACAACAACGGCTCGGCGGCGGTGGGACCGCTGATCCGACTCTTCGACGATCGATTCGGCCTCGATGACGTGCGCACCGAGACCGTGACGCTCGCGGTCGACGGCGCAGACGGCTTCCATATGGAGGCGGAGTCGCACATGCAGCAGATCAGCCGTGACCCCGCGGACCTCGTCCGTCAGGCCGCGGGCGCCCACCATTCCTACCCCGACGGCTTCGTGCTGTACCTGGGAACGATGTTCGCCCCCACCGACGATCGTGACGAACCGGGGCACGGCTTCACCCATCATCTCGGCGACGTCGTGCGCATCTCCTCGCCGCGCCTCGGCACGCTCGTGAACCGCGTGCAGCACAGCGAGGACCTCCCGCCCTGGTCGTTCGGCATCGGCGCGCTGCTGACGAACCTCGCCGAGCGCGGTCTGATCGGCGCCGCCCGCGACTGAGGGCGAGCATCCGCACCCCTCTTCCCGAAGGCGGTGACTCGCGCTCACAGCGTTACGGGTGACAATGGAGAGATGCCCTCCACGCCGCACGCTCAGCATGCGGCGCCGCGCTCCCCGATCCGCGGTCCCGCCCTGCCCATCGGGCTCGCGACGACCGCCGTCGGCATCCTGCTGTCGATCGCCTCCGCGCCCGTCGCGACCTCGGCGGAGGGCGTCGATGCGATGCCGGAGCCCGTCGTGGTGCAGGAGGTGCCCGGTGTGCAGGTCGGAGCGACCGTGGCCGCAGACCCCTGCTCCGACCCGACGGTGCAGCAGGCCATCTCGGTGGCCGACGACGCCGCCACCATCGCGGCCTTCGGCGGCGGCGAGAGGTTCCGTGCCGCCGTGGTCGCGGGCAATGCCCCCTGCATCGGGCTCGACGACCCCGCGCATGTCTGGGTGGTCGTGAACAAGGCGCGCCCGCTCGATCCCGTCGACTTCGCGCCCGGATCCCTCGCCGACATGCCTCTGCAGATGACGACCCCCTCGGGACAGGCGCGCACCGACGTCGCGGCCGCGGTGGGGGAGATGACTGCCGCGGCGGCGGCGGAGGGCGTCGGGACGATCGGGGCGAACAACGGCTACCGCTCCTACGGTCTGCAGGTCGAGACGCACGCGGCGCATGTGCGCGACAGCGGCCAGGCCGATGCCGACGCGGCATCCGCGCGTGCGGGACACAGTGAGCACCAGACCGGTCTCGCCCTCGATCTGGTGGCCTGCGATCCCTCGTGCGGCGAGATCGAGGCGTTCGGCGCCACCCCCCAGGGCGCCTGGATCGCCGAGAACGCGTGGGAGTACGGCTTCATCGTGCGGTACGAGCAGGTCGGCTCCGGTGTCACCGGCTACAAGCCGGAGCCGTGGCACCTCAGGTACCTCGGCCACGAGCTGGCAGCGGCCTACCACGACGGCGGATACCACACGCTCGAGGAGTTCTTCGGCCTTCCGGCAGCTCCCGCCTACGCCCCCTGAGGCTCTGCCCGCATCGCATCCGCCTGCCACTGGCGGCATCCGACAATGACGGAACCCAGTGCCACCGATTGTGGGACGCATTCTCACAATGGTCTGTCATGATGTCTGCACCGCCGCATAGGATCGCGGCAGCGAAGACGCACGACACGTTCGGGAGGACGCAATGGAACGCGACATCTACGAAGAGGATCACGAGGCGTTCCGCGACCTCGTCAAGGATTTCGTCAAGCGGCACGTGACGCACGCGGCGATCGAGAAGTGGGACGCCGACGGTGAGGTCGACCGCGCCACCATGCTCGCCGCGGGAGAGGCCGGGATCATCGGACTCTCCGTGCCGGAGGAGTTCGGCGGGGCGGGCATGCTGCAGGACTACCGCTTCCGCGCGGTCGTGAACGAAGAGGTGATCGCCGCAGGCGCAGGATCCCTCGCGGGGGCGTTCGGCATCCAGGACGACCTCGCCGTGCCGTATCTCGTGCACATGGGGACGCAGGAGCAGAAGGAGAAGTGGCTTCCCCGCATGGCCACCGGCGAGGTGGTCGGTGCGCTGGCGATGACCGAGCCGGGTGCCGGATCAGACCTGCGCGGGATCAAGACCACCGCCAAGAAGACCGACGGCGGCTACATCGTCAACGGTGCGAAGACCTTCATCTCGTCGGGCGCGACCGCCGACCTCGTCGTCACGTTCGTCAAGACGGGCGAGGGCAACAGGCCCGACGCATTCAGCCTCGTTCTGATCGAGAACGGCATGGAGGGCTTCGACCACGGCAAGAAGCTGCACAAGATGGGCTTCCAGGGCCACGACACGGCGGAGCTCTCGTTCAGCGATGTCTTCGTGCCGGAGGAGAACCTCATCGGTGGCACGGAGGGCATGGGCTTCATCCAGCTCATGATGAACCTGCCGCTCGAGCGCCTCTCGATCGGCGTGGCCGGGGCCGCCGCCGCCCAGGCCGCGCTCGACTGGACGATCGCGTACACGAAGGACCGCGAGGCGTTCGGCGAGCGGATCATCGACTTCCAGAACACCCGCTTCAAGATCGCCGACATGGCGACGACGGTCGACGCGCTGTGGGCGTACATCGATCGCGCCCTGCTCGCCTACAAGGAGGGCAAGCTGTCGGCCGAAGAGGCGGCGAAGGTCAAGTTCTGGGCGACGGAGCGCGAGTGGGAGGTGCTCGACACCGGCGTGCAGCTGCACGGCGGATACGGCTACATCACCGAGTACCCCATCGCCCGCGCGTTCCTCGACGCGAGGGTGCATCGCATCTACGGCGGCACGAACGAGATCATGCGCGAGATCGTCGGGCGGCAGATCGCCGGCAAGCGCTGACGAGATCACCGCAGCAGGGCCCCGGATGCCGGCATCCGGGGCCTTCTCGGTGCCCGCGCCCTCAGCGGGGCAGCCGCGCGCCCACTCCCGCGCGGCGCAGGCGGTCGGCGATCAGGATGCCGAGGGCCGTGCCGCCGACGCAGCTCGCCAGCGTGACGGCGAAGAACGTGATCTGCAGCGCGATGTCGAAGGTGCCGAGGTTGAACGACGCCCAGGCGAGCACCGGGTACACGATGCCGACGACGACGGCACCGAGGTAGTGCAGCCAGGTTCCCCAGTACCGCCACAGCACGAACAGGAAGGGCAGCTCGGTGAAGGCGGCCCACCACACGTTGGTGGCGACGCTGCCGAACCCGTAGCCCGAGAACGGCACGATCACGAGCCCCGCCAGCAGACCGACGAGAAGCCCGACCAGCGGTCGCCGCAGCAGCCGGAGGGCGATGACCGACGGCAGCAGCCAGAGTCCGGCCAGCGCGACGCTGACGAACGGCAGGCCGGGGAACAGGATCGTCGATATCCAGTTGGCCGGCGCGAGCAGTGCGCCTCCTGCGACGCCCAGCGCCGCACAGGTCAGCAGGATGGCGGTGGGAAAGCGGAATCGACGCGTCTCTGACCTCGGGTCCCCGGGGAGAGGGGCATCGGGACGGGGCGGACCGCTCATGCGCGGGGCTCCGCCGCAGCGTCATGGGCGGTCTTCGCCGTCGGCACCACGGCGAGCTTCCAATACCCGCAGAAGCTCACGGCGTTCTTGTCGACGCCGCGTTCGCCCACGAGCATCTTGCGCGCACCCGAGGCCAGCGACTGCTCGCCCGCCGCGTACGCGTGGAACGGCGCTTCCGGCAGTGCGAGGTCATGCAGGCGCGCGAGCGCGAACGACCCGGGCGGGAACTCGTGCGGCCGGACGATCCAGACGATCTCGACGCCGGCGGGATGCGGGAACTCCAGCGCATCATCGTCGGAGGGCACCTCGATGATCGCCGTCCCGACGGCGTGCTCCGGCAGCGACGCGCAGATCGAGGAGATGGCCGGCAGCGCCGTCTCGTCGCCGACGAGCACGACGCGGTCGGTGCCCCGCTGCGGATTGAAGGTCAGACCCTCATCGATGATGAGCACGTGCTCGCCGGGCTCGCACGTCTCGGCCCAGTGCGAGGCGGGGCCCGCGGTGCCGTCGGCGGCCGAGCCGTGCAGCACGAAGTCGACGTCGATCTCCGCGCCGCTCTCGGCGGTGGCGGCGCGATATGCGCGCACCGTGTAGTTGCGCATCGCCGGGCGCTGCCCCTCGGGGATGCGCAGGAACTTCAGGTACCCGAACATCCTGTTCGCCTTGGCCGGCACGCGGTCGAGCCCCGCGTCGCCTCCCACCGGAAGGAAGAGACGGAACCACTGGTCGTACCCCATCGGGCGGAATCCGTCGATCTCGCCCCCACCCAGAGTGACCCGCATCCAGTGCGCGGAGAGCCTCTCGGTTCGCAGCACGCTGAGGTGCAGGAGCTCGGACGAGTCGGGCTTGACCAATTTGCTGTATGCCATCGGGGCGCCTTTCAGGACAGCTGCCAGGGGAAGAAGACGATGAGGATCGCGGCGGATGCCACGAGGCAGATCAGGATGAAGACCGTGTCCCTGGTGCGGAAGGGCACGAGGTGGCGCTCGGTCCTGGTGGAGTGGGCGCCGAAGGCGCGGGAGTCCATGGCGAGGGCGACCCGCTCGGCATGGCGGATCGCACCCGCGAGCAGCGGGACGATGTAGCCCCACCCCCGCGCGACGCGCGCGAGCGGACCGCGACCGCCGTGGTGCCCGCGCACCCGATGGGCCGCGCGGATCACGGCCAGCTCATGCCCGAAACGGGGCACGAAGCGGAAGGCCGCCAGAGCCGTGTATCCGATCCGGTACGGCACTCTGAGCTGCTGCACGCTGGCTCGAACGAGGTCGGGGCCTGTGGTGGTCAGGCCGCCGATGAGCGCCAGGGCGATGATCGATCCGAGGCGCAGGGCCGTCGCGAAGCCGATCTCGAGGGCCCCGCGGAACAGCGTCCAGTCTCCGATCCGCACGACCGTCGCGGTGTCATCGACGAGTCCGGCGTCGACCCACAGCGAGAAGCCGAGGCCGATCGCGGCGATGCCCAGGGGCAGCGCGACGAAGAGCACTGCGGCCGTGCGCGCCGTGAGCCGGGCTCCCACCACGATCGTCGCGAGGGCGAGCAGCAGGAAGGCCGACGGCGTCGCGAGATCGCGCACGAAGATCAGCACCACCATCGCGGGGGCGACGCCTGCGACCTTCGCCAGCGGATTGAGCCCGAGCAGGAACTGCCGACGCGAGGTGGCGACCACGGTGGCGTACGGATCGAAGGTGCGTGTGCTCATTCCGCGCTCCGTCCCGCCGCGGCCAGCACGCGCTGCAGAGGGGGAAGACGCAGGCCCGCATCGGTGAAGACCGCCTCGTCGCGCAGCAGGTCGGCCGTGCGCCCGCTCGCGTGTAGGCGGCCGTCGCGGAGGATGACGGTGTGCGAGGCGTGCTCGGCGACGAGCTGGAGGTCGTGGGTGACGATCACGATCGTGGTGCCGTCATCACGCAGCTCGTGCAGCAGCTCGAGGAGCTCCGATGCGCGGGCGCGATCCTGGCCGAAGGTCGGCTCGTCGAGTGCGAGCACCCTGGGCCGGGTGATCAGCGCGGTCCCCACCGACAGGCGTCGCTTCTCGCCGCCGGACAGCAGGAAGGGATGCACGTCGGCCTTGGCCTCGAGCCCGAAGCGGCTGAGCATCGATCCGACCCGCTGCCCGATCTCGGCATCCGGAGTGCGCCGCAGGCGAAGACCGTGCGCGAGCTCGTCGAACACCGTGTGCGCGATGAACTGGTGCTCCGGGTTCTGGAAGACGAATCCGATCCGGTCTGCGAGGTCGCGCGGCGAGGCCGTGCCCGGATCGATCCCGTCGACCGCCACCTGCCGTCGCGGCGGGGGCACGACGCCGGCGAGCGACTGCAGCAGTGTGGTCTTGCCCGCACCGTTGGTGCCGACGATCGCGGTGAGCGTGCCCTCGGCGATGTCGAGGTCGATCCCGTGCAGGATCTCGGTGCGGTGTCGCCGCAGGGTGAGTCCGCGGGCGCTGATGATCGGTGCGGTGGTCGGTGCGGTGGTCGGTGCGGCAGTCGATGCGGCCGTCGATGCGAGGGTGGTGTCCGTCTGCAGCACCGATGCACGGGTGGCGGTCGAGACACCGCTTTCTGATCCTGCATCCGTGCTTCGGTCCTGCAATCGGGCCGGTGCGAGGGGGGAGGTGGCCAGAGCCGGTGCGAGGACGGAGGTGGCCGGAGCCGGTGCGAGGGGGGAGGTGGCCAGAGCCGAGGCGAGCTCCTCCGGAGTCAGGGGCAGCGGGTCGAACCGCATCCCCGCGTCACGCATCCGCAGGGCGGCGATCGTCGCGGCGGGCAGCCAGACACCCACGGCGAGCAGCTCGTCGACGTGATCGCGGATGATCTGGTCTGGTCGACCGTCGAACGCGACCCGTCCCAGGCCATCGAGCACGATCGTCCGAGTGACGAAGCCCATGGCCGCATCGAGGTTGTGCTCGACCAGCAGGATCGCCCGATCGCCCGACGAGATCACGTCGGCCAGAGCGGCGTAGACGTCGTCGATGCCCTGCGGATCGAGGTTGGCGGTGGGCTCGTCGAGCACCACGAGCGGCGAGCCCATGGCCAGTGCGCAGGCGATCGCGAGGCGCTGACGCCCGCCGCCCGACAGCCGATCAGGGTTCTCATCGCGTCTGTCCCACAGTCCGACGCGGCGCAGAGCGTCTTCGGTCCTGGCGTGCACCTCGGCGAGCGGCAGCAGCAGGTTCTCGGGACCGAACGCCACCTCGTCGTAGACGGTGCCCGTGACGATCTGCGCATCGGGGTCCTGGAACACCATCGCCACGTGGGTGCTCAGCGTCGCGGTATCCGACTCGGCGCTGTCGATCCCTCCCGCTTCGACGACCCCGGTCATGGTGGCGGGGACGGCGTGCGGGATGAGCCCGTTCAGCGCGAGCGTCAGCGTCGACTTGCCGGAACCGGAGGGCCCGAGCAGCAGCACGACCTCGCCGGGATGGATGTCGAACGAGACGTCGCCCGGCGACGGGCGCACGGCATCCGCGTGGGTGATCGAGAGGTCACGCACGCGCAGAAGAGGCGCGGATGGGCGCACGGCGTACCCTCATTCGGCGGACAGGTGCCCCTCTAACTTAGCTGAGCCTTACCTGACTCGCCACGCGAGAGGCCGCGCCGGCCTCCGACCGCGGGTCGCCGGACGTCAGCGCCGCGCGACACCTGCCCTGCTCAGCGAGCCGCCGACGGCGAGACCGACCGCGGTCCAGACGATCGGTCCTAGCACCGCCACGACGAGGTAGGCGATCTGCGCCCAGAGCACGAGCGTGCTCAGGTGAGCGGCGAAGAACACCACCACTGCCACGATGACGCCGATCACGGCCGCAGAGATGAAGAAGCGCCACGCACCCCAGGCACGGTAGCGGGTGAGCGCGGCGATGCCCTCCTGGATCGCCCCGAACAGCAGAGCGGTGCCGATGAAGCGCAGCGCCCACGCGGGGTTGAAGGCGCTCGAGATGAGCGCGGCGATCAGATGCGTGGTGAGGGCCACGAACGGCCGACGCAGCACCTCCTGCGCGATGATCCCCGGCAGCACGTGCGAGCCGAGCACGAGTCCGTACAGGAAGGCGGGGCCCGCGAGGACGGGAAGCGTGATCCAGCCGGCGATGCCCCCGAGGATGCCGGTGGCGACGCCGATCGCGGCGCATACGAGCAGCACGCGGGTCGTCAGAACGGGGGAGGATGCCACATCACCAGCCTACTGTCGACCATCGGCGACCCGGCTGGCCGATCGTCCAGTGATGCTGCTCGACGCTGGCATGTGTCTGCGCCCCGGCGTACGGTGATCGGCGGCGCGGCAACGAGGCCTCGCCGGGATCATCGGAGAAGCACATGGGTCGAACACCCCTCCGGATGGCAGCCGCCAGCACACTGGCCACGCTGTTCATCGCATCGACTGCGACTGTCGGATATGCGGGCGTCGAGGAGGTGAGCGCGCCCACGCCCGTCGGAGGCACGTCGGGGCACTACATCGTCGTCATGAAGGCCGACCCGCTGGCCAGCTACACCGGTGATGTCGAGGGTCTGAAGGCCACGAAGCCCGCCGAGGGCGACCAGCTCGAGACCGAGTCGCAGGACGCCCGACGCTATGTCGAGCACCTGGAGACGGAGCAGCAGACGCTCGTGCAGAAGGTCGGGATCACGCCGGACACCACGTATCAGGTGGTGTTGAACGGCTTCAGCGCGCAGCTGACCGGCGAGCAGGTCGATGCGCTGAGGGCCGAGAAGGACGTCTACGACGTCTACCCCGATTTCGTGCGTCACCCGGACGCCCAGAGCGCGACCGACTTCATGGGGCTCGGCGACGACCGGAAGGGCCGCGGCGGTGTCTGGCAGCAGACCGGCGGCGTCGAGGACGCGGGCGAGGGCGTGGTCGTGGGAGTCATCGACACAGGCATCGCCCCCGAGCACCCCTCGTTCGAGGGCAAGAAGCTCAAGACCCAGAAGAAGAACGACCGTCGGCACAAGGGACAGAAGCCCTACACCGACGGCACCCACGTGTACTTCGACAAGTCCGACGGCGGGCAGTTCCGCGCCGCGATGGTCGAAGGTCAGGACTGGGACACGAGCGACTACTCGAGCAAGCTCATCGGTGCCCAGTACTTCTCGACCGGGGCCGCAGCACAGGGATTCGACTTCCAGTACGACTACCTGTCGCCGCGCGACGGCGACGGGCACGGCTCGCACACCGCGAGCACGGCGGCCGGCAACTTCGGCGTCGAGGCCTCGATCGAGGACGTCGACTTCGGTCGCATCTCGGGTGTCGCACCCGGCGCCAAGATCTCGGCCTATAAGGCCTGCTACGTCGGGCCGGACGTCACGGTCACGACCGATGACATCTGCGCGGGCAGCGACCTGATCGCCGCCATCGATCAGGCCGTCGCCGATGGCGTCGACGTGATCAACTACTCGATCGGCGGCGGCGCGGCATCGACCGTGCTCGCCCCCGAGGACATCGCCTTCTTCAACGCGGCGTCCGCCGGTGTCTTCGTTGCGACGAGCGCGGGCAACGACGGTCCTGACCCGGTCACGGCCGACCACGCCTCGCCCTGGTACACCACCGTCGCGGCATCCACCATCCCGACGTGGGAGGGAACGGTGCAGTTCGACGGCTTCGCGCAGGCCGGCGCCTCGGTGAGCGTGCCGTTCGGCACGAGCGTGACCGGACCGTCGGTCTACGCCGGCGATGCGGCCGTTGCCGGCGCCGTCGACCCGGGGCTCTGCCTTCCCGGCACCCTCGACCCGGCGAAGGTGCAGGGTCACATCGTGATCTGCGACCGCGGGGGCAACGCTCGCGCCGAGAAGTCGCAGGTCGTGAAGGATGCCGGCGGCATCGGCGTCGTGCTGGTGAACGTGCCGGGTGGTGCCGATTCGCTCGACAACGACTTCCACGCCGTCCCGACGGTGCACCTCGCCGCGGCCTACCGTGCCGCCGTGCTCGCCTACGTGCAGGGCGGAGTAGATCGTCCGATCACTCTCGTCGGCGAGAACACGACGGGCGTGAGCGCGCCGGTCCCGCAGATCGCCGGATTCTCGAGCAGAGGCCCGATGCTGGCCGACGGCAGCGATGTCATGAAGCCCGACATCGCCGCCCCCGGCGTGGCCATCCTCGCCGCGACGCAGAACGGTCCGGACGAGGCGCCGACCTTCGGCATCCTGTCCGGAACGTCGATGGCGTCTCCGCAGATCGCGGGGCTCGCGGCGGTGTACCTCGGCGAGCGGCCCAACGCGACGCCGGCCGAGATCAAGTCGGCCATGATGACGACCGCCTACGACACCGTGAACGCCGACGGGTCGAAGAACACCGATCCGTTCCAGCAGGGTGCGGGTCAGGTCGATGCGCGGCGCTACCTGAGTCCCGGACTTCTGTACCTCAACGGAGCGCCCGACTGGAAGGCGTTCCTCGAGGGCAAGGGACTCGCCGAGTACGAGGGTGTCGAACCGATCGACGGCAGCGACCTCAACCTCGCGTCGTTCTCGATCGGCTCGCTCGCGAGCGCGCAGACCGTCACCCGCACGGTGACGGCCACCGAGAAGGGCACGTTCACGGCATCCGTCGACCTGCCGGGCGTGGACGTCACCGTCGAGCCCTCGACGCTGGAGTTCCGCCATGCGGGGGAGACGGCGTCGTACACGGTCACGTTCGACAACGCGAGCGCCCCGGTGGAGCAGTGGGCCACCGGATCGCTGACGTGGACGAGCACGAAGAACACCGTTCGGTCGCCGATCGCGGTGTTCCCGGTGACGGCGGATGCTCCGGAAGAGGCCTCCGGAACCGGAGTCGACGGGTCGACCGTCGTCGAGCTGACTCCGGGTGTCGACGGAGACCTGCCGCTGAACCTGTCGGGTCTCACTCCGTTCACGCTGCTCGAGGATCCCGACGGCCGGGTCGTGGGGCACTCGGGCGACGAGGCGTCGGGCGACGAGAACAAGGATGTCGCGTGGATCGTGGATGTGCCGGAGGGCACGACGGTGTCGCGCTTCGACCTCGACTCGTCGGACGATGCAGGCAGCGACCTCGACCTCACCGTCTACCGCGTGGTGAGCGCCGACGACCTGCGGTACTACGAGCGGTGGCAGTCGGCGACAGGATCGGCCGATGAGCAGGTGACGGTGACCGCTCCGACCGCCGGAACCTATCTCGTGGTCGCCAACGTGTACGCGACCTCGGCGCCGATGACGTGGGACATGACCTACGCCAACGTGCAGCCGGAGGGCGACGGTGCCTTCACCGCCACCCCGAACCCGCTCGCTGCGGTGCGCGGTGAGAAGACGAGCTACGAGCTCAGCTGGACGGGACTCACCGCGGGGAGCCGGTATCTCGGACTCGTGCAGTACGGCGATTCCGAGGTGCGGACGGTCGTGACGGTCGACGCCGGCTAGCGGCACGCTTCGACAGGCTTAGCGACCCCCGGGTCCCTGAGCCTGTCGAAGGGCCCTGCCCTCCTCGGTCCCTGAGCCGCCCCGTGGGTCCCTGAGCCGGCCCTGCCCTCTTGGGTCCCTGAGCCTGTCGAAGGGCCCCGCCCTCTTAGGTCCCTGAGCCGCCCCCTGGGTCCCTGAGCCTGTCGAAGGGCCCGCCCCCTGGGTCCCTGAGCCCGTCGAAGGGCTCAGATCCTCCGGCCCCGCGGCATGAGGCGCACCTCGGGAAGCGGCGGGGCGGGGATGCGCACGTCGTGCCCCTCGACGACGCCGAAACGGCCGGATGCCGACTCCCACTCCTCGCGGGCCTCGGCGATCTCCTCGTGCGTGCGTCCTGCGAAGTTCCACCACATCACGATGTCGTCCTCGAAGGGCTCGCCGCCGATGAGGAACAGCAGGGCGCCGTTCACGCTCGACACCTCCACCTCGTCGCGGGAATCCCCGAGGTAGAGCATCGCGTTCTGCTCCATCGCATGGTGCGAGACGTCGGCGTCGCCGTCGACGAGCATGAGCGCGTTCTCCCACTCCGCACGCAGGGGCACGCGGATGCGGCTGCCGGCGGGCACGGAGATCTCCGCACCGACGATGGGCGTGTGCACGGTGGCGGGCGACCGCACGCCGGCGAACTCGCCGAGCACCACGGTGGCCGCGGCATCCGCTCCCTCTTCGGCGGGCAGGGTCGCGCCGGGAAGATCGGTGTGACGCTCGAAGCCCGCGTCGCCGTGACGCGCGGAGTCGGGCAGCACGACCCAGAACTGCAGGGCGTCGAGAGGCACGGGTCCGTCGCCGAGCGAGTACTCGGAGTGGGAGATGCCGTTGCCCGCGGTCATCAGGTTGAGCTGTCCGCGGCGCAGGTCGACATCGCTGCCGACGGAGTCGCGGTGACGGATCTCGCCGACGAGCGGCCAGGTCACCGTCTGCAGTCCGATGTGCGGGTGCGGTTCGACGCGCATGCGGGTGTCGGCCGGCCCGAAGCGGTCGAGGAAGCACCAGGCGCCGATGGTCGGCAGGTTGCGATGGGGGAGCACCCGCAGCACGTTCATTCCCCGCACCCCGCCGAGCGGCACATCGCGAGGCTCGAGGATGAGGCGGCGTTCGCCGACGGTCATGCTTCGGTCGGCGCGGTGCCGGGGCGGTTCGGCCAGCGGATCTCGGCTCCCGGCACATCGTGCGTCGTCAGATACTTGGCGATGTACGGGCACAGCGGCACGATGGCCTCGCCGGCCGCGACGGCGTCGGTCAGAGCATTCTTCGCGAGGATGCCCGCGAGCCCCTGTCCCTGGAAGACGGGGTCGATCTGGGTGTGTATGAAGCGGATCGCGCCGGGTCGCAGCTGGTACTCGGCGAAGCCGGCGAGAGTGCCGTCGGTGCGGATCTCGTAGCGCGATTCCTCGTCGTTGCGGGTGACGGTGATGTCGGTCATCGTGGCTCCTTCGGGCGTGTGAGACAAACCTATGCCCGGTCGACGGTGGCGGGGCCCCGATCTCGGGCCGCGTGCCTCGTCTGCGGCTTCGGCCGGCCGCTCCCGCTGTGTGCGGACGGTGCCGACGTCGGCGGGGGTCGTTACGCTGGAGGGATGCCGCAGACTCCCCGTGATCCGTACGAGGGTCTGCCCTACGCCGACGAGCCGTGGGATGAGGGAGGGTGGGAGCCCTCCGAGCCTCCGACTCCGATGGACTGGGAGCCGCAGGGCGCCGGATTCGAACCCCCGCTCGACTGGGGCCAGGGTCCGACGACGCCCGTGAGCGCGCCCTCGGGGCGAGCCGGGGCTGCGACGATTGCTCCTCCCGCCCCCCGAGCGACGCCCAGTCGCTATGCGACGGCACGCGAGGCGCTGCTGACGGTCTTCGGATACGACGAGTTCCGCGGTGACCAGGCGGCGATCGTCGATCAGGTCATCGATGGCGGCGATGCGGTCGTGCTCATGCCGACGGGTGGCGGCAAGAGCATCACGTACCAGGTACCGGCGCTCGTGCGCGAGGGCACGGGCCTCGTGATCAGCCCGCTCATCGCTCTCATGCACGACCAGGTCGACGCACTCCGCGCGAACGGCGTGAAGGCCGCGTATCTCAACTCGACGCAGGCGATCGACGAGCGGCGCGAGGTGGAGCGGGCGTACGTCGCCGGCGAGCTCGACCTCATCTACGTCGCTCCCGAGCGTCTCTCCTCGCCGCACACGACGGCGCTCCTGCAGCGCGGTCGCCTCAGTGTCATCGCGATCGATGAGGCGCACTGCGTGTCGCAGTGGGGCCACGACTTCCGTCCCGACTATCTCGCGCTCGGCGATCTCGGTGAGAGGTTCCCCGGGGTTCCGCGCATGGCGCTCACCGCCACGGCCACGCGCGCCACTCATCAGGAGCTCACCGAGCGCCTTCGCCTCGACGCGGCGAAGCACTTCGTCGCCAGCTTCGACCGCCCCAACATCCAGTACCGCATCGTGCCGAAGGTCGACCCGCGCAAGCAGCTCGTCGCCTTCATCCGGTCGCAGCCCGAGGGGGCGGCCGGCATCGTCTACGCGTTGAGTCGAAAGTCCGTAGAGCAGACCGCCACCTATCTCGCCGCGCAGGGCTTCGACGCACTGCCGTACCACGCGGGCCTTCCGGCCGAGGTGCGGGCGGCAAACCAGTCGAGGTTCCTGCGTGAGGACGGCGTCGTCATGGTGGCCACGATCGCCTTCGGCATGGGCATCGACAAACCCGATGTGCGGTTCGTCGCCCACATCGACCTGCCGAAGTCCGTCGAGGGCTACTACCAGGAGACGGGTCGAGCCGGACGCGACGGCGAACCATCGGTGGGCTGGATGGCGTACGGCCTCGGCGACGTCGTGCAGCAGCGCAGGCTCATCGATCAGAGCCCCGGCGACCGCACGTTCAAGATGCGCATGGGACAGCATCTCGACGCGATGCTGGCGCTCTGCGAGACGGTCGAATGCCGCAGACAGAACCTGCTGGGCTACTTCGGGCAGGACTCGCAACCGTGCGGCAACTGCGACACGTGCCTCGAGGAGACGGCCACCTTCGACGGTCTCGTCCCTGCGCAGAAGCTGCTCTCGACGGTCGTGCGCCTCAAGCGCGAGCGCAACCAGTCCTTCGGCGCCGGCCACCTGATCGACATCCTGCGGGGGGCCTCGACCGAGCGCATCCGGCAGCAGGGGCACGAGAAGATCGCCACCTACGGCATCGGCGCCGATCTGTCGGACCAGGACTGGCGCAGCGTCGTGAGGCAGCTCCTGGCCCGCGGGATCCTGGCCGCGCAGGGCGAATACGGAACCCTCGCCCCGGGTGAGCAGGCCGCCGGTGTGCTCAAGGGTGAGACTCCTGTCCCGCTGCGCAAAGACACCATCGGACGCCCCGCATCCGCTCCTCGATCGCGCAAGGCGAGTGCGGCGGACGCTCTCGATGCGGCCGACCGCGGCCTGTTCGAGGCGCTGCGCGCGTGGCGCGCGGAAACCGCTCGCGAGCAGGGTGTTCCCGCCTACATCGTCTTCGGCGACGCGACGCTGCGTGCGCTCGCCGAGAGTCGCCCGGCGTCGCTCTCGGATCTGTCGGGCATCACCGGCATCGGGGCGAAGAAGCGCGACGCCTACGGCGAGGGTGTGCTCGCCGTCATCGCCGACGCCTGACAGCCCACGCGCCCTCCGGTCGTCGAGCCTTCCGCAGGCGACGCTCCATCCGGTCGTTGAGCGAGGACGCGCATCGACGCTCCCTCCGGTCATTGACCAGGTCGCGCAGCGACGCTTCCTCCGGTCGTCGAGCGAGGACGCGCAGCGCCCCTCCCCTTCGGTCGTCGAGCGAGGACGCGCAACGACCGAGACGAAACGCGGCGACCCTTCTCGGTCGTCGAACCGGCCGCGGACGAGACGAGATGCGGAGCATCGGACGGTCTGCGGAGGAATGGGCCCAGAACCTCCGTCATACGTCCGAGCCTCCGCGATTCGTCACGTGCAGGGGAGTTGCGGGCGACCCTCCGTCCGCTCATCAGCCCCAGATGAGACGACACCCGCAACACGCAAGCCCGATTCCCGCACAATCTGGGTATTGCCTGGACATTCATTCAGTTAACCCGGAATACTGGGTCGCGAATAGCTCTGTCGACCAACGTCGACCTCTGGGGAGGGCCTTTGACGCGGAACATCGCATCACGGGAGAGGCACATGAGAACTATCGAGGGGCAGGCCCTGCGGCGACGCAGAGCAATCGGGGGAGGCATCGCCGGCGCAACAGCCGGAGCGGTGATCCTCGCGAGTGCATTGATACCGACGATGGCGACAGCCGCGCCGGGGGATCGTTCCGAGGCTCAGGCGCAGTTCCTGAGCGGATCCATCCTCAACGGAGTGGATCTCGCCGATGTCGTCGGGCTGGCGGGCACGGAGGCGACCAACGTCGGCACGGGAACGGTCACCGACACGACCGACCTCGACCTCACCGCGCTGAGCGCGCTCAACGTGAACATCCCGAGCGGCCTGTCCATCCCTCTGGGTGACCTGCTGGCGCTGGGTGCGGTCAACCAGTTCTCGCAGGCCGCCGATGGCGGCGTCTCGCGTGCAGCTGCCGGTGCGGTCAGCGATGCAGGCATCGTCGACACCTCCGGCACGGGCGCGTTCCCGGCCAGCGCGGGTCTCGACCTCATGGCGCTGCTGCCCGAGACGGCCCTTCTCTCCCAGGCGAACCTCAGTCTGGGCGGCGTGTCCGGTGTCGCAGCGCTCGGCGCCGACCCGGCTGTTCCCGCCGAGAACTGCGCGGATGTGTCGGCTCCCGTCGACTGCCGCGGCTACAACATCGCCAGCGCGACCACGGGTCTCACGGTTCCGGCGCTCGGCACGGTCGCGACCACCACGCGGAGCACACTCGGCACGCTCTCGACGACCCTCGACGGTCTCTCGGATGAGATCGTCGGCGGTCTGCTCGGCGGAGTGACGGATGCTCTCAGCCTCATCAGCACGCTCCTTCCCGGAGTCTCGCTGGTCTCGAACACCCTCGCGGTCGACGTGAGCGCAGACCTCTCGGCAGCGCTCGACCCCGTGCTCGCACAGGACATCACCGTCTCGGGAGTGACGCTCAACGCTTCTGCCGGAACGGTGACCGTCGACTGGGCGAACATCGTCGGACTCAACGGGCTCGCCCCGAACACTCCGCTGATCAGCCCGGCGACCATCTCCACGGTGGCGACCAACGCGGGCGCCGCTCTCACGGAGCTGCAGGGCGAGCTCAACACCGCACTCGCCGCGGTCACCGACAACGTGAACGTGACGATCAGCGGGGGCGTCTGCCTCCTCTCTGCGCCCGTCGTCGGATGCACGGCCGGTCTGAACCTGGCGTACAACGGCTCGCTGGCCGATCTGCTCGACAGCTCCGCCCCTCTCGTCATCACCGGATCGGGGCTCCTCGGGGTCCTGACGCCGATCATCGGCGCTCTCACCACCACGATCCAGGGAGCGACGTCGCTCGTCGTGCTCCCGCTCGTGAACACGGCGCTCGGCACGGCCGGCACGGCAGTGGGCAACGTCGTCACTGCGGCGGCCACCGCACTCACCGGGGTCTTCGGGCTGCTGGATGACGTGGTCGGAGTTACCGTCAACGTCCAGGAAGAAGACGTCGACGGAGCCGACACATTCACCGAGGTCGCCGCACGCGTGACGCTGCTCGGCGGCACCGCTGTGACGATCGATCTCGGCAAGGCCGTCGTCGGCCCGAACGAGGTCGCCGCCGTCGCCACCGTCGACGCGGCCCCGACCGTGGAGGCAGGCGGAAGCCTCGCCGTCACCGGATCCGGATGGCCCGCGGACACCGACGTGACGGTGCAGCTCAGCGCACCGAACGGCGGACCGAACGTCGGCACCGCCGTGACCGTCACGACCGACGAGTTCGGCGCCTTCACGACCAGCTACCCGGTTCCGGCCGCGACGGCACCGGCGACCGGCTACCTCGTCACCGCGACCGCCGGTGAGGTCAGCGCGACCGACACCACCGAGGTCATCGCGGCTCCTGCCGCGATCGAGGCCGATCCCACCGTCGAGGCGGGAACGTCGCTCGGCGTGACGGGCTCCGGATGGCCCGCAGACACCGAGGTCACCCTGCAGCTCACTGACCCGGCTGACGCGCCGGTCGGCGAGCCGGTAACGGTGACGACCGACGAGAACGGCGCCTTCGACACCGAGTACCCCGTGCCGGCTGACGCCGTCGTGGGCACCGGCTACACGATCACCGCCACCGACGGAACCAGCACGGCGACCGCCACGACCGAGGTGACGGCTGCGGCCGTGGCCACGATCGATGCGGCGGCGACGGTGCAGGCGGGGACCAACCTCGCGATCAACGGCTCCGGGTGGCCGGCCGACACCGACGTGTCGCTCCAGCTGCAGACGCCGGGCGGCGTCGACGTGGAAGGCCCCGAGGTCGTGACGACGGATGAGAACGGCGAGTTCGTCGCGCTCTACTTCGTTCCGACCGACACGGCGCCCGCCACCGGATACACGGTGACGGCCACGGCCGGCACGCTCGTGGCCACGGACACCACCGAGGTGACCGCGGGTGACCCGGGTGACGTGAACACGAACGCCTCGGCGTCGGCATCCGCTTCGGCGGACGCCACCGCCGACGGCGACCCGTCGGCACAGGCGGCGGCAGTCGCGGCGGCTCTCGCAGACGCGACGTCGTCGGCCAGCGCCGCGGCGACCGCCGACTCCGAGGCGGCAGCCCAGTCTGCAGCCACCACGGATTCGTCGACCACGGCCTCGGCCGACTCGACGACCGACGCCAACGCGCAGGCAGCTGCCGCGGCTCAGGCCGCGGCGCAGGCCGATGCCTCGGATGACACGAACGCCTCGGCATCGACCGCGGCGGACGCGAACTCGGCGGCGTCGTCTGAGGCAGCCGCCACGGCCACCTCCTCGGCGGACGCATCGTCTGAGGCCTCTGCCAACACGAACGCGGCGGCCTCGGCATCCGCGTCGGCTGACGCGACCGCCGATGGCGATCCGTCGGCACAGGCGGCAGCGGAGGCATCGGCATTCGCAGACGCCACGTCCGTCGCATCCGCAGACGCGGACGCGAGCGCCGAGTCGGCAGCGGAGGCGGCGGCACTCGCCACGGCTTCCACCGACGCCTCGACGACGTCGACATCGGATGCGAACGCCCAGGCAGCGGTGGCCGCTCAGGCCGCAGCACAGGCGGATGCCTCGGATGACACGAACGCCGAGGCATCGGCGATCGCGAACGCGAACTCCTCGACCTCGGCTCAGGCCGCGGCCGTGGCCGACGCGAGCGACGACGCATCGTCCGACGCCTCGACGAACACGAACGCCTCGGCCTCGGCCACCGCGTCCGCGAACGCCGACGCGACGACCGCCGCCGTGGCTGAGGCCGCAGCACAGGCCGCCGCATACTCCGACGACGACGCACAGGCGAGTGCCGCATCGGATGCCACGGCGACCGCCGCAGCATCCTCGGCGGCGACGGCTACGGCGACCACCGCGGCGACCGCCGACGCGACGTCCGAGGCGAACGCCAACGCGGCGATCGCCGCACAGGCGGCAGCCCAGGCGGACAACTCGTCCGACACCGCAGCCGACGCCACGTCCGAGGCCAACGCGAACGCATCGTCTGCGGCATCCGTCGCAGCGACGGCCACGTCGTCGAACGACGCATCCGCTGACGCGGCGGCGACGTCGACGGCCGATGCCGACGCAGAGGCGAGCGCAGAGGTCAACACCAACGCATCCGCATCCGCGGCGGCATCGGCTCAGGCAGACAGCGACAACAACGCAGCGGCCGAGGCCGCCGCGGTCGCCGCAGCCCTGGCGAACGCCGACGACGACGCGAGCGCCGCGGCTGACGTCACCGCGAACGCCGCGGCCGAGGCAGCAGCAGCGGAAGACGCCTCCTCGGACGCGTCGACCACGGCTGACTCCGAGGCCAACGTGGCAGCCGCCGCGTCGGCTCAGGCGGCAGCGCAGAACGACGCCACGTCGACCAGCGCGGCCGACTCCGACGCATCGGCTGACGCAGATCCGAACGCCGCAGCGGCTGTCGCAGCCAACGCATCGTCGTCGGCCACGGCATCCGCCACGGCTGCCGCCGACTCGTCGGCATCGGCCACTGCATCGGCATCGGCTTCGGCAGACGCCGCGGCAGACCCGGCGGGCCAGCTCGCGATCACGATCAAGGTCCCTGTCCTCGAGCGCGGGGCGCAGCAGACCGCGATCGGCACCGGCTTCGCGCCCGGTGAGGTCGTGACCGGTGTGATGAGCTCCGAGCCCCTGGCTCTGGGCACACAGGTCGCCGACGCGCAGGGAACGGTCACGTTCACGTGGGCGGTTCCGGCCTCGACCGACCTCGGTACGCACACAGTGACACTCTCGGGAACCACTTCCGGCAGTGTGGCGGCGTCGTTCCAGGTGGTCGCATCGGGTCTCGCCACCACCGGTGGGGACCTGCCGAACGGCTGGATCGCGCTCGGCGCGCTGATGCTGCTGTTCGGTCTGGGCACGGCCCTGGTCGCTCGCTCCAAGCGAGAGACCGTCACGGCGGAGTGATCAGCAGGCACTGAGGAGGTCGGGGTCGTCGACGCGGCGACCCCGACCTTCAGTGATGAGAAGGAATGCGAATGAGCACGACGATCGAGACGCCGACGGACGAGCACGACCAGTCACCTGCGGACGCCTCGGTCGCCGCACGGCCCCGCGTGAGCTGGTGGGTCAAGCTCATCGCGTTCGCGGCCTGTCTTCTCACCCTGTGGCACGTCGGGGCATCGTTCCTCTGGATCGCCCCGTACTCGGCGTTGCGTGAGATACCGACGCAGAAGGTGCTGGCGGGCTACATGCTGCCGATGTTCGGGCAGTCCTGGAGCGTCTTCGCGCCCGAGCCCATCAACGGCGACTACCACTTCAACGTGCGCGCCGTGATCGAGCGCGACGGCGAAGAGGTCGAGACCGGCTGGGTCAGCGCCACCGACGTCGAGCTGTCGATGATCCGCTACAACCTCTTCCCGCCGCGCGCCGGCATCCAGTCGAGCGAGGTGGCGAGCGGCCAGATGAACGCCTTCAACAAGCTCAACGACAAGCAGCAGGCCGTGGTCGGACTCGACTTCGCCGAGGGCGATTGGGAGGACTGGATGGTCCGCTCGTTCGAGAAGCTCGAGGGCGACAACCCGGCGACGGAGCCGTACATGCAGGAGGAGCATCTGGCCACCGCCTACGCCACCCAGGTCGCCTACGCGATCTGGGGAGCGGACGCCGTGGTCAAGGTGCAGTACAGGGTCAGTCGGCAGAACGTGGTCCCCTACGCCGACCGCAACGACCCCGGCGCGCAGCGCCCCGATCCGACGTTCTCGACCACCGGGTGGAGGCTGCCCATCGAGGAGGAGGGGCAGAGTCGGGAGAACTTCGCCGACACCTTCCGCGGCCAGTTCGAGAGGACCCAGCCGTGAGCGCGCCGACGAGGACGGACAAGACCACGCCCGACAGGAAGAAGTCCGACAAGACCAAGGTGGCGCCGGAGGTCGACCCCGGCACCAAGAAGGATGCTGCGCCGCAGCGCACCGCGAAGCCGGCGGCCCCGTCATCGCCGAAGGCTCCATCGTCGCCGAAGGCTCCGTCGTCGCCGACCGCGCCCGTGTCGCCGCAGGCGTCGTTGCCCGTGCGCATCCTGACCTTCGCGTCGTCGATGATCGGCGGATTCTGGGCGATGGTGCTCTCGGCCGTCGAACGCATCTCGGCCTTCGTCGGCGACTGGCTTTTCAACGGAAAGAAGGCGCTGTACGGGCTCGCCGTGACGCGCATCCTCTTCGGTGTGACGGCGATCGGCCTGCTGGTGTCGAACTTCGGCACCAGGCTCTACACCTTCGGGTCTGGGTCGGCCTGGAACGGCGAGATGGCCCAGCCCGTCAGCGACTTCCCGAAGATCTGGGTGTTCAGCGCGTTCCACGCCGCGATGGGCAATGACGTCGTCTACACGGCTCTGTATGTGCTGCTCGGCGTCATCGCCGTGCTCTTCGTCCTCGGCTGGCGATTCCGCATCGTGCTGCCGGTGTTCTTCTGCCTCTGGATCGGCTTCATCGAGGCGAACGACATGGTCGGCGACCAGGGCGACAACATGTTCCGCATCGCCCTGTTGCTGCTCTTCTTCGCCGACCCTGCGGCACGGTGGTCGCTCGACGCGAAGCGCCGTGCCAAGAGCGGCGAGTGGTTCGCCCCGGACAGCCAGCCCGGCCTGCTCGGGACGATGTTCCACAACCTCGCACTCGTGGCACTCACCGCGCAGGTGTGCTTCGTGTACGCCTCCGGAGCGCTGTTCAAGGCAGGCGGAGCCCCGTGGGAAGAAGGGTATGCGGTCTACAACCCGCTGCAGACGGCGCGCTTCGGCACCTGGCCGGTTCTCAGCGATCTCGTCACCGCGTGGGGACCCATGGTGACGCTGGCGACGTGGGGATCGATCATCATCCAGGTCGCCTTCCCGCTGATGCTCCTGACGCGTCCGACACGACTCATCGGCCTCGTCGGCATCCTCTCCTTCCACATCGGCATCGCCGTGCTGATGGGCCTGCCGTGGTTCTCTCTCACCATGATCGCGATCGACTCGATCTTCATCCGCGATCGCACCTGGTCGCGGCTGAGCGCCGGAGTCGCACGACGGTGGAAAGAGGCGAAGGCGGCGCCGCCTCCCGGAACCCGCGTCGAGGCCTGACTCGCCCGCACTGGGTTCGAGGCCGGAAAGTCACCTGCCCGGCGGTGCCTGGTCGGAAACGCCCCTGCATTGGCGTCAGGGGGTGCATTTCTGACCTGCGAGTCGCCGCACTGTGGGCAGATGACAACCCGGCGGCGCCGTGAGGGCGCGTCGGCTTAGAGAGTGTCCACAGGTGACTTCGCCGGTGGTTGTGGCAGTCCTACCATGAAAGCATCTCAACTTCTCCTCGAGAGGAATGCTCATGGTCGACGCCGCCGTCCGTCCGAAGACGACTCAGCCAGATACCGAAACCACCCCGCAGATCGATGTGGCCCGCGTCACCGACCTGCTGATGGGAACCTGGGCCGACACGCGCCGCGAGGCGCGCGAGATGCTCAAGGACTCGGCGTTCTGGCGCCAGGACGAGCTCGGCAAGGACGAGCACCGCGAGCGCGTGCTCAGCCAGCTGCACCTGCTGGTCGAGAACAAGGCGGTGCACCGTGCGTTCCCGACGTCGCTCGGGGGCGAGGACAACAACGGCGCGAACATCGCGGGCTTCGAAGAGCTCGTCGTGGCCGACCCGAGCCTGCAGATCAAGTCGGGTGTGCAGTGGGGGCTGTTCGGCTCCGCCATCCTCCAGCTCGGCACCGCGGAGCACCACGAGAAGTGGCTGCCCGGCGTCATGGACCTCACGATCCCCGGCGCGTTCGCGATGACGGAGATCGGTCACGGCAGTGATGTCGCGGCAGTGGGGACGACCGCGACCTACGACCCGGCCACCGAGGAGTTCGTGATCCACACGCCGTTCCGCGGCGCCACGAAGGAGTACCTCGGCAATGCCGCACTGCACGGGGTCGCGGCGACGGTCTTCGCCCAGCTGATCACGAACGGCGTCAACCACGGTGTGCACTGCTTCTATGTGCCGCTGCGTGGCGAGGACGGCGTCGACCTGCCGGGCATCGGTCGCGAGGACGACGGACTCAAGGGTGGTCTCAACGGCATCGACAACGGGCGCCTGAGCTTCGATCACGTCCGCGTCCCGCGTACGAACCTGCTCAACAAGTACGGCGATGTCGCGGCCGACGGCACCTACTCGAGCGCGATCGACAGCCCCGGTCGTCGATTCTTCACGATGCTCGGAACGCTCGTGCAGGGTCGCGTGTCGCTCGACGGCGCGGCCGCCTGGGCATCCGCTCTCGGTCTGAAGATCGCGATCACCTACGCGACGCAGCGTCGTCAGTTCGACGGAGCCGACGGGCAGGAGGTCGTGCTGATGGACTACGGCAAGCACCAGCGCCGCCTGCTGCCGCGTCTCGCCACGACCTACGCCCAGATCTTCGCGCACGACGAGTTCCTGCAGAAGTTCGACGGAGTCTTCTCGGGTCGCATCGACACCCCGGATGACCGCGAAGACCTCGAGACGCTCGCCGCAGCGCTCAAGCCGCTGTCGACGTGGCACGCGCTCGACACACTGCAGGAGGCGCGCGAGGCCTGCGGCGGTGCCGGCTTCATGTTCGAGAACCGTCTGGTGGGGCTTCGCGCCGACCTCGACATCTACGTCACCTTCGAGGGCGACAACAACGTGCTGCTGCAGCTCGTCGGCAAGCGTCTGCTGACCGACTACGCCAAGCAGTTCACGGGTAAGGATGCTGCGGCGCTCGCGAAGTTCGCGGTCGGGATGACGGCCGGCAAGCTCTTCCACGGTGCGGGGCTGCGTCAGTTCGGGCAGTCGGTCGTCGACCTCGGTCAGGTCGCGCGCTCGGTCGAGAACGGGCTGCGCGAAGAGCAGCAGCACCAGCTTCTGGCGGAGCGCGTGCAGCAGATGGTCGCCGACATCGCCGGACGACTGCGCGCCGCGGGCAAGGACAAGGTCGCGGGCGCCCGTCTCTTCAACGAGAACCAGGCCGAGCTGATCGAGGCCGCGCGTGCGCATGGCGAGCTGCTGCAGTGGGAGGCGTTCACCGATGCCGTGCGACGGGTCGAAGACGCAGACACGAAGAGGGTGCTCACCTGGCTGCGCGACCTGTTCGGTCTGCAGCTGATCGAGAAGCATCTGGCCTGGCACCTGATCCACGGTCGTCTGTCGACGCAGCGCGCCGCGGCAGTGTCGCGGTACATCGATCGCCTGTGCGCGAGGCTTCGCCCGCACGCTCTCGATCTCGTCGACGCGTTCGGTTACGAGCCGGAGCACGTGCGCGCGCCCATCGCTTCCGGCGCAGAGAAGGTGCGTCAGGACGAGGCTCGCGCGTACTACGCCGATCTCGCGGCATCCGGCGATGCGCCGGTTCTCGAGAAGACGCTGAAGAAGCGCGCGAAGGGCTGAGTCCGGCTCGCGCCCCTGTGACGCCTGCGCGAAGGAGCCGATCGAGACCTGCGGGTCGCGATCGGCTTCTTCTCGTCCGAGGTCCTGTTCGGTGATGAAGTCGCCCATGCTCTGTTCGTTGAGCGAGGCAGACGGAGTCGCCCGCTCTGTTCGTTGAGCGAGGCCGACGGTGCCCCTCACCCTGTTCGTTGAGCGAGGCGGACGGAGTCGCCCGAGACGAAACGCGCCGCCCCCACCTTGTTCGTTGAGCGAGGCCGACGGAATCGCCCGAGACGAAACGCACCACACCTCCGCCCGCCCCGCCCCCGTTCGTTCGTTGAGCGAGGCCGACGGAGTCGCCCGAGACGAAACGCGCCGCACCCCCGCACGCCGCGCACCATTCCGATACTCCAGAATATGCTCCTGAACTGGCCTAAAAACGTCCAGTCTCAGGATCTGAATGTCGGTGGCCAGGTGTTGAGTGGGACGTATGAACAGCACTCGTACTCTCCTCGATCGGGTCGTCACCGACCTCGACCGAGTGCTGTCCGACGACGCGCTGGCGGCGCTGACGGGCGCGGATCGCGTCGAGGTGCTGCTGGCCGCGGGCGCGGCATTCCGCCGGGCAGAGGCGGTGATCGTGGAGACGGTCGCCACCGCGGACGCGACAGACTTGCCGCACTCGACCGGATGCCGCACCCTGACCGAGCTGCTGGAGCGGACCGTACTGACTGACGTGGGCGGTGCGGCCCGTCTGATCAAGGTCGTCGATCTCGTGCGCCGCCCGGTGAGTCTTGCGGGGGAGCGGTTGCCGGCCCGGTGGCCGGCTCTGCGAGAGGCACTCCTCTCCGGAGATGTCGGAGTCGCGGGGATGCTTGCGGCCACGGGGCCAGTTGAGGCGATCCGTGACCGGATCGGTGCCGCGGAACGACTCGAAGCGGATGACTTCCTCGCCCGTGCCGCACGCGGCGTGCTCGACAGCGACAGCGCGGACGCCGATGTTCCGCGCGGTCCGATGCGCACGCCGACGGACTTGAACCTGCTCGCGCAGGCGGCCGCCGCGACCCTCGACCCTGATGGTGCCGAACCCGATGACGATGAGCCCGCGCGCAGACGAGGAGTCACGATCGGACGGCTGCGCGACGGACTCCGCACAATCAAAGGCAACCTGACTCCGGATGTCGCGGCGCAACTCGAGCTGATCCTGGACGCGATGTTGAACCCGAAAGGTGACGGGCCGCCCGTCCCGTCGGGCGTCGCGTTCGCTCCCTCCGACGGAACGCAGGACACGGACCGTGACGACTCTGACGGCTCTGACGGTTGGGGCCGCCCGGAGGGGGCCGGTGTCGACGGTTCCAGCGGCGCTGATTCCGACGAGGACCCGCACAACTCCGATCCCCGCAATGTGATCGATGGCCGCACGCCGGCGCAGAAGCGCCACGACGCCCTCGCCGCAGCCCTCGGTATCGCGGCACGACACAAGGAAATGCCCACCCTCGGGGGTGCCTCCCCGACGCTGACGGTGAACATCGACGTGAAAGACCTCGCCGCGGGCAGGGGACGGGCCAGCGTCCCGGGATCCGCCCTCGTTCCCACCTCCGTCGCCCCACAGGCCGGATGTTCCGGGACGATCCAACGGGTCCTGTTCGACAACGGCCGAATCATCGGGATCTCGACCACCGATCGGGTGTTCACGGTGCATCAGCGGCGGGCGATCATCGCTCGCGACAAGGAATGTCTGATCCCCGGCTGCCATGTTCCGGCGTCGTGGTGTGAGATCCATCACGTGACCGAACATGCCAGGGGTGGGCCGACGCATACCGACAACGGTGTGCCGTTGTGCTGGTGGCACCACCGATCGCTGGACTCTTCCGGGTGGGAGATTCGGATGAACGCCGGCATCCCCCAAGTGCGGGGACCAGGGTGGTGGGATCCTGCCTACCGGTGGCACACCCCACGACTCAGCACACCAGACCGCTCGAGCACACCAGACCGCTCGAGTTCACCAGACCGCACCCACGTTCACGACCGGTCGAGCGCGTCCGATGCGTCCGACCCCCCGATTCCCTGGGACACCGAGAGCTCCCGCGCCAACTTCGCGACGAGCATGTCCGCGACCGCCGGTAGCGTGAGCGTATGACCTCGCTGATCACCGCACCCGACGGTCGTGCCCGCTGCGCGTGGGTCGGGGAGGACCCCGAGTACCTCCGCTATCACGATGAAGAGTGGGGCACGCCGCTGCACGGTGACCGGCCCCTGTTCGAGAAGATGTCGCTCGAGGGCTTCCAGGCCGGCCTCGCCTGGATCACGATTCTGCGCAAGCGTCCTCGCTTCCGCGAGGTGTTCGCCGGATTCGACATCGATAGGGTCGCCGAGTTCGACGAGTCGGATGTCGAGCGGCTCATGGGCGATGCCGGCATCATCCGAAACCGCGCGAAGGTGCTCGCCACGATCGGCAACGCCCGGATCGTCCGCGACATGGCCGAGGGAGAACTCGACGAGCTCATGTGGTCGTTCGCTCCGCCCCCCTCAGGCGCTCGACCGAAGACGCTCTCCGACGTTCCACCCGTCACCCCCGAGTCGACCGCCATGAGCAAAGAGCTGCGCCGCCGCGGCTTCCGGTTCGTCGGACCGACGACCATGTACGCGCTCATGCAGTCGACCGGGATGGTCGACGACCATGTGGAGGGATGCTGGCGCGGCTGACGGACATGATGAACCGGGCAAGATCGAGCCGTTCATGGAGAGGGCGGCAGGGGCGGCGTGCGCGCCCCTCGACTATGATCCGATGGGGGGATGCGCGCGCACTCTGATGACGCGGCGAGGCGTTCTCTCGCTGTCTGTTCACTTCGGGAGGGAAGCGCATGGCCAAGCGCACGATGTCCGCGCCACCGGTGCTCTCCGGCTACAGCTACGTCCGCCCGCTGGGCTCCGGCGGTTTCGCCGATGTCTTCCTCTACGAGCAGGACCTCCCTCGGCGCGTCTCCGCCGTCAAGGTGCTCCTCGCCGACGCCGTGAACCCCGAGATCCTCCGCACGTTCAACGCCGAGGCCGACATCTCCGCGCGACTGAGCGCGCACCCCGCGATCGTGACGATCTACCAGGCCTCCATCTCGTCCGACGGCCGTCCGTACATCGCCATGGAGTACTGCCCCGACAACATGAGCGCCCGCTACAAGCGCGGACCCCTCCCTGTCGCCGACGTGCTCGACACGGGCGTGCGCATCGCGGGCGCGCTCGAGACCGTGCACCGCGCAGGCCTGCTGCACCGTGACATCAAGCCCTCCAACATCCTCGTGAGCTCACTTGGCAGCCCGGTGCTCGCCGACTTCGGCATCGCCGCTGCGGTGCTCGACGAGGGCGAGGGCGACACCATCGCGATGTCGGTGCCGTGGAGCGCCCCGGAGGTGCTGCAGGAGAAGGTGTCGGGATCCGTCGCCAGCGAGATCTGGAGCCTCGCGGCCACTCTCTACACCCTGTTCGCCGGCCGCACGCCGTTCGAGGTCGACGACCGCTCGCAGAACTCCCGCGACCGACTCACCCGCCGCATCGTCAAGGCGCAGTACACCCCGGTCCCCGTTCCGGGCTTCCCGCGCGGCGTCGACGAGATCCTCGCGACCGCCATGCAGCGCGACCCCGAGCGACGGTTCGCGTCGATGACCGAGTTCGCCGAGCGTCTCCGCTGGGCACAGTACGAGTTGCGCATCGCGCCGACGGCCTTCGAAGCGGCATCCGCCGACTGGGCCGCCGCCTCTCCCGTCGACTTCTCCGACGCCGCATCCCGCGGCCCCGTCGTCACCACCGTCGACCCCGCCTCGCGCCGTGCGGCTCGCGCCGCCGCACAGGGATCCGGTCCGCGTGAGGTCGAGGCTCCGCCGGCCCCGAAGCGTGAGCGCTCGCCGCTCGCCGCCGGACTCATCGGCGCCGCACTCGGAATGGTCGCGCTCGGTGCGGTCGGAGTCACGGTTCTCATGATGACCGGAGTGATCTGATGGCTATCGGAGACCGCAACAGAGCAGCAGCTCCGCCGCTCTCGCGTCGACGACTGATCGCATCGATCGCGGGCGTCGCCGCCCTCGTGACGGTTGTGGCCGTGGCCGTCACCGCACAGGGTTACGAATCGCAGGAGGTGCCTCGCCTCGAGTCATCGGTCTGGGTGCTCCGCGATTCGGGTCAGTACGCGCGCGTCAACACCGAGCTCGCCGAGATCGACACCGTTCGCAACGTCGACGCCCCCGACGCCGTCTGGCAGAGCGGCGCCGACGCCGTGCTCTACAGCCAGGGCTCCCGCCAGCGCTGGAACCTCGACGCCGCGGCACCCCAGAACCTCCTCGCCGACGCCGGGGAGGAGGGCACCGCCTCAGCCTCGGAGCCGACTCCCTCCGGCACCCGGGAGATCGTCTCGGCCGGCCCCTACGTCGCCTACCGCTCCGACGCCGGCCAGGTCTCGGTCTCGACCCTGGGCGCGGACGCGACGACGGCACTCGTCGACCCGTTCGCCGAGGTCGAGGTCGAAGAGGGCGAGGACCCGCCGACCTACACCGCGGATGCGATCGGACTGTCGCCCGACGGCATCCTGGCGCTGTACTCCAGCGATGAGGGTGCGGTGCGCCGCTTCGACATCGACGAGTACGCGTTCATGGGCGACCCCCAGACGGTCGACTCCGCGCCAGACGGCGGCACGGACGTCTCGATGACGGTCGTGGGCGATCGCTGGGCGATGCTGCAGCCGGGAGACGGTCAGCTGTGGACGGGCGGCGGCGAACCGCAGACCATCGACGTCGCCGACGATGCCGTGCTGCAGGCCGGTGCGGCCGAGGGGGAGAACCTTCTCATCGCCGACTCCGACGGACTCGTCTCGGTGCCGCTCGGAGGCGGCGAGGTCACTCGCACGGTGGAGGCGTCCGGTGTCCCCGCCGTTCCGACCTTCGCCGGTGGACAGGCGTATGCCGCCTGGCTCGACACCGGCTCGGGAACCCTCTGGGCAGACGGAGACACCGTCTCGCTCACCGTTCCGGACGAAGCCCTGGAGTCGGGGTCGATCCGACCGGTGTTCCGTGGCAACGGCGACCGAGCGGTGCTCACCGAGGTCGGGACCGGACTGATCTGGACGGCTCCGGAGGGTCGCCTCATCCCGCTGGACCAGTGGGCGGTCGAGAAGGAGACGGAGCAGGAGGAGGGCACGGTCGTCGTCGAGGACGTCGCCGAGCAGCTGCCTCCGGTCGCGGTCGACGACGCGTTCGGCGTGCGCAGCGGCCAGCAGGCCATCCTGCGCGTGATCTACAACGACCACGACCCGAACCGCAAGGACGTGCTCTCGATCGAACCGGCCTCGATCAGCGGTCTCTCCGACCCTGATTTCGGAGACGTGGCGCTCGTCGCCAACGGGCAGTCGCTCGTCGTCACCGTGCGCGCGGCCTCCGGCCAGGCCACCTTCAGCTACTCGGTGACTGACGGATCGGCCGTGTCGGAGCCTGCGACGGTGACACTCACGGTCGTCGACCCGGCTTCCAACTCCGCCCCCGTCTGGTGCGGCGTCGAGGCGTGCCAGCAGGAATGGCCGACCCCGCAGCTGCTGCCCGGAGGCAGCACGATCGTCGCGGCCCTGTCGGGCTGGGTCGATCCCGAGGGCGACCCGTTCGTGCTCAGCGACGCATTCGAGACCGATCCCGCGGCACCCGTCATGGTCGTGCCCATGGATGACGGGCGCGTCGCCATCCGTCACACCGACCCGAACGCCTCCGACGCCGTGATCCCCGTGACGGTCGTCGTCCAGGATTCCCAGGGCGCCACCGCCGAGAAGACTCTCGACGTGCAGGTCAACGCCAATCCGGAACTCGACGCCGCCCCGGTGGCTCTGACCGCCCTCGTCGGCGAGCCCCAGTCGATCAAGGTCGGAGACCACCTGTCGGGCGGCTCCGGCTCGTACCGTCTGCTCGACGCCGTGCAGACCTCGGCGTCCGCCGACGGCCTCGAGATCGCCCCGAACACGGCGGCCGGCACGGTCGAGCTCACGGTCGCGCAGCCGGGCCAGTACGTCGTCACCTACACCGCGCAGGATGCGGTCACCCAGGCCGAACGCTCGGCCGTGATCCGCGTCACCGCCGTCGACAGCTCATCGGCGCTCGCCATGGCGCCCCTCACCGCGTTCGTGCGCGAGGGCCAGGACACCACGGTCGACGTGCTGCGCGCGGTGCAGAACAACACCGGTCGCGTGCTGCTGGTCTCGGGCGCAGAGAGCTCGACCCCACGACTCAACGTCGGAGTCGTGGGCAACGAGAGCCTCCGCGTCAGCGGCACCACCGAGAGCGGCGACCCCGGCGTCATCGGCTCGACCACCGTGACGATCGCCGACGGCGCAGGAGCCGCGGTCAAGGGCACGGTCACGGTGTTCCTCACCTCGCCGTCGACAGTCACGAGGCCCATCGTGTTCGCCGACGCGATCACGGTGCGAGCCGGTTCCCTCTCGCGGATCTCGGTCGCGGCCAACGACGTCGCCCCTCGCGGTGAGCCGCTCGTGGTGCTGCCCGAGGTGATCGGCTCGGATCAGAGCGACGAGCTCGTCTTCGCCGACGGCAACGCGCTGCGTTATCTGGCACCGAAGACCCCCGGCACCTACCGCCTCACCTACTCGGTCGCGCTCGAGCGCAACCCCTCGCTCTCCGACAACGGCACGGTGATCGTCACCGTCGTCCCGCCGGGCACCAACCGCCCACCGACACCCATCGCGCTCGAAGGTCGCGTGCTCAGCGGGCAGACCGTCTCGCTCAAGGTGCCGACGACGGGGATGGATGCCGACGGCGATCGCGTCTCCCTCGCCGACGTGGCTCAGCCGGGGTCCGGCAAGGGCACCGTGACGATCTCGCCCTCTGGCGATGCGATCGTCTACCGTGCCCCCGCGGCCGGGATCGAGGACGGCCAGGTCAGCTTCGACTACACGGTCAAGGACACTCAGGGCGATGAGGGCACGGCCAGGGTCAAGATCGGAGTCCTCGACGCCGAGATCGACGACACGGCACCCGTCACGTTCAGCGACTACGTACGCGTGAGCGTCGACTCGTCGACGCCGATCGTGCTCGATCCACGCGCCAACGACATCGACCCGGGCCAGGGCGAGCTCGAGATCGTCGAGCTCATCCCGAACGCGCCGACGGCACCGGGCAACCCGCTCTACGCGCGTCTGGACGGTCTGATCGACGACCAGACCTCGCTGGAGGACGGCCGCGTCGTCCTGCAGGCGGGCGACATCGCCGGCACGAACTCCTACATCTACACCGTGCAGTCCGCCCGCACCGGCAGCACCTCGCAGGGTCTCATCGTCGTCACCGTCACCGAGGACGACGTCGCCGACCAGCCGACCGTCACCGACACGGTGCTCACCGCCCGCGACAGGGCGGAGCTCTCGAGCGGGGGCATCGACGTCGTCACCGACCGTGTCAGATGGACCTCGGGCGACGTGGGTCTGCTGAAGCTCAGCCTCTGGGGCGACCAGCCCAGCTTCACCGTCTCGGGCAACCGCATCTCCGGGCAGGCGCCCGAAGAGGGCGCGCTCGTGCCGTTCACGCTCAGCGGCACGGTCGGCGGGCGCGACATCATCGGTCACGGCTTCCTGCACATCCCGTCCTTCGAAGACCTCCGGGTGCAGACGCTCCCCGGTGCCGAGCCCGTCGTGGTCGACGAGGAGGCGACGGAGCAGTTCGACGTCGGCGACTACGTCGATCTCGCCGGCTCCGATCCGTTCGAGGTGGGCACCGATCTCAGCGCTCAGCGCGTCTCGGCGATCTGCTCGGCCACCGGCCAGACCGGCACCTACCAGTCAGGCGCCGGCGCTCCCTGGTCCGACACCTGCCTCGTGCCGGTCCGGCTCAAGGGGCAGCAGCGCTGGTCGCACATCGAGGTGCCGATCAGCATCCGTCCGTCGGCCCCGCAGGTGAACCTCGCGCCGGTCGCGCAGACCGTCGCACCGGGCGCGACGGCGACCATCGACATGTACTCGGGCATGGTCTCGTGGGAGGGCGGCCGTGCGGGCGATGAGTCCTCGCTCACCTACGGCGTGGTCTACGAAGGATCGGTCTTCACGGTCACTCAGAGCGGCACCACTCTCACGATCGACGCACGGGCCGACGCTCAGCCCGGAACCCGCGAGGAGATCGCGGTGAGCGTCACCGAGTACGGCGGTGCATCGGCGGCCATCCGCCTGGTGGTCGGCATCGCACCACCGGATGCTCCGCGAGGTGCGACCTTCACCCAGCAGTGCATCGTCACGACACCCGGCTGCTCCATCGAGGCCGTCGGCGTCGCGGGCGAGTACGACCCGTTCCAGGGCAAGGTGGGCGCAGGGCTGACCCTCACCTCTCTCGGTGCCGGCGCGCGATGCGACGTCGCGAGCGTCAGCGTCGCGGGCAACTCCCTGGCCGTGAGCTGGCCAGGCGGCGGAAACGCGCCCGGAGGCCAGTGCATCATCCCGTTCGTCGTCACCGACGCGCAGGGCCGCACCGGCACGGGCACCATGACGCTCGATCTGCAGGGGATCTCCCAGCCGCCCGCGAGCGTCACGACCGCGTCGTACACGCGCACCACCGTCACCCTCGACGTGCCCCTCGGCGAGGCCGCCCGTGCGCACCCCGCCGTCACCGGTGTGTCGATCCTCCGAGACGGCGCCCCCGCCAACGCGGCGTGCGCGCCGGCGGGCGGTGTCTACCGGTGCACGGTGAGCGGTCTCATCAACGGCGAGCCGCACGCGTACTCGGCGGTCGCCGTCAACGCGGTCGGCTCGTCGACACCCACGTCCGCCCACACGACCTGGGCGTACGCCGCCCCCGAGATCTCGGGCGCGACGGCCGAGCCTGTGTACCGCCCCGGCGTCACGACGACGTCGCAGGGCGTGGCCTCGCTGTCGATCACCGCGGGCGACGACGCCGCCTCGTTCCGCATCGAGGGCTCGGGCCAGGTCATCCCGCGATCCGGTGCCACCACGACCGTCGACGTGACGCTGCCGCCAGGCTCGCAGACCATCACGATCGTCCCCGTCAGCCAGTTCCAGCCTCCGACAGGCGGCGGCAGCAACGAGGGCGGGGCGGCGCAGGCCTCGGTGACCGTGGCCGGAGCGCCGATCATGGGATCGGGCACGGATGCACGTGCGTCCTCGAACTCCTCGATCACAGTCAACGGTCCGACCTCGGCGGATGGAAACGGCAGCTCGAGGCCGATCTCCGTGAAGTACGTCGCATGGCGTTCGGGCAACGCGCAGTGCTCGGCGAACCCCGATGGCACGCTCGCGGTGAATGGAGAGGTCATCTCGGACTCTCCCACGCTCTCGGGTCTCGAGTCGTACGCCGTCTACAGCGTCAAGGTGTGCGCGTCGAACGGCTACGGCGTCGCCGAGTCGTCGCCGGCGTCGGTGTTCGTCTTCGATTCTGTCGGCGGACCGGGTGGAGACCTGACCTGGGCGGTCTCCAACTCCTACACGCAGAACGGCAGTCGCTACTCCTACGGACTCGCCAAGGCGCCGACTGTCGAGGCGCAGGGCAACTTCGTCCCGCAATACCGGGTGTACGGCGAGTGGCTGGGCAGCTTCTCGCTGTCACTGGGCTCCGCGCCGTCCGATGCCAAGGCGAGGACCTGCCATCAGACGTTCACCTGGGCGTGCTCGCCGGAGGTCGCTCTCACTCCGGCGTCGAACAGCGCCCCGACCATCGTGCAGGTCGACTTCGCCCAGTGCGTCCCGGCCCAGCCGGCGAACGCCGTGACGATCTCGACGGCAGCGAACGGTTCGGCGAACGTCTCGGCGAAGGCCATCGTGACCGACCCTCCCACCGATCCGGTGCAGTACGAGGTCACGGTCTCCTGGAAGGGCGCATACTCCTCGTTGCAGCCCATCACGCGGAACGTCCCCGCCTGCCCGGTGCCCTGACGCCGCCCTGACGAGAGCACGAACGACGATGCCAGCCCCACGAAGAAGGACGACGATGACCCCGCCGGTTGGGAGCACACACCCCGTGACCAATATTCTTGCCGTATGCCCGCTTCTGCCGCCGCTCCCATGACCATCGCACCCGAACAGGCGTCCTGGTTCTCCGAGACCTTCTCGATCCTCGCGGGGAACGTCGAGCAGGCGATCCTCGGCAAGCGCCATGTGGTCGAGCTCGTGCTCGCCGCCGCGATCAGCGGTGGCCACGTGCTGCTCGAGGACTTCCCCGGCACGGGCAAGACCGCACTGGCGCGTGCGATCGCGCAGACCGTGACCGGCACGAGCTCGCGCATCCAGTTCACGCCCGACCTGCTGCCGGGTGACGTCACGGGCATCACGGTGTACGACCAGAAGCAGGGCACGTTCGAGTTCCATGCGGGCCCGATCTTCGCGAACATCGTGCTCGCCGACGAGATCAACCGCGCGAGCCCGAAGACGCAGTCGGCGCTGCTCGAGGTCATGGAAGAGGGAACGGTCACGGTCGACGGCGTCTCGCGATCGGTGGGCTCGCCGTTCCTGGTCATGGCGACGCAGAACCCGATCGAGCAGGGGGGCACCTACCGTCTGCCCGAGGCTCAGCTCGACCGCTTCATGATCAAGTCGTCGATCGGCTATCCCGACGGGGCAGCCACCATGCGCATCCTGCAGGGTGCGGCCACGGTGAAGCCCCCGCTGAACGGCATCGTCGGCACCGACACGATCCTCACCATGGCCGAGATGGCGCGCGGCGTCTACGTGAACCCGCTGATCTCCGACTACATCATGCGCATCGTCGAGGCGACGCGCCGCGCCTCCGAGGTGCGTCTGGGCGTCAGCGTGCGCGGTGCGCTCGCGCTCTCGCGACTCGTGACGGCATGGGCGGCGAAGTCGGGCCGCACCTTCGTGACGCCCGACGACGTGCGCGACCTCGCGGTCGTCGCCCTCGCCCACCGGCTCGTGCTCGAGCCGGAGGCCGAGTTCGACGGCGTCACGTCCGTCGCGGTGATCGGTCAGATCCTTCTCGACGTCGAGCCTCCGCGCGAGAACGGCTCTGCGTGAGCTTCAACACCGAATCCCGCCTGACGCGCACCGCCGCGCGTACGAGCACATCGACCCGCACCTCCACGGTCACGCGCTTCGAGCGCACGCACCGAGGACCCGTGCGCGGAGCGCTGTTCGGCGCACGCCGGATGCTGCGCGGCATCGCGCGGGCGGCGAGAGGCACTGTCTCGTGGCTGAACGACACCGTCACCACGGCGGGTCTGCTCGTCTCCGTGGCGCTCGTGCTCGGCATCGTCGGCGGGTTGCTGCTCGGCTGGGTGGAGGCCTGGGCGGTCGGAGCGATCGCGCTGGTGCTGCTGCTCGTGTGCGTGCCCTTCATCCTGGGCGCCCACGACTACAGCATTCGGCTGGAGATCGGACGCGACCGCGTCGTCGCGGGCTCCGACATCGGAGCGGTGCTCGATGTGCGCAACACCGGCACTCGACTCGCGCTGCCCGGTGTCGTCGACGTCCCCGTCGGTGAGGGGCTGGTCGAGGCGCACGTGCCGCTGCTGCGCCCTGACGGTCACCACAGCGAGCAGCTGACGATCGCGGCCCACCGCCGCGGCATCATCGACGTCGGCCCCATGACGATCACTCGCGGCGACCCGATCGGCCTGCTGCGTCGCGAGCAGCGCTGGCCCGACATTCAGCGCATCCACGTGCACCCGGTCACCGTGCGCATCCCCAGCACGAGCGCCGGCCTGATCCGCGACCTCGACGGCACGCCCAGCACGAGCCTGGTCGACGCCGATCTGTCGTTCCACGCCGTGCGCGAGTACGTCGTCGGCGATTCGCAGCGGCACGTGCATTGGAAGTCGACCGCGAAGACCGGCAAGCTCATGGTGCGCCAGTACGAGGAGTCGCGGCACGCGCGCATCGCCATCATCCTCGATCTCGCGGCCGACTCCTACGAGACCGACGACGAGTTCGAGACCTCGGTGAGCGCCGCGGCATCGCTCGCACTGCAGGGCGTGACCGAGGGTCGGGACGTGCTCTTCGTCGTCAGCGATGACATCCCCGAGCACTCGCGCAACGAGGTGCTGGCGATCCGCACGCTGCCCACCCTCACCCCCAAGGCGATGCTCGACGCCACGTCGAGCGTCGACGCTGCAGACAGCGTGATGCGCATCGAGGCGGTCACCGCCCTCACGGTGCAGTCCTACCCCGACCTGTCGATCGCCTTCCTCGTGACGGGATCGCGGATGCCGGTCGAGCGCCTGCGCCGCTCGGCGATCGCCCTCCCTGCCGCGGTCGAGGCCGTGGCCGTGCGCACGGAGCTCGGCCAGGAGCCGACCATGCGCACGGCTCGAGAGCTCTCCGTGATGACGCTCGGGGCGCTCGGCGACCTGCCGCAGATGCTCGCCAGAGGAGCGCTGCGGTGAACGCGCGAGCCGCGCTCCGGCGCCTTCGCGAACTTCTCTCCGCCCTCAACATCTGGGGTCTGGGCTACGTGCTCGTCGGCATCGGCCTCGCGACGGTCGCGGCCTGGCCTCTGTACGCCGCACCCCGCGCGCTCATCGTCGGCATCGTCGGGGGGCTCCTCGGGATGCTCGTCGCGCTGGTCGCGCGAGTGCTCCGCTGGAACCTGCTGCTGTCCTCCCTGGCGGCAGCCGGGGTGTACGTGCTCGCGGCCGCGCCGCTCGCGGTGCCCTCCTCCCTGACGTCGGTCCCGGCCTTCTTCGTCGGCGTGCGCGATGCCGTGCTCGGTGTCGCGCTCGGGTGGAAGCAGATCCTCACGCTGAACCCGCCGCTCGGGGAGTATCAGGCGGTCCTCGTGCCGTTGCTGGTCGTCGTGCTCTTCGGATCCTTCGCGGCCACCCTGCTCGTGCTCGATCCCGGTCGACGTTCGGCATGGGCCGTCGCCGTCGTGTCGACGATGAGCGTGTTCGGCATCGCCTTCGGTCTGATCGGAACCAGTTCGGCCGTGACCGTCTGGGGCATCGAGCTGCCTGCTCCGCGCGAATGGGTGCTCGGCATCTCCGTGTTCCTCGCGGGGTTGGTCTGGCTCATCGGCCGTGCGCGGTTCCGTCGTGCGCAGGCGCTGCGCATCGTCGCCGCGCAGAACGTCACGCGCACCGCGGCGCCGGTGTGGCTCGGCATCCGTCGCCATCTCCTCTCGGGCGTCCTGCTGATCGTCGCCCTCGTCGCCGGAGTCGCCGTCGTCCCGGCCGCCGCCCAATGGTCCGACCGCACCGTGCTGCGCGACGATGTCGAGCCGATGGTGGTCGTGCAGCAGCAGATCAGTCCGCTCAGCACGTATCGCTCCTGGTTCACGACGTCGATGCTCGATCAGACGGTGGTGTCGGTCTCGGGTGACACGGGAGACCTCGAGCGCATCCGCGTCGCCACACTCGACTCGTACGACGGAGAGGACTTCCACATCTCTCCGGACGATCGCTTCAGTCGTCTGCCGCGCGCGGCCGCGCCCGGCGGGGGACGTGTCTCGCTCGAATTCACCGTCGGCGATGCCTACCGCGGCATCTGGGTGCCGGCGCCCGCCGGGCTCGCGCAGGCGCCGACCTTCGAGGGCGCGCGCGCCGAACAGCTCGCCGACGGCTTCCACGTCGACGACGAGGGGGACACCGCCATCACGATCGCCGAGACGTCGGACGGGCGCGAGGGTCTCGAGCCGGGCGACCGCTACGAGGTGCTGGTGGATGCGCCGGGCACGGCGCCCTCGCTCACCGACGTGCGCGGAGGGGATTCGCTTCTCGACAGCGAGGCGTATCCGGCGCTCGCCGAGTGGGCGACCATGCAGGAGCTGCCCCGCACCGGCGCCGGCTATCTCGAGGTCATCGACCGTCTCCGGTCGCGCGGCTACCTCTCGCACTCTCTGCTCGAGGACGACCAGGCCACGGGATGGATCACGGCGCTCAAGGGTGCCGAGGGCTACTCCTTCGCTCCGACCTACGCGGGGCATTCCGCGGCGCGCATCGAGGAGCTCTTCGCGGCGCTGGTCGAGCAGGAGCGTCGGGCGGGCGCGGACGCCACCCCCGAGATGCTGGTCGCCGCCGTCGGCGACGACGAGCAGTTCGTCGTCGCGGCAGCGCTGCTGGCCGAGCTCTGGGGTCTCGAATCACGGGTCGTGCTCGGGGCGCGACTGCCCGCGGCCGAAGAGGTCCCCGGCATACCCGCCTGCGACACCGAGTGCACGGGCGCGAACATGACGGCATGGGTCGAGGTGCGGTCGTCGGGCGGCGAGTGGGCGGCGGTCGACGTCACGCCGCAGTACGCCCTGCTGCCGAGCACCATCACGGAGGGCGAGCAGCTCCCCGAGCATCCGACTGTTCCCGAGCAGCCGCGATCCGAGGCACTGGATCCGCCTCAGGCGCAGAGCGATTCGCGCAACACGGAAGCGCCGCCCGAAGACGGAGCATCCGACACCCTCGCCACCCTGCTCGCCATCGCACGCGTCGTCGGACTCAGCCTGCTCGCGCTGCTGCTCCTCGTGCTGCCGCTGCTGGTGGTCGTGGTCGCCAAGAACATCCGTCAGCGCTCGCGCCGCCTGGCAGGAGACGCGGAATCGCGTCTCGTCGGGGCATGGGAGGAACTCGTCGACGTGTACGCCGACGACGAGCGCCCGACGCCCTCGTTCGGCACCCGAGTGCAGGCCGCTGCCGCCATCGACCGCCCGGCGGCCACCCGACTCGCCGAGCTCGTGGATCAGGGAGTGTTCGCCGCGCATCCGCCCACGGAAGCCGACGCGGAAGCCGCATGGATGATCGTCGACGAGGAGCGGGCAGCGCTCGCCGAGCCGCGCAGCTGGTGGCAGAACGTGCGCTCGCATCTGCGTCTGCGCTCGTTCCTGGCGCGCGTGGCCCCCCGACGCGCGCGCGCATCATCGGACGACCGGCTCGCAGTCGGTACGCTCGCAATGGCAGGCGCAGGCCGTCAAGAGGAGGACGCATGATCGAGGTCGCAGACCGCGCGCACCTGGCTGTGGACGGCGCGGGACCCGGAGTCCTCACGACGTTCGCCGTGGTGCTCGGCGTCGGGGCACTCCTCGGCATCGCGCTCTACGTCTGGTACGCGCTCGCCCTGTCGAAGCTCTTCACGCGCCTCGGCGTGGAGGGGTGGAAGGGATGGGTCCCGATCCTCAACGAGGCGACGATCCTGACGCTCGGCGGCAAGCCCGCGTGGAACGTCGTCTTCTACTTCATCCCCATCGTCCAGATCTACGGCCTCGTCGTGAAGATCCAGGCCGTCCACAGCATCAACGGTCGCTTCGGACGAGGCGCCGGTTCGACGGTGCTCGCCGTGCTGCTGCCGCCGGTGTGGGCGTCGATCCTCGCCTGGGGCGTCCCGCCCTACCCCGAGGGCGATCGGCTCGCGGCACTGCAGCCCGGGCCCCGTCGTCAGGGTCAGCCGGCGACGGATGCGGCCCCCCACGATTCCTCGAAGGGGTATCTCGCCCCTCCGATCCTGCCGCCGGGAGCGGCGAGCGCGCACGGAGAGCCGGCGTCGTTCACCCCGGGTGCTCCGGCGCATCAGCCCGCCGCGTTCTCCGACCCCGCCACCGCGGGTGCGCGACCGGTCGCGCCGCCGCCGGCGTTCGCGCCGCCGCCACCGACGTTCGCCCCCGCCCCTCCGACGTTCGCGCCGGGGCCGGCAGCGACTCCGGCGTCCGTGTTTCCCGAGGCACCCGCTCCCACCCCGGCGGAGACCGCCCCTCCCGCATACCTCGACGCGCCCGAGGCGACCCCCGCCTCCGCGCCGACATCGATGATCGTCGACGTGCCCGGCATCGCGCGCACCGCGCCGGTTCCGCCGTCAGACCTACCGTCCGCGCCCCCTTCGTCGACCCTGCCGTCGGCTCCTCCGTCGGCTCCTCCTTCCTTCCCTGCCGCCACCGAGGCGCGAGATCTCGAGGAGACCCGGGCTCCGGCCGACGAGGCCTCGGATCCGGTGCTCGAGACGCTTCCTCAGCTGCCGACGCGTGCATCGCTCGCGGCCGAGCAGGCGCACGCCTCGACGAGGCGTGCCGGATCGGACGACCCGCAGGTCAGCGTGGGTTCCTTCCCCGATCGTCTCGGCGCAGCCCCCGAGTCGACCCCCGAGGCAACCTCCGAGCCGGAGGCTCGCTCACCGCGCTTCGCCGCACCGGCGCCGGTTCCGGTCGTCCTGCCGATGCCCGAACCCGCGCGACCGTCGCCTCAGCAGGCCGAGGTGACCCCGCCCGTCGATGTCGATCAGACCCTGTCGACGACACCGCCGACGACACCGCCGACGTGGAGCGCGCCGGTCGCCGACACGATCGATCCACCGGCACCGGCACCGGCACCGGCACCGGCACCGGCACCGGCACCGGCTCCGGCACCTGCTCCGGCACCTGCTCCTGCTCCGGCACCGCTGCCGGTCTCTCCGGCTGAACCGGAGCCGCTCTCTCCGGCCGCCATCCGACCGGCGCCGCTCGTCTTCACGCCCCCGCTGACGCAGCCGTCGCCCTCGCCGGTCGACCCCACCGTGCCGACGGTGGAGTCCGATGACGATGACGACGACTTCGAGGCGACCGTGGTGGTCTCGCGTCGACGCGGCGTGCGACGGGTGCTGGTTCTCGACGACGGCCGCTCGTTCGCGCTGTCGGCCACGAGCGTCGTGATCGGACGCAACCCCACCGGCGAACCGGGCGAACAGCGTCTGGCGATCGCCGACAGCACGCGCACCCTCTCGAAGACCCACGCGCGCCTCATCGTGCAGGCCGACGAGTGGCGCCTCACCGACCTGCACTCGACCAACGGGGTGGTGGTGGTCGCCGACGACGGAGCGGAGACCCTGCTCGATCCCGGCGAGAGCGTGATCGGGGCCGGACGGTTCGTACTCGGCGAGGTGGGCATGCACGTCGAGGTGGGGACCGATTCGTGACCGCCTCCGCCGTGGTGCTCAACGTCGCCGCACTCACCGACGTCGGCCTCACTCGGGCGATGAACGAGGACTCGGTGCTCGCGGCATCGCCGGTGTTCCTGGTGGCCGACGGCATGGGCGGGCACGATGCGGGCGACAAGGCGAGTGCTGCCGTGGTCGCCGCGTTCGAGCCCCTCGTCGGCACCGAGGTGACCACCGCCGAGATCGGCGCCGCCCTCGCACGGGCGAACGAGACCGTCGAGGCGATCGCCTCGCAGCATTCGCGCGGGGCCGGCAGCACTCTCGCTGCGGTCGCCCTGGTCGAGCACGACGGCACGCCGCACTGGCTCGTCTTCAACGTCGGCGACTCCCGGGTGTACCGGCTCTTCGCCAATGAGCTCGATCAGCTCACGGTCGACCATTCCCTCGGCCAGGAGCTCGTGGATGCCGGCGAGATGCGCCCCGAGGACCTCGCGGGCTTCGCGCAGCGCAACGTCATCACCCGAGCGATCGGTGCCTCCGACAACATCGCCGACAGCTGGCTGGTGCCCGTGATCGACGGCGAGCGCCTGCTGCTGTGCTCCGACGGGCTCAGCGGCGAGGTCGGCGACGAGAGCATCAGGGCAACGCTGACGATGGCGGGCCGACCCGAGACGGCGGCCGCCGCGCTTGTGCGGCGGGCGAAGCAGTCCGGCGGGCGCGACAACATCACCGTGATCGTGATCGACGTGGTCTCCGGCGGCCTGCGCGGGGGCTCGCTCGACTCGACCGACAGCCGCCGATCGATGTCGATCCATACCGAGACGATGCTCGAGGGCACCACGGTTCCGGCAAGGGGGCGCCGCTGATATGGCCGATCACGACGACCCGGTCGAAGAGACCGTCATGCTCAAGCGGCGCGGTCAGCGCTCGCGCCGTGCGCTCGCCGAGGCGCCGACCGGTGCATCGGTCGAGGTCGAGGCACCGGTCGAGGTGGAGGCGGAGGACGGTCTCGAGGACCATACGGTCGTCGTGCAGCGCGGGCGCGAGGATGACCCGGAGGACCATACGGTCGTCGTGCAGCGCGGGCGCGGGGATGACCCGGAGGACCATACGGT
>CAUQIW010000011.1:0-93369 GCA_963518515.1 uncultured Microbacterium sp.
GCGCACACTCCACCTGACGACAAAGGAATCGAGAAGCCCTGCGGGGCTCACGGAGGTTATTCCCTTGGCTGCTGCTCGCAACGCATCCACATCCACCACCAACAAGAACGGACGCGGAGCATCCCGTCTTTCGTTCGCCAAGATCTCCGACACGCTGACGGTCCCCGACCTTCTCGCACTGCAGACCGAGTCCTTCGGTTGGCTCGTCGGAAACGACGCCTGGAAGGCTCGTGTCGCTGAGGCCAAGCAGGCCGGCCGCACCGACGTCAACGAGGTCTCCGGACTCGGCGAGATCTTCGAGGAGATCTCTCCGATCGAGGACCTCGGCGAGACGATGCAGCTCTCGTTCACGAACCCGTACCTCGAGCCGGAGAAGTACTCCATCGAGGAGTGCAAGGAGCGTGGCAAGACCTACGCCGCTCCGCTGTACGTCGAGGCCGAGTTCATGAACCACCTCACGGGTGAGATCAAGACCCAGACGGTCTTCATGGGCGACTTCCCGCTGCAGACGGGCAAGGGCACGTTCATCATCAACGGCTCCGAGCGCGTCGTCGTGTCGCAGCTCGTGCGTTCGCCGGGTGTCTACTTCGACAAGACCCCCGACAAGACGTCCGACAAGGACATCGTGTCGGCCCGCGTGATCCCGAGCCGTGGTGCATGGCTCGAGTTCGAGATCGACAAGCGCGACCAGGTCGGCGTGCGCATCGACCGCAAGCGCAAGCAGTCGGTCACCGTGTTCCTCAAGGCCCTGGGCATGACGAGCGAGGAGATCCTCGCCGAGTTCGCAGGATTCCCCTCCATCGAGGAGACCCTCGCCAAGGACACCATCGTCACGAAGGAAGATGCGCTCCGCGACATCTACCGCAAGCTGCGTCCGGGCGAGCAGGTCGCCGCTGAGGCTGCCCGCGCGCTGCTGGACAACTTCTACTTCAACCCGAAGCGCTATGACCTCGCCAAGGTGGGTCGCTACAAGATCAACCAGAAGCTCGGTCTCGACGCCGCACTCAGCGACTCGGTGCTCACCGTCGACGACATCGTCGCGACGATCAAGTACCTGGTGCGCATCCACGCAGGCACCGAGACGTTCGAGGGCATCCGCGGCGGCAAGAAGGCCGACATCCGCATCGCGACCGACGACATCGACAACTTCGGCAACCGTCGCATCCGCGCGGTCGGCGAGCTGATCCAGAACCAGGTCCGCACGGGTCTGTCCCGCATGGAGCGCGTCGTCCGCGAGCGCATGACCACGCAGGACATCGAGGCCATCACGCCGCAGACCCTGATCAACGTGCGCCCCGTCGTCGCCGCGATCAAGGAGTTCTTCGGAACGTCGCAGCTGTCGCAGTTCATGGATCAGAACAACCCGCTCGCGGGTCTGACCAACAAGCGCCGCCTCTCGGCCCTCGGCCCGGGTGGTCTGAGCCGTGACCGTGCCGGCGTCGAGGTCCGTGACGTCCACCCGTCGCACTACGGCCGCATGTGCCCGATCGAGACCCCTGAAGGCCCGAACATCGGTCTGATCGGTGCTCTCGCGACGTTCGCGCGCATCAACTCGTTCGGTTTCATCGAGACCCCGTACCGCAAGGTCGAGGGTGGCGTCGTCACCGAGCACATCGACTACCTGACCGCCTCCGAGGAGGTCGACTTCAACATCGCGCAGGCCAACGCCCCGCTCGATGCCAAGGGTCGCTTCCGCGAGAGCCACGTTCTCGCACGCCCCAAGGGCGGCAGCGGAGAGGTCGACCTGTTCCTCCCGGAGGAGATCGGCTACATCGATGTCTCGCCGCGCCAGATGGTGTCGGTCGCGACCTCGCTCGTGCCCTTCCTCGAGCACGACGATGCACAGCGCGCGCTCATGGGCGCCAACATGCAGCGTCAGGCCGTGCCGCTGCTGCGCAGCGACTCGCCGCTCGTCGGAACCGGTATGGAGGGCTACACGGCCATCGACGCCGGTGACGTGATCACCGCCGAGAAGGCCGGTGTCGTCACCGAGGTCTCCGCAGACCGCGTCACCGTCATGCTCGACGAGGGCGGCACGCAGGAGTACCACCTGCGCAAGTTCGACCGCTCGAACCAGGGCACGTCGTACAACCAGAAGGTCGTCGTCAACGCCGGTGAGCGCGTCGAGGTCGGAGAGGTCATCGCCGATGGCCCCGCGACCGAGAACGGTGAGCTCGCACTCGGAAAGAACCTCCTCGTCGCGTTCATGACGTGGGAGGGCTACAACTTCGAGGACGCGATCATCCTGAGCCAGGACCTGGTGAAGGACGACACCCTCTCCTCGATCCACATCGAGGAGTACGAGGTCGACGCCCGCGACACGAAGCTCGGCAAGGAGGAGATCACCCGTGACCTCCCCAACGTCAGCCCGGAGCTCCTGAAGGATCTCGACGAGCGCGGCATCATCCGCATCGGCGCCGAGGTCCGCCCCGGCGACATCCTCGTCGGCAAGGTCACGCCGAAGGGTGAGACCGAGCTGTCTGCCGAGGAGCGCCTGCTCCGCGCGATCTTCAACGAGAAGAGCCGCGAGGTCCGTGACACCTCTCTGAAGGTGCCCCACGGTGAGCAGGGAACGATCATCGCGGTCAAGGAGTTCAACGCCGAAGACGGCGATGACGAGCTCGGCTCCGGCGTCAACCGCCGCGTCGTGGTCTACATCGCCCAGAAGCGCAAGATCACCGAGGGCGACAAGCTCGCCGGCCGTCACGGCAACAAGGGTGTCATCGCCAAGATCCTTCCGATCGAGGACATGCCCTTCATGGCCGACGGCACCCCCGTCGACATCGTGCTCAACCCGCTCGGCATCCCCGGTCGAATGAACTTCGGCCAGGTGCTCGAGACCCACCTCGGCTGGATCGCTCAGCAGGGCTGGAAGGTCGAGGGAACCCCCGAGTGGGCCACCAAGCTGCCGAAGGATGCCTTCGAGGCAGCCCCGCGCACGAAGGTCGCCACCCCGGTGTTCGACGGTGCGAGCGAGGAGGAGATCGCAGGTCTCCTCGACGCGACCATCCCGACGCGTGACGGTGTGCGCCTGATCGACTCGAGCGGAAAGGCCCAGATGTTCGACGGCCGCTCCGGTGAGCCGTTCCCCGCACCGATCTCGGTGGGCTACATGTACATCCTGAAGCTCCACCACCTCGTCGACGACAAGATCCACGCACGTTCGACGGGCCCGTACTCGATGATCACCCAGCAGCCGCTCGGTGGTAAGGCGCAGTTCGGTGGCCAGCGATTCGGTGAGATGGAGGTGTGGGCCCTCGAGGCCTACGGCGCCGCGTACGCACTGCAGGAGCTCCTCACGATCAAGTCCGACGACATCCTCGGCCGCGTCAAGGTCTACGAGGCGATCGTCAAGGGCGAGAACATCCAGGAGCCGGGCATCCCCGAGTCCTTCAAGGTGCTCATGAAGGAGATGCAGTCGCTCTGCCTGAACGTCGAGGTCCTCTCGGCCGACGGCACGCTGGTCAACCTCCGCGACACCGATGACGAGGCCTTCCGCGCTGCGGAAGAGCTCGGCATCAACATCTCCAGCCGCTTCGAGGCCGCCTCGATCGACGAGATCTAACCCTTCGGCAGGCTCGGGAACCCGGTTCCCGAGCCCGCCGAAGCCAGACTTCTTCAAAAGAATTCCTACACAGGAGAATTTGTGCTCGAGTCAAACACTTTCGATGAGCTTCGCATCGGCCTGGCGACCGCTGACCACATCCGCGCGTGGTCATACGGCGAGGTCAAGAAGCCCGAAACCATCAACTACCGCACCCTGAAGCCCGAGAAGGACGGTCTCTTCGGAGAGCAGATCTTCGGGCCGTCCCGCGACTGGGAGTGCGCTTGCGGCAAGTACAAGCGCGTCCGCTTCAAGGGCATCGTCTGCGAGCGCTGCGGCGTGGAGGTCACCAAGAGCTCCGTCCGTCGTGAGCGCATGGGTCACATCGAGCTCGCCGCTCCCGTCACCCACATCTGGTACTTCAAGGGCGTGCCCTCGCGTCTCGGCTACCTGCTCGACATGGCGCCGAAGGACCTCGAGAAGGTCATCTACTTCGCCGCCTACATGGTCATCTCGGTCGACGAGGATGCTCGTCACCGCGACCTGGGCACGCAGGAGAACAACATCCGTCTCGAGCTGAAGACGCTCGGCGACCGCCGCGACTCGAAGATCGCCGAGCGCCTCGCGCGCCTCGAGGAGGAGCTCGCTTCTCTCGAGGCCGAGGGTGCGAAGGCCGATGCCAAGAAGAAGGTCAAGGACGCCGCCGAGAAGGAGATGTCGCTCATCCGCAAGGGTGCCGACGAGGCGATCGCCAAGCTCGAGCGCGTGTGGGAGGACTTCCGCACGCTCGAGGTCGGCGCACTCCGCCCCGAGGACGACGTCTTCCACGAGCTCCAGGACCGCTTCGGTCAGTACTTCGAGGCCTACATGGGCGCCGAGTCGATCCAGCGTCGCCTCGCGGCGTTCGACCTCGCCGGTGAAGCCGAGAGCCTGCGTCTGCAGATCTCCGAGGGCAAGGGCCAGCGCAAGATCCGCGCGATCAAGCGCCTCAAGGTCGTCAGCTCGTTCCTGGAGACCGGCATGAGCCCGGCCGCCATGGTTCTGGATGTCGTCCCGGTGATCCCGCCGGAGCTGCGCCCGATGGTGCAGCTCGACGGTGGCCGCTTCGCGACCTCCGACCTCAACGACCTCTACCGTCGTGTGATCAACCGCAACAACCGTCTTCGTCGTCTGATCGACCTCGGTGCCCCCGAGATCATCGTCAACAACGAGAAGCGGATGCTGCAGGAGGCCGTCGACGCACTGTTCGACAACGGTCGCCGTGGTCGCCCCGTCACCGGTACCGGCAACCGCGCTCTGAAGTCCCTCAGCGACATGCTGAAGGGCAAGCAGGGCCGCTTCCGTCAGAACCTGCTCGGAAAGCGCGTCGACTACTCGGGCCGTTCGGTCATCATCGTCGGACCGCAGCTCAAGCTGCATCAGTGCGGTCTGCCCAAGCAGATGGCTCTGGAGCTCTTCAAGCCGTTCGTCATCAAGCGCCTGATCGACCTCGGTCACTCGCAGAACATCAAGGCCGCCAAGCGCGCCGTCGAGCGCACCCGTCCCGAGGTCTGGGACGTGCTCGAGGAGATCATCCGCGAGCGCCCCGTGCTGCTGAACCGTGCACCCACCCTGCACCGTCTCGGCATCCAGGCGTTCGAGCCTCAGCTCGTCGAGGGCAAGGCCATCCAGCTGCACCCGCTCGTCTGCGCGGCGTTCAACGCCGACTTCGACGGTGACCAGATGGCTGTCCACCTGCCGCTGTCGGTCGAGGCTCAGGCCGAGGCCCGCGTGCTCATGCTCGCGTCGAACAACATCCTCAAGCCGTCCGATGGCCGTCCGGTGACCCTGCCTTCGCAGGACATGATCATCGGTCTGCACCACCTGACCACGGTCAAGGCGGGCGCAGCCGGCGAGGGACGCGCATTCGGCTCGGTCGGAGAGGCGATCCTCGCCAAGGACGAGGGAACCCTCGACCTGCAGGCGAAGGTCCGCATCCGCATCCCGGGTCTGACCTTCCTCGAGGGCGAAGCCCCTGAGGGATACGAGCGTCACGGTCTCGTCGACGCCTCGCTGGGTCAGGCGATCTTCAACGACACGCTGCCGAAGGGCTACCCCTTCGTCCGCGAGCAGGCAGACAAGAACAAGCTGTCGCAGATCGTCAACAAGCTGGCCGAGGAGTACCCCAAGGTCGAGACGGCTGCGTCGCTGGACCGCATCAAGGACGCCGGTTTCTACTGGGCCACGCGCTCGGGTGTGACCGTCGCCCTGAGCGACATCCTCACGCCGCCGAACAAGGCGGAGATCGTCGCTGGCTACGAGAAGCAGGCCGCGAAGGTCCAGTCCCAGTACGAGAAGGGCCTCACGACCGACACCGAGCGTCGTCAGGAGCTCATCAAGATCTGGACCGAGGCGACCGACGAGGTTCAGACCGCGATGCGGGCGAACTTCCCTGAGGACAACACCATCAACCGCATGGTGTCGTCCGGTGCTCGTGGTAACTGGCTGCAGATCCGCAACATCGCGGGTATGCGTGGTCTGGTGAACAACCCCAAGGGTGAGATCATCCCGCGTCCGATCATCTCCTCGTACCGCGAGGGTCTGTCGGTGGCGGAGTACTTCATCGCGACGCACGGTACCCGTAAGGGTCTCGCCGACACCGCTCTGCGTACCGCCGACTCGGGTTACCTGACCCGTCGTCTGGTGGACGTCTCGCAGGACGTCATCATCCGCGAAGAGGACTGCGGCACGTCGAAGGGCCTCGAGCTCCCGATCGCCTCGCCGAACTCGCAGGGTGAGCTGGTGCGCGACGCGAACGTCGAGAACTCGGTGTTCGCTCGTACGCTGGCCTCCGATGTGGTCGACAGCAAGGGCGAGGTCCTCGCCTCTGCCGGAGACGACGTGGGTGACGTGCTGATCGACAAGCTCGTCGGTCTGGGAGTCGAGACCATCAAGGTCCGCTCCGTCCTGACCTGCGACTCGGCTGTCGGTGTCTGCGCGCAGTGCTACGGCCGTTCGCTCGCGACCGGCAAGACCGTGGACATCGGAGAGGCCGTCGGCATCATCGCCGCACAGTCGATCGGTGAGCCCGGCACCCAGCTGACGATGCGTACCTTCCACACCGGTGGTTCCGCATCGGCGGATGACATCACGCAGGGTCTTCCCCGTGTGCAGGAGCTCTTCGAGGCGCGTACCCCGAAGGCCGCGTCGCCGATCGCCGAGGCCGATGGCCGCATCACGATCGACGAGACCGACAAGGCCAAGAAGCTCATCCTCACGCCCGACAACGGCGACGAGGAGGTCATCTACCCGGTGCTGAAGCGTGCGACGCTTCTCGTCGAGGACGGCCAGCACGTCACCGTCGGTCAGCCGCTGCTCGTCGGAACGCTCGACCCCAAGGAGGTCATGCGTGTCATGGGCGCCCGTGAGGTTCAGCGTTACCTCGTCGGGGGCGTCCAGGGCGTGTACCGCTCGCAGGGTGTGCCGATCCACGACAAGCACATCGAGGTCATCGTCCGTCAGATGCTCCGCAAGGTCACCGTCGTCGATCACGCCGACACGACCCTGCTCCCGGGTGAGATGGTCGACCTCAAGCGCTACCAGGCGATCAACCGCGAGGCAGTGGCAGAGGGCAAGCGCCCCGCGTCGGGCCGTTCGGAGCTGATGGGTATCACGAAGGCGTCGCTCGCGACGGAGTCGTGGCTGTCGGCCGCCTCCTTCCAGGAGACGACCCGCGTGCTCACCGAGGCTGCGATGCAGGGCAAGCGCGACCCGCTGGTCGGTCTCAAGGAGAACGTCATCATCGGAAAGCTCATCCCTGCCGGAACGGGACTCTCGAAGTACCGCGACGTCACGGTCGAGGCCACCGAGGAAGCCAAGAGCGAGCGCTACCCGAACCGGATCTTCGCATCCGACGGCGCGTACACCGATGGCGACTTCGGCTACGTCGACTTCGACGCGTTCTCGACGGACGACATCACGCCCGGTACGTACAACTGACGTACTGAGTGACTGAGAAGGCCCCGGGCTCATGCCCGGGGCCTTCTTCGTGTCTGTCGTCAGTATTCTTCGCCGCGCCGACGTCGTTCCGCGTGCACAACTTCGGAGACCAGGGCCGCCACGCCGCAGATGACAGGCACGCGCGCGGCGCGCCGCGCTCGTCATCCGAAGTTGTGCTCGGCCAGGAGGCAGAGACCGGGGACCAGGGACCGGAGACCAGGGACCAGGGGCCGCCAGCCTCGTTCTGCGGGCACAACTTCGGAGATGCGGGCCGCCACGCCGCAGTTGACGGGTGAGGGCGCGGCGCGCCGCACGCGGCATCCGAAGTTGTGCTCGTCGAGGGAACGGAGACCGGGTGCCGGGTGCCGGGTGCCGGAGGCCGGATGCGGGATGCCGGACGGTTGAAGACCGGGCGGGAGTGAGGGCCGGAGTCGAGTCAGCCGAAGAGGTGCTCGACGATGCTCGAGGTGTAGCCGGTCGGCGCGAGGTTCGAGTACCGGGTGTCGATGAGGATGTCGTCGCGCCAGAAGAGCGTGCGACCGTCGGTCACCGGGTACTGCTCGTTCTGCCAGGTCTTCTCGCAGCGGGTTCCGTCATCCGGGGTGAAGCAGTTGAATCCCTCGTCGGCGACGAGCGCGTTGAGCATGTCGAGGGCAGGGCCGCGGTTCATCTTCTCGATGGTGGTGACGAGGCGCGTGGTGTCGGCACGCGGATCGGCCCAGATGCAAGTAAGGGTCCCGTCGTCCGCGACGCCTGAAGGTCCGAAGGCGGCGTCGTTCAGCGGAGTCTCGCCGAGCTGCGAGAGCACATCTTCCGAGAGGATCGCCCGGCAGTCGGTCGGCAGGGCGACGGAGGCCGAGGTCGACGTGGGGGAGGGCGTGGGGTCGGGGCTCTCGGAGGAGGTCGGAGAGCCGGATGTCGACGGCTCCGGGCTCGCCGACGATGCACCCTCACCCGTTTCCGCCTGACCGCAGCCGGCCAGGGTGACGATCAGCAGCAGAGCTGCCGCGGCGGGGACGAGTCGGGCGTTCATGCGCTCACCGTACCGCTCCGTGCGTCGCCGGTGCGCGAGGCGTGCGGTCCCACGGTCGATCGCACGCGAGCGGTAGTGTCGGCTGAATGAGCAATGATTCCCCCTCCGCGCACAGAGCCGTCGTCATCGGGGACGCGCTGATCGACGAGATCCGCGACGCGGCGGGGATCCGCGAGCTCGTGGGTGGAGCAGCGCTCAACGTCGCGGTCGGCATGCGCCGGCTCGGCGTGCCGACGACCCTGATCGCCATGGTGGGTGACGACGGGGCCGGAGATCACATCCGCGAGTATCTGGCCGACCATGATGTGCGCCTGATCTCGAGCGTCGCCGAACGCGGATCGTCGCGGGCCGTCGTGCAGCGCGGCGCAGACGGCGAGCCGCAGTACACGTTCAATGAGGCGGCGCGGCGGCGCAGCATCCGCTATTCGTCCGAAGCCGCGGAGGCGATCACCGACGCGACGCTGATCGCGGTGAGCTGCTTCCCCTTCGATGTGCCCGCCGAGGTGGATGCGCTCGTCGAGGCCGTCGGCGACACCCCGCTCGCCATCGACCCCAACCCCCGGGCGGGCATGCTCAGCGACCGCGAGGAGTTCGTCCGCGGATTCGAGCGGGTGGCCGCGGGTGCAGCGATCGTCAAGGTCGGCACCGACGATGCGCAGCTGCTCTACGACGGCGACGTCGACACGCTGCGGTCGAGACTTCGTGCGCTCGGAGTGCGGGCGGTGCTCGCGACCGCCGGCGCCGCGGGCGCGACCATCGAATCGGATGCCGGGGTGGTCACCGCTCCGATCGCCGTGTTGCCCGGGCGTGTGATCGACACGGTCGGCGCGGGGGACGCGACCCTCGCCGCCGTCGCATCGGGCCTCGCCGAGGGTGCGCCGACAGAGGCCGATGGGTGGCAGCGCCTGCTCGATCGGGCGATGGCCGTGGCGGCTGCCACCTGCCGTGCAGAGGGCGGTCTGCTGCGCACTCCCGAGTCCCTCAGCGAGTCGGAACGCGGAGTGCGCGGCAGCTGACACCCCGATTTCTCGTGCCAGGCGCTGGCAGGTATGATTATTCTTCGTGCCCCCGGTTGGCTGTCGAAGTCGGACGGGTGCGCTCTGGCGAGTTACCCAAGCGGCCAAAGGGATCTGACTGTAAATCAGACTGCTCAGCATTCGGGGGTTCGAATCCCTCACTCGCCACCAGACTAGAAGGCCCGGAACCTCGCAGATCCTCGCGATTCCGGGCCTTTTCTGTTCGGGCGCCCCCCCACGCGCCAACTTTCGTCGACCGCGGCAGCAATCGATGCAGCGATCGACGTAAAGTGGCGCTCGGGCTCAGTTGCGGTCGTCGAGGTGCAGACCCAGCCGTCGCGAGATGTCCTCGAGCTGCGCCTCGGGCGGGAGGGCGATGTCGACGTCGATGTGGCGCTCGTCCGCGTCCAGGGGTTCCAGGGTGGCGAGCTGCGAGTCGAGCAGCGCCGTCGGCATGAAATGCCCCTCGCGGCTCTGCATCCTTTCGAGGATCAGCGCGCGGTCTCCCGTGAAGTGCACGAAGACGACGTTCTCGTGCCGGAGCACGTCGCGATAGCGGCGACGCAGCGCCGAGCACGTCACGATGCCCGGCCGCCCCGCTGCGACGTGCGCATCGATCCAGTCGGCGATGAGGCGCAGCCACGGGGCGCGGTCGTCGTCGTCCAGCGGGTGGCCCGCGGCCATCTTCGCGACGTTCGCGGCGGGATGCAGATCGTCGCCCTCGGCGAAGTCCCACCCCAGTCGCGCGGCGAGCAGGGAGGCGGCGGTCGACTTGCCCGACCCCGCCACGCCCATGAAGACGAGGACAGGCGAGTCCGACGTCACGTCGAGGGGGAGATCAGCAGAGAGCATCGGCGCTCACCTTCTTTCGAGGGGATTATGTCCTACATAATACGTGAACTGAGGCATACTCGACCCATGGACGATTCTCGGACGTCAGGATCGGTGCATGACGCGCTCGTCGCAGAGCTCGGACCGGCCATCGTGCACGGTCGTCTTCTGCCGGGCGCCAGGGTGCTCACCGTCGATCTAGCCCAGGAACGCGGGGTCTCCCGTTCGGCCGCGCGCGAGGCCGTGCGGGTGCTGGAGTCGCTGGGCCTCGTGCGGGTGCGCCGCAAGTCGGGCGTCGAAGTGCGTCCGCGGGGCGACTGGCACCTGTTCGCGCCCGAGGTGATCGCGTGGCGACTCGCCGGTCCCGCTCGTGAGGAGCAGCTCGTCGAGCTGAGCCAGCTCCGCTCGGCCGTCGAACCTGTCGCGGCAGCGCTCGCAGCCGTCTCGGCATCCCCGGCGCAGAGGGCCGAGATGCTGGCGGTGGTCGACGAGCTGGGGCGTCACGATCACGAGGCCGATCGTGACGCGTACCTCGCAGCTGATGTCCGATTCCACCGTCTGCTGCTCGAGGCGTCGGGGAACTCGATGCTGTCGGCGCTCGGTGAGACGATCGAATCCGTCCTGCGGGGGCGCACTGTGCACGACCTCATGCCGCATGTGGCCGATCCGCGAGCCGTGCAGTGGCACCGCGATGCGGCCATGGCGATCGCGCAGAGGGAGGCGGAGGATGCCGCGGCGGCGATGCGTCACATCGTCTCGGAGGCGGGAGAGGCGATGCGGCGCGCCGGCGCCTGATCGGCGTTTCGTCTCGCTGCGCTCGCTCAACGACCAGGGTGGGGCTGCGCTCGCTCAACGACCAGGGCGGGGTCACGCTCGACGGACAGGCACCGGTCGTTGAGCGAGGACGCGCAGCGACCGAGACGAAACGCCCGCGACCGGGGTGCGCGACGCTTCATAGACTGGAGAGATGCGAGCGCTCACCGAGGCAGACGTCCGTGCATCCTTCGTCAACGCGGATGCCGACGAGCTGCGCATCATGGAGATGCCCCACGACTTCATGCTCATCGACTGGGACTACCTCGACTTCTTCGCCTGGCGCGACCCGGGAGCCGGTCGCCGCGGGTACGTGCTGGTGCAGCGCGAGGGCGAGATCGTCGGCGTCGTGCTGCGGGCATCCGTTCCCGCTCGCAGTCGGGCCGGCATGTGCGACATCTGCCGCACGATGCAGCCGGGCAACCAGGTGGCTCTCTTCTCCACGCGTCGAGCGGGCGAGGCAGGCATGCGCGGCGACTCCATCGGCACCTACATGTGCGCCGACCTCACCTGTCATGAGAACGTCAGGCTCGCGCATCCGCTCGCACCGAACGAGGTGCGTGCCCCAGGGCAGGTCGACTTCCGTCTCGACGGAACCCGGCGGCGCATGGAGGCGTTCGTCGGCCGGGTGTGGGAAGACGCCTGATCGCGATTAGCCTGGGGGGCACACGTCCGGTGTTCGAAGGAGAAGCCATGAGCGATGCCATTCTGTTCGCAGTCGATGAGGGAATGGCTCGGCTCACCCTGAACCGTGCTCAGCGGCTCAACGCGTTCAACGCCGACCTCGCGCACGCATGGCGAGATGCCACCGCCGAGGCCACGTCACGCGCCGACGTCAAGGCGATCCTGCTCGATGCCTCGGGTCCGGCCTTCTGCGCGGGCGGAGACGTCATCGAGATGGCGACGAGCGCGGGCTCCGGCGCCGAGATCACCGCGCTCGCCGAGGTCATCAACGCCGGCATCCGCTCGCTCACCGACTCGTCGGTGCCCGTCGTGGCCGCCGCCCACGGCACGACGGCCGGGGGAGGCCTCGGCATCCTCTTGAGCACGGACTACGCGGTCGTCGGTTCGCGATCGCGACTCGGCAGCCTCTACGCGAACATCGGTCTGACCCCAGATCTGTCGGTCTCGGCGCAGCTCGCCAGAGCCGTCGGGCAGCGGCGCGCTCTGCAGCTCGTGCTGCAGGATCGCCTGCTGACGGCTCAGGAGGCCGTGGAGTGGGGGCTCGTCGCCGAAGCCGTCGAGGGGGCGGATGCCGCAGGCGAGGCCGAACTCGTGAGGGCACGTGCCGAGGAGATCGCCCGCTTCTGGATCGACGGCGCCGCCGACGCCTACGGCCAGGCGAAGCGTCTCGTGCGGTCGCAGCCGGAGCGCTCGTTCGAGGAGCAGCTCAGCGAGGAGGCTCGCTCGATCGGTGCGTCGCTGGCGACGCCGGATGCTCAGGCGCGGATCGCGGCGTTCGTCGCCGCGTCCGCCACCCGGGGCCGCTGAACTCCCGCGACGCTTGAGCTCTGCACCAAAGTCCGCGGACCCGCTCCACCACTGGGGCATCCGCATCGCCTCGTGCAAGGATGAACGCAACGCCGTTCAACGAGAGGAAAGCGATGTCCCATCCGGAGATCGCCCAGCAGGCACCTGCGCTGGCCGAGAAGAAGAACCTGTCCCTCCTCATCCGCGGAGCGCTGTGGATCGCCATCGGCGCGCTGATCGCGGCCGCGCTCGTCTGCGTCGTCTGGGTGCTGATCGGCGACCAGGACGGTCTGATCGGCCGTGCCTTCCTCACGATCCTCCTCCTCGCGGCGTTCGCGGGAATCGCGATCCTCGAGGCGGGCCTCGCGCCTAACCGTCCCGACTGGCTCGCGCTGTCGAGCATGGTCTCGTGGATCGTCGCGCTGCTGGTCGGTGCGGTCAAGATCTGGCTCCCCGAAGACGGCCAGTACTTCGCGGGCGCCGAACGGTTCTTCCAGCTGCTGCTCGTCGTCGGAATCCTGCAGCTCGCACTGCTGCACGTGCGCCTCTTCACCCCCGCGGCCCAGCGTCACGTCACGACGTTCACGCGGATCATCTACATCGCGACCGTCGTCTTCCTCGGTGGACTCGTCGGGATGCTCATCTTCTTCCTCACGTTCCCGAACACGTTCGACTACGGCGAGCTCTACTGGCGTATCGTCGTCGCTCTCACGATCCTCGCCGCTGTCGGCACGACGCTGATCCCGCTGCTCAACGCGCTGTTCGCCCCGAAGAAGCAGCCGAACGGTGCACGCCCCGTCGCTTCTGCTCCGACCGCTCAGGCCCCGAACGCCTGGCCGACGTACGCAGACGGCATCACCCCGCTGCCGGTGCTCCCCGACGGTTCGCCGGACTGGAACGCCTACTACACCGGATACCCCTCGCAGCAGAGTGCGCAGGCTCCGCAGTATCAGCTGCCATCGGCGCCCGCGCCGCAGTTCGCCGTCGCGCAGTTCCCGACGGTTCCCGAGCCCGCCGCTCCCGAGCCGTCCGCTCCGCAGCCAACGCAGCATGCCGTTCCAACGCAGGTCCCTCCGGCCCCGTTCACTCAGGGGCCTCCGGTGCCGCAGGCTCCGCCCGCAGCGCCGCCTGCCCCCGGCGCCTACCCGCCGGCCCCGCCGCTGCCTCCGCAGTGAGCACCAAGGTCGAACTGTCGGAGCTGGCCGCGCGCATCGCGCGCGAGGCCGGTGATCTGGCGAGCCGCCGCCGAGCGGAAGGCGTTCACCTCGCGGCGACGAAGTCTTCTCTCGCCGACATCGTCACGGAGGCGGACCGCGAGGTCGAGCTGCTCATCCGCGCGCGGATCAGGGAGGTGCGACCCGGCGACGGCTTCCTCGGTGAGGAATCGGCACCCGAACCGGGCACGACCGGCATCACCTGGGTGGTCGATCCCATCGACGGTACGGTGAACTACGCCTACGGCATCCCCTCGTACGCGGTCAGCATCGCCGCCGTCCAGGGAGTCGCGAGCCCCGACGTGTGGGAGCCGATCGCGGCGGCCGTCTACGCTCCCGCGATGGCGGAGCTGTTCACGGCCGCACACGGGCACGGGGCCTGGCTCGGCGAGCACCGTCTCGCCGTGACCACCGAGACGCCCGCCGGCGCGCTGCTCGCAACCGGGTTCGGCTACGACCCCGCCACGCACGACGGAGACCTCGCGACAGTCCGGCGCATCATGGGCATGGCGCGAGACCTGCGGCGCGCGGGCTCCGCCGCGCTCGACCTGGCCTATGTCGCCGCGGGACGCCTCGACGGCTACTTCGAACGCGGGCTGAAGCCCTGGGATTTCGCGGCAGGGGAGCTGCTCGTCCGCGAAGCGGGCGGGGCGGTCTCTCGGATCGATGAGGTATCGTCGAGACCGATGCTCGTCGCCGGCGGAACCGAAGTCCACCAGCGCGTTCTCACCCTTCTCGGGCACGAGGCGTGACGGATTCATGGCGTTCCCAGGTAGAGCAGGCTAAGGTTTATCTGATCGTTACTTTCCATCGGCCCGAACCGATGATGTCCTGAGCTTCCCCCAGCTCGACGTTTGACCCGAGAGAACAACGTTTTGCCCCTTGAGAACTCCCCGGCCGATGCTGCGCCCACACGCCGCTCCAGCCGTCCCCGCATCGCGGCCTCCGAGGCCCTCGCGGCAGAAGTCGACTCGTCCATCTCCGTAGAAGCCCCCGCCGCTGCGCAGGGCTCGAGCTCGCGTCGCGCCGCCCGGCAGCGCTTCACGACAGCCGAGACATTCGTCGTGGCGGCCGCCGTCGCGGCAGCAGCCGCAGACTCGGACTCGACCGACGTCGTCGCCGCTCCGGCAGTGCCCGCTGCTCCCGAGACTCCGACGGCCTCCGCGCCCGCCGACGCTCCCGCCACCACAGCGGCGGACGACTCGGCTCCGGAGACGACCCAGTCCGAGCGCGGGACCGACGACGAATCCGCAGACGCGTTCGAGACGGCATCCCGTGCCTTCCGCACGGTCACGGTCGAGGATGCGCCCGCGACGGAGTCAGAGCCCCAGGCCGATGTTGCTTACGAGACGATCTCCGAGCATGTCGCTCGTCGCCGTCGTCCGATGCGCAAGGTCTTCGCGCTCGGCGCGACAGTGGGCGTCATGAGTGTCGCCGGTCTGCTCGCGGTGGGAATGACGTTGCCGGCCGAGGCCGTCGCCGCGGTGAACGGCCCGCAGTCGCTGGCCGCGACGTCTCTCGTCGCGGCATCCGGTTCTGCAGCCACCGCAGACAAGGGCAAGGACAAGGACGAGATCCAGGCGTTCGTGACGTCCTCCGACGTGCAGAACGAGTCGCTCGCCCGGTCCGACAGCTTCTCGACCGTCTCGCTCATCCAGGTCGCCTCCGAAGAGGGCATCAACTACTCCAACGAGGTCTTCACGAACGACCCCGAGGCCGCGATCCAGTGGCCGTTCAAGGTGGGCGTCGGCATGAGCTCCGGCTACGGCATGCGCTGGGGCCGGCTGCACGAGGGCATCGACTTCGTTCCGGGTGAGGGCGCTCCGATCCAGGCCGTCGCCGACGGAGTGGTGCGCATCGCCACCGAGCAGGGCGGCGCGTACGGCGTCACCGTGTACATCGACCACGTGATCGACGGACAGGTCGTCACGAGCCACTACTCGCACATGCAGTACGGCTCGCTGCAGGTCAAGGCGGGGGAGACCGTGAAGGTCGGCGACATCGTCGGTCACACCGGCAACACCGGCCGCTCCTACGGCGCGCACCTGCACTTCGAGATCATCATCAACGGCAGCACGGTCGATCCGCTGCCGTGGTTGCGTGAGAATGCGGGTCGGTACTCGTACTGACCGCCTCGATTTCATGAGGACGCCACAGTGATGGTATTCTCGTGTGGTTGCCCCGAGAGGGGCAGCACGCCCCGATAGCTCAGTGGCAGAGCACTTCCATGGTAAGGAAGGGGTCGTCAGTTCAATCCTGACTCGGGGCTCACGGTATTCGTATCTGCGATGCGGATGCGGTAAGGCAGGGTAGCTCAGCTGGTCAGAGCGCACGACTCATAATCGTGAGGTCGCGGGTTCAAGCCCCGCTCCTGCTACAGATCAAGACCCCCGGGATTCCGGGGGTTTTGTCGTATCCGAGGTGGTGGATGGAGCGGCGCAGGGGAGGGTTGTGCCGGTTTTGTGCCGGTCGGTACTCCGGTATGGCCTACACATCGCCGCACATCGTGAGTTCCTCAGCTCAAGGACCGGTGGGAGCAGTCTGCGCCGACCGCGCTTTAGGGTGCTGATGTCGGAAGAAGCGGTCAGGGGTCTACTCCCGCGTCTGATGTCGCGCCAGTACCTCGGAGGGTCCACATGTAACAGATATGATCTGTTACATGTTCGATGTCGGAGACCTATCGTTGGATGAGCTGCTGGCTTTGTCTTCCGAGGCTTCGCGCGAGTTACGTGCGCGACGGACGCCAAGTTGCACGTGTCTCGCGTGTGGTGAGCGTTTCGCGGCACGAAGTGATGCCCGGTACTGCAGTTCGCGGTGTCGGGTTGCAGCTCATCGGCTGCGCAAACGGAAGGAACATCACATGAGCATCTCCGGTATTGGCTACGAAGGTCTTGCCCTCGACACCTTCATCTCCAAGCTGCGGATCCGGGGCGTTCAGACGCTCGTAGATGTCCGTCTGAACGCTATCTCCCGAAAGCGCGGTTTCTCCAAGCGCGCTCTCTCGGAGGCCCTATCTGAGGAGGGCATCACGTACGTTCACCTCCCAGTGCTCGGGAACCAGCGAGACAACCGTGCGGGATATGGCGAGATTGAATCTGATCTCGCGCACGACGTCCGTGACCGGTTCCGTCAGGAGTTGCAATCCGACGTGGCGGCTGCGGCGCTTAGAGAGGTTGCTGACCTTGCTCAAGCGGGCGAAGTGGTGCTGTTTTGTTACGAGCAGGATGAGCGGCACTGCCATCGCGAGCAGGTTCTCGACCAAATTAGGTCGCTGATGGCCCGCGACCTCGCCAAAGTCTAAGAGAGCGTTGGTGCAGGAACGACGGCGTCTTCCGTCTTCGGATAGTAGGTTCCGAGGACGCTGAACTTGCCCCGACGAGCTGCGAGCTCAAAGTTTCCCATGTAGAAGCCGGCGCGGCGGTCGGACGCGAACATCTGGTCGAAGAACTTGTGCGTTACGCCTTGCTTGACATGCTCGTCCGAGCCGCCGAGGCGATTCTGCAACGCTGTCAGCTCCCAATCCAAGTTCCGACCCTGGTGGCCCTTGCAAGCGGCATCTTCGCAGCGGTAGCGGTAGCGCACGATGAAGCGCGGCTCCTTCAGTAGGGCGGGCACCCGGCCGCTCATTGGAATGAGCGCAGAAGACTCCTTGTCGATACGCGACTGCATCTTCGCCAGCTGTTCGAGGGTCCACTTTGGATGGTGCTCGAACTCAAGGCGATCGATATCGGCCGGGTAGACCAGCCCCAACGAAGGCGCAGAGCCATCTGCGTCAGCAGCTCGCATTAGTTCACAAGTCGTTGTTGGCGTTAGCTGACCGATGACCCGGTGTCGAGGCTTCCATGGCGGCAAGTTGCGAACCACCGTCCACGAATCCTGAGTCGGCGAGTAGCTCTCTCGGCGAGTGTCCGAGTCCTTGCGGCGGACCTCCAACTCGATGACATCGTACTTTTTGAACTGAGCATCGCCGTCGAGCCAGCGGAAGGCGATGGGGTAGAGACGAATCCAGCTGGGTTTGTCGCTGTCGATGCGGACGCCCGCGACGCACGAGGTGTCTCCATAGCTCGTCGACGGCTGTGGTGTTGCCTTCACAGTGATGAGCACCTGCGCGCGTTCGCCTTCGACTCTCATACAGCGAGCATATGGTCGAGCGCGGAACTCAGTGCTCGAAACCTAGCCTTTCCGAACGTCAATCTAGGGCGACGCGCCTATCACAGCAGTGATTACAGCGTTTGTCCTGGTTGCATGCTACAAACGTTGATGTGTCTCATTCAACCATCGCCATGCTCGGAAAGGTTGCCGTCGAACGCTGGGGCATGTTCACCACGGCGCAGGCGTCCGAGACAGGTGTATCTCGCAACGTGCTCGTTGCCCTCGCGGCGTCTGGGGCGATTGAGCGGCTCGCGCAGGGCGTCTACCGCATGGCGGGTGCACCACCGGCTCGGCTTGAGATCGACACCATTCGAATCCATTGGCTTGCCGTCGATGGAGCGAAGCGGCTCACAGTCGCAGCCGGGAGGTCGGCAGCAGCGCTGCACGAAATCGGCGACTGGTTCCCCGCGGAGAGTGATTTTGTCACGCCGACCAGAAGAACGACACGTCTGCCCGGCGTGAGACTGCGTGTACGCCATCTCGACCAAGAGGACGTCGTCTACATTGATGGACTCCCCACGATGACGGTGGAGCGCACAATCGCCGATCTGGTGGAGAGCCGAGAAGACCCATCGCTGATTGCAGATGCGCTCCTGCACGCTGTGCAACGGGGAGTGCTCCCGCATCCTCGACGTCTTGCGCAGCTTCTCGAACCGCTCGCGCATCGCAACGGAGTGGGATCAGGCGTAGCGCTTGCCGAACGTCTGATGGCAGCTGGGGGAGTGGAGGACGGCTGGCAGGCGCGCCTTCACTGAACCGCCTTGTCGCATCAACTACTGGGTGGGAGGGCGGCCCCCGAGAACTCGCCAGACTTGTTCGCGAGCGTCCGCAATGTCGACGGGGCGTCCCGCAAGCGTCTCAAGAAGCTCGGCAAGTTCCCACGACACCAGATGGCCGAAGCGGGCTGAATAGAATCCCGCGCGGTGGATGCGATGGGAATCCGAATAGTCGAACAACGCGTACGCGACCAACTGATGCAGGTCCTTGAGCTTCAGGCAATCCGACCGTCCGCCGGGCCGAGATACTTTCGATCCGAGGCTGGTCTTAAAGTCGAGCAGGAAGCCACTTGCGATCACGTCGGCGTCAGCCGCGCACAACCCTGAGCCGTCAAACGTCGGGCCGAGTACGTACGGTCCCCCGATGTGCGGGATCAGCTCTGCGTTCGCGATCTCGACAAGCTCGCCTAGCTGGCGGATAGCGTCCGGCGGAGCTAGCTCAAGAAGATGCATGGCATCGAAGGTGCCGTCGTCGCGGAGCTCCCGCAGAGGTGACCCGTACATGAGCCCCCGAGGAGCCCGCCACGAGCGTGTGGGGCCCGAGAGACAGACACGCCATTCGGCACCGCCGTCCGAGATCCCCATGAGGACAGATGCGCCATCCCAGGTGCCTCCGAGCGGGAAGCTGAAGGGCTGTGCAAGTGCATCGACGTACTCGATCCGCAGGGCGAGCGAACTGATCTGCTCGCCCACGACGGTCACGCGTACGGCGTTGAACGCCTGAGCGATGCGAGTCGTCGCCGCGACGAGATCTTCTCGGGCGAGGCCTGGAGGCATCGATACCTGAAGGATGCATGTCGAGCCATCCCAGTTTGGGTTTCCCGCACCGGTGACGATCTTTCGCCCGGAGTAGTCCTTGACTTCAAGTCCCAGCTGAACTGGGATCACCCCGTCCATCGACGAGCAACTGAAGCTCCGCGAGCGGATGCGGAAGATCGTCTCGGAGGAATTCATCGCGCTCTTCGGTCAGAACGCACCGAAACAGCTTGGTTTCGTCCGCAACCCTGCCGATGAGCGCATCACCCGTCCCATCGATGACTTGTCATCGTTCATGTCGACGGCGTTGAAGCGCCGAGAGCCGAAGCTCCTCGCCGTGTTCGACACGTGGCACAAGCGGTTCGATGCTCGCGCAGTCAAGCCCGAGGACGTCAAAGCGACGGCGACGCGAGTTCGGCGGTCGACGAAGTGAGTCGATCTGTGAGAACTTTCTTTACTCGTTCAAGGCCGGCCTAGCGGCCGGCTGCGCCGCCTGCGGTGCGTCCGGTCCTCGCTCCGCTGCGGTCCGGGCGCTCCTCGGAGGCACATCACAGCCGACTCAGTGTCGAGCCATGCTGTAACCGAATCTTCACATCACCAATATGCTTGATCCGCTCCCTCAGATTCGAGTCAGGAACACAGTGATTGCAACGCCTGCAGATTCCGCGAACGCCCCCGATCGACGTATGGGACGCGCGGTGACACGTGTTCACCAGGCTTCGAACACCATCAATCCAGCTCTGCGCCCTCGCCTCGAAGCGCTCCTCTCCGCTGGAGAGTCGATGGACTTCGTTGCCAGAATTCACGGCTTCAAGGGTAGCCTGTCGGCGTCCGCCATCGAGTCATTCGCGGCCGAGGCTGGCATCGGCCGCAACGCACTACATACGACCACCCTGCCCGCGTTGAAGGCCGCAAATGTCGTGGACTTCGTGCTGGACAGCAACGGCATGGTCCTCGAAGTGCAGGACTTCTTGGGTGTAACAGGAAACTTGATCGAGCAGTCGTTTCGAGTGCTACAGCAGCTGAATCCTCGTGCGGATGAGCTCGCGATGCTGCATTCGATCGAAATCGCTTCATTCGCACCGCTAGTCCGGGACCAGCATCTCCAGCAGCTGCATCGACGCGATTTCGACGACGCGGCGGCCGAGACCGGTCTAAAACTTGCACTTGCGACCGGACTTGTGAGCAGGATTCGATCGTCGGACTTGAACGAGGACGTGATCTATAGTCCGTATGTGTGGAGTAGCGGCCACATCGACGTCGCCGGATTCCTTCGGAATCTTCCACCCGCTGAGCGAGACGCACTCCTCGGCATCTGTGAGCAGGCGTCGACGCGGCCGGGTCTCGCTTTGCCTTCATTGTCGGGAACCACCCCTGCCCTCTTCAGCGCAGCGCAGAAGGTCGGGCTTGTCCAAGCATCGACCGTCAAATCCACGGGGGAGTCGGGCAGTCAAACGTACGTCTTCTCGCCAACCCTTGAGCCAGACGATGATCTTCTACTCACAACAGAAGCTCTCAACCAGAGAAAGCTGTTCGTCGCTCACATGTTGTTTGGACACGAGCGAGCAAAGTCATCCGGCGGCCGAATCGCCGACCCTGTGACGCTTACGAATGCACTCCTCAACCGCGGGAGTGTGGGACCGGCTACCAACATTGGAACCGATTATCACCTTCTTGAAGCCCACGGCATCGTTAGCGTCCGTGAGGATGGAAACGGACGCGCCTATCTCGAACTCGTGAAGGAAGAGATTGTTCAAGGAGGACTCGCCTGGCTACAGAAATCTCGTAGCTCCACCCAAAGCTCTATTGCCAGCGTAAAACTTGATCGCACGCCGGTTGAGTTCATGAATCCCGAGCAGGCCCGCGCCTCACTAGGGGATCAAGGAGCCGCCGACGAACTAGCGGCATCCGCGATTCTCGCTCTTCGGAAGGAGTTGAAAAGTGCAACCCGCCAAGACCGTCCCGCTAACTTCCGGTGATGAGCTCGAGCTGCGAGTCGGAAGACTCTGGTTCTGGGAGGGCTACTACTCCCGCGTCGGCATCGACCTTGTTAATTTCTACGGTTCAGAACTGATTCAAATCACGGACCTAGATCTACTCGCGATCGGCTTCGGTCCTGGCCTTGAAACGGTCCGTGTAATCGGGGAGTCCAAGAGCGGTACCGGCAAGAGCGCACCCAAACCGCTCGATCGAATCGTGTGGCTCCGAGGATTGCAAGAGCTTGTGCATGCTGACAGAGCCGAACTCACCGTCGCAGTTCCTGTACAGCCGCGCGCCAGGGAACTAGCGCGCGCATCGCGCACAACGGTTCAATCGAAGGAAGAACTCGCTGCCCGCGAGAACGCGATCAATATCTCCGAGTACGGCGATGCCGGGGCCCACGGACCGAACGCGTTTCTGTTGCGTAAGACCGTGCAGTCAATCGTTCGAGATAGCCCATCCTTGGCGGCATCGTTCAAGTTCCTCACCTCGACAGTCTGGTTCTTGGATCCGTACTCAGTGCTCAAACAAACGTTGGGGCTCCTCCAGGGACTCTCCTCTCAGTGGACTCCGAACGTCAGAGACAATGACCAACTTGCCACGCGGTGGCTGATTGCCGAAGCCTTGAGCGTATGGGTGCTGAACCTGGTGACAATAGCCGGACATATCCGACCAATGACTGCGCTCGAATTTACTGCCCATCTCAGCGAACGCCTTGCCGATGGGGTCGTCCCTGCCCAGAAGCTTCGGCAGCTGTCGCGGGATTTTGACAAGTTCGTAGCTGGGCTTCTAGTCGCGGTTCAGGCGTCACCCGAAGTACGTGTCGACGCGATGGGAGCCTTCGAGCCCGAGCCACCCGAGTGGGCGGAATCGCTCGCGGAACTGGTCCTTCGCTTGTCCGCCGACAGGCGTATCAGCGACCTTCCGCGCCAGTTCGATGTCATCGCACACGACCGACTTGCGCGGGATCGCCCTATCGATCACGCAGTCGCCTCGCACCTAGGGCTTGACCTCGGTCATACACAGAAAAGTGTTGCTCTAATCAACGCGTTCCTCCGGAATTATGGAGGCCTAACAGACGATCTCAGCGCCATCCTTCAAGACACATCGACGGTCGGGGGGCCGAGCGGCGAACCTGTAGAGAAGGCTCGCGACTCCGCGCGATTCGTTGCCGTCCGGTCCGACAAAGGCGCACAGGATGAGCTGCCTGGGCTTGACGCGCTCGATTGAGGTGCCGGTTTTGTGCCGGTAGCTCCGCTGAAATCACCCTCAACCAGCCGCGACCAACCACGACAACTTCCGCGAAATCACGCGGCAAACGGGGATGAACGAGTGCCCATCAGCCCACCGCATCTAACTCATAATCGTGAGGTCGCGGGTTCAAGCCCCGCTCCTGCTACAGATCAAGACCCCCGGGATTCCGGGGGTCTTGTCGTATGTGGGGACCTGGAACTCCGACGCTCTCGTGCGAGCTGTCAAGGGGATGCCGCCAGCGCCTCAGCGCGGAGAGACTTATGCTCCTTATCCGCGACAGACGATGGGAGCGACGATGTCAGACCCTCAGGCCGCGCCGAGTGACGGCGCCGAGATCGATGCGACGGGCGTGGATGCCGACTTCGTGACGAATGACACGGACCCGGAGCCCGACTCCGCCACGCCGGGTGACCAACAGACGGTCACCGGTGACGACGCTGCAGACGACAACGCGGCAGACGATGACGATGAGGTGGCGGTCTCCGACCTCCCCTGATCCGCACGCAGAGACGGGCCCCTCATCGCTGCGATGAGGGGCCCGTCGTGTGCGTGCGGTAGTCAGTCGCGGGGAGAATCGCCCGCACCGGGATCCGCGGAGGATGCGGAGACAGCACGGCCACCGCCGCGCAGCTCGGCCTCCTGGCGCTCGGCCTCCTCGCCGCCGATGGCCTCGCCTCGGGCGACGAGACCCGCCTGGTCGGACAGCGGGATCTGCTTGAGGAACAGCGACAGCAGGAACGCCACCGCGATGAACGGCACCAGGAACCAGAACACGGGTGCGAGAGCATCCGCATACGCCGTGACGATGCCTTCGCGCACCTCGTCGGGAAGCGCGTTCAGGGTCGCGGGGTCGATCGTCGACGCCGACTGCGACGCCTGCTCCGGCGAGGCGCCGGCCCCGGCGAAGACGCCGACCAGGTTCTCGGTGAGCCTGGTGGTGAAGATCGTGCCGAACACCGCGGTGCCCAGCGACGCCCCCACCTCGCGGAAGTAGTTGTTGGTGCTCGTCGCCGTTCCGATCTCGCCTGCGGGAACCGCGTTCTGAACGACCAGCACCACGACCTGCATGATGAGGCCGAGCCCCGCGCCGAAGACGAACAGGAAGCCGCAGATGAGCCAGATGGGCGTGGTCGCCGAGAGCGTGGTCATGCAGATCATCGCGATGCCGGTGAGGATGGTGCCGACGATCGGGTAGACCTTGTAGCGACCGGTCTTCGAGATCGCGATGCCCGAGAAGATCGAGGTTCCGATGAGTCCCACCATCATGGGGATCATCAGCAGTCCGGATGCCGCGGCAGAGGTTCCGGAGGACATCTGCAGGAACGTCGGCACGAAGCCGATGGCGGCGAACATGCCGATCCCGAGCACGAGGCCGATGGCGGTCGCGTTGATGAAGATCGGGTTGCGGAAGAGGCTCAGGGGGATGATCGGATCCTGCACGCGCGCTTCGGTGATCACGAATGCCGTCGCCGCGACGACGAGTCCCGCGCCCCACGCCCAGGTGGCCAGTGAATCCCAGCCGAATTCGGCGTCGCCGCCGAAGTCGGTGAAGAAGATGAGGCACGTGGTGGCCGCCGAGAGGAAGATCACTCCGAGGATGTCGATCGGCTTCTCGGCCTTCTTGCTGGGCAGCTTGAGCGCCACGAACGCGATGATGAACGCGGCGATCCCGACGGGGATGTTGATGTAGAACGCCCACTGCCACGTCATGTGATCGACGAAGAACCCGCCCAGCAGCGGACCTGCCACGGCCGAGAGGCCGAAGACGGCGCCCAGGGGGCCCATGTACTTGCCGCGCTCGTTCGCGGGCACGATGTCGGCGATGATCGCCTGCGAGAGGATCATCAGACCGCCGCCGCCGAGGCCCTGGAGGGCGCGGAAGGTGACGAACATCCAGAAGTCGGTCGCGAAGGCGCACCCGACCGACGCGAGGGTGAACAGGGCGATCGCGACCAGGAAGAGGTTGCGCCGACCGAGCACGTCACCGAACTTGCCGTAGATCGGCATGACGATCGTGGTGGCGAGCAGATATGCCGTGGTGATCCACACCTGATGGTCGACGCCGCCGAGCTGGCCGACGATAGTCGGCATGGCGGTCGACACGATGGTCTGATCGAGGCTCGAGAGCAGCATCCCCGCGATCAGGGCGCTGAAGATGATCCAGATGCGGCGCTTCGTGAGCAGGAAGGGCGCATCCTTGGTGGTGGAGACGGACATTCAGTCAGCTTTCTGTGTGGCGGAGTAGATGAGTCGGGCGGCGTCGAGCCGCCGGGTGACCAGCGCATCGAACGATTCGGTCGAATGGTGGTGGAGCAGCTGGTCCATGCTGAGGCGCACCAGCGCGCCCACGGTGTGCACCATGACCTCCGCGCGGAGCTCCTGCTCGGGTCCACCGCCTGCGCGGCGGACGATGAGCTCCATGTCGCGCCGCTCGTTCTCGGCGAGCTGGGCGAAAGCCGCCTTGAGGAGTCGCGGTTCCTGCTCCATCACGGCGAACAGCGCCTGCGCGTCATCGAGCGGGCTGAACAGGGCGAAGCGGTCGATCGTGAGCTGGAGGAAGTCGTCGAGAAGCTCGCCGGACGCCTCGACGAAGGCCTGCTCGAGGTCCTGCTGACGGGAGTCGATGACCGCGAAACCGAGAACGGCGTTCTCCTTGCTCTCGAAGTAGTTGAAGAAGGTGCGCCGCGAGACGCCCACCTCGCCGCACAATTCTTCGACCGTGAAACCGGCGAATCCCCGGTCCGACGTCAGCCGTCGAGCCTCCTCGGTGAGACTGCGCGAGGTCTCGCGCTTGCGCTGCTCGCGGAGGGAATCTGCACTGCTGTCCATAGAGTGCAATTATGCACTATCAGCCGATGAGTGCATAACAAAAATATCTCGCATCGATCTGTGACATCCTGCCGCCCGCGAACGTCCTAGTAGTGTCGCTGCCCTGCGACCGCGCGCTTCGCGCCGAAGACGATCACGTAAGAAGGAGCTCATGTTGGCAAATGCGACCAGTGGAACCAAGGTTCAGCCCCTGTCCGCCGCGACCGACGCCGCGATCGGACGGACGATCATCGAAGACGCCGTGATCGCCAAGGTCGCCGGCATCGCCGCACGCGACGTGCCGGGCGTCTACGCTCTGGGCGGTGGAGCGGCGCGCATGGTGGGCGCCATCCGCGATGCCCTCAACACCACTGATCTCGCGCAGGGCATCGCCGTCGAGGTCGGTGAGACGCAGGTCGCCGTCGACGTGACGATCGTCGCCGACTACCCCGTGTCTCTGCAGAAGGTGGCGGATGACGTCCGCACCGCCGTGCACCGCGCCTTGGTCGACCTGGTCGGGATGCAGGTCACCGAGGTGAACGTGACGATCAACGACGTTCATGTCCCGTCCGACGACGACGTCGTGGAGTCTCCTCTGGAGGCGCGGGTCGAATGACCGCCTTGACGAGGCGTGTCGGATGCTGCCGGTGGCAGGGTCGCCGACGGGCGGCCGTATCGACGCGCACTCGTCGGGGTCTCCAGCCGGTTCCCGGCGGTCGAGAAGATCGCCGGAGCCGCGCAGGAGTGGGTGCTGGGAGCCGTTGTGGGAATGGCGCTCAGCACCCGGGGGGAGCCGGATTCTCGGCGGGGGCTTGGGGTACCCGCGGCGGATCCGCCCTCCCAGAGATCCGATCGACAGTCCGTTCCGAATATGCCTCAGGGGTAGACAGATGGAGTGGGGATATGGCAGCTGAGCGCTACCGCGATGCCTTGGAGCACGCGGACGACCGGATCGTCGCCGGTCGTGCCATCGACGGCGACGTGGCGGCGTTCGCCGTGCTGGTGCGCCGGTACACGCCGATGATGCGTGCCTACACGCAGCGCATGCTGAACGCGTCGTCCGATGTGGACGACATCGTGCAGGAGGCCTTCGTCACCGCGTGGCAGCGGTTCTCGGAGCTCGACGACCCCGGCAAGGTCAAGAGCTGGCTGATGCGGATCGTGAGCCGCAAGGCGGTGGATCGGATCCGCGCGCTGCGTCCGGTGCTCGATGTCGACGACATCGACCGGGCTGCGCCGTCGCACGGCACGCCCGAGCGGCTCGCCGAAGCTCGCCAGGGGGTCGCCGCTCTGGGGGCGGCGCTGGGTGAGCTGCCCGCGGCTCAGCGCGAGTGCTGGGTGCTGCGCGAGATGGGCGGCTACTCGTATGACGAGATCGCCGAGGAGTTGGGGATCTCGGTGTCGACGGCAAGGGGTTTGCTCGCCAGAGCCAGGAAGTACATGATCGTGCGGATGGAGGCATGGCGATGACTGATGACCACGACAGCAATGACGTGCGCAGCCTCGGACTCGAGCCGAGCGACCTCGACGGACACACTCTCGACGAGCTGACGGACTACCTGGAATCCGGGCGGACGCCTCGTGATCCTTCGATCGAGGGTTCGCCGGGCTGCCAGTTGGCGCTCGACGCGCTCGAAGGGCTCAGAGGCCTCGGAAGCCAGCTCATCGATGCGGACGCTGCGGCCTCGCCCGAGGTCGATGCGAGCTGGGTCGACCGCATCCTCGCCGGAATCGCGCTGGATGCCAGAGCAGGACGGCGGATCCCGATCGAAGACCCGGATCCCACGGTCGACTTCGGCATCAGCGAGGGAGCAGTGCGCGGACTCATCCGGTCTGCCGAGAACGCGGTCGCGGGGGTCCTGGTGGGCAGGACGACCCTCGACGGCGACGTCACCGTGGCGGGATCACCCGTCAGGGTCGAACTCGAGGTCAGCGCGCTCTACGGCGGCTCGATCCCTCGGATGGTGGACGAGCTGCGCGATGAGGTGGCCGACCGGCTGCGACGGCACACCGACCTCGACGTCGTGGCGATCGACATCAGGGTCCGCGACATCCAGAAGGTGCAGAGTTGGACGGAGGAAGGACGATGACGATGACCACGCCCCTCGGGCTCACGGAGCGGATCGAGCAGAGCCTGCTCGCGACGCCGGGCATTCGTGACGTCTACCGTTCGGGGTCGCTCGCCTCGAATCTCCTCGACGCCGGTGCGACGGCGCTGGGCATCCGGGCGGAGACGGATCCCATCGTGACGGTGACCGTGCTCGACGGGGGAGAGGTGAACGTCGAGGCGTCGGTGGGCATCGAGTACTCCGTGGGCGCGGCCGAGGTGCTCCGCAGCGCTCGCGCGGCGATCGACGAGATCGTCCGGGGCGACGGGATGAGCGCGGCGGCGATCACGCTGACCGTCGCCTACGTGCATCCGAGAGAGGCGTCCTGACCGCAGGTCGTCACCACAGCGAGAAGCGCCGCCCTCATCTCGGAGGGCGGCGCTTCTCGCTGCAACGCCCATTGCTGCGAACGGGGCCCGAGGTCAGGCGACGCTCGTGAGCCCCTCGACCAGCGGCGTGGTCGGGCGACCGATGAGTCGCGAGAGGGTGCCGTCGGTGAAGCTGAGGGCGCCCGCGGCGACATCGGCGTCGAGAGTCGCGACGAATCCCGCAGTGCCCTCGTCGAGTCCTGCGGCACGAAGGCCGGCGACCTGGTCGTCGAAGGACAGGCGGCGGTACTCCACCTCGCGGCCGACGACCTGACCGATCGCGGCAGCGAGGTCGTCGTAGTTCCATGCGACGTCTCCGCCCAGTTCGTACACCTCGCCGATGTGGCCCTCTTCGACGAGCACGGCTGCGGCTGCGGCAGCGAAGTCCTGTCGGCTCGCGGAGGCGATGCGGCCGTCGCCTGCGCCTGCGGCGAGCACTCCCGTCTCTGCTGCGCGTGCGACATCGGCGGCATGGTTCTCGGTGTACCAGTTGTTGCGCAGGATCACGGCGGGGAGGCCGGATGCCGCGATGAGCTCCTCCGTCGCCTTGTGCTCCGGCGCGAGCACGAGATCACTCGTCGTCGCCTCGGTGACGCTGGTGTAGACGAACTTCGAGACGCCGGCCGCCGTGGCCGCGTCGATGACCGCCGAATGCTGCGCCACTCGCTGTCCGACCTCGGACCCCGAGATGAGAAGCACGCTGTCCACGCCCTCGACCGCGGCGGCGATCGACTCGGCATCCGAGTAGTCCAGTCGTGCGACGCGCACGCCGAGCGTCTCGGCCTTCGCGACGTCTCGCGCACCGGCGATGATCGACTGCGGGTCGATGCCGCGTTCGAGCAGGCTCTCGATGACGAGGCGTCCGAGGTGTCCGGTTGCGCCGGTGACGAGGATGGTCATGGGGTGTCCTTTCGTAGGTGACACTCCAGACAACCGTCGGGGCCGTCTGGCGCATTCCTGTCGTGGGGTACCCACTTTGAAGTAAGGTGCCTACATGACGGTGAGTTTTGCGCAGATAAAGCAGTCCGCTCCTCAGATCTTCGAGCCGGGATGCAGCACGCGCGTCGTCCTCGATCACGTGATGAGCAAGTGGGGCGTGCTCGTGCTGTCGTCGCTGTCCGACGGAACGCATCGCTGGGGCGAGCTGCGCCGTGAGGTCGGCGGCATCAGCGAGAAGATGCTCGCATCGACCCTGCGCACCCTCGCCGATGACGGACTGGTGCATCGGGAGTCGTTCCCGGCGGTGCCGCCGCACGTGGAGTACAGCCTCACGCCCCTCGGGCGCGATCTGATGCAGCGGATGCTCCCGCTGGTCGAGTGGGTCGCCGACCATTCCGACGGAATGCTCGACCGCGGGTAGTCCCACGGAATCCGTGGTCCGATGACGATGGTTCTCCGAATTCCGTCGGTACGCGAAAACGATTGACGCGATTACCGCAGGGGTCGTATGTTCTGACCATGGCAGCCACCACGCCCATCCATCTCGAACGGCCCGACGGCAAGGGCCTCGCCGCGGGGACACTCGGTCTGTGGGGGTCGACCGTCATCGGCCTCGCCTCGACGGCCCCCGTCTACTCGCTCGTGGCGACTCTCGGCTACGTCGTGCTCGCCGTCGGCGCGCAGGCGCCGATCGCCTTCATCATCGCCTTCATCCCGATGCTGCTGATCGCCTTCGCCTACCGTGAGCTCAACAACGCCGTTCCCGACTGTGGCACGACGTTCACCTGGGGCACGAAGGCCTTCGGTCCGTGGGTGGGCTGGATGGGAGGCTGGGGCGTCGCGGTCGCCGGAATGGTCGTGCTCGCCAACCTCGCGCAGATCGCCTCGGTGTACTTCTGGTCGCTGATCGGGTTCGACCTCGAGAACAACGACTGGCGGATCGTCCTCGTCGCCGTGCTGTTCATCGCCGCGATGACCTGGGTCAGCTGGCGCGGCGTCGAGATCGGCGAGCGCATCCAGAACATCCTTCTCGGCATCCAGTACCTCGCGCTGGCGATCTTCGTCGTGGCAGCGCTCTGGCAGTTCTTCGCCGGGACGGCGCCGAACCCGACGCCGTTCGAGATGGAGTGGCTGAACCCGTTCGCATTCACCAGCTGGCCGGGCTTCACAGAGTCGATCCTGCTCGCACTCTTCATCTACTGGGGCTGGGACACCTGTCTCGCCCTCAACGAGGAGACCAAAGATCCCAAGAAGATCCCGGGCCGCGCAGCCCTGCTGACGACCGTCATCCTGCTCGTCACCTACGTCGGCGTCACGATCGCCGCGATGATGTACGCCGGCCTCGGCGCGGAGGGCACCGGCCTCGGCAACGAGGCCAACGCCGACGACTTCTTCCTGGCGATCAAGGACGGTCTGCTCGGCCCGTTCGGGTGGGTCCTCGTGGTCGCCGTCGTCCTCTCGGCCATCTCGTCGACGCAGACCACGATCCTCCCCACCGCCCGCGGCACTCTCGCGATGGGCGTCTACCGCGCTCTGCCGGCGAGGTTCAAGGACGTGCACCCGACCTACAAGACGCCGTCGTTCTCGACCATCGTGATGGGGGTCGTGGCCGTCGCCTACTACATCGGCATGACCCTGATCAGCGACGACATCCTGCAGGACTCGATCCTGTCGCTGGGTCTCGCGATCGCGTTCTACTACGCCATCACCGGCTTCGCCTGCGTCTGGTACTTCCGCAAGGACCTCACCCGATCGGCACGCGAGTTCTTCTTCAAGGGCCTGTTCCCGGTGCTCGGCGCGGCCATGCTGACGTGGGCGTTCGTGCAGTCCGCGATCGACATGTGGGACGTCGACTACGGATACACGGTGCTCTTCGGCATCGGCGGAACCTTCGTCATCGGCATCGGCTCTCTCGCCTTCGGTCTGGTGCTGATGTTCGTCTGGTACCTCTTCCCGCGATCGAAGCGCTTCTTCCGCGGCGAGAGCCTCAATCGCGAGACGCAGGTCATGGTTCCCGACGAGCCGGGCGACTTCATCCGCTCGATCGACGGCGGCATCTGAGCGATTCGCCCTGTTCTCGTCGCGATTGGTACAAGTACAATTGCACTCACGAACAGAGGGGGCGCTGCGCGCCCCGGAAGCGAGGCGAGTGCATGGCTCCGAACACCCCGACCGACCGAGGCCCGATCGGACGAACGGCCCACGGGGCGCGCTTTCCCCTGAGCGCGACGCCGACCATCGAGTCGGGCATTCTCGACGAGTGGCATGAGCGCAATCGCCGAACCACGCTGCCCCACGGCATCGCCATGCTCGAGGAGTACGGCACTCTCGACAATCTGCGTCGCCTGACGGGGGAGTCCTCGGCCGCGTTCCGCGGCATGCTCTTCGCCGACTCCGACATCTACAAGACCGTCGAGGCGGCGGCATGGGAACTGGGCCGGGAGGAGGATGCCGAGCTGCGGGCGTTCTTCCACCGCACGGTCGACCTCATCGAGCGCGCGCAGCAGCCGGACGGCTATCTCGACTCCGCGTATCTGGGCCGCGAGGATCGAGGCCCGTGGAGCGACTTCGCCCAGGGGCATGAGCTCTACTGCCTCGGACACCTGATCCAGGCCGCCGTCGGTGCCCATCGCGCGATCGGAGACGACCGCCTGCTGGCGGTCGCCGAGCGCTTCGTCGACCATGTCGTGTCCAGGATGGGAGCGGACGATGCCGTCGAGTACTGCGGACACCCTCTGATCGAGGCGGCGCTCGTCGAGCTGCACCGCACCACCCGTTCCGAGGCGGCACTGCGGCTCGCGGAGTCTTTCGTGCGTCGCCGGGGCGCCGGGTTCCTCGGCGGCGTGATGTTCGGCGCCGTCTACTACCAGGACGAGCAGCCCGCCCTGGAGGCGCGGATCATGCGCGGCCATGCCGTGCGAGCCCTGTACCTCAATCAGGGCATCACGGATCTGTACCTCGAGACGGGGGACGCCGCCATGCTCGCCGCGATGCGCACGCAGTGGCGGGACCTCGTCGAGCGGCGGATGTACGTCACCGGCGGCACGGGCGCGCGTCACGAGGACGAGGCGTTCGGCGAGGCGTTCGAGCTTCCGCCCGACCGAGCCTACGCCGAGACCTGCGCGGGCGTCGCCCTGTTCGGCTGGGCATGGCGCATGTACCTGGCGACCGGGGCCGCAGAGTGCCTGGACGTGGCGGAGACCGCTCTGTACAACCTCGTGGCCGCGGGGATCTCGGTCGGCGGCGACTCGTTCACCTACGTCAACCCACTGCAGGTGCGTGACGACCGCGAGTACGGAGGGCGTGCGCCCGATGCACGTCGGCGGTGGTTCAGCTGTGCCTGCTGCCCGCCCAACCTGATGCGCACATTCGCGGCGCTCGAGCATCACCTCGCCGCCGAGAGGCCGGACGGTCTCGACATCGCCCTCTACGCCTCGGTATCCATTCCGGCGCACGGCGCCACGGTGCACGTCGAGACGGGCTACCCCGCCACGGGGACGATCAGGGTGCGGGTGGACGGCGATGCGGTCGACGGCCGCCGTCGTCTGGCCCTGCGAGTGCCGGGATGGGCGCGCGGGCGGGTGGTCGCTGTGTGGCGCGACGGTGTGAGCGTGGACGCGTCGGTGCAGGACGGGTGGATCGTGCTCGACGATGCACTTCTCGACGGCACGACGGTGGAGCTCGAACTGCCGGTCGCTCTGAGCGCCGTGCATCCCGATCCGCGTATCGACGCGGTGCGCGGGACGGTCGCTCTGCGTCGAGGTCCCGTCGTTTACTGCGCGGTCGGCGACGTCGACGACGTGGTGGTGGGGGTCGACGCAGCGGCGGCCGCAGCCGAGGCGCCGTCGACCGACGGGTCGACGGTGGGTGGCGCGCTCGGGCCACGGGTGAGCCTCGGCGCTCGCCGCCGCCGGTCCGGCGATCGCGCGCTCTACTCGCCGGACGAGCCGCCTGCACCGGAGGACGAGGCGACACTCGATCTGCGTCCGTTCGCGGAGTTCGACGGCGGATCCGCGATGCGGGTGTGGCTGCCCGTCTCCGGGTGACCGGCGGTGCGGCTCCGGACCCGGCCTGCCTTGCCCGCCAGCGCTCCGTCCCGCGGGCGCCGACTGCGCCGGAGGTTCGCAATTCAGCACAGAACGTGGGTTCTCGCCGTGTGCTCGCCCGGAGGGGCCGTCCACAAACGGACGCACCGCCGCGCCATAACTCCGGAGATCGCGCACGTTCCGGTGGATTCGGGGCGCTGCCACGCGCGCAGCGCGCGCTTCTCCGGAGTTGTGGAGGGCAGGGTTGACGGCACGTCCCGCCGGGCACCCGGGGCGGGCCGTCCACAAACGGACGCACCGCCGCGCCATAACTCCGGAGATCAGCGCGTTCCGGTGGATTCGGCGCGCTACCACGTGCGCCGGGCGCGCTTCTCCGGAGTTCTGGAGGGCGTCAGGGGATGATGAGCACGCCGTCGACCCGGCGTGCTATGTGCAGCGGATTCGCCTCCTGCAGGGCTGCGGGCAACAGCACGTCCGGCACGTTCTGATACGCGACGGGGCGAAGGAATCGGGTGATGGCCGCCATGCCGACGGACGTCGACCCCACCGCGGTCGTCGCAGGGTACGGCCCGCCGTGCTGCTGCGCCCAGGTCACCGACACTCCGGTGGGCCACTGGTTCCAGAGCACGCGGCCCGCGCGCGAGGCGAGGCGCGGCAGGAGCTCCGCGGCGATGGTGTCGTCGTCCTCGCCGATGACGGTCGCCGTCAGCTGGCCCTCCAGCCGGTCGGCGATGTCGAGCAGCTCGGCCTCGTCCTGATAGGTGACGATCAGCGCGGCAGGCCCGAACATCTCGGCCATCAGCGCGTCCATGTCCGAGCGAAGCGTCTCGGCGGAGGTGGCGAACAGCACCGGCGCAGGGCCCTCGGCGTCGGACTCCGCGTCAGGCGAGGCGACCGTGCGCACGCCCTCTGCCGATCGGGTGGCCGCCACCGACGAGCGGAACCCGGACTCGATCCCGTCGTTCAGCAGCGGGGCCGCGCCGGGCAGGTCCTGCACCGACAGCTCGTCGAGCATCGACGAGTCCTCGGGCACGAACAGCACGCCGGGCTTCGTGCACAGCTGGCCGGCGCTGCCCGTGACGGAGGCGACGAAGTCACGGGCGATGCCCGCGGCATCCCGTTCCGCCGCCCGTCGGGTGACGAACGCGGGGTTGGTGCTGCCCAGCTCGCCGTAGAACGGGATCGGCTCCGGGCGGGCGTTCGCGATGTCGAACAGCGCGCGGCCTCCCGCCACGGAGCCCGTGAAGGAGGCGGCCTTGATCTCGGGTGCGCGCAGCGCCTGCACGCCGGCGTCGGTGCCGTGGATCGTCTGGAAGAGGCCCTCCGGCGCACCGGCCGCGGTCAGCGCCTCGACCACGACGGCGGTCGTCGCGTTCGCGAGCTGCGGATGCCCGTGGTGCGCCTTCATCACCACCGCGTTGCCGGCGGCAAGGGCGCTGGCGGTGTCGCCGCCCGCGACCGAGAACGCGAAGGGGAAGTTGCTCGCGGCGAACACGAGAGTCGCGCCGATCGGCTCGAGCTGTCGACGCAGATCAGGCCGCGGTGCACCCATGGGCCACTCCGCGTCGGCGTGGTCGATGCGGGCGTCGAGCCACAGCCCCTCCGGCAGCATCTCGGCGAACATGCGCAGCTGGAAGCTCGTGCGGCGCAGCTCGCCACGCAGCCGCGCCTCGGCGAGATGCGTTTCCTGCTGCGCGAGGGGGATCAGATCGTCGGCGTGCGCGTCGAGCGCGTCGGCGACGGCGGTGAGGGCCGTCGCCCGCTCGACGATCGAGGACTTCTTCCACAGGTCCGATGCGCGCGCAGCGCGCGAGACGACGGTCGCGACCTGGTCGGGTGATGTGACGTCGATGGTCATGAATCCTCCTGGGGGCTGTGATGCGGAACAAGGTCGGCGAGGTCTCCGAGGGAGACGGGCACGCCGACCTGGCGGTTGGTGAGCGACTCGAGGGCGGCGGTGTCCACGGGGTGGCCGGTGCCGGTGGAGACGAGGCGCGAGAGTGCGAAGCCGCACACCCGGCCCTGACACAGGCCCATGCCCGGCCGCGCCGTGACGCGGACGTCTCTCGCGTCGTCGGCGTCGAGGCTGCTCACGGCGTCGGAGACCTCGGCGACCGTGACCTCCTCGCACCGGCACACGTGGGTCTGCGGGGTCAGCCACTCGCTCCACGCGGCGGGGATCGGACTCGCTCTGTGCATGCCGATCGAGAATCGACGGCCACGGCGCAGGCGACGGCGATGGCGGGCCATGACCCGGGGGTCGACCCTGCGTCCCAGATCACGGGCGACGGATGCGGCTGCGAGCTCGCCCTCGGAGCACGACGCGATCGCCCCACCGACACCTGTCACCTCGCCGGCGGCGAAGACGAGGGGGTGAGACGTGCGCATGTCGTCGTCCACCGAGACGACGAGGGAGTCGTCGACATCGATGCGGGTGCGCAGCTCCAGACCCACGGCGATCTCGAGCTGGGGGGTGAAGCCCCAGCCCAAGCCGACCAGGTCGGCCTCGACCGTCCTGGTCGAGCCGGGGCGGATGCGGCCGGCACCGTCGACCCGAGCGAGATCGACCTCGCTGACTCTGCCGGCGCCGCGCACCGCCGAGACGATGGTGCGGGTGTGGAAGGGCACACGATGGCGCAGGAACGTCGAGGCGTATCCCACGCCCTCCCAGAGCTTGCCCGGTTCCTGAAGGGCGCGCAGCGGTGTCGCCGCCCAGCGGGAGAGCGCGTTGGCATCGCAGACGGCGACGACCTCGACACCGGCCTCGGCGAGTCCGGCGGCGACGGACAGGAGGAAGGGGCCGGTGCCCGCGACCACCGCCCGGCGACCGGCCGACACCTGGTTCGCCTTGAGGAGCGCCTGCACCCCGCCGGCGGCCATCACGCCGGGCAGAGTCCAGCCGGGGACGGGAAGCTGTCGATCGTAGGCTCCGGTCGCGATGATCAGACGCCGCGCCCAGGTGGTGCGACGCCCGAGCGGAAGCGGATCCGCTCCGCTCACGGCGCTGGTGCGCAGAGCGATGCGATCGTCGAGGACGTCTGTGCGCCACACCTGCCGACCGGCCAGATGGGTCACTCGGCCCGTTGCCACCGCGGCCGAGAACCGCTCGCGCAGATCGGTGTAGTGACTCCAGTGGTGATGCCCTGTGCTCTCGGGCGCGGAGAAGCTCGAGGGGTTCTGCTCGTCGGGGTGCCTCCAGTACTGACCGCCGGTCTGCAGGCCGGCGTCGATCAGCGTCACCCGCACCCCGTGCTCGGCGGCGACGACCGCGGCACTCAGACCGGCAGGGCCCGCCCCGATCACGGCGAGATCGGTCGGTTCTTCGGCCGCGACGAGCCCACCGCCCTCGATGGTTGCGTGCGGGTCGGCGTCTGCGGAGTGCAGCTCAGTCATCGGACACCTCCGGAAGATCGAGCGGGCGGTCGGGGTCGGAGGTCTGCACCACCTGGCCGTCGCGTGCCTCGACGAGGCACGCGCGCTGCGTGCGTGCGCCGTCGACGGTGACGAGGCAGTCGAAGCAGACGCCGATGCCGCAGAACAGCCCGCGCGGAGCCCGGTCGCGTCGGGTCGTGCGCCACGACACGATGCCGGCTGCCGACAGTGCGGCTCCGATGGTCTGGCCAGGACGCACGGCTATCGGGGTGCCGTCGAAGAGCAGGGTCGAGTCGGCATCCGCACGGTCGTCGACGGCGCTCATGCGGCCACCAGCCCTTCGAGTCGATCGGGGCGGAAGGGAGCGAGATCGAGGTCGGTCTGCTCGCCGCGCAGCGCCTGCGCGAGCAGCTTGCCGGTGCCCACGGAGAGGCCGACGCCCGCACCCTCGTGACCCGCCGCCTGCCAGAGGCCGGGAAGCCGGGCATCCTCGCCGATCGCGGGCAGATGATCGGGGCAGTAGGGGCGGAAACCCGAGTAGGCGCGCTGGACGCCGACGTCACGGAGCGCGGGGAACAGACCCAGACCGCTGGCCGCGATGCGCGCGACCGCCTCGGCGGAGAAGGCCCGGTCGAAACCCACGCGTTCGCGGCTCGCCCCCATCAGGATCGTTCCGCTGGGGGTGCCCTCGACGACGGGCGACACCTGCAGGCCGGCATCGGAGCTCGCGACGTCGCCGACGTACTCGGCGGCGTAGACCTTGTGATGCACCGTGACGGGCACGGGTTCGGTGACGAGCACGAATCCTCGACGGGGGAGCACCGGCAGATGCACGCCGGCCAGGGCGGAGAGCTCGCCGCTCCAGGGCCCCGCGCAGTTCACCACGGCGCCGGCGGCGATGTGCCCGGAGGAGGTCTCGACGCCGACGACCCGACCGCGCGATGTGGCGATGCCGTGCACGGACGTTCTCGTGCGCAGCTCGGCGCCGTGCAGGCGAGCGAGACGCAGCAGATGGTGCGTCGCGAGCAGCGGCTGCACCTGCGCGTCGTCGGGGTAGAAGGCGCCGCCGGCGAGAGCGGGGTTGATGTACGGTTCGAGCTCGCGCACCCCGGCGTTGTCGTCGATGATCTCGGCGCGGATGCCGAGCCCGCGCTGGTGGCCCACCAGCTCGCGGAGGCCGCTCATGCTGGCCTCGCTGCCGGCGACCACGAGCCCGCCCTTCGACTCGAACTCCCACAGCGATGCGTGCTCCGCCAGGTCCTCGCGCCAGACCCGCTGCGAGTACAGCGACAGCTCGAGCTCTGGACCGACCTCCTTGTCGGACACCAGGATGTTGCCCTCGCAGCGACTACTCGTGCCGGAGGCGATGGACCCCCGCTCGACGACGATCGTCCGAAGCCCGGCCGCCGCGGCGAAGAACGCCGTCGCTGCACCGACGACCCCTGCCCCGACGATGACGACATCGGCGCGCGCTGTCGATCCGCTCACAGGCCATCGGCCTCCCCGCCGGGCTCGCCGACGGTGTGACCGGACCAGTCGCCGCGCACATGCTCGATGTGGCGGAACACGAGGTCCCGCGCCTTCGCGGCGTCGCGGGCCTCGATGGCATCCATGATGGTGTGGTGCTCGAGCGCCGAGCTGCTGAGGTGCCCGCGCTCGAGGAGCTCCGAGAGTCCGAAGAGGCGTGTCTGCGACCGCAGCGAGGTGATGAGCGTCACGAGTCGGGCGTTGCCCGCGTACTGCAGGATCGCGAGGTGGAAGTCGCTGTCGGCACTGAGGTACTCGACCAGATCGCCGCGCTCGGCGGCGACGACGATCTTCTCGGCCTGATCGCGCAGGCCGCCGAAGGCGCTCTCGGGGATCAGGGGAGTGGCCTTCTCGACCGCGGGCGGCTCGAGGAAGAGGCGGAGCTCGGTGACCTCGGCGAGATCGTGCGACGACACCTCGGTCACGCGGAACCCGCGGTTGGGCAGCGCCACGACGAGGCCCTCGCGCACGAGGTCGAGCATGGCCTCGCGGATCGGCGTCGCGGAGATGCCGAACTCCTCGCCGAGGCTCGGCGCGGAGTAGACCCTGCCCGGCTGCATCTCACCGCTGATGATCGCCGAGCGCAGTGCACGGGTGACCGTGTCGCGGATGCTGGGCTGCTTGCTGAGGCGCACGACGCTGCGCACATCATTTGCCGACATGTGATCTTCCTCCCCGAGACGGTGACCCTGCGTCATCCGCCGACTCGAGGATCCGCGCCACGACGGCGAGATCCTCCCAGCTCATCCCGACTCCGGTGTACACGGCGGGATGACCGTCTCGGCGTCGGAACGATGCCGAGATCAACTCTCTCAGATTGCTCAGGGGCTGCGCACCGGAGCGCCACGCGTCGACATCACGCGCCTGCAGCAGATTCCCGTTCTCGCGGAGGGCCGAGGCCCGCGCCTCGACGACGAGATCGGAGCCGAGGATGAGGTCGGCGGCGAGTTCGCGGTGATCGACGCCGTGCGATCCCACGGCCGCCACGATCGCGTGATCGTCGACGTCCCCGCGCGCGAGCACGGGCTCGGAGGAGGAGGTGGCGGTGACGACGACATCGGCTGAGGCCAGATCGGCGCGTCGGCCCGCGGTCGCCTCGATGCCCTCGGCCAGGAGACGGGTGACCAGCTCATCGACCCTCGAGGCGGTGCGCCCGATGATCCGCACCGCGCCGACCGGCATCACCGACGCGAGAGTGCGCACGTGCGCCTCGGCCTGCGGGCCCGATCCGAGCACGGCCAGCGTGTCGATCGACCCTCGTGCTCCGCGCGGATCGGCATGGAGCAGGGCGCGCACGGCCACCGCAGTCACGGCAGGAGTGCGCAGCGTGGTCAGTCGGGCGCCGTCGAGGATCGCGAGCGGACTGAGGGTCTCGGCATCGAAGACCAGGTACCACGCCTGGATCTTCGGGAGTCCGCGCTCGGTGTTGCGGGGTGCGATGGTGACCACCTTGATCCCCGCGTGTCGAGGGGACTCGGTCGGCATCAGCAGGAATTCGCCTCGATCGAGCGGACTGAACAGCCGAGGCGCATCCGACTCGATGTCCAGGCCCTCGCGAAGAGCCGTCTCGATCGCCTCGACCGCGCCTCTGCTGTCGAGGCGCGACGCGATCTCCGCGGCGTCGATGACGGGAACCGCTGTCACAGGACGAATCCGCGGGGGAAGGGGTCGCTGGGGTCGAGCATGTACTGCGCGGTGCCGGTCACCCAGGCGCGCCCCGTGATGGTCGGGATCACTGCGGGGATGCCGGCGACCTCTGTCGTCTCCACGAGACGGCCCGTGAAGGTGGTGCCGATGAAGGACTCGTTGACGAAGTCGACGTCGAGGGGCAGCTCGCCGCGGGCGTACAGCTGGGCCATGCGCGCGCTCGTGCCGGTGCCGCAGGGGGAGCGGTCGAACCATCCGGGGTGGATCGCCATCGCGTGACGTGAATGCCGCGCGGTGGACCCCGGTGCCATGAGGTAGACGTGGTGGCACCCGCGGATCGTCTCATCGATCGGATGCACGGGCGATGCCTCCGCGTCGATCGCGGCCATGATGCTCAGACCGGCCTGCAGCAGCTCGTCCTTGTGCGCGCGGTCGAAGGGAAGCCCGATCTGCTCGAGCGACACGATCGCGTAGAAGTTGCCGCCGAAGGCGAGGTCGTAGTCGACCCGGCCGACACCCGGCACCTCGATGCTCTGGTCGAGAGCCACCGCGAACGACGGCACGTTGCGGATGGTCACGCTGTCGGCATGGCCGTCGGAGACCTGCACGTCGGCGATCACCAGCCCGGCGGGCGTGTCGAGTCGGATGGTCGTGACCGGCTCGACCACGGGCACCATCCCGGTCTCGACGAGCACGGTCGCGACGCCGATCGTGCCGTGGCCGCACATGGGCAGGCAGCCGGACACCTCGATGTAGAGCACTCCGAAGTCGGCATCCGGCCGAGTCGGCGGCTGCAGGATCGCGCCGCTCATGGCGCTGTGACCGCGCGGCTCGTTCATGAGGAGAAGTCGCAGCTCATCGCTGTTCGCCATGAACCACTGCCGCCGCTCCTCCATGGTCGAACCGGGCATCACCCCCACGCCGCCGACGATCACCCGGGTGGGCATGCCCTCGGTGTGGGAATCGACGGCGTGGAAGACGCGCTGTGCTCTCATGGAGTTCTCCGGATCAGCGGTAGCCCTTGGCCAGAACGGCCTCGGTGTCGGAGATGATACGCGAGCGGATGTCGTCGGGAAGCGGCAGGCGCGGCGGGCGGGTGGTGATGCCCGCCGGTGCGACTCCCGCGACCTCCTGAGACAGCTTGATGGCCTGGACGAACCAGGTCTTCGAGTCCCAGCGCAGCAGCGGGTGCAGGTCGCGGTACATCTCGTGCGCCTTCGCCCACTTCACCGGGTCGCCGGAGGTGGCGAGGTCGTACAGCTCGACCGTCGACGCGGGGATGGCGTTCGGGTAGCCGGCGACCCAGCCGATCGCACCGTTGATGCCGAGCTCGAGCACGACGTCGTCGGATCCGATCGAGATGTCGAGGTCGGGCGCGAGCTCGCGGATCGCGTAGGCGTTGCGCACATCGCCGGAGAACTCCTTGACGGAGACGATCAGCCCCTCGTCGAAGAGGTGCGCGAGCAGCGCGGGATGCAGGTCGACCTTGGTGTCGATCGGGTTGTTGTAGGCGAGGATCGGCAGGCCGACCGCCGCGACCCGCCGGAAGTGCTCGACGACCTCCTCATCGCTCGCGCGATACGCGTTCGGGGGGAGGAGCATGACCGCGGGTGCGCCGTGCTCGGCCGCATGCTCCGTCAGGCGCACGCTCTCGAGGGCGCCGTATGCGCCGACTCCCGGGATCACGGCCACCCCGTCGGGGGCGGCCTCCACGGCGGTCAGGTAGACGCGCTTGCGCTCGTCCTCCGTGAGCGTCTGATACTCGCCGAGCGATCCGTTGGGGATGATGCCCGTGACGCCGTTGTCCGTGGTGAAGCGGACGTGCTCGGCGTATGCGTCGTAGTTGACGGAGAAGTCCGGGTTGATCGGCAGCGTCGTCGCGAGGTTGACGCCATGCCAAGGCTTCTTTTCAGTCATGAATCAGATCTCCTGATCTTCTCGGCGCCCCCGGCCCCGGATGGTTTAAGTACAATTGCAATGTTAGTAGGTGGATGACGGTGTGTCCATGTCCAGGTCATCATCCGGCATCCCCGTCTTGGGCGACCGCGCCCAGAGGGGGAAGGATCAGGCGCTGACGTGCCTCCTCGTTCCCCGCGCGATCCGTGGCCGCGAACTCGATGACCTGCTCCTCGTCGGCGAGAGCCCTGACGAACGCCTCCTGGAACGTCGCCCAGAAGGTGCCTGGGCCCTGCCACTGGATGCGCTCGACCCCCGACACCTCGTCGACCGCCGACAGCGTGATCTCGACGCTCGCACCGAGCCTCCGCACGGTGGCGACGGAGACGGGCGGGGTGGTGTCGACGGAGAACTCCCTGGTCGCGTGGCCGACGGCGCCCGACGCGTCGGTCGCCCCTGCCTGCACTCGGTGGAAGCCGTCGCCCGCGAGTGCGAACGGGGTGGAGCCGTCGGTCCAGTCGCCCTCGTCGACCGAGACCTCCACCCGGAGCCCTCCTGCTCCCGAGAGGTCGTCGGCGTCGATACGCAGGACGGGAAGAGAGGTGAACCAGCCGGACGGAGCGGCGAGCACGTCGCTCGAGATGGTCACCGCCGGCACCGTGGCCGCCTCGGCGAGCGCCTGCGGCACATCCCAGCGCGTGCGGAATCCGTCAACCCCCTCGCTCTCCTGCCACGTCACCTGCGTCCCGTCGGTCGGGCGAACCGTGCCGAGGGGACCCGGTCCGCGACCGTCGATGTCGGAGACCGCCGCGGCGTGGAGCACCGTCGTCAGCTCGTCGTCCGACACGAGTCCGTCGCGTCGAGCGCTCTCCGTCGCGGTCGCGACGCGATCGAGGAACTCGGCGCGCGTGCGCGGGGCGGGCTCCCGCCACACGTCGTCGAGCAGCGTGGAGCCGTCGTGCCGCGACCGCGCGGGCACCGCGGTGAGCGACCGCGCGAAGCCGATCGTCGCACCTGCGTCGCGCACATACATGTGATAGCGCTCCTCGCCGCCCTTCCAGACCGGCTCGAAGCGTTCGCCCGCGATCCGCACCGCGCCCGCGGAGCGCAGGGCCTCGGACACGGCATCCGCGTCGACCGCGTCATCTCCGTGCAGCGAGCCGTCGACCCGTCGTCGCTGCAGGAGCGCGAGGTCGAGCGTGGTCGTCGCGTCCGACCGGGCGACGAGGACGGAGGGGCCGTACTCGATCGACTGGAGGGCGCGGTCGTCGGGCGCCGCCTGGGCGCGCAGCGCCATCGGCAGGTCGAGGTGCAGGGTCTCGCCGGCCGACCAGGCGCGGTCGATGACGAGGAACCCCTCATCGATCGCGGCCTCGACGGCCCGGTCCCCGATGCGTGCCTCGATGGTGCCCGCGACCCACTCCGGCATCCGCACCCGAAGGGCGAGGCGGGTGCCGTCGACGAATCCGCCGGCGTCGTCGATCCGGACGGAGGTGGAGCCCGAGAACGGCACGTCGGTCTGCAGGGTGACCGTGGCGCCCTGCTCGATCCAGGCGAGCGTCGACGAGACGACGCGAGTGATCCAGAGCTCAGAGCGGTCTGAGGTCGTGGTGAAGAAGACGCCGTCCTGGTGCGTGACGTGGTTCTCGAGCCCTGTTCCGCCGCAGCAGGTGCCGATGTTGTCGTACTCCGCCACCGCCCCGGGGTGCACCGGGAACATGTAGGTCACCTCGGGACTCACGTCGGAGTCCACCGCGCGTCGTGACGCCAGGATGTGGTTGAGCGCACCGCGCTCGTGATAGGACATGAATCGTGCATCGCGCGTGTGCGCGAACAGCCTCCGCGCGATCTTCAGCAGGTTGTAGGTGGCGCAGGTCTCGGCGTTGCGCTGGCCGATGTCACCCGCCACCGCACCGGGAGCACCCCAGAGCTCGCTCTCGCCCGTGCCGCCGTGCGCATACATGCGGCCGGGCACGATCTGATCCCAGAGCCCGAGGACCGCGTCGAGGTACCGTCGCTCACCGGTCAGCTCGTACTCGTGCAGATAGCCGAGCAGCTGCGGCAGATGCTGGTTCGCGTGCATGTCGGTGAGGACGTCGTGTCGCTGAGCGCCGGCGTCGAGCAGATCGTCCTGGTCGAACAGTCGCGCGACGTCGAGGAACAGCGGTTCATCGGCGACGACGCTCAGTCGCGCCATCGTCTCGTTCATGCCCCCGTACTCCCCGGCGATGTAGAGCGACCACATCTTCTGGATGCGGTCGTGATCGAGAGCGGTCAGCCGGTGCGCGACCCAGTACCCCATGGCGACCGCGATCTCTCGCGCCCTGACGCTCCCCGCCAGCTCGTAGGCGTCGAGCAGCCCCGCCATGATCTTGTGGGTGGTGTAGTACGGAGCCCAGATCTCGCCGTAGGGCGCGTAGTCCTCGAGACGGGAGAACTGCCACTCGCCGTAGGCGGCGAGGAAACCGGGGTGGGAGTATCGTCCGCTCGCGGCGAGAGCGACCTGCACCTCACCGAGCCCCGAGACGAACTCGTCGATCTTCGCGCCCAGGCGCTCGTCGTGCTCGCCCGCGTAGGCCAGCGACAGCATGGAGAGGAAGTGCCCCGCGTAGTGGCCTCGCAGGAGGTTGGCCGTCTGGGCGTTCTCACGTCCGGGATAGTCCTCTTCGCCCCAGGGCTGCTCCTGGGGGTGCCCGAAGTCCTCCCAGTTGCCCGGTGCCGCGGCCCCTCGCGTGTCGAGCCCCGCGTTCGCGCGGAAGACGGCGAGCAGGCGATCGACCGGATAGACGGCGGCGAGATGCAGCATCCGGTCGCGCGCGCTCGCGAAGACGCTGTCGTCCGTGATGCGGACCCGGTCGAGGGGGACCGGCTGCAGCGGGGGAGCGACGCGGATGCCGGTCGCGGGCGTCGCGACGCTCATCGGACGTCCCACTGTCGACGGGTCCACTCCTCGATGCCCGCGGCGTCGATGGGAAGAGCATCCGAGAGCACCTCGGAACCGGTCGCGGTGACCAGGATGTCGTCTTCGAGGCGCACACCGATCCCGCGCAGCTCGGGCGGAAGCGTGAGGTCGTGCGCATGAAAGTAGAGTCCCGGCTCGACGGTCATCACGACACCGGGTTCGAGATCCGCTCCCATGTAGTCCTCGTAGTGCGCCTGGCTGCAGTCGTGCACGTCGAGCCCGAGGTGGTGGCCGATGCCGCACGCGAGATAGCGACGGTGCTGCTGACCCTCGGGCGACAGCGCCTCGTCGACCGAGACCGGCAGCAGTCCCCAGTCCGAGAGGCCCTGCGCCACGACCTGCATCGACGCGAAGTGGAAGTCGAGGTACGCGGTGCCGGGCCGGATCTGCGCGAGCCCGGCGCGGTGCGCCTTCTCGACCAGGTCGTGCACCTCCCGTTGCGCGGCGCTGAACGTGCCCTGCGCCGGTACGGTGCGCGTGACATCGGCGGTGTAGAGCGAGCGGGCTTCGACGCCCATGTCGAGCAGCAGCGCCTGGTCGGGGTGGATCGGGCCGTCGCACCGCACCCAGTGCAGGATCGGCGCATGGCTTCCTGAGCCGACGATCGTCGAGTACCCGGGGCCGTTGCCGAAGGTGCGGGCGTGCCGGTCGAAGGTGCCCTGCAGCCAGCGCTCGCCGAGTCCGTCCGCGATGGCCCGGGGGATCTCGCCCACGACGGCGGCGAAACCCGAGACGGTCGCGTCGATCGCCCCACGCAGCTGAGCGATCTCCCAGTCGTCCTTGATCATGCGCAGGCGTGACAGCGTGCGTTCGAGATCCGCGGAGATCTCGGCTCCGTGCTCCGAGGCGAGCGCGGCCGCCGAACGGGCGGCGAGCGCGCCGCTCAGGTCGGCGGCGCGGGCGGGGAGCGTCTCGATCGGCTCGACCGCGACCTGCAGCTCCTCGGCCCATTCCGCGAGACCGGCCGAGGGGCCGACCCACAGCTCACCGTGCAGCGCGTTGCTGAAGAAGCCGTCGTCGCCGGGGCGGAACGGCGCGGGCATGTAGAGCACGGCATCGTGGCCGCCGGGGCGCGCCCACATCACGAGCGTGGCGCCTTCGGTCTGGCATCCCGTCGCCCACACGAAGCTGCTGTCGGCTCGGAACCCATAAGAGGAGTCGTCGTTGCGCACCGGGGCGATGCCCGAGCTCAGCACCAGGGTCTGACCGGGCATCGCTGCGCTCAGTCGCTCGCGGTGCGTGGCGGCGGCCTGCGCGGTGCCGGCCGGCAGGTCGGGGCGGGTGGGCACATCGTCCCAGCCCTGCGCGATGAAGTCGCGGAAGGCGGGGATCTGCGCCAGCTTGGGGTAACGGGTTCCTGCGTAGGGCGGGCGCGCCCCGGTGGTCGTGTCGCTCATGCGCGCTCTCCTCCGCGGTCTCTGACGAGTTCTCTCAGGCGCGTCAACGTGCGGCCCGATCCGATCCCGTCGTGTTCGTATTCGTTGGTCACCCAGTACTGCGAGTTGCCGACGCCCTTCAGCGTCTCGAGCTGCAGACCGGCGTCGACGTACATGTCGTCGAAGTAGACGACTGCGGCCACCGGCACCTCGTTGCTCTGCAGAGCTGCGCGGTCGTAGAGCGGCGACCAGTCGGTCCTGGCGGCGAGCTGGTCGACGGCGGTGCGGAAGCCGCGCAGCAGACGCACCTCGTCGAACATCCATGGGAACGCCATCTCCCCGGTGAACAGCAGGGGGCGCCTCGTGTCGTCGAATTCCGGACGACGGTCGCGCTCGGCCTGGGCGGCCCACGCGGTCGCACCGCTCTGCTCGTCGCCGTAGATCGACTCCTGCAGGGTCCAGAACAGCGGGTTGCCCGCGCTCGACGACAGCGCCATCACGTCCTGCAGGAACGCCGGCGAGAGCCGATCGCTCTCGATGAAGGCCTTCTCGACGAGCCAGTGCAGCCGCTCGAATCCGGGCTTCATGCCGAAGTCGATGCCGAGCGACTGCCAGCGCCGCACGGTGAGCACGTCGCCATCCGGCAGGCGCACGTCACCGGCGGCCAGCCTGTCGGCGATGCGCGCGACCGCGGCCTCGTCGTCGGGATACCGGCGGTAGAACTCGGCCGTCTTCGCCTCGACGCGGTCGAACGTGCGACGGTACACCTCGCTCGCGCGGGGCGGCATGCCGGGCACCCCGCCGCACACATAGCTCGCCGTGAGTCCCTCGGGAGCGAACGACAGATACGTCATGGTGATCCAGCCGCCGAAGCTCTGCGCGAGCGTCGCCCACCGGCGGCCGTCGTAGAGCGAGGACCGCACGTGCTCGAGGTCGCGCACGATCGAGTCGGCGCGGAAGCAGGCGAGGAAGTCTCCTCCCGCCTCGCCGCGCGCGGCGACGATCGCGGCATCCACCGGCGTGCTGAGACCCGTGCCGCGCTGATCGACGAGCACCACGCGGTGATCGCGCAGGGCCTCGTCGATCCAGCCGTCGCGGCCGGTCGGCCGGGGGTTGGCTCCGCCCGGTCCTCCCTGCAGGTAGGTGAGCAGCGGCAGCTCCGCCGTGTCGCGTTCGGGATCGACGAGCTCCCTGACGAAGAGCTCGATCGTCTCGCCGTCCGGCAGGCTCCAGTCGAGCGGCACTGCGGTGCGGTACTCGCGCACGCGGATGCCGGGCAGCATGTACCGCGCGGTCGGGGTGCGGGTGGTCCCGGTGGTCATCGGCTCTCCTCCGTGCTCGGCGCGGTGGCGACAGCATCCGACGCGGCGTCCGGGTGCAGGCCCGCTCGCGCGGCCTCCGCCTTCCTGCGCCTGCGGTCCCACTCGGGGTTGATGCGCGGAACCGCCTGCAGCAGCGTCTTGGTGTACTCGTGCTCGGGGCGCTCGAATATCTCGTCGCGCATGCCCGTCTCGACGATCGAGCCCTGCGACATCACGGCCACACGGGTGGCGATCTGACGCACCACCGCGAGGTCGTGCGCGATGAAGAGGTAGCCGAAGCCCTCGTCGGACTGCAGGTCGCGCAGCAGGTTGATGACCTGCGCCTGCACCGACACGTCGAGTGCCGAGACCGCCTCGTCGCAGATGACGAGCTTGGGTCGCACGGCCAGCGCCCTGGCGATGCCGATGCGCTGCGCCTGTCCGCCCGAGAACTGCGAGGCGTAGCGCTCGGAGTGCATGGGGTCGAGCCCCACGCGCTCCATGAGCTCGCGGGTGAACGTGCGTGCGCCGCCCGGGATCTTGCGCCCCTGATACACGAGCGGCGCCGTCACCAGGCGTTCGACCGTGTGCTTCGGGTTCAGCGACGAGTACGGATCTTGAAAGATCACCTGCACCGCGCCGCGGAACTCGCGCAGCTCGGAGCCCTTCGCACGGGTGACGTCGGCGCCCTCGAACTCGAGCTTCCCGCTGGTGGCATCCATCAGCCGGGCGACGAGTCGTGCGGTGGTCGACTTGCCCGATCCTGACTCGCCGACCACGGCGAGCGTCTCGCCACGGCGCACCTCGAGAGAGACGTTGTCGACGGCTCGGAAGGTCTTCGACCTTCCGAGTGCTCCGGCCGAGCCCGTGGCGAACTCCTTCACCAGATCCGTCCCGCGGAACAGAGGGGTCTGAGTGTTCAGCGCGTTCATCGTGCGCTCCTCCCGTCGTTCGGCTCTGCTCTGTCATGGGGCACCGTGATCTCGGTCGTGCGCAGCACGCCGATCTCGTCGTCGATGCGCGGCACCGCGTCGAGCAGTCGTCGGGTGTAGTCGGCCTGCGGGTCGCTGAAGACCTGCTCGACGTCGCCGCGCTCGACGGTCTCACCCGCGCGCATGACGACGATCCGGTCGGTGACCTCGCTGACGACCGCGAGGTCGTGGGTGATGAGGATGAGGCCGGCGCCCGTCTCGCCGCGGATCTCGTCGAGCAGGTCGAGGATCTGCGCCTGCACCGTCACGTCGAGCGCGGTCGTCGGCTCGTCGGCGATGATCAGGTCGGGTTCCATGCTCAGCGCCATAGCGATCATGATGCGCTGACGCATGCCGCCCGAGAACTGGTGCGGGTAGTGGTCGACGCGGCGGGCGGCGTCGCGGATGTGCACCCGCTCCATCGCCTCGATCGCGACCGCCCGAGCCTGCTTGCGCGAGACTCCGCTGCGGTGCGACAGATACGCCTCGGCGATCTGCGTGCCCACCTTGTAATAGGGGTTCAGCGACGACAGAGGGTCCTGGAAGATCATCGCGACGCGGTCGCCGCGAATGCGACGCTTCTCGCGCTCGGGCATGCCGAGCAGTTCGGCGCCGTCGAAGCTCACCGACCCCGTGGCCGTGCCGCCCTTGGGCAGCAGGCCCATGATCGCCAGGCTCGTCATCGACTTGCCCGAGCCCGATTCGCCGACGATGCCGAGCGCGCCGCCTCGCGGCACGTCGAATTCGAGGTTCTTCACGACGCTCACAGGGCCCTGGGCCGTGCGGAACGAGACGGTGAGGTCTCGCACCGACAGCAGCGGGCTCGCGTCCGGCATCCCGTTCTCGATGCTGTTCTCGGCGCCGCTCATGCGGTGGCCCCCGTTCTGACGCGCGGATCGATCGCGGTGTACAGCAGGTCGACCACCATGTTGCCGATGATCACGAAGAACGCCGACAGCAGGGTGACGGCCATGATGACGGGCTGGTCGTTGGCGGTGATCGAGTCGGCGGTGAGCTTGCCCACTCCGTTCAGGCCGAAGACCGTCTCGGTGATCACGGCGCCGCCGAGGAGCCCGGCGACGTCCATCCCGAAGATCGTGACGATCGGGGTCAGCGCCGGACGCAGCGCGTGGCGGCGCCAGACGAGTCCCGGCTGCAGCCCTTTCGCCCGAGCGGTGCGCACGAAGTTCTCCTGCAGGGTGTCGATCACGTTGGCGCGGGTGAGGCGCGTGTAGACCGCCGCATAGCCGACCGCCAGGACGATCCACGGGAGGATGAAGTTGAGGAACCACTGCACAGGGTCGTCCGAGAACTTCACGGCCTGCGGGAACGGCAGCCAGCCGAGCGCCACGACGAAGATGAACTGCAGCGCCAGGGCGAGCACGTAGTTCGGGATGGACATCGAGCCGAGCGTGAGCCCGGCGAAGAAGCGGTCGAGGAATTTGCCCTCCTTGACCGCGCTGAGCACACCGGCGGCGACGCCGCCGAGCAGCCAGAGGATGGCCGCGCCGATCGCGATGGTCGCGGTGATGGGCAGTCGCTGCACGATCATGTCGCCGACGAGCTGGCTGGTCTGGAACGAGTAGCCCAGGCACGGGGCCGCGCACTCGACCGCCGCACCGGCGACCATGAAGGTGCGGCCGGTGAACAGTCCGCCGACGTAGCCCCAGAACTGGGTCCAGAACGGTTGGTCGAGCCCGAGGTTGAGGCGGATCTGCTCGATGCGCTCGGGCGTGCAGTTCTTGCCGCAGATCTGCACGGCGGGGTCGGCCGAGAGCAGGAAGAAGATCGCGTAGGTGAACAGCGTCACCAGGAACAGCACGACGAGCATGCCGAGCAGACGTGAGCCGACGATGCGGATCATGAGCGGGCCTCCCCACTGGTGGCGATGGTGCGGATGCGGTCGCCCAGGGTCGTGAACGACAGCACCAGGAGGAAGAGGAACGCACCGGGTATCACGAAGTACATCGGGTCGACCGCGTACCAGGGAGTCGCTGCGGCGATCATCTGACCCCAGCTGGGAGTCGGCGGGACCACTCCGACGCCGAGGAACGAGAGCCCCGCCTCGGTGCCGATGTAGCCGGGCACGGCGAGGGTCGCCATGACGATGATCGTGGACTGCAGGTTGGGCAGGATCTCGCGGAAGATGATGCGCACGCTGCTCGCTCCGGATGCCTTGGCGGCCTCGACGAACTCGCGCTCCTTGAGCGAGAGCGTCTGCGACCGCACGATGCGGGCGAGGTAGGGCCAGCCGAACAGTGAGATCACGACCACGAGCAGGAAGACGCGGTTGTCGGCCGGGAGCGCCGACAGGATCGCGATCATGAAGATGAGGGCGGGGAAGGCCATCAGGAACTCCATGACGCGGGAGATCACGAGGTCGATGAGTCCGCCGAAGTAGCCGGCGAGCAGGCCCATCACGACGCCGATCACCGTGGTGAGCAGTGTCGCCGAGAGCGCGACCGTCATCGAGACGCGGGCACCGTAGGCGATGCGCGCGAAGATGTCGCGGCCGCTGCCGGGCTCGACGCCGAACCAGTGCTCGGCGCTGATGCCGCCGAAGGGTCCGATCGGGATGGCGCCGAGGTTCGGGTCGATGGCCGACTGGTCGAACTGGTAGGGGCCCCATCCGCTCAGCATCGTCAGCAGCGGCGCGAAGATCGCCATCAGGATGATGAGCAGGATGTAGGCGCTGGAGAGCATGACTCCCCAGTCGGTCAGGAACGCGCGCAGCAGCCGCCGGCCAGAGGCCGGGGGTGACTCCAGTGTCGTTTCGAGACTGGAGTCACCCGCCGGCGTGGCTTCGGACTCGAGCGATGTCGAGCTGAAGGTCATGCTCAGCCCTTCGAGGGGTCCTTGAGACCGATGATCGTCAGGTCGGTCAGGTTGGTGCTCGGGTAGTAGCCGGCGATGTTCTCACCCGGCAGGAAGATGCCCTTGCTGAACACGAGCGGAGCGATGGGCGAGAGGCCCATGATCTGCTCGTCGAGGTCGCCCCACGCGGTCTTCGCCTCGTCGACGTCGGTCATCGCGGTGATCTCGTCGATGCGGTCGTTGATGGCCGGGTCGTTGATCTGGGCGAGGTTGGAGTTGCCCTTCTCGAAGATGTTCCGTCCGTCGAACAGCGGCGGGATGATCGTGCTGGCGCTCGAGGCCCAGTCCGGGCACCATCCGGTGATCGCGGCGTCGTTCTGCTGCGAGGGGGTGCCGATCGTCTCGTAGTAGATCGAGGTGTCGATCACGTTGAGGTTCACCGTCACGCCGAGGGGCTCGAGAGCCTGCTGGATGGCCTCGGCCTGACCCTGCATGAGCGGCTGCGAGCGGATGTCGAGCGTGAACTCGAAGCCGTCGGAGAGACCTGCCTCGTCGAGCAGCTCCTGAGCCTTCTCGGTGTCGCCCTTGTCGCCCTCGGACTCCCACAGGTTGAAGTCCTTGAAGCTCGAGACCACCGGCGGGATGATCGTGTAGGCCGGGTCGGCCAGCTGCGTGCCGCCCGAGGCGTTGACCAGGGCCGAGCGGTCGATGGCCCAGTTGATCGCGTCGCGCACCTTGACGTCGTCGAACGGCGCCTTGGTGGTGTTCATCGACATGTAGGTCGTGCAGAAGGCATCCGCCGTGATCGCGCGGTCTTTCAGCTGCGGGGTCTGCAGACGCGGCAGGGTGGCCGCGCTGACGGTGCCGGAGATCGCGTTCTGGTCATCGCTCTGACCGGCGATCATGCGCTCGTCGATCGTGGCCGCGTCGATGCCGATCTCGAACTCCCAGCTGTCGGGATAGGCCTTGCGCACGTCGTCGGTCGACTCATCCCAGTACTCATTGCGCTCGAGCACGATCGAGCTGCCGGGGGTGTACTCGGCGAGCGTGTAGGGGCCGGAGGCGATCACGTCCTTGATGAACTCGTCGCCGGCGCCCGTGCCCTCGGGGAACGGCACGGCATTGGGCTGAGCGAGCACGTTGTCGAACTCGGGGAAGGGCTTCTTCAGATGGAAGACGATCGTCTTGTCGTCGGGCGTCTCGATCGTGGGCAGGTCGCCCGAAACGTAGGGTCCCTGGTAGTCGGCGGGAGCGTCGATGACCTGACGCAGGTAGGGCGAGCCGATGCCGACCTGGGGGTCCCACGAGCGCGAGATGCCGAACTTCATGGCCTCGGAGGTGATGGGAGTGCCGTCGTCGAAGAAGATGTCGTCCTTGAGCGTGTAGGTCCACGTCAGGCCGTCTTCCGAGGCCTCGCCGAGCTTCTCGGCCAGGTCGGGAACGATCTTGTTCGGGTCTTCGGCGTCACCCGCGGCCTGCATGGTGAGGCCGCGGTAGATGAGCCGGTAGAAGGCGTTCACGCCACCGTCGAACCCGCGCGACGGGTCGAGGTACGAGAAGTCGGCGTTCTGGAGCATGTGAACGGTGCCACCGGTCTGCGGCGTCCCGTCGGTTCCCGACGGCGAACCGTCGGAATCCCCTGCACCGGCAGAGCAGCCCGTGATGAGGAGAGCGGATGCGGTGGCCGCGGCGATGAACCCGGCGAGCCTCTTCGATGTGGTCACAGGACCAGACCTTTCTGTCGTTAGCGCCATTGCGAATGGTTTCCATAGAACCCCATGACAGTGCAATGTACAACTGTACTGGTCGAACTTTTCTATCCTGCTTTCCGGCCTTCCGACGATCCTGTAACACGATCGTCACGCGGAAGCGGGGCGAGGAGGGGGCGGTATGGCCTACCGCCTAGGCTTTATCCGTGCGCATCCGGCTCGACATCGCCTACGACGGCACCCACTTCCGCGGGTGGGCGAGGCAGCCGACGCTGCGCACGGTGCAGGGCACCCTCGAGGCGGCCCTCGCGCGCATCGTCGGATCCGACGTGCGGTTCGTCGTCGCCGGCCGCACCGATGCCGGAGTGCATGCGGCGGGCCAGGTCGCCCACGTCGACCTGGACGACACGCAGTGGTCCCGCATCGAGGCCAGGCACGGCCGTGCCGCCGAGGACCCGGCAGGCTCGATCGCCGGTCGGATGCGCGGGGTGCTCGGCGCCTATTCCGATGTCGCCGTGACGCGCACCTCTCTCGCCCCCGAGGGGTTCGATGCCCGCTTCTCCGCCGTCTGGCGCCGGTACCGGTATCGGCTCGCCGATGCGGAGTCGGGATACGACCCTCTGCGGCGCCACGACACGACCGTGCACCGCGGGTCACTCGATGCTCGGGCGATGGATGCCGCGGCACGCACGCTCATCGGCCTGCACGACTTCGCCTCGTACTGCAAGCCGAAGGAGGAGGCGACGACCATCCGCACCCTCCTCGACTACCGGTGGGCTCGAGACGCCGACGGTGTGCTGGTGGCCGAGGTCAAGGCCGACGCGTTCTGCCACAGCATGGTCCGCGCTCTGGTCGGGGGCTGTGCGGCCGTGGGGGAGGGGCGCCTCGGCGTCGACGATCTGGTCGTGCTGCGGGACGCCCTCACGCGCACGAGCGAGTTCAAGGTCCTCGCCGCACGCGGCCTCACACTCACCGAGGTGGGGTATCCGGCCGACGAGCTGCTGTCGACCAGAGCGGAGCAGACCCGCGCGAGACGCGACATCACCGGCGCATGATCGAGCGGCGTTCGGCCTTCGTCGAGGTCTCGTCGCCAGGATGGGCGTTCTGGCGGTCGCTGCTGGACACCTGCGTGGGTCTGGTCGTCGGCGCTCTCTACGTCTTCCTCGGCATCCTGGTGGCGGGGATCGTCGGGGAGGAGGCTCTGTCATCGGTCTACCGGCAGATCGATCTCGACCCGCTCTTCCGCGCCAGCATGGGCGCGATCCTGCTGGTCGCGGCGGTTCTGGCCATCGCGCTGCCGCTCGTGCTCGTGGCTGAGAGGTTCGCGGCGCTCCGCGCCGCCGAGACGTCGGCGGCGGCCGACCCCGACCGCGTGCCGCAGCACTCGCTGCGGATGGAGCTGCAGAGCTCGCCCGCGGCGCACCTGCGTCTGACCGGGGCCGTTCTGTTCTGGACGGTCGCGGGTCTCGGCGGCATCTTCCTGCTCGGTGTCGTCTTCACCGAGGACCTGCGCGAAGATGCAGTGAGCTGGGTGGTGCTGGCCGGCTTCGCGATCGTCGCTCTCCTCGCATTCCTGCTCCGGCACCTCGGCGTGCGACTGGTCGAGACCAACTCGCAGCGCCTCGCCGACGTCCAGGCACGATGGGCGCGGCTGCTGCCCCGCGCGGTCTCGGCCGACCGAGCGCGCCGCGAGGGCTCGGCCGCGGCAGTATCGCCGCGCTGGCTGACGGTTCCGAGCGCCCGCGCGCTCGGTCGCATCGCGACCGTGCTCACCGCTGCGACCCTGGTGTCACTGGGGGCCTTCATGCTCTCCGTGTTCATGCGGCAGCAGTGTCGCTCCTGCGATCCGATCTACTGGAACGAGCCGATCGAGAACGGCATCGACGTGCTGAGCCTGAGCAGCGGTGCCGCGATCGCCGTGTGCGCCACTCTCGCTCTCGTCGCCTGGGTCGGAGGGGTGGGCCTGCAGGCCGCTCGCGAGACTGCGCTGGCGCGCTGGGCCGCCGACGGCGGCGCCAAGAAGGTCGAGGTCGCCCTGATCGAGCCGCTGATCTCGGGCAACCGCGCGCTGGTGCGTCTGCAACTCGGACTGTCGGCTGTGGGATGCGCATCCACGGTGATCGGGACCGGTGCGGTCTGGGCCGACTCCGCGGTGATCGACCCGCAGACCGTGTTCGTGGTGGCCGTGGTCACCGTCGCAGCCGGTCTGATTCTCGGCTGGCTCGACGCGCCTCGCGCTCGCCGCGAGCGGCAGATCGTTCGCGATGCGACGACGCCCGGTGACGTGCAGCGGCTCGGCGCCGCGTCGGAATCGTCCGGTGCCTCGACGAGCGCGAGGCGCGGCCGTCGCTGAGGCGGTTCGTGGCCGCCCGCCCCAGCAGGGCGGCCACGACACCGGGAATGCCGCCACCCGCGGACCCCAGCCGGCGGGTGGCGGCGACGGTTGCATACGAGCCGAGGGGCGGCGCCGTGAAACCGTATGCTGACTCTAGAAGACGGCTCTTCACACGACGGCGGGGGATCTGTGACAGTCGATACGGGCGGACGGACCGGGGCCTTCGCCGCGGCGCTCCGGGCCGCCATCTCCGATCGCGGCATCACACTGGCGCGCCTGCACAGTCAGCTCAGGGACGACGGCAATCCGGTCTCGATGGCGACACTCAGCTACTGGCGATCGGGCGACCGGCAGCCGGAGGGCGCGCACTCGCTGAGCGTCATCGAGGGGATCGAGCAGCGACTCGGGCTGAGCCACGGACACCTCTCCGGACTGCTGCGTCCGTCGGCGCGGCTGGGATCGATCGCTCCGCCGAGGATGCCGTTCGACGAGGACCGCGAGAAGCGCGAGACCCAGGAGACGCTCGTCGCCCTGCGGTCATCGGCGCAGGATGCGCTCCGAGACCTCTCCACCCACGTCACCGTGCTCGTCGGCGCCGACGGGGCGGTGGAGACGATCGTCATGCGATCGCTCGTCCAGGCGACGAAGGGCACGATCACCGAAGTCCCCCTGATCGATGTCGCGCCCGCGGAGACCGACGTGATGTCGGTGATCTCGGATGTGGTCGGAGGCCGGGTCGATCGCGAGTACCTCCACCCCGGCCGCCTGCTCTCCGGCGTCGTGATCGCGCTCGACGAGCCCATCACGACCGGCGGCACCACGCTGTTCGAGTTCACCGAGACCTTTCCGCCCGGCTACCCGGCGCGGCAGTCCGCCTGGCACGGCACATCGCGATCCGCGCGAGAGACGGTCATCTGGGTTCGTTTCCATCCCGACGCGATCCCCAGCTGGTGCGAGGAGTATCTCGAGACCGAGGGCGAGTACTCCTCGGCGATGCGGTCGGTCGGCACAGGGGCAGTGCACGTCGCGCGGCACGGATTCGGTCCCGGCATCCTCGGCCTCCGATGGGGATACGACGAGTGATTCTGCGGCCGGTCACAGGAGTCGGGGAGTAGCGTGTGACAGGTCATGAAGGTCATCTCCTACAACCTGCGAAAGCACCGCGCGGCGACCGAGCTCGCCGAACTCGCGCGCGTGCACGATCCCGACATCCTCTGCCTGCAGGAGTGCGACGTGGCGGGGCTTCCCGAGCGCATCGGCGACCTCGCACTCGCGGATGCCACACAGGGCAATCGGCTCGGGCTCGCGCTGTTCTATCGGGAGAGCGCGTTCAAGCTCCAGGGCATCCGAACGATCGAGCTCAAGAAGTCGCTGCATGACCGCATCGCGAAGCCCGCGCACGAGCGTGTGCTCGGCGCGCGCCTGCACGAGATCGACCAGGGGCGCGATTTCATCGCCGCGTCGTTCCATGCGGCGCCGCTGACCGCGCTCAACTCGCTGCGGCGCCACCAGATCCGAGCCGCGCTGACCGAGCTCGCGACGCTGGGAGAAGGGCTTCCGCAGCTGATGGTCGGCGACTACAACTATCCGGTGTTCAAGGAGAACCTCGGCGAGACCGTGCGCGAGCACGGCTACGCGCTGAGCATGAGCGACGACCACACCTATACGCGCTATCGGGTCTTCCGCGGCCACTACGACTTCGCGACCTCGGTCGGGTTCGAGATCCAGCGGATCACCACCCTGCCGCAGGGGCTCAGCGATCACCGTCCGATCCTGGTGACGACGCGCTTCGACTGAGCCGGCGGTCGCGGCCGCTCGGTTTGAGTCACAGCCGCACATGACGTAAGCTGTCTCTTTGGTACTCGACTGCCGAGCACCACGAACGTGAGCCCTCCACTGGCGTGTTCCTCCCCATAGGGAAGAACCACCCCGGAGTGGGATTCACGAACTTCTCCGTTCGAACAAGAAAGCAGCACTATCGTGACGCGCACTTATACCCCGAAGGCCGGCGAGGTCCAGCGTGACTGGGTCGTCATCGACGCCACTGACGTCGTTCTCGGCCGCCTGGCTTCGCACGCCGCTACGCTCCTGCGTGGCAAGCACAAGCCCACCTTCGCCAACCACATCGACTCGGGTGACTTCGTCATCATCGTGAACGCCGACAAGGTCGCTCTCACGGGTCAGAAGCTCCAGAAGAAGCTGGCCTACCGCCACTCGGGCTACCCGGGCGGCCTGAAGTCGGTCACCTACGCCGAGCTCATGGAGAAGAACCCGGTCCGTGCTGTCGAGAAGGCCATCCGTGGCATGCTCCCCAAGAACAGCATCGGCCGTCAGCAGCTGTCGAAGCTCAAGGTCTACGTCGGCGGAGAGCACCCGCACGCCGCTCAGCAGCCGAAGACGTACACCCTCGACCAGGTCGCGCAGTAAGCGCCTCTAAGACTAAGGACATACTCGTGGCTGACATTCAGGACACCACCGAAACCCCGCAGAACTTCTCGACGTCGACCCCCGAGACCGACGCAGTCGAGGCGGCTCCCCGCCCCGTGCTGAGCGTTCCGGGTGCCGCTGTCGGACGTCGCAAGCAGGCCATCGCCCGCGTGCGCCTCATCCCCGGTTCGGGAACCATCACGGTCAACGGCCGTACCCTCGAGGACTACTTCCCGAACAAGCTGCACCAGCAGCTGATCAACGACCCGTTCACGGTCCTCAACCTCGCCGGCGGCTACGACGTCATCGCGCGCATCTCCGGTGGCGGCCCCTCGGGCCAGGCCGGCGCGCTGCGTCTCGGCATCGCCCGTTCGCTGAACGGCATCGACGAGGAGAACAACCGTCCGACCCTGAAGAAGGCCGGCTTCCTGTCGCGCGACGCTCGCGTCAAGGAGCGCAAGAAGGCTGGACTCAAGAAGGCCCGTAAGGCGCCTCAGTACTCGAAGCGTTAAGGTCCACCGCTCCGATGCCGATCTTTGGCACGGACGGCGTGCGAGGTCTTGCCAACGGCATCCTCACCGCCGACCTGGCGCTCACCCTGGCCCAGGCGACTGCTGTCGTCCTGGGCCAGGGCCGTACTGCGGAGGCTCGAAAGGCCGAAGGCAAGAGACTCACCGCAGTCGTGGCCAGAGACCCGCGGGTCTCCGGCCACTTCCTCACGGCCGCCGTCGCCGCGGGGCTCGCATCGTCCGGCGTCGACGTGCTCGAGGCCGGTGTCATCCCGACACCCGCGCTGGCCTTCCTCGTCGCCGATCGTGACGCCGACTTCGGCGTGATGATCTCCGCCTCGCACAACGAGGCCCCCGACAACGGGATCAAGATCTTCGCGAGGGGCGGGCGCAAGCTGCCCGACCTCGTCGAGCAGCGCATCGAAGCCGCCATGGCGGGTGACAAGCTGCGTCCGACCGGTGCCGGTGTGGGACGCATCGACCGGTTCTCCGATGCGGAGGACCGCTACGTCGTGCACCTCCTCGGCTCGCTCCCCAACCGTCTGAACGGCATCAAGGTCGTGCTCGACTGCGCGAACGGCGCGGCATCCGGCGTCTCGCCCGAGACCTTCCGCGACGCCGGTGCCGATGTGACCGTGATCGGCGCCGACCCCGACGGCTGGAACATCAACGACGGCGTCGGCTCGACGCACCTCGACAACCTCGCGGAGGCGGTCGTCCGCCTGGGCGCCGACATCGGCATCGCCCATGACGGCGACGCCGATCGTTGCCTCGCGGTGGATGCCGAGGGCAACCACATCGACGGCGACCAGATCATGGCGATCCTCGCGGTGTCGATGAAGGAACGCGGTCACCTCACCGACGACACGCTCGTCGCGACGGTGATGAGCAACCTCGGCCTGCACATCGCGATGCGCGAGCACGGGATCACCGTTCGGCAGACGGCCGTGGGCGACCGCTACGTGCTCGAGGACATGAACGCCGGCGGCTACGCCCTGGGCGGCGAGCAGTCGGGGCACGTGATCATGAGCGAGTACGCGACGACCGGCGACGGCCTGCTCACCGGACTCCACCTGGTCGCAGAGATGGCTCGTCAGAAGAAGACGATCGCCGAGCTCGCTGCTGTCATGTCGGTGTATCCGCAGGTGCTCATCAACGTGCGCGGCGTCGACAAGGACGCCGTCGACGGCGACGCGGTCGTGCAGGAGACCGTCCAGGCGGTCGCTGCCGAGCTGGGCGACAGCGGACGGGTCCTGCTGCGCAAGTCCGGAACCGAGCCGCTGGTGCGCGTGATGGTCGAGGCGGCCGACGCGGCATCCGCTCGGGCGTACGCCGACAGGCTCGCAGCCGTCGTGCTCGAGCGTCTCGCGCTCTAGAACACCCTTCTCGTCGATGCCCCTCCCCGTCCTCGGGTGAGGGGCATCGGTCGTTCATCGGGGGGCGCTGCCGCCGACCTGCTCGATGTAGCGCAGCAGAACGCCCTCGCGGAGAGCCCACGGCGACACCTCGAGCTCGTCGACATCGAGCGCCGTCATCGCCGTGTGCAGAGACACGGCCGCGGCGACGATCTGGAAGGTGCGGTCCGGCGTGATGCCCGGCAGCTCCTGGCGCGCGGATGCGGGCAGGCGTGCGAGCCGGGGGATCCAGGAGCCGAGTGCGGCGCGCGGAAGCACCATGCGCTGGATGCCCGACCAGCCGGGCACCGGATAGCCGGCGAGCTTCGCGAGCGACCTGATCGCCTTCGACGAACCGACGACGTGATCGGGTCGCGGGAGGGCGGTGAAGCGGGGGAGCACCTCGGCCAGCACCTGCGTCGCGTGCGCCCGCAGCCTCTCGACGTCGTCCTCGCCCGGCGGGTCGTGAGGCAGGAACTGCACGGTCATGCGCCCGGCACCGAGCGGCACGGATGCCGCGGCGTCGGGCAACTCGTCTCCTCCCGCCGCGACCTCGAGCGATCCTCCTCCGATGTCGAGGAGCAGCAGCTGGCCCGCCGACCAGCCGAACCATCGGCGCACCGCGAGGAACGTCAGCTCGGCCTCCGTCTCGCCGTCGAGCACTTGCAGGGGCTGGCCGAGCGCCTCCTCAATGCGAGCGATCACCTCGGCGCCGTTGCTCGCGTCGCGCACCGCGCTCGTGGCGGTGGCGAGGAGCTCATCGACCTTCTCGTCCGCTGCGACCTGCCGCGCCTGAGCCACAGCGGCCTCGAGTGCCAGGACTCCCTCTTCGGAGATGGCGCCGTCGTCGGTGAGGTACCGCATCAGGCGCAGCACCGAGCGGTCGCTGGTGGTGGCCAGAGGCCGCCCGCCCGCTCGCACGTCGGCAGCGAGCATGTGGACGGTGTTGGATCCGATGTCGAGGACTCCCAGGCGCACGGGTAGAGACTACCCGTGCGCCGTTACGATGTACCCGTGACCACCGTCGACCCCACGCTGCCGCTGTCTCCCTACCGCGAGATCGGTCGCGACGAGTGGGCGAGGCTGGCGGCGGGCCTCGACCAGCCGCTCACCGAGACCGAGGTCGTCGAGCTCCGTGGCATCGGCGACCGTCTCGATCTCACCGAGGTGCGCGAGGTCTATCTGCCTCTCAGCCGTCTGCTGAGCCTGTACGCGACGGCCACCAAGCGCCTCGGCGCGGCGACCAGCTCGTTCCTGCAGGAGGACGACACGACGACGCCGTTCGTCGTCGGGGTCGCGGGGTCGGTCGCCGTGGGCAAGTCGACGATCGCGCGACTGCTGCGCGAGCTGATGAGTCGCTGGCCCGGTACGCCGCGTGTCGAGCTGGTGACCACCGACGGCTTCCTGCATTCCAACGCCGAGCTCGAGCGCCGCGGGATCATGGACCGCAAGGGGTTCCCCGAGTCGTACGACCGCAGGGCGCTGATCGAGTTCCTCACCGAGGTGAAGAGCGGAGCGCCCGAGGTCCGAGCGCCGTTCTACTCGCACATGCGCTATGACATCGTCCCCGACGCGCACGTCGTGGTCCGTCGCCCCGACGTCGTCATCGTCGAGGGACTGAACGTCCTGCAGCCGCCCGCCGCGCCCAACGACGTGGCCGTGAGCGACCTGTTCGACTTCTCCATCTTCGTCGACGCCGACACCTCGCACATCGAGAAGTGGTACGTCGACCGCTTCCTCGCACTGCGCCAGGGTGCGTTCTCCAATCCTTCCTCGTACTTCAACGTGTTCGCCCACCTGACCGATGACGAGGCCGTCACCACGGCCCTCGGGTACTGGAACGAGATCAACATGCCCAACCTCGTCGAGAACGTGATGCCGACCAAGCATCGCGCTCGGCTCGTGCTGAACAAGGGCATCGATCACGCCGTCGAGAGCGTGCTGCTGCGCAAGCTCTGACCGCCTCCTCATTCGTTCGGCCGGTAGGCAGAATTCGCGGATTACTCTTGACGACATGTGTGGAATCGTCGGATACGTGGGCCCGCGGCCCAGCCAGGACATCCTGCTCGCAGGACTCGCGCGCCTCGAATACCGCGGCTATGACTCTGCCGGTGTCGCCGTCATCGACGGAGACGGGTCGCTCGGGATGCGAAAGAAGGCGGGCAAGCTGTCGGCACTGCGCGACTCGCTCGCCGATGCGGCGCTGCCGGACGGCAACACCGGCATCGGTCACACCCGGTGGGCGACCCACGGCGGCCCCACCGATGTCAACGCGCACCCGCATCTGGCGGATGACGACAGGCTGGCTCTGATCCACAACGGGATCATCGAGAACTTCGCCTCTCTTCGCGACGAGCTGATCGCCCAGGGCGTCGCGTTCCGCAGCGAGACCGACACCGAGGTCGCAGCCGCTCTTCTCGGTCGCGCCTACCGCGAGAACGGCGGCGACCTGCAGCTGGCGTTCCGCAGCGTCGTCAACCGTCTCGAGGGCGCGTTCACTCTGCTCGCGATGCACGAGGATCACCCGGGGCTCGTCGTCGGCGCGCGCCGCAACTCCCCGCTCGTGATCGGTCTCGGCGAGGGCGAGAACTTCCTCGGCTCCGATGTCGCGGCGTTCGTGGAGTACACCCGCAAGGCGCTCGCCATCGGACAGGACCAGATCGTCTCGATCACGCCCGGCGCCGTCACCGTCACCGACTTCGCCGGAACGCCGGTCGAGGCCGAGCCGTTCGACGTCTCGTGGGACGCGGCGGCCGCCGAGAAGGGCGGATGGCCGAGCTTCATGGCGAAGGAGGTCGCCGAGCAGCCCGAGGCCGTCGCGAACACGCTTCGCGGACGCATCCAGGACGGCGCGGTCGTCATCCCCGAGCTCGACGGCATGGACGAGCTGTTCATCGGCATCAATCGCATCATCGTCACCGCGTGCGGCACCGCGGCCTATGCGGCTCTCGTCGGCAAGTACGCGATCGAGCAGTGGGCGCGCGTGCCGGTCGACGTCGAGCTCGCGCACGAGTTCCGCTACCGCGATCCAGTCATCGGGGCCGACACGCTGGTCGTCTCGATCAGCCAGTCCGGCGAGACGATGGACACCCTGATGGCCGTCAAGTATGCGAGCGAGCGCGGAGCGCGCACGCTCTCGATCTGCAACACCCAGGGTGCGACGATCCCTCGCGAGTCCGATGCCGTGGTCTACACGCACGCCGGGCCGGAGGTCGCCGTCGCCTCGACCAAGGCCTTCTCGGCGCAGATCACCGCTCTGCTGCTGCTGGGCCTGCACATGGGCCGCGTGCGCGGCTCGATCGAGGACGCCTCGGTCGATGTCGACGAGCTCACGGCGCTGCCGGAGAAGATCGCCAGGGTGCTCTCGGAGGAGCAGGATCACGTCACGCAGCTCGCGAGCTGGATGGCGGACACCCGTTCGGTGCTGTTCCTCGGCCGTCACGTCGGATACCCGATCGCCCTCGAGGGCGCGCTCAAGCTCAAGGAGATCTCCTACATCCACGCGGAGGGCTTCGCCGCGGGCGAGCTGAAGCACGGTCCGATCGCGCTGATCGAGCCGGGTCAGCCCGTCTTCGTTATGGTGCCCTCGCCGCGCCATTCGGCGCTGATCCACTCGAAGGTGGTCTCGAACATCCAGGAGATCCGGGCGCGCGGCGCCCGCGTGATCGTGGTGGCAGAAGAGGGCGATGCCGCGGTGCTGCCCTTCGCCGACGAGGTCATCCGCATCCCGCTCGCCGGCGCGATGTTCGAGCCGCTGCTCGCGGTCGTTCCGCTGCAGATCTTCGCCATGGCGCTCGCCACGGCGAAGGGTCTCGACGTCGACCAGCCCCGCAACCTCGCGAAGTCGGTCACGGTCGAGTAGCCCACCCGACGGTCCACCCGGCGGCCCGCGACTAGGCTGAACGGGTGATCATCGGGACCGGCATCGACCTCGTGGACATCCCGCGATTCGAACGCACGCTGGAGCGCACCCCGCGTCTTCGCGAGCGTCTGTTCGCTCCGGGGGAGCGGTCGCTGCGACTGGCCTCGCTCGCGGCGAGGTACGCGGCGAAGGAGGCGCTCATCAAGACCCTCGGCGGATCGGACGGCGTGCACTGGACCGAGATCGAGATCGCCTCCGAGGAATCGGGGCGCCCGCACTTCGTGCTCTCCGGCACGACGGCGGACGTCGTCGCCGCCCGGGGCATCACCAGACTTCACCTGACCCTCACCCACGATGCCGGCCTCGCCGCCGCCTTCGTCGTCGCAGAAGGAGAGCCGCTGTGACCGCTCCGTTCCGTGAGGCGCGCATCGAGCTGGATGCGATCACCGACAACGTCCGACACTTCCGCCGACTGACCGGCGTCGAGGTCGTCGCCGTCGTGAAGGCGAACGGGTACGGCCACGGCGCGGCGACGGCCGCGGTCGCGGCTCTCGCCGGAGGTGCGTCGCGGCTCGGCGTCGCGGAGATCGCCGAGGCGCTGGAGCTGCGTCGACAGGGGATCACCGCCCCGATCATCGCCTGGCTGCACGCACCGGGTGAGCGCTTCGAGCAGGCGGCGGCCGAGAGGATCGAGCTCGGAATCTCCTCCTTCGATCAGCTCGAGGCGGCCGCCGCCGTCGCATCCGTCGACCATCCCGTGGGCGTGCACCTGAAGTTCGAGACGGGGCTGTCGCGCAACGGCATCGCCCCGGCCGACTGGGGACGGGTGCTCGCGGAGGCTGCTCGCCTCGAGCGCATCGGCCGTCTGCGCATCGCGGGACTGTTCAGCCACCTCTCCAACACGTCGGCGGATGACGACAGGGAGGCGCTGTCGAGATTCGATGAGGCCGTCGCAGCGGCGGCATCGTTCGGCATGCATCCCGAGATCCGGCACATCGCGGCGACCGCTGCGGCGATCGATCTGCCCGAGACGCGCCTGGATGCCGTGCGCATCGGCATCGGCATCTACGGCCTGTCGCCCTTCGACGATCGCACGTCGGCGGAACTGGGTCTGCGGCCGGCGATGACGCTGAGGGGCGCGATAGCGGCGGTGCGGCGCGTGCCGGCCGGCACCGGCGTCTCGTACGGCTACGACCATCGCACATCTCGCGACACCACCCTGGTGCTGGTCCCTCTGGGCTACGCCGACGGCGTACCCCGCCAGGCCTCCGGGCGTCTCCCCGTGCTGATCGGCGGTCGCCGCTTCACCAACGTGGGCCGGATCGCGATGGATCAGTTCGTCGTCGACGTCGGCGACACCCCCGTGTCGGTCGGCGACGAGGTCGTGCTGTTCGGCGATCCGACGCTCGGCGCGCCGTCCGCATCGGAGTGGGGTGACGCCGCGTCGACGATCGACTACGAGATCGTCACCCGCATCGGCCCTCGCGTCCCCCGGAGATCGGCATGAGCCTCGATCCGGCGCTGCAGGGGCGCCGTGACGTCGCGACGGCGCACGACATGGAGGAGCTCGGACGGCGCATCGGCGAGAAGCTCGAGGCCGGCGATCTGCTCATCCTGACCGGCCCGCTGGGCGCGGGGAAGACGACCTTCACCCGAGGTCTCGCGCAGGGGCTCGGAGTGCGCGGTCCCGTGCAGAGTCCCACTTTCGTGATCGCCAGAACGCATCCGTCCCTCGTGGGACGTGCACCGCTGGTGCATGTGGACGCGTACCGACTGGGATCGGATGCCGAACTCGAGGACCTCGATCTCGACCTCGCCCACTCGGTCGTCGTGGTCGAGTGGGGGCGGGGTATGGCAGAGCAGCTCGCCGAGTCGTGGTGGGACATCGAGCTGGAGCGCCCGACCGGCGGAGGCGACGACCTCGACCCGTCGGAGCTCGATGCCGATGCACCCCGCCATGTCACGATCGCGCGGGGCATCCGCTCAGCCACCGTCGGCTGACGGACGGCTAATCTGGAGGGGTGATCCTCGCCGTCGACACCTCTCTGGGCACCGCCGTCGCCCTGACCGACGGCGACGGCGCTGATCGGGCCGAAGCGTCGGCATCCGACCCCCTGCGGCATGCAGAGGTCATCGGCGATCTGCTCGCCGACGTCGCAGCGGCAGCGCCAGGAGATCGTCTCACCCACGTCGTCGCCGGCATGGGCCCAGGACCCTTCACAGGACTCCGCATCGGGATCGCCGCCGCTCGCGCGTTCGCGTCCGGGCGCCGCATCCCGGTGATCCCGGTGCCCAGCCACTTCGCCGCCGCGCTCACCGCGATCGAGACGGATGCGGTCGCCGGCCCCTTCGCGATCGTGACCGACGCCCGGCGTCGTGAGTTCGCCGTCACCGTCTTCGACGGACTCGACGGCGACCGCCTCCCGCAGGTCGTGGCAGAGACCTCGCTGGTGCCCCGCGACGACGTGGACGGTCGGCTCGACGGCGTCCGTCGGGTCGACGTCACGGCTCTCTCCGCGCTCGACCTCGCCCGCGTCGGGGCGAGAGCGCTCGCCGCAGGACGCGAGCTGGCCGGCGACGAGCCCCTGTACCTCCGCCACCCCGACGTCACCGTGCCCGGCGCGCCGAAGCGGGTGGGCACGTGATCGCGCACCCGGCGTCACTGCGCGTCGCGACCCCCGACGACCTCGACGCGATCATGGAGATCGAGAATCGCTCGTTCCCCTCCGACGCATGGAGCTCGCAGGCGATGGCGCTCGAACTCTCGAGCCCTCACGGCCGCTACCTCGTCGTGGAGGAGCGCGGCGAGGTGATCGGCTACGGGGGCGTGCGCGCTCTCCAGGGAAGCGCGGACGCCGACATCCAGACCATCGCGATGGACGCCGAGCATCGCGGCGCCGGCCGCGGGCGGGCGCTGCTGCGGGGCCTGCTCGACTGCGCAGCCGAGCGCGGAGCGCGCGAAGTGTTCCTCGAGGTGCGCGCCGACAACCCGGGCGCCGAGGGGCTGTACCGGTCGGAGGGCTTCGAGGAGATCGGTCGTCGCCCGCGCTACTACCAGCCCGACGACGTCGACGCGGTCGTGATGCGACTCGCACTGCGCGATCGGCGCGGGGCTCCGACCGATACGGGGGCCGAGGGATCACAGGTCACCGATGGGGCGCGGGAGGCGACGGCATGACGGAACCACTGGTACTGGGCATCGAGACGAGCTGCGACGAGACGGGCATCGGCATCGTTCGAGGGCGCACGCTGCTGTCGAACACGATCGCCTCGAGCATGGACGAGCACGCCAGGTACGGCGGAGTCGTGCCCGAGGTCGCTGCCCGCGCCCATCTCGAGGCACTGCAGCCCTCGATCGATGCGGCGCTCGCCGAAGCGGGCGTGACTCTCGAGGAGCTCGATGCGGTGGCCGTCACGAGCGGCCCTGGGCTCGCCGGGGCCCTCATGGTCGGTGTCGGCGCCGCCAAGGGCCTGGCGGTCGCACTCGACAAGCCGCTGTACGCCGTGAATCATCTCGTGGGTCACATCGCCGCCGACATCCTGACCCCCGAGTCGGAACCGCTGGAGTACCCGACGATCGCACTGCTCGTGTCGGGCGGCCACACCTCGCTGCTGCACGTGCGCGACCTCACGACCGACGTGGAGATGCTCGGCGAGACCATGGACGACGCCGCAGGCGAGGCGTTCGACAAGGTCGCGAGACTGCTGTCGCTGCCGTATCCGGGCGGTCCGGAGATCGACCGGGCGGCCGTCGACGGTGACCCGAGGGCCATCCGATTCCCTCGGGGACTCTCCAGAGCGTCGGACCTCGCCGCGCACCGCTACGACTTCTCCTTCTCGGGGCTGAAGACGGCGGTCGCCCGGTGGGTCGAGCGCTGCGAGGCAGACGGCGTGCCGGTGCCGGTCGCCGATGTGGCCGCCGGCTTCCGCGAAGCCGTGGTCGACGTCCTCGTCACGAAGGCGCTCGCCGCGTGCGCCGATCTGGGTGTGCCGCGACTCCTGCTGGGCGGCGGGGTCATCGCCAACCGGCGTCTGCGCGAGGTGGCGATCGAACGTGCGCAGGCAGCAGGCGTGACCGTCCGCATCCCTCCGCTCTCGCTGTGCACCGACAACGGCGCCATGATCGCGGTGCTGGCCGCCGAGCTGATCGCCTCGGGGCGGCAGCCGTCGACGCTCGCGTTCGGCGCCGATTCGACACTGCCGGTGACCGAGATCCAGGTGGATGAGCGCCTGGCGGTCGCAGGATGAGCGAGCTTCCGCGACGCGAGCCTCCGCCGGCGGGCGAGGGAGCGAGCAGTGCGGCTGCCGGCAGCCTCTCTGCGGCAGTTCCCCCGCCCCGGGTGGAGCGTCCGACGGACGAGGTCGAGCGGCCCGCCGGGTCGGCGACCGTTCCCGGCGCTCGACGAGACGGCTACACGCGTCTGCCGACGGCGCCGGTGAGCGTCGGATCCGCAGCGCCCGCCGCGTCCGGTGGCGATCCCGCCCTCGCGGAACGCGACACCGAGTATCGGGCCGAACGCGACACCGAGTATCGGGTCGAGCGCCCGGTCGAGTGGCAGCCGGCGTCGGAGGAGACGAGCGTCGATCAGACACGGCTCGCGCCCTGGGCGCTGATGTCGGCCATCGTCGCGCTGTGCGCATCGTTCTTCGTCGGATGGGGCGTGCCGATCGCGGTGGTCTCGGTCATCGCCGCCATCATGTCGCTCCGGCGCCCGGTCGAGAGCCGCGCCATCGCGAACTGGGCGCTCGTGCTCGGGCTCTGCGCCACGGTGTACAGCCTCGGGTGGCTCGTGTGGGCCGGAATGCAGTTCGAGAGACTCGGCTGACGATGGCCGAACCGGACGAGACCGCAGAGCTGCGATCTCTGCAGAAGAAGGCCTACGGCCGCGACGGCGGTCTCGTCGAGACAGATGTGCGGAGGCTGCGCGAACTGGAGCAACGGCGTGATGCGGCCCGCTCGGCCCCGCTGCTCGCGGATCGTCGCAGAGAGACGTCGTCGCCGCACGTCGCCCCCGGGGCCGAAGCCGACGCCGAGGCGCGGACGGCGTCGGCGGCACCGTCGGAATCCGTGAGCGACCCGGTCGCCGCAGACACCGCCTCCGTCGCGCGCTCCACGACGGAGTCGGTCGAGGTGCGGGAACGGCGACCGGTTCTCCGGGAGACGCTCGCGCGGCACTGGAAGGCCGTCTCCGCAGCATCCGCACTCCTGCTCGTCGCCGGGATCGGCGCGGGATGGGCGCTGGCCCCTCGTCAGAGCGAACTCTCGCTGACCGCAGCGCAGCAGGAGCGGCGGGTGGAACTGCAGACCGGGGGCTCCTACGACGACGGCAGCGTGCGGGCGATCGGGCAGGACGAGACCGCGCTGGTCTGGTACGGGACCAAGGACGACGGAGCGATGGCCTGCCTCGTGCTCGACGTCGGTGACAGGTCCACCGGCGGCTGCCAGCGGGGCACCGACATCTCCCAGGGCTTCGGCGTGGGGCTACAGCTCGGAGACGGCGACACGTCGGAGCAGGTGTCAGCCTCCGCGGTGCAGTCGACATCCGGCGAGATCGTCGCGTGGATCCAACGCTGGAGAGCGGAGGATGACGCCTGGTTCTCGCAGTTCTTCGGAGAGGAGCGCACGCGGGCGCAGGAACTCATCGACGAGGGGTACGAGGAGTACTCCTTCTCGATCGTCGGATACTTCGGGGGCGAACCCGTCTGGCACGCGAGCCGCTTCGACGAGGTGACGGCGAAGGAGTGCCTCATCGTCGACGCGGTCGGCGCGACGCAGTGCGTCCCGCAGGAGGAGACGCTGAGCCCGGGTGCCGGCATAGTCGTCGAGGGGGCGTCGGTGGACACGATCGACGGAGGCAGTGAGCCGTGGAGCATCTCCCTCGGATTCACCTCGGCGCGCAGCACGTACCTCACCATCCGCGGCGACGCCGCGGGGGAGCGGTCGTCGGTTCCTGAAGACGACGCGCCGGGCAGCTGACGCCACCGGCGCACTCACCCGCCGCCAGACTCAGTCGACGGCAGGCACCCTGTCGGCGAGGATCGCCCTGCGCTGGTCGCCCACGCGGGTGAGGATGAGCGTCGCGGATTCCGAGCCGCGAAGCACGAGCTTCTTGCGGAAGGCCGCCGGATCGACGTCCATCCCGCGCTTCTTGATCTCGACCGTTCCGATGTCATTCGCCTTCAGCGCGGCGTTGATGGCCTTGGGATTCGCGGGCATCGTCTCGCGCACCCGGAACGACTGCACGAACGGGCTCGTCACCGCGGTGTCCGACGTCACGTACGCGATACGCGGACCGAGCATGCCCGCGTCGAGGCTGCGAGCGACGTCTCCGATCAGGCGCGCTCGGATCACCGCTCCGTCCGGTTCGTGCACGAAGGCGCCCAGGTCGCGAACAGGTTCGTCGACGGCATCGGCGTCGGCGGTGATCTCGTGCGACCGGTCGCCGCGGATGACGAGCGCCGCTCGGCGCACGCCCGCGCGGGCGAGCGACCCGGTCCAGAGCACGAGCTCGACGACACTGCCGTCGGCGCTCACCCATTGCGCTTCGGCGTCAGCGGGAAGCGCGTCGCGATCGTGACCGGGTCCCAGTTTGATGCCGGTCGGCAGACGGGATGCCACCTCGAAGGCCCAGTCCAGCGAGGGCGAGTAGTCGTCGGCCGAGACGCGCCGGGTCTCGGCGTGACCGGAGGTGCGCCGGGCCGGGTCCATCCAGGCGGCGTGGGTGGAGTCGCCGACCGCGGGCACGTTGTCCTCCGCCACGCCGTGGCGCACGCGGGCGTCGTCGCCGAAGGGGGCGAGGTTGTACGCGGCGATCACCGCGGTGACCTCGTCGGCATCGACGGCCTCGACATCGAGTCCGGCGCCGACGAACGCGAGAGCGTCACCGCCGATGCCGCAGCCGAGATCGGACACCCTGGTGACGCCGGCACTGCGCATCCGCTGGGCGTGGCGTGCGGCGACGCCCAGGCGGGTGGCCTGCTCGAGACCCGCGCGGGTGAAGAGCATGCGTGCGGCGAACTCGCCGAACTTCGCGGTCGCCTTGGTGCGCAGGCGGGCCTGACCGACGACGGCCGAGACGAGGTCGGGGGAGTGCCCCGCGGAGCGGAGCCGCGAGACGACCCGAGCGACGTCCGCCGACTGCTCGACGCGCCCGACGGCATCCAGCAGCGCCAGGCCTTCGGGTGTGAGCAGGGCGCGCAGCTCGGTCATCTCCACCTCCTCAGCTTAGGTCGCGCGACCGGGGAGGCGTTCGTCTCCTCGCTGCGCTCGTCGTTCGACAACCGGCTGTGAGGGTTCGCGGGTCGCCGCTGGCACTCGCATTGCATGAGTGCCAGCCGACCGCCTAGACTGGATTAGCACTCTCGGGTTGAGAGTGCGAATGACTCTTTCGTGTCAGCGTCAAGAAAGAAGAGGTAGACCGTGTCGGTTTCCATCAAGCCGCTCGAGGACCGCATCGTCATCAAGCAGGTCGAGGCCGAGCAGACCACCGCGAGTGGCCTGGTCATCCCCGACACCGCCAAGGAGAAGCCCCAGGAGGGCGAGGTCGTGGCTGTAGGCCCCGGCCGCATCGATGACAACGGCAACCGCGTTCCGCTCGACGTCGCCGTGGGCGACCGTGTTCTCTACAGCAAGTACGGCGGAACCGAGGTGAAGTTCGGCGCAGACGAGTTCCTCGTCCTGTCCGCTCGTGACGTCCTCGCCGTCGTCGTCCGCTGAATGACTGAAGCCGGTTCCTGAGCCTCCACCAGGACAGGACCAGGTTCACCGGGAGGGCCCGGATGCTTCGTGCATCCGGGCCCTTCCGCCTTTCGGCCAGCATGCGCCGCATTCCTGCCAATGTCTGCGGAGCACCACCGTTCGCGCGCTGTCGCCGTCATCGCGGGCATAGTGTGGTGCGGTGCCCACGAAGAACGCTCCCGCTCTCTCCGGTCCGGCCTCCGGAGTCGCCTACGCGGGCGGTGCCTATCTTCTCTGGGGATTCCTTCCTCTCTACTTCCTGCTGCTGACGCCCACCGGCCCCTGGGAGGTCGTGGCCTGGCGAGTGCTGCTCTCGTTCATCTTCTGCCTGCTCCTGTTGACGGTGACGCGGGGATGGCGGGCGTTCGGCGTGATCGTCCGGCAGCCGAAGCTGCTCGGCTGGACCGCGCTCGCCGGAGTGCTGATCTACGTGAACTGGCAGGTCTTCCTGATCGGGACGCTCTCCGACAACGTCATCGAGACCAGCCTCGGCTACTTCATCAACCCGATCACCACCGTGCTGCTGGGCGTCTTCGTGCTCAAGGAGCGCATCCGGCGTCTTCAGGGGGCTGCCATCGCGATCGCGGCGATCGCCGTGATCGTCATCGTCGCGTTCTACGGCCACTTCCCCTGGATCGCGCTCTCGCTCACCGTGTCCTTCGGCGTCTACGGTCTCATCAAGAAGAGGATCGGCTCCGCCGTCGACGCCGTGAGCGGTCTGACCCTCGAGTCGTTCTGGTTGATCCCCATCGCCGTCGTGCAGCTGATCATCGTCGCCACGACTCCGGCCGGCATCACGATGGGCGCGAACGGCGTGTGGCACGCGGTCCTGCTCGCCTTCGCAGGTGTCGCGACCGCCGTTCCCCTCCTGCTCTTCGCCGCCGGCACCCGACGCGTCAACCTGGCGGTGATCGGGATGATGCAGTTCATCACGCCGGTGATGCAGTTCATCATCGGGGTCGCGATCCTCGGAGAGCCGATGCCGACGGTGCGATGGGTCGGTTTCATCATCGTCTGGATCGCCATCACGGTCTTCATCGTCGACCTCGTGCTCGCGATGCGGCGCGGGCGACGTGCTGCGGTGACGCCCGCGGTCTGACCCGGTCGCAGGGCGTTATCGATCCGAGACCGATCTGTTTCACACCGTTAACGCATCGCAACAATTCAGAGTCATCGCCGCGTATACGTTTGTTGCACTGGGACGGCGCTCGAGTCGTTCCGCTTCATCGAAAGCAAGGAGCAGCATGAGCGTCTTCACAAGCTCGCGTGCCGTCAAAGTCCTCGGCGGCATCGCCGTCGCCAGCATCAGCGCGATCGTCCTCGCCGGATGCACGGGGGGAACGACTGCGACAGAGTCGAATGCCCCGTCGTCCGAGGAGCGGGAGGATCTCACGCTCAGCATCGGTACCGTTCTCCCGCAGACCGGAGCGCTCGCGTTCCTCGGCCCGCCGGAGGAGGCGGGCGTAGGCCTCGCCGCCGCGGAGATCAATGAAGCGGCCAAGGGGATCACCATCGAGGTCGAGTACGGAGACTCCGGAGACCCCGACAACAAGGCATACGAGACCACGGTCCCGCGTCTTCTGGGCGACGGAGTCCAGGCGATCATCGGCGCGGCATCCTCGGGCGTCACCAAGCTCTTCCTCGACCAGGCGGTCGGCGCCGGCGTCATCACGTTCTCGCCGGCCAACACCTCGCCGGACTTCACCGACTGGGATGACAACGACCTCTACTGGCGCACCGCTCCCAGCGACCTGCTCCAGGGCGAGGTCCTCGGCAACCTCGTCGCAGAGGACGGCCACCAGTCGCTCGGCATCATCTACCTGAACGACGCCTACGGCAACGGCCTCGAGGCGGCGCTCACCGAGACCTTCGAGGGCACGGGCGGCGAGGTCGTCGCGTCCGAGTCGTACAACGCGGGTGACACGAACTTCAGCGCACAGGTCTCGACGATCCTCGCGCAGAACCCGGATGCGATCGCGGTGATCGGCTTCGAGGAGACCTCGACCATCGTCCCGTCGTTCGTGAACAGCGGCTTCGACGGTGCCAACTTCTACTTCGTCGACGGCAACACCTCCCAGTGGGGCGACACCATGCCGGTCTCGATCGAGGGTTCGAAGGGCACGCAGCCCGGACCGGTCCTCGCCGATGACTTCCAGGATCGCCTGAAGGCGCAGTGGCTCGAGCAGGGTGACGGCGCGGAGCTCGCGGACTTCAACTACGCGGGTGAGTCGTACGACGCCGTCGTGCTGCTGGCTCTCGGAGCCCTCGCTGCGAACTCCAGCGAGTCCGCCGACATCGCCGGCAGCCTGCAGGAGGTCTCGGGCGGTTCGGGTGACGGCGAGAAGTGCGACTCCTTCGCCGCATGCGCGGACATCATCCTCGACGGCGGCGTGGCGGACTACGACGGCTACTCCGGTGGCGTCGCGTTCGACGACGCAGGAGACCCGACGGAGGCGACCATCGGCGTGTTCCAGTACGGCGCCGACAACATGCACACCCGCCTCGACTGATCGAGGTGTGAAGCGAGGGACCCCCGGCATCGCCGGGGGTCCCTTTCTCTTGGGGTCCCGCTCCGGCGTCGGTCGGGCGGACGAAGAAGCGGGGCGGATGCCGCAGCATCCGCCCCGCTTCTTCGTGTGCCGCGTCAGTCCTGCCCGAGCGTGCCCAGGTAGAGGCCGATCACCTTCGGATCGCTCAGGAGATCGCGTCCGGTGCCCTCGTAGGCCACGCGTCCCTGATCGAGGACGTACCCGCGATCGCAGATCTGCAGGCAGCGTCGCGCGTTCTGCTCGACCATGATCGTCGTGACGCCCGCCTTGTTGATGTCGGAGACGCGGATGAACGCGTCGTCCTGACGCACGGGGGAGAGGCCGGCACTGGGCTCGTCGAGCAGCAGCACCGCAGGGTCCATCATCAGCGCCCGGCTCATGGCCACCATCTGGCGTTCGCCGCCGGACAGCGATCCTGCACGCTGCTTGAGACGCTTGCCCAGCTCGGAGAAGATCCCTGTCACGAACTCGAGGCGCTCGTTGTACGCCCTCGGCTTCTGGAAGAGCCCCATCTGCAGGTTCTCCTCGATCGTGAGCGACGGGAAGACGTTGTTCGTCTGCGGCACGAAGCCCACGCCGCGCTGCACGAGCTTGTCGGACTTGAGCCCGACGATGCTCTCGCCGTTCACGGTGATGGTTCCGGCTCTCACCTTGACCATGCCGAAGATCGACTTCAACAGCGTCGACTTGCCCGCACCGTTCGGTCCGATGATCCCGATCAGCTCGCCCTTGTGGGCGGTGAGGTTCGAGCCGTTGATGATGTTGATCCCCGGCAGGTAGCCGGCGTCGAGGTCGGTCACCTGGACGACGACACGATCGGTGCGCGCGGCCTCGGACTCGACGGGGTCGGAGAGCGATCTCTGAGTCACTTCTTCTCCTCCTCGGGAGCGGCAGCCGCCGCTTCCTCGATCTTGATCTCTTCCAGGAGCTCGGCCGCCGAGGCGTCCAGCTCACCGGCGACTCGACCAGTGACGATGCCGAGATCGACATCCTGGTGGGCGCCGAGGTACGCATCGATGACCGACTGGTCCTGCATGACGGTGTCCGGCGGACCCTCCGCGACGATCCGGCCCTCGGCCATCACCACGACCCAGTCGGCGATGTGCCGCACCATGTGCATGTCGTGCTCGACGAACAGCACGGTCATGCCGAGGTCCTTGAGGTCGAGGATGTGGTCGAGAAGCGACTGGGTGAGCGCCGGGTTCACGCCGGCCATCGGCTCATCGAGCATCACCAGCGTGGGATCGCTCATGAGGGCGCGGGCCATCTCGAGAAGCTTCCGCTGACCGCCCGACAGCGATGCGGCGTAGTCATCGGCCTTGGCGTCGAGCTTGAAGCGGACGAGGAGATCCCGTGCCTTCGCCTCGATCTCGGTCTCCTGACCGCGCCAGATGAACGGCAGCATGCTCGCCCAGAACTTCTCGCCCTTCTGGCCCGTCGAACCCAGCTTCATGTTCTCCAGGACGGTGAGCAGAGAGAGTGCCTTGGTCAGCTGGAACGTCCTGACCTGTCCCATCTGCGCGACCTTGAACGACGGGATGCCGCTGAGCTGACGTCCGTCGAAGCTCCACTCGCCCGAGTTCGGCTTGTCGAAGCCGCACAGCAGGTTGAAGAGAGTGGTCTTGCCCGCGCCGTTGGGGCCGATCAGCGCGGTGATCGCGCCGCGGGGGATCTCGAGGTGCTCGACGTCGACCGCGGTGAGCCCGCCGAAGCGGCGGGTCACGTTGTCGGCGATGATGATCGGGTCGTTCTTCGCGACGCCGGGGACGTTGTCGCCCTTGGCGAGGCCGGAGGTCTTGGGACGGGCGATGCTCCCGGTCGTCGGGGTGGCGCCGAGGTCGTCGGCGCCCTCCGCAGGAGACGGGCTGTTACTTGACAAAGGTCAGCTCCCTCTTGTTTCCGAGAATGCCCTGCGGTCGGAAGATGACCAGCAGCATCAGGGCGACGCCGACGAACACGAATCGCAGTGTTCCCGCCTGGATGGGCGAGATCGGCAGGATGCCCTGGGCGGCGAGCGCCGGGAGCACGCTGTCCAGGAAGGCCATGATGACCCAGAACAGGACGGACCCGAGTGCAGGGCCGAACACGGTGGCCGCGCCTCCGAGCAGGAGGATCGTCCACACGAAGAACGTGAGGCTCGTCGTGTACGTCGCGGGCACGACGGCCGAGGGGAGGGCGAAGACCACGCCGCCCATGGCTCCGAAGATGCCACCGAGCATGAGCGCCTGCATCTTGTACCCGAAGACGTTCTTGCCGAGCGAGCGCACGGCGTCCTCATCCTCGCGGATGCTCTTCAGCACGCGGCCCCAGGGGCTGCGCATCAGCGACCACACCATGAAGACGGCGATCGCCAGCATGATGAGTCCGAAGACCCGCACCCAGAGGTCGTTGGCGGTGTAGGTCCACGGCCCGAAGCCGTAGGTGCCCTCGGGGAAGGGGTTCGCCGCACGGAACCCCGCGTGATAGCCGCCGAGGCCGTCGGCGGAGTTCGTGAACTCGTCGAACACCGTCGTGGTGAACAGCAGACGCACGATCTCTGCCGCCGCGATCGTCACGATCGCGAGGTAGTCGGCGCGAAGCCGCAGAGTCGGGATTCCGAGGATCACGGCGAACACCATCGCCATAACCATGCCGATGAGGATCCCAAGCCACCAGGGCAGCCCGAAGGAGATGATCGAGATCGCGTAGCTGTACGCGCCGATGGCCATGAAGCCGGCCATGCCGAAGTTCAGCAGGCCCGCGTAGCCGAAATGCACCGCGAGTCCGGTCGCCGCGAGTGCGTAGGCGATCGTCGTCGGGCTGAACAGCCAACCCGCGGTGTTGTTGAGAATGCCTCCCCAATCCATGGTCGCCCCCTATCCGAGTCTCTCTTTGCGGCCCAGGATTCCCTGTGGCCTAACCAGCAGAATGAGGATGAGTACCGCGAGGGCGCCCACGTACTTGAGGTCCGACGGCAGCCACAGCGTGGAGACCTCGACGAGGAGTCCGACGATGAGAGCTCCCACGAGGGCGCCGAAGGCCGTGCCCAGGCCGCCGAGCGTCACCGCCGCGAAGATGAGCAGCAGGATGTGGACACCCATGTCCCACCGCACTCCCGGTCGGAAGTAACCCCAGAGGATTCCACCCAGGGCGGCGAGTGCGGCCGCCAGCATCCAGACGATGCGGACGACGCGATCGACGTCGATGCCCGAGGCCGCAGCGAGCCCCGGGTTGTCGGAGATCGCCCTGGTCGCCTTGCCGACTCGCGTCTTGAGCAGCCAGAAGGCGACGCCGACGAGCACGACGATGCTTATGCCCATCGACATCATGCTGACCGGCGAGAGCCGGATCGCGCCCAGGAGCTGGATCTTGGGGGAGTCGGCTCCCGGGAGCTGGGTGGTGGACCCGCCGAGGAAGAACTGGAACGCGTAGCGGACCGCGAGCGAGAGGCCGATGCTGACGATCATGAGGGGGACGATGCCGATGCCCTTGCGGCGCAGCGGGCGCCACAGTCCCGCGTCGAGCGTCCACCCGAAGGCCGCACCGATGAGCACGACCGCCGGGATGGTCAGCCACATGGGTACCGCGAAGGTCACACCGAGCAGGACGGCCATGATCGCGCCGAACGTCACCATCTCGGCGTGCGCGAAGTTCGTGAGGCCCGTCGTGCCGTAGATGAGCGAGACGCCGATGGCGGCCAACGCGAGCAGCAGGCCGAAGTTGAGTCCGTTGATCACTCGCTCGACCACCTGGTCGGCGAACGAGGTCGTCTCCCTGACGCCCTCGCCGAGGAAGAGGTTGATCACCTTCGAGCCGGTGAGACCGAACTCGACCTCCTGCGATGCGGACTCTCCGTCGACGATCACGCCCTTCGGGAGGGTGGACTCGTCGACCGTCAGCGTGTACGCCTCCTTCTCCGGCACGTAGAGACGCCACCGGCCGTCGGCGTCGGTGATCGTCTCGGCATCGAAGCCCTTGCCCTCGATCGCGACGGTCACGTCGGGAACCGGGGCGTCATCGAGCGTGATCACGCCGGAGAAGTAGAAGTCGGTCTGCTCCTGGTCGCCGCCGGGGGTGTCGGGTGCGGCAGCATGCGCACCGCTCGCGGCGCCGAACAGCACCATGAATGCTGCGAGAAGAAGGCCGACGAGAGTCGCCGCCCAGGGGGCCACGCGTCTCGTGGTCGAGAAGGTCGGACTCACAGAGCCTCCAGTCCAATCCGTAGGTCATGCATCAGCATTGATGTAGACGGTACGAGCGTAATGTGTCGGTTCTGTTTCAACCACCACGCCGACATGTCTCAGGTCGATAACTATGCGGCTCCCGATGCCGCGTCGCCGCTCGCGTCGCAACCCTACCGCCTGCGGAATGAAATGACGTTCCCGGCGCTTAGAATTGGTACACCCTCACTCAGACAGCGCCCCCAGGAGGACAATCCATGGATCAGCACGACCCCTTCGGCTTCGTCGGACTCACATACGACGATGTGCTGCTCCTCCCAGGACACACGGATGTCATCCCCAGCGAGGCGGACACCTCGTCGCGGATCACTCGCCGGATCTCGGTCGCGACACCGCTGCTCTCCAGCGCCATGGACACCGTCACCGAGTCGCGCATGGCCATCGCCATGGCGCGTGAGGGTGGCATCGGAATCCTGCACCGCAACCTCTCGATCGCCGATCAGGCCGCTCACGTCGACCGCGTGAAGCGCAGCGAGTCCGGCATGATCACCGACCCCATCACGACGACTCCCGACGCGACCGTCGAAGAGGTCGACGGTCTGTGCGCCAAGTACCGCATCTCCGGGCTGCCGGTCGTCGACCCCGACGGACGCCTCGTCGGCATCATCACCAACCGCGACATGCGCTTCGTCTCGGGATTCGAGCGTCAGACCACCTTCGTCAAGGACGTCATGACGGCCGAGGGGCTCATCACGGCTCCCGTCGGCGTCGCGGCCGGCGAGGTCATCTCCCTCTTCGCGAAGCACCGCGTCGAGAAGCTGCCCCTCATCGACGACGAGGGCAAGCTCGCGGGGCTCATCACCATCAAGGACTTCGACAAGAGCGAGAAGTATCCGCTCGCCACCAAGGACGACCAGGGGCGTCTGCGCGTCGGTGCCGCGATCGGCTTCTTCGGCGATGCGTGGGAGCGTGCCGAGGCACTGCGCGACGCGGGTGTCGACGTCCTCGTCGTCGACACGGCCAATGGCCAGTCGCAGGGCGTCATCGAGCTGGTGAAGCGGCTCAAGGCCGACCCGAGCTTCGCTCACATCGACGTGATCGGCGGCAACGTCGCGACGCGTGAGGGCGCGCAGGCGCTCATCGACGCCGGCGTCGACGCCGTCAAGGTCGGCGTCGGCCCCGGATCCATCTGCACCACCCGCGTCGTCGCGGGCGTCGGTGTGCCGCAGGTGACCGCCGTCTACGAGGCGTCGCTCGCCGCTCGCCCCGCCGGCGTACCGGTGATCGCCGACGGCGGTCTGCAGTACTCGGGCGACATCGCCAAGGCGCTCGTCGCCGGTGCGGATGCCGTGATGCTCGGATCGCTCCTCGCCGGAACCGACGAGTCGCCGGGTGAGATCGTCTTCCAGTCCGGCAAGCAGTTCAAGCAGTACCGCGGCATGGGCTCGCTCGGAGCCATGCAGACCCGCGGCAAGCAGACGTCCTACTCGAAGGACCGCTACTTCCAGGCCGATGTGCCCAGCGACGACAAGCTCATCCCCGAGGGCATCGAGGGTCAGGTGCCGTACCGCGGGCCGCTCTCGGCCGTGGCGTACCAGCTGGTCGGGGGCCTTCGTCAGTCGATGTTCTACGTCGGCGCTCGGACGATCGAGGAGCTCAAGCAGCGCGGCAAGTTCGTGCGCATCACCTCGGCCGGTCTCAAGGAATCGCACCCTCACGACGTGCAGATCGTCGTCGAGGCGCCGAACTACAAGAAGTGATGGCCGCCCCCTTCCGGGGGTTGGGCGCGCAGCACGACCGGCGTAGCGTGTCGGGCATGTGCAGAAACATCGTGCCGTTGCACAACTTCGAGCCCGCAGCCTCCGAGGAGGAATGCCACGACGCGGCTCTGCAGTTCGTGCGCAAGATCCCGGGACCACCAAACCCTCGAGGGTGAACCAGGACACGTTCGATCGAGCCGTCGAGGAGATCGCCGCGGCGACGCGACGCCTGGTCGACGATCTCGTCACGGCCGCCCCGCCGAAGAAGCGCGAGGAGGAGGCCGCGAAGCGCCAGGCCCGGTCCGCCGAGCGCTACGAGGCCATTCGCGTCTACCAGCAGGAGAAGCGGGCGGCACGCGCGGCGTCCTGATCGTGCTCCTCGTTCGTTCTGGCGGGCCGCGCCCTGATATCCTGGTCGGCTCGCCAGTCGGGCGGAAGGACGGTCACGCACCGTGGGATATATCGACGTCGCAGCGATCTCGCTGACGCTTCCCGATGGCAGACCCCTGCTCGACGAGGCCACGTTCCGCGTGGGAACCGGGTCGACCAGCGCCCTCATCGGTCCGAACGGCGCCGGCAAGACGACTCTGCTGAGGATCATCAGAGGCGAGCAGTCCGCCGAGTCGGGGGTCGTCACCATCGACGGCGGACTGGGCGTCATGGACCAGTTCGTCGGCCACGGCGAGGTCGGCCAGACCGTGCATGACCTTCTGGTGAGCGTCGCCCCTCGTCGCATCCGCCAGGCTGCCCAGTCGCTCGAGGCAGCCGAGAACGCGCTGATCGACCGCGACGAGCACGACACCCAGATGGCGTATGCGTCGGCGATCGCGGAGTACGCCGATGCCGGCGGCTACGAGCACGAGACCGTGTGGGATCAGTGCACGGTCGCCGCGCTGGGCGTGCCGTTCGAGCGTGCGCGCTTCAGAGAACTCGTGACGCTGTCGGGCGGCGAGCAGAAGCGGCTCGCCCTCGAGGCCCTTCTGAGAGGGCCCGACGAGGTGCTGCTGCTCGACGAGCCGGACAACTACCTCGACGTGCCCACGAAACGGTGGCTGGAAGAGCAGCTCCGCCAGACGTCCAAGACCGTTCTGCTCGTGTCGCATGATCGTGAGCTGCTGGCACGCGCGGTCGACCGTCTGATCACGCTCGAGCCGGGTGGTGCAGGGGCGACCGCGTGGGTGCACGGCGGAGGGTTCGCCACCTATCAGCAGGCCCGCATCGATCGCATGGACAGGCTCGACGAGCTGCGCCGACGGTGGGACGAGCAGCACGAGAAGCTGCGCACCCTGGTGGCGAACCTCAAGGTCAAGGCCTCGGCGAACGACGGGTTCGCCTCGCGCTACCAGGCCGCGCAAACCAGGATCCGCAAGTTCGAGGAGGCGGGACCGCCCGAGGAGCGTCCGCCGTCGCAGGACTTCGACATGCGGCTGCGCGGGGCCCGCACGGGCAAGCGTGCCGTGGTCGCCGAGCGCCTCGAGCTGACCGGTCTGATGAAGCCGTTCGACGCCGAGATCTGGTACGGCGACCGTGTCGCGGTGCTGGGATCGAACGGGTCGGGCAAGTCGCATTTCCTGCGTCTGCTGGCCCGCGGCGGCAGCGACCCCGACGCGAGCCTCGGTCACGTCACTTCGACCGCCGAGCAGCTCGCGACGGTCGCACACGGCGGTCGGGCGACGCTCGGGGCACGCGTGATCCCCGGGCTGTTCGCACAGACCCACGCTCATCCGGAGTTCGTGGGGCGGACGCTGCTGGAGATCCTCCACCGCGGTGATGAACGTCGTGCGGGGATGCCGCGCGACGCCGCCAGTTCGGCGCTGGACAGATACGGACTGGTGCGTCAGGCGCAGCAGAACTTCGACTTGCTGTCGGGCGGACAGCAGGCGAGATTCCAGGTCCTGCTGCTCGAGCTGTCCGGAGCGACTCTGCTGCTGCTCGACGAGCCGACCGACAACCTCGACATCGAGTCGGCCGAGGCGTTGGAGGATGCGCTCGCGCGATTCGACGGGACCGTGCTCGCGGTGACGCACGATCGGTGGTTCGCCCGCTCCTTCGACCGCTTCCTCGTGTTCGGTGCGGACGGAGAGGTGTACGAGTCGGACGCGCCGGTATGGGACGAGCGGCGCGTCGCGCGCGTCCGCTGAGTCCGCGGCGCCCGCGGATCAGGGAAGACGGAACGGCGGCGCGGCGCGGGCCCGCGGGTCGAGAGCGAGCTCGGCGAGCACCGACCCGATCCCCGGGGCGAACTTGAACCCGTGGCCGGAGAACCCCGCTCCCACGACGATCGATCCGCGCCGATCGAGCACGAACGCGCTGTCATCCGTCGACGTGTAGGTGCAGCTGATCGGCACCGCCGATCCCGGATCGAGGCCGGGCATCCACTCGCGCACGTAGTCGCTCAGAGACGCGGCGTGGGTGACCGCGTGCGGGCGGGCATCGGGGTCGATCTCGTCGCCGACCCTGTGGAATCCGACCTTCACTCCCTCGCCCGGCGTCGGCATGCCGTACACCGTGGCGGGATACGTGCCGGGAGCCACATAGTGGTTGAAGGAGGGCCAGGTCGCGTGCCGCAGCGACGCGGTGCTCTGGAAGTGTGCCGGGAACTCCTCTGTGACGGCCAGGTGAGGAAGGGGCATGCCGGGGAGCATCCGCTCGGTCCACGCGCCGACCGTGACCACGGCGGTCGCGGCACGGACGCGCCCGCCCGCCAGCACGAGATCGACGCCCGTGCCGGTCTCGACGATCTGCCGCACAGGGGTCTCCCACCGCACCACGCCGCCGAGCTCGACGATGCGCCGCTCGAGTTCGAGGAGAGCGGCGGATGCTCTGGCCACACCGGCGTCGGCGGAGAACAGCGCATCGCCGGTGAACCGCATCCCCGGCCAGCGCGTCGCGGCGTCGACCGACGAGATCAGCTCGGCATGGATGCCACGATCGCCGAGGCGCCGCGCGATCGAGCCGAGATCGACGTCCCCGTGCGTGACCAGGCCGTGCAGACGCAGCAGCGGCTCGCCGTCGACCTCGCCCAGAGCATCCCACCCCGCCCGTGCCCGCACCAGCAGGTCGAGGTAGTGGTCCTCGTCATAGGCGTTGTTGAAGTTGCGCGTCGCACCGTGCGACGCGCCCTCGTGATGACCGCGGGCGAACCGCTCGAAGACGACGGGGCGTGCGCCCCGGCGTGCCAGCTCCCATGCGGTCGCCAGCCCCATCACCCCGCCGCCCACGACGGCGATGTCCACGGTGTCCACTGTCATGCGTCCTCCTGAGCCGCTCCCAGTCTCCCAGCCGTCGCGGCACTCGCGCGCCGGGTAGTCTGGACGGGTGACCATGGAGATCGAGCTCGGCCGAGGCAAGCGCGCGCGACGCGCGTACACGTTCGACGACATCGCGGTGGTGCCCTCGCGGCGCACGCGCAACCCCGAGGACGTGTCGACGGCGTGGACCATCGACGCCTTCGGCTTCGGCATCCCCGTGCTCGGTGCGCCGATGGACTCCGTGGTGAGCCCGCAGACGGCCATCATGCTCGGCCAGCTCGGCGGTCTCGGGGTGCTCGACCTCGAGGGTCTGTGGACGCGGTACGACGACCCGGAGCCCCTGCTCGCCGAGATCGCCGGACTCGGCGACGGCGAGGCGACCGTGCGCATGCAGCAGCTCTACTCCGAGCCGATCAAGCCCGCGCTGATCACGCAGCGTCTCGCTGAGATCCGTGAGGCCGGCGTGACGGTCGCGGGGTCGCTGACGCCGCAGCGCACCCAGGAGTTCTACGACACCGTCGCCGCAGCCGGAGTGGATCTCTTCGTGATCCGCGGCACGACCGTGTCGGCAGAGCACGTGTCGAGCGTCGACGAGCCGCTCAACCTCAAGAAGTTCATCTACGACCTCGACGTGCCGGTCATCGTCGGAGGCGCCGCGACCTACACCGCGGCGCTGCACCTCATGCGCACGGGCGCCGCCGGCGTGCTCGTCGGCTTCGGCGGGGGAGCCGCATCGACGACGCGCGCCACGCTCGGCATCCACGCGCCGATGGCGACCGCCGTCTCGGACGTCGCCGCAGCGCGTCGCGACTACCTCGACGAGTCGGGTGGACGCTACGTGCATGTGATCGCGGACGGCGGCGTCGGCACCTCGGGCGACATCGTCAAGGCGCTCGCCATGGGCGCGGATGCGGTGATGCTCGGTGTCGCCCTGGCGCGGGCCACGGATGCACCGGGTCGCGGATTCCACTGGGGTCCCGAGGCGCATCACTCCAAGCTTCCGCGCGGACGCCGCGTCGAGGTCGGAGGCATCGGGACACTGGACGAGATCCTCTACGGCCCGGCCCCCGTCGCCGACGGTACCGCGAACCTCATCGGCGCCCTGCGCAAATCGATGGCGACCACCGGATACTCCGATCTCAAGGAGTTCCAGCGGGTCGAGGTCGTGCTCGCGCCGTACGAGGCCTGAGGTCACCGACCGCACCGTGACGACGCCCGCACTGTTCCCGCCGACCCTTCGGGAGGTCATGCTCCGGCGACGCTGGATCGGGATGCTCGTGCTCTGCCTCGCCGTCGCGGGGCTCTTCGCGTGGCTCGGGCAGTGGCAGCTGGAACGCGCCATCGAGACCGATCCGCCGCCCCCGGGCGTGACGGAGCAGGTCGCGCCGCTGACAGAGGTGCTCGAGCCGGGGGAGTACCTGCCTGAACCCCTCGTGGGTCAGAAGGTCGAGACCTCCGGGTCGTGGGTGTCGGACGACTTCCTCATCGTCTCGAGCCGGTACAACGACGGGGTCGAGGGGTACTGGGTGACCGGCCAGCTGCGCGTGGCCGAGCGCACGTCCATCGCCGTGGCGATCGGTTGGACCGCCGACAGGGCGGTCGCCGACGCGGCCGTCGAGCAGCTGGAGGCCGACGCCGACGGCTCCGTGGTCGATGTCGCCGGCCGGATCATCTCCGATGAGGGCCCCTCCGTCCCGCCCAAGACCGAGCCGCAGCAGATGGACAGGATGTCGCCGGCCGCGCTGCTGAGCCGCTGGCACGATGTCGAGCAGCTCGACGTCTATCGTCCTTATCTCGCATCGACCGGCGCCTCGGCGGGACTCGACGACATCTCGTCCCGCGCGCCGGACGAGCTGTCATCCGTCAACTGGCTCAATGTCTTCTACGCGGTGGAGTGGGCGATCTTCGCCGGGTTCGCCTTCTACCTCTGGTACCGACTCGCGAAGGACGCCTGGGAGCGCGAGCTCGAGGAGTTCGACGACGCCGCGGCGGGCTCCGAAGCCTCCTGAGCTCGCCCGCATGTGCGCAGCCGCTGCCGCACATCTGAGCATCGAAACCGTGGGAGTTCCACCTTCGTCAGGGGTGCTGTTCGCCCTTCGGTGAGCGCTCGGTTACCAATCGGGAAACTCCGTTGAGCTTGTCCGAGGGGCTACGTATGCTCGCTCACATGCGTGCGGTGCGAGCCTGCGCAGCCACGGTTTCACGAGAGCCGTCGCCAGACGATACCGAGGAGACAACACAGATGATGTCCGCTCCCGACGCCGCGAACCACGAGGTTCATGCGTCATATCGCAGGGGCAGGGGGCGTCTCGGCGTCCTCGCTGCGACCTGCGTCGCAGCTCTGGGCGCCAGCGCGCTGATCGCCGCCCCCGCATCCGCCGCCGTCGACGGAACGGGGGTCGTCATCAATGAGGCCTACCTGTCCGGCGGCAGCGCCGGTGCCGCGTTCACCAACAAATTCGTCGAGCTCCACAACCCCACGTCCGAGCCCGTCACGCTCGACGGCATGTCGCTGCAGTACCGCTCCGCGACGGGGACGGGCGCCTTCACCGGTGTCGCACCCCTCGACGGCGTCATCCCCGCCGGCGGATACTTCCTCGTGCAGGGCGGCAGCAACGGCGCGAACGGTGCGGCGCTGCCGACCGCCGACGTCGTGGGCTCGCTGAACCCGAGCGGCACGAACGGCACGCTCGCACTCGTGAACGGCACGGCGGCCGTCGCCCTGACACCCGGCTCCGTGTCGGGCGTCGACGGCGTGGTCGACCTGCTCGGCTACGGCTCGTCGAACACCTTCGAGACCGCGGCCGCGACGCCGCCGGCCGGCAACACCGACGTCAAGTCGCTCAACCGGGCCGCGGGCGCGGACACCGACGACAACAGCGCGGACTTCACCCTGTCTGCCTCCATCACGCCGCAGAACTCCGCCGGAACGGACCCGGGCACGGATCCCGGCCCCGACCCCGTGAAGGTCGCCATCGCCGACGTGCAGGGCACGACAGACGTGTCCCCGCTGGCAGGACAGAACGTCACGGTCGAGGGTGTCGTCACCGCCGACTACCGCACCGGCGGCTACAAGGGCATCGTCATCCAGACCCAGGGCTCTGGCGGAGCGACCGACGCCACTCCCGGTGCGTCGGACGGCGTCTTCGTCTTCCTCAACGCTCTCGCGCCGACACTCGAGATCGGCGATCTCGTATCGGTCACCGGCTCCGTCAGCGAGTACTTCGGGCAGACCCAGATCAACCCGACCGCACTGTCCGGCATCTCGGTCGTGCAGGCGGGCGTCGGCGTGCCCGAGGTCACCCCTCTTCCCGACACTGTGCTCGGCGCCGACCGCGAGCAGTACGAGAGCATGTACGTCGCTCCTTCGGGAACGTACCGAGTCGCCTCGAGCCACCAGCTGTACAACTTCGGCTCGCTGTGGTTGAACGCCGGTGCCGACCTCAACGTCAAGAGCACCGAGCTCGCGCGCCCCGGCGACGAGGCCGCGGCGATCGCCGCCGCGAACCGCGCGAACCGCATCCTGCTCGACGACGGCTGGTCCATCCAGGTCACCAACAACGGACACCCCGGCGACCAGCCGTACTTCACGAAGGACCTCGTGGTCCGCAACGGCGACACCGTCGATTTCGGTGACAACGGCTACGTGCTGCAGTGGGGCTTCGACGACTGGCGACTGCAGCCGGTCGTGCCCATCGACGACACCTCCTCCGACGACCTGAAGGTCGGCTTCCAGGCGACGAACCCGCGCTCCGAATCGGCGCCAGAGGTGGGCGGCGACGTGCAGGTCGCGTCGTTCAACGTCTACAACTACTTCACGACCCTCAAGAGCGAGAACTCGAACGCGAGAGGCGCGTCGAACGCCGCCCAGTTCGCGATCCAGAAGTCGAAGATCGTGGCTGCGATCAACGGGCTCGATGCCGAGATCGTCTCGCTCATGGAGATCGAGAACTCGATCAAGCTCGGCGGCACGATCGACGAGGCGCTCGCCGATCTGGTCGACGGCCTCAACGAGGCCGCGGGCAGCGAGGTGTGGGCCTTCGTTCCCACACCGACGGCGCTGAACGATGCCGCCACGACCGACTTCATCACCAGCGCGATCATCTACAAGAAGGATGCGGTCGACCCGGTCGGCGACAGCCTGACTGTCAGGGACGAGAGCGTGTGGGGTAACGCCCGCGAGCCGATCGCTCAGGCGTTCGACGTCGACGGCCGCATCGTGACCGTCGTCTCCAACCACTTCAAGTCGAAGTCGGCACCAGAGGGCGGCGGCGCGGAACCGGCCGACGGCCAGGGATTCTTCAATGCCGATCGAGTGGCCCAGGCCAACTCGCTGCTCGGCTTCACGGAGGACATCGAGGAGACCACGGGCAGCAGTGACATCCTGCTGATCGGGGACTTCAACGCCTACGCCAAGGAAGACCCGATCGAGGTGTTCACCTCCGCTGGCTGGAGCGATGTGGCGCGCGAGAAGGCGCCGGAGCAGCACACCTACTCGTTCGACGGCGAGCTCGGCTCGCTCGACCACGTGCTCGCGTCGCCGTCGCTCGCGGCGTCGATCACCGGCGCTGGTGTGTGGACCATCAACTCGCCGGAGTGGAGCGATCGCGGCTACGCGTTCGGGGCCACCGAGGCGGGCACGCCGTTCCGCTCCAGCGACCACGACCCGATCATCGTCGGAGTCTCCTCCGAGATCCCGCCGGTGAGCATCGACGTCGTCACGATGAACGACTTCCACGGCCGCATCGAGGCCGACGGCGCCGCGGCAGGCGCCGCGGTCGTGGCCGGTGCCGTGCAGCAGTTCCGTCAGGAGAACCCGAACACGATCTTCGCCGGAGTCGGCGACCTGATCGGAGCATCGACGTTCACCTCGTTCATCAACGACGACAACCCGACGATCGACGCGCTCAACGCGGCCGGTCTCGAGGTCAGCGCCGCGGGCAACCACGAGTTCGACCAGGGCTGGGACGATCTGCGCGATCGTGTGCAGGATCGAGCCGAGTGGGAGTACATCTCCTCGAACGTGTTCGTGACCGAGACCGGCGAGCCCGCGCTCGCCCCGGCATGGGTCAAGGAGCTCGACGGAGTGCGGGTCGGCTTCGTCGGCGCCGTCACCGAGGACCTCGACTCGCTCGTGTCTCCCGAGGGGATCGCAGACCTCGAGGTGCGCAGCATCGTCGACTCGGTGAACGCCGTGGCCGACGATCTCCGCGACGGCGACGAGTCGAACGGCGAGGCGGATGTCGTCATCCTGCTCGTCCACGAGGGCGCGGCCGATGTGGAGCTCACGAGCATCACGCCCGAGACCCCTCTCGGCGAGATCGTCTACGGAGTCGACGAGGACGTGGATGCGATCGTGTCCGCGCACACGCACCTCGCGTACAACCACGTGATCGACGGACGTCCGGTCATCTCGGCCGGGCAGTACGGCGAGAACCTGGGACTCATGAACATCCAGGTCGATCCCACGACGAAGGAGCTGCTCTCGATCACCAACGAGATCAAGCCCCTCACGGCGGCCGGCCAGCCGCTCTACCCGGCGGTCCCCGAGGTCGCCGACATCGTCGCCAAGGCGAAGGCCGACGCCGATGTGCTGGGTGCGGTCAAGGTCGGAGACATCACGGCGGACTTCAACAGGGCCCGTCAGTCGAACGGCTCGGAGAACCGCGGTGGAGAATCCACCATCGGCAACTTCGTCGCCGACGTGCAGAAGTGGTCGACGGGCGCCGACATCGCCATCATGAACCCCGGCGGTATCAGGGCCAACCTCGCGTACGCGTCGTCGAATGCGAACGACCCCGCGGGCAACGTCACGTATCGAGAGGCCGCCACGGTGCAGCCGTTCGCCAACACGCTGGTCACGCTCACCATGACCGGCGCTCAGGTGAAGGGCGTCCTCGAAGAGCAGTGGCAGCCGTCCGGAGCGGCGCGTCCGTTCCTCAAGCTCGGTGTCTCGGAGGGGCTCGTGTACACCTACGACCCCGCTGCGGCGGCAGGTTCGCGGGTGACCTCGATCATGCTCGACGGCGCACCGCTCGATCCGACGGCGCAGTACACCGTCGCCGCCAACTCGTTCCTCGCGGCGGGTGGAGACAACTTCTTCACCTTCAGGGAGGGAACGAACAAGCGCGACACCGGGAAGATCGACCTCCAGTCGATGGTCGACTGGTTCGACGAGAACAAGACCGCGACCCCCGACCTCGCCCAGCGCGCTGTCGGAGTCTCGATCAGCGCACCCGACGCCGACGGATACAGCGCGGGCGATCAGGTGACCGTCGCGCTGTCGTCGCTGGCATTCAGTGCCGGCGAGGCGGCCCCCGGCGAGGTGACGCTGTCGATCGGCGGCACTCAGCTTGCGGCGGGAGCCGTCGATCCGACGATCGTCGACACCACCGATGAGGCAGGGCGTGCGGCGCTCAGCTTCACCGTGCCCTCGGGACTGTCCGGTGAGCAGCAGCTCACCGTCGCGGTCGCTGCGAACGGAACCTCGGTGCAGGTGCCGTTCACGATCGTGGAGGACGAGCCTGCGGAGTTCGCCGGCTCGATCGATCTCGGATCCTCGAAGGTGGCAGCGGGCAAGAAGCTGCAGATATCCGGCGAGGGGTACGAGCCCGGCGAGACCGTCTCGGTGCAGCTTCGTCCGAAGAAGGGTGCGCCGATCTCGGTCGGTACCGTGCAGGTGACGGCTGACGGCACCTTCTCGACCTCGGTCGTGGTGCCCAAGAGCACGCAGCCCGGCAAGTACACGGTCGCGGTGTCTCAGGCCGACGGCGATGAGGCGACCGCCACGGTGACCGTCAACCGCGCCGGTGGAGTGCGTGACATCATCGGTGACCTCATCGACTGGCTGTGGGACATCATCACCGGGTGGTTCTGATCCGCTGACAGGGTGACACGGGCGGAGGCCGTCGGGAGCGATCCCGGCGGCCTTCGCCCATCGCAGCCGCGATCCCCCGGATCGATCGGGCATCCTCGCCACGTAGACTGGACGTATGCCCGAACCGAAAGTCGCCAGCTTTCCGGCGATCCGTGGTGCGCTGAAGTTCTACCAGATCGCGTCGATCATCACCGGAGTCATGCTGCTCCTGCTGTTGACGGAGATGGTGCTGAAGTACACGCCGATCCATCTCGAACTCTTCATCGGAGGATCGGGCGGACCGCTCTGGTTCGCAGGTGTCCTGGCCGGACCCGACTGCCAGTGGTGGTCGCTCTTCGCCCCCATGACGAACGCCTGCGAGATGACGTCGCTGGGCGACGGATTTAACGTCTCGCTCTTCATCCTCGTGGCGCACGGCTGGTTCTACGTCGTCTACCTCTTCGCGTGCTTCCGCATGTGGAGTCTGATGCGCTGGCCCTTCCCGCGCTTCATCCTGCTCGCGCTCGGCGGCGTGATCCCCCTCCTGTCGTTCTTCATGGAGGCGATCGTCGCCCGAGAGGTGAAGTCCTACCTCGCCCACAGAGAGGCCGACGCGGCCTCCGTCCCTGCCACGGAAGGTGTCCGGTGACCGAACAGTCCGAGACCCAGCAGCGCCCCACGCTCGTCGTCGATTTCGGCGCGCAGTACGCGCAGCTGATCGCACGCCGAGTGCGTGAGGCGGGTGTCTACAGCGAGATCGTGCCGCACACCGCGACGGCCGCCGAGATCGCGGAGAAGAACCCGGTCGCGATCATCCTGTCCGGCGGGCCGTCGTCGGTGTACGAGGAGGGCGCTCCGCGCCTCGACCCCGGTGTGTTCGACCTCGGAGTCCCCACCCTTGGGATCTGCTACGGATTCCAGTACATGGCGCAGACCCTCGGGGGCGAGGTCGCGAACACCGGCCTCCGCGAGTACGGAGCCACGGACGCCGTGATCAGCGGCGACGGAGGCACGCTGCTCGGAGGCCAGCCCGCGGCGCAGAACGTGTGGATGAGTCACGGCGATCAGGTCGCCAAGGCTCCTGAGGGCTTCGAGGTGCTCGCCACGACCGACGCGACCAAGGTCGCCGCCTTCGCGAACGAGGAGCGCGGGTTCTACGGCGTGCAGTGGCATCCCGAGGTCAAGCACTCCGACCACGGTCAGCAGGTGCTCGAGAACTTCCTGCACAAGGGAGCCGGCCTCGCCTCCGACTGGAACAGCGGCAATGTGATCGCCGAGCAGATCGAGCGCATCCGCGAGCAGGTCGGCGACGCCAGAGTGATCTCCGCACTGTCGGGCGGCGTCGACTCCGCGGTCTCGACCGCACTCGTGCACAAGGCCATCGGCGACCAGCTCACGGCGGTCTTCGTCGACCACGGCCTTCTTCGCAAGGGTGAGCGCGAGCAGGTCGAGAAGGACTACGTCGAGTCGACCGGCGTCCGTCTGATCACCGTCGACGCCGCCGACACGTTCCTCGGCCACCTCGAGGGCGTGACCGACCCCGAGGAGAAGCGCAAGATCATCGGGCGCGAGTTCATCCGCGCGTTCGAGAAGGTGCAGCTCGATCTCGTCGCCGAGGCCAAGGCGTCCGGCGGCGCTCCCGTGAAGTTCCTCGTGCAGGGGACGCTCTACCCCGATGTCGTCGAATCCGGCGGCGGCGCGGGCACCGCGAACATCAAGTCCCACCACAACGTGGGCGGTCTGCCCGAGGACCTCGACTTCGAGCTCATCGAGCCGCTCCGGGCGCTGTTCAAGGACGAGGTCCGCGCGATCGGCCGCGAACTCGGCATCCCCGAGGCGATCGTCGGCCGCCAGCCCTTCCCCGGCCCCGGCCTCGGCATCCGCATCATCGGCGAGGTGACGCAGGATCGTCTCGACATCCTGCGCGAGGCCGACGCCATCGCGCGCGAGGAGCTCACCAAGGCAGGGCTCGACCAGGAGATCTGGCAGTGCCCCGTCGTGCTGCTCGCCGACGTGCGCTCCGTGGGGGTCCAAGGCGACGGGCGCACCTACGGGCACCCCATCGTGCTGCGTCCGGTGTCGAGCGAGGATGCGATGACCGCGGACTGGACGCGTCTGCCGTACGACGTGCTGTCGAAGATCTCCAACCGCATCACGAACGGTGTCCGCGACGTCAACCGCGTGGTCCTCGACGTGACTTCGAAGCCGCCGGGAACCATCGAGTGGGAGTGACCTGCTCGCTTCCCGCCGCATAGCCTCCGAACGGGCGCAGACCTCAGGGTCTGCGCCCGTTCGCGTCGGTGCCGGGCGCGGTTGCACCGGGGTCGACGACGCCCGCGCGGTTCCGGCAGGATGAGCACATGACCACAGCGCGGACGAAGATCACGGTTATCGGTGCGGGCAGCGTGGGGGTGAGCGTCGCGTACGCGGCGCTGATCAGGGGGAGCGCAGCGGAGGTCGCGCTCTACGACATCGCCACGGACAAGGTCGAGGCCGAGGTGCTCGACCTCGCGCACGGAACGCAGTTCACCTCGGCGACGGTCTCAGGAGGATCGGATCTGTCGGTCGTCGAGGGCAGCGATGTGGTCGTCGTCACAGCGGGAGCGAAGCAGCAGCCAGGGCAGACGCGCATGCAGCTGTCGAACGTCAACGCCGAGCTGCTCGAATCCCTCATGCCGCGGCTCCTGGAGCGGGCGCCCTCGGCCGTCTTCATCATCGTGACCAACCCCGCCGACGTGATGACGGTCGTCGCTCAGCGCGTCTCGGGGCTGCCGACGTCGCGCGTGTTCGGCTCCGGCACGGTGCTCGACACCTCGCGGCTGCGGTGGCGACTGGCGCACCGCGCGGGCGTGAGCACCGCCAGCGTCCACGCCGACATCGTGGGGGAGCACGGTGACACCCAGTTCCCGCTGTGGTCGAACGCGACGATCGGCTCGGTGCCCATCCTCGACTGGCCGGCGTCCGAGCCGTTCACCGCGGATGAACTCGACCGCATCGCCGTCGAGGTGCGCGATGCCGCCTACGCGGTCATCCGCGGCAAGGGGGCCACGAACCTGGCCATCGGCGTCAGCGCAGCACGGATAGCCGAGGCCGTGCTGCGCGACGAGCGCGCTGTCCTTCCTGTGGCAACCGTCCTCGACGGCATCTACGGGATCCACGACATCGCCCTGTCCGTTCCCTCCGTCGTCGGTGCCGCCGGAGCAGTTCCCCTCGCCGAGACACCCATGAGCGAGCACGAGCACGAACTGCTGCGCGCATCGGCCGACGCCGTCCGAGAGGCTGTCCGCGAGTTGGATTGAGACCGTCGGCGAGCACTTCGGAGATTCCTTGAGACTTTCTTGCGGTCGATGTCGATCCGGGCCATTCCCGTTCGACGTCTTCAGTGAGAGGGTCGAATCACGATCCCGCAGACCGAGGAGAACACCATGAAGTACATGCTGATCATGCGCTCGACCGATGAGGCTGTCGCCGCGTACACGGAGATGCCGTTCGAGCAGGTCATCGAGGCCATGGGCAGGTACAACGAGTCGATGATCAAGGCGGGTGTCCTGCTCGCCGGCGAGGGGCTGTCCGACGCGTCCGAGGGTTTCGTGGTCGACTTCAGCGCCGAGAAGCCGCTCGTCACCGACGGCCCCTACGGCGAGACCAAGGAGCTCTTCAACGGCTTCTGGGTCATCGAGGCGTCGAGTCGTGAGGAGGCGGCCGAGTGGGCGAGCCGGGCACCGCTCGGCAAGGGGTCCTTCCTCGAGGTTCGACGGGTGACCGACGAGTCCGACTTCCCGGCCGACAACGAGTGGATCGAGAAGGAGAAGGGCTGGAGAGAAGAGGAAGAGGCGCGCCGCGCCCAGCCGTGACATGAGCGATCCG
>CAUQIW010000012.1:0-93336 GCA_963518515.1 uncultured Microbacterium sp.
AGTCGCTGGAGCGCAACGTCGCACCGCTGCTCGCCCTCGAGAGCTTGCTCGTGACTGTCACGAGCGGGAGGACACCGTGAACACTCGACCGACTTCCCGCATCCGGCGCGCCGTCGCCGTCATCGCCGGCCTGGCCGCGGCATCCGTCGCTCTGTCCGGCTGCCTCTACGCGATGATCCCCGAGCAGGCGGAATCCCAGCCCTCGGTCACCCGCGCACCCGACACCGACGGGGTGACCGACGACCTGCTGCCGTTCTACGACCAGACGCTCACCTGGACGCAGTGCGGCACCGGCTTCGACTGCACCGACGTGACCGCACCCCTCGACTGGGAGAACCCGGGCGATGGCGAGATCACGCTCTCGGTGGTGCGCCACCAGGCGACCGGAACTCCGATGGGCTCGCTGCTCACCAACCCCGGTGGTCCCGGAGCGAGTGGCGTCGAGCTCATCCGCGACAGCCTCGACTTCGCCGTCGGCGCTGAGCTCATCGAGAACTACGACGTCATCGGCTTCGACCCGCGTGGGGTCGGCGAGTCGACGGCGGTCGCCTGCTTCGACGCCGCCGGCATGGACGAGTACCTCTATTCGATCCCGTCGGCACCCCGCGGGAGCGCCGACTGGGAGGCCGAGCTGCTCGAGGCTCACACCCGTTTCGCCGAGGCGTGCGAGGCGAACAGCGGCGGCATCCTCCCGCACATCACCACGATCAACTCCGCGCGCGACATGGACCTGATCCGTGGCGTGCTCGGCGACACGCAGCTCAACTACCTGGGCTACTCGTACGGCACCTTCCTCGGTGCGACCTACGCGTCTCTCTACCCCGAGAAGGCCGGTCGTCTGGTTCTCGACGGCGCGATCGACCCCGCCGTGTCGGGCCTCGACGTGGGAGCGACCCAGGCGCTCGGCTTCGAGTCGGCGCTGCGCGCGTATATGCAGAGCTGCCTCGACTCGGGCGACTGCCCGTTCAACGGCACCGTCGACGAGGCGATGGCCGACCTCGGCGCTCTCTTGGCGAGCGTCGATGCGACGCCTCTGAAGAACGGCGACGGTCGGATGCTGGGCGCCGACTCCCTCATGACAGGGATCATCGCGGCTCTGTACTCCGCCGACAGCTGGCCGTATCTCACGCAGGCGTTCGACGAGACGCTGCAGGGCGACCCCACCACCGCGTTCGTGCTCGCGGACTTCTACAACGGCCGCGAGAACGGCACCTACATCGACAACTCGAGCGAGGCCTTCCGCGCCTACAACTGCATGGACTACCCGGTCGAAGACGACCCGGCGGCCGAGGCGGCGAGCCAGGCGAAGATCGACGAGGGCGCGCCGACGATCGCCCCGTACTGGGCCGGTCCCGACTCGTGCGCGGTGTGGCCGTACCCGCCGACGGGAACCCGCGGCGAGATCTCCGCCGACGGCGCAGGGCCGATTCTGGTGGTCGGCACGACGAACGACCCCGCCACCCCCTACGAGTGGTCGGAATCGCTCGCGGACCAGCTGTCGGAGGGCGTGCTGATCACACGCGTCGGTGAGGGGCACACCGGCTACAACAAGGGCAACTCGTGCGTCGATGACGCCGTCGACGCCTTCTTCCTCGACGACGTGGTGCCCGAAGACGGACTCCGCTGCGAGTGAGTCCGGCCCGATTCGCGGTACGGCCGCGGAACGGGTAATATCGATGATCGCGCCGCTTTAGCTCAGTCGGCAGAGCATTTCACTCGTAATGAAAAGGTCGTCAGTTCGATTCTGACAAGCGGCTCCAGCGGGCCCCGTGATGCGAAGAACATCACGGGGCCTTTTGGTTCCCCCTGGGCACCGGTGCGATCTCCGCTCGTCCGCGGGCCGAGGTGGTCGAGCGCCTCGCCCCGGCGTACGCTCGACGCATGGGCAGAGCGCTTCTGATCGTCGACGTGCAGAACGACTTCACCGAGGGCGGTGCGTTGGCCGTCGCCGGAGGGGATGCCGTGGCCTCGGCCGTCTCGACCTACCTCGCCGACCATGCGGCCGAGTACGAGCTGATCATCGCCTCGCGCGACTGGCACGACCCGGACGGCGACAACGGCGGACACTTCTCGGGGGCTCCCGACTACGTCGACACCTGGCCCGTGCATTGCGTCGCAGGCACGGAGGGAGCCGACTACGACCCGCTTCTGACGACGGATGCCGTGACCCATCACGTGCAGAAGGGTCAGGGCCACCCGGCCTATTCGATGTTCGAAGGCACGACCGCCGACGCAGAGACCGTCGGCGCCGTGCTCACCGCTGCGGGGGTACTGAGCGCTGATGTCGTCGGCATCGCCACCGACCACTGCGTCAGGGCCTCGGCACTCGACGCGATCGCGCACGGGGTGGAGGTGCGGGTGCTCACGGATCTGATCGCCGGCGTCGGCGCCGACTCGAGCGAGGCGGCTCTCGCAGAGCTCGCGCACGCAGGAGCGACTCTCACCACGAGCGACGCCGCGTGACGCGCAGCGTTCTGCTGCTGCGGGCCGTCAACGTCGGCGGACGCGCCAAGGTCCCCATGGCAGAGCTTCGCACGGCGCTCACTCCTGAGCTCGGCGAGGTGTCGACGTACATCGCCAGCGGCAACATCGTGTGCGAGCATCCCTCCGATCCCGTCGCGGCGTGCGCGACGGCGAGGGCGGTGATCGCCGACGAGTTCGGTGTGGACACTCCCGTGATCCTGCGCACGCACGGCGAGCTGGTCGAAGCAGTCAGAGCCTGCCCCTTCGGCGATGCGTCGGAGAAGATGCTGCACGCGATGTTCCTCGAAGGCGAGCCCGCTGCGGGCGCGGTCGCCGCATTGCAGGAGAGGCTCGTGCCGGGGGAGCGGATCGCGCTCGTGGGTCAGGATCTCTGGATCGACTACGGCGAGAGCGGGGTGCAGGGCACCAAGCTGACCAAGGCCGTGCTCGATCGCGCGCTGGGCGTCGCCGGTACCGCGAGGAACCTGCGCACTGTGCGGAAGCTCGTCGAGCTCACCTCCTGATCGCTCCGCGGGCCTCGTGCGCCGGCGAACGGGGCAGAGCGACGCTGAGCGCGGCGGGCGGAGTGTCGGGGTGGGGCTGCAGGTCGACCCGGTGGGCTCCGCACTCTGCGCACCGCACATAGACGATGACTCCCTCACTGCTGCCGTGTCGGGAGTCCACCCGCCATCCGTGCTCGTGCAGCGGCTCGGCCGGCGAAACGGGACGGGGTATCGGGCGCGTGTGCAGTGCGGTCATGCATCCAGCGTGATGTAATGCCCTTATGCATCTCAACCCTTACGGAGAATACGCCGTGCTCCTGGCCGCCTCGCTGGCCGATGATTGGCCGGAGGACCGCGCAGGCATAGAGCAGCGCACTCTCGACATGGGCATGACCATGAGCTTCCCCACGGCCTCCGACGATCACGAGAGGGTGCGAGAGGTCGTGGACGACTGGCTGCAGATCGTCGACGCGAAGGATCCCTCCTCGCGGGCGCTGCTGCTGAACGCGCAGATGGCCGAGGCCGCCGCCTATCCGCGGCTCACCGACCACGATGGCGAGGGCTGGCACCTGCACTACCGCGACGATGTGCAGTCCCTGCCGTTCGTGCTGCGCGCGATCTTCGCGGTCGGTACGTCGCTGCACCTCGTCACCCGGGGTATGGACCGGATCGGCCGGTGCGACGCCTCTCCGTGCACCCGGGTCGTCGTGGACGTGACCCGCAACGGACGGCAGCGGTTCTGCTCGGTGCGGTGCGCGAACAGAGCGGCGGTCCGGCGCCACCGCGCTCGTGCGAGCGCGTGACACCGGACCGCCGTCAGATCGAGTGGGTCAGGCCGTCTGACCCGAGTGCTTCCCCTCGCCGATCTCCTCGACGAGCTTGGCGTTGAACGCGGGCAGGTCATCGGGGGTGCGGCTCGAGACGAGGCCCTCGTCGACGACGACCTCTTCATCGACCCAGGTCGCCCCCGCATTGCGGAGATCGGTCTTCAGGCTCGGGTAGCTGGTGAGCGTACGTCCGTCGACGACTCCTGCCTCGACGAGGATCCAGGCGCCGTGGCAGATGACGCCCACCGGCTTGTGCTGCTCGAAGAACGAGCGGGCCAGGTCGATCGACGCCTGGTCCATGCGCAGGTGGTCCGCATTGACGACGCCGCCGGGCAGAACCAGCGCGTCGAACTCGTCGGCCTTCGCGTCGCCGGCCACCAGATCGACGTGCTGGACGTGCCCGTTCTTGCCGGTGATCTGCAGACCCGACGGGGCGACGAGCGTGGCGCTGGCCCCTTCGGCCTGCACGGCCTCCCACGGGCTGGTCAGCTCGCTGTCCTCGAATCCGTCTGTCGCCAGGAATGCCACTCGGCTGTCGGTGAGAGTCGCCATGATCCGTCCTTTCGTGGAGAATGTCGCGTTCCGAATCGGAACGTCTCGACACTTTCGCACCACCCTCGATCCGGTGAAGGGGGTGGCCGAAGTGCGGTCACAGTGATAGACGGTGGGCCCCGTGGGGCTCGAACCCACGACCCGCGGATTAAAAGTCCGATGCTCTGCCAACTGAGCTAGAGGCCCGTCCCTACAGTCTAGGGCGCAACATGAAGGGGCCATCGACGATGAAGCATCGTCGATGGCCCCTTGTTCCTCTCACCGTCCTCCCCCGAGTGGTGAGAGGGGTGCCGAGAGTCCCCGCTCGGCACCCCGAGCTGATTACTCAGCCGGGGGCATCAGGACCGAGTCGATCAGGTACACGGTCGCGTTGGCGGTCTGGACGCCACCGCAGATGACGTTGGCTCCGTTGACCATGAGCTCGTCGCCGCTGCCGGTGACCTCGAGGTCAGCACCCTGAACCGTGGTCTGCATGCCGACGATGTCGTCAGGCGTGATCTGGCCGGGAACGACGTGGTACGTGAGGATCGACGTCAGCGTGGCGCTGTCGGTCTTGAGAGCCTCGATGGTGGCCGGGTCGATCTTCGCGAACGCGTCGTCCACCGGTGCGAAGACCGTGAACTCGTCACCGTTGAGGGTGTCCACGAGGTCGACATCGGGGTTGAGCTGTCCGCTCACCGCTGCGGTGAGCGTGGTGAGGATCGGGTTGTTCGACGCGGCGACTGCCACCGGGTCGAGCGCCATGCCGGCGACCGAACCTGCGCCATCCGGCACTGCCTCAGCGTATGCGGCGCATCCGGGGCCGACGAGGTTCGCGGCCGGATCCATCGTCTCGGGTGCTGCGGACTCCGACGTCTCGGGTGCCATCGACTCCGACGGCTCATCGGTGGTCGTGCCACCCATGGAACAAGCGGAGAGCAGGAATGCACTCGCAAGCGTGAGAGTGATCGCTGCCGTGACCTTCTTCTTGGTGCTGAACATGTCGTGCTCCTTCAGAACTTCGCCGCGGCCTCTCCGTGGCGTTGACAGCTGTTCGGAGCCCCATGGGGATCGGATGGGAGGAATCTCGAAGTTTTTTCGAACCGGTCCGATCCAATCCGTTCTCCTGTCGGCGGCGAACCACTCGTGAAAGAGACGCGCAGGCGCACGGGCATGATCCGTATATGCCTCGCCGTACATCTTTTCCATCACTTTCGGGTGGTGGGTGCACAGGAAAGCGGGGTGAATGCGGCATGCTGGTAGAGATGGTCATCGATGGTATGGACGTACCCGAAGAGGGTGCGGCACGTGATGCTGTCGCTGACCTGCTTCTGCGCGTCGGCGACGGAGACCAGCGCGCATTCGCGGAGCTGTACGACTCTCTCTCCTCCCGCGTCTTCGGCCTCATCCTCCGCGTGCTGGTGAACCGCTCGCAGAGCGAAGAGGTGCTCCAGGAAGTCTTTCTGGAGATCTGGCAATCCGCTTCCAAGTTCGCTCCGAACAAGGGACAGGGAAGAACCTGGGTGATGACGATCGCGCACCGTCGTGCGGTCGACCGGGTTCGGGCATCGCAGTCCAGTGCGGATCGAGATGTGCGAGCCGGGTTTAGAGACATCGGAGTCGCGCACGACAGTGTCGCGGAGACGGTGGAGCTGGGTATCGAAGGCGAGAAGGTCGTCGCGGCGCTCGCAGGGCTTCCCGAGGCACAGCGCGAAGCCCTCGTTCTGGCCTACTACGGCGGATACAGTCAAAATGAAGTGGCAGCGCTCGTGGGAGCGCCGTTGGGGACGATCAAGACACGGATGCGAGATGGGCTCTCGCGTCTCAGGACCGCTATGGGGGTGACAGCATGAACGAGCAGGAATTCGCGGAACTCGCGGCAGGAGCAGCACTCGATGCGCTGTCGCCCGACGACCAGCAGCGCTATCACGCCGCCCTCGCAGCGCACCCCGAATGGCAGCGCATCGCCGATGAGGACGCCGACAGTGTCGGCCTCCTCTCGTCCGGAGCAGCGCCGGTGGTGCCGTCTCCCGACATCCGTGCGAGCCTCCTTTCGCGCATCGCGGTGACGCCGCAGAGCGGGGACCTTTTTTTGTCGGTGACGGCGCCTGACACCGCGCAGGACGCGGAGCCGGCGGCACACGTCGAGCCATCCGACGGGGCGGATCCCGCGTCTGCGGATTCGCATCGCCCCGCGATCGGCGGAGAGGCGGGCGCCAAGGCTCCCGTCCGTCGACTGCGCGTGCTGTTCGCGCTGGCTGCGAGCTTCGTCCTTCTCGTCGGTGTCGGCGCAGGGGCCGTGGCGATCAACGACTACATCAACCGTCCGGCGAGCGTCGTCGCGCTGCAGGACATCCAGTCGTCTCCTGACGCGCAGCAGGCCAGCGTCGATCTCGAGAGCGGCGGCACGGCCACCGCGCACTGGTCGGCGTCGCTCGGCAAGTCCGTGCTCGTCACGGACGGCATCCCCGCCCTCTCCGAGGGCGAGACGTACGAGCTCTGGTACGTCCGCGGCGACACTCCGGTCTCGGCAGGCGTGTTCGCGGCTGACGGGGGTGAAGCCACGGCTGTGCTGGCCGGGGACATGCACGCGGGAGACGTCATCGCGGTGACCGTCGAGCAGGCCGGAGGTTCACCCACCGGACTCCCGACGAGCGATCCCGTGGTCGCCATCCCCACCGCCTGACCGCGCGGATCGCGCGTACGCTGGTGGGATGCCCGAGCAGTTCTCCCGTCCCGTCCGCATGCCGACGTCTGCGTTCGACAACATCGTCGGCACTCACGATCCGGCCGAGGAGACGCGTGTCGCTCATGCGACGGCATCCGCTCTTCTCGCTCGAGTGCGCGCTGACGAGAGCGGCGTCAGTGCAGACCGTCTGGTCGCCTTCACCGCCGAGCACGGCATCGACGAGATCGCGGAGCTCTGGTCGAAGGCGCCGGCGCGCACTCTTCCGGGCGCGCTGTGGCGGCTCTACCTGCTGCAGCTTGCCATCCACAGCGACTCGCTGACGGCTGCTCTGCTCTACGAGCGGGGGCGGGTCGAGCTGCAGTCGGTGGATGCCGTGGTGGCCGGAGCCCCGGCACCCGCGAACCCCGATGAGCTCGTCGCGCTGATCGACACGATCCTCCGCGGCGCCTTCCGAGGAGATTTCGCCGTGGCGCTGGACAGGGCTGCCGCCTTCTGTCGGGTGCAGGGATCGGGTGCGACGCACACGGCCGACGACTACGAACTCACCGAGCCCGGCCGCGCGAGCGAGCTGACGGCCAGGGCGCTGCGATTGAGCAGCTACGCGCAGGATCTGACGGCCTCGGCGACGCTCTGGCGCACGGGCGGACTCGCCTGAGTCAGCGGCAGGAGCGGGTGCCGATCGTCGGACGCCTGTCGGATGCCGGACATCCGACTCCGGACATGAGAAGACCGGGCCGCAAGAACGCCTCTCGGCGGAAGGCCGCTCGCAGCGGCGAAATATGGAGCCCGGGGTTATGCGGCCCGGCCATTCGATTGTAACGCGTCTCCGCCGAGAGTATTCCCGTGGACGTAGGCTCTGAGTCATGACTCGGCGCTTCGCACTCATGATCGATCCGGCGGCCGCAGATGCGGTGCGCTCCGACTTCTCCGACACGTTCACACTCGTCGATGCCGCAGCCCCGGCGTTGAGCGTCGGGGAACTGAGCACGCAGCGCGGCGACGGCGTGTTCGAGTCGATCGGCGTCGTCGACGGGCACGCGCAGGAGGTGGTGCCGCACCTCGACCGGCTGGCGCATTCGGCCGAACTGTGCGACCTGCCGCTGCCCAATCGCGAACAGTGGCGACAGGCCGTCGTGCGGGCCGCCGCCAAGTGCGGGGAGGGGGAGTCGGTCATCAAGCTCATCCTCAGCCGTGGCATCGAGCACGGGCCCACCCCGACCGCGTGGGCGACCGCCGCGCCGGCAGCGGACTTCTCCGCGGTGCGCGAGGGCGGGATCCGAGTGGTGACGCTCGATCGCGGGTATCAGCTCACCGCGGCCGAGAACGCGCCGTGGCTGCTGCTCGGGGCCAAGACGCTGTCCTACGCCGTGAACATGGCGGCACTGCGTGAGGCGCATCGCCGCGGGGCGGATGACGCCATCTTCCTGTCGAGCGACGGGTTCGTGCTCGAGGCGCCGACGGCATCCCTCATCCTCCGGTTCGGCGACCGCTTCGTCACCCCGGCGCCGAACGGCGGCATCCTGCACGGCACTACTCAGCTGAGCGTCTACGAGCACTTCGCCGCGCTGGGGTTCGACGCGGGGTACGCGCAGATCCCCGCATCCGACCTGAGCACGGCGGATGCCGCCTGGTTGGTGTCCAGTGTCCGGCTCGCTGCTCCGATCACGGCCATCGACGACCTCGAGCTCGGTGTCGACCACGAGTTCACCGCGGCACTCAACGAGTACCTGCTGTCGCCTCGGGATTGACGTCCATCCGTGGGCGGTCGCCGTCGTCTCGCCGTCCCGCGGGCGGTCGCCGTCGTCCCGGTCCGGCGGGCGGTCGCCGTCGTCCCGGTCCGGCCCGGTCCGTGGGCACCGCCGCCCCGGTCCGGTCCGTGGGCACCGTCGCCCCGGTCCGGCCCGTGGGCACAGATTCGGAGGCGAGGCGCGACATGCCGCGCAGACCGGATTCCGGCGCGGCGCGCCGTCTCCGATCTCCGAAGCTGTGTCCCGGAGAGAGCCGTACGGGACAGGCGGTCGTGGCCGAGCATCGGGGTGATTCAGGACCGTGATCTGAGTGCCATCGTCGCCACGATGGCTCGTTCGACGAGATCCCAGTCGTGGATCACCATCGCATAGTCGAAGCGCAGGGAGACATGCCCCCATGCCGCCGCCGTCGCGTCGCGCACGAGGTCGCGGTGCCGGTGCGATTCGCCGTCATGATTGGCCTTGCCGTCGGTCTCGACGATCAACCACTCATCCACCAGAAGGTCGACGATCCCGATGTCGATCACGGACATCTGCGTGCGCACGCTCCATCCGTACTTCCTCAGCCGAAGCCGGACGAGCGACTCGAGTCCGCTGTCTGCATCGGCCCGCGAGAAGTCGATGAGCTCCTTGCCTGCGCCATCCATCTTCCCTCGCAACCGTCGGAGCTCGGTGCGGGAGATCATGCCCAGCCGGCGAGCCGATTCGAGGGCGACGAAGAACGGCTCAGCGCCTCGGCAGCGGAAAATCTGCAGAAGGATGCGGGAGGTCGAGGGGAGTGCGAAGGGCGAGAGTCTCGTCTCGGCATCCCAATGGCGGATGCACGCGCATTCGGTGCTCGCGTCGTGAGGGTGGTGGCTGCGTGGATGGAGCCAGACATGGACGCCGGGCTCGTCCAGCACCCAGATCCCGATATGGCGGGCAGCGGTCTCGCAGCCGAGCGATCCGCCGTGCATCGCCGCCTCGACGGCAGCCGTGCAGGCAGTGTTCGCGGCATACACGCCGCGGCGCACCCGGGTCAGTTCTCCTCTACCGACACTTCGCTCGACAGCGCGGCGTGAGCGCGTCGCCCGCAACTCTTTCCAGGTCCAGATCTCGGCGAAGGATGAACGGCACATCGATGAATCATCGGTGACCCCGGCATCCGCCTTCTGACCGATACGCGGTCGAGGTGGACACTCGTCCTGGACCGCCTCGTGTGCAGGAGGAGTCGGGTGCCCGCGGCGACGATCACAGCTTCGGAGATGAGATCAGACACTCCGCGCCGTCGACGGGATCGCACGGCATGTCGCGGGCGGCGCCCCAACTTGGGCGGGGTGCGGGTGCGGGGGCGGGTGGGGGTGGGGGGGGGGGTGGGGGGGGGGGGGGGGGTGGGGGGGGCGGGGGCGGGGGCGGTGGCGGTGGCGGTGGCGGTGGCGGTGGCGGTGGCGGTGGCGGTGGCGGTGGACGGCGGACGGCGGACATGGAGAAGGCGCCGCGGGATCCGAGGATCCCTCGGCGCCTTCCGACGAGCGGATGCTTATCCGAAGCGTCCCGAGACGTAGTCCTCGGTGGCCTGCACGGAGGGCGTGGTGAAGATCGACGTCGTGTCGTCGTACTCGATGAGCTTGCCGGGCTTGCCGGTGCCCGCGATGTTGAAGAAGGCGGTCTTGTCGGAGACACGCGACGCCTGCTGCATGTTGTGCGTCACGATCACGATCGTGAACTCGTTCTTCAGCTCGCCGATCAGCTCCTCGATGGCGTAGGTCGAGATGGGGTCCAGGGCCGAGCAGGGCTCGTCCATCAGCAGCACCTCGGGCGAGACGGCGATCGCACGGGCGATGCAGAGACGCTGCTGCTGTCCGCCCGAGAGTCCGGAACCCGGACGGTCGAGACGGTCCTTGACCTCGTTCCACAGGTTCGCGCCGGTCAGGGAACTCTCGACCAGCTCGTCCTGCTCGCTCTTCGACATCTTGCCGTTGTTGAGCTTGACGCCCGCGAGGACGTTCTCCTTGATCGACATCGTGGGGAACGGGTTCGGCCGCTGGAAGACCATTCCGACCTGACGGCGCACCAGCACCGGGTCGACGCCGGGACCGTAGAGGTCCTTGCCGTCCAACAGCACCTCGCCCTTGACGCGGGCGCCGGGGATGACCTCGTGCATGCGATTGAGGGTGCGCAGGAACGTGGACTTGCCGCAGCCGGAGGGGCCGATGAACGCCGTGACGCTGCGCGGCTGGATGTCGAGGGAGACGCCCTCCACGGCGAGGAAGTCGCCGTAGTAGACGTTGAGGTCGTTGACTTCGATGCTCTTGGACACGTGAGGTTCCTTCGGGTTGCGGCTCAGCGGCCGGAGATCTTCGGAGCGAACCACTTCGCGATGAGACGCGCGAGCAGGTTCAGCACCATGACGATCAGGATCAGGGTGAGGGCGGCGGCCCAGGCGCGTGCGATCGACGCATCCGGGTTGGTGCCCTGGTTCATGTACTGGTTGTAGGCGAACACCGGCAGCGTCATCATCTGACCCCCGAAGAGGTTCGTGTTGAGGCTCTGCGTGAATCCGGCGGTCAACAGCAGGGGTGCGGTCTCGCCGATGACGCGCGAGATGGCGAGCATGATCGAGGTCGTGATTCCGGCTATCGACGTCGGCAGCACCACCTTGAGGATCGTCAGCCACTTCGGCACACCCAGGGCGTACGAGGCCTCACGCAGCTCGTTCGGGACGATCTTGAGCAGTTCCTCGCTGCCTCGCACGACGACCGGGGTCATCAGCACGGCGAGGGCGAGAGCGCCCATGATGCCCATCGAGATGCCGGGTTTGAAGATCAGCGAGAACACCGCGTAGATGAACAGACCCGCGACGATCGAGGGGATGCCGGTCATGACGTCGACGAAGAACGTGATGGCCTTGGCGATCCTGCCGCGGCCGTACTCGACGAGATAGATCGAGGTCATGAGTCCGACGGGCACGGAGATGATCGTGGCCGTGAGCGTGATCAGGACGGTGCCCCAGATCGCATGGACGATGCCGCCGCCGTCGCCGACGACGTTGCGCATCGATGAGCTGAAGAACTCGGCGTCGAAGCGCGTGATGCCGTTCGCGACGACGGTCCACAGCAGCGAGATCAGCGGCAGCAGTGCGATGAGGAAGGCGGTGGCCACCAGAGCGGTCATCAGCCTGTCGACCGCCTTGCGGCGGCTCTCGACGATCGAGGAGATCACCGTGATGATGATCATGTAGACGACGATGCCGACGATGGCCGTGCCGGCGATGTTGAAGTCGGCGAGGTCGGTGCCGATCGCGGCGACGCCGAAGATCGCGGCCGAGATGAGGAACGACGCGGCGAGCAGACCCCAGGGGACCCACTTCGGCAGACGTCCCGAGGTGAGGGCCGCGGTCGACGCCGGCGCCGAGGCGGGTGCGGTGGTGAGGACGGTCATGTCAGTTCGCTCCCGAGAACTCGGCACGGCGCGCGACGATCCAGCGCGCCAGCGCGTTGACCGCGAAGGTCACGACGAAGAGGATGAGGCCGGTGGCGATGAGCGTGTTCACGCCCGTGTCGTGGGCTTCGGGGAACGCCAGGGCGATGTTCGCCGGGATCGGCGTCGGGTTCGTGGCGGTCAGCAGCAGGAAGCTGATCACCGGGGCGGGGGAGAGCACCATCGTGACGGCCATGGTCTCTCCGAGAGCCCGACCGAGGGCGAGCATCGCCGCCGACACCATGCCGCCGCGGGCGAAGGGCAGCACGGCCATCCGCACCATCTCCCAGCGCGTCGCGCCGAGGGCGAGTGCCGCCTCTTCGTGAAGCTTGGGCGTCTGCAGGAAGACCTCGCGGCAGATCGCGGTCATGATTGGGATGCACATCACGGCGAGCACGAGAGACGCGGTCAGGATCGTCTTTCCGGTGGAGGACACCTGGCCGCCGAACAGCGGCACCCAGGAGGCGTGATCGTTGAGCCAGGCGTACATCGGCTGCAGCAGCGGCGCGAGCACCAGGCCGCCCCAGAGACCGAAGACGACCGAGGGGACCGCGGCGAGCAGGTCGATGACGTAGCCGAGGAACGCGGCGAACCGGCGGTGGGCGTAGTGCGAGATGAAGAGCGCGATGCCGATGGCGATCGGAGACGCGATCAGCAGGGCGATGAAGGACGCCCAGAGGGTTCCGAAGACGAGCGGGGCCACGTACTCCCAGAACGATCGGCCCTTGAGGATGTGGTTGTCGGTCGTGTCCAGCTGGAAGGCCGGAAGGCTCTGGATGACGAGGAATGCGGCGACGAGCGCGAGGACGATCAGGATGATCGTTCCGGCTCCCAGGGCGGTGCCGGAGAACACCCGGTCGCCGAGTCGCTGCTTGGCCTTGATCGGCGCGGGCGGCGCCTCTGTCGGTGCCGGTGCGGGCGCCTGCGCTGTCGTGCTCATGGTCTCCCTGTTTCGGGCCGGGTGTTCGGGATGCTGACCGGGAGATGCCCCCGCGCCCGTTCAGGACGCGGGGGCACCGTGTTCAGCGTTGAGCCGTCAGGCTGATCAGCCGACCTGGATGAGGTCGATCGCGGCGACGACCTGCTCGCGCAGACCGTCCGAGATGGGGGCGCTGCCGGCGTTGTCCGCGGCTGCTTCCTGGCCCTCTTCGCTGGCGATGTAGGAGAAGTACGCCTTGACCAGCTCGGCGACCTCGGTGTCCTCGTACTGCTCGCAGCCGATGAGGTAGCTCACGAGTGCGATCGGGTAGGCGCCGTCGGCAGCAGCGGCCGGGTCGACGTCGAAGACGAGGTCGCCCTCGCCGCGGCCCTCGACGAGAGCCGAGCCCTCGACGAGCTTCGATGCGGCCTCAGCCGAGTAGGGGACGAACTCGCTGCCGACGCCCACGTGGACCTGACCGAGGTCGCCGACCTGCGAGGCATCGGCGAAGCCGATGGCCCCGTTGCCCGCGGTGATGGCTTGGATGACGCCCGAGGTGCCCTGAGCGGCTTCGCCGCTCTGGATCGGCCACACGTCTGCCGGCTCGTAGGTCCAGACATCCGCGGCGGTCGCCGAGAGGTACTTGGTGAAGGTCTCCTGCGTGCCCGAGGGGTCGGAGCGGTGCACCGGCGAGATCGCCAGGTCGGGCAGCTCGACGCCGTCGTTGAGGGCGGCGATCGCCGGGTCGTTCCAGTTGCTGATCGTGCCGGCGAAGATGCCGGCGATCGTCGCTGCGTCGAGGTTGAGCGTGTCGACGCCTTCGAGGTTGAAGGCGACCGCGACGGGCGAGATGTAGAGGGGGACCTCGACGATGTCGTCGGTGGCGCAGGCGCCGAAGCCGCCGGCGGCGATCTCCTCGTCGTTGAACGCGCGGTCGGAGCCGATGAAGTTGCTGCCGCCCTCGAGGAAGTTCTCGCGGCCGGTGCCGGAGCCGGTGGGCTCGTAGTTGACGGTCACATCGGCGTTCGCGGTCTGGAACGCGGCGACCCATGCCTCCTGCGCGGCTGCCTGCGAGGACGCGCCGGTGGCGTCGATGGTGCCGGAGAGGGTGGAGGAGGACGACTCGTCGGTCGAGCCGCCGGTGCCGCCTTCGTTCGCGGCGCAGCCGGCGAGTGCGAGAGCGGCGACGGCGCCGATGGCGCCGATTCGTGCGATTCGGGAGATCTTCACTGTGGATCCTTCGATCTTGGAGGGGTGGGGCCCGGTGCAGGGCACACAGTGACGCTAAGCGCGACGGTTAACGAGACTCTCCCGCACAGGTGAACGGAAGGTGAACGGCGGACGACTCTCTGGGGTCGCCCCCGCGGCATCGCAGACGGACGGTGCCCTTCGACAGGCTCAGGGACCCAGCAGATCGGGGTCAGGGACCCAGCAAATCGGGTCAGGGACCCAGCAGATCGGGTCGGGGCCCTTCGACAGGCTCAGGGACCCAGCAAATCGGGTCAGGGGCCCTTCGACAGGCTCAGGGACCCAGATCGGTCAGGGACCCAGATCGGTCGGGAACCCGGCGTGAGCGAAGTGCCCGGGGGTCAGGCCTTGGGGATGTGCGTCTCGATCGCGATGATCCCGGAGCCGGGATTGGTCGCCGAGAGATGCACGACCGAGAAGGCCGCAGGCTCGAGATCCGCGGCGCTCGAGACGTAGGAGCCCTTGATGGTCCCGGTCGCGAGCGCGATCTCCGAGAGGATGCCGGGAAGGACGGGTCCGTGACTGCAGAGCACGGCGGGCTTGCCCGCACGGACGCGGCGGCCGATGACGGACCGCAGATCCTCGTCGCCGTCCTCCCACGCGTCCTGGCTGATCTTCTCCGTCGTGGAGTACTTGCGATCCAGCGCCGTGGCGAGCGGGGTGACGGTCTGCACGCAGCGCACCGCGTCGCTGCTGATGATCTTGCGCACGCCGAAGGCGCGAAGGGGGCCCACGATCGACCGGGCCTGCTCGAGACCGCGAGTGGTGAGCGGACGCGCGGCATCCGTGCCGTCCCAGTCCGAGCGGGCGAGGGCCTTCGCATGCCGCAGCGCGATGACCGGGAACGTGCGCAGCACGCCGTCATCGACGAGGTTCGCGAAGAAGTCGAGGATCTCTAGATCGACGGGGTAGCTCAGGCGCGCCCGTGCCTTCTTGATGCTCACCCATTCCAGAGCGGCGATCTCGCGGTTGGGCACGAAGGTCGACTCGCGGATGGCGTCCTGGGTGGCCTCGGCCGCCCAGTAGTGCACGACCTTCTGCTTGTTCGACGGGAGGTGGTACCGGCTCACGCCGACGGGTACACCCAGCGAGACGCGGATGCCGGTCTCCTCGTGCACCTCGCGCACCGCCGTCTCGGCGAGCATCTCGCCGGGGTCGACCTTGCCCTTGGGGAGGGTGATGTCGCGGTACTTGGTGCGGTGGATCAGCAGGATCCGCAGCTTGCCGTCGACGAGACGCCACACCACGGCGCCGGCCGCGTACACGGCCTTGTCCGTCCACTTCGAGCGCGATGACCCCTCAACGGGGGCCGAGCGACCGGCGACCGACCGCGCCGACGTCATCGAACCGTCCGCGCACGGCGGCGCCGCTGAATCAACCCCATGGTCTTATCCTGCAGGTCGATCAGGGGCTTGCCGTCGGCATCCTCGGCGTGGCGGGTCCACACGCCCTCGGCTCCGAGATGCCACGAGGTCGTGCCCGGGTCCATCGCGAGGTCGAAGAACGACAGCAGCTCGGTGAGGTGGGTCGGGTCGGTGACGCGCACCAGGGCCTCGACCCGACGGTCGAGGTTGCGGTGCATCATGTCGGCGCTGCCGATGTACACCTGCGGGTCGCCGTCGTTGTGGAACGCGAAGATCCGGGAGTGCTCGAGGTACCGACCCAGGATGCTGCGCACCGTGATGTTGTCGCTGATGCCCTCGAGGTCGGTGCGAAGGCTGCAGATGCCGCGCACCCACACCTCGACCTTCACCCCTGCCGCGCTCGCGCGGTACAGGGCGTCGATGACCTCTTCGTCGACCATCGAGTTGACCTTGATGCGGATGCTGGCCGGCTTGCCCGCTTCGGCGTTCTTGCGCTCGTGGTCGATCTGCCGCACGAGGCCCTTGCGCAGATGCAGCGGAGCGACGAGGAGGCGCTTGAACTTCTTCTCGATCGCATAGCCGCTCAGCTCGTTGAACAGGCGCGTGAGGTCCTTGCCGACCTGGGGATCGGTGGTGAACAGGCCGAAGTCCTCGTAGATGCGACTGGTCTTCGGGTTGTAGTTTCCCGTGCCGATGTGCGAGTAGTGGCGCAGCGTGCCCTCCTCCTCGCGGATCACGAGGGCGAGCTTGCAGTGGGTCTTGAGACCGACGAGGCCGTAGACGACGTGCACTCCGGCCTTCTCGAGCTTGCGGGCCCAGACGATGTTGTTGGCCTCGTCGAATCGCGCCTTGACCTCGACGAGCGCGAGGACCTGCTTGCCCGCCTCGGCCGCGTCGATGAGCGCCTGCACGATGGGGCTGTCTCCCGACGTGCGGTAGAGCGTCTGCTTGATCGCCAGCACGTGCGGGTCGTGCGCGGCCTGCGCGAGGAACGCGACGACGCTGGTCGTGAACGACTCGTACGGGTGGTGCACGAGCACGTCGCTCTTGCGGATCGCCTTGAAGAGGTCGGCGCGCGTGCTGCTGCCCGTGGGCTGGAACGCCACCGGGGTGATCGGCAGATGCGGCGGGTAGCGCAGGTCGGGGCGGTCGATGCGCGAGAGGTCGAACAGTCCGCGCAGATCGAGCGGTCCGGGGAGGCGGTAGACCTCCTGGTCGGTGATGTCGAGCTCGCGCACGAGCAGATCGAGCGTCACCTCGTCCATGTCGTCGGTGATCTCGAGGCGGATCGGCGGACCGAAGCGTCGACGCAGCAGCTCGGCCTCCAGAGCCTGGATGAGGTTCTCGCTCTCGTCCTCCTCGATCTCCACGTCCTCGTTGCGCGTGAGGCGGAACGCGTGGTGGTCGAGCACCTCCATGCCGGGGAAGAGGTCGCCGAGGTGGTTCGCGATGAGCTCCTCGAGGCGCAGGAAGCGCTTGATCTCGCCGGTGCCCGGCACCTCGACGAATCGCGGCAGCATGGGCGGCACCTTGAGGCGCGCGAACTCCTGGCGTCCGGTGCGGGCGTTGCGGATGCGGATGGCCAGGTTCAGCGACAGACCCGAGATGTACGGGAACGGATGCGCCGGATCGACCGCGAGCGGCATGAGCACGGGGAACACGTGGGCCTGGAAGTACTCGGTGAGCGCCGCGCGCTCGTCGTCGATCAGCTCGGACCAGTCGGTGATCTCGATGCCCGCATCGGCCAGTGCAGGGCGCACGAGCGTCGTCCACGCCTCGGCGTGACGCAGCTGCAGGTCGCGGGCGCCGCGCGAGATGTCGGCGAGCGCATCGACGGGGGAGCGGCCGATGTTCGTCGGCACGGCGAGGCCGGTCACGATGCGTCTCTTCAGGCCCGCGACGCGGACCATGAAGAACTCGTCGAGGTTGCTGGCGAAGATCGCGAGGAAGTTGGCCCTCTCGAGCTCTGGCAGCGACGGATCCTCCGCCAGCTCGAGCACGCGCTGATTGAACGCGAGCCAGCTCAGCTCACGGTCGAGGTACCGGTGGTCCGGGAGCAGAGCGTCGGGAGACTCGATGGCGTCGAAGTCGTCGTCTTCGGCGTCACCGAGGCCGGCATCGGCGAGTGCGGGGTCGATCATGGGTACATCTAATCACCGCGAGGTGACGCGCGCGTGAACGGACCCGATCCGTTACAGAGCGGCGGCGAGGGCCTCGTCGTCGTAGACGTTGAACCGGTAGCCGACGTTGCGCACCGTGCCGATGATCTGCTCCTGGTCGCCGAGCTTGGCGCGGAGGCGGCGCACATGCACGTCGACCGTGCGGGTGCCGCCGAAGTAGTCGTATCCCCACACCTCGCTGAGCAGCTGCTCGCGGGTGAAGACTCGCGACGGGTGCGTCGCGAGGAAGTGCAGCAGCTGGAACTCCTTGTAGGTGAGGTCGAGCGAGCGACCACGCAACTTCGCCGAGTACGACTGCTCGTCGATCGTGACGCCAGACGCCTGAACCCTGGTGGGCTCCGCGACCGCGTCGCGACGCGCGAGCGCGAGGCGCACCCTGGCGTCGGCCTCCGCGGGACCGACGGTCGCGAGCAGCACATCGTCGATGCCCCATTCGCCCGAGACCGCGCTCATGCCGCCCTCAGTGACGACCAGCAGCAGCGGAGCATCCTGACCCGCGGCGCGCAGCAGACGGCACAGCGACTTCGCGGCGACGAGGTCGTGGCGCGCATCGACGATCACGATGTCGTACTCGGGAGCGTTGACGAGCTGCGCCGGCTCTGCCGGGATCTGCCGCACCTGATGGCTCAGGAGCTCGAGGGCAGGCAGCACCTGCTCGGAGATCGACGCGTTCGTCAACACCAGGACCTGGGCCACACGCACTCCTTCCGGACGGCGACGGACGCCATGTCGCAATGATACCGGGCGCTGATGGGTGAGAATGGAGTCATGACGGAACCTGCGCTCGCCCCGCGTAACGCGTTCGTCGGCGTGCTCGCTGTCTGGGCTGTCGCCTTCGTCGCCTCGATCGCCGTCGGCCTCTTCGTGCCGGAGGAGTGGCGTGTGCCCTGGCTGCTGGTCGCCTTCGGCGCCGTCATCCTGCTGTCGTTCGCGGTCCAGCTCGGCTACGGCCGCACCCAGGGGTTCATCTTCCGGGTGGCGGGCAGCAGCATCGGCGCGCTGCTGCTGATGGGCGTGACCTCGGTCGGGTTCGGCCTCGCGGCTCTCGTCGCCTGACACGCGATCGCGCGCGACAGCCGCGTGCGCTGAGGGTAATGTGGGAGTCATGGACCTCATCGCTCTCGAACTCTTCTACATCGGCCTGCTGGGCCTTGCGAGTCTCGCGATCGTCTTCGTCTCGGTCGTGGTTCTCCGCAACCTCTTCCGCGGCCAGCGCTGAGTACGCCGTGCTCGAGCTGCCCACAGACCTTCCCGCAGACATCGTCCCCCTCTCCTGGCTCATCGGAGTCTGGGAGGGCACGGGAGTCATCGACTACCCCGTGGGCGACGAGCACCTCAAGGGCGAGTTCGCTCATCGGGTGAGCTTCAGCCATGACGGCGGTCCTTTCCTGAACTACTCGGCGACCGCGACCTTCACCGGCGACGAGGGGTCGACGTCGATCCAGCTCATCGCCGAGACGGGTTTCTGGCGCCTCTCCCGCGAGGCGACCGACGCCGACGCCGGACCCGCACTGCTTCCCCCGACCGCAGAGCCGGTCGTCCGCACGGTCGACGACGTCGAGGCGCTGCGCACACCGGGCGGCGGATTCCCGATCGAGGTGTCGCTGGCGCACGCCGACGGCATGCTCGAGCTGTATCTCGGCGAGATCAACGGACCGCGCATCGACATCGCCTCCGACGCGATCGTGCGCGGAGCGGGCGGGAAGGAGTACGCCGCGGCGACGCGGATGTACGGCCTCGTCGATGCGCACCTGCTCTGGGCGTGGGACATCGCAGCGCTCGGCACGACGATGCGCGCGCACGCATCGGCGCGACTGGCCAAGGTCTGAGATGACCGCATTCTCGGCGATCGCGGGTGCGGTCGCGGGTGAGGCCGGCATCGCGCACTTCGGAGACGCGTTCCGTGAGCAGCGGCGGCTGGCCGCCGGCGCCGCGGTCGTTCCGCTCGGAGACCGCACGGTCATCGAGGTGGCAGGACCGGAGCGGCTGAGCTGGCTCGACTCCATCACGTCGCAGGCGCTGGGCAGGCTCGCGCCCGGAGCGAGCACCGAGCTGCTGATCCTCGATCCGCAGGGGCGCGTCGAGCACGCGGCCGGCGGGCTCGACGACGGCGCGTCGACATGGCTCATCGCCGACTCCGCCGATGCGGCTCCGCTGGCCGCCTGGCTGCAGCGCATGAAGTTCCGTACGCAGGCGACGGTCGACCTGCGGCCTGAGCTGACTCTGGTCGGCTTCATCGACGGCGGGTCCGTCTCCGAACGTGTGGTGGGTGCCGCATCGGCGCCCACAGGGGTTCCGCTCGTCTGGGTCGATCCCTGGCAGAGCGTGAGTGCAGGCGGACACCAGTACGCCGAGATCTCGGAGCACCCCGGAGCGCAGCTCGCCTGGCGGGTGGCGATCATCGATCAGGCGGCGACGGATGCTCTCGTCGCCGCGCTCTCGCCCGACGAGGTCGCGGGAGTCCTGGCATCCGAAGCGCTGCGCATCGCGGCCTGGCGGCCGCGATGGTCGACCGAGGTCGACGAGCGCTCGCTCCCTCATGAGTCCGACTGGATCCGCACCGCTGTGCACCTGAACAAGGGCTGCTACCGCGGCCAGGAGACGGTGGCCAAGGTGCACAACCTCGGCCATCCTCCTCGCCGCCTCGCGGCGCTGCACCTCGACGGCAGCGAGGCCGTGCTGCCCGCGGTCGGCGATCCGGTCTTCGCCGGGGACGACGAGGTCGGGCGCATCACCTCGGTGGCCCGTCACCACGAGGACGGTCCGATCGCGCTGGCCATCCTGTCGCGACGCGCGCCGGCGGGCGATCTGGTCGTCCGCTCCGATGGGGCGGACATCGCCGCGACGCAACAGGTGATCGTCCCGGCGGATGCCGGTGCCACCGCCGACATCCCGAGGCTCACCCGGCTCTCGCGTCGGCCGAGCGCCCCGGACCCTCGCGCCGACGTCTGACCGCACACGGTCCTCTGCGCCTGACCGCACGGACGTGATCGAGGTCGTCAGTCGCGCGGTGCGACCGCATGCCACGGAACAGTGAGCTCGCCCAGGCGCCATCGACTCCGGTCGCCCTGCACCGGCCAGCCCTGCGCGCGGAGCGCCGTGACCGCGGCGAGGAATCGCTGAGTCGCACCGAAAGTCGCCAGTGCGGCGGCGTGATGCCACTCGCGGTCGAGGTCGGACAGCAGCGCGTGCACACGCTCGCCCGGCACGTTGCGGTGGATGAGCGCCTTGGGCAGGCGTTCGGCCACGATGCTCGGGCTCTCGAGCTCCGCAAGGCGCAGAGAGATCGTGAACCGCTCCGGGTCGCCCTCGTGGTTCACGTCGATCCAGCTGGCGATGCGGCCGATCTCGTCGCAGGTGCCCTCGACCAGCAGCCCTCCCGGTGCGAGCCGAGCGGCGACCGAGCGCCACGCGGCCGCGACATCGGACTCGTCGTACTGACGCAGGACGTTCATCGCGCGGATCACGGCGGCCCGCCGGCCGTCGGGCAGCGGAACCTCGAAGCCTCCGCGGGCGAAGGAGACGCGCAGGTCGGCGGCGAACGTCGATCTTCCGGCGCGGACGTCGGCGAGCTGCTCGTTCGCGATCGCCACGCGCGCGGGGTCGAGTTCGAGGCCTCGCACCTCGGCGTCCGGACGCACCCGCTGCAGTCGGGTGGCGAGCTCGAAGGCGGTGACTCCGCTCGCGCCGTAGCCGAGGTCGACGACGAGAGGGTCGTCGGCGCGGCGGAAAGCCCGCGCTGCGGCGATCCAGCGGTCGTTGCGGCGCAGCCGATTGGTCCCGGTGGTTCCGCGCGTCGGCCGACCGAGGGGAGATGACGCCATGGGTCGATTCTCCCAGCCCTTCGACAGGCTCAGGGACCGAGGGGCCCTTCGACAGGCTCAGGGACCCAGCCCTTCGACAGGGTCGGGGACCGGGGGAGGGGTCGTGGACGCATGCGTCGTAAACTGGCGGCATGACTTCGAAGCGCACCCTGATCCTGCTCCGTCACGGCCGGAGCGAGTGGAACGAACTGAACCTCTTCACCGGCTGGGTCGATGTGCGACTCAACGAGCAGGGCAGGAACGAAGCCCGTCGCGGTGGCGAGCTGCTGGCCGAGGCCGGCATCCTGCCCGACGTGCTGCACACCTCGCTGCTGAGTCGCGCGATCCAGACGGCGGACATCGCGCTGGACGCGGCCGACCGCCTGTGGATCCCCGTGACGCGATCGTGGCGCCTCAACGAGCGCCACTACGGTGCGCTGCAGGGCAAGGACAAGGCCGAGACGCTCGCCGAGTTCGGACCCGAGCAGTTCCAGCTGTGGCGCCGGTCGTTCGACGTACCGCCGCCCCTGCTCGACGACGAGAGCGGGTTCAGCCAGGTCGGCGACGTGCGCTACGCCGACATCGACGGCGAGGTGCCGCGCACCGAGTCGCTCAAGCTCGTGATCGATCGCCTGCTGCCCTACTGGCACGATGCGATCGTCCCCGACCTCGAGGCGGGCAAGACGGTGCTCGTCACCGCCCACGGCAACTCGCTGCGCGGGCTCGTCAAGCACCTCGAGGGCATCAGCGACGACGACATCGCCGAGCTCAACATCCCCACCGGCATCCCGCTCGTGTACGAGCTCGATGAGAACAACGTGCCGACCGGTCCCGGTCGCTACCTCGACCCCGAGGCGGCCGCTGCCGGCGCTGCGGCCGTCGCCGCTCAGGGCAAGAAGTAAGAATCTTGGTACGACGAAGGGGCGGATGCTGAAAAGCATCCGCCCCTTCGTCGTGAGCGCTCAGGCGCCGCCGAGAGCCTGCTGCTCGACCGCGAGGGCGATGTCCTCTTCTTCGACATGCCAGTCGCCGGTCGCGAGGTAGACGACCTTCTTGGCGACGGCGACCGCGTGGTCGGCGAAGCGCTCGTGGTAGCGGCTGGCCAGTGTGGCGTCGACGGTCGCCGTCGCCTCGCCCTTCCAGTTGTCGCTGAGCACCTTCTCGAACACGCTGGCGTGCAGCTCGTCGATGTCGTCGTCGGTGTTGCGGATGGCGTCGGCCAGGCGCAGGTCCTGGGTGCGCAGCAGCTCGGAGAGCGTGCGCGAGATCTCGACGTCGAGCTCGCCCATCTTGGTGAACGTGCCCTTGAGGCCCTTCGGCACGGCGCGCTCGGGGAAGCGCAGTCGAGCGAGCTGGGCGATGTGCTCCGACATGTCGCCCATGCGCTCGAGCGACGCGCTCACGCGCAGCGCCGACACGACGATGCGCAGGTCGCGCGCGACCGGCTGCTGACGAGCGAGGATCTCGATGGCTTGCTCGTCGAGGGCGACCGCGAGCTCGTCGATCTTGGCGTCATCGGCGATGACCTCCTCGGCGAGGGCGACGTCGCTCGTGGCGAAGGCGCGGGTGGCCTTGTCGATCGAGACCGTGACGAGGTCAGCGATCTCCACGAGTCGTGACTGCAGGTCCTCGAGGGACTGGTGGAAGACTTCGCGCATTGTGGGGCGCAACCTTTCATTCGGGTCTCGGCTGTGTGATCAGCGCGAGACGGCTGGGTCGTCCGCGCGGCAGGAGGGTCCGCGCTCCCGCACAGGCCCGAAGCGATTGTGTGCTCCGAAGGTTAACGAACGGTGCCCAGAGAGTGAATAGTACTTCTCGCGCAGCCGTCGTGGCGCGAGAACCCGCCGATCGGCCGGTGAACGCACTCTACGCTGGGGGTATGACCCTGCCGCAGATCGCGCTTCTGGCGCTGGCCGTCGGCCTCGCGATCGGCATCGGCCTCTCGCTGCTGGTGGCATGGGCGTACCGGGCGCGGGCCAAGGTCGCGGACGAGACCTCGCTGGTCGTCCCCGACGGGGTGACCGCAGTTCTCGCGAGCATGGACGACGCGGCATGCGTGGTCGACATCTCGGGCCTCGTGCTGGCGGCGTCGAAGGCCGCGCAGCGGTTCGGAATCGAGGTCGGCGCCACGCTCGAGAACGCCGAGTTGCGCCAGCTCGTGCGGGGAGTGCGCAACGAGGGTGGCTCGGCGACCGAGTCGCTGCGCATCACGCGAGGCGGATTGAGCCTCGACCCGCGTCTCGTCTCCGCCAGGGCGAGCGTCATCAGTCCCCGTATGTCGCTGCTGATCATCCGCGACGTCACCGAGCAGGAGCGCCTCGATCAGATGCGCCGCGACTTCGTCGCGAACACGAGCCACGAGCTGAAGACACCGGTCGGCGCGGTCACGCTGCTGGCCGAGGCGATCGAGTCGGCCGCCGATGACCCGGCCCAGGTGCGGCATTTCGCGAGCAGGATCTCGGCGGAGGCCTATCGCCTCGGCCAGCTCACCGGCCGCATCATGAGCCTGTCGCGACTGCAGGCCGACGACGCCCTCTCCGACGTGCGTCCCGTCTCGATCGACGAGGTCGTCGCCGCATCCATCGAGGCGCACGTGATCCAGGCGGACTCCGCCGGCGTCGAGCTCACCCGCGGTGGCGACCGCGGCGCATGGGTGCGCGGCGACTCGCAGATCCTCGTCGAGGCCGTGGGCAACCTCGTGGCCAACGCGATCGTGTACTCCCCGAGCGGGTCGCGCGTCGGCATCGGCGTGAGGGCCGACGAGGGCGTCGTCGAGATCGCGGTGGCGGACCAAGGGATAGGCATCTCCGAGTCCGATCGCGAGCGCATCTTCGAGCGCTTCTACCGGGCCGACGAGGCGCGTTCGCGGCGCACAGGCGGCACCGGACTCGGGCTCTCGATCGTCAAGCACGCCACCCAGCGCCACGGCGGAGAGGTGCGGCTGTGGTCGCGCCCAGGACGTGGATCGACCTTCACCATCAGGCTTCCCATGATCGACGCTCCCGTGACCGTCGAGACGGACAAGAAACGCAAGAAGCGCGAGCGCAAGGCGGCCAAAGCCGCGGCTCGCGTCCGGAACGGAGAGAACGCATGACCCGCATCCTTCTCGTCGAAGACGAGCCCGACCTGGCCGACCCGCTCGCGTATCTGCTGCGACGCGAGGGGTACGAGGTGGAGATCGCCGAAGACGGCCCCGGGGCGCTCACGGCGTTCCGTGAGCGCGGGGCCGACATCGTGCTGCTCGACCTCATGCTGCCGGGCATGCCCGGTACGGAGGTGTGCCGGCAGATCCGCTCGACCTCCGCGGTGCCGATCATCATGCTGACCGCCAAGGACTCCGAGGTCGACATCGTCGTCGGGCTCGAGCTCGGCGCCGACGACTACATCACGAAGCCCTACTCGTCGCGGGAGCTGCTCGCGCGCATGCGAGCGGTGCTGCGACGTGTCGTGCAGGCGGAGAGCGAGCTCGACGAGCGCGTTCTCGACGGCGGCCGGGTCTCGCTCGACATCGATCGCCACACGGTGTCGGTGGCGGGGGAGCAGATCAACATGCCCCTGAAGGAGTTCGAGCTGCTCGAGGTGCTCATGCGCAACGCGGGGCGGGTGCTCACGCGGGGTCAGCTCATCGACAGGGTCTGGGGCAGCGACTACTTCGGCGACACCAAGACCCTCGACGTGCACATCAAGCGCATCCGCTCGCGCATCGAGGCGAACCCCGGCGAGCCGGTCATGCTCGTGACGGTGCGCGGACTGGGTTACCGATTCGAGGGCTGAGCGCCCCCGACGCGATGAGGCCGGCACCCCCGCGGGGGTGCCGGCCTCATGCGGTGCGCCGTGTCAGTTCGTGGGCGCGGGAGCTGCGGTGTCGGTGGGAACCGGCGTCATGCTCGGCTTCGGCTTCTCTTCGCTCGGCACCAGGTCGGAGTAGTACGACAGTGTGCCGTCGAGAACGGGGACCTGCGTCTTGGTGCCGGCCGCGTCGCCCGACTGGAAGTGCATCTCGACGGTCGACCCCGGCGTCACGTCGAGGTCCTCGATGCGGAGGGGCTCCTCGGTGGCGCCCAGGCTGATGCGTCCCTTGGCGGGCACCGTGACGGTGAGAGGGTCGAGTCCCTCGATCGTGACCGTCAGGGTCGCCTTCTCGTCGGTGGGGTTCACGATGGCGGCGACGAAGTTGCCCGTCGAGCCGTCTTCGGTCGCGATGATCATCGCGTTGCGCACGTCGATGGGGCTGTCGTCGAAGACGTTGACGCCATCGGACGCGGAGTACTGGATCTCGGTCGACTGCGGCGTGATGAAGGTGCAGCCGGTCGCACCGAGAAGTACGAGGGCGCTGAGGGCTGCAGACGCAACAAGGCGCGATTTCACGGGTCCTCCTGAGGTCCGGCGGGATATCCGCTCCCATTCTACGGGTATGCGACGGGCCCTGCCGTGGGGCCTCGGGGCGCGAACCTTAGCGTATGATCCCTGTGGTATCCTTGAGGTTGCCGAAAGGACACGTTTTTATGCTTTTTGAGGTTGGCGAAACTGTCGTCTATCCGCATCACGGTGCTGCGACCATCATCGAGGTCAAGGAACGCATCATCAAGGGTGAGGCGAAGAAGTATCTGAAGCTCAACGTCACCCAGGGGGATCTCATCATCGAGGTTCCCGCTGAGAACGTCGATCTCGTGGGAGTCCGCGATGTGATCGGCAGGGAGGGCCTCGACAACGTCTTCGAGGTGCTTCGAGCCCCGTTCACCGAGGAGCCCACCAACTGGTCGCGTCGTTACAAGGCGAACCTTGAGAAGCTCGCCTCCGGCGATGTCATCAAGGTGAGCGAGGTCGTGCGCGACCTGTGGCGCCGGGATCAGGATCGCGGCCTGTCCGCGGGCGAGAAGCGGATGCTGGCCAAAGCGCGCCAGATCCTCATCTCCGAGCTCGCGCTCGCCGAGAAGACCGACGAGGACAAGGCGAGCACAATGCTCGACGAGGTCCTCGCGTCCTGAGCGAATATCCATGAGAGAAGGCGGATGCTTCGGCATCCGCCTTCTCTCGTTCACCCGGGTAACGTGAGGGTCGTGACCCTGATCCCCGTTCCGACCGTCGCCGTCATCGTCGTCGCCGCAGGCTCCGGCACGAGGCTGGACGCCGGCGGCCCCAAGGCGCTCGTCGGCGTCGACGAGCATTCCATCCTCCGCCATGCTCTCGACGGGGTCTTCGCGGCCGATGTCGCCGCTCAGGTGGTCGTCGTGGCGCCGGAGGGGTATGAGGGCGATGCCGAGACCGAGCTGCGGGAGGCCGCGGGCGCGCGTCTCGACCTCGGACGGGTGGTCACAGGCGGGGCGACAAGGCAGCAGTCCGTCGCCGCGGGGCTGTCGGCCGTGTGGGGCGACGTGCGGGTGGTGCTCGTGCACGACGCGGCACGCGCTCTCACGCCGTTCGAGGTGATCGACGCCGTCGCGGCGCAGGTCGAGCGCGGCGGCGACATCGGTGTGATCCCCACGCTTCCCGTCGTCGACACCCTGAAGCAGATCGACGACGGCATGATCGCCGGCCCCGTCGACCGGTCGGTGCTCGCCGCCGCGCAGACGCCCCAGGGCTTTCCGCGACTGCTGCTCGACGCCGCCTATTCGGCCGCTCTCGAGTCGGGGGTCGAGTACACCGACGATGCCGCACTGTTCGCCGCCGCGGGTCACCGCGTGCGCAGCATCGAAGGCTCGGCCCGCTCGTTCAAGATCACGACACCGGCTGACCTCGAGCGTGCGCGTCACCTGCTCGGCGACCGATCACAGGAGCTCGTCGAGGTGCCGACGGTGGGCGGACCGCGAGTCGGCTCGGCCCCGCGCGTGGGCGTCGGCACCGACGTGCACGCCTTCGGGGGCGAGGGGGCTCTCTGGCTCGCCGGGCTCGAATGGCCGGGCGAACTCGCGCTGTCGGGCCACAGCGACGGCGACGCGGTCGCCCACGCGATCGTCGACGCCCTCCTCGGGGCGGCCGGCCTGGGCGACATCGGCCAGCACTTCGGCACCGCCCACCCGGAATACGCCGGGGCGCACGCCGATGTCTTCCTGTCGCGCACGAGAGAGCTCCTCGCAGACGCGGGGTTCGCGATCGGCAACGTGTCGGCGCAGTTCCAGGGCAACCGTCCGCGTTTCAGCGCTCGCCGCGCGGACGCCGAGCAGGTGCTCTCCGAAGCCCTCGGCGGGGCACCGGTCTCGGTCACCGCGACCACCACCGACGGGCTCGGCTTCCCCGGGCGAGGCGAGGGCATCGCGGTCACCGCGGTCGCCACGGTCGTCCCGCTCTGAGGCCGCGACCCGGCGCGGGGAATGCGCCCGCGCGGACGTCGGTTGGCGGATGTCGTAGGTCGGAGCATGAAGACACAGCACGAACCAGGAGGATGCGATGAGGATTCTGATCATCGGTGCGTCGGGCACCGTGGGACGCACGGCCGTCGAGGCACTGCACGATCACGAGGTGATCGCGGTCTCACGCAGCTCGGAGCCGGCGGTCGACATCACCGACCCCGCATCCGTCGATGCCTTGTTCCGCGAGGTCGGAGAAGTCGACGCGGTGATCGCCGCATCGGGGGAGGTGCCTTTCCGTCCTCTGTCCGAGCTCGAGCGAGCGGACTACGAATCGGCCTTCCGGGGCAAGGTCCTCTCGCAGCTCGACGTCGTGCGCATCGGCACGCCTTTCGTGCGCGACGGCGGATCCTTCACCCTGACGACGGGCATCCTCTCGCGCGAGCCCATCGCGACGGGTGCGGCCGCCTCGCTGGTGAACGGCGCACTGGAGTCGTTCGTGATCGCGGCGGCGACCGAGCTTCCCCGCGGCATCCGCATCAATGCGGTGAGCCCGTCGGTCCTCGAGGACGCCCCCTCGTACCACTCCTCGTTCCCGGGCTTCGTTCCCGTGTCGTCGCAGCGCGTGGGGCAGGCCTTCGCGAAGAGCGTGCTCGGTGTGCAGACCGGCCGGGTGCTCCGCGTCGACTGATCGGGAAGGCGCGTCCGCGCCGCGCGCGCCGGCGGCTGAGGGTGCCCAGGCTTCGAGACCGCCCGCCCGGTAGGCTTGTGCGGTGACCGTCCGCCTCTATGACACCCGCGCGCAGCAGCTGCGCGACTTCGTGCCTCTCGACTCCGAGAACATCACGATGTACGTCTGCGGACCCACCGTGCAGTCGGGCCCCCACATCGGGCACGTGCGCGCGGCCCTCAGCTTCGACCTTCTGCGCCGCTGGCTCGCGCACCGGCACGGACGGGTGACCTTCGTGCGCAACGTCACCGACATCGACGACAAGGTGCTCGCCAACGCGACCGACACCGAGCCGTGGTGGGCGCTGGCCTATCGGATGGAGCAGGAGTTCAGTGCCGCGTACGCCGGCGTGGGCATCATGGCACCGACCTACGAGCCCCGTGCCACGGCATCCGTCCCGCAGATGCAGGAGCTCATCGCGACGCTGATCGACCGTGGTCACGCCTACGCGGCTCCGGACGACTCGGGCGACGTCTACTTCGACGTGCGCTCGTGGGCCGAGTACGGCTCGCTGACCAATCAGTCGATCGATTCGATGGAGCCCGCAGAGGACGCCGACCCTCGGGGCAAGCGCAATCCGCAGGACTTCGCGCTCTGGAAGGGCGCCAAGCCCGGCGAGCCGGCGGATGCCACGTGGCGGTCCCCCTGGGGCGCGGGGCGCCCCGGGTGGCACATCGAGTGCTCGGCGATGTCGAAGCGCTACCTCGGAGCGGAGTTCGACATCCATGGTGGCGGCCTCGACCTGCGCTTCCCCCATCACGAGAACGAGCTCGCGCAGTCGACCGCCGCGGGTGACGCCTTCGCGCGCTACTGGGTGCACAACGGACTCGTGACCGTCGACGGACAGAAGATGTCGAAGTCGCTGGGCAACTTCACGCTCGCCGCCGACGTGCTGGCGCAGCATGATCCCCTCGTAGTGCGCTACGCGCTCGCCGCCGCGCACTATCGGTCGAGCCTCGACCTCTCGGAGTCGTCGTGGGTCGAGGCAGAGGCCGCGCTCGCACGCATCGAGACCTTCCTGCAGCGCGCGGCGCGTGTGGCCGGTGGTGCGATCGGCTGGGTGGCCGCCGAGCACCTGCCCGAGGCCTTCGCCGCGGCGATGGACGACGACCTCGGCACCCCGCAGGCGTTCGCCGTTCTCCACGAGACCGTGCGCACCGGCAACTCGGCTCTCGACGCGGGAGATGCAGAGGGCGCGCTCGCCGCCGCACGAGCGGTGATCGCGATGACCGACATGCTCGGTCTGTCTGCGGCCTCGTCGATCGGGGGAGCGGCCGCCGCGCAGGCATCCGCACTGGATGCGCTCGTGCAGACGATGATCACGCAGCGCGCAGAGGCGCGCGCCGCCAAGGACTGGGCAGCGGCCGATCGCATCCGCGATGCGATCGCCGCTGCAGGAATCACGCTGGAGGACACTCCGGCCGGAACTCATTGGAGTATCGATGGCTAAGCCACAGCGCCCGGGCGCGAACAAGGGAAACAAGAAGGGCCCCACCAAGGGCACCGGCGGACTCGGACGCAAGGCGCTCGAGGGACGCGGACCCACGCCGAAGGCGGAGGACAGGGCCTGGCACCCGGCCGGAAAGCGCAAGGCCGCTGCCGAGCGCTACGCCGCGTCGGGCGGCAAGGGCAAGCCGGGTCAGCGTCAGGCCGGCGGCGGCAACCCGAACCGCTCGGCCCGCTCGAAGGACAACACGGCCGACATCGAGGTCGTCACCGGCCGCAACTCGGTGCTCGAGGCGCTGCGCGCGAAGATCCCCGCGTCGTCGTTCTACATCGCTCAGCGCGTGGAGATGGACGACCGCGTCAAGGAGATGCTGTCGCTCGCGACGAACCGCAACATCCCCGTGATGGAGGTCACCCGTCAGGAGCTCGACCGCATGGCCGGGTTCGACGGCGTGCACCAGGGCGTGGCCATCAAGGTACCGCCGTACGAGTACGCGCACCCGCAGGATCTTCTCGAGAAAGCCATCGACAAGGGCCAGGTGCCGCTGTTCGTCGCGCTCGACGGGATCACCGACCCGCGCAATCTCGGAGCCATCATCCGCTCGGCCGCCGCCTTCGGCGCGCACGGGCTGATCCTGCCGCAGCGCCGGTCGGCCGGCGTCAACTCCGCAGCCTGGAAGACCAGCGCGGGCGCTGCCGCCCGCCTCCCCGTCGCGCTCGCGACGAACCTGACGACGCAGCTCAAGGAATTCAAGAAGCAGGGCGTCTTCGTGCTGGGCCTCGACGGCGACGGCGACGTGTCGCTGCCCGACCTTCAGCTCGCCGACCGACCCGTCGTGATCGTCACAGGTTCCGAGGGCAAGGGCCTCTCGCGCCTCGTGTCGGAGACCTGCGACCAGATCGTCTCGATCCCGATCTCGACGGCCACCGAGTCTCTCAACGCCGGCATCGCGACGTCGGTCGCGCTCTACCAGGTCTCCACCATCCGCAACGCGAAGTAAAGGACACCGTCATGGCTCGCATCGTCGTTCTCGGAGGAACCGGCTACGCCGGCCGGCACATCGTGACCGAGGCGGTGAGCCGAGGACATGAGGTCATCGCGATCTCGCGTGCGGAGCCGTCCGACCCGGTCGGGGGAGCGTCGTACGTGCAGGGCTCCGCGCTCGAGATCGCCTCGCTCGCGAACGCGTTCGACGGGGCGGATGCGGTGGTCTCGGCGCTCTCGCCCCGAGGCGACATGACGGACCGCGTGCTGGAGGCGCTGCAGAACGTCGTCACCGCGCTCTCCGACTCGAGCACGCGCCTCGGTGTCATCGGTGGCGCGGGCGGAAGCCTTGTGGCCCCAGGCGGCCCTCGTCTGTTCGATCTCGACTTCCCCGAGGAGTACAAGCACGAGGCGCAGGTCGGCATCGACTCGCTGGCTCTGCTCGAGGCCGACACCGCGCTGGACTGGTTCTTCATCCACCCCGCCGAGGTCTTCGGCCCGTGGGCGGAGGGCGAGCGCACCGGACACTACCGTGACGGCGGCGACGTGATCGTCCGCAACGCGGAGGGACAGTCGACCATCTCGGGCGCCGACCTCGCGGTCGCCGTGATCGATGAGATCGAGCAGGGCAATCACCACCGCGAGCGGTTCACCGTCGGCTACTGAGGCGTTTCGTCTCGCTGCGCTCGCTCAACGACCAGAGGGCCGCTGCGCTCGCTCAACGACCAGAGGGCCGCTGCGCTCGCTCGATGACCCGCCCTCGGTCGTTGAGCGAGGACGCGCAGCGACCGAGACGAAACGTCCGTCTCAGACGAGGTCGCGCCAGTCGACCTCGTCCTCGTCGTCGTCCGACACGGGCGTCGCTCCCGTGATGACGGGCAGGCTCATGGTCTCCGTCGGCGGGCCCATGATCGTCGCCTCGTCACGGCGGTGGCGCAGCACCTCGTTGATGTAGCTGGTGAGCACCTCGGCCAGCGGCACCGATCGCCCCTTCGCCTGCGAGAGATACCAGCGGTGCTCGAGCACCTGATGGAAGACCTCGGCGGGCTCGAGCTTGGCGCGCAGCTCGTAGGGGATCGCCCTGACCACGGGTTCGAACACGCGCGTGAGCCACTCGTGCGCGTACATCTCCTCGTCGGCCCACTGCTTCGTCGAGCGCACGCGGAACTCGTCGAGATCGTTGAGCAGGCGCCGGGCCTGATTCTCTTCGACGTCGAGCCCGGTCAGGCGGATGAGTCGGCGCTGGTGGTGCCCGGCATCCACCACCTTGGGCTGGATCTCGACGACCGTGCCGTCGGAGGTCGTCGTCATGGACATCTCGTCGATGTCGAAGCCGAGGGCGTTCAGTCGCTCGACGCGCTCGGTGATGCGCCAGGTCTCGACGGACGCGAAGGACTCCTGCGTCGTGAGCTCGGCCCACAGCGACCGGTACGACGAGACGATGCCGTCGGCGATCGCGACGGCATCCACTCCGTGCTCCAGCCGCCCGCCCGCTGCGAGGTCCATGATCTCGCCGGCGATGTTCGTGCGTGCGAGGTCGAGGTCGTACGAGCGCTGTCCGTCGGTCAGGCCCTCCTCGTGCAGCTCGCCCGTCTCGGCGTCGACGAGGTAGGCGGCGAAGGCGCCGGCGTCGCGTCGGAAGAGCGTGTTCGACAGCGACACGTCGCCCCAGTAGAAGCCCACGTTGTGCAGCCGTACCAGCAGCACCGCGAGGGCGTCGACCAGGCGATTGGCGGTGTCGGGCCGCAGCACCCGGGTGAACAGGGCACGATACGGCATCGAGAAGCGCAGGTGCGAGGTGACCAGGGCGGCGGGCAGCGGCTCGCCGTCTTCATCCCGCCGACCGGCGATCACTGCGACGCGGTCGACGCACGGTACGTCGAGGCGGGCGAGGTTGCCGAGCATCTCATACTCGCGCCGCGCCATCTCCTCCGTCGTCTCCTTGACGGCGATGACTCGGCCGGAGAGGTCTGCGAAACGCACGAGGTGGCGGGAGAGGCCCTTGGGGAGCGAGACGATGTTCTCCGAGGGCCAGCGTGCGAGCGTCGTCGACCAGGGGAGGGCCAGGAGCCCGGGATCGACGGTGCTGGCGGTTATCCGCAATGCGTCGTGCATGGCACTCCAGAAGGGTAGAGGGCAAAAGCAGAAGCGGCGCGGGCGACCGAAGTCTGCCCGCGCCGCTTGTGTGATCCGATCAGGCGGAGACGACCGGCTTGTCGTTCAGGCGCTCGCCCGACTCGTTGTCGAACGCGTGCACGTGGCCCGCGTTCGCCGCCAGGGTCACCGTCTCGCCGGCGTTCGGGTGGCTGCGACCGTCGACGCGCGCGACGAGGTCGGCGCGCTTGCCGTTGATCTCGGTGTGACCGTAGAGGTAGCCGTCGGCGCCGAGCTCCTCGACGAGGTCGACCGTGACCGAGAGGCCCTTGCCGTCGGCGGGGCCGACGGTGATGTCCTCGGGGCGCACACCCACGGTGACCGACGAGCCGTTGGCGCGGCCGACGGTGTCGCGGTCGAGCGGCACGACCTCGGTGCCGAAGAGCACTCCGCCATCGGCGAGGTCCGCCTCGAACAGGTTCATCGCGGGGGAGCCGATGAATCCCGCGACGAAGAGGTTGTTCGGCTTCTCGTACAGGTCGCGCGGCGAGCCGACCTGCTGCAGCAGGCCGTCCTTCAGCACGGCGATGCGGTCACCCATGGTGAGGGCCTCGGTCTGGTCGTGCGTGACGTAGACCGTGGTGACTCCGAGGCGGCGCTGGAGCGACGCGATCTGGGTACGGGTCTGCACACGCAGCTTGGCGTCGAGGTTCGACAGCGGCTCGTCCATGAGGAAGACCTGGGGCTGACGCACGATGGCGCGACCCATGGCGACGCGCTGACGCTGACCACCCGAGAGGGCCTTCGGCTTGCGGGTCAGGTAGGGCTCGAGGTCGAGGAGCTTGGCAGCCTCGAGAACGCGCGATGCACGCTCTTCCTTGCCGACGCCGGCGATCTTGAGCGCGAAGCCCATGTTCTCGGCGACCGTCATGTGCGGGTACAGCGCGTAGTTCTGGAAGACCATCGCGATGTCGCGATCCTTCGGGGGAACGTCGGTGACGTCGCGGTCACCGATGAGGATGCGGCCGGCGTTGACCTCTTCGAGGCCGGCGAGCATGCGGAGGGACGTCGACTTACCGCAACCGGAGGGTCCGACGAGGACGAGGAATTCGCCGTCTCCGACCTCGAGGTTCAGCTTGTCGACCGCGGGACGCGTGCCGCCGGGGTACAGGCGGGTGGCGTCATCGAAAGTCACAGATGCCATTGTGTTTCTCCTTCACCGGCAGGTACGTGCCGGACGATCCGTAGTGATAGAGCGGCGGGGCTACCCACCGTGACCCCTCATCGGGTCGGGATCAGTATGACAGAAGCGGGGGCATCTGGGTATTTCTCAGCCTGGCTGGTTAACATCGATCTCGGCCGCAACTCGCGGCGTTCGTCGCCTCAGCGGCGTTCGGGGCCGCCCTGCCCCACCTGAGACTTTCAAGAGGAACGATGTCGAGCGACGAAACGCCGAACGTCCCCACACCCCGCAATTCGCGCGAGGTCGTGCGGGAGAAAGCACAGAAGGTGCACGCGAAGCAGTCGCGGGCGCGTCTGATGCAACGGATCATCATCGGAGCGATCGCGATCGTCGCGGTGGGGGCCATCGGCACCGCCGTCACTCTCGCCGTGACGGCCCAGGTGACGAAGCCGCAGCTCGCCCCCTCCGGAATGGATGGCGACGGCATCCTCGTCTCGGACATCAGCGCGGCGGCCGTGGCCGACGAGGTCCCGGCGAGCCCCAGCGCCGACGCGAGCGACGCGGGGGAGGCTGCGACGCCGAGTCCCGAGCCCACCACCTCGAGCACGGTCGACATCCACATCTACGTCGACTACCTCTCGCCGGACGCCGGCGAGTTCGAGCGTGCCAACGCGCGTCAGCTCGTCAACTGGATCGGCGAAGGCGCCGCCACCGTGACGTATCACCCCGTCGCACTGCTCACCGCCAGCTCGAACGGCACCAAGTACTCGCTCCGCTCCGCTGCTGCCGCCGCGTGCGTCGCGACGCACTCGCCCGAGCAGTTCTACGCGTTCAACCACGACCTGCTCGACGATCAGCCCGAGGTCAACACCGACGGCTTCACCGATGTCGAACTCGCGGACATCGCGGGCGCCGTCGGATCGGACAACATCAAGGACGTGCGCTCCTGCATCGAGAACCAGGACTATCAGACCTGGGCGAAGGATGCGACCTCACGGGCGCTCGAGGGTCCGCTCGTCGGGTCCGAGGACCTGGTTCTGACCTCCGCGCCGATGATCGTCGTGAACGGCGAGGCCTACGTCGGCGCTCTCGACGACCCGAGCGAGTTCTCGCAGTTCGTGCTCACCGTCGCGAGCGACGCGTACTACGCGACCGAGACGCCGTCTCCGACGCCGAGCGCCACGCCGACGGAGACTCCGGCCCCATAGGGACTTCCCGGGGCGCTGAGTGCGCCCGGCGGGATGCTTCTGCACAAAGGACTCCCACCGTCCGGTTGCACCCGGGTGGATGAGAGTCCCTGCCGTGCAGCGGTGCCTGGTTCACTCCCCAAGCGTGTACTTCGGCATCTCCATGCGGAGACTACTCCGCTGGGTGGCGTCGCGGCACCCCATGTTCCGCGACGGTGCCCCCGCAAGCGCCCCCGCCCCATCTCGAGGGTCGACCGCCGCGGTTCGGCCTGGGGTACCTACTTCGCAGCGACCGACCGACGGGAACCTGAGAGGTATGGTCGCCTGCCGAAAGAAGTCGGGGCGCCCCGTCTCGCACAGACTACGCGCGCATTCCCGCTGTGTCAGGGGGTCCTGCGCTGGATCGCAGCGGGGCGGCGAACGCTCCGGATGCGGTGCTCGGCTAGACTTGATCAGCGCTGGTTCAGCGCACCCACTGGGTGTCTTCGAGATCGGTATCACCGGTCTCGCGTGGCCCGCAGATCCGCGTGACTTCGCGGGTCCGCCGACTTGGCGCAATTGGTAGCGCACCGTACTTGTAATACGGGGGTTACGGGTTCGAGTCCCGTAGTCGGCTCTGTTGATCCCTCACGCAGTCACTTCCTCCGACGCGACCCCGGGCGAGATCGTCCTAGGCTGAGGAGATGCTCATCGCCCTCATCCGCCCCGTCGAGACCAGCACGGCCGAGGTCATCGGCACCGACCTCGAAGACGTCCTCACGCAGCTCGAGGAGTACCGCCAGCCCGGGTTCGACCTCGTATCGGCTCCGGTGCGCATGCTGGCCGGCGAGGCGAAGATGGAGGCCACCGGCACCTTCAAGCGTGTCGACGGCATCCGCGAGATCCAGGCCGAGAGCATGGCCGCCCTCGAGTCGCAGGTGCCCGACGGATGGGCGATGCTCTCGGTGGTCGCTGTCTGAGTCCGCTCGGGCGACTCGTCTCGACCACCGTCAGTCGGCTGCGGCGCTCGTCGCGACGCCCGGCCCGTCGTTCGACGACAGCATCAGCTGCGGCGGCACCTCGGCGGTGATGCCCGACCACGTGCCGGCCTGATCCTGCGTCGGCCCGCTCAGCGGACGGTACCCGACGCCCTGAGCATCCCATCGCTCGAACATGGCCTCGACCCGCACCAGGAAGTCCGCGAACGGAGTCGGATCTCCCCGCCATGCCCGCTCGGCGAGAGCGAAGAGGCGCGGGAAGATCATGTACTCGGCCTTGCGGGTGGTCGAGATGAACTCGGTCCAGAGCTCTCCCTGGATGCCGAGCACGCGGTCGCCGCCGACCTGCTGCCAGTCGTAGCCATAGACCTCTTCGAGCTCGGTGAGATAGATGTCGAAGACCCGCGGCCCGAGAGGCTCGTCGTCGTTCGCCGACTGCTTGAAGTCGAAGTAGTAGTGCTGCTGCACGGCGATGATCACGTCACGATCCAGCGCCAGCGTCTCGTGGGCGTACTCCTCGTCGCGCCACGCCATGACCGTGGCGTTCGCGGGGAGCTCTCCGTTGAGGATCTCGTCCCATCCGACCATCCGACGGCCGCGCGCCTCGAGATGGTCGCCGAGCTGCCGGGTGAACCAGTGCTGCAGAGCATCCGAGTCCGCGAGCCCGCGCTCGCGGATCAGCTTTTGCGTGCGCTCGCTGCGATCCCACTGGTCGCGGGGGCTCTCGTCGCCGCCGATGTGGATGTACTCCGACGGGAAGATCTCGATGATCTCGTCGAGGATCGTCTTCATCGCGTCGACCGTCGCCTGCTCCATGTTGAGCACGTCGAAGCTGCGCGCCCACCGGGTCAGCACCTCGGTCTGTCTGCCGGTCACACCCCACTCGGGGTAGGCGGCGACCGCCGCGAGCATATGACCCGGCATATCGATCTCGGGAACCACGGTGATGCCACGCACGGCGGCGTAGGCGACGATCTCGCGCAGATCGGCCTTGGTGAAGAAGCCGCCGTGCGGTGTCGCGTCGTAGGTCTCGGAGAAGCGCTCGCCGACGAGCGTCTCGCGTCGGTAGGCACCCACCTCGGTGAGGCGGGGTAACGCATCGATCTGCACGCGCCATCCCTGGTCGTCCGTCAGGTGCAGGTGCAGCACGTTCATCTTCAGCTGCGCGAGCAGATCGATCAGGCGCAGGGTCCAGGTCTTGCCGGGGAAGTGCCGTGAGACGTCGTACATGAAGCCGCGCCACGAGGCCGCGGGGCGGTCGGCGATGTCGCATGCGGGCACGCTCGCATCGGCATGACCCGCCGAGACGAAGACGCTCGACGACATCGACTGGCGCAGCGTCTGCAGTGCGTAGAGCGCTCCGCTCGGTGATGCCGCGGAGATCGCCACGACGCCCTCGCCGACCCGCAGGCGATACTCCTCTCGTTCGAGGGTCTCGTCTCGGGTGACGGTGATCAGGGCCGGCTCGCCGCCCGGGCCAACGGCCGACGGCTCGCGATAGCCGAACGGAGCCGAGATCGCGGCGCCCAGCGGGCTCAACACCGTCATCACCGCCGGCCACCAGTCGCGCGGCGCGACCACCGTCCCGCCGGAGGAGAGGTCGGCTCCCTCTGCCGCGGCATCCGTCGTGAGCTCGAGCGGGAGGGGGAGGAGAGGAATCATGTGACGTCCTTTCGGCTGCGGGTGAAGAAAGTGCGGAGAGATCCGACCTTTCGGCCCGATCCGCGTTGTCAACGAAATCTGATTTAGTACACTATCGGTACAAACCGGATCTCCGTCGAGTGTCCCGGCCGTTCGAGAGGATGGCCGGAATCTCGGCGTGATCCGCCCGGCGACACCGAGGAAGTCGATGACAGCCACACACGTTCTGCCCAACCCCGACCGCGGACCGGTCCGCGTGCAGAGACCCGATGATCTCGCAGAGTTCTGGGATGACTCGCTCGCCTACCTGAGCGAGACCCCGGCGAACGCGACCTTCACCCGCGATGACTTCATGTCGGGCGACGGCGTCGACGTCTTCGACGTGCGCTACGACTCGGCGGGAGGTGTACGCGTCGCTGCGTGGCTGACGGTGCCCGAGGGGCGCTCGGATGCGGGGTCGCTGCCCGCGATCCTGCTGATCCCCGGATACATCTCCGACCCGACGGTCGCGAAGTCGTGGTCTCTGCGCGGCTACGTCGTCATGAGCGTCGCGCCGCGTGGCAAGGTGAGGGCGCTCGATCAGGTCAACCCCGGCTACCCCGGCCTGCTGGTCGACGGGGTGACCGATCCGTACTCCGCCACGTACCGCTCGTTCTACCTCGACGTCGTGCGCGGTCTCGACCTGCTCGCCGAGCTGGAGATCGTCGACACTCGTCGCGTGGGCGTGCACGGCTCGAGCCAGGGAGGCGGCCTCGCGGTCATGCTCGGAGCGCTCCGGCCCGAGAAGGTCGCCTGCCTGAGCGCGGGCGCTCCCTACCTCGTCGGCATCATGGACTCCGCGCGCCTCACGCTCACCTACCCGTACCAGGAGATCCGCGAGTACCTGTCGCAGCACCCGGAGCGCTTCGCGGATCTGGATCGGACCTACGCGTACCTCGACGTGCTGAACCTCGCGGATCGGGTCACCTGCCCCTCGCAGGTGTACATCGGGATGGGAGACGACGTCTGCCCGCCCGAGACGGCCTACGCCCTCGTCGAGGCGATGCCGGGGGAGGTCGAGTTCCTGACCTACGACGGATGCGCGCACGGAGCGGGACTGCCGTGGGTGAGCGTCGAGATCGACAGGTTCCTCGACACCCACCTCCACCCTGTCTCCGCACTCGCCCGTGAGCACGATCAGATCGGCAGCAACGCATGAACGACTACTGGACCGCGCTGGACGACGAGCTCGCACAGGTGCCGTCGGGGTGGGAGCTGCGGCGCGACGACTACCGCAGCACCGAGGAGTGGGACTTCTTCCTCGTGCACTTCGCCTCGATCGGCCACCGGGGAAGCGGGCGCTATCGCGCGGCCGGCTACCTCAGCGTCCCCACGGGTGAGGGCCCGCATCCCGCCGTGCTCGAGATCCCCCGACACGGCAGCGTCAATCACACGCCGCACAGCAACGACCGCTCACGATTCGTGATCCTCACGATCATGCACCGAGGGCAGCGCCTGGCGGACAACCCCTATCGCGCCGCCTACCCCGGCCTGCTCGTCGACGGCATCGGCGAGCCGTCGCAGTACGTCTATCGCGGCATCGTCGCCGACACTCTCCGCGCCGCGGAGCTGCTGTTCGCGCATCCGTCGGTCGACACCGCGCGCGTCGCCGCCGTCGGTGAGGACCTGGGACTGCTGACCGCCGCTCGTCGGCCCGGCTTCGCGGCCGTGCGGGTCGACGGACTGCTGCTCAGCACGCCGTGGGAGCGCGCCGCACGGACCAGGGGCTACCCGATGGAGTCGCTCAACGACCTCGCTCGCGTCGGCGACGCACAGGCGCGGGAGGATGCGGCGCAGACGCTGTCGCATTTCGACCCCGCCCTGCACGCCGACGCCATCACGGCGCGGGTCTTCATCAGCGACTCCGACCCGTCATCGGCTCCGGGGCTGTTCGAGGCGCTGGGTGACAAGGCCACGCACTTCGTGCCGACCGGCCGTGACCGCGAGGAGGACGACGCGAGGGATGCCTGGCTCGCCGAGCAGCTCGGGGTCGAGGCCACCAGCCGGTTCGCGGCCTCGGCGCAGTCGCTTCCGGGGGAGTAGTCGATGATCGTCAACGCTGCGGCGACGCTCACCGCCCTGGGCGGATCCGTCATGGCGGAGCCGGTCATCGCGGCCATGGCCGAGGCCGCGCGCTCGTACATCGACCTGTCGGCCGCGTACGTCACCGCGGGGGAGCGCATCGCCGAGCTCACGGGCAACGAGGGTGCGGCGGTGACCGCGGGGGCGTCCTCCGCGATCACTCTCGCCGTCGCCTCGCTCATCACCGGACCCGAGCCCGAGGGCACGCAGGACTTCCCGCTGCGGGAGTCGTCGGCGCGACACGTCGTCATGCTCGCGCCGCAGCGCAACGACTACGACTTCGCGGTGCGTCTGCTCGGCGTCGACATCCGCGAGAGCGCGGATGAGGCCGACGCCCTGCGTGCGGCACTGTCGGATGACACCGTCTGCGTTCTGTGGTTCGCGGGCACGCAGTATCCCGCGCCGGGTCTGACGCTCGCCGAGATCATCGCGATCGCCGACGAGCGGTCGGTGCCCGTGGTGGTCGACTCGGCGGCGCAGATCCCGCCGCTCTCATCGCTGCGCGACTTCACGGTCGGCCTCGGCGCTGCCGCCGCGATCTTCTCCGGCGGCAAGGGGCTCGGCGGTCCCCAGGACTCGGCGATCGTGGTGGGGCGCTCCGACGTGACCACCGGGATCAGGCGGCACATGGCCCCGAACCACGGCGTCGGCCGCGGGATGAAGGTGACCAAGGAATCGCTCGCCGGCATCCTCGCCGCCCTCGATCACGCTCTCTCGCTCGACGAGGCACGACTGCTCGACGGCTGGGAGACGACGGTCGCCGAGTGGATCGCCGAGGCCACGGACGCCGGGCTCGTGGCTCGCCGCGACTATCCCAGCGAGGCCGGTCAGCCCCACAGCCGCGCTTTCGTGAGCTTCGCATCCCCCGATGAGGCGGAAGAGGCCAAGCGCTTCCTCTGGGAGCGCGAGCCGCAGGTCGCCGTGCTCGTCGTCGGGTCGTCGATCGCCCTCAACCCTCAGCCGCTGCAGCCGGGACACGAGCGGGAGGTGTCGGCGGCCATCACCGATCTCGCAACGCAGTTCGCCCGCCGGTCGGCCTGAAGTCGCCCTGGCGGCTCGGCCGGCCGGGCTCGTCGAACGGTTCCGGTCAGGCGATCGAGGCGAGCGCGTCGATCTCGACGAGCATCGTCTCGACGGGGAGGCCCACGAACACCGTCGTGCGCGCGGGGAGGACATCGAGCCCGAGGGCCTCGAAGTACTCGCCGTACACGACGTTGAACGGAGCGAAGTCCTCGCGCGTGGTCAGGTAGATGCGCATCATGATGACGTCGCCGAAGCTCGCGCCGGCCGCCTCGAGGATGGCGCGCACGTTGTCGAGGGTCCGGATCGTCTGACCCCGCAGATCGCCCGGGTGCAGGTGCTCGCCCGTCGCGGGGTCGGCCGGGCCCTGTCCTGACACCTGGACGAGCGAGCCGTTGCGCACGCCCTGCGAGAAGACGGGGTAGGGCGCCGGGGCGTCGGTCGTCGAGATCTCGGTGTTCGCAGCCATGCTCTCCGCTTCTCCCGACGCGCACCGTGCGCGCCGTTATGTCCCTGAAGTATACAAACGTGCGTCGGATGGACCCCGGGGTGCGAGCGGCGCCGGAAGGGGCGATGCCACCTGCCGAGGAGTGCAGAACCCACTCAAACGCTTCAGTTCCGCCGCGACCAATTCGTTATACAACGCGGCCGTGGCGCGAGACCGCGGTCGAACCCCGCTGACTGACCGGAGGTTACGCCGACTTCTTCGCTTCGACACATGCCGGAAACACCTCGCGCGCATGATTGCGAACGAACGGAGTTTGTGCGGCAACCTTGCATAACCCATAATGAACCCGACGACATGAAGTCCCACGTCGGTTCAACGAAGAATCTGCCGCCGCAGCTGTCGCGGCGCATCACGAGAGGGAAGATCGAATGAAGTTGAGGAAGCATCTTGTGCTGGGGGCCGCCGTGGTCGGCGTGCTCGCACTGTCCAGCTGCTCGGCTGGCGGCTCGGGCGGCGGCGGTTCGGACTCCGAGTCGAGCGCCGAGCTGACCGCCTGGTTCATGCGCGACGATGTGCCCGACGCCGCCCAGGAGTGGCTGAAGACCGAGTGGGCCGAGCGCAACGACGGCGCAGAGCTCACCATCGAGATCCAGGACTGGGACGGCATCGTCACCAAGCTGCAGACCACCCTCGCCAGCGAATCGCAGACGCCGGACGTCGTGGAGTTCGGCAACACGCAGGTCCGCACCTTCTCGTCGGTCGGGGCGCTCTCCGACATCTCCGACCTCCAGAGCGAGATCGGCGGCGACTCGCTGATCCCCGCGCTCGTCGAGGCCGGATCGGTCGACGACGAGCTCTACGCCGCACCGTTCTTCGCCGGCGCGCGCGTCATCTTCTACAGCAAGTCCATGCTCGCCGACGCGGGCATCGAGGTTCCGGAGACGATCGAGGAGCTCAACGACGCCGCCGTGGCGCTGAAGGCCGCCAACTCGTCGATCCCGGACTTCGAGGGCATCTTCGTTCCCGCCAAGGACCTCGGCAACGGCCTCGGCTGGCTGTTCACCTACGGCAACCCCGTCGCCGAGCTCGATGGCGACACCTGGAAGGGCACGTTGTCGACGCCGGAGGGCATCGAGAGCCTCGAGGCGCTGCAGCGGATCTACAGCGAGGGCATGTCGACGGCGGCGACCGCGACGGTCGACGAGACCCGTTCGCCGTTCACCCCGTACAACGAGGGCCGGGCTGCGATGTTCGCCGCGCTTCCCAACGCCTGGGAGAAGATCACGCCCGAGCTGCAGGCCGACACCGGATCGTTCGCGCTGCCCGGTCTCGAGGCCGGTGAGACCGGACACGTGCTGGCCGGTGGATCGAACATCGGCATCGCGGCGCTCTCGCCGAACCAGGAGCACGCACGCGAGCTCCTCGCGATGATGTTCGAGCCCGAGTTCCAGGAGTTCTTCGCGACCGAGGGCGGATGGGTTCCGGGCAACACCGAGTACGCCGCGCCTCAGGAGGGCAACCCGGGTGCGATCGAGCAGGTCACCGCGGTCGAGAACGCCCGCATGACGCCGCTCGCACCGGGCTGGGGAATCATCGAGAGCAACGATGTGCTCCGCAACCTCTTCACGGAGATCGCACAGGGCGGCGACGTCAAGGCGCTCGCCGAGCAGTACGACGCGACCATCGAGTCCCTCCTCAACGATTGATCGCTCCGGGGTGCCGACCTTCCGAGGCCGGCACCCCGGTTCCACCAGAGAGCCATCGCCATGTCGTCAGCCGCACCTCCGCGCTCCATCAATCGTCGTCGCCAGCTCATGCCGCTCTGGCTGGGCCTTCCGGCCATCGCCATCGTGCTCGTCACGCAGGGCTATCCGCTGGTCACGCAGTTCATCATGTCGTTCCAGAAGTTCGGGCTCGCGCAGCAGTTCGGGCAGCCGGCCGAGTGGATCGCGTTCGACAACTACACGAAGGTTCTCGGCGACCCCGTCTTCTGGGGCGTGATGATCCGCTCCATCCTCTTCTGCGGCATCGTGGCGGCGCTCACGATGCTCATCGGCATCCTCGCGGCCCTTCTCATGACGAAGGTTCCCGCTCCCGCCCGCATCATGCTGCAGGTCGCCATGCTGCTCGCCTGGGCGATGCCGCATCTGTCGTCGCTGACCGTCTGGCAGTGGCTGTTCAACACCCGCAACGGCGTGGTGAACACCGTGCTCGTCGGGCTCGGCTTCGAGCAGTTCCGCAACTACGCCTGGCTTCTCGAACCGGGGTCGTTCTTCGTGATCGCCGGTGCCGTCGTCATCTGGGGCTCCGTGCCGCTCGTGATGTTCATGGTCTACGCCTCGATCACCCAGCTCGATGAGTCGGTCATGGAGGCCGCTCACCTCGACGGCGCGGGTCCCTTCCGCCGATTCTTCTCGGTCACCATGCCGATGATCGCGCCGGTGCTCTTCCTCGTCGGGATGCTGCAGATCATCTGGGACCTGAGGGTCTTCACGCAGATCTCCGTTCTGCAGGACGCGGGTGGTGTGACCACCGACACGAACGTGCTCGGCACGTACATCTACGAGGTGGGTCTCGGTCAGGGTGACTACGGGCAGGGCTCCGCCGTCGCGATGATCATGCTGGTCCTCACGCTCGTCCTCACCGCCGGATACGTCCGTCAGCTCCTCAAGAATGCGACTCAGGCATGACCACCACCGCACCACCTCTGAAGGACAGCACGTTCGCGATCGTGACCACGGGGAAGACACCCCGGTTCCGCGGATCCACGCGCTCCCGCGTGCAGCGCTCGACCTACACGACCATCGCGGTCATCTTCGCGCTCCTGTGGATCTTCCCGATCTACTGGATGCTCAACTCCTCGCTGCAGACCGATGAGGAGCTCTACGGCTCCGGCGTCACCCTCTTCCCCGTCTCCCTGTTCACCGGCAACTACGGCCGGGTGCTCACGGACCAGTCGTTCTGGAGCGCGATGGGCGTGTCCGCGACCGTCACGGTGCTCGCCGTCGGCGTCGCGGTGATCACCGCGATCCTCGCCGCCGCGGCCGTCAGCAGGTTCCGCTTCCGCAGCAAGGGCGCCATCATCGTGACGATCCTCGTCATCCAGATGATCCCCGCCGAGGCGATGTTCATCTCGCAGTACCGGATGATGGACAGCTGGGACCTCATCAACAGCGCTCTCGGCCTCGCGCTGCTCTACGCGGGCCACAGCATCCCGATCACCATCTGGATGCTCAAAGGATTCATCGACGGCATCCCCTACGAGCTCGAGGAGGCGGCGCAGGTCGACGGCCTCTCGCGCTTCGGAGCCTTCGCCCGCGTGACGCTGCCGCTTCTCGCCCCCGGGCTCGTCGCCTCGAGCATCTTCGCGTTCCTGTCGGCGTGGAACGAGTACACCCTCGCGCTCGTCATCATGAAGGACAGCGCGGCCGCGACCCTGCCGTTGTGGCTGCGCCGCTTCAACGTGAGCTACGAGGCGACCGACTGGGGCGGCATCATGGCCGGCTCCGCGCTGATCGCCATTCCGGTCATCATCGTGTTCCTGATCGTCCAGGGACGCATGGCGACGGGGCTCGTCGGCGGTGCGGTGAAGGGCTGATGGTGACCGTCAGCCCCGGCACCGCCGCGGTTCCCGCACCCCTCGACCACCCCTCACCGGTACTCGCCCGGTTCTCGATCGGACTCGACGTCGGCGGCACCAAGGTGCGCGGTGTGCTGATCGACGCGGCGGGCCGGATCGTCGCCGCGGCACGTGCCCGCACTCGCTGGAGTGCCGAGGGAGTCCTCGACACCGTCGCGGATGTCGCGGGCTCGCTGCTCGACCAGGCCGCCATCGACATCGATGAGGTGTCGAGCATCGGTCTCGGCATCCCGGGTGTGGTCGACCCCACGGCGGGAGTGGTCGTGCACGCGGTGAACCTCGGCATCGATCGACCCCTGCGGCTGGCCGCCGAAGTCGGCGCCCGTCTCGGGTGCGCCGGGCGCGTCCACGTCGAGAACGACGTCAACGCCGCGGCTCTCGGAGTCGTGCACGCGCTCGGCCTGCACGACAGGTCTGCGGTGGTCATATCCGCCGGTACAGGGCTCGCGGCAGGGATCGTGATCGAGGGCCGGCTGTGGCGAGGGGCCTCGGGCGTCGCCGGGGAGATCGGCCACATCTCGATCGACGCCGATGGGCCGCCGTGCAAGTGCGGTCAGAGCGGATGCCTGGAGCAGTACGCCTCGGGGTCGGCGATCGGCAGAGCGATGTCCGACGGCGGATCCGTCTCCATGAAACGGCTGTTCGCGCGCGCCGCGGACGGCGATGCGCAGGCGCTCGCCGCCATCGATGGTCTCGCCACCGGCCTCGCCGCCGCGGTGCGTCTGGTCACTCTCTCCGTGGACCCCGAGAGGGTGATCCTGATGGGCGGCGTCGCGAACGGGGGAGAGCCGCTGCTCGCCGCCGTCCGTGCCGCCCTCGTCGAGGTGAGTGCACCGTCGCCGTTCCTGCAGTCCCTCCGGATGCACGAGCGGATCATGCTCGCGCCCGACCTGGCCGATCTGCCGGCGCGGGGTGCGGCGCGGCTCCGCCCGTGATCGGCTCGCACGGCGATTCGCCGCGCACCGACACCTGATCCTCCTAATATGGCAGGACGCCATACAAACCGATCCGACGCCGGGCGAGAGCCCGCGTCATGCACGAGGAGTTCGATGACCGACCTGCTGCAGTCCCTGTTCCCCCGACCGCGAACGGCGTCGATCACGCAGGGTGACGGCGCGACGGCCACGACGCCGATGAGCATCTCGGTCGACGACGCGCTGCCCGCCGAGGGCTTCCGCATCCGCGCCGACCGCGACGCCGTCGTCGTGACGCACGCCGATGCCCGCGGCCTGCGCTACGCGCTGTCGACTCTCGACCAGGCGCGCGCCCACTCCGACTGGTCGTCGAGCATCGTCGAGATCGCGGACCACCCCGACTTCGCGGTGCGCGGCTACATGCTCGACGTGAGCCGCGACCGCATGCCGACGAGGGCGACGCTGCTGCGCTACCTCGATCTCGCAGAGCGTGCGCGCCTCAACCACTTCGAGCTGTACATCGAGCACACCTTCGCGTATCGCGGACACGACATCGTCTGGCAGGACGCGTCGCCCTTCACCGTCGACGACCTGCGCTGGTTCGACGCGCAGTGCGTGGCGCGAGGGATCGACTTCGTCCCCTCGGTGAACTGCCTGGGCCACATGGAGCGCTGGCTGCGTCACGAGGCCTACAGCCACCGTGCCGAGACGCCGGGCGGGTACGAGTGGGGCTTCGAGCACCGCGAGGCCGCGACCTTCGCGCCCACCAGGGAGAACGCCGAGTTCGCTCTGGGGCTGCTGCTGGAGATCGCCGCGACCTCGAGCAGCGGCCGGATCAACATCGGCGCCGATGAGCCGTTCGAGCTCGGTCTCGGCGCATCGAAGGACATCGTCGCCGAGCGCGGGCGCGGCGAGGTGTACTTCGACTACGTGCGCTACCTGCTCGAGCAGCTGACCGAGCGCGGATACACCGTCGAGTTCTGGGCCGACATCTTCGCCGAGCATCCCGAGCTGATGGGCCGAGTGCCGGCGAACGCCATCCCCGTGGTGTGGCAGTACGACGGGCCGGTGCTGAGCGCCGCCGTGATCGACGGTGCCGACGACGATCTGCGCGAGAAGTGGAAGGCCATCGGCTTCGACGTCGAGGCCACCCGTGACGGTGCTCGGGGTCGTGCCGCCGCGCTCATCGAATCGGGGGAGCCGTTCTGGCTCGCCCCCGGCACGAGCTCCTGGCAGTCGTTCGTCGGACGCGTGGACAACGCCGTCGACAACCTCGTCGACGTCGCCCGCACGGGTCTCGACACCGGCGCACGCGGATACCTCAACACGCAGTGGGGCGACTACGGCACGTTCGAGCCGCCGTCCGTCTCGTTCGGTCCGCTGCTTCTGGGCGGAGCGGTGTCGTGGTGCCTCGACAGCAACGGCGAGCTCGATCTCGCCGACCTGATCAACGTCGAAGCCGTGGGCGACGCCACCGGCCGCCTCGGTCGCGCGACCGTCGAGGCGGGACGCGCCGCCGCCGCCCTGCGTTCGCCGCTGCTCAACGCCAGCCAGCTCTTCACCGTGCTGTGGCGCGCGGGAGACATCGCCCCGGGATCGTGGCCGTCCGCAGAGGGCATCGTCGACGCCCGCGGTCATCTCGACGAGGCCCGCAGGCTGCTCGACGGCGCCGAGCCGAGCGCTCTCGACGGGCAGCTGTCGATCGACGAGCTCGCGCTGGGGATCGACCTGGCGCTGTTCGGCGCGGAGATCCTCGGCCTCGGCCACGGCCGCCTGGCCGACCTCGATGCGGCGACGGCGGCCCGGCTCCGCGACGCCCTCGACGCATTGCTCGAGCGTCAGCGAGAGGTCTGGCTGCGTCGCTCTCGCCGAGGCGGACTCGACGACGCGATCGGCCGGATGATGCCGCTGCGGCGCATCCTCGAAAGCCGCGCGGCTCAGACCTCCGAGCACCAGGCGGTCACCGGCTGAGCGGACGACGTCGAGGCGCTGCGGCGCAGCATCCGAAATAGATCGTCGTCATGCGCGGTTGTCCCCGTCATGACCCGTATCGGAAACAGTGACCTCGACGTCTTCCCGCTCTCCCTCGGAGGCAACGTGTTCGGCTGGACGGCCGGTCGCGACGCCTCGTTCGCCGTGCTCGACGCGTTCGTCGACGGCGGCGGCGACTTCATCGACACCGCCGACTCGTACAGCGCCTGGGTGCCGGGCAACTCGGGCGGCGAGAGCGAGACGATCATCGGCGAGTGGCTGACGTCGCGCAACCCGGTCGGCCTGACCGTCGCGACGAAGGTCAGCCAGCACCCCGACTTCCGTGGGCTCTCGGCATCGAATGTGCGCAAGGCCGCAGAGGCGTCGCTGACGCGTCTCGGCGTCGATGCGATCGACCTCTACTACGCGCACTTCGACGACGAGACGGTGCCGCTCGAAGAGACGGTGGGAGCCTTCGGGCAGCTCGTCGCCGACGGGCTGGTCCGCCACGTGGCCGTGTCGAACTACTCGGCCGAGCGCATCCGCGAGTGGATCGCGATCGCGCAGCGCCTCGATGTCGCGTTGCCCGTCGCCGTGCAGCCGCATTACAACCTCATGCACCGCAACGACGTCGAGGAGACGATCATCCCGGTGGCGGAGGAGTTCGGGCTGGGACTCGTGCCGTACTACTCGCTGGCCAGCGGATTCCTCACGGGCAAGTACCGGTCGGTCGATGCCGAGGGGCAGTCGTCGCCGCGTGCACAGGGGGCCGCCAAGTACGCGACCGAGGCAGGGCTTCGGATCATCGATGCGCTCGAGCAGATCGGCGACGCCCATGGCGCGTCGATCGCCGCGACCTCGCTCGCCTGGCTGCGCGCGCAGCCCACCGTCGTCGCGCCGATCGCGAGCGCGCGTACGGTCGAGCAGGTGCCCGACCTTCTCGCCGGAGCGCGGCTCGAGCTGACGCCGGACGAGGTGGCGGAACTCGACCGCGTCTCGGAGTGGACCCCCGCTCAGAGCTGATCGGACGCGCTGCCCCGCCCCCCCCCCCGAGAGTCGCCAGGTGGGGCGGCGGGCCCCGCATCGTCGCCGACGATCCCCATGCGGTGCGCCAGGATCACCAGGTGGATGCGGTCGCGAGCGCCGACCTTCGACAGGACCCGCCCGACGTGGGTCTTCACGGTCGACTCGCTCACGAAGAGCGCCGAAGCGATCTCGGCATTGGTGAGACCTCGCGCGATCTCCATGAACACATCGCGCTCGCGTTCGGTCAGGGTCCTGGTCGGGTCGTCGAGCGCAGCAGCGGGCTCCGCGGCAGATGGCGCGAGCCGAGGGGTCACGTGCTGCAGCAGCATCCGCGTGATCCGCGGCGACAGTGCGGCGTCGCCGCGGTGGATCGCGCGGATCGCCGAGATCATCTCGTGTCGCTGAGCGTCCTTGAGCAGGAACCCGCTCGCGCCGGCGCGGATCGCGCCGAACGCGTACTCGTCGAGGTCGAACGTCGTCAGGACGAGCACTCGTGTGTCGGGATGCCGGTGCACGATCGCCTCGGTCGCGGCGATGCCGTCGAGTCCCGGCATCCGGATGTCCATCAGGACGAGGTCGGGGCGCAGCGCCTCGGCCTGCGTGATCGCCGTATGACCGTCCGCGGCCTCGCCGACCACGACCATGTCGGGCTCCGCCTCGAGCACGAGGCGGAAGCCCACGCGGATGAGCTCCTGGTCGTCGACGAGCAGGATGCTGATGGGGGAGGTCATCCGTGGTCCTTTCGAGTGATGTCCTGCGAGGAGGAGAGCGGATGCGAGTCCGCTGACACGGGCAGTTCGGCGCTCAGCACCCAGCGACCGTGGCCGGCCGGCTCCGAGACGACCCGGCCGCCCACGTGCGCCGCACGCTCGGCGAGCCCACGCAGCCCGAACCCCGATGCGCCGATCGTGCCTGTCACACCGTCATTGGCGATCTCGATGGAGACCGTCTCGGGCGAGTGCACCAGTCGCACGGCGATCGCGGTGGCCGCGGGGGCGTGACGCATGGCGTTCGTCACTCCCTCCTGCACGATGCGCCCGACGGCGTGGGCGACGCGCGGCGACAGCTCCACGGCACCGGTCGCGCTGAGCGACACCGGATATCCGGCGCGTTGCGCGGCGGTCACCGTCTCCTGCGGCGACGCGGGCTCGACCGGTGCGAGCGGCAGCGCCGACTCGTCGTCACGGAGCACGCCGAGCATCGCGCGCATCTCGGTGAGCGCGCTGCGTGCCGTCTCGGCCGCCGACAGCGAGGCCGCGCGCGCCTGTGCGCTGTCCGGCGTCGCCGCGGCGCCCTCCGACAGTGCGACCACCACCGTCAGCGAATGCGAGACGATGTCGTGCATCTCTCTCGCGATGCGGGCTCGTTCTGCGGCGGAGGCGAGCTGCGCCTGCTGATCGCGCTCGACCAGGAGCTGACGTGATCGATCGATGACTGCGTCGAGGTAGCGCTTGCGACCGCCGACGTTGATGCCGATGAGCGTGCCGATCAGGCCCAGCACCACCCACATGATCACGGCGTTGACGGCCGTCTGCAGCGTGGTGGCGCCCGTGAGCAGGAGCAGGCCCGAGAGGGCCGCGAGTGCGGCGAGGCCGATGCCGAGCCCCGTCCACGCCGCGCGAGACGAGCGGTGCACCGCGAGCGAGTAGCACGTCACCAGCAGGAGCGGTGAGCCTATCGGATACGGCGCGAAAAGGAATGCGGCCTCCAGGACGAAGGATGCGACGAACGGCACGAGGGGATGCCGTCGCCGCCACATCAGGGTCGCACAGGCGGCGATCACCCCCGCGGGCGCCAGGATCGCGAGACCGATGGCCAGAGGGGTCGTCATCAGCTCGCGCGTGGTCGCTCCGGCCGGGACCAGCGAGAGGAGGATGCAGACGAGGACGATCACGAGGTCGGCGACGACCGGATGCCGTGCCCAGAACCGGCGGAACAGGCCGGGAGGACGCGGCAGCCGCAGCTCCTCGTCCTCGCGGACGGGGGAGCTGCGGCTGCGCGTGCGGGTCATCGGCAGACTCTACGCGTGTGCATCATCGAGCGATCTCTCACGCGTCGCGCGAGCGCAGGACCACCCAGGCGACGAGCAGGCCGCCCAGCGACCACGCGCCCAGCGCGAGGTACGGCACGACACCCTCGAGCGCCGCGCCCTCGGGCAGGATCGCGCTCTGCGCGGCCGCGACCGGCAGGTAGTTCGCAGCGTCCAGCACCCACCGCCATGCTTCTCCACCGAAGGTGAAGAAGGTCGAGACGATCGGCAGCACGAACAGGAGACCCACGGTGGCGGCGATCGCGCCGGCACCGGAGCGGAGGATGAACCCGAAGGCGACGCCGATGAGGGCGAAGACCGCCATCGCGAGAGAGGAGATCACGATCGGCAGCAGCGACGCGGCGGGATCCGACCAGTCGATGCTCTGATCACGCAGTGCCACGATCGCCGAGACCGCGAGGGCGGCCAGCGAGAAGATGACCAGCGACGAGACGAAGAGGAAGAGCGCGACCACCGTGGCCTTCGCCGCGAGCACTGAGCCGCGCTTCGGGTTGGCGGCCAGGGTGGAGCGGATCATGCCGGTGGAGTATTCGCCCGTCACGGCGATCGCTCCGAGAATGCCGGCGAGCAGCATCGTGAACTGGATCGGCATCACGACCGCCTGGATCGGCTGGAAGCCGGGCACCTCGACGGCCTGCGCGATGAGCGCGGCGATGGCGACGGTGAGGAGCGCGGCGATGCCGATCGACCACCACGTCGAGCGCAGGGTGGCGAGCTTGATCCACTCGCCGCGAACGGCGCGGAGGAAGGTGAGGCGTCGAGCGGTGTCGACGCGCTGCGGAGCGAGGGGCGGAGCCTGGACGGTCATGAGATCTCCTTGGTGCGGTATTCGACCGACTCGCCGGTGAGCGCGAGGTAGGCGTCTTCGAGCGAGCCGGTGGTCGGGGTGAGCTCGTGCAGGGGGATTCCTCGTTCCGCGGCGAGATCGCCGATCCGCGCAGCGGGGAGGCCCGAGATGTCGAGCACGTCAGGAGCCGAGCTCACGATCTCGACCGAGGGTGCGCCGACCGCGGCGGCGAGATCCGCCGGCCTCGGCGTTCGCACCCGCACGGTGTTCGTGGTCCATGCACGCACCAGCTCCTGCAGCGGTGCATCGGCGAGCACTCGTCCTCGACCCATCACGATCACATGATCGGCGGTCTGCGCCATCTCGCTCATGAGATGGCTGGAGAGCAGTACGGTGCGTCCCTCCGATGCGGCGTGCCGCACGAACTGCCGTACCCAGCGGACGCCCTCGGGGTCGAGGCCGTTCACCGGCTCGTCGAGGATCAGCGTGTGCGGGTCGCCGAGCAGGGCAGAGGCGATGCCGAGTCGCTGCCCCATGCCGAGTGAGAACTTGCCGGCGCGCTTGCGGGCGACGGAGCCGATTCCGGCGAGGTCGATGACCTCGTCGACGCGGGAGGACGGGATGCCGTGCGTCGCCGCCATGGCCCGCAGGTGATTCCGCGCGGTGCGACCGGTGTGCACGGCCTTCGCGTCGAGCAGGACGCCGACCTCGGTGAGCGGAGCGCTCAGTCTGCGGTACTCGCGTCCCTCGACGGTCGCGCTGCCGGATGTCGGCCGATCGAGGCCGACGATCATGCGCATGGTCGTCGACTTGCCTGCACCGTTCGGCCCGAGGAATCCGGTGACCGTTCCTGGTCGCACCGTGAACGACACGTCGTCGACCGCTGTCTTGTCCCCGAATCTCTTCGTGAGTCCCTCTGCTGTGATCATGCGTCCACGCTACGGCCGCCCGTCGGTCGAGCGCGTCCTCCTCCGGTACCGGATCCGACGCTTCGGGGGCGAGGATCAGGTCGCGCGCAACCCGAAGGTGGCGGGGTCGACCGGGCGATGCATCCGAGGCAGCTTCTCGACGACGCGCCGGTACGACTCGGTGACGAGCTCGACGACGAGGTCGGCGTCGAGCGACGGCCCCGGCATCAGGGTGATCCAGTGCTTCTTGTTCATGTGGTACCCCGGGACGATGTCCGCGAAGGTCGCACGCAGCGCCTCCGAGTCGGCAGGAGCCGACTTGAGCGTCACCCGGCCGGTGCCGTCGAGAGGGATGAGGAGGAAGACGCGGCCGCGCACCTTGTAGACGTCCCACTCCGGTCCGAAAGGGTTCTCGGCTTCGGCGCCCGGCATCTCCTGCGCCCGCGACGTCGCGACAGCGTTCAGCTCTTCCGCGTCCATGGTGTCAGAACAGCCGGTCCGCGCCCTTGTCGCTCGGGCGCGGCGCGGCGCTCACCCGATCGTCGAGGGTCTCGGCGGCGACGAGCGCCTCGTCGATGATCTCCCTCGTGGGCTCGGCGGTCAGCCACGCCTCGCTGAGGGAGGCGGGGATGAGCACCGGCATCCGGTCGTGGATCCCCGCGAGATGCTCGGGAGCCGGTCGCATGACGATCGAGTAGCAGGTGAAGGAGGTGCCGTCTGCGGTGCGTCCCTGCTGGGTGACGGCCGCCATCGTGAACAGGGCGCCGTCATCGACTCCGAACTCGTGCCACACGCGTTCCGGCTTCTTCATCTCGTACCAGCTCGTCGCCGGCACCAGCGCGCGCGACTTCAGCCCGCCCGGGCGATCCTGCAGGCGCTCCGAACGCGTGTTGATCGAGGGGAACTTCGACGGCTCTCCACCGATCAGGAATCCCCACCACGCCGTCTCGAGCGTCGGAGCGCCGTCGACGGCCGCCACGATCGGGTTGAGGTTGCGCAGGTTGCGCCCCGTGGGACGCACGGTCTCTCCGACGTTGTCGGCCGCCCACACACGCAACCCCTCGAGCACCGCTTCATCGGCGGCTGCGAGGAGATCGGTGTCGGTGAATCGGGGATCGAGGCCGTAACTCGCGCACATGCCGCCAGGGTACGCCAGGTCGCCGACATCCGTCATGACGGTGCGGCGCTCTCATCCGCGCCGTCCGACCGGCGCCTCGGATAGTGTCGTCGGGTGCCTCCGACCCGCCCGCTGCCCGCTCCCGTGGCGCTGGGAGCGGCCGTGTCGATCGGCGTGATGACGGCCGTGCAGGCGCGCATCAACGGCGTGCTGGGCGTCGAGGTGCACAACGGCGTCGTCGCCGGACTGATCTCGTTCGCCGTCGGGCTCGTCGCGCTGATCGTCGTGATCTCGTGCCTGCCGTCGGCCCGTCGCGGTGTCGCTCGACTGCGCGACGGCGTGCGTGCGAAGACGATCCCCGCGTGGATGCTGCTCGGCGGCGCCTGCGGCGCTCTCACCGTGTCGACGCAGGGCATCACGGCCGGCGTGCTGGGGGTGTCGCTCTTCACGGTGGGCGTCGTGGCAGGCCAGACGATGCACGGACTCGTGCTCGATCGCATCGGCTTCGGCCCGGCCGGCGTCGTCGCGGTCACCCCGGGGCGTGTGCTCGGCGCGGCGCTGGCGCTCGCCGCCGTCGGCATCTCGCTGAGCGGCGACGTGCTGGCGTCGGCCCCGCTGTGGATGCTTCTGCTGCCGTTCGCCGCCGGAGTGGGCATCGCCTGGCAGGCGGCGACCAACGGCAGACTCGCTCAGCGCGTGCAGTCGCCGATCACCGCGACGTTCGTGAGCTTCGTGGCAGGCACCGTCGCGCTGCTGATCGCCGCCGGGATCAGCGTCGCGATCACCGGCATGCCGGCGGCGCCGCCGACGGAGCCGTGGCTGTACCTCGGCGGTCTGCTCGGCTTCGCCTACATTTTGCTGGGCGCCTTCGTGGTGGCCCACACGGGCGTGCTGCTGATGGGACTGGGATCGGTGCTGGGCCAGCTCGCTGCGTCCGTGGTCATCGATCTCGTCTGGCCGACCCCGGCGGGGCCCGCAGCGTGGCAGCTGGCGGCGATGATCGTGGTGGCCGTCGCCTCGGTTATCGCCGCCACCGCTCGCCGACGGCGGCGGTGACGCCGTCAGTCCTTCTTCTTGTCCTTCTTCTCACCCGAGGGCTTCTTCGCCTTCGCGGGCATCGGAGTGAGGAATCTGCCGGCGTCGACCGGTTTGCGACGTCCGGGTCGTCGTCCTGTGGGCTTGCGGCCGACGTAGAGCCAGCCGAGGAGCACTTCGTTCTTCTCGAGGCCATGCGCCTTGGCGACGGCCTTGGCGCGCGTGTAGCTGCCGGTGCGCCAGAGCACGCCCCAGCCGGCCTCGTCGAGCAGCAGGCTCAGGGTGTGGGCGACACCCGAGGCCACGGCCTCCTGCTCCCACATCGGCACCTTGCTCTTCTTGAAGCTGGCGACGACGGCGATCAGCAGAGGCGCGCGCATCGGCTTCGACGACGGCGACCTGTCACCCTCCGCCTTCGCGATCGCGGCGCCGAGCACCGCGCGGTCGTCTCCCCGCAGCTCGATCAGCCGCCACGGGCGCAGCGACGAGTGATCGGCCACGCGCCCGGCCGCCGCGACGTAGGTCAGCAGCTCCTCGTGCGTCGGGGCCTCGTCGGTGACCTTCGACCAGGACTGCCGTGCGGCGACGGCATCCAGTGCGCTCACGACTCGTCGGGCGTGAAGTTCAGGGCGATCGAGTTCATGCAGTAACGGTCGCCGGTCGGCGTGCCGAACCCGTCGGGAAAGACGTGTCCGAGGTGCGAGCCGCACGACGCGCACCGGACCTCGGTGCGCACCATGCCGAGGCTGTCGTCCTCGATCAGCTGCACCGCTTCGGGGCGGATCGACTCGTAGAAGCTCGGCCATCCGCATCCGGAGTCGAACTTCGTGCCGCTCTTGAAGAGCTCGACGCCGCACGCGCCGCAGGTGTAGAGGCCCGAGCGCGACTCGTCGAGCAGCTCGCCGGTCCACGCGCGTTCGGTGGCGGCCTGACGCAGCACCGCGTACTGCTCGTCGCCGAGCTCGGCGCGCCATTCTTCTTCGGTCTTTTCCACGTCGTACGACATCGGTCCTCCTGGGGTCTGCCTCCATTCTCTCGTGTCCGCAGGGGTTCAGGGTCACGACAGAATGGACGGATGACGGATGCCGTGCAGCAGCGCTACGCCCGCTTCGCCGCCGAGGAGGCGCCGGGGCGCAGCGATCTGTACGAGGAGTGGGCCTCGGGTATCGCGGCCGACCCGCAGATCCAGGACCTCCTCGCCCTGATCCCCGAGAACAGGCGTCAGCCCCCGCTGGTGTTCGCCGTGACGCGCATGCTGGGCGTCGGCCTCGTCGGCTATGCCGAGTGGCGACGATTCGTGCTCGCGCACGCCGACGAGGTGGTCGAGGAGTGCGCGGCGCGGCGCCTGCAGACCAACGAGCCGCTGCGGCTCGCCCCGCTGCTCCCGGTGCTGAGCGAGATCGACGGTCCGCTCGCGCTGCTCGAGGTGGGCGCCTCGGCGGGCCTCTGCCTCTATCCCGATCGATACTCCTACCGATACGTCGACGAGGGCGGGCGGGTCAGGGCGGCGCTCGATCCGACGGACGGGGAGTCGACGGTGATCCTGGAGAGCAGGGTCGACGGAGCGTTGCCTCCGCTGCGGATACCCGAGGTCGTCTGGCGCGCAGGCATCGACCTCGCTCCGCTCGACGCTCGGGTGGAACGCGACCGCCGGTGGTTGCAGGGTCTCGTCTGGCCGGGGGAGACCGGGCGCGAGCGGCGGGTGACGGCCGCGCTCGACATCGCGGCAGCAGACCCGCCGTCGATCATCGCCGGCGACGCGTCGGATCGCCTCGAAGCCCTGGCGGCGGATGCCCCGGCCGATGCGACCCTGGTCGTGACCACCCCCGGCGTGCTCGTGCACATCCCGCGCGAGCCGCGCACCGCACTCGTCGCGGCCATCCGCCGTCTCCCCGCTCGCTGGGTCACCATCGATCCCCCCGCGCTCCTAGACGTCTGGCGACCGGCGATCTCGGCGCAGGAGTGGCCGGGATTCGCGGTGGCGCTCGACGGCGAGGTGAGGGCCGCGGCGGATCCACTCGGACGGTGGTGGGAGTGGCGCGCGGGTTCGAGCGTCGGGGCGACCTAACCTGGTCTCATGCTGGGAGAGCTGACTGAGCGCGATCGCGCGATCCTCGCGCTGGAGACCGCCTGGCCGCGGCACAGCGGCGCGAAGGAGGAGGTCATCCGCGCGCAGCTCGGCATGAGCTCGCCCCGGTACTACCAGCTGCTCGGACGACTGATCGACTCCGAGGCGGCGTTGCAGTTCGATCCCCTGCTGGTGGGGCGGCTGCGCCGCATCCGCGATTCGCGCGCCTTCCGCCGTGCGGCCCGCACCCCCGGTTTCGTCGGCTGACGCACGGGGGCTCCCGCGCCGCGCCCGTCGGGACACGGATCTCCAGGACGGTGCCGCTAGCATCGAGGGGTGTCAAAGCCCACCCGAGATCGATTCGACGACGTGCCCCGTTCCTCCGGACGGGTGGGAGCGCACCGCGCCGAAGCCCCCGGCATGAACGGCTGGGTCGTGCTGCTGTGGTCGTTCGTCGCCGCGCTCGTGCTCATCATCGGAGGGATCTTCGGATCTCTCGTGGTGATGGGACGCATCTCGCTGTTCCCCGAGGCCGTGCCGACGGCCACGCCCACGCCGGTGGAGACCGGGGTCGTCGACACCGCCTATTCCGTGATGATCCTCAACGCCACGCCTGACGAGGGCCTCGACGAGCAGATGCGCGACACGCTGATCAACAGCGGCTGGTCCGCCGACATCGTCTTCGCGAGCGACAGCGCCAGCCAGGACTTCTCCGAGACGACCGTCTACTACGTCGCCGACGACGACGAGCTCGCGGCGATCGGGCTGGCAGGACTCATCGGCGGAGCCGACGTGCAGCAGAGCGATTTCTACGCCGAGCTGAACGACACCGAGCAGAAGCAGCTCACCGTCGTCATCGGTCTCGATCGGTCGACCACTGCACCGGCCGCCCCCGAGGAGACGCCCGCGCCGTAGTCCCTCCGCGCGGCTTGCACTCGATGGGGTCGAGTGCCAGAATGGCGTTAGCACTCTCACACTCTGAGTGCTAAACCCAACGTCTACGTCCAGGAGGGACGAAAAAACTCATGGCAAAGATCATTGCTTTCGATGAGGAGGCCCGCCGCGGCCTCGAGCGCGGCCTGAACATCCTCGCCGACGCGGTCAAGGTGACCCTCGGCCCGCGCGGCCGCAACGTCGTGCTCGAGAAGAAGTGGGGCGCCCCCACGATCACGAACGACGGCGTCTCGATCGCCAAGGAGATCGAGCTGGACGACCCGTACGAGAAGATCGGCGCGGAGCTCGTCAAGGAGGTCGCCAAGAAGACCGACGACGTCGCCGGAGACGGAACCACCACCGCCACGGTCCTCGCTCAGGCGCTGGTCCGCGAGGGTCTGCGCAACGTCGCAGCCGGCGCCGACCCGATCTCGCTCAAGCGCGGCATCGAGAAGGCCGTCGCCGCGATCACCGAGGAGCTGCTCGCCAGCGCCAAGGAGATCGACTCCAAGGAGCAGATCGCCGCGACGGCATCGATCTCCGCCGCTGACCCCGCCATCGGCGAGCTGATCGCCGAGGCGATCGACAAGGTCGGCAAGGAAGGCGTCGTCACCGTCGAGGAGTCGCAGACCTTCGGCACCGAGCTCGAGCTCACCGAGGGCATGCGCTTCGACAAGGGCTACCTGAACCCGTACTTCGTGACGGACCCCGAGCGCCAGGAAGCGGTCTTCGAAGACCCCTACATCCTCATCGCGAACCAGAAGATCTCGAACATCAAGGACCTTCTGCCCGTCGTCGACAAGGTGATCCAGGACGGCAAGGAGCTCGTCATCATCGCCGAGGACGTCGAGGGCGAGGCTCTCGCGACTCTCGTGCTCAACAAGCTCAAGGGCATCTTCAAGTCGGTCGCCGTCAAGGCCCCCGGCTTCGGAGACCGTCGCAAGGCGCAGCTGCAGGACATCGCGATCCTCACGGGTGGCCAGGTCATCACCGAAGAGGTGGGCCTCAAGCTCGAGAACACCACGCTCGACCTCCTGGGCCGTGCGCGCAAGGTCATCGTCACCAAGGACGAGACCACGATCGTCGAGGGTGCCGGTGAGGCAGACCAGATCGAGGGTCGCGTCACGCAGATCCGTCGCGAGATCGAGAACACCGACAGCGACTACGACCGTGAGAAGCTGCAGGAGCGTCTGGCGAAGCTCGCCGGTGGCGTCGCCGTCATCAAGGCGGGCGCTGCGACCGAGGTCGAGCTCAAGGAGCGCAAGCACCGCATCGAAGACGCAGTGCGCAACGCGAAGGCGGCCGTCGAGGAGGGCATCGTCCCCGGTGGTGGCGTCGCGCTCATCCAGTCCGGCACGAAGGCCCTCGACGGCCTCTCGCTGACGGGTGACGAGGCGACCGGTGCGAACATCGTCCGCGTCGCGATCGAGGCACCGCTGAAGCAGATCGCGCTGAACGCAGGCCTCGAGCCCGGTGTCGTCGCGAACAAGGTCTCCGAGCTCCCCGCGGGCCAGGGCCTCAACGCGGCAACGGGTGAGTACGTCGACATGTTCGCCGCCGGCATCATCGACCCGGCGAAGGTGACCCGCTCGGCTCTGCAGAACGCAGCGTCGATCGCGGCCCTCTTCCTCACCACCGAGGTCGTCGTCGCCGACAAGCCCGAGAAGGCTGCAGCACCCATGGGTGACCCGTCGGGCGGCATGGACTTCTGATCCAGCTCGTTCCACGACAGAAACGCCCCGACTCCGGTCGGGGCGTTTCTGCGTTCTCGGCGGGGTGAGGGCTCAGCGGAACAGACTCGCCGAATAGCGATCGGCGTCGGCGTACTGCGTCGCAGCGGAGCCGAGCGCATGCCCGATGGACTCGAGCACCTGATCGACGTGCGACTGTGCGCCCCGCCACTGCTCGGCGCACATCTGGAAGGCGGCTGATGCGTCGCCGGCCCACGACGACTGCAGCTGCGTCAGCTGCGCCGTCAGTGTCGCCGCCTCGGCGTGCACGCGCTCCATGGTGGCCAGGGCAGACGCGTGCGCGGCACCCACGGCTTCGGTGTCGACGGTGAAGACGGACATGGGAACTCCTCTCGTTGGAGTTCCGACCATAGGCAGGCGAAGGCGCCCGCATCCGCCTCTCCTGCGCAGACGGCTCGCGGGTGTGCACAACGCGGGCAGGTCCGCCTGCGGTGCAGGAGCGCGGGTCAGAGGTTGAGGGGCTCGATCGGCTGCGTGTCCTCGAGCAGGTGGGCAGGCGTCGCCCGCGACGGCGCGAGGGGGAAGCTCACGGTGAACGTCGCTCCGCCACCCGGCGTCTCCGACACCACGACGCTTCCGTGCAGCGCCTTGACGATCGAGGCGACGATGGCCAGCCCGAGCCCCGAGCCGCCGGTCTCGCGCGCTCGCGACGTGTCGGCGCGCCAGAACCGCTCGAAGATCTGGTCGCGGATCTGCGGCGGGATGCCCTCGCCGTGGTCGGCGATCGAGATGCTCCCGACGCCCCGCACTCGGTCCGCATCGACGATCAACTCGATCGGGCTCTCCTCGGGAGAGAACCGACGCGCATTGCCGAGCAGGTTCGTGACCACCTGACGCACCTTGTTCTCCTCGCCGAGCACGATGGGCGGAGTCCGCACCGGGATGTCCGCTGCCTCGGTGAAGTCGATCGCCGGCATCTCGGCGGGGGTCCTGGGGCGTCGGCGCAGCCGCGCCAGTGTGCCTCGCGACAGCCCGCGAGGCGCGGGCGCCTGCGAGTCGGGGGTGACCGGCGTCGACCGTGTGGTGACGTCGATGAGGGGAGCGCTGACCGTGCGGTCGACGACCGTCACCGTGCGCGCCGGTGCGGCGGCCCTCAGGTCGAGAGCAGCGTCACGAGCGATCGGGCGCAGGTCGAGGGCGACGATCTCGGGCTCGCGCTCCTCGTCGAGGCGCGCGAGCGCGAGGAGGTCCTCCACGAGCACGCCCATGCGGATCGCCTCCTTCTCGATGCGCTCCATCGCCCTCGCCGTGTCCTCCTCGCCCTTGATGGCGCCCATGCGATAGAGCTCGGCGTACCCGCGGACGCTGACGAGGGGCGTGCGCAGCTCGTGGCTCGCGTCGCCGATGAAGCGTCGCATGTGCCGCACCGTGCGATCCCGTTGCGCGAGAGAGCCGTCGACACGATCGAGCATCGTGTTGATGGCCGTGTTCAGGCGACCGACCTCGGTGGTCGGCTCGAGGTCGGTGAGTCGCTGGCTGAAGTCGCCGGACGCGATCGACATCGCGGTCGACTCCACCTGACTGAGCCTGCGGAAGGTCAGGGTGACGAGTCCCCGCGTGGTGAGCGCGGCGATGAAGATGGTGATGAACGCCACCGTGATGTAGATGCCGAAGTACTGGCCGATGATCCGGTCGGCGTAGTCGAGCGGCATCGCGACGACCTGGATGCGCAGCGCTCCGCCGCCCTCGCCGGGCAGCGCGGCGACGGCAGCTCTGAAGCTCGTCCCCTTGGTGCCCTCGAGGGTGAACACCGTGTCGGCGTTGAGCTGCGCGTCCAGCAGCGAGTAAGTCGAGGGGAACAGCGGCGACCCGTTCGACGAGCTGCCCGCCGTCGTCTGCAGCACACCCTCGCCGTCGTAGATCGCCACGAAGAACTCGCGGGGTGTCTCGGCGGGGTCGTAGATGGTGCGGCCGTCGACCATCGAGACGTCGAAGTATCGGTCGGCGAGGTCTGCGGAGACGAGCGCGGGCAGCTGGGCCTCGATGTTGCGCACCACGGAGTCGCGCAGGAAGGGCACGGTTCCGAGACCCGCGACGAGAAGCCCCATCGCCAGCACGGCGACCGTGACCCCCGTGACCTTGGCGCGCAGGCTGATGGAACGCCACCAGCGGGTCACACCGTCGGGCTTGTTCGCCATGCGGTCCTCTCCGGAGTGTCGGATGCCGGCCGGCGTCGGCGAACGACGGCTGCGACTACTTGCCGACCTTGAGCATGTAGCCGAAGCCGCGCTTGGTCTGGATGACCGACTCCTCGGTGTGCGGGTCGATCTTGCGGCGCAGGTAGGAGATGTAGCTCTCCACGATGCCGGCGTCGCCGTTGAAGTCGTACTCCCACACGTGGTCGAGGATCTGGGCCTTCGACAGCACGCGGTTGGGGTTCAGCATGAGATAGCGCAGGAGCTTGAACTCGGTGGGGCTCAGCTCGATCGACTCCTTGCCGACCTGCACGTCGTGGGTGTCCTGATCCATAGACAGCTCGCCGGCGCGGATGATCGACTCCTCGTCGGCCTGCATCGTGCGCCGCAGGATCGCCTGCGCGCGCGCGACGATCTCATCGAGGCTGAACGGCTTGGTGACGTAGTCGTCGCCACCCGCGTTGAGCCCCTCGATCTTGTCGTCCGTGCCGTCCTTCGCGGTGAGGAACAGGATCGGGGCGGTGAAACCGGCCCCGCGCAGGCGCTTGGTGACGCTGAACCCGTTCATGTCGGGAAGCATCACGTCGAGGATGATGAGGTCGGGTTCCTCTTCGAGCACGGCCGAGATGGTGGCGGCGCCGTTGGCGACCGTCTTCACCTGGAACCCTGCGAAGCTCAGACCCGTGGAGAGCAGGTCACGGATGTTGGGTTCGTCGTCGACGACCAGGATGCGCGCATCAGTCATGTCCCCATTATGGTGAATCCGGCCATGGGGATGCTGACTATCTGTCGGAGCGGCGGATCAGGCGGCTATCGCGTCGGCATCCATGATCGTGTAGCTGTACCCCTGCTCCGCGAGGAAGCGCTGGCGGTTCTGCGCGTAGTCCTGATCGATCGTGTCCCGCGCGACGAGCGTGTAGAAGCTCGCCGTGTGACCCGACTGCTTGGGCCGCAGGAGGCGTCCGAGACGCTGCGCCTCCTCCTGCCGCGAGCCGAACGAGCCGGACACCTGGATCGCGACGGATGCCTCGGGAAGGTCGATCGAGAAGTTCGCGACCTTCGAGACGACGAGGAGCGAGATCTCGCCCTCGCGGAAGGCCCGGTACAGCTCCTCGCGCTCGTCGACGGGAGTGGCACCCGTGATCTGCGGCGCATTCAGCGACTGCGACAGCGACTCGAGCTGATCGAGGTACTGGCCGATCACGAGGATCCGCTCGCCCTCGTGCTTGGCGATCAGCTCGCGCACGGCGTCGATCTTCGCCGGCGCGGATGCGGCGAGGCGATAGCGCTCGTCATCGGTCGCCGCCGCGTACTCGAGCCTGTCGTCCGGTGGCAGGTCGACCCGCACCTCGTAGCAGGCGGCGGGGGAGATGAACCCCTGCGCCTCGATCTGCTTCCACGGGGCGTCGAAGCGCTTGGGACCGATGAGGCTGAAGACGTCGCCCTCTCGTCCGTCCTCGCGCACGAGCGTGGCGGTCAGGCCGATGCGGCGGCGTGCCTGCAGATCGGCGGTCAGCTTGAACACCGGGGCGGGCAGCAGGTGCACCTCGTCGTAGACGATGAGGCCCCAGTCGAGCGCGTCGAGCAGCGCCAGGTGCGCGTACTCGCCCTTCCGCTTGGCGGTGAGGATCTGGTACGTCGCGATCGTGACCGGCTTGACCTCCTTGGCCTGCCCGGAGTACTCGCCGATCTCCTCGGCCGTCAGGCTCGTGCGCTTGAGCAGCTCGTCGCGCCACTGTCGTGCCGACACGGTGTTCGTCACGAGGATCAGCGTCGTCGTCTTGGTCGCCGCCATCGCGCCTGCGCCCACGATGGTCTTTCCGGCGCCGCAGGGCAGCACCACCACGCCGGAGCCGTCCTTCGAGAAGGCGTCGACGGCGTCCTGCTGGTACGGCCTGATCTGCCAGCCGTCCTCGGCGAGCTCGATCTCGTGCGGCGTGCCGGGCGTGTACCCGGCGAGGTCCTCCGCCGGCCAGCCGATCTTGAGCAGCTCCTGCTTGATCTGGCCGCGCGCCCACGCGTCGATGATGAAGGTCTCCGGCGTCGGGTGGCCGATCAGGAGCGGCTGGATCCGCTTGTTGTTCGCCACCTGGGCGAGCACGGCGGGGTCCGTGGACCGCAGCACCAGCACGCCCTCGTCGTCGCGCTCGATGACGAGCCGACCGTAGCGGTTGACCGTCTCACGCAGATCGACCGAGACCGACGGCGGCACGGGGAACCGCGACCACCGGTCGAGCGTCTCGAGCATGTCCTCTGCGGTGTGCCCTGCGGCACGTGCGTTCCACAGGCCGAGTCGCGTGATCCGGTAGGTGTGGATGTGCTCGGGAGCGCGTTCGAGCTCGGCGAAGATCGCGAGCTCGTGGCGGGCGCTCTCGGCCTCGGGATGAGCGACTTCGAGCAGCACGGTGCGATCGCTCTGCACGATCAGGGGGCCATCAGACATAGCTTGCCAGTTTACCGTGCGCTCGCGGTCAGGGGGCGATGACGGAGGCGGCGCGGATGCTGGAGACGGGGAGCGTGCGTTCGACATCCGCCGCCCGGTCGCGTCCGCGCAGGCGACCGCCGCCGAGCCCGGTCGCCTCGAGGATGAGCTCGCGCGTGGACCCGTCCGGCATGCCGACGCTGACCCGCAGCACCGATTTCGCCCGAACCGCCGCCTCGAGCTCGCGATCGAGCCACGCCGCGTCGGCGTCCGGCCCCTGGTGAGAGCGCAGCGACTCGATGAGGCGCGAATAGTCCGGGGTCGCCTGCTGCGGTTCCGCCGCGGCAGGAGTCCGTTCTCCCGACACCGCGGCTCCCCGCGAGTCGACGAGCGTGGCCGGGTAGCGGGCGTCGTTGAGTGCCCAGTAGACCGTGTCGGGACCGACTCTCGTCGACAGGCCGCCGGCGTCCTTGTTCAGCGCGAGGGGCCTCAGCGTCTGGTCGACGGCCATCGCGTCGATCAGGTTCTGATCGCTGCTCTCGATGCGGGTGCGCCCGCTCTCGGCATCGACGCCGACGCGCACGAGGCCGTGCCTCTGCGCGGTCTGGGAGACCAGGTAGCGCAGGGGCTGCGGGATGCCGGTGAGGGAGACCTGCTCGAGGAAGTCGATGATCGATTCCTCGGTCTCGCCCGCCACCAGGGATCGCGCGATGGATTCCGGGGTGAATCGATAGGACGACGCCTGCACCGCCGATTCGCGCGCCGCCATGGTGCGCAGTCGCACGTCGAGGGCCGGCGCGAGAGGACCGGGGGAGATGGCGCTGAGATCGTTCTGCAGGAAGATCCGGTCGACCTCGCTCGGGAGGTGTCCGGTCAGCGGCGTCGCATCGACCGGCCGGCCGTCGCGCGCAGGTGTCGCCCACATGGGTTCGCTGCCGTCGTCGGCGAGCAGTCCGAGCAGGCGGGCGCGTTCGATCAGCTCGGCACTGCGCTCGGGCCACCCCGCATCCCAGGGGTGCGCATCCGGCCATGCCGACGGCGGCACCCAGCCGCCTCCGACCGTGGCGACGCCACGCGGAAGCGAGCGGACGAATCCTCCGACGAGGGCGCTCCAGCGCTCGGCGACCGACGAGCGCAACCAGTCCTCGGCCTGCGCGGTGGTACGCAGCCGTCGCTCCTGGGCCCGAACCAGCGCCGCCGATTCTGCGATCGAGATCAGCGCGTCGACGGACTCCGCGGCGATGGCGGCCTCGGCCAGCTGACGCTTCTCTCCGGCGCTCACCGTGCCCCCGGTGAGCAGCGCGAACGGCCTCTCGCGGGTCAGCAGAAGGAGGTCGGCCAGGGCGGACACCGTGGTGAACGCCCGCTCGGCGGCGTGGGATTCGTCTTCCGCTCCGGTGGTCTCGGGAACGGAGTGGCGGAGCTCCTTCGGCGCTGGCCGATCGATCACGGCCGCGACCACGGGAGCCGGCGGCGTGCCGTCCGGCCGGAGCAGAGCGAGGCGCTGCAGGGATGCACGGACGGCGTCGTCCCGTACCGCCTCGGGCGCGGCTGACGAGGCGTCGCGCAGAGCCGAGGCCTCCGCATGTGTCAGGGTCGGCAGCACGCGCCCCAGCGACGCGGGGTCGAGCAGGGCCTCGGCGGCGTCGAAGAAGTCCTGCCACCCGGCATCCGCTCGCACGCCGCGTGCGAGGAAGAGGGCGGCGAGATCGGCATCGCTCGCCTCGGCCATCCATTCGGCCAGAGGTCGGGCGTGCGTGCTCATGTCTGACTCCTCAGGACCGCGATGCCGCGCGACCCTTGCGGATGAAGCTCATGATGAGCAGGGCCACGATCATCGCGAAGGCGAGGGGAAGGCCCCAATACGGGATCGCGGCGATGAAGGGCCAGGCGCCGGACCCGAAGTCCTCCTGCTGCATGCCCACCGCGGTGCCGATGATGATCGCGAAGAAGCAGATGATCGACGCGGCAGCCAGAGCGAGCGCCGAGAACGCCAGGATTCGATCCACTCTGCGAATGGGAATCTCGGGTTCGGGACTCTGCGTGCTCATCCCCCTCAGCCTACTCGCTGACAGGGCGGGGAGTTCTCCGCGTGACCGGGGATTCCGCATCCGCCGACCGGTAAGCTGGGATGGGCGGCAACTGCACGCCCTCCCGCTCCACACCGATTCAGCGAGGTTTCTCCCATGCCCACCGGCAAGGTCAGGTTCTACGACGAAGACAAGGGTTTCGGCTTCATCGCCGCCGATGACGGCCAGGACGTCTTCCTGCACGCCTCCGCCATGCCCCAGGGCGCGGCAGTGAAGGCGGGAACTCGCGTGGAGTTCGGCGTCGCCGACGGCAAGCGCGGTCTCCAGGCTCTGTCGGTCCGAGTGCTCGAAGCTCCGCCGAGCCTGGCGAAGGCGAAGCGCAAGCCGGCCGACGACATGGCGATCATCGTCGAAGACCTCGTCAAGCTGCTCGACGACATGGGCGGCGACCTGCGTCGCGGACGCTACCCCTCGTCGAGCCACGGACGCAAGATCGCGGCCGTGCTGCGCAAGGTAGCCGATGACCTCGACGCCTGAGGCCGATCAGCGTCTCATCGACGCCCACGATCTCGCCCTGACCGCTCTGCGTGAGATCACGCCCGCATCGACCATCGGTCCGGCCGCCGGCTACCTTCCCGAGGTCGACGGATCGGTGTCGCTGCGCTTCCAGAACCGGCTGCCCGGATATCCGGGGTGGTTCTGGACCGTCACCGTGGCCCGCGTCGACGACGAGGAGCCGACGGTTCTCGAGCTCGAGCTGCTCCCCGGCGACGGGGCGCTGCTGGCTCCGGAGTGGGTGCCGTGGGCCGAGCGGCTCGCGGAGTACCGCGCCCACCAGGTCGAGCTCGCCGAGCAGGCTGCCGCCGGCGGTGAGGTCGGCGAGAGCGCCGACGACGGCGAGGCGCTCGAGGATGACGACATCGACGCCGCCGAACTCGACGCGATCGATGACGACGACAGCGACGACGACGATGACGACGAGCTGGACGAGGACGAGCTGGCCGCAGAGCCGCGCGTGCTGCACGCCGGCGATCTCGACGGCGTCGACATCGACGAACTCGACGAGTCGGCGACGGCTGACGACGAGGATTCCGACGACGACGATTCCGAGGACGACGATTCCGACGATGACGATGACGATTCCGCGGACGACGACGAGGACTTCGACGAGGACTCCGACGACGAGGATGCGGAGGACTCCGACGACGAGGAGTGATCTCCCGTCGCGCGTGACGAGTGCGTGAACGAGAAGAGGGGCCGCGTGATCACGCGGCCCCTCTTCTCGTTCACGCCGGGATTCAGCTGCTCTGATCCGCGAGCACGAAGTCGATGGCGCGGGTGAGCTGACGCACGTCGTCGGGCTCGATCGAGACGAAGGTCGCGACCCGCAGCTGGTTGCGGCCCAGCTTGCGGTAGGGCTCGGTGTCGACGATCCCGTTCGCCCGAAGCGTCTTGGCGATGGCGGCGGCGTCGATGCTCTCGTCGAAGTCGATCGTCACGACGACGGGCGAGCGGTGGGCGACGTCGGAGACGAACGGTGTGGCGACCGACGAGGCGGTCGCCCAGTCGTAGAGGACTCCCGACGACTCGGCGGTGCGGGCCGCCGCCCATCCCAGACCGCCGTTGCCGAGGATCCAGCTCAGCTGGCTGTCGAGCAGGTGCAGGGTCGTCAGCGCGGGCGTGTTCAGCGTCTGGTTCAGCCGCGAGTTGTCGACCGCGTTCTTCAGGCTGAGGAACTCCGGGATGTAGCGGCCGGAGGCGGCGATCCGCTCGATGCGGTCGATCGCGGCGGGGGAGACCGCGGCGAACCACAGCCCTCCGTCGGAGCCGAGGTTCTTCTGCGGAGCGAAGTAGTAGACATCGGCCTGCGTGATGTCGAGATCGATGCCGCCGGCTGCGCTGGTCGCGTCGATGACGGTGAGGGCGCCGTCCGCTGCCACGCGCTCGACGGGCGCGGCGACACCGGTGGAGGTCTCGTTGTGCGGCCAGGCGTAGACGTCGACGCCCTCCACGATCGTCGCGGAGGTGCGTGAGCCGGGCTCCGCCTTGCGCACATCGGGCGCCTCCAACCACGGAGCCGCCGCGGCGGCGGCGAACTTGCCGCCGAACTCGCCGAAGACGAGGTTCTGGCTGCGCTTCTCGATCAGTCCGAACGCCGCGGCGTCCCAGAACGCGGTGGAGCCTCCGTTGCCGACGATGATCTCGTAGCCGTCGGGCAGACGCAGCAGCGCGGCGAGCTGCTCGCGCACGCTCCCCACGAGGTTCTTGACCGGCGCCTGGCGGTGCGAGGTGCCGAGCACGCTCGTTCCGGCGGCGAGCAGAGCTTCGAGCTGCTCTGGGCGCACCTTCGAGGGTCCGCAGCCGAAGCGGCCGTCAGCGGGCAGGAGGGTGCGGGGGATCTCGATCGCCATGGGTCGATTCTAGAGTGCGGTGCTCGAGCGGTGACGCCGCGTGACGAGCCGATGTCGGCGCGGGAAGGTAGGCTTGCCTAAGCAGACCCGGAGGGCCACATGACGGACTTGATCGACACCACGGAGATGTACCTCCGCACCATCCTCGAGCTCGAGGAGGAGAACATCGTTCCTCTGCGTGCGCGCATCTCCGAGCGTCTCGGTCATTCCGGTCCCACGGTCTCGCAGACGGTCGGACGCATGGAGCGCGACGGCCTCGTGGTCGTGTCGGAGGACCGCACTCTCGAGCTCACGGACTCCGGTCGCCGCAAGGCGGTCGACGTCATGCGCAAGCACCGCCTCGCCGAGCGCCTGCTGTCGGACGTGATCGGTCTCGACTGGGCCTACGTGCACGAAGAGGCCTGCCGCTGGGAGCACGTGATGAGCGAGCAGGTCGAGCGTCGCCTCGTCGAGCTCCTGGGGCACCCGACGGAATCGCCGTACGGTAACCCGATCCCCGGCCTCGACCAGCTGGGTGACGCTCCGGCCCGCACATTCGACGAGGGTGTGATCGGTCTCGTGCAGAAGCTGAATGCCGCGGGCGCACCCGTCGACGGCACGGTGCGCCGTCTCGCCGAGCCGGCTCAGGTCGACCCCGAGCTGCTCGAGCAGCTGCGCGATGCGGGTGTGGTGCCCGGCGCGAAGGGCGACTACCGCTTCAGTGAGGGGTACGTGCTCATCCAGATGGAGGGCAAGGACGAGGGGCTGGAGCTCCCCGTCGAGCTCGCCTCGCACATCTTCCTGGTCGGCGAGCCCGCCTGATCCTCGCCGGGAATCCGTGACGATCGCGCCTTCGAAACCGCGGAATGACGCCTCTGCGCGCTTTGTCAGGTTCGCAGGGTGACAGGATCGTTATCTTCGGGTAGCCTCGGACAGGTCGCCGCGGAGAAGCCCGCCGGTGGTATCCGAGAGGATTCGCCTTCCAGGCTCGTCGTCTTCTCGGTAACGACGCACAACGTACCCGATCTACATTCGTGCCCCGAGAGCAGTGCCGACGAGCCAGCGCGACGAGCGTGCAGGCGCAGGAGGATTTAGTTTTGGCAAGAGACATCGAATCGCCCGCGAAGACAACTGAAGACCTCGTACCCGCTCGCCGCACCGGCGTCAGGGTCGATGCACGCAAGGCCGTCAAGCCACTGCGTTCGGTCGCGATCTTCGGAGCGGTAGGTGTCCTCGTCGCCGCAGTCGCTCTGCCCGCCTACGCAGCGTCGAAGCCCCTCGAGGCGACGGCCACCGTGCAGCAGCTCGCGGCCGTCGACGCGCAGTCCCTCGTCGTCGCCTCCGAGGCCACCGCCTCTCCTCTGAGCCGTGGCACGTTCACCGCGACCACTCCCGACGAGATCGAGAAGAAGAAGGCGGAGGAGGCGGCAGCCGCCCGCGCCGCCGAAGCGGCGAAGACCGCATCGACCTCATCGTCGTCGGGCGACAACAACTTCGACATCGGCAACTACTCGCTCGTCTCGCCCGGCTCGGGCGAGGTGCGCTACCCGTTGCCGCAGGGCTCGTACAACGTCAGCCGCACCGTCGGCGGCGCTCACCAGGGTGCCGACATGCTCGCTCCCGCCGGCACCCCGATCTATGCGGCGGCAGCCGGAGTGGTCCGTGCCTCGGCAGAGAGCATCGGCGGCTACGGTGTCGCGGTGATGCTCGACAGCGTCGTGGGCGGCCAGCGCGTGCAGACCACCTACGGTCACATGATCTACGGATCGCGTCAGGTGCAGGCAGGCGAGACGGTCGCCGCCGGTCAGCTCATCGGCTTCGTCGGAAGCACGGGGCGCTCGACCGCCAACCACCTGCACTTCGAGGTCTGGGTCAACGGCGGACTCATGGAGCCGATCGCCTGGCTCGCCGCCAACGCCGGCTGACCAGGTCCTTCGCCCACCTCGTCTCGCCCTCCTGACCGGACACGCCTTCGGGCGTTCATCCGCCGTTCGACCCCGCTGCTCTGCAGATGGGTTAGCCTGAACCCGTTGTCGTACGGCGGGAGAAGCTGATGGAGCGAATATCGAGCATCCGAACCATGGATGCCCTCGGTCGTCACGTCCTTCAGCATCGGCCGCAGGGACGTCACGGCGTTGCCGTGCGTGAAAGGCGCTGTCTGTAGACAGCGCCTTTTCTCATCCCCGCGAACGCCTCCCGCTCCGTGCGGCCTCGTGTGAGTCGAGAGTGCCGGGAAGCCGTCCCGGCGGATCGAGAGGATGGCGATGCGCACACTGGTACTGAACGCGGGATACGAGCCTCTGGCGATCGTGTCGTTCAAGAGAGCCCTGGTCCTTGTGATGAACGACAAGGCGACCGTGATCGAACGCGTGGAGGACGACCCCGTCTGGGGCACCCACGGGGTCTACGACCGACCGGCCGTCATCATCCTGTCCCGCTACGTGCGCATCCCCCTGAGCAGAAGAGTCCCGGTGACCCGCCGGGGTGTGCTGCGTCGCGACGACCATCGCTGCGGATACTGCGGCAAGGCCGCCTCGACCATCGATCATGTGCTGCCGCGCTCACGCGGCGGCGCCGACTCGTGGGAGAACCTCGTCGCCTGCTGCCTGCGCTGCAACAACGTCAAGAGCGACCGCACCCCGCAGGAGATGCGCTGGGAGCTGAGAGTGCTGCCTCGGCCGCCGCACGGAACCGCGTGGACGGTGCGCGGCACCGAGCGCAGCGACCCGCGCTGGGAGCCGTATCTCGCCCTCGCGGCATGAGACGAGGGCGCGGGTTCCTCTAGAATGGAACCCTCGCCCTCGTAGCTCAGCAGGATAGAGCAGCCCTCTCCTAAAGGGCAGGTCGCTGGTTCGAATCCAGTCGAGGGCACCCCTGTCCGGCGCCGAGGTTCAGTCCTCGCCGCGTCTCCAGAGCTTCGACGGCCACCAGATGACCCGACCGAGATCGTAGGCGAGCGCCGGCACCAGCAGCGAACGCACGACGAAGGTGTCGAGGAGCACGCCGAAGGCGACGATGAAGGCGAGCTGCACGAGGAACAGGATCGGGATCACCGAGAGCGCGGCGAAGGTCGCGGCGAGCACGAGGCCCGCCGAGGTGATCACACCTCCGGTGATGGAGAGTCCTCGCAGCACGCCCTCGCGGGTTCCGTGCCCGATCGACTCCTCGCGAACCCTGGTCATCAGGAAGATGTTGTAGTCGATGCCGAGGGCCACCAGGAAGACGAAACCGTAGAGCGGGACGGCAGGGTCGGCGCCGGGGAAGTCGAAGACCCCGTTGAACACGAGCGCGGAGACGCCCATGGCCGTGCCGAACGACAGCACGGTGGTGAGGATGAGCAGCACCGGCGCGAGGATCGAGCGCAGCAGCAGCATCAGGATGAGCATGATCACGACGAGGATCACCGGGATGATCAGATTGCGGTCGTGGATCGACGCGTCGTTCGTGTCGATGGCCGTCGCCGTCACGCCACCGACGATCGCGTCGAGCTCATGCAGCTCGGTGCGCAGGTCGCGCACCGTCGATGCGGCGGCGTCGGAGTCGGCGGCGTCCGTCAGGGTGCCCTGGAGGAGCACGTCTCCGTCGACCACCGAGGGATCGGGAGCCGGGGTGCCAGGAGGCCCCACGGCAGTGAGCCCGTCCGCGGTCACCGGAGCGGATCCGCTCGGAGAGTCCGAGGCGGTCACCGAGACGCCGTCGATGCCGTCATCGGCGAGGAGCACGTCGGCGGCGTCCTGCAGCCTGTCCTCGGAGACGATCACGTACACGGGACTGCCGGAGCCGCCGGGGAAGTGGTCGCCGAGGGCGACCTGACCGTCGCGGGCCTCTGACTCGCCCTGCACCAGATCGGAGGCGGGGACGCCGACGGCGTTGAGCTGGAGCACGCCCGACGCGCCGGCGAGCAGCACGAGCGTCGTGACGATCCAGATGGCGCGGGGACGTCTCTTGATGAGGCCGGCGAGGCGAGCCCAGAGTCCGGTCGTGCGCATCCCGTGCTCCTCTGCCACGACCTCGGGCTCGAATTTCGGGCGACGCGGCCAGAACACCGACCGTCCGAACAGCAGCAGCAGCGCGGGCAGCAGGGTGAGGGCGGCGAGCATCGCGAACACGATGCCGATCGCCGCGACCGGGCCCAGAGTGCTGTTCGACTTCAGATCGCTGAGGAGCAGGCAGAGCAGCCCGGCGATCACCGTGCCGCCGGAGGCGACGATCGGCTCGAAGGACCCCTTCCAGGCGGCGGAGACGGCAGCTCCCTTGTCCTGCGCGACGCGCAGCTCTTCACGGAACCGGGCGACGAACAGCAGGGCGTAGTCCGTCGCCGCGCCGATCACCAGGATGAAGAGGATCCCCTGAGTCTGGCCGCTGAGCAGGAGCACCTCGAACTTCGCCAGCCACCACACGACGAGCAGAGCGACGCAGAGCGCGAACAGGCTCGTCGACAGCACGACCAAGGGGAGCAGGAATGACCGGTAGACGAGCACGAGGATCACCAGCACCGCGAGGAGGGCGACCCCCAGCAGCAGGCCGTCGATGCCCGAGAAGCCGGCGACGAGGTCGGCGCTGAAGCCCGCGGGGCCCGTGATGTACACGGTGACGCCGTCCGGGGCGGCGGCTCGCAGCTCATCACCGAGTGCGGACACGGCGTCCGCCAGCTCGGCATCTCCCTCGATGGGGATGAACGCCTGCACGGCGAGCCCGTCGTCGGAGGTCAGCGCGGGGGAGACCTCGTCGCTCACGCCCTCGACGGACGGAGCGTCGGCCACGGCATCCGAGATCGTCTGGAGGTCGGTGTCGGAGAGCTCGTCGTCGGCCACGAACACGGCGATCGCGGGGATGACGTCGCTGTCGTTGAACTCGCCGAGCAGCTTCTGCACCTGGGTGGCGTCGGAGGACTCGGGGAGGTAGCTGGTCTGGTCGTTCGAGGAGACCTCATCGACCTTGCCGAAGAGCGGACCGCCGAGACCTGCGCCGACGAGCCAGATGAGGATCAGCACGACGGGCAGGAACACGCGCAGCCAGGAGTGGCGTCGTGTGCGCTGGCGGATCGGCGGGGTCGGCGCGGGGTCGGGGCGGGACATCAAGGGCCTCTCGGGTGGCGGAGTCGGGGGGAGATCGGGGGCGCGGAGGGCTCAGGACACCCACGCGAGGATGAGGATCATCGTCGCGAGGAATCCGGCGCCGTAGTTGAGGGCGATGAAGCGGCGCCATGCGCGATTGGTGCCGCCCGACGTCTCGTCCGTCACGGTCCACCACGGAGCGGCGTTGACGATGTACGGCAGCGCCAGAATCGCGGCGAGGGGCGCCGGCCACGAGGTGAACAGCATCGCCGCACCCGCGAGCACCCACAGCACGATCGAGAGGCGTACGGTCGTCCGCGCGCCGATGACGGTGGCGATCGAGCCGATGCCGCCCTCGCGATCGGGCCCGATGTCCTGGACGGCGCCGAACGCATGTGCGGCCATGCCCCACAGGAAGAAGGCGACGAGCACGACGACGGTGGTCGGGGCGAAGGCCGCACCGGCCAGAGCGATGCCGACGACGGCGGGGGTGACGAAGTGCAGGCTCGAGGTCGTGGAGTCGAGGAAGGGGCGCTCCTTGAACCTCAGCCCGGGGGCGGAGTAAGCGATGACCGCGAACACGCTCACCGCCAGCCAGACCCAGGAGAGCGGGTCGCCGACCACGACGAGGTAGGCGAGGAAGGGGATGTTGGAGAGCACGGCCGACCACAGCGTCGCGCGGTGGATGCGCGGAGAGAGGAGTGCTCCCTCGATGCCGCCCTTGCGGGGGTTGGCGAGGTCCGAGGCGTAGTCGAAAACGTCGTTGATGCCGTACATCGCGAGGTTGTACGGAATCAGGAAGTACAGCGTGCCGACGATGAAGGTGAGGTCCACCTCGCGAGTGCTCAGCAGGTATGCGGCCGCGAACGGAAAAGCCGTGTTGATCCAGCTGATCGGTCGCGACGAGAGCACGATCTGCGCGATGTCGTGACCGACGGACGCTCCACGTGCGGCTCGCGACTCCGCCGCGCTCATGAGCGCTCCTCGGCGTGTGCGTCGCCTCGGGCGGAGGAGCGGGCGCGACGGGCGTCGCGCCGTGACGTCAGCACTGCCCAGAGGGCCGGCAGCAGCAGCGCCCCCGCCAGCGGATAGGTGAAGTCCTCGATGGGCGCCAGCCCGATGTGCAGACCCAGGAGGTGGGCGGGGGAGTAGTGGAAGAGCCCCGTGGCGATCATGATCGTGTCGAAGACGGCCGTGAGGATCACCAGCGCCACGACCGTCAGGGCCACCGCTCCGAGGTGCGGGCGGCCTCGGCGCACGACGAGGGACATCACGACGGCCGCCAGCAGGGCCGCCCCGACGAAGCAGGCGGAGAGCTCGAGGTAGGTCATGGCGCGACTCCCCGGTCGGAGCGCGCGCGGACGGCGACGATGATGCGCACCGCTCCGGTGTAGATGATCATCGTGCAGACGACGAGGAACAGCAGGAACACGGGTTCCTCGATCGGCATCTCGGGGGCCAGCACGACACCGGTCGCGATGGCCGCCTCGCCGCGGAAGAAGATGCCGCTCGCGATGCCGGCGACGTCCCAGACCAGGAAGAAGGCGAGTCCGACGGCGGTGACGACGGATGCCGACAGGGCGTCGCGCCAGAAGAAGAGCCGGAAGCGGCGGTCGAGCAGCAGCATGCACCCGAGGAAGACGAGGAGCAGCGAGAGGTAGACGACGCCCATCAGACCGCCGCCCTCATCCGTCTTCCCGGTTCCGGGTGCGCGTCGTCGGAGGAACGCGGAGCGGCCCTCCCGAGTGGTCGCCTCTGATCCGCTTGAGCACGACCTCGGCGCTGATCAGGCACATCGGCACTCCGACTCCCGGCGCGGTGGTGGCGCCGGCGTAGTACAGGCCGGCGACCTTCTTCGACTGGTTCTGCGCCCGGAACATCGCGCTCTGCGACAGGATGTGGGCGGGTCCCAGCATCCCGCCGCGCCACGAGTTGTAGTCGTCCAGGAAGTCGGCAGGACCCGTGGTCTCGCGCACGACGATGCGCTCGCGCAGATCGTCGATCCCGGCCCAGCGCGCGATGAGGTCGATGGCCTCGTCCGCCGCCTGCTCGATGGCGGGCGAGCCCGCGCCGTCGGAACCGCCGGCCCCGAGATCGGTGTCCGCAGGGATCGGGACCAGCACGAAGAGGTTCTCGTGTCCGTCAGGCGCGACCGAGTCATCGGTGGCGCTGGGACGGCACACGTAGGTCGACGCCGGCGACGGGATCGAGGGATCCTTGCCGAAGATCGCGTCGAAGTTGGCATCCCAGTCGTCCGTGAAGAACAGCGAGTGGTGGGGCAGCTCGGGGAGCGATCCGCGCACGCCGAGCATGACGAGAACCGCACCGGGCCCGCTGGTGCGACGCGTCCACCAGGATTCGGGATAGGTGCGCATGGCGGGCGGGAGCAGTGTCGTCTCGGTGTGGTGGAGATCGGCGGCCGACACCACGATGTCGGCATCCAGTACGTGCATGGCGCCCTCGGAGTCGATCCACTCGACGCCCGACACGGTCGCGCCGTCGCGGGAGTCGCGCGTGCGGATGGCGGTGACGTCGGCATCCGTCACGATCGTGGCCCCCGCGCTCTCGGCGAGGCCCGCGATCCTCTCGACGACGCGCCAGAACCCGCCCTGCGGGTAGCTGACTCCCTCGTCGAGGTCGAGCGCGCTCATCAGGTGGTACATCGCCGGCGCGCTGCGCGGATCGGTGCCGAGGAAGACGGCGGGATAGCCGAGGATCTGCCGGATAACGGGATCGCGGAATCTGCGGGCGGCGAAGGACTGCAGCCGGGTTCCCAGCAGGGCGAACAGCCGGGGCACCGCCTTCAGGACCTCGGGCGTGAGAAGAGCCCTGACGCGGGTGAAGGGGTTGTAGAGGAAGTACCGCTCCGCCATCGCTCTCGTGTGGTGAGCGGAGTCGAGATAGGCGTCGAGTGCCGCCGACGACCCGGGTTCGCGCTCTTCGAAGAGACGGGTCACGGCATCTCGTCCGGTCGGCACGGTGACGGGAGGAGTCGGTCGACCGTCGGCACCGGGAGCGCGGAACACCCGGTAGCCCGGATCCAGGACGGTGAGATCCAGCTGCTCGGCGGTGCTGGTGCCCATCATCCGGAAGAAGTGATCGAACACCTCGGGCATGAGGTACCACGAGGGGCCGGAGTCGAAGCGGAAGCCGTCGCGCTCGATCGTCCCCGCACGCCCGCCGATGCGGGAGTTCTTCTCCAGGACGGTCACCTCGTGACCGTCCTTGGCGAGCAGACCCGCCGTGGCGAGCCCCGCGACGCCCGCTCCGATGATCGCGACCCGCGTCATCGGTCGCGCTCCGTCGCGGTGGTCAGCACGGCGCGCGCAGCCAGCAGGGCCTTGACGGGATCGGGCACCCGCACGCGTCGTTCGTACAGGGTGCGGGCAGGTGTTCTGGCGACTCTGCGCATCAGGGCCTCGAAGAGTGAGAGGGCGCTGCGAACGGCTGCTCGCGCGTCTTTGGGTAGGAGGGGGATCGAGAGGCGCGCATCGTCGAGCTGCGCGGCGACCGTGCGCACCCAGTCGTCGCGGTCCTCGTCGGTGAGGCGCCCCGTCTCGGTGAGATAGCCGCGCTGCAGGCGCTCGGTGTCATCGGCCAGATCGCGGAGGAAGTTGACGTTCTGGAAGGCGGCGCCCAGCTGGCGCGCACCGTGCACGAGAGTCGCGTTCTCGTCGTCACTGCGCGACTCCTCGCGGAGGAAGACCCGCAGGCACATCAGGCCCACCACCTCGGCGGAGCCGTAGACGTATCTTGCGTGCGCGTCCGCGTCGTAAGCCGCGAACTCCGAGGTGTGCTCGACGTCGGCGGCCATGGAATCGAAGAACGGCTGGGTGAGGTCCTCGCCGATCCCGCACTCCCTGGCCGTGCGTGCGAACGCGTGCAGGATCAGGTCAGAGCTGTACCCGGTGCGCATGGCGCGGTGGGTCGCCGTCACGTATGCCGCGAGGGCGTCCGACTGCGCCGCGCCATCGAGCCCGGCCTGAGCCGCCACACCGTCGACGATCTCGTCGGCGATGCGGACCATGGCGTAGATGTTGCGCACATGCTGCCGATGGCGTCGTCCGAGCAGACGGGTGGCCAGCCCGAACGAGGTCGAGTACGCGCGGATGACGTCGGCGGCGGCCGTGTCGGCGGCGCGTCCGAAGCGTCCGAGACTGTCGCCGGAGTCGTCGCCGCGATCGGGTGTCACGCCTGACGTCCTTCGAGACGGGAGGCCGAGACGAGGATCGAGCGCGAGGCATCGGCGCTAATCTCGCCGGCGCGCTCGGCATCGGCCAGCAGGCCGTAGACGGCATCCAGCTGGTCGCCGATCAGGCCGATGACGAATCGCTCGGCGCCGCACTCTCGGAGGTGGTCGCGGATCTCGCTCGCCTCCGCCGGCGACAGCTCGGGTGCCCCGAATCGCGGCTGGATCCTCTGCCAGGCGCTCGTCGATCGCGCGAAGGCGATGATCGCCGTCTCCTTGCCCTCGCGGAGGTCGGAGAACGCATCTTTCCCGTGCGACCGGTGATCTCCGAACACGCATAGGAGGTCGTCCTGCAGCTGATAGGCGAGACCGAGGTGGCGCCCGACGGTGTTCAGCGTGTCGCCCGCGGACGCGGAGGCGCCTGCGAGCAGGGCCGCTGCGCGCAGGGGCAGCCCGAACGAATATGTGGCCGTCTTGTAGACGCTCATGTTGAGGATCGTGTGCAGGTCGGGAGCGATGACGCCGTCGCTGAGTGCGACGTCGGTGTGCTCGCCGGCGACGGTCTCGATGATGGTCTGCTCGACGAGATCGAGAAGACGCGTCCGGATGCCGGACTCGACGTCGACGCGGGCGAAGCCCATCACCGACGATGCGAGGAGAAGATCGCCCATGAGGATCGCGCTGGAGCGAGCCCAATGCAGGGAGGTCTCGTCGGAGGCTCCGGGCTGCGCGGCGGCGATCGTCCCGATGAGATTGGGCCGCCGGCGCCGGGTGAGATCGCCGTCGATCACGTCGTCATGCAGCAGGAACGCGTAGTGCAGCAGCTCGATGTGAGTCGCCACCTCCACGGCCGCGTCGATGGCCGCGGCATCCGCCTGCGGCGACAATGCCCGGTGGATGTCGAGGAGCAGGCGGGGGCGGATGAGCTTGCCGCCGAGCGCGTGATCCGCCGCAGTGCGCCAGAGGTCTGCGAACTCGGCACCGTACGCTTCGGCCCTCTCACTGTGATGGGTGAAGCGGCGTCGGAGGCCGTCTTGAACGCGCGTCCCCAAGTCCTCGGTGAGGGCGGTGCTCGTCATCGTCAGACCGCCCCGAGCTCGCGCAGCCGAGGCAGCTGCTCGACGATCCAGGGGCTGAAGGCGAACGGGGTGCTGCGCACAGCGGCGGCGAGATCTGCCGGCTCGACCCACGCCCACTCCGACACCTCGTCGGGGTCGACGGCCAGAGGGCTGTCCGCGATCGCGATGTGCACCGGGCAGATCTCGTTCTCCACGATCCCGCTCGCGTCGACGGCTCGATAGCGGTAGTCGGGGAGCACGAGCGCCAGATCGGTGAGGGTCAGACCCAGCTCCTGCCTGGCGCGACGGTGCACCGAGTGGGACATGTCCTCGCCGGGCTGCGGGTGCCCGCAAAAGCTGTTCGTCCAGACCCCCGGCCACGTGCGCTTGCCGAGTGCGCGTCGGGTGACGAGGACCCGTCCTTCGCGGTCGAGGACGTGGCAGGAGAAAGCGAGATGGAGCGGGGTGTCGGTGGTGTGCACGGCGTCCTTCGGCATCGAACCGATCGCTGCTCCGTCTTCGGAAAGGAGGGTGACCTCATCCATCGGGGAACCTCCAAGAATTTCGCTAGCTTAGCTAATAATCAACATAACATGAATCCATTCGTGTGTAGCATGATGGCATGAACGACGGACCGGACGCCAGCCTCACGGAGAGCGGCACGTCGGATGCGCCGTCCGTGGACAGTGACGTCGCGCCCGACGGTCTGACCCATGCCGCGATCTACGATGTGGATGCGAGTGATCCGCGCAGCACTCTGATCGACCGCGAGGGCGTCTCGCCCGACGATCTGCGTCAGATCTCCGCGCTCATGGGAGCGCTGGGCTCTCTGCGCGACGCCGAGCAGCGGCTCTCGCTCGCGTCTCGTCGCTACATGCAGCTCAACGACACCGACATGCGCGCTCTGCACTACCTGATCGTGTGCTCGAACCGCAGCATGACGGCGACGCCGGGAGGCATCGCGAGCCACCTCGGCATATCGACGGCGTCGACGACCAAGCTGCTCGACCGACTCGAGAAGGGCGGTCACATCCGACGTGCTCCCCACCCCACGGACCGTCGTGCCCTCGCCATCACCATCACTCCCGGCACCCGCCAGGCCGCGATGGAGACCGTCGGCCGACAGCAGGCCAAGCGCTTCTATTCGGCCGCTCGCCTCTCGCCGGAGGAGCGCGAGATCGTGATCCGGTTCATCAGCGACATGACGCAGGAGATCGAGCTCACGGACGAGCCGTGGGCCCAAGCCGGGGCCGCTCTGCCGGAGTGACTCAGTGCGCGGCGTTGTACGCGTCGACCACCGGGGCGGGAATCCGACCACGCTCCGACAGTGAATATCCGTTGTCATTCGCCCATGCCCTGATCGCCGCGACTTCGGGGTTGCGGGCCTGGCGCTTGCGCGCAGCCGTGGGACGCGCCGACGCGGAGGAGGACCCTGCCCTGCGCCCCGCGGAGATGTAGGGCTCGAGCGCTTTCCGCAGTTCGTCGGCGTGCGCGGAATTCAGATCGATCTCGTACGAAGCGCCATTGAGGGAGAAATGCACGGTCTCGCCCGCATCGACCTCCAGAACGCTGCCGTCGATGTCGTCTACCAACTGATGCACAATTCGTCTGGCCATGGAGTCGACGATACAGCTGCGCGAGGTGCGCGAATGGTATTCGACCATTTCGCAACCGGAATCGGTCGGAATTCCATGACCGGAATCGGTCGACTTCGGTCGGCTTTCTAGGAATCCCGATCAGCCGGCTCAGGGGAGAAGACCGGCGCGCCGTGCTTTCGTCACAGCGGCGTGCCTCGTGGACGCGTCGAGCTTCGACATCGCAGAGCCGAGGTAGGCCTTGACCGTGCCCTCGCGGAGCCCGAGCTGGCTCGCGATCTCCGCGTTCGTCGCGCCGAGGGCGGCGCACGCCAGCACGTCGGTCTCGCGGCGGGAGAGGCGGACCGTCGCGACGGGTCCGGTGGGCGGCGGGGAATCCGCGCCCGCGAGCAGGATGAGACGCTGCTCGACCTGCGCGAGACGCGCGCGGATCTCGCCGTCGTCGACGGCGGCGGCGATGCTGCGCAGCTCGGCGAAGCTCTCGCGGAGCTCCTCGCGCTGGTGCGGCGGCACGGACCCGGATGCCGCGGTCGTCGCTGCGCGCAGACGGCGGTCGACCTCGTCGCGGACGCGGAGCTCGTCGGCGACGGACTGTGCGACCTGCATGGCCGGCGCCGTCGTGACACCGCCGACGGGAGTCCGGTCCCAGGCCCCCGCATAGAGGACGCCGCGCGGGCGGCCACCGACGACGATCGGCAGCGCGAGCAGGGTGCGCAGCCCCTCGCCGAGTATGAAGACGTCGTAGTCGTGGGTGATCTGGCGCGACGACCCGTAGTCGTTGGTCATCCTCGGACGCAGCTCCATCATGGCGCGGCCGCCGAGGCCTCGTTCCGGACGAACGCGCAGACCGTCGAGACTGCGGGTGCGGTTGCCGACGATGCTGGTGACGTTCACCATGCCCTCGTCGATGAGGCCGCCGAACGCGACGGGGAACCGGGTGCGCTGCGCGAGTTCTCGCACCGCTCGGCCGACGAGGTCGGTCTCGGATTCCATCTCGGCCACTGGGCTCACGACTACCTACTTTCGGGGGTGACGACGTCGTTCCCCGTTTCGTAGCGTCGACCCTACCATTCGCCCGGCGCGGCCGGGTGACGAGCACACCATGTGGCAAGGAGGCCCCATGACCGACAATGCAGCGGCCGATTCGGCAGGAGCGATCGACTATATAGCCGTCGAGGAATCCCCCCGATTCCGCGCTCTGAAACGCACCCAGAGATCATTCATCTTCCCGCTCGCCGCTTTCTTCCTCATCTGGTATTTCGTATACGTCCTGCTGGCCGCCTTCGCGACCGAATTCATGTCGCAGCGGGTCTGGGGCGACATCACGATCGGATTGCTCCTCGGGCTCGGGCAATTCGTGACGACCTTCGCGATCACGATGGCCTACGTGTCATTCGCGAATCGCAAGCTCGACCCGATCGCCACCGAGATCCGTGAAGAACTCGAGAAAGCGCAGGGCCAGGCATGAATGTCATCCACGCGGCGACGGATTCCCTCATCGAAGAGAGCAATCCCGTCCTCAACATCTCGATCTTCGTCGCATTCGTCGCGGTGACGCTGTTCATCGTCATCCGCGCCAGCCGGAACAACAAGACTGCGGCCGACTACTACGCGGCTGGTCGATCGTTCACCGGCCCCCAGAACGGCTTCGCGATCGCGGGCGACTATCTCTCCGCCGCATCGTTCCTCGGCATCTGCGGCGCCATCGCGATCAACGGCTACGACGGGTTCCTCTACTCCATCGGCTTCCTCGTCGCCTGGCTCGTCGCTCTGCTCCTGGTCGCCGAGCTCATGCGCAACACCGGCAAGTTCACGATGGCCGACGTGCTGTCCTTCCGCCTCAAGCAGCGCCCCGTGCGCATGGCGGCGGCCGTCACGACTCTTGCCGTGTGCTTCTTCTATCTGCTGGCGCAGATGGCAGGCGCCGGGGGACTGGTGTCGCTGCTCCTGGGCATCGACGGCCGGGTGGGCCAGTCGATCGTGATCGCCGTGGTCGGCGTGCTGATGATCCTGTACGTCCTGATCGGCGGGATGAAGGGCACCACCTGGGTGCAGATCGTCAAGGCGTTCCTTCTCATCGGCGGTGCCATCGCGATGACCGTCTGGGTGCTCGCGATCAACGGATTCAACCTGAACACGCTGCTGGAATCCGCCGTCGCCAACTCCGACAAGGGAGAGGCGATCCTCGGGCCGGGGCTGCAGTACGGCGCGAACCCGTGGGACTTCCTCTCGCTCGGGATGGCGCTCGTGCTGGGAACCGCCGGGCTCCCGCACGTGCTGATGCGCTTCTACACGGTCCCCACCGCGAAGGAGGCTCGTCGGTCGGTGGTCTGGGCCATCTGGCTGATCGGCGGCTTCTACCTGCTGACCCTCGTGCTCGGCTACGGCGCCGGCGCTCTCGTCGGTGCCGACGTCATCGCGGCGGCGCCCGGCGGCCCGAACTCGGCAGCGCCGCTCCTCGCCCTCTACCTGGGCGGTCCTGTGCTGCTCGGCTTCATCTCGGCCGTGGCGTTCGCGACGATCCTCGCGGTCGTCGCGGGGCTCACGATCACCGCGGCGGCCTCTTTCGCGCACGACATCTACGCGAACGTGATCCAGAAGGGACGCAAGGACGCGTCGGGCGCGCCGGTCGAACCCGACCCGAACGGTGAGGTGCGCGTCGCCCGACGCACGGTCGTGGTGATCGGCGTTCTCGCCATCGTCGGCGGCATCGGCGCGCAGGGGCAGAACATCGCCTTCCTCGTCGCTCTCGCCTTCGCCGTGGCAGCGTCCGCGAACCTCCCCACCATCCTGTTCTCGCTGTTCTGGCGCCGCTTCAACACCCGCGGTGCCGTATGGAGCATGTATGGCGGCCTCGCGGCGGCGATCATCCTCATCGTGCTGTCGCCGGTGTTCTCGGGCTCGCCGACGTCGATGATCCCCGGAATCGACATCGTCCTCTGGCCGATGAACAACCCGGGCATCGTGTCGATCCCGCTCGGCTTCTTCCTCGGGTGGCTGGGGACGATCACCAGCCGGCAGAAGGAGTCGCCGCAGCTCGCCGCCGAGATGGAGGTGCGCTCGCTCACCGGCTTTGGTGCCGAGAAGGCCGTCGATCACTGACGGCCGATCACTGACGGCGCGGCGGCGGACACCGCCGCGCTGACGCACATGCTGACGCACATGGACCCCGGCGGCCTACTCGCCGGGGTCCATGTGCGTCATCACCGCGCGGCGACGACCGTCGGGCTCTCACCCGTGGTTCTCACCCGTTGCTCTCCAGATCGAGCAGGAACCTCTTTCGCTCCGGATGCGCGCCGTAGGGGCCGGGTGTGCCGTCGGCGCGCACGACCCGGTGCACGGGCACGATGACCGAGAACGGCGTGCGTCGACACGCGGTTCCCACCGCACGGGCGGCGCCGGGGTGTCCCGCTGCCATGGCCACCTCTCCATAGCTCATGGTCTCGCCCCAGCCGATCGAGGAGATCGTCTGCAGGGCGACGCGTGTGAACCCCTCCGCCAGCCGCCAGTCGAGGGTGAGGTGGTCATCGAACCGCACCGGAGCGCCCTCGAAGTAGTCGTCGAGAAGATGCGCGAGCTCGTCGGCCGCTCCAGGGTCGGGCTCGGGGAGCGCATGCAGCTGCCGGGACACGCTCTCCAGCAGCCAGGGCACGGAGGGGTCTTCGGACTCGGACAGGTCGAACCTGACGATCCCTCCGTCGGAGAACACCGCGAGCGCGTCACCGAACGGTGTGGGGGCGAAGTCGTAGCGGAAGGTCATTGCTCCATACTGACCGCAGATGCACCTCGGCGATGCGAGCTGCCACGGCGGCGGTGGACTCCTCGCCACGATGCCCGTGCCGTGGAGAACGGGTGGGCCCACGGTCCATATCACCCACCCAAATGGGGGACACCCGCCGGGGATACCGCCTCGACGGCGCGCCGCGCCTAATGTGTGAAGGGTGTGGAGACGTGAAGGCAAGTCTGCGGACGAGGCAGCGACCGCGTCTTCGGTGACCCTCGGCGACCTGCACGCGTCGCCGTCGGGGGTCGACGTCGCGCATGCCGCAGAGGCGGAGCGCACCCGCCTGCGTGCGGAGGCCGCCGATCTCGGTGGCCCGTCTCCGCTGACCGGCTTCCGCGACACCGAGGAGTCGGGCATCGACATCTCGAAGGCGCACCCCGGCAGCCTGCCGCAGTTCATCACGGGCAAGTCGACACTGCTCTCGAATCTCTTCCGCGACGAGGTGGGTCTGCGCACGGCGCGGCTCGCCGCCGAGCGGATCACCGCCAAGAACACCGAGCTGCGCACCGTGCGGGGCATCGAGGCCGTGCACCTCGCCGTGGGAGTGGCAGGATGGCGCATCGGCGGCGCCGACTTCGCCGCGCCCGTGCTGCTGCGGCCGCTGGCCATCCGTCGTCATCACTCCGATTTCGAGCTCAAGCTCCAGGGATCGTTCGAGGTGAACCCCGAGCTCGTGCGGATCGCGCGCGAGCACTTCGGGATCACGATCGATGCGGCGGCGCTCGCGGCGCTCGCCTACGACGGCGGCATCTTCAAGCCGCAGCCGGTGATCGACAGCCTGCGTGCGACGACCAGGTCGATCGACACCTTCACCGTGCTTCCCCGACTGGTGGTCTCGACGTTCGCCGATGTGGGCGGCTCGATGGCCCGCGACGGCGGCAACCTCGACAATGTCATGCTCAACGCCCTCGCCGGCCATGTCGGCGACCGCGAGCGCGTCTCCGCCCGCAGGCCGGAGCCGCACCACACCGGGCCCGATGACCGCTCGCCGGCATCCGACAATCTCCTCCTAGACGCGGATGCCGAGCAGGAGGCGGTGCTCGCCAGGATCGTCGCCGGCCACTCGCTCACCGTCGCGACCCTTCCCGGCACCGGAGGCACGCAGACCGTCATCAACGCCCTCGGCGAGCTGGTGCGCAACGGCAAGCGCGTACTGGTCGTGTCGGCCCGACGGTCGACCCTCGACGGGGTTCGGCATCGTCTCGCAGGCATCGGCCTCGACAGCCTCGCGGTGTCGCCGGCGAGCCTCCGTCGTGATCTGGTGCGCGCCATCGGGCGCAACGAGAAGTCGACCGCACCGAAGGTGAGCGATGTCGACGACGCCCTCGTGCGCCTGCGCAGCGTGCTGCGCGACTATCGCCAGGCCCTGACATCGCCCGTGGCAGGCACGAGGGCGACGGTGCTCGACGCCACCCGCCATCTCACCCGTCTCGCATCGCTGCCGAACCCGCCGTCGACGTCGGCGCGGCTGAGCGCGGAGACCCTCACCCGACTCGCCGACGACCGCTCGTCGGCCGCCTCGGCGCTGGCACTGGCGGCGAGGCTCGGCGAGTTCCGGTTCGGCCCCGATGATTCGCCCTGGTACGGCGTGACCTTCTCGAGCACCGAGGGAGCACGTGCGGCGCACGACCTGGCCGGTCGACTGCACGGAGACAGTGTGCCGGCGCTGCTCGAGCGCGGATACGCGCTGATCGCCCAGACGCACATGCGCCCCTTCGCGACGATCGACGAGCTCGGCGAGTACGTGCGACTGCTGATGGGCATCCGCGACTCGCTCGACAGATTCAGTCCGACGGTCTTCGAGCGCCCTCTGGGCGAACTCATCCAGGCTCACGGATCCCGGCGCGACGCTCCCGGCATGTCGGGAGCGAACCGCCGCCGCCTCCGGCGACTGGCCAAGGAGTACGTGCGCCCAGGGGTGCACGTCACCGAGATGCACGAGGCGCTGCTGCGCATCCAGACCCAGCGGACGCAGTGGCAGCGCTGCGTCGACGCGGGAGTCGCTCCCGAAGTCCCCCTCGGCCTGGCAGAGGTGCACGCGGCATGGGAACGGGTGACCGCCGAGCTCGCCGAGCTCGACGCCGCCCTGGGCCGTCGGGAGCCGCTGGCTTCTCTTCCCGTCGCGCGACTCGTGCGCACTCTGGCCGGCCTCGCCGCCAAGTCGGATGTCTTCGAGAATCTCGTCGAGCGCGCGAAGCTGCGCGACCGGCTGGCGCAGCTCGGCCTCGAGCCTCTGCTGGCCGAGCTGTCCGTCCGCCACGTCTCGGAGGCGCGCGTGGGCGACGAGCTCGAGTTCGCCTGGTGGCAGTCGCTGCTCGAGAGAGCGCTGCAGGACGACCGGGCGCTCCTCGGCGCGAACACGGCCGTCGTCGATCGTCTCGAGCGGGATTTCCGTCTCGTCGACGAGGCGCATGCCGCGATGGCGGGCCCGCTGCTCGCGTGGCAGCTCGCGAACCAGTGGAAGATCGGCATCGTCGACGAGCCGCAGGAGTCGCAGCATCTGCGCCGTGCGCTGAAGCAGCCGGGCACCACGACGGCGGAGATCGTGAGCGCGGCTCCGGCACTGATCGACGTGCTCGCTCCGGTCTGGATCTCGTCGCCCTACCTCGTGCCGGAGATCCCCGATTCGATCGAGTTCGACACGGTGCTCCTCGTCGACGCGGCGGCCATCAACCTCGCCGAGGCGACCCCCGCCATCCGTCGTGCGCGGCAGGTCGTCGCCTTCGGCGATCCCGTGACCCAGCGCCCCACGCCGTTCCACGTCGCCATCGACCGCAACGGCACGTGGGAGCCCGAGGTCCCCTTCGACGAGGTCTCGGTGTTCGAGCGTCTGTCGGAGCTGCTCCCTGTGCACACGCTCACCCGCAGCTATCGCGCGGGGGGCGAGGATCTCGCCGAGCTCATCAACGACGCCTTCTACGGCGGTGAGATCGTCTCGCTTCCCTGGGCGGGATCGTACCTGGGCCGGGGAAGCCTGACCGTCGACTACGTCGAAGGGGGAACAGGCGCGCCCGACCCCATCACCGGCGCTGTCGAGAGCCCCGACGCAGAGGTCGCGAGAGTCGTCACGCTCGTGGTGGAGCATGCCGTCCACCGTCCGGACGAGTCGCTCATGGTCATCACGGCATCGCGTCGTCACGCGGAGCGCGTCCGCGCCGCCGTCACGTCGGCGTTCGCCGGGAGATCCGACGTCGCCGACTTCGTGGGCCGCGACACCGCGGAGCCGTTCGCCGTCCTGACCCTCGAGGAGTCGGTCGCCGAGAGCCGCGATCGCGTGATCTTCTCGCTCGGCTTCGGCCTCACCAAGCACGGGCGCGTGCTCAGCGACTTCGGCGATCTCTCGACCGCCGACGGAGAGCGACTGCTCACCGTGGGCATGACCAGAGCCCGCCGCTCGATGGTGATCGTCTCGTCGATCCGTCCGTCCTCGTTCGACGACGGCAGGCTCGAGTACGGCGCCTCCACTCTGATGAGCATCCTCGGTGGTCTCGCGACCCGCAGTCGTGACGCACGTCTCGAAGACCTGGCCGATCCGCTCACCCTGGCGCTGGCCCGTGAGCTGCGACGTCTCGGAGCATCCGTCGACGTCGATTACCGAGGCCTTCTGCCGCTGGTCGCCCAGCACGGAGGCAAGGCCGTGGTCGTCGAATCCGACCCCGAATCCCGAGGAGAATCGCTCCGCGAGACGCTGCGGCTGCGTCCGCACGTGCTGCGTCGACTCGGGTGGCACTACGTGCGCGTGCACGCGTTCGATCTGTACAGCGATCCGGCCACCGCCGCCACCCGCATCGCTGCCGTGCTGGGCATCGCCCCTTCGTCCCCGCGCGCGGACAACGACACGCAGCCGATCGACATCGTCGACCCCCACCGCGACTGACGGGCCGACGGATCATGGCAGAACCGCGCACGGCCGACGGGTCGGCTGACGGCACATCAGGGCAGCGCATCGTGCGGGTCGCGGGTGCCAGGCGTGCGCGTCTCACTCCGGCCCCCGGCTCCGATCCGGCGCCGGAGTCGGCGGTGAAGGAATCCGGCGAGCGGAGATCGGGTCCGCAGGGACCTCGGGGCCCGAACGACGAGCGCATGATGCAGGATGTTCCACCGCACTACTGACGCGGCGTCTGTGCGCCGAACGGACCGGAAGACGCAGGAGAGCGCACGACCCCTGACGGTGTCGTGCGCTCTCGTGCGCTGCGGAAGCTGATCAGCTGCGAGCGTTCCTGGCGAGCAGATCGCGGATCTCGATGAGGAGCTCGGCCTCGGTCGCCGCGGCGGGCTCCTCCTCCGGTGTCTCGGCCGGAGTGCCCTTGCGCGCCTCGACGTGCGCCTTGAAGGTGTTCATCGGCAGGACGAAGACGAAGTACACCACGACGGCGACCGCGAGGAAGCTGATGATCGCGGAGATCAGATCGCCGATCGGGAACGTGACCTTGTCGCCGTAGATGTTCGTGACTATCCATCCGAACTCGCCGGCGGCGTCTGCACGGAAGAACAGTGCGACGAGCGGGGTGATGATGCTGTTCACCACCGCGGTGACGATCGCGGTGAACGCGGTGCCGATGACGACGGCGACCGCGAGGTCGATGATGTTGCCGCGAAGGATGAAGTCCTTGAAGCCTTTGAGCATGGGTGCCTCCGAGAGATCGGTGCCTCAGGACGAGGCGGGGGTGGGGGCCGGCGCCGGAGCGGGGCTCGGCGTCGACTCTGACTTCGATGATGCCGAAGCATCCTTCGATCCGCCGGAGCCCGCACGGGAGTCGGTGCGATAGAAGCCCGAGCCGTTGAAGGTGACCCCGATCGAGCCGTACTGCTTGCGCAGCTCTCCGCCGCACTCGGGGCAGACCGTGAGCGCGTCGTCGGAGAAGCTCTGAACGGCGTCGAAGGCGTGCCCGCACGAGCGGCAGGCATAGGCGTAGGTGGGCATTGCGGTCCTTGTGATGGATCAGTGTCGCTGAGGCGACAGGAGCAGGGTCTGCGTGGGGGTCACGACGCCGGTCACCGGCTGGTCGTGCACTTCACTCGGCAGCGCGTCGAGTACCTCGGAATCATAGATGACCGCGTAGACGGGCGGGCACTTCTCCATGGAGCCGATGGTCTTGTCGAAGTATCCGCGGCCCCACCCCATGCGCATGCCGGAGCGGTCGACGGCCGCGGCGGGGATGATCATCAGGTCGACGTCGTTGACCGCGATCGGTCCCAGCACCTCGCCGGTGGGCTCCGGCAGTCCGTAGAGGCCGTCGGCGATGTCCCCGTCCTCCGTCGCCACGGCCCAGTCCAGCAGACCGTCGGCGCGGGTGATCGGAAGCAGCACGCGGATGCCGCGGCGCACCGCCCCGGCCACGAACTCCCTCGTGCCCGGCTCGGTGGTCGTGGAGAGGAAGCAGGAGACGGAGCGGGCGTCGAGTGAGGCGACGAGCTCGTCGAGCCGCGCGGTGAGGGCGGCCGCCGCGCTCTCCCGCTGCGCATCGCTCAGGAGCTGGCGTCGTTCGCGGAGCTCGGCGCGCAGCGCGCGCTTCTCATGCTCCACGTCATTCGACATGCCTCCGAGTCTACGGCGGTGCCACCGCTAGGCTGTCGGAATGGGACATCAGAAGATCAAAGCCGTCATTCCCGCCGCAGGACTGGGGACTCGCTTCCTGCCGGCGACGAAGGCGATGCCGAAGGAGATGCTGCCTGTCGTCGACAAGCCAGCCATCCAGTACGTCGTCGAAGAGGCGGTCAGCGCCGGCATCGATGACATCCTCGTCATCATCGGGCGCAACAAGAACGCCATCTCCAATCACTTCGACTCGGTGCCGGAGCTCGAGGTCAAGCTGACGGAGAAGGGCGACCACGGTCGTCTCGCCCGCGTCATGCAGTCGAGCGACCTCGCAGACATCCACTTCGTGCGTCAGGGAGAGCCGAAGGGCCTGGGGCACGCCGTGCTCCGCGCACGCACCCACGTCGGAGACAGCTCGTTCGCTGTGCTCCTCGGCGACGACCTCATGGACGAGCGCGATCCGCTGCTCACCGAGATGATCGCCGAGCACGAGCGCACCGGTGCGGCCGTCATCGCGCTCATGGAGGTCGACCCCTCGAACATCCACATGTACGGCGCCGCCGCCGTCGAGCCGCTCGAGGGAACGGATGCCGTGCGCGTCACGGGTCTCGTCGAGAAGCCCTCGCAGGAGGAGGCCCCCTCGAACCTCGCGGTGATCGGTCGCTACGTGCTGCCCGCGACGATCTTCGACGTGCTGGAGCACACGGAGCCGGGCAAGGGCGGCGAGATCCAGCTGACCGACGCTCTCGAGGTGCTCGCCAGCGACCCCGACGGACCCGGCGTGATCGGCGTCATCTTCCGCGGCCGTCGCTACGACACGGGTGACCGGGTTGACTACATCAAGGCGATCGTGCAGCTCGCCTCGGACCGCGAGGACCTCGGACCCGAGCTGCGGCCGTGGCTGAAGGAATTCGCGGAGCGCCTGTAGGCGGCGCCGGGCGTCGGGAGCGCTGAGATGGATCAGGCGACGGGGATGCGGCACGGACCCATCGGGTTGCGCCTCGTGCGTTCGCGCGATGCGCGGACCCTGCAGCAGGAGCTTCTGGCCAACCGGTCGTGGCTGCAGCGGTGGGAGGCCACCGTGCCGTACGGCACCGTGTCCTTCGACATGCGCCTCAGCATCCGCCGTCTCCTCCAGCAGTACCGCGACGGTGCCGGCTATCCCTTCGTCATGGAGTACGACGGAGAGGTGGCCGGCCAGCTGAACGTGTGGGGAGTGTCACGAGGATCCCTGTGCTCGGCGACGATCGGCTATTGGGTGAGCGAGCGCTTCGCGGGCAAGGGCATCACGCCGACCGCGGTGGCGATGGCCACTGATGCGTGCTTCACGGAGTACGGCCTGCACCGCATGGAGATCTGCATCAGGCCGGAGAACGTCGCGAGCCTGCGGATCGTGCAGAAGCTCGGGTTCCGCTACGAGGGACTCCGCCGCCGCTACATCCACATCGACGGCGACTGGCGCGATCACTACGCCTTCGCGCTCACCAGGGAGGACGTTCCCCAGGGGGTGCTGGCGCGGTGGATCAGCGGACAGGTGCCGCCGGAGGCCGCGACCATCCCGCCGTCCGACCGCATCGCGCTCTGATCCGGCGATCGCCGCAGAGTCGACCGCGACACGCGCCCTGGCTGCGCGTCGTCGTCGGCACTGTTCCCGTACCGTTGTCGACATGGACGGGCCGGTGCTGAGCGGGGGAGTGATAGTGCTCGTCGCTGTGCTCCTGTGGATGCTCTACCTGCTGCCCTCCTGGCGCGGACGCTTCCAGTACGACGCGGCCGAGCGCAATGCCGTGCGTCTGAATCAGGCTCTGCGCGTTCTCGCGGAGACGAGCGAGACTCCCGGTGAGGTCCGTCTCGAGCTCAATGCACGCACCGCTCTCGCGCAGCAGCGGCTGGCCAAGCGTCTGCAGTCGGAGAAGGAAGCGGCCGAGCTCATGAAGCTCCGTGAAGAGCTCGCCGCGACGAGGGCTGATCCGATCGTGCGTCAGGCTCGCGCCCGACGCCGTGTCCGGATGACCGCGACCTCGGTGCTCGTGCTCGGTCTCGGTCTCGCCGGGGTGGGGGTGTGGCAGATGGTCGTCGCGTCGTCGCCCGCGCTGATCTGGGCGGGCGGGGCCGCCGCGGTCATCGCCGCCGTCGCCCTCCAGCGCATGGCGTCGGTGGCGAACCGAGCCGCTCGGCGCCCGGCACGTGTCGAGGAGACGCCGGTGGCTCGCACCGTTCCCGCGCCGCTTCACGACCAGGGTCGCGCGACCTGGACTCCTCGTCCGCTTCCGCAGCCGCTCGTCTCGGTCGCCGGGTCTCGTGCTCAGGTCGCCCTCTCGGAGAGGGAAGCTCAGGAGCAGCGGCGATCCGCCGCCCGAATCGCCGAGCTCCGCGAGCGGGCGAAGCAGATGGCGCCGGCCGCGCCCACCCCGATCCCGGTCGCCGCATCGCCGTATGCGCGGATGGGATACGTGGACGACGCGGAGATCGAGGCGCACGTGCGCGACATGCTCGCGAAGCGCGCGGCGGGATGACGCGGAGAGCGAGAACGACCCGTCGGGCGTGATAACGTAGACGAGGTTCACGGGCCTATGGCGCAGTTGGTAGCGCGCCTCGTTCGCATCGAGGAGGTCAGGGGTTCGAATCCCCTTAGGTCCACAACCAGGCATCACCCGAAAGGGCCCCGAGCATCGCTCGGGGCCCTTTCGCCATCCGTGGGCGGGGGAGGCGCGACACGCCCGGCCGTTCGCCGAGATTTGCCGAGGCGTCACCATCCACGTAAGTTATTACCTGTTCGCCCCACAGGGAAGCGGAGAGGCCAAGTGCCTTACCCCCCTCAAGCGGAGAGCCACCTCCACTCGATCAGCTCCTCGGAGCAGATCGCAGACGGACTTCTGTCTGATGTGGAGCTTCCTACCGGGAAAGCGTCGATTTGACAGCCGCCCCGGAACGGATAAGCTAGTGAAGTTGCCTCGGAGCCCAGTGCTCGAGCAGCAGATCTGGTACCGAGCACCTCGGCGTGTCGATTTGACAGGCTGAATGGCGCAGGTAAGATTGAGAAGTTGCCCTTCGGGCCTGGTTGTGATGACTGGGTCGGGGGAG
>CAUQIW010000013.1:0-90135 GCA_963518515.1 uncultured Microbacterium sp.
CGCTGGTGGCGAGTCTTGCGAAGCAGCTTGCGGTGCTTCTTCTTCGCCATGCGCTTGCGGCGCTTCTTGATGACTGAACCCACGGAAACCTCACTAAGTCAGTGGCTGGGCGTCGCACGGTGACGGACACCCGGGTACGGGCACGGAAAAAATGCCTCGGATCATTCTAGCAAATCGAACGGGGCCGCTTGACACACCCCGTCGATCGGCCCGCCGGAGTCAGCCGACGTCGGCGATCGGTCGCTGCAGCGCCTCCGCGACAGCCGATTCCGGCACACGGAAGCTGCGACCGAATCGGATGGCGGGCAGCTCCCCCGCATGCACCATGCGGTACACGGTCATCTTGGACACGCGCATAAGTTCGGCGACCTCAGCCACCGTAAGGAACCGGACATCAGGAACCTCGGGCATCCCACGTACCCCTTTCTCAATGAAGCACACTCTATGTGCTGGCTGGGACGCGTGTAAACCCGAGTGACCCCTGTGATCAGTGAGGCCACCGCGGAGCGGTGGACGACCGCGGAGCGGTGGACGCGAACAACTCAGCCGAGACATAGGCAGTATCCCGGATCTATTCAGAAACATCTGTCAGGGTGACCACACGACTCGACGCGGCACTGCCCGAGTCCACGCGGACTGGGGTCCGCGGCTTCCGCCCCTGACGATCTGCCCCCCGATCGCCGGGGGCGCGGTGCGTCCGGCGACGCCGAGTGCCGACCGCCGACGTGCGGGGTCGTGCGACGAGACCCGGGCGTCAGGCGCCGAGACGCTTGAGGGCTGTCGCCACGACGTGCTTGGCGGACGCCGCCGCCCGCCCGACGACCTCTGCCGCGTGCGCGGCTCCATCGGGCAGCGGCAGGCCCGGGTAGTCGATGTCCGGCGCATCGTCGCCGTAGGCGTCCATGAGGAACGGCACGAGCCAGTCGTCGACCGCACTGAGCGGTTCGACGGCAAGGCTGTAGAAACGACGCTGTCCGTCTTCCCTGACGCTGACGAGCTCCGCCTCGCGGAGAACCTTCAGGTGCTTGGAGACGGTGGGCTGGCTGATGCCGAGATCGGCCACGATCTGGCTGACGCTGGTGCCGGCATCCCCTTCGGTCGCTCGACGCAGGAGAAGCTGGAGGATGTCGCGCCTCGTACCGTCTGCGATCACGTCGAAGATGTCCGTCATGCCCTCAGGGTAGTCGCCCCCGGCACGGAGTACCATGACGAGGGCTCGGCGCACCGCGTCGCGCAACCGACCGGTGGCGTACGGAGCGAAAGGGGACGCGATGTCGGGCATCGTTTCGGCGTCGGCGCCTCGTCAGCGGCTCGAGAGCGCGGCGTCGTGGGGCAAGCACATCATCACGTCGTCGCCCTCGCGATTCGCCATCGTCGTGTTCGCCCTGCTGATCCTCGTCTTCACCGTGCTGCTGTCGCTGCCGATCGCCTCGTCGTCGGGCACGGTCACTCCCCTGGCCGATGCGCTGTTCACCGCCGTCTCGACGATCTGCGTGACCGGGCTCGCCACGGTCGACATGGCGGCCCACTGGTCGCCGTTCGGGCACGTGGTCATCTTCCTCGGCGTGAACATCGGCGCGGTCGGCGTGCTCACCCTCGCCTCGCTGATGGGCATGCTCATCTCCAAGCGGCTGGGCCTGCGGGCCAAGCTCATGGCCGCCGGCGACACGAACCCGCTGCGAGCCCACGGCGGCGTCGTCAACGAGAGCCAGACCGTGCGGCTCGGCGAGGTCGGCCAGCTGCTGCGCACCGTGGCCCTCTCGGCGCTCATCATCGAGGCCTCCCTCGCTGTCCTCCTCTACCCCGCGCTCGTCATGGCCGAGGTGGAGCCGATCGCTGCCCTGTGGGAGGCGCCGTACTTCGCCGCGATGGCGTTCACGAACACCGGATTCGCCCCCAACGACGGCGGCGTGGCCGTCTTCGCGGATGACTATCTGGTGCTGTCGCTGCTCATGGTCGGCGTCTTCCTCGGGAGCATCGGGTTCCCGGTGATCTACACGCTCGCCAAGCACGTGTGGCACGTGAAGAAGTGGTCTCTGCACACCAAGCTCACCCTCGTCACCACTGTGCTCCTGTTCATCCTCGGTGCGGTCGTGTTCCTGGTCCTCGAGTACAACAACCCGAAGACCTTCGGCTCGATGGATGCCGCCGACACGACGTTCCAGGCCTTCTTCCTGTCGGCGATGACGAGGTCCGGGGGGTTCAACGTCATCGAGATGGACGACATGAACGGCTCGTCGCTCCTGGCGGCGAGCATGCTGATGTTCGTCGGCGGCGGATCGGCGTCCACCGCCGGTGGCATCAAGGTCACCACTCTCGCGGTGCTCGCGATCGCCGTGTGGTCGGAGGCCAAGGGACGTCAGTCGGTCGAGGTCTTCGGCCGTCGCATCCCCAGCGATGTGCAGCGCGTCGCGCTCAGCGTGGTGGCGTGGGGGGCGACGATCGTCGCCCTGTCGACGATCATCATCGCCCAGATCACCAAGGCCGACATCAGCCATGTGCTCTTCGACGTGATCTCGGCATTCGGCACCGTGGGACTGTCCACGGGTCTCACCGCGGAGCTCCCCGATTCCGCGTCGTATGTGCTGGCGACGACCATCTTCATGGGCCGCGTTGGTACAGTGACACTCGCCGCGGCCATCGCCGCGACGTCGCGATCGCAGTATTACTCACTGCCCGTCGAAAGGCCGATCGTTGGTTGAAGTACTCCGCGGCGACGCTCCCGTACTCGTGATCGGTCTCGGCCGGTTCGGCGCGGCCTGCGCCGGAGAGCTCGATCGTCTGGACCGCGAGGTGCTCGCGATCGACGGCAACCTCGAGCTCGTGCAGAAGTGGTCCGACCGGGTGACGCACACCGTGCAGGCGGACGCGAAGAACATCGACGCGCTGCGCCAGATCGGCGCGCAGGACTTCCAGGTGGCCGTGGTCGCCGTGGGCTCGTCGATCGAGGCGTCGGTGCTCATCACCGCCAACCTCGTCGACCTCAAGGTGCCGCAGATCTGGGCCAAGGCCGTCTCGCAGTCGCACGGCAAGATCCTCGCCCGCGTCGGCGCGAATCACGTGATCTATCCCGAGCGCGAAGCCGGTGAGCGCGTGGCGCACCTCGTATCGGGACGCATGCTCGACTTCATCCGCTTCGACGACGACTTCGTGCTCGCCAAGATGTACCCGCCGAAGTTCATCCGTGGCGTCGGACTGAACGAGTCGGGCGTGCGCAGCAAGTACAAGGTGACGGTGGTCGGTGTGAAGAGCCCCGGCAAGCCGTTCCGCTACGCGGAGGCCAACACGGTCGTGACCAACCACGACCTCATCATCGTGTCGGGCACCAACAGCGACATCGAGCGGTTCGCCTCACTCGATCGCTGACGTCGGGCGCGCCGACGCTCGCCGGCACGGCGCTCAGGCGTCGATGTCGAGCGTCACCTCGACGGTGTCGTCGATGCCGACGCCTTCGCGATCCTGCAGCGCCTTCTTGATCGGCACGATGTATCCGCCGTCCTTGGGCCAGAGCGCCGTCGTCGTGGTGGTCGATCCGATCGTCACCGAAACGGGGATCATCCCCCAGCCGTAGGTCACGACAGACGCGACCTCGCGGATCATCTCGCTCTCCGGCGGCGGCACGGTGACGAAGTGGTAGGGCGCGGGACCGCGCCAGAACCAGATGTCCCCCGTGAACCGCAGTCTCACGTCATGCTCCGGTCGCGAGCTCCCGTGCCCGCGCCAGCGCGGCGTCTGCCGCACGGGCGAAGGTACGATCGAGGTGGGCCTCCTGCAGAACGACGACCGCACGCTCGGTCGTGCCCTTGGGGCTCGTCACCCGACGGCGCAACTCGGAGGGCTTCTCTCCCGAGGCGTCGAGAAGGGCGGTCGCGCCGATGAAGGTCTGCTCGACCATCAGGCGAGCGTCGACCTCGCTGAATCCCATGCCGACGGCCGCTGAGGTCAGTTCCTCGATCAGCAGATACACATAGGCCGGGCCTGATCCCGAGATCGTCGAGAGCGCGTCGATCTGCGATTCCGGCACCTCGACGACGGCGCCCACGGTCTCGAACAGGCGGCGCACGAGAGCCAGATCGTCGTCGGAAGCCGCGGCTCCGGCCGCGAGACCGGTCACCCCCTTGCCGACGGTGGCCGGGGTGTTCGGCATCGAGCGGATGGCGCGCGCCTCGGCGCCGAGCGCGTCGGCGAAGGTCGCAAGGGTCACGCCGGCCGCGAGGCTCACGACGATCGAATCGGGCCGGAGCGACGGGGCGATCTCGCGCAGCAGATCGGGGACCATCGCGGGCTTCACGCCCACCAGCACGATGCGGGCGTTCGCCGCGGCATCCGCATTGCCCTGCGGCGACTCGGAGAGGGCGATGCTCGTCACTCCCTCGAGGTCTGCGAAGGCGGCGGCCTTCTCGGGGGTGCGGTTCGTGGCGGTGATGCCTCCGTCGACGGCGATCCCCGAGGCGACGACCCCGCTGAGGATCGCACCCCCCATGGATCCTGCACCGAGAAAAGCGAGGGACGGAAGAGAATCGGCCATGTCGTCATCCTACGGCGGGCTCACTCCTCATCCACGGGTGGGCGGTTCTAGACTCGTGCCATGAGTGCATCCGGCGGCAGCAAGGCGATCATCGCGGCGTTCCTGGCGAATCTCGGCATCGCGCTGGCGAAGTTCCTGGCGTGGGCCCTCTCGGGCTCGGCGTCGATGCTCGCCGAGGCGATCCATTCCGTCGCCGATTCGGGAAACCAGCTGCTGCTGATGCTCGGCGGTCGCAAGGCCAAGCGCGAGGCCGACCGCTCGCATCCGTTCGGATACGGGCGAGAGCGCTACGTCTACGCGTTCGTCGTGTCGATCATCCTGTTCTCCGTGGGTGGACTCTTCGCGATCTACGAGGCGATCGACAAGCTGACGCACCCTCACGAGCTCGACAAGACCTGGTGGTGGCTGCCCCTCGTGGTGCTGGTGATCGCGATCGGACTCGAGTCCTTCTCTCTGCGCACCGCCGTCAGAGAGAGCAATCTGGTGCGAGAGAAGGGCCAGTCGTGGGTCTCCTTCGTACGCCGTTCCAAGGCCCCCGAGCTGCCCGTCGTCCTGCTCGAGGATGTGGGCGCGCTCACCGGCCTCGCTTTCGCTCTGCTCGGAGTCGGGCTGACGCTCATCACCGGCAACCCGGTGTTCGATGCTCTGGGCACACTGATGATCGGCATCCTGCTCGTGCTCATCGCGATCGTCCTCGGTGTCGAGACGAAGAGCCTGCTGGTCGGCGAGGGGGCGACGCCCGCCGACCACGACCGCATCGTCGATGCCATCGATGCGGGAGACGAGGTGGAGAAGGTCATCCACATGAAGACCCTCTACCTGGGCCCTGACGAGCTGATGGTCGCCGCGAAGATCGCGCTGCGCGCGGACAAGCCCCTGCGCGAGGCCGCAGACGACATCGACGCGATCGAAGCGCGCATCCGCGAGGCGGTGCCGATCGCGCGGGTGATCTACATCGAGCCCGACGTGTACCGGCCCGCGATCGATCCTGCGCCGTCGACAGACGTGTTCGTGCTCAAGTCGTCCGACTGACTGCGTAGGGAGGGCGCGCGGGTGACGCGGCGCTCTTCGCTCGTCAGCGACGCGCTTCGAAGAACGCCCTCAGCAGGTCGGAGGAGGCCTCCGCGTTGACCCCGCCCACGACTTCCGCCCGATACGGCAGTCGACGATCGCGGAGGACGTCGTACATCGAGCCGGCTGCCCCCGCCTTGTCGTCCCAGGCCCCGAAGACGACCCGCCCGATGCGCGCCTGCAGGATGGCACCGGCGCACATCAGGCACGGCTCCATCGTGACGACGAGGGTATGACCTTCGAGATTCCACGAGCCGACGGATGCCGCGGCCCCGCGCAGCGCGTCGATCTCGGCATGACCGGTGGGATCCGCCGTCGCTTCGCGGTTGTTGCGTCCTTCGGCGACGATGCGGCCCTGCCCGTCGAGCACCACGGCGCCGACGGGTATCTCGGATGATGCCGCCGCCTCTGCCGCGAGTTCGAGCGCGCGGCGCATCGCTGAGCGGTCGGCGGCGGTCATGGGTCGAGCCTACGACAGCCGCTGTGGGCCGACGCGGCGGCGCGAGCATCCGATGTCGTGGAGAGCCGCACGGCGCATTAGCCTGTACCCATGCGTGTTCACGTCGCCGACCACCCCCTCATCACCCACAAGCTCTCGGTGCTGCGCGATCAGCGCACCCCGTCGCCCGTGTTCCGTCAGCTGACCGAAGAGCTGGTGACACTGCTCGCGTACGAGGCGACCCGCAACGTGAAGGTCAGCCCGATCGAGATCACCACGCCGGTGACGACGACCACCGGAGTGAAGATCTCCGAGCCCCGGCCGATCGTCGTGCCGATCCTGCGAGCGGGCCTCGGCATGCTCGAGGGCATGGTCAAGCTGCTTCCCACAGCCGAGGTCGGCTTTCTCGGGATGGTCCGCGACGAGCAGACGTTCGAGCCGACGACCTATGCCGAACGCCTGCCCGACGACCTGAGCGACCGTCAGTGCTTCGCGATCGACCCGATGCTCGCGACGGGCGGCTCGCTCGCTGCCGCGATCCAGTTCCTGTTCGACCGCGGAGCGAAGGACGTCACCGCGATCTGCCTGCTCGGCACGCCCGAGGGCGTCGCCGCGATCGAGGCCATGGCCGGCGACCGCGACGTCACCCTGGTGCTGGGCGCTCTCGACGAGCGGCTCAACGAGAAGGGCTACATCGTGCCGGGGCTCGGCGACGCCGGCGATCGGCTGTACGGCACGGTCTGACCTGGCACGGTCTGACCTTCGACTCAGGTGACCTTCGGCTCGTGTGACCTTCGGCTCGGGGACCTTCGGCTCGGGTGACCTCCGGCTCGGGGCATCGGCGCTTCCCGGCGCTTCGGGAGATCTTCCGCGTGTCTCCGGACGCCGCCTCAGACGCGCAGGCGGTAGGCGCGCTCGTCGCCGTGATGGTCGAATCCCACCCGCGCGAGAATCGGCGCCGACGTCGACAGACGCCCCTTGACGAGCGCTGTCCGCGCCCCGAGCGTCGCGCTCGCTCGCAGTCGTTCGGCGAGCACGGCCCGATACGCGCCTCTGCCGCGCGCGTGCTCGAGCGTCGCCGCACCCCACAGCCGTGCGAATCCGTCGATGATCGTGCATCCGCCCGCGCTCACCGCCTGACCGTCGAGCCGAGCGAGCACCTGCAGGCCCGCGCCGGCGTCGAGGGCCGCCGTGACGTCGTGCAGCTCCGCTCGGAGCCCCTCGTCATCGAGTGGCTGCTGCTCCCACACCCCGACGTTGATGGCGTCGACGTCGCGTACCTGGTCGAGAGTCCGGACGACTTCGGCCGTGGCGTCGTGCGGTGCTTCCACCTCGAGCTCGACGAGGCGACGGGCGAAGACCGCCACGGTGTCGATGTGCTCGGCTCCTCGGCGACGCAGCTCCGGCTCGAGATCGGGCGAGTCTGCCCCGTTCGTCCAGAAGGTGAGGTCGGTCTCACCCCAGGACCTCGTGCGTTCGAGCGCGTGATCGAGGACGACGGCCGCATCGACGTCCGCGTGCACCTGTGAGCCACGGACTCCCCCGCCGAGGCGAGGCGGGTACCGCACGAGCCTGAGTGCGGTGTGCTCCACGTCGCTCTCGCGAGGCGTCCAGACCCAGGCCGCGGCGGCGCTCAGGATCTCCTCCCTCGAATGTGCGACCTCCGGGCCGCTCACGACATGCCCGTCACTGTGCGGCACCGACCAGCCGGGCGAAGGCGCTCATCCGTGTGACGCCCTCGGGCGTTCGAGGCAGGTCATCGAGCAGAGCGGGCGAGTGGATCAGATAGGCGCCGACCTGAGCTCGCGAGATCGCCACGTTCAGGCGGTTCTGCAGCAGCAGGAACTCCGGGCCGCGCGGGGCGTCGCGCCCACTCGATGCCGCGAGCGACGTGATCGACACCAAAGCCTCCTTGCCCTGGAAGTTGTCGACGGTGCCGACCGGAACGTCGGGGAACCCCGCCGTGGCGAGCGCATCGAGCACCAGTTGGCGCTGCGCGTTGTACGGCGTGACCACGATGATGTCACTCTGGACGAGAGGTCGATGTGTCGATCCCTCGTCATTGTCGACGAAGGCTCGCCCGATCAGATCGCGAACGACCTCGACCACCTGCTCCGCCTCCTCCGCCGACTGGGTCGCGTTGCCTCGATGACGCAGCGGCACGACGTGCAGCCCCGGCTCGATGCCGTCGATCGACCGACGCTCCGTACCGGGCGCCGACGCGAGCTTGCCCGCATAGGAGAGTCTCGACACCGGCTTCGCCACGTCGGGATGCATGCGCCACGATCGCGCGAGGAAGTATCCGTACTCGGGACGGATGACCGCATCGCCGTCCATGACCCAGCCGAGCGCCGAGGTGTCGACGGGTTCGGGATGCGCCCCCTGACTCACCTGAGGGAGCTGCTGGGGGTCGCCGAGCAGAAGGAGTCGCTGTGCTCCGGCCGCCACCGCGATCGTCGACGCGAGCGAGAACTGGCCCGCCTCGTCGACGACGAGAAGATCGAGTCCCTGCCGATCGACCCTCGACGTGTTGCTGAAGTCCCAGGCCGTGCCGCCGACGACCGCACCTCTGTCGGTGTTCTCACCGAGGAAGGAGGCCATTCCGCTCTTCGGTATGGCCGTGTACGACGGTGTGCCGTTCGGGTCCTTCGGCGCCTTGCCCACCTGCCCCGGGGGCACACCGTCGGCGACGATCCTCTCGAGGAGGTGCTCGATGATGGCGTGCGACTGCGCGACGACTCCGACCTTGTACCCGTGCTCGTTGACCAGCCGGGCGATGACCTGCGATCCCGTGTAGGTCTTGCCGGTTCCGGGCGGGCCCTGCACGGCGAGGTAGCTGCGATCGAGATCGATGATGCCCCGGACGATCGCATCGACGATGTCGTCTCCCGCGGCGGGCAACGACTCACCCGACACGGTGCGGGGAGGGAGGCGCCGGAGGATGTCGGTCGCTGCGTCGTGCGGGAACCCGGGCGCCTCGCGATGCACGTCATCGGCCCACTCGTCGATGGCCCCCTGCAGAGAGACCACTCGGGGCGGCGCCGCCGGCGTCAGCGCGAGAGGGAGCTCGTCCCACGTCTGTCCCTGCACCGCCGATTCGGTGATGACGTATCCGTCGTCGAGCACCTCGCTCACGGTCACGGCGTGGGGGACGTGCACGGCCCTCGAGGGCACCTCGGTGTCGAACGGTGCGGGCACGCCGTAGAGGGCGAAGGGCTGGGCACCTGCACCGAGGGTGGTACCCGGAGACACCTCGCCGCGCACCTCGATCTCCCGCGACATCACGCGCCGCCCTTCGCCGATGCTCCATTCGCGGCGAACGGCAGAGGTGGAGTGGTCGACCTTGACGACGTCGCGGGTGGTGTCCCACATCGTCACCGGCTCGCGCAGGCGCTGGAAATGCGACACCCAGAAGCTCTTCGCCTCGCGGGGGAAGTAGTCGATGGCCGCCGCCGCGATGCGATGCACCTGGCCGTCGTCGCCGCGTTCGACGGCGAGCGCAGCGTCGTCGAGCAGCGCCACTGATCGCGGGGACGGCTCGTAGACGATCTCGTCGATCATGTCGGGCGGCGCAGGGTTCACGCCCTCGCGACGTGCGATGTCGATCAGCCAGTTGCGTAGCCGCCTCGTCGACACGCAGTCGTAGCGGTTGTAGTCGGCGAGATCCGCGAACACGGCGTCGGCCTCCGCCTGCTCCCCCGCCGCGGCGAACTCGCGAGCCGCGACGTACTGGACGATCGAATCGTCACCCTTCTGCACGTCGCTCGTGCGCACGTCCGCACCCATGTACAGGGGCTCGAGCTTCTTGATGGAGTACGAGCGCGAACCGACGCGCACGGTGCGCAGGACCAGCGGATAGAGGTCGACGAACACGCCCTCGCGCAGCAGTCGGTCGATCTCGCCTTCGCGCACCCCGTGCCGCGCCGCCATGGCGACGAGGTGGGAGGTCTCGTAGGGGGCGTAGTGGTAGATGTGCATGTCGGGATGCGTTGCACGCCTGACCTTCACGAAGTCGAGGAACCTCTCGAACGCCTGCCGTTCTGCGTCGAAGTCATGTGCCCAGAGCGCCGTGTACTGATCGGCGTTGTCGACCCAGCCGAACAGGTAGTCGATGCCCCAATGCGCCTCTCCGACCGGAGCGGGCTCGGTGTAGAGCGGATCGCCTTCGAAATCGAAGAAGATGTCTCCGCGACTGGGCACGGGCAAGGTGTGGATCGCTCCGGCGTAGTGCACGTCGTACGTGGGAGCGTCGTCGGCCTCGGCGCGGATCTGGAGCGCCGCCTGCGCGCGCAGGGTCTCGAACGAGTCGGCGTTCATGCCGGCGGGGGCCGTCGACGCGAGGGCCAGCGCATCGATGGTCTCGATGCCGGCCGCACGCAGCCGCGCCCGCTGCACAGGCCGCATGCGCGCCACCATCAGCAGGTCGCGGTGCGCCACGACCTGCTCCTCGCACGTGGCGCACCGCCCGCAGGCGACGACTTCGAGGTCGCCGCGGTCGTCACCCCAGGCGAGCGCTGCTCCTTCGGCTCCGTCTGAGACGCGCCGATCGGCGATGAGCGCCCTCAGCCTGGCCCTCCGCACGTGGAAGAGCGGGAGGAGGTCGTCGACCGCGTGCGTGCTGATCGATCCGTCTCCGAGGATCAGATCGACCTCGTCGGAGCGCGGGATGTCGAGCCGATCGAGCTGATCGACATATGCCGCCAACTGCATCAGAGCGGTGACTCGCGCTTTCCTGGCGAGCTTGGAATCCTGAACCCGCCACGATCCGTCGTCATCGCGCCTCAGGAAGTCGGCGAAACCGACGAACTCATCGGTCGCGAACGCGGCCTGGAAGACCACCAGGGCATCGGATCCGAGAGCCTCGACGGTCTCGCGGATCGCCGCGGCCAGCGCCGGCGCATCGACGGACGAGACCCTCTCGATCTGATGCACCCTGTCGGCGCCCAGGTCTCTCACATACGCGTCGAGGACGTTGCGCTCGTGCACGTCGCCGAGAAGCGCCGCTCTGGCGAGAGTGGCGTCTTCGGGCTCTTCGACCGCCGGCACCCGACCCAGCTTCGCGTCGATGGCGCGGCACCAGGCGAACTCGCATTCGGCGGCCGCCTTGAGGTCGCTGGCGCTCCAGATGACGCGCTGCGCTTCGGTGTCGATCCGCACGATGCTCCCGTTCCCTCGGATGCTTCGACACTAGCCGGGGCATCCGACACGGGGCTCGGAGAGGAGGCGACTCAGCGCCACCACGTGTCGTCGGGCGTGACCGGGAGCTGGCGCTTGTGCTGTGTCGCGAGATACCTCGCCTCGATCCGACCCGCCACCTCGGGGTCGACGTCGCGCCCCTCGAGGAAGTCGTCGATCTGCTCATAGGTGAGGCCGAGCTCGTCCTCGTCGGCGCGGCCCGGCTGACCGTCGAGCAGGTCGGCGGTCGGCACCTTGAAGGCGAGCCGGTCCGGAGCCCCGAGCTGGAGCAGAAGAGAGCGACCCTGCCGCTTCGTGAGTCCCGACAGCGGAAGGATGTCAGCCGCTCCGTCTCCGAACTTCGTGTAGAAGCCGGTGACGGCCTCCGCGGCGTGATCGGTGCCGATGACCAGCAGTCCGTCGTGGCCCGCGAGCGCGTATTGCGTCACCATGCGCAGCCGCGCCTTGATGTTGCCGCGATTGAAGTCGCTGATGTCGCTGGTGACCGCGAACTCGATGTCCTCTTCGACGCCGTCGACGCCGTTCTGGATGTTGACCTCGACCGAGGAATCCGGCGCGATGAACTCGAGGGCGGCCTCAGCATCCGTCGCATCCGACTGCACGCGATACGGGAGGCGGACGGCCAGGAAGCTCGCCTCGCCGCCCTCGGCGCGGATGCGCTCGACCGCGAGCTGCGCGAGTCGTCCCGCGAGGGTCGAGTCCTGTCCGCCGGAGATTCCGAGCACGAACCCCTTGGCGCCGGTCGTGCTCAGGTAGTCGACGAGGAACTGGACCCTGCGGTCCACCTCCGACTCGACATCGATCTCGGCCTTCACGCCGAGTGCTTCAGAGATCTGCTTCTGCAGGGACACGTGATCCTCCGGTCTTCGTCGATGTCAGTATGCTCCCCCAGTGTTACACCGGGATGACGGCATCGGGCGCCCCTTGACGGGAACGCACCTCGTCGACCTGGGAGGATGGGGAGGTGAAACTTCTCGTCGCAGCCATGGCCTCCGAACTCGAAGCATTCCCCGAGGAGCTCGAGGGGTTCGATCAGCTCGTCACCGGTGAGGGCAAGCTGCAGGCCACCTATGCCCTGACCCGCGCACTCGACGCGCGGGAGTACTCGGAGGTCGTGGTCGTCGGAACCGCGGGCGGCATCGATCAGGAGCTGGCTGCCGCGGTGCACGAGGTCGGCAGCGCTCTGCAGCACGATGTCTTCGACCTCGACGGCGTACCCGGTCAGCACGTCTCGCTGCCCGCGCGGGTCTCGACAGGACACGACGGAGTGCTCATCGCGACCGGCGACAGCTTCGTGGGCGATGCGGGGATCACCGCGGTCATCCGCCCGTCGGGTGCGGGACTCGTCGACATGGAGACCTACGCTTACATCTGGGTCGCTGAGAAGTTCGGAGTCCCGATCCGCGTCTTCCGCGCCATCTCGGACCGCGCCGAAGACGGTGCGCTCATCGATTTCCGTGCCGCGATCGCTCGATGCAGCGTGCAGCTGCGCGAGGTCATCCGCGAGCAGTACGGAGTCTGATCCCGCGGTCACCGGCCAGGCCGGTCGTGCCGCTCACCGCGTTTCGATCACGCTCGGGCCGTTCGGCGTCGCGCGCACGGCGAGCTGGGCGGGTATCTGCTCCTGCATGGCCTCGACGTGGCTGATGACACCGACCGTGCGACCGCCCTGTCGCAGCTCGTCGAGCGTGCGCATCGCGACGTCGAGGGTGTCGCCGTCGAGGGAGCCGAAGCCCTCGTCGATGAACAGGGTGTCGAGGCGGATTCCGCCCGCCCGCGCCGTGACGACCTCGGCGAGTCCCAGAGCCAGAGCGAGTGAGCTCAGGAACGTCTCTCCTCCGGACAGCGACTGCGCGGGGCGGGTCTGTCCTGTGAAGGCGTCGAACACCACGATGCCCAGCCCCGAGGCCGCACCTCTCGCCGCCAGAGCATCGGAGTGCCGCAGCTGATAGCGGCCGGTCGACATGTCCGCGAGTCGTCGGTTCGCCGCCTCGACGATCTCCTCGAGCTCAGCGGCCAGCACGAAGGTCTCGAGAGTCATCTTGCGCGTGTTCGCCCCGCGCCCCGCGATCGCGTCGGCGAGGCCCCGGAGGATCTCGAAGTCCGCGGCCTCTTCGGCCGTGCGCTCGTGCTCCGATGCCGCGGAGTCGATGAGCGCAGCGAGCTGCTCTCGGATGCTCTCCGCCCGTGCCGCCTCATCGACGGCGAGCATCCAGCGCGTGCGTGCGGCTCGGGCGGCCTCCTCGAGAGGAGCGACATCGATCCGCTCTTCCGGAAGGGCCCTGAGCTCGAGTTCGAGGAGGGTCGCCCGCTCCTTCTCGCGCTGCACCGAGTGCTGGGTGATGCGTGTCTCGAGCGAGGACTGCTCACCGGCCGACCGCAGCGCGGACTCCACGGCGGCGACGTCATCGAACGCCGATTCCCGCAGCGCCTCTGCCCGCTCGGCGAGCGCGGCCTCCGCCACATCGGCACGGCGGATCCGCTCGGCGACGGCTTCGTGCAGGGTGAGGGCTGCGGCGATCTGACTCGCCGTCTCCTCGACCCGCTCCGCGACGGAGCCGAAGCTGCCTCTCGCCGACTCGATCGCTGCATGCGCCTCTGCGACGCGCTGCTCGATCACCGCCTTCGCCTCACGGGCCGACGCGAGGCCCGAGGCATCGCGCTCGCGGGCGTCGTCGAGCCGCCGGACGTGGGCCGCCAGCTCGTCGAGCTCGGCGTCGAGGACGACGAGCCTCTCCAGGGCGGCCGTGCTGGCTGAGTGCTCTGCCGTGACGGCGCGCAGCCGAGCATCTGCGGCCGCCTCGTCGAGACCGTCTGCGCGGGTGCTCGCCGCCGCCAGGTCGGTGCGCAGGTCTGCGGAGTGCTGGGCCGCCGTGCGCTCTTCACGAGCAGCGGCGTCTCGTGCGGACTCCGCGGTCGCGACGTCGTCAGCAGAGACGGGATCGGAGTGCTCGGCGGGCATCGGATGCTCGTGCGAACCGCAGACCGGGCAGGCATCGCCGTCGCGCAGCTCTGACGCGAGCTCTCCCGCGAAACCGTCGAGTCGACGCTGCCGCAGCGCGGTCAGCTCCCGCTGGGCCCGGATGAGGTCGTCTCCCGCTGCGACGAGCGCGCGATCGGCCGAGGACAGCTCTGTCGTGAGCCGTACGACCTCGATAGCCGCCGCATGGCGCGCCGCGGCGGCATCACGCTCTCGGCGCAGGTCGTCGGCACGATCGGCCGCACGACGCACCTCATCACGACGCTCCGTGAGCTCGGCGAGGCGAGCCGGGAGCTCGTCGCGCTCCGCGCGGGCGTCGGCGATCCGCTGCTCCGCGGCCTCCACGGCGTCGGTCGCCTCCTGCAGCTGCGCCGCGAGCGACGCGGAAGAGCGCTCGAGCTGCTCCGCACGCTCCCATGCGCCCATCTGCCGACCACGGGCCGCGGCCCATTCCTGCAGATCGTCGGCCTCGATGCCGTGCGGTTCCCAGACCGCCCGTGCCTGGTTCTCGGCGCCGCGCGCCGCGTCCAGAGCGGCCTCCGCACGGGTCGCCGCGGTGATGACGACGCGCAGAGCCTCGGCCTCGCGGGCGTCGCGCAGCGCGGAGCGCGCCCCATCGATCGCCGGGATCTCGGCGTCGAGAGCGTCGAGAGCAGCCCTCGCGCGATCGCGCTCGATCTGTGCGCGCTGCTCCTCGCGGGCGGCCGTCGCGGCTGCATCGGCCGCTGCCGACTGCTTCTCGGCGTCGAGGCGCTCGGCCAGACGCCTCTCGGCGCGATACCCGGCGCGCGCCGAAGCACGACGGAGGGCATCGAGCCGGTCCTCGGTGGTCGACGAGGCCTCGACCGCACCCTGATCGGAAGGCGTCGCAGGGATGGACTCCTCGCCGGTGAGCTGAGCCGAGGCGACCAATCGCTCGGCCTCACCGAGGCGCGCGGACACCGTGGCGATCCGGGTGCCCAGGAGCTGCTCGGACGACCGACGACGCTCGTCGAACCGCGCCTGCACGTCTTCGAAGCGCTCTGTGCCGAAGAGACGTCGCAGCAGCGCCTGCCGGTCTCGGCTGCCGGCGAGCAGGAACTGGGAGAAGCGGTTCTGCGCGAGCAGGATCACCTGCAGGAACTGCTCGCGGCTCAGCTGGAGGATCTCATCGAGTTCGAGGGCCGCCTCGCGCTCCTTCGCCGCGAGTCCCACCCATTCGCCGCCGACGAGCGTGTCGAGTCGAACGGCAGCGGCCTGAACCGTCATGCCGCCGCCGCGTTTCTTCGGGCGCTCGTAGTCCGGCGAGCGCGTCACCCGATAGCGTCCCGCCGACGTGCTGAACTCGACCACCACCTCTGTGAGGTCGTCGGGCTCGCAGTAGTCGCTGCGCAGTCGTTTCTCGCCGCTCTCATAACGCGGCACCCCTCCGTAGAGGCCGAAGCAGACCGCGTCGAGGATGCTGGACTTTCCCGCACCCGTGCGACCGGCGATCAGGAAGATGCCGTCGTCGGCGAAGGCGTCGAAATCGACGTACTGGCGTTCGCGGAACGGGCCGAACCCCTCCACCTCCAGGCGATGCAGCTGCATCAGCGGGTCGCCCGGGTCACAGCAGCGCGTCCGCGCGCACTCGATCGTCGAGGATGTCGCGGATCATCTCGTCTTCGCGCTCCGTCGCTCCGTGCCCGTCTCGAACGTGCTCGAGGAAGGCCTCGATGCGCTCGGTGTCGGTCGCCGCTCCCCGGAGACGCTCGACATACGAGCGCTCCGTCGCGGTCGCCGTGTGCGCGGGCTGGTGCTGCACCATCGCGCAGTGCGGGTAGTGCTCGCGCAGCCGGCGCATGGGCTCTGCTTGGGCGAGCGCATCGGTGTACACCGCGCACACCCAGTCGTCGACATGCGCGGCGACGTTGTCGGCCGACAGGATCTCGTCGAGCGTGCCCGTCAGCGTCACGAGGCGACGAGGCACGGGCAGGTCGAGCCACTCGACCGCCGCCAGACCGTGCGCGTCGATGTCGATGATCCACGAGCCACGAGGCTTGTCCTGCTCGCCGAAGCTGTAGTGGAGCGGAGCACCCGAGTAGCGCACGCGCTCGCTGATCTGCTGGCGCCCGTGGATGTGACCGAGCGCGACGTAGTCGGGTCCGTCGAAGATCGACAGCGGCACGACGTCGAGGCCGCCCTGGCGCACCTCGCGCTCGAGCCCCACGGTGGCGTCGACGCCCGCGGAGAAGCAGTGGGCGATGGCCACGGATCGACCGGCGTGCTCGGCCATGCCCGCCCGCACCAGGTCCATCGCGTGCGCCACGGTCTGCGCCTGTGTGCGCAGCTCGACATCGCTCCAGTGCTGCCGCACGATGGCCGGCTCGAGATAGGGGATCCCGTAGAAATGCACCGGCCCGTGAGCGTCCTGGAGAGTGACCGGCGTGCCGATCGCGAGAGGATCCGTCAGGACGTGGATCCCGTCGCGCAGCAACCGCGCCTGGAATCCGAGGCGGGCCGCGGAGTCGTGGTTGCCGCTCGTGACGATCACGGCGACGCCTGCGGAGTTCAAGGCCACGAGGGTGTCGCTGAGGAGCGTGTAGGCGGCGCCTGCCGGCGTGGCGGAATCGAAGACATCGCCCGCGACGATGACCACATCGACGGGAGACCCTGCGGCGTCGAGCCCGTGCACCTGCTCCGTGAGCGCTCCGAGCACCTCGGCGAGCGCGTCCATGGTCGAGTTGCCATGGAAGGTGCGGCCGATGTGCCAGTCGGAGGTGTGCAGGATTCGCATACCCTCACGCTACGAACTGCCACCGACATTCGCTCCGAGGCGTGCCGCCGCACCGGAAGACCGCACCGCGAGACGGCGACGGGACGGCGCGGCGGACGCCGCGCGGAGGAGGAGCGGAAGGTCCCCTGACCCACCCTCGTCACGGAGATCGACACGTGGTGATGCGAGATGCGCGATGCGCGATCACATGTGCGGCGTGCGGGGCTGCGCGATGCGTTCCGGGCTGCCCTCCGCCCCACAGGTGCCGGATGTGCCCCTCCGGCAGGGGTTGTGTCCGCTCCTCCGTGACTACCGACTTCCGCTCTACTCCTCCAGGTCGTTCAGCCAGTTCGCCTGCTGGATCCTGTTGTCGAGCTCGCGCAGCTCCTGCGCGACCGCGTCGGCCCTCCGACGCACATCCGCCACCGGCAGAGCCGAGACGTGCCGCAGCTCCGAGCGCATCTGCCGCGGGAACTGCTCGTGCGCTCCCGACGCGGCCGCGGCGGCGTCGGCGAGCAACGAGTGCCTCGCGCGCAGCACGTCGCGTGCGGCGAGAGCATCCGTCATGGTTCCGTCGGCGCCGAGATCGAGCCGGGAGTTCGTGGCGTTGATACGCCGGATCAGGGTCTGCAGTCGAGCGAGGACGGAGTCCGCCTCGACGAGAAGGGCGCCGGCATCCTCGGCCGGCTCCTCGCCTTCCTGGTACCTGGCGTTCGCCGTGATCCTGGCGCGCAGCTGCTCGATGCGACGCTGCAGATCGGCGCGGGCGGTGAGGGCCTCTGCGAGTTTCATGTCCTCATCCTCGCAGGACGCCGCGCGTAACACAGCGTCACACGGCGCGAGTCAGCGGGAGCGCAGCAGCGGGGCGTGCTCGGGGTGCGCGTCGAACCAGTCGGCGACGTACCAGCACACCGCGTCGACGTCACGATCGCCGCGGGACTCGATGTCGGCCACCGCACCCTCGACGACGGTTCCGGCATAGCCGTGGCCGCGGAAAGTCGGGATCGTGAAGGCCCTGGTCAGGGCGATCGTGCGCCCGTCGTCGCGGTAGTCGAGCACGCTCACGAGCTGGCCGTCGCGAGTGAGGGTGTACCGCGATGCATCCTTCTCATCGGTGAGTATGAAGCCCGAGGCGAGAGTCGAAGTGGTCACCCTCCCCACGTTACGCCTGCCTCGGGCACCGCCGACCGTTTTGACACGCGCGGACTTCTTCGGTCATAATCCCCCCATGACTACCAACGCACGCCCTTCGTCCGCCCAGGAGGCGAACAGGACTGCCGGGATGATGATGCCCGGTCGCGTTGGCATGTGTTGCCGAATGTGTCGCTGAACGAACAGCCACCCCGTCTGACTCGTCCCTCCGCCATCTGCGGATCATGAGTCTCCGAGCACCCACCCCTGCTCGCTTCCCGGCTCGCCCGGTCATTCATGCAACGCATTCAGAGCCGTTCCGGCTCTCGTCCTGAGGACTCATCATCATGTCGAACATCGCACTTCTCGAGCGTCCCACCGCCTCCGCCGCCCGTACCGCCTCCGCCGCGGAGACCACCGCGCCCCTCGCCGCCGATCTGCCCGCCGCCCGCTCGCCCCGGGGCTTCGCCCTCTACGTCGGACTCGACGAGATCAAGGCCGCAGAAGCCGGTGTGAGCCTGCCCCTGCTGGTCGACGCGCTGCGCCGCACGCTCGCTGAGCTCGCGCCGGGCGCCGAGACGCACGCCACGGTCGCCCTCGCACCTCACGGATCGGGCGGACGCGATCTCGACGTCGTGCGCCTGGCGCTGCAGGAGCCAGGGGCGATCGCCCGCACCAAGGCCGCCGCCGAGGACGAGGTCGCCGATGAGGAGGGCGGTGTCGTGGTCGACATCTCGCGCAAGCGCGTGCTGATCGACGGCGAGTCCGCCGCCTTCACCTACAAGGAGTTCGAGCTCCTGCAATACCTGGTGCTGCGCGAGGGCCGCACCATCGAGCGCTCGGAGCTCGTGTCGGCGCTGTGGCAGGCGCAGGACGACGAGACCCCGGGTGAGCGCACGATCGACGTGCACGTGCGTCGCCTGCGCGCCAAGCTCGGCCGCTACGAGGACATCGTCCGCACCGTGCGCGGCATCGGCTACCGGTTCGACCGTCACGCCGACGTCGTCATCCGCTACGGCCACGGAACACCGTCGCCCGACCGCTTCTGAGGCGGGTGTCAGACCCACGGCGTACGGTGGGCGCATGACTCTCACCGCGGATGCCGGGGCGGCCGATGCCGTTCCGACGCACGGCCCCCGCGAGAGCGTCTACAGGCCGAAGACACCCGTCGACCTCGTCGCGACGGTCGGCATGCTGCGGCGAGGTCCGGGAGACCCCACTCAGGTGCACGACGGCTCGGTGATCTGGCGGACGATCCGCACGTCGCGCGGCCCGGTGACGCTCGCCCTGCGGGGGTCGCGATCCGAGGTCAGGGCCACCGCATGGGGCGCCGGCGCCGAAGAGGCGCTGGACCGCGTGCCCGACCTGTGCGGCGCGAGTGACGACCCGACCGGCTTCGACCCCTCGCACCATCCGCTCATCGCCGATGTCGCCCGGCGGCATCCCCACATCAGGCTCGCTCGCACGGGTGAGGTGTTCGACGCCCTCGCCTGCGCGATCATCGAGCAGAAGGTCACGGGACTCGAGGCGTTCCGCGCCTGGCGGCAGCTCGTCTCGAAGTTCGGCACCAGGGCACCGGGGCCGACGCCGCGTCCGATGTACGTCGCACCTCCGGCAGCGGTGTGGCGGCGCATCCCGTCGTGGGACTGGCACCGTGTCGCCGTGCAGCCTCCGCAGTCGAAGACGATCGTGCGGGCGGCGGAGCGAGGAGCGAGCATCGAACGCGCGCTGCTCGCGGCCGCAGACGGCGCGGAGCGCGACCGCGTGCTGACCAGCCTTCCCGGAATCGGGGTGTGGACCTCGGCCGAGACCCGCATCCGTGCGCTCGGCGACCCCGATGCGGTCAGCGTCGGCGACTACCACCTCGCCCACGAGGTCGGCCATGTACTCGCCGGCCACCGCACGGACGACGACGGGATGCTGCGTCTGCTCGAGCCATGGGCCGGACACCGACAGCGCGTGATCCGGCTCATCTTCGCCAGCGGCATCCGCGAGGCGAGGCGGGGCCCACGACTCTCGCCGGAGGATCATCGAGCCCGCTGAGCGACCGACGCGGGCTGAGCGCCGACGCGGAGAGAGGGGCTCTCCCTCTAGGCTGAGCACATGTCCCGCCGCGCGCTCCGCATCTCCGTCACCGCAGGTCTGCTCATCCTCGGCATCGTGATCGGCCTCATCTTCCAGAACGTGTGGCTGGGTCTGCTGCTCGCGGCGATCGTCTGGCTCGGCTGGTTCCTCGGCTACGAGTCCCGTCGCGGGCGCAACGCCGGCGTGAACGACGAGGACCACGGCGTCGAGCTCTGACAGCGACGACCGCGTCTGCGAGCGCGGCCGGCATCGCCGCATCGATCAGGGAACGGGAACGGCCGTCACGGCATCCGCGCGGTCGGTGAAGGCCGACTTCGGCACGAACACCAGCAGCAGCGCGGCGATGAGAGCGGTCACCCCGCACACGACCCAGACCGTGATGTAGCCGGCGAAGGATCCGGCGGTGCCCTCGACGGCTCCGCTCACTCCGCTCAACAGCGCGATGCCGAACACGCATGAGGCGATCGCTCCACCGACCGTCTTCACCGAGTTCGTGAGCCCGGTGGCGACGCCGGTCTGCGACTCCGGCGCGGCCGATGCCGCGGCCGCGGGCAGGGCCGCGACGAGCGCGCCGGAGCCGAGTCCCACGATCGCCATGTTCGTGACGACCTGCAGGTAGGTCTCGTGGAACGGGAGGAAGAGCAGGAAGCCCGCACCCACCAGCACCGAGGCTCCCATGAGGGTGAGCCGCGGCGTCAGCGAGCGCGCGATCACGGGGAACAGCAGCGCGCCGGCGATCATGGCGATCAGATAGAAGCCGATGATCAACGACGTGGCGAAGCCGGTGGTTCCCAGGCCGTAGCCGTAGACGCCCGGGTCGGTGCGCGCGAACGTCGACAGTGGCGCCTGCGCGCCCAGCACGCTGACGCCGAAGAGGCCGGCCGTGAGGAAGACGGGCCCGAGGGCGGGCGAGCGGAACATCCGCACGTCGATCACCGGATCGTCGCAGCGGAGTTCCCACAGCACGAAGGGGATGACGAGCAGCAGGCCGAGCACGACCACGGCCCACGACCACGGATTGACGAGGCCGCCCTCCAGGCGGAGCAGGCTGAGTCCGCCCGTGAAGCAGATCAGCGCGAGGGATATCAGCACGACGCCGACCGTGTCGAAGACCCCGCCCGCAGGGTCAGGGGATTCCGTGACGCCGAACAGGATCACGAAGAAGCACACGACGATCAGCACGGCGGGGATCAGGAGCACCACGGTCAGCGGCAGCACGTCGATGAGCGCACCGCCCGCGAGCGCGCCGATGATGGCGCCGCCCTCGAGAGCGGCCACGAGGAGGCCCGCCGCCTTGGCGGTGATCGTCGATCGGCCTTCCATACGACGCGAGCGCGACCAGATCAGCGCGATCTCGAGCGGCAGCCAGACCACGTAGAACCCCATGAGCGTCCAGCCGATGAGGAAGATGGCGAACGAATCGGTGAACGGCAGCACGAGAGCGGCAGCGCCGGTGAGAGCGGTGGAGATCAGCAGCATCCGCTTGTGCCCCACCATGTCGCCGAGCTTCGCGAAAGCCGGCACGACGAGCGCCGAGAGCATGAGCTGCGTGCCCTCGAGCCAGTTCACGTCGGCGTCGTGGATGCCGAGGTGACGCGCGATGTCGCTGAGCATCGGCGTGTAATAGCCCTGCAGGACGCCACTGGTGAACTCGACGAAGGCGAGGAAGCCGACGACGGTCGCCAGAGTGCCGAGAGTGCGGGTGCGCGTCATCGCGGCTCCTCGATGCGGAAGGCGGCCCGGATGCTCACGACCCGGACGGGTGAGATCACCCTAGCCGTTCGAGGAGTGCCCGATGGAACGTCTCACCACGCACCACGGCGGCGATCTCGACGTTCTCGTCGACGCCGTGGATCGACGCGCGCTGCGCGTTCGACATGTCGAGCGGGGCAAACCGGTACACCGCGGGAGAGAACCGGTGGAAGTGCCGGGAGTCGGTCGCCGCCATCATCACGTAGGGCACCGCGGGAACGCCGGGGTGCGACACGGCGAGCGCGTCGGCCAGCAGCGCGAACTGCGCGTTGTCGGTCGGCGACTCCGGCGACGGCGCGTCGGCCTCGACGACGCGGACGGACACGAGCGGGTCGCGGATGCGGCGGCGCACCCTCAGCACGGTCTGTTGCGTCGTCTGCCCGAGCGCGATGCGGAGGTTCACGGTGGCCGACGCCTGAGACGGCAGCACGTTCGCGGCGGTGCCGCCCGACTGCATCGTCGGCGCCACGGTGGTGCGCACGAGTGCGGCGGCCTCGCCTCCGAGAGCGGCGAAGACCCGTGCGGTGAGCAGGGGCGCCCCGCCGAGCATCCGCAGCAGCACTCCCGCCGGCCCGGGGGTGTTCTCCGCGAGACGGGTGAGCATGCGGCCGATCGCCTTCGGTGCTCTCGGCGGGAAGGTCGACGGCCCGAGCCGATCGACCGCGCGAGCGACACGGCGCACTGCGGTGAACGCGGGAGGCGCCGAGGCATGCCCTCCGTCTCCGCGCGCCGAGAGGGAGAGGGTCATGACCCCCTTCTCGCCCACCCCGATCATCGCCGCCCGGCCGCGAACGAACGGCAGCGGCGCATCGACGACGGCGCCACCCTCGTCCACGACGATCCACGGCACGATCCCTCGCTGGCGAAGCACCAGGGCGATCTCCTCCGCCGCGCGCCCGTACGTCTCCTCGTTGCCCCCGAAGGAGAGGTAGACGTCTCGCGCCGGCACGAACCCGTCGGCAAGGAGGTTCTCGACCGCCTCGAGGATGACGATCAGCGGCCCCTTGTCATCGAGCGCGCCGCGGCCGTGGACGATCCCGTCGGCGATGACGCCCGCGAACGGCGGATGCGTCCAGGCGTCGCTCTCGTCGACGGGGACGACGTCGTAGTGCGCCATCAGCACCGCAGGGCCTCCGGACGCCGCGCCGCTTCCCCGCCAATGGAAGAGCAGCCCGAAGTCGGTGTGCCTCTCGAGGTCCAGGCTCGCGTGCACGAGCGGATAGAGGTCGGCGATCAGCGCGACGAATTGCTCGAACGGGGCTGATCCTCGCTGATCGAGCTCCGCCGAGACGGTGGGCAGCTGGATCATCCGCGAGAGACGTTCCGCGATGCCGGCGCGTGGTTCGGTCACGTCGGCCATCGTAGCGTCGGCGCGTCCGGCGTCTCCTGCCCGGCGCGAGACAATGAAGGGGTGAGCCTGTTCGCCTTCGCCCCCTCCCGCGGACCCCGGTGGCCCCTGGCGACACAGGCGGCACTCGGTATCGCCGTGCCGATCGGCGTCATGACGCTGCTCGGCCAGGCCTCCCTCGGCTACATCGCCGCATCCGGCGCCTTCACGGTGCTGTTCGTCGGATCGGCGCCGGTGCGGGATCGCGCACGGGTGCTCCCCTTCGTCGCCGCCGGCCTGATCGTCAGCGCCGCACTCGGCGTGCTGGTCGCCCCGGACGCCTGGCTCGTGAGCATCGGAGTCGTGGTGGTCGCCGTCGTGAGCGCCGCACTGTCGTTCGGGTTCCGGCTCGGACCGCCCGGCCCGCTCTTCTTCGTCCTCGTGTTCGGGCTCTCCGGCCATGTCGTCGTGAGCGGGGCGATCCCTCCGGCGGTGTACCTGGCCGCGCTGGCGGCCGGCTGCGTGTTCTCGTACCTGGTCGCGATGGCTCCGCTGCTCCTCCCCCGCGTCCGGGCGACGGCTCCGCGGCCCGTCCGCGAGCTCTTCCCCGGCCCCTCGTTCGACATGTCGGCGCGAGTCCTGCTCGTGCGCGTCGCGATCGTCTCCGTCGCCGGTGTCCTCCTCGGACTCGTGATCGACCCGACGCGCACCTACTGGGTGGTCGGATCCGCGGTGGCCGTCGTCGGCATCGCCGCCGCGAGGCGCACGGCCTTCCAGCGCGGACTGCACCGGATGCTGGGCACCGTGGTCGGCGCAGGCGTCTACGCGCTCCTCGCACTGCTGCATCCCGCCGGACTCTGGCTCGCGCTGCTGCTCGGCGCGCTGCAGTTCGCGATCGAGCTCGTGGTGGTGCGTCACTATGCGCTCGCCCTGGTGTTCATCACGCCTCTGGTGCTGCTGCTCACCGGTGCGGCGACCGGACAGAACGGGTCGATGGAGGTCGCCGGCGAACGCATCGTCGACACTCTGGTGGGTGCGGCGCTGGGCGCGGCATCCGGGCTCCTGCACCCGCGCAGCGCCAGACCCGCCGGATGACCCTCGCCGTCATCGACCGGGCACGCCATACTCGCACCATGACCCGTGCACCCGAGATCGATGAGTACAACCGCCGCCTGGCACCCGCGGACCGTGAGATCGCCGATCTGCTCGCGCAGCAGATCGAACGAGGTCTGCCGGATGCGGTGGGCAAGGTCTGGCACGCGCACCCGGTGTGGTTCCTCGACGGCAATCCGATCGTCGGGTACAGCCGCCTGAAGGACGACGTGCGGATGATGTTCTGGAGCGGGCAGTCGTTCGCCGGTGAGGGCCTGACCGCTTCCGGCTCCTTCCAGGCGGCGGAAGCCAGGATGCTCGACGTCTCGGACGTCGACCCGACGGCCATCGCCGGCTGCCTCGACGAGGCGCGAGCCATCCAGTGGGACTACGAGCACATCCGCACCAATCGGGGTCTCGTGAAGCGCACAGCCTTCTGATCGACATCCCTCGCGGAGGGGAACATCGCGTCGGGCTCGGCGGTTGCACCTCGAAGACCGACCGGAGGATGCCATGCAGCTGACACTCGTCACGTCCGCGTTCTGCGGGGCGTGCTCGCGCACCCGGAGCGTGCTGAACGAGGCCGTGCGCTACCTGCCCGACGCCACGGTCACCGAGCTCGACGTCGCCTTCGCGCCCGATGCCGCCGAGGCACTCGACATCCGATCCACCCCGACGGTGATCATCCGCGACGATGCGGGCGCGGAGGTCTTCCGCGCCGAGGGCGTGCCCACCGTGCCCCAGGTGCTGACGGCTGCGGTGCGGGCCCTCCCCGACTGATCGGTTGCCCTTGCGGATGTCGGATGCCCGGCGCACAATGATCGGGAAACGCGGACCGTCCGATCCGCGCTCCACGACGCTGGGGGTCGATCATGGCGAATCTGAACGCATATCTCTCGTTCCGCACCGAGGCGAGGGAGGCGATGGAGTTCTACCGCGACGTGCTCGGGGGCGAGCTCGAGATCGATGTCTTCGGCTCCTACCCCGACATGATGCAGGATCCGAGCCAGAAGGATCTTGTCATGCACGCTCAGCTGACGACCCCGGACGGCCTCGTGCTCATGGGATCCGACACCCCTGACGGCATGCCCTACGAGAAGCCGCAGGGGTTCTCGGTGTCGCTCAGCGGCAATTCCACGGAGAAGACGAAGCAGGTCTGGGATGTGCTGGCAGACGGCGCGACCATCTCGCTGCCCCTCGATCAGGCGCCGTGGGGCGGCACGTTCGGGATGCTCGTCGACCGCTACGGCATCCCGTGGATGCTGCACGGCGACGCCGAGTGATCGGCGATGCTCAGCGCAGCGCGTTCGCCTGGATGAACTCGCGGAGCGCCTGTGCGTCGTCGGGCATCTCGGTCACGTGCTGCGGGGCCTCGAGCATCTCGCGCAGCTCGGGCGAGTAGTCGAGCTCGACGCCGATGGCCTCGCGGATGGTGTCCGCGAACTTCTGCGGCTTGGCCGTCTCCAGCACCAGCATGGGCACGCCCGACTCGACGTACTCTCGGGCGACCTTCACCCCGTCGGCGGTGTGCGGGTCGATGATCTCGCCCGTGGACTCGTAGACCGAGCGGATGGTGTCGAGACGGTCCTCGTGCGTGGAGGTCCCGCTCACGATGCCGTACTCGTCGACGAAGCGCGAGAGATCGGCGGTGAAATCGAAGAAGCCCTGAGTGTCGAGATCCTGCCAGACGCTCACCACGCGAGCCGCGTCACGACCGACGAGCTCGAAGATGAAGCGCTCGAGGTTCGATGCCTTCGAGATGTCCATCGAGGGGCTCGACGTCGCAAGGGTCAGAGCCGCGCTGCGGGGGCGGTACACCCCGGTGCGGAAGAACTCGTCGAGCACGTTGTTCTCGTTGGCGGCCAGCACGAGACGGCGGATGGGCAGGCCCATCTGCTTCGCGAAGAAGCCGGAGAGGATGTTGCCGAAGTTGCCCGACGGCACCGTGAAGGAGAGCTCGGTCCATCCGCCGGCATCCGTCGCCCGCAGCCAAGCCCAGAAGTAGTACACGACCTGCGCGGTGATGCGCGCGAGGTTGATGGAGTTGACGGCGCCGATGTTCTGCGCGCGCTTGAACTCGATGTCTCCGGCGAGCGACTTGACCAGGTTCTGGCAGTCGTCGAAGACGCCGTCGATCGCGATGTTGTGCACGTTGGCGTCGTCGAGGGAGAACATCTGCGCACGCTGGAACGTGCTCATGCGTCCCTTGGGAGAGAGCATGAAGACCGAGATGCGGTCCTTGCCGCGCAGCGCGTGCTCCGCTGCCGAGCCGGTGTCGCCCGACGTCGCGCCCAGGATGTTGAGCACCGATCCGCGGCGCTCCAAGGCGTACTCGACGACCTGGCCGAGGAACTGCATGGCCATGTCCTTGAAGGCGAGGGTCGGCCCCTCGGAGAGCCCGACGAGCGTGAGTCCGTCACCGATCGATCGCAGCGGCACGACCTCCTCGGGGAAGGGCTCGTAGGCGGCGGCCGTCATCCGGGCGAGGTCCTCCCGGGGGATGTCGGTGGCGAAGAGACCGAGCACCTCCGTCGCGAGCTGCGGGTAGGTCAGCGCGCGCCAGCGCTCCAGCGTCTCGCCGTCGACCGTGGGCATGACCTCGGGAACAGCGAGTCCGCCGTCGGTCGCGAGCCCCTCGAGCAGAGTCTCGCAGTAGGGAAGCGGCTGCATGCCGCCTCGGGTGGAGATGTACTGCACGGGTCCTCCTCGGTCGGAATCGGCACGGGTTCTCATTGTCGCAGGTGTGCGCCCCGAGATCGCGCCGTGGAGGCCTGTGTGACGGACGACGGCATTCGGTATACCGCCTCACGACGCCAGTGGCAATGGGATATTTCTTTCGCCCGAGTACTCGTAGCGTGAGCATCCTCAACAGAATCAGGAGCTCTCATGAATGCGAATACGCGCACCGCTCATGACCGTCCGCCCATAGACGAACGGCCGGCTTCTTCAGGATCGCCCACGGCGGATTCCGCAGCACCCGCCGAGCCTCTTTACGAGCGCGTCGACCTCGATCGCTACGCCGTCCTCCACGACGGGCCCGTCGGCTATGTTGAGCACGTGAGCCCTGTCTTCGTCTGTTACGTCGGTCATCCGTATCCCAGAGCGGTCGAGGTCGCTCAGACACTCGACTTCCACGAGGCTGTGAAGACGGTGCTGCATCGCGCCGTCTCAGCTCGGCGCGCTCAGTGAGCGTCGAGGTCTGGCCCGGGTCGCCGTATCCCCTCGGCGCCACCTACGACGGTCAGGGAACCAACTTCGCGCTGTTCAGCGAGTGCGCCGAGAGCGTCGAACTCTGCCTGTTCGACGATGAGGGCAACGAGCAGCGCATCGAGCTCGAAGAGGTCGATGCGTTCGTGTGGCACGGCTATCTGCCGTCCGTGCAGCCTGGGCAGCTCTACGGCTATCGGGTGCACGGCCCGTTCGACCCCTCGGAGGGTCAGCGCTTCAACCCGAACAAGCTCGTTCTCGACCCCTACGCCAAGGCGGTCGCCGGTCGGCTCGACTGGGGCCAGCCGCTCTTCGGCTACGACTTCGGCGACCCGGATTCGCGCAACGACGAGGACTCCGCCGAGTCCATGGTGAAGGCCGTGGTGGTGAACCCGTTCTTCGAATGGGCCGGAGACCGCCTGCCGAAGATCCCCTACGCGCAGTCCGTGATCTACGAAGCCCACGTGAAGGGGCTCACCGAGCTCCACCCCGATGTGCCGGAGGATCTTCGCGGCACCTACGCGGGCATCGCGCACCCGGTGATCATCGAGCACCTCGTGCACCTCGGCATCACCGCGATCGAGCTAATGCCGGTGCACCAGTTCGTGCATGATTCCACTCTCGAGGAGAAGGGCCTGTCGAACTACTGGGGGTACAACACCCTCGCGTTCTTCGCGCCTCACAACCTCTACTCCTCCAGCGGCCAGCACGGCCAGCAGGTGCAGGAGTTCAAGGCCATGGTGCGTGCGCTGCACGCGGCGGGCATCGAGGTCATCCTGGATGTCGTCTACAACCACACCGCCGAGGGCAATCACCTCGGGCCGACGCTCTCGATGCGGGGCATCGACAACGTGGCCTACTACCGACTCGAAGAGGACAAGCGGTATTACACCGACTACACCGGAACGGGCAACAGCCTGAACGCCGGCAGTCCGCATGCCCTGCAGCTGATCATGGATTCGCTGCGGTACTGGGTGACCGAGATGCACGTCGACGGATTCCGCTTCGACCTCGCCTCGACCCTGGCCCGTGAGTTCTACGACGTCGACAAGCTCGCCGCGTTCTTCGAGCTCGTGCAGCAGGATCCGATCGTCTCGCAGGTGAAGCTCATCGCCGAGCCGTGGGATGTCGGGCCCGGAGGCTACCAGGTGGGCAACTTCCCGCCGCAGTGGACCGAGTGGAACGGCAAGTACCGCGACACGGTGCGCGACTTCTGGCGCGGCGAGCCGCAGGCGCTCGGAGAGTTCGCGTCGCGCCTGACCGGCTCGGCCGACCTCTACGAGCACTCTGGGCGACGCCCGGTGGCCTCCATCAACTTCGTCACGGCGCACGACGGCTTCACGCTGCGTGACCTCGTGTCGTACTCGGAGAAGCACAACGACGCGAACGGCGAGAACAACGCCGACGGCGAATCGCACAACCGCTCGGACAACCTGGGCGTCGAAGGTCCGACCGACGACGAGGGCATCAACCGCCGACGCGCTCGTCAACAGCGCAACTTCCTGGCGACGCTGCTGCTCTCGCAGGGCGTGCCGATGATCTCGCACGGCGACGAGCTGGGCCGCACGCAGGGCGGCAACAACAACGGCTACGCCCAGGACAACGAGATCACCTGGGTCGACTGGGCGGCCGCGGATCGGCCGCTGATCGAGTTCACCGCCGCGGTGGCACGTCTCCGCCGCGCCCACCCGACGTTCCGCCGGAGCCGCTTCTTCGACGGCCGCCCCGTGCGGTCGGAGGACGGCGAGCGGGTTCCCGATGTGGTCTGGCTGCGCCCGGACGGTCGTCGGATGCAGCCGGAGGACTGGGACAACGGATTCGGACTCTCCGTCGGCATATTCCTCAACGGTCAGGGCATCAGGGAGAAGGACCGCCGCGGCATGCCCGTGTCGGATCAGAACTTCCTCGTGTACTTCAACAGCGGCGATGATGCGGTCGACGCCGTGCTGCCCGACGAGCGCCATGGCCATGCGTGGAACATCGTGGTCGACACCGGAGGAGAGCGCGCGAGCGATCCGTCTCTCGCGCCGGGTGCCGCCATCACCCTCGAGGCGTCGTCGATGCTCGTGCTCCGTGAGGTCGATGCCACAGAGGTGCCCACCGACGACTCCGTCGAGGCATCGCTGCGCGTCCAGACCGAACGCGCCGACGCACCGTCGCCCGCGCCCGCCGCGGAGCTGCCCCGATGACCCTGCGCCCTCTGTCGACGTACCGCCTCCAGATCCGCGCCGGGTTCACGCTCGACGACGCCGCCGAGCTCACCGGGTATCTGGCGGAGCTCGGGGCATCGTGGGCGTATCTGTCACCGCTGCTCGCCGCGGTTCCCGGATCCGACCACGGCTACGACGTCGTCGACCACTCGCACATCGACGAGAGCCGCGGCGGCGAGGAGGGCCTCGAGCGCTTCGCCGCGGCCGCGCGCGCCGCGGGGCTCGGCATCCTCATCGACATCGTGCCCAACCACGTCGGGGTCGCGGTGCCACGCGAGAATCCCTGGTGGTGGGACGTGCTCCGTCTCGGGCGAGCATCGCGTCACGCCGTCGCGTTCGACGTCGACGCCCGGGTGGGGAGCGGCCGCATCCGCCTGCCGATCCTCGGTGCGACCCCCGACGAGGTGGTCTCGGCCGGCGACCTCACTGTCGACCCGACCCCGGCGCCCGACGCTCCGGACGGAACCCTGCACTACTTCGAGCACGTGCTGCCGCTCGCCCCCGGCACGGGCTCTCTGAGCGACGATCTGCCCGCGCTGCTCGAGGCTCAGCACTACGAGCTGCGCCACTGGAAGGACCAGAACACGGATCTGAACTACCGTCGGTTCTTCGCCGTCTCCGAGCTCGCCGGCATCCGCGTCGAGCTCGCCGACGTGTTCGACGAGTCGCATCACGAGATCGTGCGGTGGATCACCTCCGGCCTCGCAGACGGACTCCGGGTCGACCACCCCGACGGACTCGCCGACCCCGGGGCCTACCTCGAGCGTCTCGCGGATGCGACGGGTGCGGCGTACACGCTCGTCGAGAAGATCCTCGAGCCCGGAGAGCAGCTGCCCTCGTGGTGGCGCACCGACGGCACGACGGGCTATGACGCGCTCGGCGAGATCGATCGCGTTCTCGTCGACCCCGCAGGCGTCGAGAAGCTCGACGACCTCGATGCCCGACTGCGCGAGGAGACCTCTCTTCCGCCCGCCGAATCGTGGCACGACCTGACCCGCACGACGAAGCGCATGATGACCGACACGCTGCTGCAGTCGGAGGTGCGACGCCTCGTGCACGCCCTCCCCTTCGGCATCGTGGGCGCCGAAGACGCTCTGGCCGAGATCATCGCCGCCGTGCCCGTCTACCGCTCCTACCTTCCGGCCGGGCGCGAGCACCTGCAGCACGCCCTCGATGAGGCGACACGTCGTCGTCCCGATCTCGCCGCCACCATCGACGAGCTGGCACCGCTGCTCGCCGACCCGACCCTCGAGGTCGCCGTGCGCTTCCCGCAGGTCAGCGGTGCCGTGATGGCGAAGGGCGTCGAGGACACTGCGTTCTACCGCCTCACGCGCCTCGGCACGCTCACCGAGGTCGGCGGCGATCCGTCGATCACCGGGGTGACGGTCGACGACTTCCACGAGGCGCAGCAGGAGCGCCTCGCGTCGTGGCCGCACTCGATGACCACGCTCTCCACTCACGACACCAAGCGCTCGGAAGATGTGCGGGCACGGCTGTCGGTGCTCGCCGAGGTCCCCGAGCGCTGGGCCGAGGTGCTGACGGAGCTCCGCGCGGTCGCCTCCACCGGCCACGGACCGCTCGACGCGATGCTCTGGCAGGCCGCGGTGGGCGCATGGCCCCTCAGCACCGAGCGCCTGCACGCCTACGGTCTGAAGGCATCGCGCGAGGCAGCGGAGTCCACTCAGTGGCAGAGTCCGGACGAGGACTTCGAAAAGGGCATCGCGGCGATCGCCGAGGCGGCGAACGGCGAGGCGCGAGAGATCATCGAGCGCTTCGTCGACGAGATCGCCTTGCCCGGGCGCATCAACTCGCTGTCGGCGAAGCTCCTCCAGCTCACGGCGCCCGGCGTTCCCGATGTCTACCAGGGCACCGAGCTGTGGGATCACTCCCTGGTCGACCCCGACAACCGGCGGCCGGTCGACTTCGAGGAGCGGATGCGACTGCTCGCCCGCCTCGACGAGGACGTCGCGCGCGGCATCCTGCCCGAGATCGACGACTCAGGACTCGTGAAGATGCTCGTCACCTCGCGCGCTCTGCGACTGCGTCGCGACAACCCCGAGCTGTTCGACCTCTATCGCGCGGCGACCGTCGCCGGAAGCGCGGCCGAGCATGCCGTGGCGATGGACCGCGGCGGCGCACTGACCATCGCGACCCGTCTTCCGGTGGCTCTCGCCCGCCGCGGCGGCTGGGGAGACACGGTGCTCATGCGCCGTGACCTTCCGGCGATCGACGTGCTCACCGGTCGGCGCATTCCGCCGGGACCGGTGCTGCTGGCCGATCTGCTCGACACCTACCCCGTCGCACTGCTGGTGGAGGAACGATGATCTCGGTATGGGCGCCGCGCGCCGAACTCGTGCGCCTTCAGCGACTCACGCCTAAGGACGTGGTGATCGCCGCGCACGAGCTGGTGCGTCGCCACGACGACTCGGGATGGTGGGACGGCGACATCGATCTCCCCGAGGGTGCGCGCTACGGGTTCCTCCTCGACGACAGTGACGAGCTGAGAGCAGACCCGCGCTCGCTGCGCCAGCCGCACGGCGTGCACGGCCCCTCGGCCGTCTTCGACCTGTCGAGGTTCGACTGGTCGGACGATGACTGGACGGGGCGCCAGCTGGCCGGAGGCGTGATCTACGAGCTCCACGTCGGCACCTTCACGCCCGAGGGCACCCTCGACAGCCTCATCGCGCGGCTCGATCACCTCGTCGACCTCGGAGTCACGCACGTCGAACTGCTTCCCGTGAACGCCTTCAACGGCCAGTGGAACTGGGGCTACGACGGCGTGCTCTGGTACGCCGTGCACGAGGCCTACGGAGGGCCGGCGGGGTACCAGCGCCTCGTGGACGCTGCCCACGCCCGCGGCCTCGCCGTGATCCAGGATGTGGTCTACAACCACCTGGGCCCGAGCGGCAACCACCTGCCGAAGTTCGGCCCGTACCTGCACGAGGGCGACCGCAACACCTGGGGCGATTCGGTGAATCTGACCGAGTCGGCCGTGCGCGAGTACATCATCGAGAACGCGCTGATGTGGCTCCGTGACCTCCACGTCGACGGCCTGCGGCTCGACGCGGTGCACGCGCTGCGCGACGACTCGGCGAACCACATCTTGCGTGAGCTCTCGCAGCGCGTGGACGCGCTCTCGGCACAGCTCAATCGACCGCTCACCCTGATCGCGGAGTCGGACCTGAACGACCCCACTCTGATCCTCCCCCGCGAAGCGGGCGGGTACGGGCTGACCGCGCAGTGGTCGGACGACTGGCATCATTCGGCGCACGTCGCCCTCACCGGTGAGACCGCCGGCTACTACGAGGACTTCGCAGCCGCGGACGCGCTGCAGAAGGTATCGCAGGGCGGCTTCTTCCATAACGGCACGTTCTCGTCGTTCCGCGGACGCGAGCACGGCTCTCCTGTTCCCGACACCGTGCCGGCGTGGCGCCTGGTGACCTTCGCCCAGGACCACGATCAGATCGGCAACCGCGCCGCCGGCGATCGCCTCAGCGGCTCGCTCTCGTCCGACCGTCTCGCGGTCGCGGCGGTGCTCACCCTGACCGCTCCCGGCACTCCCATGCTCTTCATGGGCGAGGAGTGGGGCGCGTCGACCCCGTGGCAGTTCTTCACCTCGCACCCCGAGCCCGATCTCGGACGCGCCACCGCCGAGGGACGCATCGCAGAGTTCGCGCGCATGGGGTGGGACCCGGCCGAGGTGCCCGATCCGCAGGATCCCGAGACGTTCACGAGGTCGCACCTCGACTGGTCCGAACTCGACGAGCAGGATCACTCGCGGCTGCACTCCCTGTACCGACGGCTGATAGAACTGCGCCGAGAGCGCGCCGACCTCACCGATCCCGACATCACGCACACGGCCCTCACCGTGGGTGCGACGGAGGGAGACCCCGCATTCCGCACGTACCGGCTCGAGAGAGGGGCGATCACCGTGCTCGTCAACCTCACGGGTGAAGAGGTCGAGTTCGACATCGGGCCCGATGACGTGGTGCTGCTCGAGACCGATCACGCGCGAGCGGATGCCGGTCGGATCACCCTCGCCTCGGAGTCTGCGGCGATCGTGGGGCCGCCGAGCTGACACCCGGCCGCGCGGCGGGATTCAGGTTTCGCTGAATACACCGGAATCTGTACTATCGAGGGGTGACCCTCACCGCCTCGCTCACGCATACCGCCGCCGTCTCCCGAATCGGGCATGCTCTCTCCGATCCGACCCGAGCAGCGATCGTGCTCGCGCTCCGTGAGGCACCGGGGTACCCCTCCGACCTGGCGGAGGAACTCGGCGTCAGCCGCCAGACCATGTCGAACCATCTCGCATGTCTGCGGGGGTGCGGGCTCGTCGAGAGCGTGGCTGACGGCAGACGCAGCCGCTACCAGCTGGCCGACCCGCACCTCTCCCCCGCGCTCGACGAGCTGCTGCGTGTGGCGCTGATCGTCGATCCCGACTGCTGCGCCGGTGACGGGTGCACGTGCTGATGTCGGCCCTCACCGCAGACCGTCGCGTGACGCTGCACCGCCGCATCCGGATCATCGTCGCGGTCACCATCGGCTACAACCTGCTCGAAGCCGTGATCGCGATCTCCGCCGGATCCGCCGCGTCTTCTGCGGCGCTCATCGGGTTCGGACTCGACTCCGGCATCGAGGTGCTGTCGGCCGCTGCTGTGGCCTGGCAGTTCACGCGACGCGATCCTGAGCGGTGGGAGAAGCCCACCCTGCGGGTGATCTCGGTCGCGTTCTTCGCCCTCGCCGTCTACGTGACCGCCTCCTCCGCCCTCTCGCTGTTCGGAGGAGAGCGTCCGGAGCACAGCACCATCGGCCTCCTTCTGACCGGAGTGAGCGTGATCGTGATGCCCTTCCTGTCACTCGCGGAGCGTCGGGCCGGCCTCGAGGCCGGGTCTGCCACGGCGGTCGCCGACTCGAAGCAGACCCTGATCTGCGCCTATCTCTCGGTGGCCGTCCTCGCAGGACTCGCGTTGAACAGCCTCTTCGGCTGGTGGTGGGCCGATGCCGTCGCCGGACTCGTGATCGCGGCCTTCGCCGTGCGCGAGGGCATCGAGGCCTGGAAAGGCGACGCGTGCGCCACCTCGGTCGGGATGATCCTGGAGGACGGGCACGAGGATCATCACGATCACGAGCACGAGCACGAGGAGCCTGCGCACGACGGACATGACCGTGCCGCTGATCCTGCGTCGTGCGGCTAGATCCAGCCTCGTTCCTCCGCGAGGAGCACGGCCTGCTGCCTGGTGCTGACGGCCAGCTTGGCCAGCACAGCGGAGATGTGATTGCGCACCGTTCCGGGTGCCAGCGACAGGGTTCGCGCGATCTGACCGGTCGTCTCGCCGCGACGCCCCGCACGCAGGACATCGAGCTCGCGGTCGGTGAGCGGGGAGCGCTCGTCGCTCAGTGCATCGGCGGCGATCTCGGGATCGACGTAGCGCCCACCCGCTGCCACCCGGCGGATCACATCGGCGACCTCGTCGGCCCCGCGAGACTTGGGCAGGAAGCCCGCGACACCGGATGCCAGCGCGCGACGCAGCACTCCGGGGCGTGCATGACGCGTGACCACGACGCACCGGGTCGCGATAGAGCGGTGCAGTCGCTCGGCGACCTCCACGCCGTCGAGTCCGGGCATCTCGAGATCGAGCAGGCAGACGTCGGGTGTCAGCCGGAGCGCCTCCGCCACCGCCTGCTCGCCGTCCTCGCATTCGGCGACGACGTCGATGTCGCCCTCGAGACGCAGCAGCGCGGCGAGCGCGGATCGGATCATGCCTTCATCGTCGGCCAGCAGCACTCTGATCATGCGGACGCGCCTTCATGCGCGTGCGCGGGATCGCCATCGGGCACCGTCACGATCACCACGAAGTCCTCGTCCTCCCGCTGCACGTCGAGCGTGCCGCCTGCCTCTGCGATGCGACGCCGGACGCCGTCGAGACCCGACCCGATCCGCTCCTCGCCGGCGTCGGCGAGCCTGTCGTTCGCGATCTCGTACCGCCAGCCCGTGCCGTCGCGCACGAGTCGGAGTCGCGCCCGGTGTCCGGCCCCGTGGCGCAGCACGTTGGTCGTCGTCTCTCGGATGACGGGTCCGAGCGCGGCAGAGGGCGCCTGGTCGGCATCCGGCGCGATCTCCGCCTCGACCTCGAGTCCCGCTGCGCTCAGCAGGTCTCGCGCGTTGGCGACCTCGTGTCCGAGCGGCACGGAACGGAATCGCGTCGCGAGATCGCGCGTGCCCTGTCGGGCATCGTCGACGCTCGCTCGCGCCAGACGCAGCTGCTCGAGGGCCTCCTGCGGATCGTGCACCATGAGGCGCTCCGCCAGTTCCAGCTGCAGGGCGATCACCTGGAGGTGGTGCCCCTGCAGGTCGTGCACGTCGGTGGCCACGCGCAGTCGTTCCTGGGTGGCGGCCAATCTGGCCTCCGAGGCGCGGGCCCTGTCGAGCGTGATCAGCACGTCCCACCACCACAGCGAGCTCACGGACATCGCCGGAAGAAGGATCGGGTAGAACACGAGCACCCACGGCGGTATGTCGCCGAAGATGCCGCGCATCCCGTCGAGGAAGGCGAGACCGGCGAGCACGACGGTCGCGAGACACACGATGCGCAGTCGCACTCCCTTGGGCCAGTTGAGCAGCACGACCGACTGCGCGAGAGGCCCGACGCCGATGAGCCAGCTGTCGGTGAGCGCACCGGCGGTCGCCCCGAAGACGGCGGCGATCCCGAGCGGTACGAGGATCCGGGCGCGCGGAACCCCGTGAGTGCCCTCCACGCGGTGGCGGTAGGCGGCGAGGAGCACCATGGTCGAGAGCCACCAGACGATGCCGCCGACGCCGACGATCAGATACGACGACGTCTGCGACGGAGACGCCACGACCTGCAGTACCCAGATCAGCACGAGGAACAGCTCGATGAAGGCAACGGCCGTGAAGGTGTACCACCAGGTCGCGGTCACGCCGCGGGCGAGCTGCCTGGCTCCGGGCGGAGGATCGCCGAGCGGGTTCTCGATCGTGGAGGAGATGGTCACGCCCCCACGATACGGGCGTGACAGTTGTCATGGATGCGCCGTGCGAAGCGTCCGGAATCGGGTGACTGCCTGACACTGCCGCGCGACGCCGCGGGGAGATTGGAATGGATGCACAGCGACGAACCCCGTCGCATCGACCGACAGGAGCACACCGTGAACCTCATCAGCACATTCCAGGAGTGGGTGGCACAGGTCCCCGAGCTCGTGCAGCCGCTCATCGTGGCGCTGGCCGGCGCCATCCCGTTCATCGAGGGCGAGGGTGCCGCCTCCATCGGCATCATCGGCGGCATCAATCCGGTGGTCGCGGCGATCGCCGGGATCGTCGGCAACTTCGTCTGCGTCGCCATTCTGGTGCTCGCCAGCTCGGGAGCCCGCAAGGCGATCGTCGACCGCAGCCGCACCCGCGAGGCCGCGATGGCGGGGGGCGGTTCGGCGATGGAGGTCGAGCCGGTCGAGCAGACTCGTGGGGCCGCACGTCGGGAGAAGTTCCAGCGCGCGTTCACCCGCTACGGAGTGCCGGGGGTCAGCCTTCTCGGACCGCTCCTGCTGCCGACCCACTTCACGGCGACCATGCTCGCCGCTGCCGGGGTCTCGAAGGGGCGCGTGCTGCTGTGGCAGGCAGTCGCGATCATCGGATGGACGACCGTCATCTCCGTGATCGTCGGCAGTGCGGTGTACGCGATCCGCTGATCGGTCCACCTGGCGACGACGGCGGGCAGAGGCGATGTCGCCTCTGCCCGCCGTCGCGTCCATGCCCGGGGTCATCGTGGGATGCCCTGTGCCGACGCCGGATCAGCCGCGACGCTCGACCGTCCGCCGCCTCGCGGCCGCACCCGCGGCGATCGCGCCGCCGACGATCAGTGCGAGGGCGATGGGCAGGAACTCGGCCCCGCCGGTGCCGCCGGTCGATGCGAGCCCGCCGGGAGTCTTCGGCGTCGTCGACACCGTCGGAGGCGAAGTCGAAGTCGGGGGCGTCGTCGGAGGAGTCGTCGTCGGAGGAGTCGACGGCGGGACGACGGGAGTCCTGTCGGCGGTGTTCGTCAGGGTGAGCGAGACTCCCGCCGCACTGCCGGGGGTGACCTCGTACGTGCCGTCTCCCACAGCGGAGACACCCTCACCGGTGATTGTCCACGCGCCCCAGGTGACGCCCTCGATCACGGGAAGATCGATCTCCTCGATGATGAAGGTCGATCCGAGAGGCGCTCGCACGCTCGTCACCGGCTGGCCCACGGGCACCGTCATGGTCGTCGCCGGAGCATCCGATCCCTTGACGGAGTACCGCACCGTGAAGGTGCCGTCCTGGGCGGCCCCCGCCTGAGCGCCGACCAGGGCCTTGGTGATCGCGAAGCTCGTGTACGTGATGCCGCCACCGCTGCCGCCACCGGACTCGGTGATCGTGTACGTCGACTTCGTCTCGGTCGTGTTGACCACGACGGAGTTCCCGAAGACATCTCCCTGCAGCACCGGCTCGTCGGCCATCGTGAAGTAGACCAGCTCGTAGGTGAAGCCGGTCGCCGGAAGACCAGAGGCGACGAGCTCGAAGCTCTGATCGTCGCCGGCGAAGACCGTCTGGTAGCGCGCGGGATCGACCGGTGCCCAGTCGCCGACCATCTCGCCGTTCACGATCGCGCGCTGGTTGAGGCGCAGTTCGCCCGTGTAGTGGTGCATCGATGCGCCGGCGTCGAGGGTGTCTCTGATGGTGAAACCGCCGTCCTCGACGAAGCCGCTCGGGATGCCGACGACCCATCGAAGGCGACCGTCGACCGCGGTGACCCCTCCGTACTTGTACGGCTGCGCCTCTTCCGTGGGTTGTTCGGTCACGATCCCCCCGTCGCCGGGAAGGTCGACGATCGCGATCTCGTCTCCGAGGTCGAACTCCACCGTCTCGTTCGTCGTGGTCTGCGTCGCCCTCGCCTCGAGCCAGAAAGATCCTCCGACATCTTCCAGACCCTCGACCGCCGCGGTCAGCGTGCACACCATGTCGGGCCCCTGGCCGGTCGAGACCACGCAGTTCGCCATGACCAGGCCGGTCACCGGGTCGGTGATGTCGAAGACGCCGGTGGCCTGTCGGCTGAACTCCTCGGGGAGCGTCATTCCGAAGGTCTCCCCTGCCACCGCGCCCGCCGGCACCGCCCACTCGCCCGAGATGCGCACCTTCTGCGTCTGCACGAGCGGTCCGCTCGAGTTCTCGTTCACGAGCACGATGTCGCTGACGGCGCCAGGGTACGTCACGGTGGGCGCGGCGACCGCGGCCTGCGTGGAGCCCAGGAGCCCGGCCGACGCCACGATCACCCCCAGCACCGCGGCGAGGATCCCCCGGCCCCGCCCCTTTCTGCGTGCGGCTCCCGCCGCGTTCCTGCCTGTCATCGCCGCGCGAGCACGCGCGACGTCGAGTTCTCCGGTCATCGTCTTCCCCAGTTCCATTCCGAGCCGCTCCCAGACGCGACTCATGGATGAGACGCGACGGGCCCGATCTCATTACGCGGGTTGCGATATACAGCGATCGAGGTCCGGCCGTTACCCGCGTCCCCGGAAAGACGCAACCCTCTGCTGATCACTTCAGGACCCGGCTAGCGTCGGGCAGCATCGAACGGCGGTGAGAGGAGCCCCATGGTCGTCATCGGATGTCAGCCCACGCACGAGCAGCGCGGACCGCGAGGGGCGCACAACCTGGTGCGCCTCTCCGAGGACGTGGACGGCGCCCTGTGACCGCCGCGAGATTCGACGTCGACGAGTGGAGCGTGGCGATCGACGGCGTCGACACCGATCGCCTCGCGCACGAGGAGTCGGTGTTCGGGCTGTCGAACGGGCATGTCGGGTGGCGGGGCAATCTCGATGAGGGCGATCCTCGCGGAGTGGCCGGCAGCTACCTCAACGGCGTCTTCGAAGAGCATCCGATGCCCTACGCCGAGGACGGGTACGGGTATCCCGATCTCGGACAGAGCGTGATCAACGTCGCGAACGGCCAGATCATCCGCCTCATCGCGGGCGACGAGCCCTTCGACGTGCGCCACGGCACGCTCGCATCGCACCGCCGCCGGCTGGATCTCCGGGCAGGCACGCTGCATCGCGACGTCGATTGGATCACTCCCTCCGGCAGGCGGGTGTCGGTGCAGTCGACCCGGCTGGTGTCCCTCACTCACCGCTCGGTCGCGGCGATCCGCTACGTCGTGCGAGCCGTCGAGGCCGCCGTGGATGTCACCGTGCTGTCGGAGCTCCTCGCGAACGAACCGATTCCCACTGTGCACACGGACCCACGCATCCAGGACCTGCTGTCCGAGCCGCTGGATGCCCGGGGATCCGGCGGGCTGGGCACGTCGGCCTCGCTCGTGCACCGGACGCGGCGGAGCGGTCTCACCATCGCGGTCGCGATGGACCATCAGGCAGTCGTCTCGAACGGCGGCGAGGCGACCCTCGAGACCGAGGTCGACGGTGATCGGGCTCGCACCACGATCAGGGCGTCGCTGGCTGCGGGCGAGAGCCTCGAGATCATCAAGGTCGTGGGCCATGAGTGGTCTGCCTCGCTCTCGGATCAGACGGTGCGCGACCGCGCAGAAGCCGCGGTCTCCGACGCACTGCGTGAAGGGTGGTCGGATCTCGCTGACGGTCAGCGCACCCATCTCGACGAGTACTGGCGATGCGCTGACGTGCGCGTCGATGGCGAACCCCGGCTCCAGCAGGCGGTGCGATTCGCGCTCTTCCAGGTCTATCAGGCGGCAGCGAGGGCGGAGCTGCGGTCGGTGCCGGGCAAGGGCCTGACGGGCTCCGGCTACGAGGGCCACACATTCTGGGACTTCGAGGCTTTCGTGCTCCCCGTGCTCACCTCGACCGCGCCGCAGGCGGCCGAACAGGCGCTCCGCTGGCGGCATTCGACGCTCGGGCATGCGCGCGAACGAGCCAGGCAGCTGCACCTCGACGGCGCCGCGTTCGCCTGGCGGACCATCGATGGGCGCGAGAGCTCGGGATACTGGCCTGCGAGCACCGCCGCGTTCCACATCAATGCAGACATCGCGGCCGCGGTTCTGCACTACGTCCGCGCGACGGGAGATGAGCGCTTCGAACGCGAGGCCGGGCTCGAACTCCTCGTCGAGACCGCCCGTCTGTGGGTCTCTCTGGGACACAGGGACTCTCGCGGTCGGTTCCACATCGACGGCGTCACCGGTCCCGACGAGTATTCCGCGCTCGGGAACGACAACGTGTTCACCAACCTCATGGCGCAGCTGAACCTCCGTTCCGCCGCCGACGCCGCTCGCCGCCATCCCGACGTGGCTCGGCGGCTCGGGGTGCGGCACGACGAGGTCGGGAGCTGGGAGAGCGCAGCGGCCGACATGACCGTTCCGTTCGATGAGGAGCTCGGCGTGACCTCGCAGGCGGCGGGCTACACGGATCTCGAGCCCTGGGACTTCGAGGGCACTCGTGCAAACCAGTACCTGCTGCAGGAGCACTTCCCCTACTTCGATCTGTACCGCAAACAGGTCGTGAAGCAGGCGGATCTGATGCTCGCGCTCTTCTTCGCGCACGAGTCGTTCACCGCCGAGCAGAAGGCCCGCGACTTCGCGTACTACGAGGCGCTGACGGTCAGGGACTCGTCGCTCTCCGCCGCGGTGCAGGCCGTGATCGCGGCCGAGGTGGGTCACCTCGAGCTCGCCTACGACTACCTTGCAGAGGTCGCGACTCTGGATCTCGACGATCTGCATGACAACACGGAGCAGGGCCTGCACATCGCCGCCCTCGGAGGCGTGTGGACCGCGCTGGTGTCGGGATTCGGCGGGATGCGCGACAGCGAGAACGGGCTGCTGTTCAGCCCGCGACTGCCGGCTCAGCTGAGCGGACTGAGCTTCGGCGTGCGGCTGCGGGGCAGCACACTGCGCGTGGAGGTCTCGCCCACCTCGACGACCTACCGGCTCGCCGCTGGTGTGCCGGTGACGATCCGGCACTTCGAGGAGCGGATCACCCTCGAGCCCGGCAGCGCGGTGACCGCCGAGACGCCGCCGCTGGCGCCGGTCGGACCGAGACCCCCGCAGCCGAGGCATCGTGCGCCGCGAAGCGCGCGGCAGGCCTTCGGACGACTCTGACCCCACCGGGGCGAGCGGACGCTTCGCCCCACGAGAGGAGGATCCATGTCGGACAGGACAGAGGGTCGCGCGTCTATGCGCACCGCATTCTGGTCGTGGATGACGATCATCGTCGCCGGGCTCGCAGTGATGATCGTGCTGCCGCTGATGGGCAGGTGACGAGATGCGTCGCTTCGTCAGAGACACCGGACTCAGCCTGGCGTTCCTCACGATCTTCGTCGTCACGCTGATCGGGCAGTCGATCGCCGGGCACTCGTACAACAATCAGGAGCTGGGGCAGCACGGCCAGCCGCCGACCACCTATCTCGAGTTCATCACCTCATCGGACTTCCTCGTCGATGTGGCCGAGAACTGGCAGTCGGAGTTCCTGCAGTTCTTCCTCTTCATCCTCGCGACGATCTGGTTCATCCAGAGAGGCTCGCCCGAATCGAAGAAGCCCGGAGACGAGGGCATGGGCTCCGACGAGGATCAGCTCGTGGGACGTCACGCGCGCGCCGACTCACCCCGCTGGGCGCGAGTGAAAGGCGTGCGGCGATGGATCTTCTCCAATTCCCTGCTGGTGGTCATGGGTGCGGTCTTCGCACTCTCCTGGTTCGCGCAGTCGCTCGCCGGACACATCACCGCCAATGAGGAGAACGCACTTCACGGTCTCGCTCCCGAGACCTGGGGCGACTACGTGACCTCCGCCGAGTTCTGGAACCGCACCCTGCAGAACTGGCAGTCGGAGTTCCTCGCCGTCGGGGCCATGGTCGCCTTCTCGATCTACCTCCGACAGCGCGGATCGAGCGAGTCGAAGCCGGTCGGGGTGCCGCACCACGTGAGCAGCGTGGAGTCCGAGTGACGTGAGTGACTGATGTCTCCCAGGACTGCCCGGTAGGCTCGCTGCGTGGCCCTCTCCTCTATCGCCGGTTCGGCGCGCGCTCCGCATGAGCTGCGTTCGGCGACCCCGATGAAGGAGTGGATGCGCATCGTGCTGCATCCGGGCACGAACGGGTGGACGAGCGTCTGGGGCACCCTTTCGCACGGCGAGATCGCGGGCTGCCCGCCGCCACGCGACTAGACCACACCTCGTAGGGGTGATGGTCTTCCGCGCCGTTCACCCCTTCTCTCCTTCGAGGTCTCGTCATGTCCACTTCCCCTGCCCGTCCGCGCACCCGGTTCCGCCTCGCCCCGCATGAGCTGTGGCGGGGCATCCGCTCCAACGCCCACAGCGAGGTCCTCGGCGGTTCGCTTCTGCTGGCCGCGACCGTCGCCGCGCTCGTTCTCGCCAACACTCCGGCCGTGTCCTGGTACGAATCCGTGCGCGACTTCACGTTCGGCATCCCGTCGCTGCACCTCGATCTGAGCGTGGGGGCCTGGGCAGCCGACGGACTGCTGGCGATCTTCTTCTTCGTCGTCGGACTCGAGCTCAAGGAGGAGTTCGTCACCGGACGCCTGCGCGATCCGCGCCAGGCCGCGCTGCCGATCGCGGCCGCGGTGGGCGGGGTGATCGTGCCGGCGGTCATCTTCGCCGTGATCAACGCAGGTGACGCCGACGCGCTTCGCGGCTGGGCGATACCGACGGCGACCGATATCGCCTTCGCCGTCGCGGTGATCGCCGTGGTCGGCAAGTTCCTCCCGCCCGCGCTTCGTGTCTTCCTGCTCACGCTCGCCATCATCGACGACCTGATCGCCATCACCATCATCGCGACCTTCTACACCGACTCGATCAGCTTCCCGTGGCTGACCCTCGCGGTACTGCCGCTCGCGGGTTTCGCACTGCTCGTGCAGAAGGGTGTGCGCGCATGGTGGATCCTGCTGCCGCTCGCCGTGGCGGTGTGGGTCTGCATCCACGCGGCGGGGATCCACGCGACCGTCGCCGGCGTGCTGCTCGGATTCGTCGTGCCCGTCGTGCCGACCGAGCGCGCGCGAGTTCACCGAGGACAGGATGCCGACGGCGAGCCGGTGTACGACGGCCTCGCCCCGCACTTCGCCGATCGATGGGGCGTGGTGGCGACCCTGTTCGCGGTCCCCGTCTTCGCGTTCTTCGCGGCCGGCGTCACGATCGGCGGCCTGGACGGTCTTCGATCGGCGCTCAGCGATCCGATCGCGATCGGCATCATCGTCGGACTGGTCGCCGGAAAGCCGATCGGCATCCTCGCGACGACCTTCCTGTTGAGCCGTGTCCCCGCCCTGCGCCTCGATGCGTCTCTGCGCTGGCCCGACCTGGCAGGAATGGCGTTCCTCGCCGGGATCGGCTTCACGGTCTCACTGCTCGTCGGCGAACTCGCCTACGGGTCGAGCTCCGTCGCCGACGAGCACGTCAAGATCGGCGTGCTGCTCGGCTCGCTCATCGCGGCTGTGATCGGAGGTCTCATGCTGTCGCGCAGCAACGCTCGTGCGCGGCGAGCGCAGTCCCTGAGCTGAACCGGCCGGCGCGAGCTCGTCCGTCATCGCGCGGCGTCAGCGGCGTCAGCGGCGTCAGCAGCGTCGGCGGCGTCGGCGGCGTCGGCGGCGTCGGCAGCGACCGCCTGGAGCGCGGCGAGGACCCGTCGAACGCTGACGTGGGCGAGGGCTTCGGGGCGGGCGAGAGCATCGACGTGACGGACGAGCGGGATGCCGGTGACCGGGCGCAGTACGAGGCCGTCCACCGCCAGCGGTGCCGCGGTCGTGCGCGGCATCACCGCGATGGCGGCCCCGCTGCGGACGACCTGGGCGGCCACGGAGAACTCGTTGATGCGGTGGTCGATGCGGGGTCTCGCCCCCATGAGAGCTCCGAGGTGGGCGAGCACGCCTGCGAGCGGAAACCCCTCATGGGTCGAGATCCAGCTCTCATCCCGCAGCTGCTCCGGGCGAATGGCGTCCTGAGCCGCAAGAGGGTGTGCCGCAGGCAGCGCGATGTCGAGGGGCTCCACCAGCAGGGGCGTGACGATGAGGCGCTGCGAGGGCCATTCGGGATCGTGCGACAGACGATGGGCGATCACGAGGTCGTGGTCGGCGGTCAGGCTCGCGAAGCTGTCCTGCGCGACGTCGGCGTCCGCGAGGTGCACTCGCTGATCATCGCCCAGCTCCGCCAGCAGGGGACCGAAGAGGGCGAGACCGGCGCTGTGGAACGCGGACACCCGCACCGGCCGCTCCTCGCCCTGCAGGAACGACCCCACCGCCGCCTCCGCCAGAGCGAGGGCCTCATCGACCTTGGCGGACGCAGCGGCGAGCGCCTCCCCCGCATCGGTGAGCACGAGCCGCCTGCCGTTCTTCACGGTCAGCGGAACCGCCACCTCGGTCTGCAGGGCCGCGATCTGCTGCGACACCGCCGACGCGCTGACGTGCAGTGCCGCAGCCACTGCAACCACGCTTCCTCTGTCCCCGAGTTCGCGGAGCATTCGTAACCTGACGGGATCCATAAGCGTTCCTTATGCGTCGATGAAGAAACAGGTGGTTGTTCTTTCGTATCCGATGCCGGACGATAGCGCAATGGCCCCGCGCACTCGATCCGAGCCCCTCGTCGACGTGCTGCTCCTCGCCGTCGCCGCCGTGTGGGGCGGGAGCTTCCTCTCTGCGAAAGATCTCGCTGCCGAGACGGGCGTTCCCGCGGCGGTCGCACTTCGCTTCCTCGTCGCCACGGCAGCGATCGCCCTCATCTGCATGGTGCGACGTGAACGGCTGCCTCGCGGTCGCGGGTTGCTGGTCGCCGTGACCCTGGGCTGCACGCAGGCGGCGGTCATCGGGCTCGAGACGTGGGGCGTGCACTTGACGTCGGCGACCAACGCGGGCCTGCTCATCAGCCTGGCGTTGGTGATGACGCCGGTCCTCGAAGGCATCGCGTCGCGGTCATGGCTCCCCCGCTCCTATTTCATCGCCGCGGTGGCCGCCGTCGTCGGCGTCGCAATGCTCGTCTCCGAGGGCGGATTCCGCGCGCCGACGATCGGGGACGGACTCGTGATCGCCGCCGCCACCGTCCGCGCCGTCCACATCACGGCGAGCGCGCACCTCACCCGCGGGCGCGGCGACAGCTCTCTCGGGGTGGTGTGCGTGCAGATGCTCGTGTGCGCAACCATCTTCACCGCGATGGCAGGTCCGGCCCTCCCCGTTGCGGCCGCGGGGCTCGATCTGCGCGGATGGGCGAACGTGCTGTTCCTCGGAGTGCTGTGCTCCGTGTTCGCCTTCGTCGTCCAGCTCTGGGCGGTGCGCCGCACCTCCGCATCGCGCGCGAGCATCCTCATGGGCACCGAGCCGGTCTGGGCACTCGTGGTCGGCATCCTCCTGGCCGGCGAGGCGATCGGACGCGTCGGCATCTGCGGTGCGGCGATGATCGTCGCCGCGAGCTACGCAGGACAGGCGATCGAGCGGCGCTACCGGCGGGCGATCCGCGCGACTCCGACCCATGAGACCTCGCCACCCAGAGAGGTTTCTTTCCCTGCGAACATTCCGTGACCAAACCGTTGCATTCGTTATCTCGTCGTTATAGAGTGATCACACGGTGAATGTTTGCTGTGGCATACACCGCATGTGATTGCAGGACACTCTTGGTGCAAGGGACAAGGGCCGGTCGGGAGCCTCTCCGACCGGCCCTTTACTGTTCGCACTACGCTGTTGCCATGACCGATCGCAAGCTCGCCCTCGAGGCCTGGGAGAGCCTGTTCCGAGCGCAGCACGAACTTTTCGGCGAGATGACCGCCGACTTCGAGCACACCGACATCGGACAGGCCGAGTACGACGTGCTGCTCACCGTGTCGCGGTCGCCCGGGATGACCGCGAGACTGCGCGATGTCACCGCCAACATGCTGATCAGCCAGCCCAGCGTCTCGCGACTGGTCGACCGCATGGTCACCCGCGGACTCGTCTCGAAGTGCCCCGACCCCGACGACGGCAGAGGCGCGCTGATCACCGCGACGGATGCAGGGGCGAAGGCGTTCCGCAGCATCGCGACCGTGCACGGCCGATCGATCGCCGAGCGCATGTCACGACTCGACGACGACGAGCTCCGCGCGCTGCGCGATCTGACCGAGAAGCTCCGCTCGCGCTGAGCTGGATGGGCAGTCCTCCCCGCAACGGGCCGGGCTCTTTTCTGGCAGGGTGGAAACTGAACGCCTGCGTGTCCGCGCGTGCGCCACAGACCGCCCCCTCGGGGGGAACCAGGGAGGTCATCCATGGAGATCGCCGGAATCGTCGGCATCCTCGTCATAGCCGGAATCGCGGTGGCCGTCGCCGTCGTCGTTCTGCTCATCCTGCTGCTCTTCGCACGTAGCTGGATCAAGGTGGCTCGCGCCGATGAGGCGCTCGTCATCTCGGGTCGCAAGCAGAAGGTGCAGCGCGCGGTCATCGCCGCAGACGGCACCTCGCGCGACGAGATGTCGGAATCGCCCGTCACCGTGATCGTGAACGGCAAGTCGCTCGTCAACCCGATCACGCAGCGCCACGAGATCATCTCGCTGCGCTCGCGCCAGGTCTCCCTCAACGCCGAGGCCCAGTCGCTCGACAGCGTCACGCTCAACGTCGACGGCGTCGCCATCGTCAAGATCGGCTCCGACCCCATCCTGGTCCGCCGCGCTGCCGAGCGCTTCGCCTCGCAGGACAAGGCGATCGAGCAGTTCACCACCGAGCAGCTCGAAGGTGCGCTCCGCGGCATCGTCGCCACACTGTCGGTCGTCGAGCTCATGCGCGAGCGTAAGAAGTTCTCCGACCAGATCGCTGCCGACGTCTCGCAGGAGCTGGCCGAGCAGGGTCTGATCCTCGACTCGTTCCAGATCAAGGGCATCACCGACAAGGTCGGCTACATCCAGTCGCTCGGCGCCCCCGAGATCCAGGCCAAGCGCCAGTCTGCGGAGATCTCGCAGACCAACGCCGACCGTGCGATCAACCAGAAGAACATCGCCAACCAGGAAGCCAACCTGATCGAGCAGACCGCGCTCGACACGAACACGGCGAACTCGAACGCCGGCATCGGCCGTGCACGCGCCGAGGCCGAGCAGGCCGAGAACCTCGCTCGGGAGCAGGCCCAGCAGGCCGTTCTGCAGCAGCAGGCCGAGAACCGTCAGGCTCAGCTCGACGCCGACGTGAAGCGCGTCGCCGACGCGCAGCGCTACGAGGCCGAGACCCGCGCCCAGGCCGAGCTCTACACGCGTGAGCGTGCGGCAGAGGCCGCCGCGATCGAGCAGGTCAAGCAGGCCGAGGCACGCACCCGCATCGCCGAGCAGCAGGCACAGGCTGACCAGGCCCGCGCCGGCGGTGAGGCAGCGGCCGCGGTCGCAAAGGCCAACGGTGAGGCCGACGCACTGCGCTCGCAGGCGGAGGCCGAGTCCGAGGCACGGCGTCTGCGCGCCAACGCCGAGGCCGACGCCATTCGCGCCGAGGGTGAAGCACGAGCTGCAGCCGTCGAGGCCGAGGCGAAGGCCATCGCCTCGAACCAGGAGGCCTTCCTCTCTCAGCGCGTGCTCGACGTGCTGCCGTCGATCATGGCGGAGTTCTCGAAGGGCTACGCGGCGATCGGCAACGTCTCGATCATCGGAGGCTCCAGCGAAGACGGGGCCTCGAACCTCGTCGGCGCCGACAGCGCGCGAGCACTCAAGTCGGTGTTCGACAGCGTCAGCTCGGCAACGGGTCTCGACCTGGCGTCGATCATCCAGGGCCAGGCCGTCGGCCGCGGCATCGGCGAGGGCGTCGCAGCGGCGACCACCGCCGCCACCCCGCCCCGCCAGTCGGCACCGACCACCCCGCCGCCGCCGGCACCGCCGGCTCCCGCAGCAGAGTAGTCAGCACACAGCGCACAGCGGATGCCGCGGCCGATTCGGCCGCGGCATCCGTCGTCTCGGCCCAGGTTTCTCCGGTCGTCTGCCGTCATCCAGCTCCATAACTCCGGAGATCGGTAGGGGTTCCGTGGCGCACAGCCCCTGAAGGCACTCGAGTTCCCGGATCTCCGGAGTTGTGGAACCAGGCAGACTGGACACATGCCCGCCGCCGACTTCGATCTCGCCGCCATCGGCGCCGGGCTCTCGTTCGCGGCCGCCCTCGAAGACCTCTCCGCTGCGCTCGACGAGAGCCGATCGGTGGTCGTGAGCGCCCCACCCGGCACGGGTAAGACCACCCTGGTCCCGCCGCTCCTGGCCTCGCGATCGACCGGCCGCGTCATCGTCACGCAGCCGCGCCGCGTCGCCGCCCGCGCGGCCGCACGACGGCTCGCCCACCTCGACGGCTCGCCTCTCGGCACCCGCGTCGGATTCACCGTGCGCGGCGAGCGCGCGGTCGCTTCCGACACCCGGATCGAGTTCGTCACGGCCGGGGTGCTGCTGCGACGGATGCTCGACGACCCCGGCCTCGACGGTGTGGATGCCGTGATCCTCGACGAGGTGCACGAGCGTGCGCTCGAGACCGATCTGCTGATCGGCCTGCTCTCCGAGGTGCGCGAGCTGCGGGACGACCTCGTCGTCGTCGCGATGTCCGCCACGCTCGATGCCGCGCGCCTATCCGCCGTGCTCGGCTCGGATGAGCGCCCCGCCCCGGTGGTCGATCACGACGTGCCGGCGTTCCCCCTCGAGGTGCGCTGGGCGCCGAGTCCCGTGCCGCGCCTCGACGAACGCGGGGTGACCTGGGGGTTCCTCGACCACGTCGCGCGCACCACGACCGCCGCCGCTCATGATCTGCTCCGCGACGATCCGACGGGCGACGTGCTGGTCTTCGCGCCGGGCGCCCGAGAGGTGTCGGAGATCGCCCGCCGGGTCCGCGATGCCGACGGCGGGTTCGACGTACGAGAGCTGCACGGTCAGATCCCTGCGGCCGAGCAGGATGCGGTGATCCGCGGCCGGGCGCGCACGGACCCGCCCCGCATCATCGTCTCGACGTCGCTCGCCGAATCGTCGCTCACCGTGCCCGGCGTGCGTCTGGTGGTCGACAGCTGCCTCGCGCGCACTCCGCAGCGGGACTCGGCCCGCGGGATGACGGGCCTGGTCACGACCGCCGCCTCTCGCTCGTCGTGCGTGCAGCGATCGGGGCGTGCCACCCGGCAGGGCCCCGGCACCGTCATCCGCTGCGTGGACGAGCGGACCTACGCGGCGGCCCCTCGACGCCCGATGCCGGAGATCGCCGTGGTCGATCTCGCCGACGCGGCGCTGCTGCTCGCCTGCTGGGGAGCGCCAGGCGGGACAGGCCTGCGGATGATCGACCCGTTGCCTGCCGAGAATCTCGCGGATGCGCTCGCGGTGCTGCGCGGCCTCGGAGCGATCGACGACGACGGTCGCGCCACCGACCAGGGGCGAGCGCTCGCACGCATCCCCACGGATCCGCGGCTCGCCCGCGCGCTGCGCGACGGCGGCCCCGTGGTCGGCAGCCGACTCGCCGCCGAGGTCGTCGCCCTGCTGGGAGGCGACCTGCGCATCACCGACGCTGACATCGCGCAGGCGCTCGTCACCCTGCGGGGCGGGCGTGGCCCCGATGCCCGTCGCTGGCGCAGCGACGCGGATCGTCTGGAACGGATGGTCCGCTCGACTCCGCCGAAGCGCTCGGGCCTCGAGGGCGTCGGCCTCGTCATCGCCCTCGCCTTTCCCGACAGGATCGCCCGCCGAGTCGATCGCACCGCCGACGGAGCCACCTTTCTGCTGGCATCGGGCACCCGAGCGGGACTGCGGGGTTCCCTTGCGGCCGTCGAGTGGCTGGCGGTCGCCGACGTCGCGCGGGCCTCGGCGCGGGCGGCCGCCGGATCGGGCGCCGTCATCCGTTCGGCATCGGCTCTCACCGAGCAGCAGATCGAGCGGGCCGCGAGCCATCTGATCACCGACCGCGTCGAAGCCGAGTTCGTCGGGGGCCGCGTGCAGGCTCGACGAGAACGACGCGTCGGCGCCATCCTCCGCTCGTCTGCGCCTGTGCGCGCATCGACGGGTGACGGGAGCGATGCCGTGCATCGAGCGCTGCGGCGTGACGGGCTCGGCGTCTTCACGTGGTCGGACACCGCCCGAGCACTGCGTCGTCGGCTGGCGCTGCTGCGGCGCGAACTCGGCTCGCCCTGGCCCGACGTGTCGGATGCCGGGCTGGTCGAAAACCTCGACCGCTGGCTGGCTCCTGAGATCGATGCCCTGGCCGGCGGTGCTCCGGCGAGCAAGCTCGATCTCTCGACCGCCCTCCGCCGCCTGCTGCCGTGGCCCGACGCCGTGCGTCTCGACGACCTCGTCCCCGAGCGCCTCGAGGTGCCCAGCGGTTCCCGCATCCGGATCGACTACCCCGAACCGGACGACGGCCCCGGCGCACGACCCGTCGTCGCCGTGAAGCTGCAGGAGTGCTTCGGCTGGGCCGAGACCCCTCGTCTGGTCGACGGGCGGGTGCCCGTTCTCTTCCATCTGCTGTCTCCGGCCGGTCGTCCGCTCGCGGTGACCGACGACCTGGCCTCGTTCTGGTCGGGTCCCTACGGCCAGGTGCGCGCCGAGATGCGGGGCCGATATCCGCGGCATCCCTGGCCGGAGGACCCCTGGGCCGCGACACCGACCAGACACACGAAGAACCGCTCCGCGCGCTGAGACCACCGGGCCCCGGATCAGGGCGTTCGCCTCCGCAGGGTCAGCGACGCGAGCACGAGCGCCCCCGCACCGAAGGCGATGACGATGAGCAGCGGACCGTAGACCTCTGCGCCCTCGGCACCCGAGGTCACGGCGTCGACGGCGTCGATGGCATGGCTGAGGGGCAGCCAGTCCGAGATCGCCCGCAGCACGTCGGGCATCTGATCTCGAGGCATGAAGAGGCCGCCCAGGATGATCTGCGGGAACACGAGCAGAGGCATGAACTGCACGGCCTGGAACTCGGTCGCCGCGAAAGCGCTGGCGAGGAGTCCGAGGGCCGTGCCCAGCAGGGCGTCGACCACGGCGACGAGCCCGAGCTGCCACAGTTCCCCGTCGACATCGAGTCCGCACACCCCGACCGCGAACGACACGGTGATGATCGCCTGCAGCACGGCCATGACGCCGAAGGCCGCCGCGTAGCCGACGATGAAGTCCGCCTTGCCGAGGGGCGTCGTCATGAGTCTCTCCAACGTTCCCGACCGACGCTCGCGCAGCGTCGTGATGGAGGTGATGAGGAACATCACGATGAACGGGAACAGCGCGAGGATCGCCCCTCCGAACTGATCGAAGACCCCCTGCCGGTCGCTGAAGAGCCAGGCGAACAGGCCGACGAGCAGACTCGGGGCGATCAGCATCAGAGCGATCGATCTCGGGTCGTGACGCAGCTGAGTCAGCACGCGGATCGCGGTGGCGAGCACCCGCCGGCCGTTCACTCGCTCGCCTTCCGCAGATCGCGTCGGGAGCGGAGGCGGTGCGCCGACGATTCCTCGCTGTCCCGCTCGATCAGCGCGAGGAAGGCGGCCTCGGGGTCGGCTGCTCCCGTGTCGGCGAGCAGCGCCGTCGGCGTCGTGTCGGCGATGATGCGGCCCTCGCGCATCAGCAGCAGCCTGTCGCAGCGCAGCGCCTCGTCCATGACGTGACTCGAGACGATCATGGTGACGCCACGGTCGGCGAGCTCGCGGAACAGACCCCACAGCTCGACTCTGAGCACCGGATCGAGACCGACGGTCGGCTCGTCGAGCACGATGAGCTCGGGGTCGCCGATCAGCGCCATCGCGAGAGACACCCGGGCGCGCTGACCGCCGCTGAGCGACTCTGCGAGTCGACCCGCCTGCGCGCGCAGGCCGACGTCGTCGATCACGCGGTCGACGTGCCCCGTGGGTGCGCGCTGCACGGCGGCGATGTACGCCACGTTCTGACGCACGGTGAGGTCGCCGTAGACCGCCGCGCCCTGAGCACCGTAGGCCACGCGGCGACGGAGACCCCGCGACGCCGACTCCTCCCCCAGCACCCGCACGGATCCCGACCGGATCCGCTGCACCCCCACGATCGACCGCATCAGGGTGGTCTTCCCGCATCCCGACGGTCCGAGCAGCCCGGTGATCTCTCCCCTCGGGATCGTGAGATCGATGCCGTCGAACACCCGGGTGGCGCCGCGGCGCACCCGCAGCTGCGAGACCTCGACCGCCGGGCCATGCGTCGTCATGCACTGATTATGCGCCGGGGCGATGCGCGCGCACACCCCCATCCGCGCGATGAGCCCCCACGCCGAGGGCGACTAGTCGAGCAGATGCCGGAGGTACCGCGGGGGATCGTTCAGGAACGATCTCCAGTGGTTCACGATCTCGAGGTCGTCCCACACCGCAGGACGGATGCCCCACTCGCCGACCTCGAGGATCGACGCCCCCGGCAGGGCCGCCAGCACCGGCGAATGGGTCGCGCAGAGCACCTGACCGCCGTCGTCGACGATGCGCTGCAGCACCGCGATGAGGGCCAGGGTCGATTGGAAGGACAGTGCGGCCTCCGGCTCGTCGAGACAGTAGAAGCCCGGTTCGTCGAAGCGGCTGTCGATCAGCGCCAGGAACGACTCGCCATGACTCATCTCGTGGAAGGGCACGTCGGCGCCGCTCATCGAGGGGTTGTCCTCGAGGTACGTGTAGAACGAGTGCATCGTCTCGGCGCGCAGGAAGAACCCCCATCTGCTCGCGCCCACGCCGCGCTGCAGCCTCAGCCACTCGGACAGCGGCGACTCGGTCGGTCGGGTGCTGTGGGCCGCCTGCCGCGACCCGCCTTCGGGCGACAGGCCGTAGGCGACGGCTATCCCCTCGACGATGGTCGACTTGCCGCTGCCGTTCTCCCCCACGAGAAAGGTGACGCCCGGCGCGAGATCGATGCCGTCTTCGAGCACCTGCGCGACGGCGGGGATGCTCGACGGCCACACGCGTCCTGGCGCCGGCGCATCGTCGTTCGCCCGCACCGAGACGATCGGCTGCTCGCGGCGTCGGCTGCTGCCCGGTGTCCAGATCGATTCCATGCGCGCTCCCCCTCGTCATGAGGGTAGACGCAGTCCCCGACACGACGCCGTCGAGACGTCACCGCTCACGGCGTCTCAGCACTCGATGACGTTGACCGCGAGGCCGCCCTCGCTCGTCTCCTTGTACTTCGTCGACATGTCGAGACCGGTCTGGCGCATCGTCTCGACGACCGCGTCGAGCGACACGTAATGGCTGCCGTCACCGCGCAGGGCGAGACGCGCCGCGGTGACAGCGGTCGACGCGGCGATCGCGTTGCGCTCGATGCAGGGGATCTGCACGAGCCCGCCGATCGGGTCGCAGGTCAGACCCAGATGATGCTCCATGGCGATCTCGGCGGCGTTCTCGATCTGCCTGTTCGTGCCGCCCATCACCGCGGTGAGGCCTCCGGCCGCCATCGCGCACGCGGAACCCACCTCGGCCTGGCACCCGCCTTCGGCACCCGAGATGGAGGCGTTCGCCTTGAAGAGCGACCCCAGCGCGGTCGCCGTGAGCAGGAACCGACGGATGCCGCGGCGACGGTTCGCCTCGGCGATCACCTCCTCGGCCTCGGCGTCGTCGCCCTCTCGCACGTCCTCCAGCGCCCGGTTGCCGTCGAACCCCAGCAGAGCGCTGCCGACCAGCTCGCCATAGGGTGTCACGGCGTTGCCCGCGCCGAGTCCCGAGTCGGCGAGGAACCGCCACCAGTACATGCCGACCGCCGGAAGGATACCTGCCGCGCCGTTGGTGGGCGCGGTGACGACCCGCCCTCCCGCCGCATTCTCCTCGTTGACCGCGAGGGCGAACGCACCCAGCCACTCCCCCGGCAGCTCGCGATGGCCCCCGGCCTCCGCCCCCTCGAGCTGGGCACGGATCACCCCGGCCCTGCGCTTCACCTTGAGCATGCCGGGCAGCACGCCGTCGGCATGCAGACCGGCGTCGACGCATCCCGCCATCGCATCCCAGATCGCGTCGAGCCCCGCCGCGACGTCCTCTTCCGAGCGCTGCGCCGTCTCGTTGAGCCGCGCGACCTCGGCGATCGACAGGCCGTGCTCGTCGCAGAGCGCCAGGAGCGACGCGGCATCCGCGAACGAGTAGGGCAGCGGCGCCGAGGACAGCGGAGGCTCCTCGCCGTCGCGGCGGATGAAGCCACCGCCGACAGAGTAGTAGGTCTCTTCGGAGACGACGGAGCCCGCGGCATCCCACGCGGTGATCGTCATGGCGTTCGGGTGCCCGGGCAACCGTGTGCGTGGCGCGAAGACGATGTCGTCCTTCTCGAACGGCACGTCATGCGCTCCGTCGAGGCGCAGGGGCGCCCCTGGGACGTAATTCGTCCAGGCGGCGCGGACGTCGTCGGGCTTGCAGGTCTCCGGGTCGAGTCCGCGCAGTCCGGCGACGACAGCATCGGGAGTGCCGTGGCCGATTCCTGTGGCGCCGAGCGAGCCGAAGAGCGTGCAGCCGACCCGCGCGACTTGATCGCGCAGGTCGTTCGCGGTCAGGCGACGAGCGAACTCGAGCGCCGCCCGCATGGGCCCGACCGTATGGGAGCTGGAAGGCCCCACTCCGATGGAGAAGAGGTCGAAGGCCGAGACGTACGCTGTCACCCCCTAAGCGTACGTCGGTCGCCGACTTCGCGGTTCGACGCGGCCGTCAAGCCCCTTCCCGCAGAGGGGCCGAAGAGAGCATCCTGAAGATGCACTCGATGCGAAAGGGATGACCATGACCGACAGCACACCAGGATCCGACGCCTCCTCCGAACTGCACGGCGAGGCGCAGACACCCACACCGACGTCGTCGTCGGGGGACGCGGGCGAATTCAAGGATGCAGGGCAGACCGCCGAGACACCGGAGAAGGCCGATTCGCCCGAGGACGCCGACGCCGACGAGGTGCCCGACACCGACGAGCTCGAGGAGCCCAGCACCGAGAAGGCACCGGGCGAAGAGCCCAAGGCACCGGCGCGAAACGACCCCGAGCCCGACCATGAAGCGGTCGGGATCGGGGTCATCGACGGTCCGGAGACCGATCAGGACGACTGAGCGACTCCTACCTCGCTCGCGTCCTTCGACGGGCTCAGGAACCCAGGGGGAAGTGGGTCGCTGAGCCTGTCGAAGCGCAGCAGCGGCTACTCGACGAGCTTTCCCTCGGTGTCGACCTCGCGCATCAGCTCCGCGATCTCGTCGGGGATCGGGGGGATCGATTCCTGTGTCACCCCGGCGGTCGGCGACCAGACCAGGTTGACCTGCAGCGTGGGATCGGTGTCGGGGTAATCGCTGCGGTTGTGGCAGCCGCGCGTCTCGCGCCGCTCGAGTGCCGCCTCCATCGTTGCCCGCGCCGCGAGCACAGACCCTTTCAGGTCGAAGGCGTGAGCGAGGTCCTGGAACCCTGCGATGTCGGGGTGGATGCCGATGTCCTCCATACGACCCTCGATCATGTCGAGGTCGGCGAGACCGGCGCGAAGACCCTGCTCAGAGCGCACCACCCCGGCGTGAGCCGTCATGGTGTTGCGGATCGCTCGCTGCAGTGCCCGGACGTTCTCGTGCCCCTCCGCGGCCAGCAGATCGTCGATCTCGGCACGCGCTGCCGTGACCGCGTCGGACGACCGACGCTGGGCGTCGAGCCCTGCCGCATGCGCCATGGCCGCCTGGCCGACGATGCGCCCGTACACGAGCAGCTCGATCAGCGAGTTGCCGCCCAGTCGATTGGCGCCGTGCAGCCCGCTCGAGGCCTCGCCGATGGCGTAGAGCCCATCGACATCGGTCTGGTGGTCCTCCGACCGCACCCATACCCCACCCATCGAGTAGTGCGCCGTGGGTGCGATCTCGATCGGGTCGGTGGTGATGTCGAGCATCTGCAGCTCCATCATGGTCTGGTAGACGCGAGGCAGCCGGGTCATGATCGTCTCGCGGGGCAGGTGCGAGACGTCCAGCCACACTCCGCCGTTCTCGGTCCCGCGACCCTCGGCGATCTCCGTGTAGGCGGCGAGCGCGACGCGGTCGCGCGTCGACAGCTCCATGCGCTCGGGGTCGTACTTCTCCATGAACCGCTCGCCGAGTGCGTTGCGAAGGATGCCGCCTTCGCCACGAGCCGCCTCGGAGATGAGAGTGCCCGCCGCGTTCTCCGGCTCGATGATGCCGGAGGGGTGGAACTGCACCAGCTCGGGGTCGCGCAGGCGAGCACCCGCGTCGACCGCGAGACGGAACGAGTCTCCGGTGTTCTCGTCGCGCCGCGACGACGTGCGGCGCCAGATGCGGTTGTGACCGCCGGCTGCGAGGATCACGGCATCCGCGTGGATGAGGTAGCGCGTGCCGTCGGCCTGATCGAAGCCGTAGGCGCCGAACACGACGTTGTCGCGCACGAGGAGACGCGTGATGTACACGTGGTCGAGGATCGGGACCTCGAGCTGCTCGGCCTTGGCCACCAGGGTGCGCTGGATCTCGAGTCCGGTGTAGTCGCCGGCGAAGGCCGTGCGGCGGAAGGTATGGGCCCCGAAGAAGCGCTGCGAGATGCGACCGTCACCCTCTCGGGCGAAGTCCATACCCCAGCGCTCGAGGTCGCGGATGCCGCGCTCGGCACCCTGGGTGACGACCTCGACAGTGTGCGGGTTGGCCAGCAGGTAGCTCTCCTTGATGGTGTCGGCGGCGTGCTGCTGCCAGCTGTCCTCGGCGTCCATCGTTCCGAGCGCGGCGTTGATGCCGCCGGCGGCGAGCGACGTGTGCGCATCGTGGCGCGGACGCTTGCCGACGGCGAGCACGTCGATCCCGTGCTCTGCGACCTCGATCGCGGCGCGCAGCCCCGATCCGCCGGTACCGATGACGAGGACCGTGGTGGAGATCTGACGTTCGCGTGTGCTCATGAAATCCACGCTAATCAGGGGCTCCTGATAACTCCAATGCATAGTTCTACTCGTTTCGATAGGGTCGAGTCATGAACCTCGAGCAGCTCCGCGGGTTCGTCGAGGTGGCCCGTCTCGGCCACTTCACCCGCGCTTCGGAGCATCTGCATCTCGCCCAGCCGTCGCTGAGTCGTCAGATCTCCACCCTCGAACGAGAGCTCGGCGCCGAGCTCTTCCACCGCGCACGCGGGCACATCGCGCTCACTTCCGCGGGCGAGGCGCTTCTCCCCCGGGCGCAGCGGATGCTCGCCGAAGCCGAGGCGGTGCGTGAGGAGATGGGCGAGCTCGCCGGGCTCCGTCGAGGACGCGTGCGCCTGGGCGCGCCGCCCACTCTCTGCATCAGCCTGGTCGCCGAGGCCATCAGCTCCTTCCACGCCGCGCATCCTCGCGTCGACCTCCATCTGATCGAGAGCGGCTCACGGCTCCTCGTCGAGCAGCTGGCCGTCGGTGCCGTGGACGTTGCCCTCATCACCGAGTCCGAAGGCCCTCCGCCGTCCGGGTTCAGCCTGTCGCGCATGCCGCTGCTCACCGAGGAGCTGGTCGTCGTCTCCGCGGCATCCGAGCCGCCGGTGACCTCTGCGCCGGTGATCGACCTCGATGAGCTCGCGACCCTTCCGATGATCGCGCTCGACGAGACGTACGAGCTCCGGGCGACGACGGATGCGGCGTTCCGAGCCGCCGGCCTGACGCCGAGCTTCGTGCTCGAGGGAGCGGAGATGGACGCGCTGCTCCGCTTCGTCGAACGAGGGGTGGGCGTGGCGGTCGTGCCCGCGATGGTGCTGCTCGACCAGCCGGCGCTGCGCTCGGTCAGGCTGTCGCATCCCATGATGAGGCGCACGGTGAGTCTTGCGCACCGTGCCGATGTGACGCCTGCCGTCGCCGTGGCGGCGATGCGCCGCGTGATCGTCGCGACCGCCGCAGAGGTCGCCCGCCGCGACCCCGCGATCACGAGCCTGCTCGAGTGATGGTCAGCCCGCGAGCATCCGTGTGATTCGGACGACGAGTAGCCCTACCGTGAAGATGAGTCCCAGATAGGCGACGACGAGGCCGACGAACGCCATGCCGCGCCACGGCCCGAGAACTCGAACGGACACATGCCCGATCGCCACCGCGGTGGCCGCCACCGCGATCATGATCAGATACCCCGGGACTCCTGACGGGATGAAGTACGGTGCGATGACCGCGATCAGGCCGGCCACCAGCGCGACCACGTGACGCACCCGATTGTCCTGGCCGTTCGCCGCCGGTTCCGTCATGCGTCCAGCGTATCGAGACACCATCGTCGATACGCTGCGCCGCACGTCTGCGAGGCCGCGAGAATTCACCGGATGGCCATGTGCCACGGGGTGCGCGTGAGCGAGAATGGGCGGCATGGAAACTCCGAGCGAAGAAGCCGCCGTCGAGAAGGTCGTCGACAGGCTGGCAGCCCGATTCCCCTCGGTCGATCCCGAGCACGTCGAGGAGATCGTCGACGCCGAGGTGCACGAGCTCGACGGCGCGCGCGTGCGCGATTACGTGCCCGTGCTGGTCGAGCACCAGGCGATGGATCGTCTGCGCGAAGAGGCGGACCCCGTGCCGCTCGCCGAGATGTCGGGGGCGCCTGAGTCATCGAACCAGGACGAGGATCGGGTCGAGGGCGGCGCGTTGCGCGATCCGTACGAGCAGGAGACGCCGACGGGTGGAGCGGGTCCGCTCATCGGCGGCCTCGGGAACAGCTGACTCGCGCGACACCGACCTGAATACCGACGAGAACGAAGAAGCCCCGCGGCTGACCGCGGGGCTTCTTCTCTTCATCCGTGGGATGTGATGTGCGCCCGAAGGGACTCGAACCCCTAACCTTCTGATCCGTAGTCAGATGCTCTATCCATTGAGCTACGGGCGCTCCGACCCGCTCAGCGGGCCGTAGAACAGCCTACAACAGTCTCGACGCGAAAGCGAAACGAGGCCTCAGTCGTCGTCGGTCTCGGATTCCGCGCGGTTCGCCCGCTTCGCCTTGGCGCGCTGCAGCGACGACAGCGCCTGCAGATCCACGAGGCGCAGAGCCTGCATGCGCGCCTCACGCATGCGCTCGTAGTCGGGATCCTGGTCCGGCCGCATGCCCTCGACCCGCAGGCGCCGGTCGAGGTTGTGCCGGACATCCGCCCATGCGCCCTCGCGGGCCTCTTCGACCATCGCGCGCAGCGCGTCCTGGTCCTCCATCATGGCCCGGAGCTTGGTCGCGACACCGTGCGACTGCTTGGCACGGCGACGCAGGTTGCGCACGTCCCTGTCGCGATAGTCGTGGGTGCCCGAAGGATCGGAGTGCCGCCCCCGAGCGCGCTTGCGGAGTGCGGTCAGATTCGTCTCCGCCGCCTCGGACTCCTCGGCCATGGCGCGTAGCGCCTCCTTGGCGTCTGCGACGTACTTGTCCATGTCGAAGACGCCGTCCTCGGCGATGGTCCCGATGAGGATGTGATTCCTCACGGCGAGGCGCGCGGCGGCGGTCGCGATAGCAACGCCTTCGGCGATGGCATCCGCTGTTCTTCCCACCCCTACCTCCTGCTTCGAGAGTACCGGTATCCCCCACCCGCACGGTGGGCCAGAATGGAGCCGGATGAGTTCGGACCGGTCGGTCCGGGCCTACGCGGTGCCGCTCCTCACCGCCGGGAGGAGTACCCATGAAACGTCTCACGCTCGCCGGGAGCACGACCGTGATCACCGGAGCCGCGAGCGGGATGGGCGCGGCCATCGCTCGACTGCTCGCGCCGAGGGGCACTCACCTCGCGCTGCTCGATCGGGATGCCGACGCCCTGGCCGCTCTGGCGTCGGAGCTGACGAGCACAGCCGGGCGGGTCGCCGGATCGGGAACAACCGTCACGACGCATGTCATCGACCTCCGTGACGACGACGCGGTGTTCGCCACCGCCGCGGAGGTGACCCTCGCGCACCCCCGCATCAACGCGCTGATCACGTGTGCCGGTTCATCGATGCTCGGCACTCTCGACCAGCTCACGATGGAGGAGATGCGCTGGCTCACCGATGTGAACCTGTGGGGCACGGTCTCGATCACGAAGGCTCTGCTGCCGGCGTTGCGCGCTGCGCCGGCGGCCCACATCACGCACATGTCGAGCGTCTACGGCCTGGCCGCCCCCGCCGGACGCATACCCTACTCGCTCGGCAAGTTCGCCGTCCGCGGCTTCTCCGAGGCGCTGCGGCATGAGCTCGAGAGCACCGACGTCACGGTGGGCCTCGTGTATCCCGCCGGCGTGCGCACCGGGATCATCCTGCACGGCCGTTACGCCGCGGCGCTGGATCCCGCGATCGCCGCACGAGCGGCATCCGCTCAGGCGAGGATGTACCGCACCGAGCCCGCGGCGGCCGCGCTGCAGATCGTCGACGCGACGGAGCGCCGCCGTGCAAGGACCATGGTGGGCAGGGATGCGCGGCTGGTCGACGCGCTGGTGAGAGTGGCACCGGTGTCGTACTGGCGCGTCATGCGAGGGCGCCTCCGCGAGGCCATCGACACGACGACACCCGCGACCTGAACCGGCGGTGCGGTCAACGCACCGCGCCCACCCAGATGGCCGACGCCCAGACCTGCTGGTCGGAGTCGCAGGAGACCGAGCCAGGGTACCCGCGAACGACGGCCATGCAGTTCGCGAGGAACTCCGGGTCGCCGCCGAACATCGATCGGTAGCCCTCGGCCGCCGTGAGGTCGTTCCACACTCGGAACTGATAGATGTGCGCGAGCTCGTGCGCCATGGCCCAGTTGAGGCGCTCGGTGCTCCACTGCGCGATGTCGCCGCGGTACTTGATGTACCCGTTGCTGTTCGCGCACGCAGGGGCCGTTCCCCCCGCGCATGACGACGACTCGTAGAGCCCCACCCCCGCGCCGCCGACCCGGTCGAGTGCCGCCCTCACCCTGGCGTAGCCGCCAGAGCCGCCGGAGCCTTCGCCGTCAGCGCCGTCGCCGGCGTACTGCGTCGTCTGCCAGATCGACACCTCTTCGCCCAGCTTCGCCGTCAGGGCGCGCACGGTCGCGGTCGCGGCGACGACGACGCCTGCGTCCGTGCGCTCATCGAGCACGGACTGCTGGGCCGAGAGCACCGATGCGCGATGAGCAGCCGTGTCGACCTTGCCTCCCGCTCCCTCGAGCGCCGCGCGGAACGCCGCGATCTCCGCCAGAAAGGCCGGTCGCTCGGACAGCAGCGCGTCGAGGTCCTCGGCCGTCCGCTCGGCGATGTCGATCCGCCCCTCGAGGTGGTCGGTGCGCGCCTGCGCCGTCCGCGTCGACTCCGACAGCGCCCGCACCTCGGCGAGGGCCTCGGCGCGTTGGCCGTCGAGCGCCGCAGCGCGGCTCGCCACACCCGCCGACAGGAGCACGGCGGCGACCACGCAGATCGAGAGCATCCGACGCATCATCGGCGACGCCTCACGGCAGGAACCCTGTCGAGTCGGCGAGCTCGGACTCCTGGTCAGCGAGGCGACTGCGTAGCGAGGTCAGCTTCTCGGCGAGCCGGTAGTTCGCGTCGCGCACATCCTGCAGCGAGTCCTCCGCCTGCTCGACGGCGGCTCTGGCCTCGGCGAGCGCGTCGATACGCTGCTGGTCGGCGAGCACGACCATGGCCGCTCCCCCGATGAGCAGCGCCCCGCCGACAACCACGGCCACACCCCGCATGTCGCTCCCCAGAACAAGACGCGCTTCCGGAACGATTCCGTAGGCACTCAATATATCTGCGGGAGAACCTCGCGGCCAGTTCTTCCGTCAGCCCAGAGAAGGCGGAGCAGCAGTGCGGAAGCGGCGCAGTCGCAGACTGTTCAGCACGACGAACACACTGGAGAACGCCATCGCCGCACCCGCCAGCATGGGGTTCAGCAGCCCCAGCGCGGCGAGCGGCAGTGCCGCGACGTTGTAGGCGAGCGCCCAGAACAGGTTGCCGCGGATCGTGCCGAGCGTGCGCCTGGCGAGACGGATCGCGTCGACGGCACCCCACAGGTCGCCGCGGACGAGTGTCAGATCGGATGCCTCGATCGCCGCATCGGTTCCGGTGCCCATGGCGATGCCGAGGTCGGACTGCGCGAGCGCCGCCGCGTCGTTGACGCCGTCACCCACCATCGCGACCACCTTGCCCTGCGCCTGCAGGGCGAGGATCTCTGAGACCTTGCCCTCGGGCAGCACGCCGGCGCGCACCTGCTCGATGCCGAGCTCTCGGGCGACGCGATGAGCGGATCGCTCGTTGTCCCCGGTCAGCAGCACCGGGGTCAGCCCCGACTCCCTCAGAGCCGCGATCGCGGCAGCGCTCGAGGGACGAACCTGATCGGCGACCACCACGACACCCCTGACGCGCCCGTCCCAGGCGACGGCGACGGCGGTGCGCGCGTCGCTCTCCGCAGCGTCGAAGGCCGCGGCGAGGTCGCCGTCGAGACGCAGCGCCCAGTCCTCGAGCAGAGACGGACGCCCGACGATCACGGCGTGAGCCCCGACGACACCCGAGACACCGCGACCCTGGAGGTTCTGGAAGTCATCGACACCGGGGATGCTCGCCAGTCGCTCGACGGCGCCGCGGACGATCGCCTGGGCGATGGGATGCTCTGAAGCGTCCTCGACAGCGGCGGCGAGGCGCAGGACCTCGTCGACGTCCTCGCCGACAGCGGGGATCACCTCCATCAGCGTCATGCGTCCCGTCGTCACAGTGCCGGTCTTGTCGAGGACGATCGTGTCGACTCGACGCGTCGACTCGAGCACCTCCGGCCCCTTGATCAGCACCCCGAGCTGGGCTCCGCGTCCGGTGCCCACCAGCAGCGCCATCGGCGTGGCCAGACCCAGCGCGCAGGGGCACGCGATGATGAGCACCGCCACGGCGGCGGTGAACGCGGCAGCCGCACCCCCGCCGGCGAGAAGCCAGACGACGAGGGTGATCGCCGAGATCGCGAAGACGATCGGCACGAAGACCGCCGAGAGACGGTCGGCCAGTCGCTGCGCCTCGGCCTTGCCGGACTGCGCCTCCTCGACCATGCGCGCCATGCGTGAGAGCTGGGTGTCTGCTCCGACCCGGGTCGCGGTGACGAGCAGGCGACCGCCGACGTTCACGGTGGCTCCCGTCACGCCGTCTCCCCGACGCACCTCGACGGGAACGGACTCGCCGGTCAGCAGCGAGGCGTCGATCGCCGACGATCCCTCGCTCACGATCCCGTCGGTCGCGATCTTCTCGCCCGGGCGCACGACGAAGGTGTCGCCCACGGCGAGGAGGCCGAGCGGTATGCGCTCCTCGACTCCGTCTCGCAGCACCGAGACATCCTTCACGCCGAGCTCGCCGAGCGCGCGGAGAGCGGCACCCGCGCGACGCTTCGAACGCTGCTCGAGGAACCTGCCGAGCAGCAGGAACATCGTGACGCCGGCGGCGACCTCGAGATAGATGCTGCCGAGTCCATCACCCCGTTCGATCGTGAAGCGGAACGCATGCGTCATGCCCCACATGCCTGCAGTGCCGAAGAACAGCGCGTACAGCGACCACAGGTAGGCGGCCGTGACACCGACCGAGATGAGGGTGTCCATCGTCACCGCCCGGTGACGCGCGTTCAGCCATGCGGCGCGGTGGAACGGCCATGCGGCCCAGCTCACGACGGGCGTGGCGAGCACCAGCGAGGCCCACTGCCATCCGGGGAACTGCAGCGGCTCTGCCATCGCGAGCACGATCACGGGGATCGCCAGGGCCGCGGCGACGATGAGGCGCAACCGCAGACGCCGGTAGGCGGGATCGACGTCTGCGTGCTCCTCCTCGCGGGGCAGCGCGGCGGAGTAACCGGTGCGCACCACCTCTGCGATGAGGTCGTCGACCGCGACTCCGGACGCGGCCTCGACATGGGCCTTCTCGGTGGCGTAGTTGACCGATGCCTCCACCCCGTCGATGCGGTTGAGGCGCTTCTCGATGCGTGCGGCGCACGACGCGCAGGTCATGCCGCCGATCTCGAGATCGTAGGAGAGAGACGTGTCGGACATCGATCCGCCTCAGGCGCGAACGGCGGAGTAGCCCGCCTCATCGACGGCCGCGAGGACGGCCGCGTCCTCGACGGGTGCGACGGACGTGACGACCAGGTCTCCGGTGGCGGCGCTGACCTCGATGCCGGTCACACCGTCGATCTTCGACACCTCGCTGCGCACGGATCCTTCGCAGTGACCGCAGGTCATTCCCGTGACGGCGTACGTGGTGATGCTCATTCTGGCTCCTCGATTCACGTGTTCCGGATACCCCAGGGGGGTATTACCTTCGGCACAACCATAGCGCGGAATCGGGTATTCCCGCTCGCGGGGATCAGTCGCCGGCGGGGCAGGGAGGCAGCCGGCGCTCCGCGGCCGCCTGCCCGCTCGCCAGGTGACGCGGCATGAGCACGCGGATCGCATCGACGTCTCGGGCTCGGATGGCGTCGAGGATCACCCGGTGCTCCTCCGCCATGGCCAGCAGATCCTCGTGCTGCCCGAAGAGCCACCGCAGTCGCGTGGTGAACACGTCGATCAGCTCGCAGAGCATCTCGTTGCCCGACAGCTCGGCGGCGATCTCGTGGAACTCCGCGGCGGCGATGCGCGCCGTCTCCGTGTCGTCGGCACGCGCTGCGGCGAGCTCGCGCTCATATGCCGACTCGAGCCGTGCAAGGCCCTCGGCCGTATGACGTTCGGTGGCGAAGACGAAGATCAGCGTCTCGACGGCCTCGCGCACCTCGCCGAACTCGCGGATGTCGACGCGGGTGAACTCGCGCACGACGGCCCAGGTGCGCGGCCTGGCGATGACGACGCCCTCGTTGACCAGGGTGCGGATGGCCTCGCGCACGGGCAGACGAGACACCTCGAGTTCTGCGGCGATGTCGCGCTCGATCAACCGCGATCCCGGCGCGCGACGACCGAGGATGATGTCGTCGCGCAGAATGCGCGTCACCCTGACCGACTCGAGTTCGCCGGCTGTCCCCCCACCCGCCATACGGGGCATTCTCCCACTCCTGTAGACGTTCGACAAGTTTGGTATCCCAACGATCGGATCGTGATGGTGCATACGACAAGAAGGGGCGGATGCCGCAGCATCCGCCCCTTCTCGAACCGTGCGATATCAGGGCAGGCGGTTCGCGATCGCGAGGTTCGCCTCGAGCTCCTGGGCGTTCTGGCGCACGACGTAGGCCGGACGGTCGCGCTCGACGCGCCACGACTCGCTCAGGGGTCCGACGTTGACGGTGTCGAAGCCGATCTCGTCGTAGAAGCGGGTGACGAATGCGACGGCGTCTGCGTCGTCACCGGCCGTCGCCAGAGCCCGACGGTCGGGGGTGCCGGCCGGCGTGCCGTCGGTGGTGATGTCGGCGGCGAGGATGTGGTTGAACGCCTTGGCGATGCGCGAGGTGGGCAGCTGCTTCTGCAGCATCTCGGACGTGGTGGTCTCGCCCTTGTCGAGGGCGTCGATGTGGCCGTCGCGCTCGAAGTAGTAGTTGTTGGTGTCGAGGACGATCTTGCCCGCGAGCTGCTCCACGGGGAGCTCGTCGATCTTGCCGAGCGGCACGGTCACGACGACGGCGTCGCCGGCTGCGGCCGCCTCAGTGGCGGTGGCCGCGGTGGCCTTCGGGCCGAGCTCCGCGACGAGATCGGTGAGCGTCTCGGGCCCTCGCGAGTTCGCGATCACGACGTCGTATCCGTGAGCGACCGCCACGCGGGCGACCTGGCTGCCGATGTGTCCTGCTCCGATGATTCCGAGAGTTGTCATGTTCGGGGCAACGTCTGCGACGCGCGACTATTCCCGACGATGACGCCGCGGGACGGGCCTACGGAGGGATCCGTCACGGGCCGGCCGTCAGATGTCGAGGAAATACGACTCCTCGGTGCGGCGGTACCCCAGCGATTCGTACAGCCGCACCGCGCCGTGGTTGAAGCCGAAGACATGGAGCCCGATCGAATCGGCGCCGAGAGCGCGCGCCTCACGCTCTGCCGCGAGCATGAGCGCCCGTCCGAACCCGCGGCGCCGCTGATCGGCGGCGACCTCGATGTCGAGGACGAAGACATGGGGCCGGCCCGCGCGCTGGCGCAGTCCGAGCCACAGGATGCCGACCTCCGCTCCGTCCGCCGCGGCGGTGAAGAGGTGCTGCCCCGGGGTGTCGAGCCCTTCGGGCAGTTCCAGGGTCATCTGCCGGTGCGACTCGACCGCCGCCGCCTCGGCCGTGTAGCGCCCTGATGCGACGAGGTCGTCGGCGAATCCGGCCTCCGACGCGGCGGCGAACACCGGATAGCGCTCGGCCGTCATCGGAGAGACCTCCAGGCTCGACGCGCCGTCGCGCTCGGGAAGCGGCTCGAGGACCATCTGGATCGATGCGACGGTGAACCCTCGGCCGTCGATGAGAGCGCGCCCTGCGCGGTCGCCGACGTACAGCCCGACGCTCATCCGCGTGGCCTCTCGTTCGCGGGCGATCGCTTCGAGTGACGCGAAGAGCTCGTCGCGCTGGCCTCCGGTCAGCTCTCCGGCGAGCGCGAGGTCGATCACGAACAGCTTCTCGTCGACCGAGCCGAGCCAGATCGTGCCGAGTTCGTGCTCCGCATCGACGATCGAGAAGATGCGCGACGTCGGGGTCTCGTACCCGTCGGGAAGCAGGTGAGCGAGGAAGGCGTCGGCATTCGTCGCCGCCTCATCGCCCACGAGCGACCCAGACTCCTGGCGGAGAGCGATCGATCTCGTCCTGGCCGCGCGGCGCCAGTCATCGAAGCGGTCGGCGCCGAGCGGCGTCAGCTGAAGGGGCATGCATCCATCCTGCACCCTCGTTCGGTCCCGCCCTGGGCCTTGACCTTCAGCTCTTCGCGAGAGCGTCCTCGGCCGCGACCCACGCGAGCATGGCGCACTTCACACGGGCGACGTATCGCGAGACACCGCCGAGGGCCGCGGCATCGCCGAGCAGCTCCTCGTCTGGCTCGATCCTGCCGCGCGAGCGCATGGCCTCGCGGAAGGCGGCGATGCGGACCTCGAGGTCCTCACGCGAGAGCCCCTCGGCCAGTTCCGAGAGCAGCGAGGCGGATGCCTGGGAGATCGCGCACCCGTGTCCCTCCCACGCGATGGCCTCGATGCTGCCATCGTCGGCGCGATGCACCTGCAGAGTGACCTCGTCGCCGCAGGTGGGATTCAGCTGGTGGGACTGCGCGGCGATCTCTCCGCGCAGCCCGAAACCGTGCGGGGTGCGCGAGTGATCGAGGATCAGCTCCTGGTACAGGTTCTGCAGGTCGCTCATGCGCCCCTCCGGAAGAAGTCGATGGCTCCGGAGACGCCGGCGATGACGGCATCCACCTCGGCCTCTGTCGTGTACAGATAGGTGCTGGCCCTGGTCGACGAGGTGACGCCCAGTCGGCGGTGCAGCGGCTGAGCGCAGTGATGGCCGACGCGCACCGCGATGCCGAGGTCGTCGAGGAACTGCCCGACGTCGTGCGAGTGGATGCCGGCGACGTCGAAGCTCGCGAGACCGACGCGCGGCAGGTCGATGCCTGCGCCCAGAACCCGCACTCCCTCGATCGCCCCGAGGCCGTCGACGAGTCGCCGTCCGAAGGCCCCCTCGTGCGCGGCGATGCGCGCCATCCCGACCGACTGGAGGTAGTCGACGGCCGCGGCGAGCGCGATCGCCTGCGAGACCCTCTGAGTGCCGGCCTCGAAGCGCTGCGGCGGCGGCAGGTACTCCGCTTCGGTGGTCGTCACCGTCGTGATCATCGAACCGCCCGTCAGGAACGGAGGCATCGCCTCGAGCAGCTCGCGGCGACCGTACAGGGCGCCGATGCCGGTGGGCCCCAGCATCTTGTGCCCCGACAGCACCGCGAAGTCGACGTCGAGCGCACGCACGTCGACCGGCAGATGCGGAGCCGACTGGCACGCGTCCAGCAGCACCAGGGCGCCGACGCGGCGGGCGAGCGCGACCAGCCTCTCCACCGGGTTGATGACCCCGAGGACGTTCGAGACGTGCGTGACCGCGAGCAGCCTGGTGCGCTCGGAGATGAGCTCCTCTGCGACATCGAGCCGCAGCGCTCCGTCATCGTCGACGGGGATGACGCGCAGTGTCGCGCCCGTGCGCGCGGCCAGCTCCTGCCACGGGATCAGATTGGCGTGGTGCTCCATCTCGGTGGTGACGATCTCGTCGCCCTCACGCAGTCGTACGCGCTCGGCGGCCGCGCCCCCGCGCCCGAGAGAGGCGTTGGAGATCGAGTACGCGACGAGATTGATCGCCTCCGTCGCATTCGAGGTCCAGACGATCTCGTCGTCGTCGGCCCCGATGAAGCGGGCGACGGTGGCTCTGGCGTCTTCGAACAGCTCGGTGGCCTCGGCCGCGAGAGTGTGCGCGCCTCGGTGCACGGCGGAGTTCAGGGTCGTCGAGAACTCGCGCTCGGCGTCGAGCACCGCGAACGGACGCTGCGAGGTCGCGCCGGAGTCGAGGTAGGAGAGCGGGTGGCCGTTGACGGTCGTCTGCAGGATCGGGAAGTCGGCGCGCAGGCGCTGCACCTCGGCATCCGTCAGGCGACCCGCGGAGGGCGCGGCGTTCACGGCGGTGTCGCGGGAGATGCTCATCCTTCAAGCTTCTCATCCGGCGCGGAGAACGGCGTCGCTCCGGTCGCGGGCCAGCGTCCGATCGGCTCGGTCACATCTTCGCGAAACGGGCGCGCACCAGGCAGAACACGCCGTAGATCACGAGCCCTGCGCCGACCACCCACAGCACGGTGCGGCCGAACGGAAGGTCGATGAGGCTGCGCAGCGCGGCGTCGAGGCCCGCCGCCTTGTCGGGGTCGTGCGTCCACGCGGCGACCACGAAGAGGACTCCGGTCACCGCCACGGCGACGCCTTTGGCGAGATAGCCCGCGACTCCGAGCGGGACGACCCAGCCGCGCACCGCTCCGTGCGGCAGATCGAGCGTCTTCACGAAACCGCCGGTGACCCCGCCGGCGATGAAGCCGATGCCGACGCCGATCACACCGAGCCCCACCAGGATCAGCAGGACGACGCCACCGGGCGCCGAGAGGAGGATCGCGCTGAGCGCCTGCGACGCCTGCTCGGAGTCGGCGGTGCCGCCGAAGGCATAGATGAGCGCCATGCCGGCGATCACGAGATAGGCGGCGGCGATGCCCAGGAGCTTGACCCTCTGCCCCCACTTCTTCGGAGCGTTGTCGCCTCGAGCCAGCATGCCGCTCGCGATCTGCCAGACCGCGAGCGTGATCAGCCCGATGGCGATCGCCCAAAGCACCGCGCCGCCCACGGGGGTCGACCTGATCTGCTCCATCGCGCCGTCCTGATCGGCGTCTCCGCCGGCACCGACCGCGATCGAGATGGCCACCGATCCGATGATGATGTGCATGAGGCCGATGACGGCATGACCGGCCCTGGCGACCCGACGGAAGCCGTCTGAGCTCTTGGCCTCTCGTGCGGCACCTTTGGCAGACGTCATCCCTGCAGGATATCGAGGGTGGCGAGCCGCTCAGACGGTGGAGACCCGGATCAGTCGACTCGTGAGACGGGCTGTCGAAGGATCGTGCGCAGTCGCGACGGGTCGACGCGTCGGGCATCGCTCAGATAGATCTCGTGATGCAGGCCGCGCATCCGCAGACCGTTCGCAGGTATGAACCGGGTGTGCAGGTCGTCGAGCACCAGTGCCTCGTCGTCGTACGAGCCGAAGTGCAGCACCTGCACGCACGTGCCCTCCTCGAGGGTCTCGAGCCGCAGCTTCTCGAGAGCGGCTGTCGACTCCCTCTTCTTCGCCATCCTGGCGGACACCCGGTCGACGGATGCCGCGAACATGTCTGCGGTCACGTGATCGGGCACCATGATCATCAGCGTCCACAGCCACGCAGACTTGTCGCGGCGCGAGGTGAAGGAGTCCATGTCGGCCGCATGCCACAGTCCCTCCAAGGGCATCACGACCGTGTCGATGCCGAGCTCCTCCCGGCTCAGGAACTTCAGCGCGTAGGCGAGCGGGAAGAGCGCTCCGAGCGCATCGCGGTAGTCCTGCGCCCGGTTCGGGTCTCCTGCGCCGTCGATCATGAGGTACTGCATCGGCGGAACCTCGACGATGCGCGCCTCGCCGCGCTTCGCCTGATAGGCGTCGAGGGTCTTCTTCGGATCCGTCGCCATCGCGTGCCTCCTCGCGTGCTGCGCTCAGTGTGGCACGGCGGCGGTTCACGAGGTCGCTGCGCAGCGACCTCGTGAACCGCCTGACCGTCAGGACGGTTCGACCGCCAGCCACAACTCGCACGCCGCGCGGTCGCCGGTGAACTCCAGATACCGGACGATGGACGGCCCCGGACGCAGCCGCCAGGGATTCGACGGGAACCATTCGGTCGCCGTCGCCGCCCAGAGTCGCTGCAGCGTCTCGGGGAAGGGCCCCCGCGCGGCGAAGACCGCCCACGCACCGCCCTCGACCACCACCGTGTCGAGGTCGGTCGGCACAGCAGTGCTCGACTGCATCGCCACACCGTGCAGATACGTGAGAGTCGATCCTTCCGGCGCATCGGGCTCGATTCCGTCCGTGACGGCGAGGATGCCGGATGGTTCGGCGTCGCTCAGAGCTTTGAGCCGCAGATGCTCCTCCGGCGCGATCGCGGCGATGTGCGCCTGGATGCTCGGGTTAACGCCCGTATGGATCAGAGGAATGCGTGCGGCATGGCCCACGAGGACCAGATCGGGGGTGGTGGTGATGGTGACATCCATCGGGGTACTCCCTTCTACGCTCAGGCGGAACCGGAGCATGGGTTGTGTGCGGAGAGGGCCTCCATCTCGGCGCGCGTCGGACGGGCTGATCCCGTGCACCGCACGGAAGGCGCGACCGAAGGATTCGATCGAGCCGTAGCCGTGCTGAACGGCGACCTGAAGGATGTCGGGCGCGCCGGCCACAAGCTCCGCTGCCGCTCGCGTCATGCGTCGCCGACGCACGTACTCGGACAAGGGCATCGTGGCGAGCGCGGAGAACATCCTTCGCAGGTGGTACTCGCTCGTCGCGTGTTCACGGGCGAACGCCGCGACGTCGAGTTCGCCGGCCGAGCTCGACTCCACGCGATCGACCAGGTCGTTGAGGGTTCCGATCATGGAGTCCTCCTTTCCCCACCATGATGCGTCGCATCGGCCTCGGTGCACCCGACGATCCTGGTCAGATCCGATCGCCCGGGTGCAGTGTGCGAACTCGTGCAGCGGAATCCCAACCGGATCCTGGCACCGGTCGCGAGCGGGTCGCGGCGAACCCCTCAGCGACGGGCGGCCGGATCGGCGAGCAGCTCGGCGAACGCGAGCTCGGCAGCGCCGATCAGCAGGCGGTCGGCACCGAGAGCGGCGGGACGGATCTCGAGCCCCTCCGCGCTCTCGGACATCGCCAGTGCGCGCACGTCGGCACTGATCTCGGCGGCGCGCAGGTCGCCGAGCGTCGCCAGGAAACCGCCCAACACGATCAGTGAGGGGTTGAGCACGTTGACCGCGTTGGCGAGGGCGCTGGCGAGAACCCGGGCCTGGCGGGTGAGCTCGTCGGCCACCGCGTGCGAGGGCGATGCGGTGAGCTCCGCGGCGAGGGCGTCGTCGTCGGCGTCGCCGAGACCCACCGCGTCCAGCAGCAGGCGACGGCTGACCTCGGCCTCGAGCACTCCGTCCGCCGTGCGACGATCGGCCTCCTCGGTGATCCCCGGTCGGTTCTGACCGAACTCGCCGGCGTAGCCTCCCGCCCCGGCGACCGGGATGCCGTGGATGACGAGCCCTCCTCCGATGCCCGAGGCACCGCCGTTGAGGTAGACGAGGTCATCGATCCCCCGCCCTGCGCCGTAGCGGTGCTCGGCGATGATTCCGAGCGTCGCGTCGTTGTCGACGACGGCGGGCAGCCCGCTCGCCTCGCCCACCAGAGCGGCGAACGGCACATCGGTCCACTGCAGGTGTGGGGCGTTGCGCACCACTCCGTCCGACGCCCGCACCAGGCCGGGCACGGCGACGCCGATCGCGACGATGCGCGCGTCGGCGAGCGGCCCGGAGCGCCAGACGGCCACCCGTTCCGCGATGACGCCGACGACGGCGTCGGGGGTCGGACGGCCCCGATTGGGCAGCCGCTCGCGCACGAGGATGCTGCGGTCGAGCCCGACGGCGGCGATCTCCACCGCATCCACCTCGGGGTTCACCGCGATCGCCACGACCGACGCGGAGGCGGTGACGACGGGAGACGGTCGACCGACGCGTCCCGCGCCTTCCGCGATCCGCTCGTCGACGAGGCCGAGCCGCACGAGCTCAGCCACGAGATCGGCGATCGTCGAGCGGTTGAGCCCCGTCGTCTCGGTGAGCGCCGCCCTCGACTGCGCGCCGTCTTCGTGAACGAGCCGCAGGATGCGCGCCAGATTGTGCAGGCGGGTTCCCGGCGTGGGACTCGTCGGTGACGGCATCCCTTCACTGTAGGGGGTGGACGGCGGGGTATCGGTGTTATATGTTGTTATTCACAACTTATTCGACGACCTGCATCGGAGCAGCCATGGCCACCCCCACCCGCGACGACAAGTTCTCCTTCGGCCTCTGGACCGTCGGGTACAACGGAACCGATCCCTTCGGAGGGCCGACGCGGCCCGCCCTCGACGTGGTGCACGCCGTCGAGAAGCTCGCCGAGCTCGGGGCCTACGGCCTCACCTTCCACGATGACGACCTGTTCGCCTTCGGCTCGACCGACGCCGAGCGCCAGACGCAGATCGACCGCCTCAAGGGCGCTCTCGACGACACGGGACTCGTCGTGCCGATGGTCACCACGAACCTCTTCAGCGCTCCTGTCTTCAAGGACGGCGGCTTCACCTCGAACGACCGCGACGTGCGCCGCTTCGCACTGCGCAAGGTGTTCCGCCAGCTCGACCTCGGAGCCGAGCTGGGCGCCAAGACCTTCGTCATGTGGGGCGGCCGCGAGGGGGCGGAGTACGACTCCGCGAAGGACATCCGCGCCGCTCTCGAGCGCTACCGCGAGGCCGTCAACCTGCTCGGCGACTACGTCACCGACAAGGGCTACGACATCCGCTTCGCGATCGAGCCGAAGCCCAACGAGCCGCGCGGCGACATCCTGCTGCCGACGCTCGGTCACGCGATCGCCTTCATCGATTCCCTCGAGCGCCCCGAGCTGGTGGGTGTGAACCCCGAGGTCGGCCACGAGCAGATGGCCGGGCTCAACTTCACGGCCGGCATCGCCCAGGCGCTCTACCACGGCAAGCTCTTCCACATCGACCTCAACGGTCAGCGCGGCATCAAGTACGACCAGGACCTGGTCTTCGGTCACGGCGATCTGCACAACGCGTTCTCGCTGGTCGATCTGCTCGAGAACGGCGGCCCCGGAGGCGTTCCGGCCTACGACGGCCCGCGCCACTTCGATTACAAGCCCAGCCGCACCGAAGACGAGAAGGGCGTGTGGGACTCCGCCGCCGCGAACATGCGCACGTACCTGCTGCTGAAGGAGCGCGCCGCGGCATTCCGCGCCGATCCCGAGGTGCAGGAGGCACTGGCCACCGCTCGCGTGGCGGAGCTGTCGACGCCGACCCTGAACCCTGGCGAGACGTACGACGACTTCCTCGCCGACCGATCGGCCTACGAGGACTTCGACGCCGATCAGTACCTCGGCGGCAAGGGCTTCGGCTTCGTCAGGCTGCAGCAGCTCGCCACCGAGCACCTGCTCGGCGCTCGCTGATCGCCGTGCCACTGGTTCTCGGGGTCGACTCGTCGACCCAGTCCTGCAAGGCGGTCGTCGTCGACACCGCGACCGGTGCGGTCGTTCGCACCGGTCGCGCGTCGCACCCCTCGGGGACGGCCGTCGACCCCGAGGCCTGGTGGCGCGCGCTCGACACCGCGATCACCGACGCAGGCTCGCTCGGTGACGTGGCGGCATGGTCGATCGGCGGCCAGCAGCACGGCATGGTCGCCCTCGATGCGTCAGGGCGAGTCGTCCGCGATGCCCTGCTCTGGAACGACACCCGGTCGTCGGGCGCCGCGGCCGATCTGATCGACGAGTTCGGTGCGTCCGTGCTGGCGGCGCGCACGGGCCTGGTGCCCGTCGCCTCGTTCACGATCACGAAGCTGCGCTGGCTGCGCGATCACGAACCAGAGAACGCGGCGCGCGTCGCCGCCGTCGCGCTGCCGCACGACTGGCTGACCTGGCGGCTGCGCGGCTTCGGGCCGGAGAACCCTGTGCTCGACGAACTCGTCACCGACCGCTCCGACGCCTCGGGCACCGGCTACTGGAACCCCACGACCGGCGACTACGACCGCGAGCTGCTGGTGGCGGCGCTCGGACACGACGTGGTGCTGCCGCGGGTGCTCGGGCACGACGAATGGGTGACGGACGACGACGGACGACGCGTCGCGGCCGGGGCCGGTGACAACGCGGCTGCGGCACTCGGGCTCGGCGCCGCTCCCGGCGACGTCGTCGTCTCGATCGGCACGTCGGGCACGGTATGCGCGATCAGCCGCACACCCATCAGCGACCCCAGCGGCACCGTGGCCGGGTTCGCCGACGCGTCGGGCAACTTCCTGCCGCTGGTGGCCACGCTGAACGCCGCTCGCGTGGTCGATGTGACCGCCGCGCTGCTCGGAGTCACGCACGACGAGTTCAGCGATCTGGCCCTGCAGGCCGCGCCGGGCGCGGAGGGGCTGACCCTCGTGCCCTACTTCGAGGGCGAGCGCACTCCGAACCTGCCCGATGCGACGGCGTCGCTGTCGGGCATGACCCTGGCATCGACGACCAGGGCCAACCTCGCGCGTGCGGCGGTCGAGGGGATGCTGCGCGGCCTCGGCGCCGGACTCGACGCCCTTCGCGAGCTGGGCATCCCTCTGCAGCGCGCACTGCTGATCGGCGGCGGCGCGCAGTCGGAGGCCGTCCGCAGGATCGCGCCCGAGGTCCTCGGCCTCGCGGTCGAGGTTCCGGAGCCCGGCGAGTATGTGGCCCTCGGTGCAGCGCGACAGGCTGCCGCCGTCGTCGGCGCGGTGTGAAGGAGCGACCGTAGGCTTGTCGGCATGCCTCAGACCGACAGCCCGCTGCGCGACTCCCCCGTCTACCACCTGGCCGGCGACTCGACCGTCGCCCCGATGAAGCCCGCCGAAGAACCCATGTCGGGCTGGGGCGAGGCTCTCGGCGAGTTCGTCGACGGATCGGTGCGCAACCTCGCCTTCGGCGGAGCGACGACCGAGTCGTTCCTCACCTCCGGTTCCTGGGCCGAGCTCATCGACGAGGTGGTGCCCGGCGACACCGTCATCATCCAGTTCGGGCACAACGATCAGAAGGAACCGGAGCTGCTCGCGTCGCGGGGCGGGTACGTCGATCGGCTGCGACGTTTCGTGACGGAGACGCGGGAGCGCGGCGCGAGCGCGGTGCTGTGCACGTCGACCGAGCGCCGGCGGTTCGACGGGCAGCGCGTCGTGGCGACCCACGGCGACTACCCGAACGCGGTCCGCGACCTCGCACACGAACTCGAGGTGCCGCTGATCGACCTCACCGCCTTCACGACCTGGCTCTACGAGGATCTCGGCGACCCGGCATCCGCTCGTCTGCTCTCGCACTTCGCGCCCGGCGAGACGACGGCCTGGCCCGGGGGGCTCACCGACGACACGCACTTCCGGTTCGAGGGAGCGCGCCGCATCGCGGCCTTCGTCGCACGCTCCCTGCGCGCCATCGAGCGCCGAGACGGCGACCAGCCGTCGTGGGGCTCACCCCTGATCAGCTGACGCTCACCCGCGCGGTGCGCCGGGAGTGGCCGTGGGAGTGGCCGCCGCGTTCAGCCCGCACGCCTGGCTCGGCCAAGTGCACTTCGCACGGCCAAGTGCGCGGAAAACGGCCCCGCGAAGCGTATTCGGCCTTGTCAGGCGTACGCGGACGCCTTCGACCGGACATATACGGCCGTGTCAGGCGTACGTGGACGCCTTCGACCCGCACGCCTGGTACGGCCCGTGCGCTTCGCTCGGCCAAGTGCGCTTCGCGCGGCCAGATTCACGGAAAACGGCCGCGCGAAGCGTATTCGGCCTTGTCAGGCGCACGCGGGACGGAGCGGGCGCACGAGGGAGTGCGTGGGCGCACGCGGCTGTCGCGGAGGACGGATGCCGTCAGCCGGCGAGCACGCGGGCGTCGCGCTGCGCCAGGATGCTGAGCTCGGCCGCCGTGAACGCATGGGCCTGCGTCATCGCGGTCTCCGTGCCGTCGAGGCAGTCGCGGATCAGCTCTCCGAAGAACGGATACCCGGTCATCCCCGTCGCGTCGAACCGGTACTGTCCGTCCTGGTTGACGAGCAGCACCTGCCCTCCCCCGTTGTCGGTGGTGATGTCGACGTACTTGCGCAGCTCGATGTAGCCGTCCGTGCCCAGCAGAGTCGTGCGTCCGTCGCCGAAGACGTCGAGGCCGGCCGGGGTAAACCAGTCGACGCGCACATAACCGGTCGTGCCGTTGTCGAGCACGACGTGCGCGTCGCCGAAGTCCTGCAGCCCCGGCGTCTCGCGGTGGGCGTAGTTGGCCACCGTCGCGCTGACGATCTCGCCGTCGGTCGCGCCCGTGTAGTGCAGCATCTGCTCGAAGTTGTGGCTCCCGATGTCGCACAGGATGCCGCCGTACTGCTCGGGGTCGTAGAACCAGTCGGCGCGGCCGGTGCCGATGCGATGAGGTCCGAAGGACGCCACCTGCAGCACGGTGCCGATCGCGCCCTGGTCGATGAGCTGGCCGGCGAGGATCGCCGCCTCGGAGTGCACGCGCTCGCCGTAGTAGACGGCGAACTTGCGACCGGTGCGCTCGGTGGCCTCGCGAGCGGCAGCGAGGTCGTCGAGTGTCGTGATCGCGGGCTTGTCGGCGAAGAAGTCCTTGTCCGCATCGAGCACCCGCACTCCGAGCGGCGCGCGCTGATTCGCGATCGCGGCGCTCGCGACGAGGCGCACCTCGGGGTCGTCGAGCACCTCCTGCACACTCCCGACGGCGTGGGCCTGCGGGAACCGCGCGACGAAGTCGTCGACCTTGGCCTGATCGGGGTCGTGCACGAGGGTGAGCGTCGCGCCGGCGGCGATGAGCTGCTCCACCATCCCGTAGATGTGGCCGTGGTCGAGCCCGACGGCCGCGAAGACGAACTCGCCGGCGCCCACCACGGGCTCGGGCAGCGGATCGAAGCTGAAGGTGGGGGTCATCGGTCGTTCTCCTCGCCGGTCGTCACGTCATCATCTTCGCGGAGGCCGTGGGGAGCGGGGCGCTCCGCGGCGTCGGTCACGTCGTAGGGCCTGAGACGCCCGCACATCCCGAAGGCGCTCTCGCCCGTCGAGGTCGTCGCGCGATGCAGCCTGGCCTCCGTCAGATGCGCGACCGAGCCCGCCATGACGGCGTCGGTCAGCGCGAGCGACTGCTGCGCCTGCGCGAGCGGCCCCTCTCGCACGAGGTCTCGCCAGGCGCGAGAGCGGTCGCGCACCAGTGCCCCCGCCGCGAGGTGAAAGGCGTGCAGAGCGTCACGGTCTCCGCCGAGCACGGCATCGCGCAGCACCTCGAAGCCCTGCACCGCGAGATCGCGACGCCGCGACGCGCGCTCCGCACGCCCCTGATCTTCGCCGAGGTCGGCCGCGCGGGCATAGCGTGCGGCGTCGGCGAGCACATCGGCGGGAAAGGTCATCACGGCATCGCCCGCCTCGGGGAGACCGGCGTTGCTCATCAGCACCACCACGCGCAGATCAGCTCTGTTCACCGCGCGGTGGATGGTGCCCGGCGTGAACCACACGACCGAGCCGGCAGCGAGCGGAGTCTCGCGAAAGCCGTCGGCGTCGATCGTCTGCAGCGCTCCCTCACCCGATACGACGACATAGGCCTCGGTAGATACGAGGTGCATGTGGGGGCTGCCTCCGCAGACGCCATCCGGCGCGGCGTCCGAGTACACGTCGAGGTGCGACAGCGAGGTCCCGCCGGGGAACGACGATGCGCTCACGACGCCGCCTCGACCAGCGACGCCGACTTCTCGTGGAAGTGCGGCGCGTGCGCGACCAGCTGACCGGCCCGGTAGTACGGATCGGAGGCCGCCAGCGGCAGCGCCACGAACTGCCGCTCGAACCCGGCCTTGTAGATGGCCGTGACGACCTCGACCGCATTGCGACCGTCTCGGCCGTCGGCGATGGGAGGCCTCCAATCACGGATGGCCTCGAGCAGATCGCCGATCTGGCCCTCGTGGCCGAGGTGTGCGAGAGGAGTGCGCGCGGCCACCAGCTCCTCGATCCGAGCGACGACGTCGGGGTCGCCTCCCTCGGCGGGGAATCCGTCGGCGCGCGGCCGCTCAGCGACGACGGAGAAGGGCTGCGAGACGGCTGCGTGAGCGCCCTGGATCACGATCGCCTGCTCCTGACCGTGGTGCACGACCGAGCTGGTGAGCTGCGCGAGGCCGTCGGGGTATCGGAAGATCGCGACCGAGAGGTCTTCGACCTCCGCGTTGTCGTGCTGCGCGTTGGCGAGCATCGCCGTGACCTCGGTCGGGCTGCCGAGCAGCCAGAGCAGGAGGTCGATGTGGTGGATCGCGTGATTCAGCGTGCATCCGCCACCCTCCTTCTCCCACGTTCCGCGCCACCAGAGGTCGTAGTAGGGAAGACCGCGCCACCAGGCCGAGTCGACCCGCACGTGCGAGATCGATCCGAGCAGCCCGGAGTCGACGACCTCCTTGAGGGTGGCGAGATCGTCGCGGAAGCGATTCTGGGCCACGACCGAGAGGACCCTGCCCGAACGCTCCTGCGCGGCGAGCATGGCGTCGCACTCCTCCAGCGACGGCGCCATCGGCTTCTCCACGAGCACATCGATGCCTGCATCCAGAGCGGCGATCGCCAGAGGAGCATGGGTCGACGGCGGAGTCGCGATGCTCACGATGTCGAGTCGCGCTGTTGCGATCATCTCGAGCGGATCGTCGAAGGCCTCGACATCGGCGAGGTCGAAGGCCGCAGCCTTCTGCGCCGCCTTGCCTGCAACGACATCGGCGAGGGCGACGATCTCGCACTCCTCGGGGAACGCGAGATAGCCACCGATGTGCGCGTCGGCGATCCCGCCGGTGCCGATGATTCCGACTCTGAGCATGCGTGGTCTCCTCGCTGAGCGTTACTACGTATTACTAAGACGTAGTAGATACTATCGAGAGCGGGGGCGGTCACGTCAACCCCCCCGCCCGCCGTCGAGTGCCTGATCGCAGATCGCCTGTCGCAGAGAGGATGCCGTGGAGAAGCGCCCCACCAGCCATGACGTCGCCCATCTCGCCGGCGTCTCGCAGTCGACCGTGTCGTTCGTCTTCACCGGTCGCCCCGGCATCTCCGAGGCCACGCGTGAGAGGGTGCTGCGCGCGGCATCCGAGCTCCACTACCGCCCGAACCTCGCCGCCCGCTCGATGCGCACGCAGCGCTCTGGCCGCCTCGCCGTGGTCGTGCCGATCACTCCGATCCACCCGCTGACGCTTCTCGCGGGCGCCGTCTCGGCTGCCAGGGACGAGGGATTCGCCGTCGAGGTCGTCAGCCTGCCGGAAGAGGCGGCCTCGCTCGACGCGCGACTGGCCGACATCATCGACTCCGGCCAGTACGAGGGCGTGCTGTCGTTCACCCCCCTCCCGTCGACGTCGACAGAAGCCTCGACGTCGGATCGCGGACCGGTGGTGCTCGCGGCCGGAGAGTTCGACGCGGAGATGCACATGGCGGGTGCGTTCACCGATTCGCGCCCCATCACCGAGATGGTCGAGCACCTGGCTCGCCTCGGGCATCGACGCTTCATCCACCTCGCCGGCCCACAGGACTTCCCCTCGGCGCGAGCGCGCCGCGCCGCGTATCTCGAGACGACCACACGGCTCGGCATCGACTCGCAGGGAGTGATCGAGGGCGAGTGGAGCGGAAGTGCCGGGGAGGCGGCCATCGCCGCACTGCCGGACGACGCTCCCCCGCTCGCGATCATCGCGGCGAACGACCTGATCGCCACGGGGGCCGTCCGTGCCGCCACGAGACGGGGATGGCGTCTGCCCGACGATGTCGCCGTCACCGGGTGGGACGATCACCCGCAGAGCGAGTACCTCACGCCCTCGCTGACCACCGTCCGTCAGGACCGCGAACGCCTCGGCGCCTATTCGATGCACCGCCTCATCGCAGCCGTGCGGGGCGCCGAGCCGCCGGAGAAGCCTGCAGACCTGCTCACCGTGGTGTGGCGCGAATCGACGGACTCCCCTCGACGCGATTCCGACGCACCCGACGACGCACTCGACCCCGCACCCGACCCCGACAGCGAACGCCCCTGATGACCGACCCGTGGAGGCACCCATGAAGATCCTGATCCCGAACACCATCGAACTGCCGCTCACGGCCGATGCCGAAGCCGTCGTCTACGACATCGACACCGAGATCCCCGACGAGCACCGCGACGCCGAGGTGCTCGTGGTCTGGCACAACTCCGCCGAGTGGCTGCAGCAGGCCGTCACCGCCCTGCCGCGGCTGCGCCTCGTGCAGGCCCTCGCGGCCGGCGCCGATGTCGTGCTGAATGCGGGGTTCGGCGACGACGTGCGCATCTGCTCCGGTCGATCGCTGCATGACGGACCCGTGGCCGAGCACGCGCTCGCCCTCGTGCTCAGCGCCGTGCGTCGCCTCGACCGGCTGCACGACGAACAGCACGAGCACCGCTGGGATGCCGAGTACAACGACGAGCAGAGCGCAGCGACGACCCGCGACCTGTTCACGCTGCACGGTGCTCGCGTCACGATCTGGGGATTCGGATCGATCGCCGCGACGCTCGCGCCGATGCTGACGATGCTCGGGGCCGACGTGTCGGGGATCGCCCGTTCCGCCGGCACCCGTTCGGGGTTCCCGGTGCACGCGGATGCCGACGCTCCGGCCGTTCTCGCCGACACCGACGTGCTCGTGTCGATCCTGCCCTCGGCCGAGGAGACGGCCGGGCTCTTCGACGCCGGGGTCTTCGGCCAGCTGAAGCGGGGCGCCGTGTTCGTGAACGTCGGCCGCGGCGCCACCGTCGACGAGGCCGCACTGATCGAGGCTCTCCGCTCGGGTCAGCTCCGCGCCGCCGCGATCGACGTCACTCGGATCGAACCCCTTCCGGAATCCGATCCGCTGTGGGATGCCCCGAATCTGCTCATCACGCCGCACGTCGCCGGCAACCGTCCCGCCGGAGCACCGGCGCTGATCGACGAGAACGTCACGCGCCTCGAGGCTGGGGACGACCTCGTGAATCAGGTCCGGCCGTGACCGGGATCGAATAACCTCCGATCGGAAGTTTTTCTCGCTTCGCTGGGTATCATCGGAGCATGCCCGACCTCGCCGACGACGCCCCTCGCAGCAGAGGACGCTATGCGAAGGGCATCGCACGCCGTCAGGAGATCCTCGACCGGGCCATCGAGGTGTTCGCCCGGCGCGGTTCGAAGAAGACCAGTCTTCGAGCGATCGCTCAGGAGGTCGGCGTGACCCACGCCGCTCTCACGCACTACTTCGGCTCTCTCGAGGAGCTGCTCGTCGCGGTGTACCGCGAGTCCGAACGACGAGCCGACAAGGAGAAGCCCGAGCCCACGGACCTGAGCCCCGCCATGCTCATGCGGATCTCGGCCGAGGAGAATCGGAGCATCCCCGGCCTCGTGCAGCTGTACTCGTCGCTCGTGGCCTCGGCACTGGAGGAGAACCATCCGGCCGCCAACGAGTTCGCCACCCAGCGCTTCTCGCGACTGCGCGCCGAGATGGCCGACCGCGTGCGAGCGTTGCAGTCGACCGGAGACCTTCGCCCCGACCTCGAGCCGACACTCGTCGCCGCGCTCGTGATCGCGGCATCCGATGGGCTGCAGACCCAGTGGCTGCTCGACGCCTCGGTCGACCACGAAGCGGCGCTCGAGATGCTCGACGCGCTGCTCGCCGGGCGCGACTCGGCCTGATTCCCCAGCCTCACGCGCGAAGACCGCGACCTCACCGGCATGTCGCCGGTACGGTCGCGGTCTCCGCGATCAGCTCAGGGGACGTCAGAGCGTCGACGCGAACGGGTCGAACCCCTCGGGCAGCAGCGGCACCGGGGCGACCGTGCTCTCGACGACGACGGTGTGACCCGCAGCCGCCGACTCCTGCGCGGACAGCAGGATGTCGAGCACGTGGAAGCCGAGCTCCCCCGAGGCGAGGTGCGGGCGGTTCTCAGCGATCGCACGCACCATGTCGAGTGCCCCGATTCCTCGGCCCACCTTCACGTCGGCGTGCTCGATCTCGATCCACTGCTGCTCGAACGACATCCCGTCACGGATGACACCCAGCGGCTTGACATAGGCGATGCGGCCCGCGAACTGATTGGGGTCGGGGATCACGATCGTGCCGTCGGTGCCGTGGATCTCGACGATCCCATGACGCTCGAGCGCCGAGTCGAAGCTCAGCAGGCTCTGCGCCTGTGCGCCGGCCTCGAAGGCCGTCACGATCTGGATGGTCGACGGCACCTCGACGGGGAACGTCGTGCCCGCGTTCGGCCCGGCGTGGATCTCGCGCTCCTCGCGCGCCTTCGATCCGACGGCCGAGACCCGGTCGACCGGACCCAGCAGGCTGACGAGGGCCGAGAAGTAGTACGGCCCCATGTCGAGCAGGGGCCCTGCACCCTCGGCGAACAGGAACGCGGGGCTCGGGTGCCACAGGTCGGGACCCTGAGTCTGGAACGTGGTCTGCGCGAAGAGCGGGCGTCCGATGACGCCGCTCTCGATGGCCCGACGAGCGGCCTGGAAGCCCGGCCCGAGCAGCGTGTCGGGCGCGGATCCGACTCGCAGACCTGCGGCCTCGGCTTCGCGAAGCAGCTCGGCGGCTCCCTCGCGGTCGAGGCCGAGAGGCTTCTCGGTCCAGACGTGCTTGCCCGCCGCGATCGCCGCGCGCGAGACCTCGATGTGCACGGCCGGGATGGTGAGGTTGATGACCAGGTCGACCCCGGGGTGCGCGAGCACATCCGCCGCGCTGCTGGAGGCGGGGACTCCGTGCTTCTCCGCCTGGGCCTGCGCACGGTCGAGCAGCAGGTCGCCCACGATGAGCACGTCGACGTCGGGGAAGGCCCCGAGGTTCTCGAGGTAGGTGTCGCTGATGACGCCGACGCCGATGATGCCGATTCCCACCGCGCTCATCGGGCGAACCCACACTCGATGAGGAACGAGTAGCTGGCGGCGATGTCGGCGAAGACGTCACCCGGGGCGTTGTCGTACTCGATCACGGCGTACTTCAGAGCGGATGCCGCGTGCAGCGAGTCCGCGAGCGGCACGTCGCCGGTTCCCGCATGGCGCTGGTCGAGACTCTGCGAGCCGAACTCGTCGGCGCCGGGTGCGAAGGGGTTGCGCTCCGGGGCGACACCGTCCTTGACGTGCACCGCGACCAGGCGGTCGCCGAGTCGCGAGACGAGTCCGGTGACGTCCTGTCCCCCGACGAGGGCCCAGTACAGGTCGAGCTCGAGCACGACGCGCTCGTCGGTCAGAGCGACGAAGCGCTCATAAGCGGTCTGACCGTCGAACTCCTCCACGAACTCCTGCGCGTGATTGTGGTAGCCCACCTGCAGGCCGAACCCGGCGGCGGTCTCGGCGAGCGCGTTGAGACGGTCGGCGATGTCGGTGACGCCCTCGAGGGTGAACCAGCGCTCGGGCGAGACGAACGGGTCGATGACGGTCGTGAGTCCGACCGTGGCTGCGGCCTCGAAGACGACCTCGGGCGCGGGCGTGGGGATCGAGCCGTCCGGAGTCCAGAGCTCGTCGGAGAGGAGGGGCGCGTGCCCGGTGGGCGAGGCGAGCCCTGAGGCGTCGAGCGCGGCGCGGATCTCGTCGGGGCGGCGCACGAAGTCGAAAGCCTCGACGTTGCGCAGGCCGATCGCGGCGAGCTTGTCGAGCGAGCCCCCCATATCGGCGGAGAACTCCGCTGCGAGCGTGTACAGCTGGACCGAGGCTTCTGGCAGGGCCACGTTGACCTTCCTTCGTTGTTCGAGTGGGCGGATGATGCTGCCCGCGGTCAGACTAGCAGAAACCTCCACGCGGAAGTAATGAGATCCCGGACCTGTTCGCGCTGCCGCCGCACCGAGTCGACCCCTGGACACGGGTGCGCGGCGAGCGCATGCTGGACCCATGACGGCTTTCCAGACCAGCGGTGCGTTCAGCGGCTTCAGCGTCGATGACATCGACGCCGCCCGATCGTTCTACGGTGACGTCCTCGGCATGGACGTCAGGACGAACGAGATGGGGTTCCTCGACATCCGCCTCCCCCACGGCGACTCGATCCTCGTGTACGCCAAGCCGGATCACACCCCGGCGAGCTTCACGATCCTCAACTTCTCGGTCGACGACGTCGAGGCGGCTGTCGACGACCTGAACACCCGCGGTGTCGTGACGAAGATCTATGACGACGCGGAGCTCGGCACCGACGAGAAGGGGATCTCGCACGGGAGCCCCGGACGCGGTCCCGATATCGCCTGGTTCCGCGATCCCGCCGGCAACGTGCTCGCCGTGCTCGCCGGCTGACACCGGCCGGCACGGGTCGTCGACGTCAGCCGACGAGCCGGTCGAACAGCGCGTTCAGCTCGGGGTCGACGCGCTGCAGCTCGGGGTGCGCGTCGTGCCAGTCGATGATCTCGCGGGCAGCCGTGTGCAGGGCGACCGTCGGGTTGTAGTCGGGCACGAGGCGCCTGATCTTGCTGTTGTCGAACACCACCGAGTGCGCCATGTCACCGCTCAGCTGTCCGGCGCGCTCGGGGGCCAGCTCCTCGATCGCCGCTGTGGTGGCGTAGCGGATGCGCGGCTCCGCCCCCGCGGCCTGCCCGAGCATCCCGTAGATCTCGTTCCAGGTGTAGACGAAGTCGCTGGTGATCTGGAACGTGTCGCCGTAGGCCAGCGGGTTGCCGAGCAGTCCGACGAACCCGACGGCGAAGTCGCTCGCGTGGGTGAGGGTCCACAGCGACGTGCCGTCTCCGTGCACGACGATCTCCTCGCCGCGACGGATGCGGTCGATCGCCGTCCACCCGCCGAACGCCGGGATCGTCCACTTGTCGTACGTGTGCGAGGGGCGCAGCACCGTCACGGGGAAGTTCCGGTCGCGGTACGCCGCTGTCAGCAGATCCTCGCACGCGATCTTGTCGCGGGAGTACTGCCAGTGCGGGTTCCGCAACGGGGTCGATTCGGTGATCGGCAGATGCGAGACCGGCTTCTGGTACGCCGATGCCGAGCTGATGAACACGTACTGGCCCGTGCGGCCTTCGAACCGGTCGATGTCACGCCGCACGTGGTCGGGCGTGAACGCGATCATGTCCGCCACCACATCGAACTCGCGCCCGGCGAGCGCCTGGTCGACCGCCTCCGCGTCGAAGATGTCGGCCGTGAGGACCTCGACGCCGTCGGCGGGCTCGCGCCGCGACTGCCCGCGGTTCAGCAGTGTCACCTCCATCCCCCGCGAGGCGGCGAGCGCACTCGCCGCCGAGGAGATGATTCCGGTTCCACCGATGAACAGCACCGTCGTCGCAGCCATGCGATCACCCTATCGAGGCGGACGCCGCGCGGGCTCAGACGACGCTGGTTCCCGGATCGGCCGCGAAGTCCTCGAGAGCCGTGATCACCTCGCCGGGCAGCTCCACCCGGCTGGCCGCGACGGCGTCGTCGATCTGACCGACCCTCGAGGCGCCGATGATCGCGGTGGTGACGACCGGATCACGCAGCACCCAGGCGACCGCGAGCTGCGGGATCGACAGGTTCGCATCCTTCGCGATGCGGTCGATCCCCCGGATGCGCTCGAGATAGCCGTCGGTGAGGGCCGACCCGTTGAGGAAGTGGCTGTTCGCGGCCCGGGAGTCCGCCGGCACGTCGCCGTCGATGTACTTGGCGGTGAGCAGTCCCTGGGCGAGCGGAGAGAACACGGCGCTGCCCACCTCGAGACCCCGCAGCAGCGGGAAGAGCTCCGCCTCGGGCGTGCGGTCGAACAGCGAGTAGCGCGGCTGATGCAGCAGCAGGCGCACCCCCTGGTCGGCGAGCAGCGCATGCGCGCGCTGGGCCATCTGGGCCGGGTAGTTCGAGATGCCGACGTAGAGCGCCTTGCCGCTGCGGACGATGTCGACGAGCGCGGTGACCGTCTCCTCGAGGGGTGTCTCGGGGTCGGGGCGATGCGAGTAGAACACGTCGACGTAATCAGTGTTCATGCGGGTCAGGCTCTGCTCGAGCGACCGGGTGAGGTACTTGCGCGACCCGCCGTCGCCGAAGGGCCCCGGCCACATGTCGTATCCGGCCTTGGTGGTGACGAAGAGCTCGTCGCGATAGCGATCGAGGCCGCTCGCCAGCACCGCCCCGAATGTCGACTCGGCCGAGCCGTAGGGCGGACCGTAGTTGTTCGCGAGGTCGATGTGCACGACTCCGCGGTCGAACGCGTGCAGCACGATCTCGCGCTGACTCTCGAACGAGCGATCACGTCCGAAGTTCTGCCACAGCCCCAGCGAGATCTTCGGCAGCTGCACTCCACTCGCACCGGCGCGCCGGAAGGGCACGTCGGAGTAGCGCGACGGCGCCGCGTCGAAGGAGCGGATCAGTCGAGGGTCATCGGCATCGATGGGCACGGGGGACTCCTAAGGCGAGGGGATGCCAGGATAACGCTTTCTCGCCTGCTCGCGGGGCGAGGCAGTCCGGTGTCAAGGAGGCCGACGAAGTCGGACCTGCGGGGTAACGTGGCGCAGAGTCGGTGATCGTCGCCTTCATGCCCGCTGTCCGCGGGACACGAGAGAAGGTGCATGATGGGCGGGACTCCTCCGTCGAAGTTCTCCGGCACTTCGAATGCCATCGTCGTGACCGGTGCGCGCATGCACAATCTTCGCGATGTCAGCGTCGCTATACCCCGCGACAGCCTCGTCGCCTTCACGGGCGTGTCGGGGTCGGGCAAGAGCTCGCTCGCGTTCGGCACCCTCTACGCCGAAGCCCAGCGCCGCTACTTCGAATCCGTGGCGCCCTACGCGAGGCGCCTGATGAGCCAGGTCGACGTCCCGGACGTCGACGCGATCGATGGGCTTCCGCCGGCGGTCGCACTCCCCCAGCAGCGCACCGCGGGAAGTGCGCGGTCGACCGTCGGCAGCGCCACGTCGATCGGCAACGTCGTGCGCATGCTCTTCTCGCGCGTCGGCACGTACCCCCGCGGAGCCGAACCGCTGTTCGCCGAGGACTTCTCCGCGAACACCGTGCAGGGCGCATGCCCGAAGTGCCACGGGATCGGCCAGGTGTACGACGTGCCCCTTCGGCTCATGGTGCCCGACGAGTCGCTGTCCATCCGTGACCGCACGCTCGACGCCTGGCCGCGCGCATGGCACGGCAAGCAGCTCATCGACAGTCTGATCTCCCTCGGCTACGACATCGACATCCCGTGGCGCGATCTGCCGGAGGAGCAGCGCCGGTGGGTGCTGTACACCGAGGAGTCCCCTCAGGTCCCGGTCTTCACCGACCGCGGTCCGGCGCAGGTGCGCAAGGCGGTCGCCGCCGGCATCGAGCCGTCGTACATGAGCACGTTCGTCGGGGTGAAGCAGTACGTGCTCAACACCTTCGCGAACTCGAAGAGCGCGAAGATGCGCGAGCGGGCGGCGGGCTTCATGGTGAGCGTTCGCTGCCCGATGTGCGACGGGCGCCGGTTGAAGCCCGAGGCGCTCGCCGTCACGTTCGCCGGTCTCGACATCACGGAGATGGCCGCCCTTCCTCTCGCCGAGCTCGCGACCCTCCTCGAGGCGACCCTCGACGCCTCCGGCGGAGGGTCGGATGCCGCGTCTGATGCCGAGCCGATCGATGTCGACGGACTCGCCCCCGAGAAGCAGCTCGCCGCGCGACGATTGGTCGCCGAGTTGCGCGACCGGGTCTCGCCCATCATCGAGCTCGGCCTGGGCTATCTCTCTCTCGACCGATCGACCCCGACCCTCTCGTCAGGCGAGCTGCAGCGCATGCGGCTCGCGACGCAGGTGCTCTCGCAGCTCTTCGGGGTGATGTTCGTGCTCGACGAGCCGTCTGCCGGCCTGCATCCCGCCGACAGCGAAGCGCTCGTGCGCATCCTCCGATCGCTGAGAGACTCCGGCAACACCGTCTTCTTCGTCGAGCACTCCCTCGACGTGATCCGGCATGCGGACTGGATCGTCGACATCGGTCCCGGCGCAGGAGCCACCGGTGGCACGATCGTCTACTCCGGTCCCATCGAAGGACTTCGAGAGGCGGAGGACTCCCAGACCCGGCGCTACCTGTTCGCAGACGACCTGCACGACGAACGACCGGCGACTCCGGTGCCTTCCTCACGCGAGCCCGACGGCGAGCTCGTGCTCACGGACGTCTCGCGGAACAACCTCCGCAGCGTCTCGGTGCGCCTCCCCCTCGGCTGCCTCACGGCCGTCACCGGCGTCTCCGGGTCGGGCAAGTCGTCTCTCGTCACCCAGGCCCTGCCCGAACTGCTGCAGAGGAGCCTCTCGAGCGCGGTGGACGACTCGACGGACGATGCGTCGGGAGAAGCGCAGAACGGCACCGCCGGGGATCCGCTGTTCCTCTCGCCCGAAGCCGAGACGACGGGGCACGCCTCCGGTCCCGCCGGCCGCGTGCGCCGCGTCGTGCAGGTGAGCCAGAAGCCGATCGGCCGCACATCGCGATCGAACGTCGCGACCTACACAGGGCTGTTCGACCGGGTACGCGCGCTGTTCGCCGCGACGCCGGAAGCGCGCCGGCGGCGATACGCCGCCAGTCGATTCTCGTTCAACCTGCCGAACGGTCGATGCCCCACCTGCAAGGGCGAGGGAACGGTCGAGGTCGAGCTGCTGTTCCTGCCCACTGTCCATGCGCCCTGCGGCACGTGCGGTGGCACCCGCTACAACCCTGAGACGCTCGAGATCGAACTCCACGGACGCACGATCGCCGATGTCCTCGCCACGAGCGTGAACGACGCACGTGCTGTCTTCACCGACGACGCCGACGTCGCGCGACACCTCGATGCCCTCATCGACGTGGGGCTCGGCTATCTGCCGCTGGGACAGTCGGCGACGGAGCTGTCCGGCGGCGAGGCGCAGCGTGTGAAGCTGGCGTCCGAGCTTCAGCGCGCCCACCATGGCGACACGCTCTACCTGCTCGACGAGCCGACATCCGGACTGCATCCGTCGGACACCGATCGGCTGCTCGTCCACCTTCAGCACCTCGTGGACGCCGGCAACACCGTCGTGATGGTCGAGCACGACATGCGCGTGGTCGCCCAGGCCGACTGGGTGATCGACATGGGTCCTGGCGCCGGAGACCTCGGAGGGACGGTCGTGGCGCAGGGGAGCCCTCAGGCCGTCGCGTCGGCGAGCGGGAGCACGACGGCGTCGTACCTCGCGGATGCCCTCGCCTCTCGCGATCGTCGGACGGCCGACGACAACGAGGTCGGGTAGGGGAACGCCCTGCGAAGCCGCCCACGGGGCGCGGGATCGTCGTCCTGCGTCATCGCGGCCAGGCCGTTTGCGGATGCAGATGCGGATGCCGCCTCTATCCCCTCTGAAATCCCCGCCGCTGTCCCCTCTGAAATCCCCGCCACTGTCCCCTCTGAAGTCCCCGCCACTGTCCCCTCTGAAATCCGGGCCGCTGTCCCCTCTGAAATCCGGGCCGCTGTCCCCTCTGAAATCCGGGCCGCTGTCCCCTCTGAAATCCGG
>CAUQIW010000014.1:0-67599 GCA_963518515.1 uncultured Microbacterium sp.
AGGAGATTCGCGGAACGGAGGGCGGATGGCCGTGATCCGCCCTCCGTTGTGCAGAACTCCTCCGCTCTGAGGCCCCGCGCTGGTCTAGGACCCGGTACTGGCGAGTCCGCGCCGGCATTCGTCCACGGAGATCCCCCGACGTCGCACCGTGCATCCACCCACGCCGCAGATTCGCCACGCCGCGGCAGACATTCGCCTACGCCGCGGCAGGCACCCGCGCAACGGAGGAGATTCGCGGAATGGAGGGCGGATGGCCGTGATCCGCCCTCCGTAGGGCGAACTCCTCCGCAGCGAGAGGCCCGCGCCGGGGGTGCGGGAGCCTCCAAAAGTGCCGCCCGGAGGGAGCGCTCCCGCGAGCCACCGCGACACGCGCGACCGTTCCGCATGCCATTGACACGTTTCAAGTAAGCGTTTACCCTTCTGGAAAGCGTATTCCGAAACCGCCGCGCATCGCCGCGCGGGCCAGGCACACAGATCGACGGAGATCATGATGAGTCAGAATTCTGCATCCGGCAGCTGGGCACTGCGCGCCCACGCGGCGTGCGACTGGCTGTTCTGGGTGATGTCGATGAACGTGCTCGTGTACGTCTTCACGCTGGCCGGAGGCATCATCCTCGGGGCGGCGCCCGCCGCAGCGGCGGCCGCCGAGCTGACCCGCCGCAGAGTGCGCGGCGAGGTCTTCCCCACCGTGCGCACGTTCGCGTCGGCCTGGCGCCGTGAGTTCCTGCGCTCGAACGCCGTGATCACGCCGGTGCTCGCCGTTCTCGCGATCCTGGTGGTCAACGCGACCGGATTCGCGGAGATGGGCACTCTCGCCGCGACGCCGGGCATCCTCACCCTCATCGCCCTGGTGCTGACGTTCGCGCTGCTGGCGGTCATCGTCCCGCTCTACGTCCACTACGACCTGCCCGTGCGCGGCTATGTCCTGACGGCCTCCCGGTGGATGCTGCGCAACCTCCCGCACGTGCTGCTTCTGCTCCTCGCGGCGATCCTCGTGGGCACCGCGAGCTTCATGCTGCCCGGGATCATCCCGTTCATCTCACTGGGCGCATGGCTCACGATCGACACGATCCTGTGCCTCGCCTTCTTCGCGGCGAACGAGAGGCATCTCGCCGGCGAACCCGGATCGACCCGGAGCGCTCCCGCGCGCACCGCGACGACAGCCACCCCGACCGCCGCGATCCTCAGCCGCACCCGCTGAGCACCGCCGGCACACCGACGGCACCTCAACGCCCACCACCCCACCCGCCAACACCACCCCGCACCCGATCCCGATCCCCACTGCACGAACTGCACGAACAGCACGAACGAAGGAGTTCACCATGAAGCACACCAGAAGGCTCAGCGCTCTGGCGCTCATCACGACCGGAGCCATCGCGCTCGCCGGATGCTCCGCAGGTGGAGCATCCGACGGCGAGGCGGCCGAACTGAAGAGCCTGTCGATCATGGCTCCCTACCTCGTCACCAACGCGCCCTCCGAGGGTAACGAGGTCCAGGCGGCCCTCGAGGAGATCGCCGGCGTCGAGCTCGACATCAACTGGGTGCCCAACTCGTCGTACGGCGACAAGACCAACATCACGCTCGCCGGCGACGACATCCCGCAGGTGATGGTGATCCAGGGCAAGGATCCCGGCTTCGTGCGCAATGCCGAAGCGGGCGCGTTCTGGGATCTGACCGAGTTCCTCGACGACTACCCGAACCTCAAGACGACGTTCCCCGAGGTGCAGCAGGCGGCCAGCGTGAACGGCAAGGTCTACGGCATCTTCCGGGCGCGCGATGTCATGCGCGCATCGGTCATCGTGCGAAAGGACTGGCTCGCCAACGTCGGCCTCGAGATGCCGAAGACGACGGATGACCTCTACGAGGTGGCGCAGGCGTTCACCGAGCAGGACCCCGACGGCAACGGCGTCGACGACACCTACGGCCTGATCATCCCGCAGTGGCCGGGCGCCATCGGCACCAGCAGCCCCTACGACGTGATCGAGACGTGGTTCGGCGCCGGCAACCGCTGGACCGAGCGCGACGGCGAGCTCGTGCCGAACTTCACCACCGACGAATGGCTCGACGCGGTCGAGTACGAGAAGTCCCTCGTCGACGGCGGGTACGTCAACCCCGACTACGCCACGTTCGACTCGGCGAAGTGGAACGAGCCGTTCCTCAACGGCAAGGGCGGCATCATCATCGACGTGCACTCGCGCGCCGGTGTGCTGCTGAGCCTGTTCAAGGAGGCCGACCCCGAGAACTTCGGCCAGTACGTCGACATCGCGGGCAACCTGACCGGGCCCGACGGCGAACTGAACGCGCACCCGACCACCGGGTACAGCGGGTTCCTCGCGATCCCGAAGACGAACGTCCGCACCGAGGCCGAGCTCCGCGCCGTGCTCGAAGTGCTCGACAAGCTCAACTCCGAAGAGGCGGGCCCGGTGCTCAACAACGGCATCGAGGGCGTCACCTACACGGTCGAGGGCGACCTCGCCGCACCCGTCGACGATGCTCCTCAGACGCTGAAGGACGACGTGCTGAGCTACAGCCAGCTCGGCATGAACGTCACCGGATTCCAGGGCTACCTGCCGCTGCAGCCGTCCGAGCCCGAGCAGGCGCTGTTCGACAAGCGCAAGGAGATCGAGGCCTCAGACACCGACAGCGCGGTCTACGACCCGGCGGCCGCCTACGTGTCGAAGACGTACATCTCCAAGGGTGCGCAGCTGGACGTGATCGTCTCCGACGCGCGCATCCAGTACATCGCGGGCCAGATCGACCGCGACGGTCTCGAGGCCGCGGTGGAGCTCTGGCGCAGCAGCGGCGGCGACGACATCATCGCCGAGATCAACGAGCTGGCCGGCCAGAACGACTGACCGGAGGAGGGGCGGATGCTCGGCATCCGCCCCTCCCCTCATCGACAGGAGATCGCATGGTCGTCATGGACTCACCCGTCACGCGCACTGAGGCGCTCACGGTTCCCCCGCCTCGGCGCCGTCGTGGCGTGCGCGTGCACTTCACGCAGTTCAAGTGGCTGTACCTCATGCTGCTGCCGGGACTCATCTACTTCGCGGTCTTCCGGTACGGGCCCATGGGCGGCGCGATCATCGCGTTCAAGGACTACGTCCCGTTCCTCGGCATCATCGACAGTCCGTGGGTGGGTCTCCGGCACTTCGAGGACCTGTTCGCGAGCCCCGACTTCGGGCGCATCATGGCGAACACGCTCATCCTCGCCCTGCTCAGCGTCGTGGTCGCCTTCCCGATGACCATCATCGTCGCGCTGCTGCTCAACGAGCTGCGCCTCACCATCGTCAAGCGGTCGGTGCAGACGCTGATCTACATCCCGCACTTCCTGTCGTGGACCGTGGTCGCCTCGCTGACCTACCTGCTGTTCGCCCTCGACATCGGACCCCTGACCCAGCTGATCAACGGGCTCTTCGGCACCGACACGAGCTTCCTCACGGATCCGGGCTGGTTCCGGCCGATCATCGTGCTGCAGGACATCTGGAAGAACACCGGATGGGGGACGATCATCTTCCTGGCGGCGCTCGCCAGCGTCGACCAGGAGCAGTACGAGGCGGCGATCATCGACGGAGCGGGCAGATTCAAGAGGGTCTGGCACGTCACGCTCCCCGCGATCCGGCCGACCATCATCATCCTGCTCGTGCTGCAGATGGGGCAGGTGCTCAACACCGGCTTCGAGCAGATCTACCTGATGACCAACTCGCTGAACCGGCAGGTCGCCGACGTCTTCGACACCTACGTGTACTTCATGGGAATCACGCAGGGGTCCTACAGCTATAGCACCGCGGTCGGCCTCTTCAAGGCGGTGGTGGGCGTCGTGCTCATCTTCGGTGCGAACTGGCTCGCCAAGCGCTTCAACCAGACGGGGATCTTCTGATGGCACGCGAGAAGTACCGATTCAACACGCCCGCTGGACGGGTGTTCGACGTCTTCAACGTCGGCGTCCTCATCGCCGTCGGCGTGGTGGCGGTGATCCCGTTCGCCTACGTGATCGCGGGCTCCTTCGCGACGGAGCTCGAGCTCGCCACGCGATCGTTCTTCGTCTGGCCCGAGACCTTCAGTCTGCGCGCCTACGAGTCGATCCTCACCAGCCCGACCTTCCTGCGCGCGATGGTCACGACCATCCTCGTGACCGTGGTCGGCACGGGCATCCAGCTGCTCCTCACCGCGTCGATGGCGTATCCGCTGTCGAAGGCCAACCTGCCGGGGCGGCGCACGCTGATCTCCCTCGTCGTGTTCACGCTGGTCTTCTCCGGCGGCATGATCCCGACCTTCCTGATGGTCAAGGATCTGGGACTCCTCGACACCTACTGGGCGCTCATCCTGCCGCTCGCGATCAACCCCTTCAGCCTCATCATCATCAAGAACTTCTTCGAGCAGCTGCCGGGCGAGCTCGAGGAGTCGGCCAAGATCGACGGCGCCAACGAGATGCAGACGCTGTGGCGGATCATCCTGCCGCTGTCGAAGCCGGTGCTCGCCACCTTCGCGCTGTTCTACGCGGTGGGCATCTGGAACGACTTCATGTCTCCTCTGCTGTACCTCAACGACAGTTCGATGTGGACGCTGCAGATGTTCCTGCGCCAGGTCACCGTGGCGACGGATCTCTCGATGCTGCAGGCGGATGCCGGGCAGCTGCCACCCGCTCAGGGCATCAAGTTCGCGGTCATCGTCGTGGCCACGCTGCCGATCCTGTTGTTCTACCCCTTCCTCCAGAAGCACTTCGCGAAGGGGATGCTGATCGGATCGGTGAAGGGGTGACGCTGCTCTACCGCAACGCGCTCGCGTCGCCCGGAGACCTCGATGACTGGGTCGCGGAGGGGCCGGTGCGCGCGGCCGCCGTCGACGGAGAGCTGCTGCTCGCGGGCAGCGGGGGCGTCGACGAGCACTGGACGCTGTGGTGCCCCGAGGTCTTCGACGACCGCATCCGCGTCTCGTGGGAGTTCTCGCCGAGAGACGAGCCGGGCCTGGCGATGCTGTTCTTCGGGGCTGCCGCCGCCGACGGCGGAGGCATCTTCGATCCCGACGTCGCGCCGCGCGACGGGTCGTATCCGCAGTACCACTCCGGCGACATCCGCACGCTGCACGTGTCATATTTCCGTCGCCGGTGGGACGACGAGCGTGCCTTCCACACCTGCAATCTGCGCAAGTCGCCCGGATTCCACCTGGTGAGCCAGGGTGCAGACCCGTTGCCCGGCGTCGCCGACGCACGGGGCGACTTCTACCGCGTGAGCGTCGTGAAGGATGCTGCGCGCGTGACCTTCTCGATCGACGACCTGGAGCTCTTCGACTGGACGGATGACGAGTCGACGGGTCCTCGTGTGCGCGAGGGCCGAATCGGCTTCCGACAGATGGCTCCGTTGACCGCCGCCTACCGAAACCTCGAGGTGCACTCGCTATGACCGACTCCGTGACCGTTCCCCTGCGCTGGCTCGACGATGACGCCCCGACCGTCGTGCCGGCCGGCGTCACCTGGGGGGCGCCGTTCCCTCGGGGGCGCGTCGCCTCGGTGTCGGAGCTGCGCCTGCGCCGAGACGGCCAGACGCTGCCCGCGCAGTTCTGGCCGCTGGCCACCTGGCCCGACGGCTCGCTGAAGTGGGCGGGAGCAGCGCTCGGCGCCACGGAGGGTCCGCTCGACGGACGCTTCGAGATCGTCGCGAGCGCCGGGGGCGACGATCCCGCGCACCCGCATCCCGTGTCGGTGCATCGCGACGGCGCCTCGGTCGTGGTGCGCAACGGCGTGGTCTCGGTGGAGCTCGGCGGGCCGCACGACGCCTCGGGCGCGATCATCCGCTCGATCACGCGCGGGTCGACCGTGGTCGCCGAGGATCTCGGGCTGATCAGTCTGAGACAGGGCGAGGTCCGTGAGGACGGGGGCGGGGCCCCGCGCGAGCACTTCCGCTCCCGGGTGTCCGAGGTCGTCGTGGAGCAGGAGGGCCCCGTGCGCGCGGTCGTCCGCATCGAGGGGGCGCATCGGTCGGAGTCGGGCGGTCGTGACTGGCTTCCCTTCATCGTCCGGCTCACTGTTGCGGCCGGCTCCGAGCAGATCGACGTGGTGCACACGATGATCTGGGACGGTGACGGCGACACCGACTTCCTCGCCGGTCTGGGCCTGCGCGGGCGGGTCCCGCTGCGGGCCGAGCTGCACGATCGTCATCTGCGCTTCGCCGGCGCCGACGGCGGATTCTTCGCCGAGGCGGTGCGGGGGCTCACGGGTCTGCGGCGCGATCCGGGCGCCGAGGTGCGTGCCGCGCAGATCGCGGGTGCGCAGACGTCGCCGCCGGCGCAGTGGAACCCTGAGGTGTCCGAACGGCTCGACCTCATTCCGGCATGGTCCGATGCGACGCTCACCCAGCTCAGCGCCGACGGCTTCAGCATCCGCAAGCGCACGGCGGCCGGCCACGCGTGGATCGACGCGGGCGCGGGCACGCGCGCGGCGGGATATGCATCGCTGAGCGATCCGTCGGGCGGACTGGGCATCGGCGTGCGCGGCTTCTGGCAGTCGTATCCCGGGCAGCTCGACATCAGAGGTGCGGCCTCGGATGAGGCGGAGATCACCGCGTGGCTGTACGCGCCGCAGGCGCAGGCGATGGACGTGCGGTTCTACCACGACGGACTCGGCCAGGACGATTTCGCGACGCAGCTCGACGCGCTCGAGATCACTTACGAGGACTACGAGCCCGGCTTCGGAGACGCGCGAGGTGTGGCGCGCACGCACGAGCTCTCCCTCTTCGCCTACGCGCGCACCCCGCGCATCGAGCAGGCGGCAGACGACGTGAGTCGACTGCAGGCGCGACCCCTGCTGCAGCCCACCCCCGAGCATCTGCACGCGGTCGGAGTCTTCGGCGACTGGGCGCCGGTTGACCGGTCGACCCCGCTGCGCGCGGAGATCGAGGACAGCATCGACTTCCTGCTGGAGTTCTACCTCGGGCAGATCGATCAGCGCAGCTGGTACGGCTTCTGGAACTACGGCGACGTGATGCACGCCTACGACCTCGACCGTCATGTCTGGCGGTACGACGTGGGCGGCTACGCCTGGGACAACAGCGAGCTCTCGCCCGACCTCTGGCTCTGGTACTCCTACCTCCGCAGCGGGCGGTCTGACGTCTTCCGTCTCGCGGAGGCGATGACGCGGCACACCGGCGAGGTCGACGTGTACCACCTCGGTCGCTGGAAGGGCCTGGGTTCCCGGCACAACGTGCAGCACTGGGGATGCAGTGCCAAACAGCTGCGCATCAGCAGCCCGATATATCGGCGGATCTACTACTACCTGACGGCGGACGAGCGCGTCGGCGACCTGCTCACCGAACTGCGCGACAGCGACGAGCGGTTCCTCGACACCGACCCGACGCGCAAGGTCCGCACGGATGCGGCGACCTACCGCCCCGACCGCGCGGCGCTCGCCGTGGGACTCGGAACCGATTGGGGCGCGCTCGCGGCGACCTGGCTCACCGACTGGGAGCGCACCGGCAACACGCGCTCACGCGATCGGCTGCTCGGCACCATGGAGGACATCGGGGCGCTGCCGAAGGGGTTCCTCACCGGCGAGGCGCTGTACGACCTGGATTCCGGGCGGTTCGACACGACCCGCGACCGCGTCTCGGTCTCGCACCTGAACGCGGTGTTCGGGCTGGTCGAGGTCTGCAGCGAGCTCATCTCGCTGGTCGACGTCCCCGGGTTCCGTGAGGCGTGGGTCGAGTACTGCCGGCTGTACCTGGCCACACCGGAGCAGCAGATCGAGGCGGTCGGCGTCGCGCTCGACGGCATCCATCTCGAGCAGGCGCACAGTCGACTCGCCGCGTATGCCGCCCGCAGCACCGACGATCCGGAGCTGGCCGACCTCGCCTGGAAGGCGTTCGAGGGGATGGGGGAGTGGCTCGTGCATCGCCGCGATTTCACGGTGCAGCGGGTCGAGCCGCCACGGGTGCTGAATCCCGTCGACGAGGTCGCCAGCGTGTCGACGAACGACGCCGCCCAGTACGGCCTCGCGGCGATCCAGAATCTCGCGCTGATCGGCGACCGTCTGCGGTGATCCCCGGCCCGGCTCCTCGGCTGCCGCGGGCTCCCCGGCCCGCGCTCCATAACTCCGGAGATGGCGACCGTTCCGGGTGCTTCTGTCCCTCGCTGGGGTGGATGCCACCGGATCTCCGGAGTTATGGAGGGGACGTCGACGGACCATTGGGTCCGCCGGGGCGGTCGACACCGGGACGCGGGCTGACCGGTGCTCGTTCAGGAGAGGGTTGGCCGCGTCGTCGCCGTGTGGTTGCATGACGGCATGACTGCACTCCGGGGGGACAGGTCGAGAGGCGCTTACGCGCTGCTCGTGCTCACGACGACTCTGCTGCTCGGGGGGTGCGCGACCACAGGCGCGCTGCCCGCCGCCGTCACACCCACAGCGTCGCCGTCGCCGACGCCCACGGTCGCCTGCCCCGAGGTGGAAGGCACCGAGCTGCCGCCCGAGTGCGCGCCGTACGATCCTGACAAGGCGATGGCGCAGAACGATCAGTACCGCGAGCGCATGGAGATGTCTGACGAGAGTCGGAGTGCGGCCGAGGCGCCGGCCGCGTCGGTGCGCACCGCGCTCGAGGCTCTGCGAACCTCCGGCGACCTGTCGACCGAGGCCGTGGAGGCGGCGATCGCCGAGACGGGCATCACCGACATCCAGACTCTCGGTGATGAACGTGCCGTGGCGTTCGGCGCGGCTGCGCCTCAGGGCGGGTGCGTCTTCGGAGAGATCCGCGCTGAACTGATCACCGTCGAGATCGGCGGCTTCATCATGGACGGCGGCTGTCTGCCGGCAGTCGGCCACTGACCGGCCCGACCTGGCGCGAGCCGACCGACCAGACCCGACCGACGCAGACCCGACCGACCGAACCCGAACGACTCGAATCCGACCGACGGGCGATCACACGTCGGTGCGGAACCCCGCTGCCTTGTGCGTGCCGTCGCAGAACGGCTTGATCGTCGAGAGCCCGCACCGGCAGAGGGCGACGGTGCGCCGCGTGACCTGGATCTTCTCGCCGTCAGAGGTCTGCAGCTCGGCGGCACCCCGCACGAGCAGCGGCCCGTCGGGGTAGGCGGTGATGGTCACCGCATCGTCCGACGCGCTCACCGTGTGCGCTCGCGCAGAGACGTCTCGCCGCGCGACCAGGTGTCGAGCATGTGACCGGCGGCCCAGCCGTCGACGGTGAGGCACGCGGCGGCGCCGAACATGATGTCGGCGAGAAGATCGGGGCGATCCTCGGCCAGCCCTCCGGCCAGGTCGCGGGCGGCGATCTGCTCGTGCACGGCGTCGGCCTCGACGTGCTCGTCGAAGTAGTCGGTGACGTCGTCGGTGAATCCGAGGCGCCGCAGTCCGTCTCCGTACATGCGGTTGGGGATCGACGAGGTGATCTCGAACGCCGCGAGGTGGCCGACGATCGCACCCAGCAGGCGACGGTTGAGGCCGAACATCGACATCATGTTGTGCGAGGCGAGGGTGATCGCGGGCACGTCGTCGACGTAGGCGCCGTACGTGTCGTCGAGCCCCGCGCCGCGCATCGCTCTCGCGAAGATCGTGGCGTGCACGCGATCGGGGCGGCCGCCACCGTACTCGTCGGACTGGATCTCGACGAGCGCGGCCTTCGCCCGTCCGCGCAGTCGCGGGATGCCCCAGGAGTGCGGGTCCGCCTCGCGCAGCGTGTAGACCGAGCGCTGCATGAAGAACTCCTGCATCTGCTCGGCGGTCGCCTTCTTCGCGACGTATCGCGAGAGGCTCGGCCCCGTGTCGGCCTCCGCCAGGGCGAAGAGCGCCCGGCCGACCGCATCCACCGTGGCCTCGGGCAGCTCCGGCTGAGGCACGGTGTCGCGCAGCGCGCGCTCGAAGGCGGTCTCGAGCAGCGCCCGTGTGGCGATGAGCTCAGGGTCCCACTCGAGGGCGGGGTCGAGCTCGGGAAGAGACCCGTACGACGAGGCATAGAGCAGGAACAGCGCGAGCTGGATGTCGTCGTCACGCACCACGTCGGCGGTCGTCGCGAGCGCGAGCTCGGCCTGCGCGCGGTGGTCGGTGTCACCCTGTGCCGTCAGCCGCTGCAGCACGGCGCTGCTGAGCGCTCCACGGGAGCTGATGCCGCTGAGCGCGGAGGAGGTGAGGACTGGCGATGCCACGGAGGACTCCCATCGATCGGATGCTCGCAGTCTCCCTCCGACCCGCGCCGCTGCGGAAGGGACTTGACGTCGGTGCCTCCGGTGCGGAAGGGCATGCGCACGCGCGACGGAGCGGAATGCACGCGCACGCGCGACGGTGCGGTGGACTCTAGGCTGGACGGATGAACAAGAACTCGCTCTGGACGATCGTCGGCGTCATCCTGGCGATCGTGATCGCCTGGTGGATCGTCAGCGCGCTCTTCTCGATCCTGTGGTTCATCGCGAAGCTCGGGATCGTGCTGGTCGTCGCGGTCGTGGTGTTCTTCGTGCTCCGCAGCCTCTTCACCTCCAAGGTCGACTGACCCGCGCGAGCGACCGAGCGCGCCGCCTCACATCCGGCGGCGTCGCGTCGTCGAAGAGGTATGAGACGCCTCCACCTCTTCACCCTCTCCTTCTCCGCGCTGCTCGGTCTGTTCGTCGGCGGATGGGCCTACTTCGCCGCCCGAAGCTTCTACGACTCGTTCCCCGGCATCCTCGGATCGTGGGTCTCGGTCGACGGGCCCTTCAACGAGCACCTGATCCGTGACGTCGGCGCGATGTACCTGGCGCTCGCCGCGGCGAGCGTCGGCGGTCTGCTGTGGCGGCATCCGCTCGTCTTCCGGGTGCTCGGGCTCGCCTGGACGGTCTTCGGCCTGCTGCACTTCCTGTACCACGCCGGTCACCTCGAGCACATGTCCCTCGAGGCGGCGATCGGCGAGATGGTCGCGCTGGGTGTGAGCCTGGTGCTCGGCATCCTGCTCCTGATCCCCGATCGAGCAGCGGATGCCGTGAAGACGGTCACGCCGGAAAGGTGACGCCCTCAAGGTCTGACGGCAGGCGTGATCAGACCGCGCGCGCGGGCGTGCCGATGCGGTATCTCGCGGCCCGATGGGTGTCCTGCACACGATCGCCCTTGCCCTGCAGCTTGTGACGCAGCGTTCCCGGTGTGTACTCCTCGGGGTAGGCGCCGCGCTCACGCAGCACGGGGATGACGTGCTCGATGACGTCCTGCCAGGTGCCGGGGGTGACGGCGTACGCGAGGTTGAAGCCGTCGATGTCGGTCTCGTCCATCCAGGACTGCAGCTCGTCGGCGATCTCGACGCCCGAGCCGACGACCGTGGGCCCGAGGCCGCCGATCGCGTTGTGCCGCCCGAAGTCTCCGACGGTCCACTCGCGGCCGAGGTCCGCCTCCTCCTTGAGGTGCTGCAGCACCGACTGGATCGCGTTCGACTCGACGTTGCCGACCGGCTCGTCCTCGGCGTACTGCGACAGGTCGACGCCCATCCAGCCCGACATGAACGTGAGAGCGCCCTCGGGGCTCGCGTACGAGAGGTACTCGGCGTGCTTCGCGGTCGCCTCCTCGGAGGTCGCCGCCGTGATGACGGTGAGCAGCGTGTAGATGCGCGCGTCGTACCGGCCGCGCCCGGCGGCTTCGAGAGCATCCCTGATGCGCTTCACGGTTCCCGCGAGGACCTCCTTCGAGGGCGCCGCGACGAAGATGGCCTCGGCGTTCTCCGAGGCGAAGCGCACGCCGCGCGGGCTCGCCCCGGCCTGGTAGATGACCGGCGTGCGCTGCGGTGACGGCTCGGAGATGTGGATGCCGGGAACGCTGAAGTGCTTCCCCTCGTGTCCGATCGGATGCACCTTGGCGGGGTCGGTGAAGATGCCGCGCTCGCGGTCCTCGACCACCGCGTCGTCCTCCCACGATCCTTCCCACAGCTTGTAGAGCACCTCGACGTACTCGTCCGCGTGGTCGTAGCGGTCGTCGTGGGCGAGCTGATCCTCCTGGCCCATGTTGCGCGCGGCGCTGGGCAGGTATCCGGTCACCACGTTCCAGCCGACGCGTCCCTGCGTGAGGTGATCGAGCGTGCTGAGGCGGCGCGCGAACGGGTACGGATGCTCGAACGCCGTGCCCGCGGTGATGCCGAAGCCCAGGTGCTCGGTGACCGCGGCCATCGCGCTGACGAGCAGGATCGGATCGTTCACGGGCACCTGCGCGCCGTTGCGGATCGCGGCCTCGTTCGTTCCACCGTAGACGTCGTAGGTGCCGAGCACATCGGCGATGAAGATGCCGTCGAAGGTCGCGCTCTCGAGCAGCTGCGCGAGATCCGTCCAGTACCTGATCGTGTTGTACTGGCGCGAGCGGTCGTCCGGATGCCGCCACAGCCCGGACGACTGGTGGGCGACGCAGTTCATGTCGAAGGCGTTGAAGCGGATCTGGCGGCTCATGCGTCCAGCAAACCCGCCGGCGCGCGGCACGGCCAGCGCGGTCGACACGCGCCGACACATTCCGGGACGGGGTCGGGGCTCAGTGCGGCCGCGGGTCGGGCATGATCGTGTCGACCTGAGGTTTGTCGTGCGCCTGCGCCCGGCACCAGACCACGAACCCGACGGCGGTGAAGACGCCGTAGAACACGTACATGAACCCCGTCGCGTAGAAGCCCGAGCTGAAGAGCAGCGGCACGCCCACGACGTCGACCGCTATCCAGATCAACCAGAACTCGGTCCAGCCCTTGGCCATGCCATACGTCGCGAGCAGCGAGCCGACGAAGGTCCAGGCGTCGGCCCAGACGGGTTCCCACGATCCGAGCAGACGGAACAGCGGCGTCAGCGCGATCGTGCCGATCACCATCACCAGCACGAGCCCGATGCGAGCGCTGGTCGGTGCCCAGTGAGGAGTGACCCGACCGCCGGACGTTGCCGCCTGCTTCCAGCGGATCCAGCCGTAGATCGCGACAACGATGAACATGATCTGGCGCCCGGCCTGTCCGAGGAGGTGCGGCAGCGAGTGGTCGGGATTCAGGATCGATCCGAGGAACACTGTGAGGAGCAGCAGATTGCCGACGATGCCGACCGGCCAGGCCCAGATCTTGCGGCGCATGCCGCCCAGGGCGCTCGCGAGGCCGAACACGTTGCCGACGACCTCGCGCACCAGCAGCGTCTGGCCTCCGGGAAGCACCCACTGCGAGTTGAAGGCGTCGGCGAGCCACAGCAGCAGATTCATGCGGGTCCTGCCGCGGACTCGGGCCACGGACGCTCGTCGAGCACCAGTTGCAGCAGGGTGAGGTCGAGCCATCGCCCGAACTTGGCGCCGACCTGCGGCATCCGTCCGACCTGCGTGAAGCCGAGGCGCTTGTGCATGACGATCGATCCCAGGTTCGTGCTGTCGACCGCGGCGACCATGACGTGCACGCCGAGCGTGCGCGCGCGCTCGATGAGCTCGACCATCAGCGCCTTGCCGATGCCGCGGCCGCGCTCGCCGTCGCGCACGTAGACGGAGTGCTCGACCGTATGGCGGAATCCGCTGTGCGGACGAAAGCCCCCGAACGAGGCGTATCCGACGAGACCGCTCTCGTCGACGGCGACGATCACGGGGAAGCCGCGGTCCGCACGCTCGGCCAGCCAGGCGGCACGGTCGGCGACGTCGACGGGATCCTCGTTCCAGATCGCCGTCGTGTTCGCCACGGCGTCGTTGTGGATCGCCGTGATCGCCTCGAGGTCGGCGGTCTCGGCATCCCTGATGTTCACGTCGGTCATCGCGTCTCCTGCATCTGCGCTCTGAGGCGCAGGGATGACGCTAGCAGGATGCTCGGGGGCCGACGTTCGGGCGACTCAGCGCTTCGCGCTCGGCACGGCGCCCGTCGCGAGATCAGCCGTTCTCCGGCAGCCACTGCGTGAGCTTCGCCGGGTTGAGCGCGATCCATATGCGGCTGACGGCGCCGTGCTCGACGAGCAGATCCACGACCGAGACGACGGCTCCGTTCTCGCGGAAGACGAGGCCGAGTCCGCCGGCCAGCCGCTGCGGCTGCACGACGAGCTGCGGGCGCTTGGCGGCGATCCCGAGCAGGAACCGGGCGACGTTGTCGGAGCCGGCGACGACGTTGCGCGCGGCAGAGACCACGCCACCACCGTCGCTGCGCAGCTCGACGTCGGGCGCGAGCACCCGCATGAGGGTCTGCACCTCGCCGGTGCGTGCGGCCTCGTGGAACGCCCGGACGACTCGATCGTGCTCCGCCCGGGGCACCGCGATCGCTCGGTTCTCCCGCACGTGGCGGCGCGCGGTCGACGCGAGCTGACGCGCCGCAGCGGGCGAGCGGCCGACGATCTGCGCGATCTCGTCGAAGGGCACGTCGAAGACGTCGTGCAGTACGAACGCGACACGCTCGGCCGGGGTCATCGCCTCGAGGACGATCAGGAGCGCCGTCGACACATCGTCGTCGAGCGTCACTCGATCGAGCGGGTCGTCGCTTGATCCGCTCGATCCGCTCGATCCGCTCGATCCGCTCGTCGGGCGACGGCCGATCGCGCCCGCGAACATCTCTTCCGGCACCGGTTCGGGCAGCCACTGACCGACGTAGTGCTCGCGTCGGTGTCGGGCCGAGCCCAGCAGATCGAGACCGACGCGCCCGGCGACCGTCGTGAGCCAGGCCGCCGGGTTCCTGATCGCCTCGCGCTCGGCGTCGTCGAGCCGATACCAGCGCAGATACGTCTCCTGCACGATGTCCTCGGCGTCGGCGAGAGTGCCGGTCACCCGATAGCCCAGGGCGAGCAGACGCCGACGTTCATGCAGGACCTCGTCGATGTCGGGCACACTGTCTCCTCGGTCTCCGGCGATGCCTCGCCCTTCGCCCTCGCAGGATATTCGTGTTTTCCACCCGGCCGCCTCACACATGGCATCGCTGCGTCGTCGTCATGTGTGGAGCCGCGCTCGTGAGCGGGTGTCGCACGGAGCGTGCGAGTCTTCACGGAGCGCGGGTGGCCGCGAAAAGAGAGGGTGATCGGGTGAGGATAGCGGTGGCGGGCGGAACAGGCGTCGTGGGGCGGTACACGGTCGAGGCGGCGCGGGCCGCGGGGCACGATGTGGTCGTGCTGTCGAGGGCGCGCGGGGTCGACGTGCTGTCGGGTGCGGGAGTCGTCGAGGCGATGACGAGAGCGGATGCCGTGATCGACGTCACGAACGTCACCACTCTCTCTGCCGCGAAGGCGACGGCGTTCTTCGAGGCCGCGACGCGCACGCTGCTCTCGGCAGAGCAGAAGCTCGGGGTCGACCATCACGTGGCGTTGTCGATCGTGGGAATCGACGGCATCGATTCGTCGTACTACGCGGGCAAGCTCGCGCAGGAGCGCGCAGTGGCCGCAGGCTCGGTGCCGTTCACGATCGCGCGTGCGGCGCAGTTCCACGAGTTCGCCGGGCAGCTGCTCGACGGCATGCGCGGGCCGATCGCCCTCATGCCGAAGACGCTGATGCGCCCGGTGGCCGCGCGCGAGGTCGGGGAGCATCTCGTGCGGGTCGCCGAGGACGGTGCCGTCGGCCGCGCTCGAGACCTCGTGGGGCCGCGGGATGAGATCCTGGTCGAGGTCGCGCGCCGCCAGCTGGCGTTCGACGGCATTCGACGTGCTGTCTTGGGTGTGCGTATTCCGGGCGCATACGGTCGCGGCCTGGCGTCCGGTTCATTGCGTGGCGCCCCCGACGCTCTTCGGGGCGAGGTGACCTTCGACGAGTGGCTCCGTGGCGGGGATCACCGGGTGCCGAACGCCCGGTAGCCCATGCCGGCATATCGCCTGAGTTTAGAACATATGTTCTAAACTGGAGGCATGTCCACCACCCGCCTGACCCCCGTGCTCGAGGCCGCTGAGCGCCTCGAGACGACGTGGGGCGAGGCTGATGGCGCGTCTGGGCTGTCACGCCGGCAGTTGGTGGACGCGCTCCGCGCGATCGGAGATCTGCAACGATGCGTCGACGGTCTGCACGCCGAGATCGCCGCCGGAATCGCCCACGAATCGCGACCCGAGCTCGGTCCTTCCGGACTTGCGAAGGAGCAGGGCTTTCGCAGCGCTGCTGCTCTGATCGCGGCGACGTCCGGCGGTTCGACAGGGGATGCCGCACGGCTCGTGCGGGTGGGTCAGGCCGCAGCGCCTCGCTCCGACCTTCTCGGCAGCCCGCTGCCCGCGAGGTACCCGGCGCTCGCCGCAGCGCTCGCCGCCGGCGCTCTCTCGCTGCATGCGGCGGCGCTCATCGTCGCGCTGCTCGAGCGCGTGCGGCTGAAAGTCGGGTCTGCCCGCCTCGACGAGGCGGAGAGGCTGCTCGTCGCTCGCGCCGAAGGCATGCCTCTCGATGATGTCCGCACGCTCGTGGCACGAGCGGAGGCGTGGCTCGACCCCGACGGGGTGGCGCCGAAGGAGCAGGAGGCGCGAGATCGGCGCTCTCTGACCATGTTCGAGCGCGACGGATCACTTCATCTGAACCTGCAGACCGACATCGCATCGGGAGCGCCCATCAAGGCGGCGATCCAGGCGTTCGTGACGGCGACCTTCCGGGCGCGCCTCACCTCTCCTGACCCGGATGCCCCTGATGCAGACCGTCGCACGGTGGCGATGATCCAGGCCGATGCGCTCACGGCCATCTGCGAGCACGCGATCGGATGCGACAACGGCGGCATGCCCGCAGCGGGCGCGACGGTCGTCATCCGGATGAACCTCGAGGACCTGACCGCGGGAACGGGCGTCGCGACGATCGACGGCTGCGATCAGCCGGTGAGCGCCGCCACCTGCCGCCGGATGGCGGCGAGTGGAGGGGTGATCCCGGTCGTTCTCGGAGGGGCGAGCGAGATCCTCGACTGGGGCCGAGAGAAGCGGCTCTTCACCAGGGCGCAGCGACGGGCGCTGGTCGAGCGGGACGGCGGATGCGTGATGTGCAGCCTCCCTCCCCAGATGACCAAGGCGCATCACCTCAGATGGTGGCAGCGCGACGCCGGTCCGACCGACGTGGACAACGGCGTGCTGCTGTGCGAATCGTGTCACCACCGCATCCATGACAACGGCTGGGAGGTGCGCATCGACGGCATCGGCACGGCCGCGAGGGTCTGGCTGATCCCGCCGGCCTCGGTCGACCTGGCGAGGACGCCACGGCTCGTCGGTCGCGCCCGCTATGACGTCGCAGCGTGAACGGGGTGCCTCGTGTTACGAAGAGTCACGCGTGCACGTCGGCCGGCGATTCCTCGCCCTCGTGGAAGCTGGGCTTCTTGCCCAGGAGCCGTCCGATGCCGAGGATGATGCCGACGATGATGAGTCCGGCGGCCAGTCCCGCGATCGCCGAGAAGAGGGTGTCGCCGATCCACACGATCACACCGCCGAGGGGCTCGAGGGCGTGCTCGATGCCGTGCAGGATGTCGGCGCCGAAGTGCACGCCGACCTCGCCGAGGTTCACGAGCAGCAGATGACCGCCTACCCAGAGCATCGCGACAGTGCCCAGGATGCTGATGAAGCGGAAGACCGCGGGCATCGAGCGCACGATGCGCATGCCGGTGTGGCGCACGCGCTTCTCGCGGTTCTTCGCCATCTTGAGCCCGATGTCGTCGATCTTCACGAGCAGCGCGACGGCGCCGTAGACGACGCCGGTCATGAGCAGGGCGATGACCGCCAGGATCGCGAGAGTCGTCCAGACGTCGAGTCCCGCCTCGAGGTTCGACAGCGAGATGAGCATGATCTCGGTCGAGAGGATCAGGTCGGTGCGCACCGCGCCCCAGACGAGCTTGTTCTCGTTGCGGTCGGTCTCATCGGCGTGGCCGTGCTGCACCCCGAACCACTCGAGCACCTTCTCGGCACCCTCGAAGCACAGGTATGCGCCGCCGAGGATCAGCAGGTACGGCAGCACCCACGGCGCGAACGCGGTGAGCAGCAGAGCCACCGGGATGATGATGATGAACTTGTTCGCGAGGGAGCCCACCGCGATCTTCGCGACCACGGGCAGCTCGCGCGCGGGCGTGATGCCCTGCACGTACTGCGGAGTGACCGCGGCATCGTCGATCACGACGCCGGCCGCCTTCGCCGACGCCTTCATCGCCGCGCTGAGAATGTCATCGACGACCGCGAGCAGTCCAACCGACATGTGTCCCCCTGTGCTGTGTGTATGGCGGAGCAACTCTATCGACTACTCGCAAACTCACAGCGCGTTCCCAGTCCCGAGGGACCAAATCCGGCGGCTCCGCGGTTCTCCTCTAAGACGCTGCAGCCAGCCGCGTCGGACAAGGAGACAGATCATGTCGAACGACTACGGCAGGACCCCCGAGGCCGTCAGCGGCCTCAGCAACATCCAGTACGAGGTGACCCAGCAGGACGCGACCGAGCCGCCGTTCCGCAACGCCTACTGGAACACCCACGACGCCGGCATCTACGTCGATGTCGTCTCCGGCCAGCCGCTCTTCTCATCGACCGACAAGTTCGACAGCGGCACCGGATGGCCGAGCTTCACCAAGCCCATCGAGAACGAGGCCGTGACAACGCGCACCGACCGTACGCTGTGGATGAAGCGCACGGAGGCCCGCTCCAGCGGAGCCGACAGCCATCTCGGCCACGTCTTCGACGATGGGCCCGCGGCAGACGGCGGACTCCGCTACTGCATGAACTCCGCCGCCCTGCGCTTCGTCCCCGCTGACAGACTCGAGGATGAGGGGTACGGTCGCTACCGTCACCTCTTCCCCGGCACAGACACCACCGCACACTCTGAGGAGCAGTCATGACCGACACCGGAACCATCACCCGCACCCCCGGGACCGAGACCGCCGTGCTCGCCGGCGGATGCTTCTGGGGCATGGAAGACCTGATCCGCCGCCAGCCCGGGGTCCTCGACACCCGCGTCGGATACACCGGCGGGCAGAACGACCACGCGACCTACCGCAACCACCCCGGCCACGCCGAGGCCGTGGAGATCGTCTTCGATCCCACGAAGACCACGTACCGCGACATCCTGGCCTTCTTCTTCCAGATCCACGACCCGTCGACGCTCGATCGTCAGGGCAACGACATCGGATCGAGCTACCGCTCGGCGATCTTCCCGCTCAGCCCCGAGCAGCAGACCGTCGCCCGTGAGACGATCGCCGACGTCGACGCCTCGGGCCTCTGGCCGGGCAAGGCCGTGACGACGATCGAGGCCGAGGGGCCGTTCTGGCAGGCCGAGCCCGAGCACCAGGACTACCTGCAGAAGTACCCCAACGGCTACACCTGCCACTTCCCGCGTGCGGGATGGGTGCTGCCGCGGCGCGAGCAGAGCGCCACGGTCTGATCGCCGACCTCGCCGGGGCTCAGGCTCCGGCGAGGAACGCCAGCGCGGCCTCCTTGAAGGCGCGCGACCCCGGTGCGTTGAAGTGATTGCGATCGGGGATCTCGAAGAACTGACCCTGCGGAGCCGCGGCCGCCAGAGCGCGTGAGCCCTCGATGATCCCGTCCTTCGACCCGGTGGCGAACAGCACCGGACCGGCGGGAGCATTCGACGGGTCGGGGTCGATGGTGCGCGACGCCCGCATCCCCTCCGCGAGAGCGACCAGCGCCGCGAGATCGTTGCCGGGCACCCGCTCGGTGAGCGCGATGTAGTTCTGCGTCACGGGATCGGCGACGGGAGTGCCGTCGGCCAGATAGGCCCGCACCTGATCGAGATCCAGACGGGCGAGGGGGATGCCGTCCGGAACGCCTCCGAGAACGGCGCGTCCGATGCGCTGCGGCAGATCGCGCACGACCTCCCAGCCCACGCGGGCGCCCAGCGAGTACCCGACGTAGAACGCGTCGTCGACGAGGTACGCGTCCATGACGGTCTCGACGTCGGTCGCCAGGGTGCGGATGCCGTAGGCATCGGCCTGGTGCGGCTTCTCGCTCAGCCCGTGGCCGCGCTGGTCGAGCGCCAGCACCCGATAGCCGGCCTTGGTGAGTTCGCGGGTCCAGCCGGTGAGCACCCACGTGTCGCGCGCGCTCGAGGCGAAGCCGTGCACCATCACCACCACAGGGGCGTCGAGCTCTCCCCACGTATAGGTCGCGAGGCGCGTGCCGTCGGCCGCGTAGACCTGCTGGGGGTCGGGCATGCGGGTGAGGTCGGAGAGAGGAACAGCCACGGCACCCATTCTGCTCCTCCGCGAAGCCCCGAGACGAAACGCGGTGACGTACAGATGTACGTCACCGCGTTTCGTCTCGGTCGGGCCCTTCGACAGGCTCAGGGACCCAGAGGACAGGCTCAGGGACCCGGGGGTCAGACCTGTGCGCGCAGGGCGTCTCCGAGAGCCTGGTCGACGTTCGTCCAGTACTGGAAGAAGCGCTCACGGATCCCGTCGATCGTGATGCTGCGTCCCTGTCCGGTCAGGGTCTCGAGGAAGCGAGCGCGCTGCTCGTCGTCGAAGACCGTGCGGTACAGCGTGCCCGCCTGGCCGAAGTCGTCGTCATCCAGACGCAGGGTCGCTGCGGCGCGCATGAGCTCGCCGTCCGACTCCCAGCTCGCCTCGACGCCCGCGGCCGGGTCGGCGGTGGGGCCGCCGGCGGCACCGTACGAGTTCGGCGTGTAGACGCGGTGCTCGGCCGGGTTGAACCGGTACTGCATCTGGCCCTCGTGCATGTAGTTGCGGGTCTCGGCGGCGTGCGCCTGGTTGACCGGCAGCTGGTTGTAGTTCGTGCCGATGCGGTAGCGCTGAGCATCCGCGTAGGCGAACGCACGGGCCATCAGCATCTTGTCGGGCGAGATGCCGGTTCCCGGCACCTGGTTGCCGGGCGAGAACGCCGCCTGCTCGATCTCCGCGAAGAAGTTCTGCGGGTTGCGGTCGAGCGTGAACGTGCCGACCTTGATGCGCGGGTAGTCCTTCTTCGACCAGGTCTTGGTGAGGTCGAACGGGTTGAACCGGTAGGTCTTGCCCTCTTCGTACGTCATGATCTGCACGTAGACGTCCCACGAGGGTGCGTTTCCGCTGGCGATCGCGTCGAACAGGTCGCGGCGGTAGTAGTCGGCATCCGACCCTGCGAGCTTCTCGGCCTCTTCGGCGCTCATCGCCTCGACGCCCTGGTTGGAGAGGAAGTGGTACTGCACCCAGAAGCGCTCGCCCTCGGCGTTGATCCACTGGTAGGTGTGCGATCCGTAGCCGTTCATGTGGCGCCAGCTGCGGGGCAGTCCGCGGTCGCCCATCAGATAGGTCACCTGGTGAGAGGTCTCGGGTGACAGGGTCCAGAAGTCCCACTGCATGTCGGCGTCGCGCAGACCCGAGTCGCCGAGGCGCTTCTGCGAGTGGATGAAGTCGGGGAACTTCATCGCATCGCGGATGAAGAAGGTCGGGGTGTTGTTGCCGACGATGTCGAGGTTGCCCTCGGGCGTGTAGAAGCGCAGCGCGAAGCCGCGCACGTCGCGCCAGGTGTCGGGCGATCCCTGCTCTCCGGCGACCGACGAGAAGCGCAGCAGCGTCTCGCTGGTGGCGCCGGGCTGGAACGCCGCGGCACGGGTGTAGGCAGACACGTCCTCGGTGACCGTGAAGGTTCCGAAGGCTCCGCCGCCCTTGGCGTGCGGGTTGCGCTCCGGCACGCGCTCGCGGTTGAACGACGCGAGCTTCTCGACGAGGTAGCGGTCGTGCAGGACGGTGGGTCCGTCTGCTCCGACGGTGAGCGAGTGCGCGTCACTCGCGACGGGGGTTCCCGTCTGGGTGGTGGTCGCGGGTGTGGTCGATGGGTCTGTCATGTTCTTCTTCTCCTCCTGCGCGCGGAAGCGGATGCTACTGCGCGCCGTTCTGGCAACTGGAGCACAGGCCCCAGAAGGTGACTTCGGCTGTCCGGACGATGAATCCGCCCGCCGAAGACGGGGTGAGACACGGCGCCTCGCCGACGATGCAGTCCACGTCGCCGATCGCACCGCACTCGGTGCAGACGATGTGATGGTGGTTGTCGCCGATGCGTCGTTCGTAGAGGGCCGCGGATCCTGCCGGTTCGATACGACGGAGCAGCCCCGCCGTCGTCAGGTCCGCGAGGATGTTGTGCACCGACTGGATGGATGTCGTCGGCAGCACTGCGGACACGGCGCGGTAGACCCGCTCCGCATCGCTGTGGGCCATGGATTCGAGCGCGTCGAGCACCGCGATCCGGCCGGCCGTCGCCCGCAGTCCCGCGTCGTGAAGCGCGGAGTCGTGGTCGATGGGCATGCCCCGACTCTAGCCCTTGTTTTGAATTACTCAAAAGAACGGCGTGTCGGCCGAGGCGGTTGCATCCTCCTCCCACCGACGTAGCGTGGAGTGATGGCTATGAGACGAGTGATCACGATCGGCGCCATCCTGGCGGTCGGCTTCGGCCTGGCCGGATGCACCGGAGAGCCCGAGAAGTCCGATACCGCGACGCCGTCGCCATCGAGCACCCAGGGGTCGACGCCGACGCCCTCGGGCACGGCGGGGGCTGCCGCCGATGAGGCGCTCCTGCCGATCCCGGTCGATGAGGTCACCGCGTGGGCCGGTACAGCGGTGCCCGACAGTGAGACCGCCGGATTCGAGGCGGGTCTCTCGGGGTGGTTGGGCGAGAACAGCTCGCCGCGCGAGAGGTCGACGTTCCAGTCGCTCGCACCCGGGTCGTTCCAGGCGCAGCTGGCGTGCCGAGGCGAGGGCACGATCACCCTCACCTCCGGCGAGGCCGGACAGGACGAGACGGCGAATCCCGTGGTGTGCACGAACGAGACCGTCGCCTTCGACATCACGACCGCGCAGACCGGCATGCAGGTGCTGATGGAGCTCGAGGGGGCCCCGACGGTCTACGCGCTCTCGCTCGTGCGCATGGCGTGACCGCGCGGACTGATCAGAAGCGGATGCTCTGCGTCAGCCGTGTCCGGATGTCGAACAGCTCGTTGCCGCCGATCACCCGCGCTCCCGGCAGACCGCGTCGCAGCAGCAGAGGCAGCGCGCTGCGCCGCACCACCACCGCGGGGAGGCCGCGGATGGTGCCGAGCGGCGTGACCGCCTGCGCGAGGTCGTCGTCGGGCAGCGTCACGATCACGCCGCTGAAACGCACCCTCGCCGCGCGGGCGACGACGTTCACCTGACCGAGGAGCGTCGTCACGGGCGCGCGATGACCCAGGCTCGGACCCGTGATCTCGCCGCGACGGAAGCCGACGATCCCGCCGAAGTCCGCGGACATCACCCCGTACAGACCCGACGGTCCGAGGACGATGTGGCTGAGGCGGTCATCGTCGTCTCCGGGACCGACGGGCACGCCGTGCCACATCGTGAACCCCATACCGAGACCAGCGACGGCGTCGGCGGTCGCCTCCTCCGCCAGCGCCTCGGCGAGCAGCCGCTTCACCGCGCGGGGCGCCGCGCGCACGAGGGCCGGCGCATAGGGGTCGGCGAGATCGTCGGACGCCCATTCGCGCAGCATCCGCTCGTATCGCGCGCGCCGCCAGGCGCCGGGTTCGCTGTAGGTCTTCGGGCGCGGACGCGTATCGCGGCGCGTCGACGGCGCACGCCATCCACCCCAGTCGGTGTCGACGCCGATGCCGTGGCTGCGGTCGTATGCGGCGCGGCCCTCGGGGCTGCCGACGAGCTCCCAGGCCCGCTGCACACGGATGAACAACGCGGCGTCACCGCCGGTGTCTGGATGCGCCTCGCGCAGTCGCTGCCGGTACGCGCGACGCATGTCGTCATCAGCCGTCGAGGGCGTGACGCCGAGCACCTCGTAGGCCGAGTCCGAGAGCGGACTGTCGAACATCGCGCTCCTTCCGACCGCACCCCCAGCGTATCCGCGGACGCCGTGCACGATCCCACGCCCGCCCGGAGGGCCCGCCGTCGACCCGCCGCGTCAACCAGCGACGTCGACGATGCGCTCGACCCCGATCGTCGGTGCGACGGCGCCGGCAGATGCCGCGGCGAGGTCGTCTGCGAGCGCTGCCAGCTCCGTCGCGGGAACCCACAGCTCGAAGGTCGCGACGTCGCCGTAGCGCGGAGCCCCGAGTGTCGCACCGTGATGCAGCGCCCACTCGCGCAGCAGATTGTCGTAGCGACCCGCCTCGGCGTGCGACACGTCGGCCGTGACCTGCGTCAGAGCCGTCCGGTGCACCGGTGTCGCGAGATCGAGCGCCTCGGACACCGCCGACGAGTAGGCGCGCACGAGTCCGCCGGCGCCGAGCTTGACGCCGCCGAAGTAGCGCGTGACGACTGCGACCACGTCGGTCAGCTCGCGCCGCCGCAGAACCTCCAGCATCGGGATGCCCGCGGTGCCCGAGGGCTCCCCATCGTCCGAGGACCTGGCCTGATCGCCGTGCAGCCCGGTGATCATCGCGACGCAGTTGTGGCCGGCATCCCACGCCAGCCGCCGGATGCGCGCGATCGCGGCATCCGCCTCCTCGACCGAGGCGACCGGTTCGACGCGGGCGATGAACCGCGACTTCTTGATGACGAGCTCGTTCTCGACCGGTGCCGCGATCGTCGCGGGGTACTTCTGCGGCGAGGTCATCGGCCCCAGACTACCCAGCGCCGCCGGCGATTCAGCGGTCGACGAAGGACATCTGCTGCGGGTTGTAGCGGTCGCCGTGCACGCCGACCCGATCGGCGAGCTGGTCGAGATCGGCGACCTCGTCGGCCGAGAGCCCCACCGCCGAGGAGCCCGCGTTCTCGGCGATCCGCGCCGTGCGCCGGGTTCCGGGAATCGGCACGATCCACGGCTCGCGTGCGAGCAGCCACGCGAGAGCGATCTGGCCGGGCGAGGCGTCCTTGGCCGCGGCGAGTGCGGCGACGTGATCGACGAGTACTTCGTTCGCAGAGCGGTTCTCCTCGCTGAACCGCGGGATCGTGCCGCGGATGTCGCCCTCGGCGAAGGCGGTGCTGCGATCGACGGTTCCCGTGAGGAATCCCTTGCCGAGCGGGCTGAACGGCACGAACCCGATTCGCAGCTCAGCGAGCACCGGCAGCACCTCCGACTCGGGGTCGCGGGTCCACAGCGAGTACTCGCTCTGGAGCGCGGTCACCGGATGCACCGCATGCGCACGGCGGATCGTGGCGGCGGACGCCTCGGAGAGCCCGAAGTGACGCACCTTGCCTTCGGCGATCAGCTCGCCGACGGTGCCGGCCACGTCTTCGATGGGGACGTCGGGGTCGACACGGTGCTGGTAGAACAGGTCGATCACGTCGGTGCGCAGGCGCGCGAGAGACTCCTCGGCCACCCGGCGGATCTGCTCGGGCCGGCTGTTCAGCCCGACGCTCGTGCCGCCCTCGATACGCCAGCCGAACTTCGTCGCGATCACGACCTGATCCCGGATGGGTGCCAGCGCTTCGCCGACGAGTTCCTCGTTGACGTAGGGCCCGTACACCTCTGCCGTGTCGAAGAAGGTCACGCCGAGGTCGAGCGCAGAGCGCAGCACCTCGATCATCTCGTCGCGGCTGCCGGGGTTCGGGCCGTAGCTCTGCGACATGCCCATGCATCCGAGACCGATGGCCGAGACCTCCAGGCCCTGTCCGAGTGTGCGCGTGTGCATTGTGCCGTCCTCTCGTCGATGCTCCGTGTCACCGCTGACGCTACGCCCGCTCCGGGCGAGGAGGGAGGGGCTGTCAGTACCCCCGTTGTCGGTTCGTGCTGACTCGTGTGCCCCTGTCGAGCGCGACTACTCCGCCGAGTCGTCGCGCAGGTGCGCGATGTGCGCCGCATGACGGGTGAGGTGGTTCTGCGACCTGCGCACGAACAGCCAGGCGACGAAGAGCAGCGCGAACCAGATCGGTGTCACGAGCAGCGCCGTCAACGTGTCGGGTTGGGTGGTCAGAGCCCAGACGATGAACACGAAGAACGCGAGCACGACGTAGACCATGAACACCCCGCCCGGCATTCGGAACGTCGAGACCGCGACCTTCTCGGGGCGCGTGCGCCGGTACACGAGGTAGCTGCAGAGGAAGATCGTCCACACGAACATGAAGCACAGGGCCGAGACCGTGGTCACCATGTCGAAGGCGGTGCCGATGTCGTCGCCCGCGTACAGCAGGACCACGCCGGAGAGCAGCAGGATGCACGAGAGGAACAGGGCGTTCTGCGGCACACGACGCTTCGACAGGCGCCCGAACAGGCGCGGTGCGTCGCCGTCCTGCGCGAGGCCGAACACCATGCGCGAGGTCGAGTAGATGCCCGAGTTGGCGCTCGACATGGCGGAGGTCAGCACCACGAGGTTGACCATTGTCGCGGCGATGCCGAGGCCGGCGAGCGCGAACATCGCGATGAACGGGCTCTCGCCGGCGACGTACTCGGTCCACGGTGTGACCGCCATCAGGATGACGAGTGCTCCCACGTAGAACAGCAGGATGCGGATGGGGATGGCGTTGATCGCCTTCGGCAGATTGCGTTCGGGGTTCTTGGTCTCGGCCGCGGCGGTGCCGACGAGCTCGATGCCCACGAAGGCGAACACGGCGATCTGGAATCCGGCCACGAACCCCATGAACCCGTGCGGGAACATGCCGCCGTGCGACCACAGGTTGGCGAAGGAGGCGGTGCCGGCGTCGTGCTGGAAGCCGGTGACGATCATCACGAGGCCCGTGATGATCAGTGCGACGATCGCGTATACCGCCGAACCGAATCGATTCGATATTCTTGAGGGACCCCCGATCCGTCCCCAGTACTGCGAGCCGCTTCCCCATGGCCACCACTCTCACCACGGGCCGCCCGTGGCGTGTCATCCTCGCCTTCTCGATCCCCCTGCTCCTCGGCAACGTCGTGCAGCAGCTGTACCAGTTCGCCGATGCGATCGTCGTCGGTCGCCACCTCGGTGTGACCTCGCTCGCGGCCGTCGGCGCCACCGGCCCCCTGCTCTTCCTGCTCCTCGGCTTCGCCTGGGGACTCACGAGCGGATTCGCCATCCCGATCGCGCAGGCGTTCGGCGCCGGCGACGGTGCGGCGGTGCGGCGATCCGTGGCCACCGGCGTGATCCTCACCGGCATCACGAGCGTCGTGCTGACGATCGTCGCCCCGTTGATCGCCCAGCCCCTGCTCGCACTGCTGCAGACGCCGTCGGAGCTCATGCCCGAGGCCACGATCTTCACGCAGATCAGCTTCATCGGCGCCGGGGCGACGATGTTCTTCAACTTCCTCTCGGCGATCATCCGTGCGATCGGAGACTCGCGGACCCCGCTGATCTTCCTCACCGTGTCGTGCGCCCTCAACGTCGGACTCGTGATCCTCATGGTCGGACCCCTCGAGTGGGGCGTCGGAGGTGCCGCGATCGCGACGGTCGTCGCGCAGGCCGTGTCGGTCATCCTGTGCCTCGAGTTCGTGCGGCGCCGGCTGCCGATGCTGCATCTGCGTCGGGTCGACTGGCGGGTCAGGCGCGACGACATCCGCGAGCACCTGCGGCTTGGTCTGCCCATGGGCTTCCAGGCATCGATCATCGCGATCGGCACGCTCACCGTGCAGGTCGCGCTCAACAGCCTGGGCGCGGATGCGGTGGCCGCCTACACGACGGCGGCGCGCGTCGACGGGCTCGCGGTCGCCCTGCTCTCGTCACTGGGGCTCGCGGTCTCGATGTACGCCGCGCAGAACATCGGAGGGCGCCGACCCGACCGCATCCGTCGCGGTGTCATCGAGGGCGTCTGGATGGCCGTCGCCGCCGGCCTGCTCCTCGGAGTCGTCATCATCGTCGCCGGCGTGCCGCTGGTGCGCCTGTTCATCGGCGACGGCTCCGACGACGTGGTCGAGCTCGCGCACCTCATGCTCATCATCAACGGATGCGGGTACTGGGCTCTCGGCGTGCTCTTCATCCTCCGCGGTGCACTGCAGGGTCTCGGTCACACGCTGATCCCGACCGTCACCGGTGTGGTCGAGCTCGTGATGCGCGTCACGGCGGCCATCGTGCTCGGTGCGCTGATCGACTTCGCCGGAGTCGCGCTCAGCAATCCGCTCGCGTGGCTCGGAGCGATCGTGCTGCTCGTCCCCGCCTACCTCCGCGCGCATCGGGCACTCGCTCGCATGCCGATCGATCCCGTCGAGGCGACCGAGACGTCGGCCATCGCGATCGTCGGCCCGACCGACGGATCGATGATCGTCGATGCGGTGCTCACGCAGCCGGTGCGCGTCGTACGGCCGTCGCGTCTCGGGCGGTTGAAGCGCCGCTGAACAGCACGTCACGGTTGTCGAACATCATCCTGCAGAAGGATGTCGCCGAGCCCGAGTCTTCGTAGAGTTGGTGATGCGGAGATACCGCTGACCGGGGGGTCGTTATGACGTCATCAAGGGTGGCAAACGAGTTGGCGGCGATGCTGGTGCCGCTGGGCATCGCGGGAGCCGTCGTGGCCGTGCTGTGCGCAGTGCTCGCAGGCATCGCGATCATGCGAGGTGCGGGGGGACTCAGCGGAGGTGCTGTCGGGGTCTGGATCCCGGCCGCGATGCTGAGCTCGACGGCATCGTTCGCGAATCAGTGGATGCCGGTGATCGTCTCGACCGCAGCGCTCGTCGTGATGCTGGTGCTCGGCGCCGTCGGTCGTGGCGTGCTCGCCGCGACCGCGCCGCAGCGTGAGGCCGCACGTGCCGAGCGCGCATCCGCAGCACCGGTGGCGGTCTCCGCAGAGCCGGCGACCGGCACCGTCTCGGTGGGCACGGGGCCGATCCCGACCCTCGCTCGGTCGAACTCGGCGCGCACCGCCTGAGCGAGATCCGCCCGAGCGCGCACGGATCGGCGGCACCGCCTCAGCGGTAGTCGCGGTCGCGATGCTGCCCCGACTCGTCGCCTGTCTCCACCCGCGCCGCCTCGCGCGCCCGCAGTTCGACGCGACGGATCTTGCCCGAGATGGTCTTCGGCAGCTCCGGCACGAACTCGATGATCCGCACCCAGAGATGCGCGGACAGCCGGTCGTGCGCGTAGGCGAAGATCGAGCGCGCCGCATCCGCCTCGCTCTCCGTCGCCGCGGCTCGCAGGCACACGTACGCCTTCGGGACGGCCAGGCGGGTCGGATCGGGGCTGGGGATGACGGCGGCCTCGACGACCAGCTCGTGCTCGAGCAGCACCGATTCGAGCTCGAACGGCGAGATCTTGTAGTCCGAGGCCTTGAAGACGTCATCGGCGCGTCCCAGGTAGGTGAGGTACCCGTCGGCGTCGCGGACCGCGATGTCGCCCGTGTGGTGGAAGCCGCCCTCGCGCGATTCCGCGGTCTTCTCCGGGTCGTCGTAGTAACCGGCCATCAGACCGAGAGGCGGGTCGGCGAGGTCGAGGGCGATCTCTCCCTCGATCTCGGTCGGCTCGCCGGTGACGGGATCGAGCAGCACCACGGGGTAGCCGGGAAGAGGGCGGCCCATCGAGCCGACCTTGACCGTCTGGCCGGGAGAGTTGCCGATGCACGCCGTCATCTCCGTCTGCCCGAAGCCGTCGCGGATCGTGCCGCCCCAGGCGTCGCGCACCCGATCGATCACCTCGGGGTTCAGTGGCTCTCCCGCTCCGACGAGTTCACGCGGCGGATGGGTCAGCATCGCGAGGTCGGCCTGGATCAGCATGCGCCACACGGTCGGCGGCGCGCAGAACGTCGAGACCTGGTGCGTGTCCATGACCTGCATCAGGGTGTTCGCGTCGAAGCGGTCGTAGTTGTAGACGAACACCGTCGCCTCGGCGAGGAAGGGCGAGTAGAAGCTCGACCAGGCGTGCTTCGCCCACCCGGGGGACGAGATGTTGAGATGCACGTCGTCGGGGCGCACTCCCAGCCACCACATGGTCGACAGGTGCCCGATCGGATACGAGACGTGGGTGTGCTCGACGAGCTTGGGGCGGCTGGTGGTGCCGCTGGTGAAGTACAGCAGAGCCGTGTCGGATGCCGGCGTCGCAGCATCCGGTTCGAAACGCGCGGGCGCTGTCGTGGAATCGTCGAAGCGGTTCCAGTCAAAGGGCACGTCCTCGCCCACCCCGATGCGGAGGATGCCGGCGTCGAGACCGCTCACGCGCTCGGCGAGGGCACCCTGGGTGACGATGGCACGCGCCCGACCGTGCTCGACGCGATAGGCGAGGTCCGATGCCGAGAGCAGCGTCGATGTCGGGATGGAGACCGCCCCGATCTTGGTGATGGCGAGCATCACCTCCCACAGCTCGATGGTGTTGCCGAGCATCACGATCAGATGGTCGCCGCGCCGGATGCCGAGGCCGGTCAGCCAGGCCGCGACCTGATCGGAGCGCGTCGACAGCTCGCCGTAGGTCCATGTCGAGAGGCTCAGGTCGGCCGACACGATCTGCACCGCTGGCCGGTCGGGTGCCTCGCCCGCGATCACATCGAACCACTCGAGTGCGAAGTTGAACTCGGTCGGTTCCGGCCATGAGAACCCCTGCCGTGCGGCGGTGTAGTCCGTGGCGTGCGCGAACAGGAGATCGCGCATCTCGCGGATCGCGGTCGTGGCTGCGGTGGCGCTGCGGCTCATCAGGGGCTCCCTTGCTCGACGGACTTCTCCATCCTGGCACCGAGCGCAGACGCCGAACACGGCAGACGAGCGGATGTGGTGGGGCCTAGGGCAGGCGGATCGTCCCCGTGGCGATGCGCTCGGTCGGCATCCGATCGCGGTTGTAGGTGATCTCGTCGTATCCGTGCGGCGTCGGCATCCCGTCGTCGTCCAGGCTCACGAACACGATCTTCTCGATCGTGAGGATGCGCTTGCGCGTGATCATGTTGCGGGCGACGGCACGCATGGTCAGAGACGTCGTGCCGAAGTGCGTGGCCTGCAGGCCGATCTCGATCAGGTCGCCCTGCACGGCTGAGGCCTCGAAGTTGATCTCGGAGATGTGCTTCGTCACCGCCCGGTAGTTGCCCAACTGCACGATCGCGTAGATCGCGGCCTCTTCGTCGATCCACTTCAGCAGGCTGCCGCCGAACAGCGATCCGTTCGCATTGAGGTCTTCCGGCTTCACCCATTTGCGGGTGCGGAAGTTGATGCCGTCTTCGGACCACTGCCACGCGGGTGTCTTCTGCTTCGCCATGCTTCGAGGGTAGGAGCCGCGTGAGTCGGGGGTGTTACGCGGCGACGTCGGCGCACGATTCGAGCAGTTCTGCTCAGAGCAGAGATCACGCCTCGGTGCGCTCCGAGGGCGCCGCATCGACCGCGTCGGCCGCATTCGTCGCCGCCCAGCTCGCCAGCATCCGCAGCTTGTCCGCCGACGCGGTTCCGGGCTCCGCCGTGTACGTCGACATCTGCAGGCCGGGGTCGGCGGGCAGCTCGAAGGCCTCGTACGTCAGCTCCATCTCGCCCACGACGGGGTGGGTGATGCGCTTGACGCCGCTGCGATGGAACCGCACGTTGTGCGACGCCCACAGCGTGCGGAATCGCTCGCTGCGCGTCGACAGTTCGCCCACGAGGTCGGTGAGCCGGCGGTCGTAGGGGTTGCGGCCCGCTTCGCCGCGCATCGCCGCCACGAGCTCCTGAGTGTTGCGCTCCCAGTCGGGGTAGAAGGCCTGGGCCGCCTCGGCGTCGAGGAACGCGAAGCGCGCGCTGTTGGCAGCCGGCTGCGCGAACACGGGCGCGTACAGCGCCCGGCCCAGAGCGTTGGCCGCGAGGTAGTCGAAGTAGCCGTTGCGCACCACGGCCGGTGCCTCGGTCATCGCGTCGAGCAGGCGCAGGATGCTCGGACGCAGCGCCTCGGACTTCTTGCGCGGCTTTCGGGCGACGGGCGATGCGCTCGAGGTGCGCGCGAGATCGTGGAGGTGCGCCGTCTCGGCCTCGTCGAGTCGAAGGGCACGCGCGAGCGAGGCCAGCACGCTGTCCGATACACCCGACAGATCCCCCCGCTCGAGCCGTGTGTAGTAGTCGACGCTCACGCCGGCGAGCAGAGAGACCTCCTCACGACGCAGGCCGGGAACGCGGCGATTGCCGCCGAACGCGGGCAGCCCTGCCTGATCGGGGGTGATGCGTGCGCGCCTCGTCGAGAGGAACTCGCGCACCTCACTGCGTGTGTCCATGACTCCGACGGTACGCCCCCGCGTCAGGCGGAGGGAGGTACTGGCAGAGTCTCCCACCGCTCCCGCGGGGCGACGACACTGGAGGCATGACCATGAACATCCGACTCAGCAACGGCATCGAGATGCCCGCCCTCGCCTTCGGGGTCTTCCAAGCCGCCCCGGAAGAGACCGTCGACGCCGTCGGCACCGCGCTCGAGACCGGATACCGCCTGGTCGACACCGCGGCGGCTTACGGAAACGAGCGCGAGGTCGGTGAGGCGATCCGCCGCAGTGGGATCCCGCGCGACGAGGTCTTCATCGAGACCAAGGTCTGGATCAGCGACTTCGGCTACGACGAGACGTTGCATGCGTTCGAGAAGTCGACGGGCAAGCTCGGCGTGGAGCAGCTCGATCTGCTGATCCTGCACCAGGCGCTGCCGACGCGCTTCGATCTCACGATCGGCGCGTACAGGGCGCTCGAGTCTCTGCATTCCGACGGCCGGGTGCGCGCCATCGGCGTGAGCAACTTCATGGTCGAGCACCTGACGAAGCTGGATGCGGAGACCGGCATCGTGCCGGCGATCAATCAGATCGAGGTGCACCCCTACTTCTCGCAGCGCGAGGTGCAGCAGGCGGATGCCGCGGCGGGCATCGTGACGCAGGCGTGGTCGCCCATCGGCGGGATCACGGCTTACCGCCCCGGCGGAGCATCGGTCTTCGACGACGAGATCCTCACTGCCATCGCGGCGCAGCACGGGAAGTCGGCGGCTCAGGTCATGCTGCGCTGGCACCTGCAGCAGGGCCGATCCGCGCTGCCGAAGTCGGTGCGCCCCGCACGCATCGCCGAGAACTTCGACATCTTCGATTTCACGCTGACACCCGACCAGCTCGCCGCGATCGATGCGCTCGACACCGGGGTGCGCCGCGGCCCCGAGCCCGACGCGGTGACGCTCGAGTCCTTCGGACGGGAGATCCCCGAGGCCTGAGGCGACGCGGGGTGCGCGACGCGCGCTCTAGAGCGCCGCAGTGATCCCCGGCAGCAGCTTGGCGGCGATGGCTCCCAGTTGGTCGCGCTCGTCGTCGGTGAGGGGCCCGAGCACGAGCTCCCTGATCTGCGCCACATGCACGGGGGCCGCGGAACGCAGCAGCTCTCGACCGGCATCCGTGAGAGCGGCGGTCAGCGTGCGTTTGTCGCTGCTGCACGACGTGCGGGTCACCCACCCGCGCTCCTCGAGCGAGTCGATGGCATGGCTCAGGCGCGAGCGGCTGAGGCCCGCGATCTGGGCGAGCTCGGTCATGGTCACGGTCTGCTCACCTCTGCCGGCGAGCGTGACGAGGATCGCGTAGTGCGCGTGATTCAGACCGGTCTCGGCCTTCAGGGTGCGGTCGAGCACCTGGGGCAGCAGCTGCACGAGGCGGATGGTCGGCAGCCACGTCGCCATCTCCGCGTCGTCGAGCCGCCGCTCGCTCATCACGCGGCCGAGAGGTCGAGCGTGTGCGAGGTGTGGTCGCGCTTCGCCTCGAGGTAACGGGCGTTGGCCGCAGACAGGTGCACTCCCGTGCGGACGTGCTCGGTCACGCGGATGCCGAGCGACTCGAGCTGCGTGGCCTTGTCGGGGTTGTTGCTGAGCAGACGGATCGCGTCGACTCCGACGGCCTGCAGCATCTGCGCGGCGACGGTGTAGTCGCGCTCGTCCTCACCATGGCCGAGTGCGACATTCGCCTCGTAGGTGTCGAGCCCCGAGTCCTGCAGAGCGTACGCGTCGAGCTTGGCGTATAGACCGATGCCGCGGCCCTCCTGGCGCAGGTAGAGCAGGAACCCGCCCTCGGCGGCGATGCGCTCGACGGCTTCGCGCAGCTGCGGACCGCAGTCGCAGCGCTCCGAGCCGAAGACGTCGCCGGTCAGGCACTCGCTGTGCGGACGCACGAGCGCGGCCTCGCCGCCGAGAGCGGCACGCCCCAGCGCGCCCTCCCAATCGCCGAGCCCCAGCAGAAGGTGCTCCCGGCCGTCGACCAGCCCGTCGAAGGTGACGACATCCGCCACCGTCGAGAACCCGTCGGCGAACCGCATCGGCACCCGCACGCGCGTGCGCTCGGTGGCGATGGGGACGGCGGTTGAAATTTCAATCATGTGGGGTAGAACGCGAGTCGGCGCGGACTATTCCCCCGAGAGGTGTTCTCGCAGAGTCTCCCGGAGAACCCCGATGTGGCGTTGACTGTGTGCATGAGCGAGAACGAGAACTCCATGCGGGGTGTGGTCATGTACGCGCCGGGCGACGTCAGGGTCGAGGATCGAGAGAAGCCGACCATCACCCGGCCGACCGATGCCGTGATCCGCATCGCCGCGACGTGCATCTGCGGATCCGACCTATGGCCGTACCGAGGGGTCAACGAGGTCGATCACGATCCGATGGGTCACGAGTACGTCGGCGTCGTCGAGGAGATCGGCGCCGACGTCGAGACCGTGAAGGTGGGCGACTTCGTGGTCGGCTCGTTCATGGCCTCGGACAACACGTGCGAGATCTGCGAGGCCGGGTACCAGTCGCGGTGCGTGCACGTTGTTCCGATGGGACGCTTCGGCACCCAGGCCGAGTACTCGCTGATCCCGCACGCCGACGGCACGCTCGTCACGACGCCAGGGCAGCCGGACGACGACCTCATCCCCTCGCTCCTCGCGGCATCCGATGTGCTCGGCACAGGGTGGTTCGCGGCGGTCGCCGCGGAGGTCGGTCCGGGCAAGACGGTAGCCGTCGTGGGTGACGGAGCGGTGGGCCTGCTCGGCATCCTCGCCGCCCGCGAGCTCGGAGCCGAACGCATCATCGCGATGAGCCGGCACGCGGATCGCCAGGCGCTGGCGCGCGAGTTCGGCGCGACCGACATCGTCGAGGAACGCGGGGACGAAGGCGTCGCACGCATCAAGGAGCTCACCGGCGGTCTCGGCGCGCACTCGGTCATCGAGGCCGTCGGCACGCAGGAGTCGATGATGCAGGCGATCCGCGCCACGCGCCCCGGTGGGCATGTCGGGTTCGTGGGTGTCTCGCACGACGTCGAGCTGCCGGGGGAGGAGCTCTTCTTCTCCGCAGTGCATCTGCACGGCGGCCCTGCTCCCGTGCGACGGTTCCTTCCCGAGCTGATCCAGCTCATCTGGGACCGCAAGATCGACCCCGGCAAGGTGTTCGACCTCACGCTGCCGCTCGAGGATGCCGCCGAGGGCTACCGCGCGATGGACGAGCGCCGCGCCACGAAGGTGCTGCTCACCCTCTGAGGCTCAGTCCGTCGAGCCTGACGGGCCCGTCGAGCCCGGTCTTGTCGAGCCTGTCAGGGGGGGGGCGGTGCGTCGTCCGATCGACGACGGCGCACCGGCTTCAGCTCGCTCGCCAGGATCCCGAGCACGACGAGGGCCCCGCCGATGAGCGCCGCGGCGGGCAGACGCTCGCCGGCGATGCGCCCGACGACGCCGGCCCACACCGGCTCGCCCGCGTAGATGATCGTCGCGCGGGTGGGGGAGACGGTCTTCTGGGCCCAGTTCATCGTGAGCTGGATGAGGCAGCTCGCCGCCCCGAGGCCCACCGCGCAGCCGACCCAGATCCAGGAGAACTCGGGAATCCGCTCCCCGACGACCGGCATGGTCGCGAGACCCAGCACGCCGGCGGTCAGCAGCTGGATGATCGTGATGCGCCCCAGATCGACGCGTCCGGCGAAGACGCCGATGAGGATGATCTCGGCCGCGATCGGCAGGGTGCTGATGAGCGTCGCGACCTCGCCCGCACCGAGTGTCAGCGTGAGCGCGTCCGGTCCCGCGATGAGCACGAGGCCGACGAACGCGAGCGCGGCCCCGACGAAGGCCATGACGGGCGGGCGCCTGCGGAAGACGGCCCACTGGGCGAACGGGACGAGAGGCACGTACATCGCCGTGATGAAGGCCGATGTGCTCGACTCGATCGTCTGCAGTCCCACGGTCTGCAAGCCGTAGCCGAGGTGGATCATCACGCCGATCGAGACCCCGGCGCCGACGTCTCGCCAGCGGATGCCACGGAGCGCCCTGTGGAAGATCGCGACGCTGATGAGTCCGGCCACCAGGAAGCGGATGCCGACGAAGAACCACGGTCCCGAGTGCTCCATCGCCCAGTGAACGAGCAGGAAGGTGGCACCCCAGACCGCGGTGATCGCCACCAGTGCGGCCTCCTGGCGGCTGAACCGCATCAGGCGGAGTCGAGTGGGCACGGGGGTCCCTTCTCGACACGGCCGGATCGAGCATAGCGCCAGCGAATCGCCCCGCGATCAGGCTGAGGACCTGCCCCTTCTCGGCGATGCCCGACCGCTCTCAGCGATGCCGACCGCGAGACTGGGTAGCCTCGCACCATGAGCAACTTCGTCACGGCCGCCGAGCTGAACGACCTCCTGGCCTCCGACCTCCCCGTGCGCGTGATCGACGTGCGCTGGTCGCTCGCCCGGCCCGACGGCCTCGGCGAGTATCTGGCAGGGCACATCCCCGGGGCCGTCTACGTCCCGCTCGACACAGAGCTGTCGACGTACGGCGAGGCCTCGGACGGTCGGCACCCGATGCCGTCGACGCAGACCCTGCAGACGGCGGCACGTCGGTGGGGCGTGAACGACGGAGATGTCGTCGTCGCCTACGACGATGCGAACGGACTCGGCGCCTCACGCGCCTGGTGGCTGCTGCGCCAGGGCGGTGTCGATGCCCGCGTGCTCGACGGCGGCATCGCCGCCTGGCGCGAGGCCGGTCTCGACCTGGACGTCGACGATGTGGTGGCGCGCGAGGGAGACGTCGTGCTCGACGAGATCGGCGGCGATGCCCTCTCGATCGACGAGGCGGCCGCATTCCCGGCATCCGGGGTGCTGCTCGATGTGCGGGCGCCCGAGCGCTACCGCGGCGAGAACGAGCCGCTCGATCCGGTGGCCGGCCACATCCCCGGCGCGGTGAACCTGCCGATGGCCGCGCATCTCACCCCGACGGGCAGGATCCTCGACATGGAGACCCTGCGCGCGAGCTTCGCCTCGGTCGGAATCACGGGCGACTCCGCGGTCGCCGCCTACTGCGGTTCGGGAGTGACCGCGGCTCACACCGCTCTGGTGCTCGACGAGATCGGCATCGAGGCGAAGGTCTTCCCCGGGTCGTGGAGTCAGTGGTCGAACACTCCGGGGCGACCCGTGGCGGTGGGCGATCAGCCCGGCTGAGGCGGAGAATCCGTCGTCGTCGGAGACTCAGCGACCGTCGTCGTAGCTCCAGCTCACTCCGACGGCTCCGGGACCGAACGCCCGACGCACCTGGTGCACCGAGGTGCCGCCGTCGAGAGTGAGCTCGGTGACCGAGACGCCCTTCGGCGTCTCGACGCGTTCCTCGATGCGATCGGGCAGTGCGTCGGGGTGGAAGCGTGTCCAGACGAGCAGCTCGCGGCACTGCCTCGACACCCCGTGACCGGTCTCCCTGGTGGGTGGATAGTCGGGCGGGTACTCGACCGACCACTCGACCATCGCCGTGTGCGGAGCGGTCAGGGGCGCGTCCAGCGTGAGCAGCATTCCGTGCACCTGCCCGCTGGGGTGCGAATAGTGCGCCGTGATGCGACCTCCCGCCAGCACCGAGAAGATCGGGGCGGGAGTGCTCACCCCCGGTGACAACTCGAGGAAGGGAGTCGCCTCGACGGTGCCGGACGTCGCCTGGAAGATGCTGCGTGTGATGCTGCGCACGACGTTGCCCGAGGCGTCGACATCGGTCAGGGAGTGCGTGGTCAGCTCGCGCGACGGATCGGGATACACGGCGCCGAGCGCGGCATACGCCTCCATGACCGCGCGTTCGATCTCCTGCTCGTCGAGCGGGAACTGACTGGGGCCGAGTGGGCCCGTGCGAAGGGTGGCACCGAGGAGGTCTGTCAGGGCGCCGCCGGCGAGGTGCAGGAGATCCTCGATGTCGGCGAGCGCGGCCATCGACTGCGCGCCCTCGGGCCTGCGCGCGCCGGAGCGCCAATAGCTGAGAGTCGCCATCGACACTCTGTTGCCGCGGATCCGCAGCTGCTCGTGGAGGCGGGCAAGGGTCATCCTGCGGGCGTTTATGGCATCCCGGAAGGCGCCGGCGAACTCATCTGCCGGCGTGCGGACCCCTCTTTCCAACACCATCACAGCACCTCTCCGGTATGTGAATACACGCCCCTTAGAGTGAGCATACGGCCACAGTGGGCACCTCGTAGGGGACGAGGTGTTATTTCTGAGGCCATCGGGGTTTATCGACGCAAGCAGGGTGCCCGACCTTGCGTCTGTGAGCCTTACGCAGGAGCCGCCCCCGCGACTGCGTGTTACGCGGGGCCTGACGATCGATCTGGGGAGATCCGCCAGGCCCCGCGAACCACGTCTCCGGCGTCCTGGGGCGTTCGGCCCCCGCGTAGACTGGGGGCAACACCCCCGGAGGACCCTGGATAGTCATGTCTGCCACTGCCCGCGCGTTCACCGTGCGTCACGTCCAGCTGCTGCGCGCGCTCTTCGCCGCTGCCGCCGCCGTGATGATCACCTTCTCGCCCGATCACTCCGCAGCCGTCGGTCTCTCCGTGTTCAGTGGCTTCGTGCTCACGACCGCCCTCGTGCAGATCCTCGCCGTGTGGCTCGTCTTCCCCGCCGGAGAGCGCTGGCCCTCGGTCGTGCTCGCCCTGCTCGGGATGATCGCGGGGATGACGGCGGGCGTGCCCATGTGGCGCACCGACGACCTTTTCTTCGTCGTGGTCATCAGCTGGGCCGCGGCCACGGGGCTCGTCGAGCTCATCGTCGGACTCCGCGCCCGTCGAGCGGGAGAGGTGGGAGCGCGCGATTCGATCACCGTCGGCGCCTTCGGCCTGCTGCTCGCTCTGGTGCTGCTCGCCATCCCGGCAGGATTCGTGCAGCCCTACGCCATCGACGGCGCCGGTGCGTTCGAACTGACGGGGATCATCCTCGGTGTCGGCATGTTCGGCGGCTACGCGGCGATCGTCGCGGTGTTCCTCGGCATCGCCGGCCTCACCCCGAATCGAGCGGATGCCGTCGCCGCCACCGCTCGGCGCGACGACGCCGTTCAGGGCGACGCGCCCACCACGACGCCTGGAGGACAGCGATGAGCGACGAGAAGCCCACCCGGCGGGACATCCTCCGTCCGCTGCACCTGCTGGCCATCGCGCTCGGCTGCGGCGTCTTCGCCGCGATCGTGACGCTCGTGTCGACGGGCGCCTTCACCTCCCGCGTGAACAGCGCGATCTCGAACGGCAGCTACGAGGGGCTCACGCCCATCGCGCTCGGCCTCGTGGTCGGAGGCGGCGCCTTCATCGTCACGCTGCTGTTCCTCGCCATGCTGATCCTCGTCGTCGACCCCGCCGATGTCACGAAGACGGTCGACCGTCCGGTGCTGTACGACGCCGAAACCGCCGACGAGCCGGGCACGACGCCGGACGGCGACGGCTCAGGGCGCTCCGCCTCGGCCTGATTCCTCTGCGCCGGCCTGACTCCCGCGCGTCGGCCTGACTCTCGCGTGTCGCGCCTGACTCTCGCGCGTCGCGCCTGACTCTCGCGCGTCGCGCCTGACTCTCGCGCGTCGGCCTGACTCTCGCGCGGCCTGATTCCCCTGCGCCGCAAGCACGCTCCACGCTGCACTTTTCGGCAGTCGCGCCATCCATCGATGCCGCGTTCGCCGATAAGTGGCGCGCCAGCGCGGTTGGATGCCGAAAGGTGGCGCCAGCGCGGTCGACTGCCGAACTCCGAGTTGCCGAGCTGCCGAGCTGCCGGCAGCCCTGCTCGCTGGTGTGTCACTCGTATCACCGGTCCGCACGCTCCGCGCTGCACTTATCGGCAGACGCGCCATCCATCGATGCCGCGTTCGCCGAAAAGTGGCGCGCCAGCGCGCGCGGGCGCCGAAAAGGCGCGCGCCGGCGCGGCCGAAACCCGAGAGCGCAGTGCGCCGACGCCTAACGGGCGAGCTGCTCCGCGATGCCGGTGTAGGTCGCGGGAGTGAGAGCGAGCAGGCGCTGCTTCGCGGCATCCCCGATCTCGAGTCCCTCGACGAAGGCGGCGAGGTCTGCCCCGCCCACCCGGTGCCCGCGGGTCAGTTCCTTGAGCAGTGCGTAGGGGTCGGTGATGCTCGAGCGACCGGCGACGACCTCCGCCCTGATCACGGTCTGGATGGCCTCGGCGAGAACCTCCCAGTTCACGTCGAGGTCTGCGAGCAGCACGTCGCGCGAGAGCGAGATGGCGTTCAGCCCGCGGCGCAGGTTGTCGAGTGCGAGCAGCGAGTGCCCGAACGCGACCCCGATGTTGCGCTGCGTCGTCGAATCGGTGAGGTCGCGCTGCAGGCGACTGGTCACCAGCGTCTGTCCCAGCGAGGCGAGCAGGGCACCGGAGATCTCGAGGTTCGCCTCGGCGTTCTCGAACCGGATCGGGTTGATCTTGTGCGGCATGGTCGACGAGCCGGTGGCGCCGGCCACGGGGATCTGCGCGAAGTAGCCGAGCGAGATGTACGTCCAGATGTCCGTGGCCAGGTTGTGCAGGATGCCGCCGGCGTGACGCACCCGGTCGTACAGCTCGACCTGCCAGTCGTGCGACTCGATCTGCGTGGTGAGGAGGTTGAAGCCGAGGCCCAACCCCTCGATGTACTCGCGGCTGACCTCGGGCCAGTCGACATCGGGATCGGCGGCGAGGTGGGCCGACCAGGTGCCGGTCGCGCCCGAGAACTTCGCGAGGTAGTCGGATGCCGCGATCTGCGCCCGCACACGCTCGAGGCGCCACGCGAACACCGCGATCTCCTTGCCCATGGTGGAGGGCGTCGCGGGCTGACCGTGGGTGCGCGACAGCATCGCGGCGTCGGCGTGCTCGACCGCGAGCTCGCGGAGCTTCGCGATCACGGTGTCGAGCGACGGCAGCCAGACCTCTTCGACCGCGCGCTTGACCGTCAGCGCGTACGACGCCGAGTTGATGTCCTCACTGGTGCAGGCGAAGTGGGTGAGCTCCGCGATGCGGTCGAGCCCCAGCGCCGTGAGGCGGTCGCGCACCAGGTACTCGATGGCCTTCACGTCGTGCTGGGTGACGGCCTCCTTCTCGGCCAGCCAGTCGATCTCGTCCTGCCCGAAGTCGCGGTACAGAGCGCGCAGGCGCTCCTTGTCGGCATCCGACAGCGGCGACGTCTCGAAGAGCGAGCGATCGGTGAGCGCGATCAGCCACTCGACCTCGACCTCGACCCTCGCGCGGTTGAGTCCCGCCTCCGAGAGGAAATCGGCGAGCCCGGTGACGGCGCCGCGGTAGCGACCGTCGAGGGGGCTCAGCGGCTGGGGCGGGAGCGAGGGCTGGAAAGTCAGGGGAGTCCTCCTGATCGGGCCCCGAAGGCTCGGGACGAGCGGGTCTGGCGAACAGCCGGTTCGAGCTGGCGGAAGAGGCCGCGAGTCGCCGTCTCGATCATACCGAGCACGGAATCGAACATCTCCGCGCCGGCGTAGTACGGATCGGGCACGTCCTGCGAGCTCGCTTCCGGATCGAAGGTCATCAGCAGAGTCACCTTGCCCTCCTGATCCTCATCGCGCGCCCACTCGCGCAGGATGCGTTCGTGAGTGCGGTCGAGGGCGACCACGAGATCGTTCTCTGCGAAGGATGCCGCGCTGAACTGCTTCGCGCGATGGAGGGATCCGTCGTACCCGCGGCGGGTCAGCGAGTCGAGCGTGCGGTGATCGGCGCGCTCTCCGAGGTGCCAGTCTCCGGTTCCTGCGCTGCTCGACACGATGCGAGGGCCGAGGCCCTGCCGCTCGGCGAGGTCGCGGAACACCGCTTCTGCCATCGGAGAGCGGCAGATGTTCCCCGTGCACACGAAGATCACGCGGAAGGGATCCGGGGATGTCACTGTCCCATTGTGCCGGTCGACGGCCGATCGCGCGACGCTCGGATGCCGACCGACCATCGCGACGGCTCATCTCCTTCTGCACCGCATCGGATGCCGATGATCCGCTCACGGCCATCGGCCCCGACGGCTCACATCGCCGCTGTGCGTCGTTCTCTGCGCGGATGCTGGACGCATGCTCTCCTTCGCATTCGTACAGACCGGCGCGGCCGATGCCGCATGGGCACAGGCGGCGGCCGGTCGTTCCCTGCGCGACGCACTCGACGCGCTCGATGAGGCCAGAGGGTCGCTGCACCGACTGATCTCCGACACGGAATGGCGCTCGGACGGCGTCGACGCATTGCGGGAGCTGCTGATCGACATCACTGTGCGCGCATCGCGGGAGGCCACGGAGGTGCGCACGCGCGAAGCCGAGGTCGCGGGGATCGACCTGCCATGAGCGGCCTCACCATCGACCACGGCGGGGCGATCTCCGTCGACCCGCAGGCGCTGCGAGACGTCGGCACTCGGATCGATGCCGTGGCATCGCGGTTCGATGAGGCCAAGGAGGCGATCTTAGGCGCTCACCGCACCGTCATCGACACACCGGGCTTCAGCGCCTCGGTCGACACGGTAGAGCTCTGGGCGTCGGGGGAGCGGATGGCGCGGTTGAGTTCGGAGTGCCATGACGCCGCCGTCGGGACGCTGTTGATGGCCGACGTCTACGAGTACGTCGAGCTTCAGGCCGAGGCGGAGGCCCTGGCGATCGTCGACGTCGCGGCGAGCGATGCGCTGTATCTGCGCATGGAACGGCTGGCGGCATCGGACGAGCGCATCGCGGGCATGGCCGCGATGCTCGTCGCCGGCTGGGAGAGCGGACGGTTCGAAGGGCTCGACACGCAGTTCTCGGCGGGCGGCGTCCTCATGCCGCTCTTCCTCGTCACGGCCTACCTCGGCACGAATGCCGGCCGAGGCAAGGTGCCGCTCGGCGCGCGGCTGTCCGGCACAGCCGACGCGGTCAGGATCACGCCGACGCTGACGACCACCCCGATCGCGCCCGCCGGCATCGCGGGAGCCCTCGGGCGCATGCCCGTTTCGCAGGGTGCGCAGATCGCCGTCGAGAAGTACTCGTTCGCCGATGGGAGCACGAAGTTCGTCGCCTACCTCAAGGGTACGCAGAGCCCCGCGATGGGTGGCTCCGAGCCGTGGGACATGAAGTCGAACCTCGAGCTCTACACGAATGAGACCTCGTCGTCGTATCAGGCGACGCTCGACGCCCTCGAGGCGGCGGGCGCGCAGCCGGGCGACGAGGTCGACATCGTCGCGCACTCGCAGTCGGGCATGATCGCCGCGCACATGTCGATGCAGAGCGAGTACGACGTGCGGGTGCAGGTCACCGCCGGGAGCCCGGTGGAACCCACGCTCCGCGACGACCAGACGCTGATCCAGCTGCGGCACACCGACGATCCGGTGTCCGCGCTCGCGGGCGGAGGGTCACCCGGGTCGACGGGGTCGGACGACAGCGTCGTCATCTCCCGGGTGGGCGACCCGATAGACCAGGCCCACGATCTCTGGCTCCACACGCACCTGCTGAACACGTACGTCGAGACCGCCGCGATGGCCGATGCCGCGGGTGACCCGCGCATCGAGGTGCTCGATGAGTTCTGGCAGGGTCTCGCTCAGGCAGAGGTGATCGAACGGACCGAGTACAAGGCGCAGCGCACCGGGTGAGGGCGGCTCCGTCGGGCCGTCAGTCGCGGCGGGGCTTCTTGCGCTGCGGTCGCAGGATGAAACCGAAGATGCCGTTGATCACCGAGATGATGAGCGCCGCCAGCACGCCCCACCAGAAGCTGCCGACGGTGAGCCCCCAGCCGAAGCCACTGGTGATCCAGGCGGTGAGCCACAGCAGGAACCCGTTGATCACGAACCCGATGAGCCCCAGCGTGAGGATGTAGAGCGGGAACGCGACGATCTTCACGACCGTGCCGATGATGGTGTTCACCAGCGCGAAGATCGCGGCGACCACGAGCAGGGTGAGCACCAGCTGAAGGGTCTCGCCGGGCGCGAACGCCTGGATCTGCACCTGCAGAGCGGGGATCAGCGTGACCACCCAGAGGGCGAAGGCGTTGACGACGACTCTGATGATGAAGCGCATGGTGAGGCCAGTCTGACACGTCGACGATTCGATGTCAGCCGGAAGGGGAGGTCAGGGTCGCACCACGGCGTCGCGCGGATCCTAGACTCATCACTGTGACCGACCCCATCCTGCCCCGCATCCGCCCCGCCATCGCCGCCCTGGCGCCGTATCGACAGGGCAAGCAGGCAGGACCCGAGGCGTTCAAGCTGTCGAGCAACGAGAACCCGTTCGAGCCGCTGCCCTCGGTCGCCGCCGCTCTGCAGCACACGACTCCGATCAATCGATACCCGGATGCCACCGCCGGGCGGCTGCGCGCACGACTCGGCGAGCGCTACGGCGTCGAACCCGATCAGGTGCACGTCGCCGCAGGCAGCGTGTCGATCCTGCATCAGCTCATCCTCGCGACCTCCTCGGTCGGCGACGAGGTCGTCTACGCATGGCGCTCCTTCGAGGCGTACCCGAGCCTTCCGCTCGTCGCCGGAGCCACCGGGGTGCAGGTCCCGCTGACCCCCGACTTCCGCCATGACCTCGACGCGATGGCCGATGCCGTCACCGAGCGAACGAGCGCCGTCATCCTGTGCACGCCGAACAACCCGACCGGTCCGATCATCACGAGCGACGAGTTCGCGACGTTCATCGAGCGGGTGCCGCGCGATGTGCTCATCGTGCTCGACGAGGCCTACTCCGAGTTCGTCTCCGCCCCCGACGCGATCGACGGACTGGCCGAGCGCGTCTTCGAGCGGCATCCGAATGTCGTCGTGCTGCGCACCTTCTCGAAGGCCTACGGGCTCGCGGGGCTGCGCATCGGCTACGCGATCGGCAACGAGAGGGTGCTCGACGCGGCTCGGGCCACCGGCATCCCCCTGTCCGTCACGTCCGCCGCCGAGAACGCGGCGATCGCGAGTCTCGACGCCGAGGGAGAGCTGCTCGAGCGGGTCGTGACGATCGTCGAGCGACGCACGCGACTGGTCGAAGGGCTGCGCCGTCAGGGCTGGAACGTGCCTGACGCGCAGGGCAACTTCGTCTGGCTGCCCACCGAAGACCGCACCGACGAGGTCGCGGCCGCGTTCGTGCGGGAGGATCTGATCGTGCGGCCGTTCTCGGGCGACGGCATCCGCATATCCGTCGGCGAGCATGAATCGGTGGACAAGGTCCTAGCAGTCGCGGAATCCATTGTGCGGACCCTCCAGCGATAGCCGGTCAACCTCGGATAGCGTGGAACGGTGACCTCGTCAGAGACTGAACTCGTCCGCGTCCTGGATCAGGACGGCCGCTTCGCGCCCAGTCCCGCTGCCGAGAGGTACCTCCCGCTGATCGAGGCGATCAGCGACGAGCAGCTCGAGCAGTTCTATCGGGACATGGTCATCATCCGGGCCATCGACACCCAGGCGACCAACCTGCAGCGTCAGGGACAGCTCGCGCTCTGGCCGCCGAGCCGTGGCCAGGAGGCGGCTCAGGTCGGCTCCGGTCGTGCGGCTCGCACTCAGGACACGATCTTCCCGTCGTACCGTGAGCACGCCGTCACGCGCATCCGCGGGGTCGACCCGCTCGACATCATCAAGCTGATGCGCGGGGTCTCGCACGGCGGCTGGGATCCCACCGATCCGAAGAACGGCAACACCCGTCTCTACACCCTGGTGCTGGGGTCTCAGGTGCTGCACGCCACCGGATACGCCATGGGGCTCGGCTTCGACGGCCGCAGCGGCTCCGGCGACGTCGACCGCGATGAAGCCGTCATCGTCTACTACGGCGACGGCGCATCGAGCCAGGGAGACGTGCACGAGGCCATGGTCTTCGCGGCGAGCTACCAGGCGCCGACCGTCTTCTTCCTGCAGAACAACCACTGGGCGATCTCCGTGCCGGTGTCGACGCAGTCACGGGTGCCGCTCGTCGAGCGCAGCGCGGGCTACGGCATCCCGAGCGTGCGGGTCGACGGCAACGACGTGATCGCGAGCTTCGCGGTGTCGCGCACGGCTCTCGACTCCGCTCGCGTGGGAGGCGGCCCCCAGGCCATCGAGGCCGTGACCTACCGACTCGGCGCGCACACGACCAGCGACGACCCCACGAAGTACCGCGGGTCCGACGAGGAGGAGTCCTGGGCGCTGCGGGATCCGATCGTCAGGATGCGCGCGTTCCTCGAGAACCGGGGCGCGGCCGGCGACTTCTTCGCCGACGTCGAGACCGAGGCTGCGGATGCCGCGGAGGATCTGCGCGCCCGCACGGTCGAGCTCGGCTCGCCGGTCGTCGGCACCGTGTTCGACCATGTGTACAGCGAGCCGCATCCGCTGATCGCCGAGCAGAAGGCGTGGCAGGCCCGATACGAGTCGTCGTTCGAGGGAGGCAGCTGATGGTCCTCGAGACGATGCCGATGAGCAAGGCGCTCAATGCGGGGCTCCGCAAGGCGATGGAGAACGACCCGAAGGTCCTGCTCATGGGCGAGGACATCGGAAAGCTCGGCGGTGTCTTCCGTGTGACGGAGCACCTGCACCGCGACTTCGGCGACAGGAGGGTGCTCGACACCCCGCTCGCCGAGTCGGGGATCGTCGGGACCGCGATCGGACTCGCCATGACCGGGTTCCGGCCCGTCATCGAGATCCAGTTCGACGGATTCGTGTTCCCCGCGTTCGACCAGATCACGACCCAGCTCGCCAAGCTCACCAACCGGCACGAAGGCGCGCTGAGTCTGCCGATCGTCATCCGCATCCCCTACGGCGGGCACATCGGCGCGGTCGAGCACCACCAGGAGAGCCCGGAGGCGTACTTCACGCACACTCCCGGCCTGCGCGTCGTCTCGCCGTCGACCCCGAACGACGCCTACTGGATGATCCAGGAGGCCATCGCCTCGAACGACCCCGTGATCTTCATGGAGCCCAAGAGCCGTTACTGGCCGAAGGGCGAGGTCGAGCTCGAGACCTCTGCCGCACCGCTGCACGCCTCTCGGGTGGTGCGCACCGGATCGGATGTCACGCTCGTCGGACACGGCGCCATGGTGACGACGCTGCTGCAGGCGGCGGCGCTCGCCGAGGCCGAGGGCACCAGCGCCGAGGTCGTCGACGTGCGCTCGCTGTCGCCCATCGACTACGAGCCGATCCTGAACTCCGTGCGAAAGACCGGCCGCATGGTCTACGCGCAGGAGGCGCAGGGCTTCACGAGCCTCGGCAGCGAGGTCGCGGCGACCGTCATGGAGCGTGCGTTCTACGCTCTCGAGGCGCCTGTGCTGCGCGTCTCGGGATACGACACACCCTTCCCGCCGGCCAAGCTCGAGGGCGTCTACCTGCCCGATGCCGACCGCATCCTCGAAGCCGTCGACCGCTCCCTGGCCTACTGACCCTCGTTCACCCATGCACCTTCCGTGCTCCACAACTCCGGAGAATCGTCCCCAATGCGGTCCTCTCCTGCGTCAGAGTGGGGGCGGGGCATCGGATCTCCGGAGTTACGAACACGGCGCCAGCCGAAAGGACCGCTCATGAGCACGCAGAACTTCACCCTCCCCGACGTGGGAGAAGGTCTGACCGAGGCCGAGATCGTCGCGTGGAAGGTCGCACCGGGTGACACCGTCGCCATCAACGACGTCATCTGCGAGATCGAGACGGCCAAGTCGCTCGTCGAGCTGCCCTCGCCGCACGCCGGAGTGGTCGGAGAGCTTCTCGCCGCCGAGGGCGCGACGGTCGAGGTCGGCACGCCGATCATCACGTTCGTGACGGATGCTCGCGACGATGCCGGCCCCGGCAAGGTCGTCACGGCCGAGGCGCCCGCGCCCGAGGAGGGCGGCGGATCCGTGCTCGTCGGCTATGGCACGGGCGGCGGCGCGACCTCGCGACGCAAACGTGCGTCGACAGGCTCGGCAACCACCCGACAGGCGGTGCGCTCGTCGGTGGGCGTGATCGCCAAGCCGCCGATCCGCAAGCTGGCCCGAGACCTGGGAGTCGACCTCACCACCGTCACGCCGACCGGAACCGACGGCGAGGTCACACGAGACGACGTCATGACGCATGCCCAGCAGGCGAGCGTCTTCCGCAACATCGAGACCCCCGAGTGGGGCGAGGTGCGCGAGGAGACGGTTCCCGCGCCGCAGACGCCGCAGGTCGGCGTCGCCCGCGGAGTCGCGCCGGCCCCGGCATCCGCTCCGTCGACCGACGACCGCACCGAGTCGATCCCCGTGAAGGGGGTGCGCAAGGCCACGTCGTCGGCGATGGTGCAGAGTGCCTATTCCGCCCCGCACGTGACGGTGTGGAAGGAGATCGACGCGAGCCGCACGATGGAGCTGGTCAAGCGGCTGAAGGCTTCTCCGGACTACGCCGACATCCGCGTCTCGCCGCTGCTGATCATGGCGCGGGCCGTCATCTGGGCAGCCCGCCGTACGCCCATGGTCAACGCCGCCTGGATCGAGACCGACGGCGGCGCCGAGATCGCCGTGCGCCACTACGTGAACCTCGGCATCGCCGCTGCCACGCCTCGCGGTCTGCTGGTGCCGAACATCAAGGACGCGCAGGACCTCAGCATGAAGGACCTCGCTCGCGCGCTGAACCGGCTGACTCTGACGGCCCGCGAGGGGAAGACGAGTCCTGCCGATCAGCAGGGCGGCACGATCACCATCACCAACATCGGAGTGTTCGGGATGGATGCCGGCACCCCGATCATCAACCCCGGCGAGGCCGGGATAGTGGCGATGGGCACGATCAGTCAGAAGCCGTGGGTCGTCGACGGCGAGGTGCGCCCTCGCTGGGTGACGACGGTCGCCGGCTCGTTCGACCACCGCGTGATCGACGGCGACGGCATGAGCCGGTTCATCGCCGACGTGGCATCCGTGCTCGAGGAGCCCGCGCTGCTCGTCGAGTGATCCGGGGCGACGTTCGCGCGGACGAGGCAGCCCGGCACGAACCTGTTGTTCGCATGTTGCGCATGCAGGGCGATCGCAGGTGGCGTGGCCGGTGAGGGCGGCGTTGTACGCCCACGCCGGCTGGGCGTTCAGCTCTTGCGGGCGAGGCCCGTGGCGACCGCTGCGACGACGGCGACGGCGGCCGTTCCGATGAAGAGCCAGGAGAAGCCGCTGGTGATCGCGACCGGCGCGGCGACCCCGGACGCGAGCAGTCCGTCGGTGCGAAGGGTTGCCACGGTGCCGAGGATCGCGAGACCCAGAGCGCCGCCGATCTGCTGGCTGGTGTTGACGAGGCCGCCGGCAAGGCCGGACTCGCCGCCTTCGACACCATCGACGGACAACTGCGTGGTGGTGACGAACGCGCCGCCCATGCCGACACCGATGACGATGCTGGGGCCCAGGATGTGGAGCAGGAACTGCGCGTCCGCGGGCGCGAACGACAGCCAGACGAGACCCGCGGCGAGGACGACGAGGGAGCCGATGAGGGTCGTCTTCGCCCCGACCTTCGCGATGACGGTCGGGACGACACCGGCGACGACGACAAGGGCGCCCGCCAGCGGCAGTTGGGTGAATCCGGTCGTGAGGGCGTTGTATCCGAGCACGGCCTGCATATAGATCGACAGCGCGAAGAACAGCGCCACCATCGCGGCGCCGATGAGGAGCATGGCGATGTTGCCGACAGTCAGGTTGCGGTTGCGGAACACCTCCAGTGGAACGAGGGGCTCGGCGGTGCGCCGCTCGATGAGCACGAAGGCGACCCCCAGGACGACCGCGCCGGCCGCCATGCCGAGGGTGAGCGGATGGGCGAGGCCGACCTGCTCGATGGCGCTGAGGGCTCCGACGGTGGCGACGAGGGCGGCGGTGATGGTGGCGGCTCCGGGGATGTCGAGCTTTCCTCGGGTACCGGGGACGTCCCGGGTGATCAGCAGCGGGATCGCGATGAGCGCGACCGCACCGATCGGAACGTTGACGAAGAACACCGACTGCCATCCGAGGGTCGCGGTGAGCACGCCGCCGAGAAGAACGCCGGCGGCCGACCCGATGCCGGCGACACCGCCCCAGACACCGAGCGCCTTCGTGCGGTCGCCGGATTCGGGGAACAGGTGGGTGAGGAGTGCGAGCGCGGCCGGAGCCAGGAGAGCGGCGGACGCTCCCTGCAGGGCGCGGGCGGTCAGCAGCATCTCGCTCGTGAAGGACAGCCCGGCGACGGCTGAGGTGACCACGAAGCCGGCGGTGCCGATGAGGAAGACGCGGCGGTGACCGTACCGGTCGGCGAGTCGGCCGCCGAGCAGGAGCAGGCCGCCGAAGGCGAGGACGTAGGCGGTGATGACCCATGCGAGGGCGGCCGTGTCCATACCGAGCTGCGCGCCGAGCACAGGCAGGGCGATGTTGACGATGGATGCGTCGAGGACGACGAGGAACTGCGCGAGGGCCAAGACGCTGAGCGCCAGCCAGCGGCGGGTGCTGCGAGAGGTCGGCGCGAGCGCGGCGACAGCGTGGTTGCGGGTGTTCATGAGAGGGCTCTTTTCGCTAATGAGTGATTAATCAGTCACTTTTTTGGACATGCGTCGGTCGTGTCGCGACTGACGGCGACGGGGTCAGTCCGGGTGGCGGATCCCCTGGGTGAGCAGCTGCGCCCAGCTCGCCGAGGATTCCTCGACGCGCGCGGTCACGATCAGATGGCAGAGCTGGCCGTAGGCCATGAATCGCTGGACATCTTCGTCGGTGCCCGCAGAGCGGTCCTTGGCGAACACCGTGACGCGCGCCAGGCCGGAGCGCAGCGCGTCGCCGATCTCCGGGACATCGGCGACGGACTGCGCGTGCACCTGGAGGAGGAGGAGAGTGCGGTCCCGGATGAGGGCGGCATAGGCGCCGCCCATCGCGTCGAGAATGACGCTCGGCTCGGTCGAGCCGACTCCCTCCGCTCCCTCCTCGAGCGCCTCGACGACGGCGTCGAAGCAGGCCCCGAGCGCAGCGGCGAAGAGCGCTTCCTTGCGCGGGAACAGCTTGAAGACATACGCAGGGGAGATCTTCGCCTCGCTGGCCACGTTCGCGACAGTGGTGCCGTGATAACCGCCGCGCGCAAACTCGCGCAGTGCGGCGGCCGCGACCGCGGGCCGACGGATGTCGGCCGTGGACAGGATCGAGCGTGGGGGCGTCATAAGAGTGACTATACACTCACTAGAGTGATCAGCCAATCACTCCTCCTGGATGAGGCTGACCTGTGGACGATGTGGGCGTGGACCCTTTGCCTCACTCGACGTTCGTCGCCGCCCTCAGCTCCGCCAGCGTCGTGAGCACCGCGCCCGCGGGATCCCAGCGTCGCACGCAGCGCGCCCGAGCGTGGATGTCGTCGCCCACGAGCTCGAGTGCTGCCGCCAGGTCGGCGACGCGCAGCCGGCGGGCGAGGGCGACGTGCGGCATCCACTCGCCGGGCGCGGTGTGCGGGGCGTCGTCGCCGGGTCCGACGGCGGCGAGGATCGTCTCACGGAGGTCGAGCAGCTCTGCCGTGGGCACGATGCTGCGCGCCAGCACACGGCGATCGCCGACGCCGAAGAGCAGGGGAGCGCCCAGCGTGATCGGGAACGATGGTGTGTCGGCGAGGACCACCGGCTCGACCGTGGGCAGGTCGACGCGCGCGACCAGCGTGATGTGAGGGCGGTTGCTCGCCGAGGTGTGCGCGGCGAGGCTCGACATCCCGTGGGCTGCGAGAGCGTCCCACTCGACGCGGATCGCGGCTTCCGCAGCGGGATCGAGAAGGAGCTCGATGGCTGCGGGGGAGCGCTGGGGCTGTGGTTCTCGCACGGCTCGATTATCCCGCTGCGACCCGAGCGGATGACACCGCTGAGCCCTCAGCTGGCCCCGCTGAGCCGCCGCTCGGCGAGCAGCGGCACGGCCCGTTCGCGCGCGGCGCGGCGCGCGGTCGTGATCGCGCCGATCGAGACGACCTCCGCACCGAGGGTCGAGGCGAGGATCTCGGGGGCGGGCAGGTGCAGCTGTGCCGGCAGCACGGCTCGTGCAGCGGCCAGCACGGGCTCGATGCTCTCGGCCACGCCGCCGCACACGACCACCCTGGTCGGGTCGTACATGCTGCCGAGCACGCCGACCACGCGCGCGAGCGTCTCGCCGACGCGCGAGCACACGAGCAGGGCATCGGCATCGCCCGAGGCTGCCGCCATCAGCACGGTGCGCGCCTCGATGGGTCCGCCGCCGCGGGCGAGACGCCCGATCGCGGTGTCGGGTCCGATCTCACCGCTGTCGACCGCGGCACGCACCTGGTCCTGCAGCCCATAGAGCAGACCCTCGGCCGAGCCCACTCCGATGATGTGATCGAACACGACTCCTTCGCCGACGCCGCCGTGGGCGCCGTGCAGCACGTGGCCGTCGACGACGACCCCGCCCCCGAAGCGCTCGCTCGCGAGAAGGGCCACGTAGTCACGGCATCCGATGGCCGCGCCCACCGATCCTTCGGCGATGGCGGCGAGAAGCGCGTCGTTCTTGATCTCGACCACCGGAGCCCAAGCGCCGAGAACCTCCGCGAGGCCGGGGTTCGTGCGCTCCCAGAACCCGTCGGGATGCGGAGGCGAGATGCCGTCGCGGTCGACCGGAGCGGCGACGCCCGCGCAGATCGCGAGGATGTCGTGCCGCGTCACGTCGGCCTCGGCCAACGCGCGGTCGAGCTGATCGACGATGGCCGCTCGCCGCGCGTTCGCCGACTGGCCAGACACGAGATCGACGCGGTGATGCACGAGCGTCCGGTCGCGCACGTCGGCGACCGTGACGGCGAGGTGGGTGTCGCCGGCGTCGATGCCCACCACGACGCCGAGCTCGGGAGCGAGTACGAAACGGCGGGCGGGGCGGCCTGAGCGATAGCTGCCCGCGGCCCTCGCGTTGGGCAGCTCGCGCAGAACCTGCGCGCTGACGAGGGTGTCGATCGCGTCGATGGCCGTCGACCGGGTCAGCGAGGTGCCCGCCATGGCCTCGGACGCGGTGAACTCCGCGGCCGTCCAGGCGAAGTCGAGGACGGCGCCGACGCTCGCGCGGCCGGTGCCGAGTCCTGCGGAGACTTCTGTCACGGGTCTTGACCTCACTCTCGTCCCATGCGAGAGTACCGTTCATCGAAGTTGATTCGCTCACTAGATTTACTCTGCGGATCTACCGGACGAAAGGACAACGGTGTCTGTCACAACTCCACGCGTCGCCCGCATCGCCGCGGGCGCCGCTGCGCTCGTGCTCGTCGGCACGGCGCTGACAGGGTGCTCCACCTCGGGCGGCGCGGAGACGATCCGCTTCACCTTCAACAAGCGCGAGGCGATCGGGTTCATGACCGATCTGGTCTCGCAGTACAACTCCTCGCAGAGCGACGTGCGCGTCGAGATCGACACGTCGGGTCCCGACGTGATCTCGGCGAGCTTCGTGCGCGGCAACCCGCCCGACCTGATCCTCGGGAACTACAACTACGAGATCGCGCGCTTCGTGCAGCGCTGCGCCCTGAGCGACATCTCCGACACCGATGCCGCGGCATCGGTGCGCGACGATCTGCAGCCGCTGATGGACCAGTACGGGTCGTGCGAGGGCCGAACCAGCGCCCTCCCGTATTCGGTCATGGCCGCATCGGTGATCTACAACAAGGACATCTTCGAGCAGCAGGGTCTCGAGGTCCCCCAGACCTGGGACGAGCTGATCGCGGTCTGCGACCAGCTGAAGGCGGCGGGGATCGACCCCTTCTACGCCACGTTCAAGGACGACTGGACGGTCGGGCAGGGCTGGTACGACTACACGATCGGCGGCTCCGTCGACACGATCGAGTTCTTCGACGACATGGCCGTCGAGGGTGCGGAGGTCGGAGCCGACTCCGAGGTGTCGTTCGAGAAGGACTTCGCCGAGCCGATGGACCAGATGATGCAGCTCGCCGAGAACTACACGAACGAGGATGCCGCGAGCAGGGGCTACGGCGACGGCAACCTCGCGTTCTCGAAGGGCGAGGCGGCCATGTACATGCAGGGTCCGTGGGCTTTCAGCGAGATCGCGAAGACCGCGCCCGACCTCGCGCTCGGCACGTTCCCGCTGCCGATGACCGACGACCCCGCCGACCTCGGCGTGCGCGTCAACATGGACCTCGGCGCCATGATCCCCGAGGGATCGCGACACCAGGAGGCGGCGCGGGACTTCCTCGAGTACCTCTACCTCCCCGAGAACATCGAGGCCTACAACGAGTCGCAGCTCGGCTTCACGCCGACGAAGGATGCTCCGGCCCCGAACGATCCGCGCATCGAGGGGATGATCGAGTACTACGAGAACGGCCAGATCTATCAGGGTCCGTCGGTGCTCGTGCCCAAGACCATCCCGGTCATGAACTACGCGCAGGCGATGGTGCTGGGCGCCTCGACCGAGTCGACGCTGCGCACCATGGACGCGGACTGGGCTCGCATCGCCTTCCGCGCACCCATTCCCACCACCGATGATGCGGCCAGCGAGACAGAGGAGTCCGCACCGTGAGCACCACCGCCCCGTCGAACATGACGCGGCCCAACAGCCCGACGACCGACACCACGTCGATCGTCACCGGTCAGGGCCGAAAGCTCAAGAAGCGCTCGAAGCGCGTCGAGCCGATCTACTACCTGTTCCTCCTGCCGACGCTGGTGCTCTTCACGCTGGCGATCACGGTGCCGGCGGTCATGGGCATCTTCTTCAGCTTCACCGACTCGATCGGCATCGGCGAGTGGAGCTTCAGCGGGTTCACCAACTACATCGCGATGTTCAGCGACCCGGCGATCCTGCAGAGCTACCTGTTCACCTTCGGGTTCTCGATCGCGACGGTCATCGTCGTCAACGTGATCGCTTTCCTCCTGGCGGTGGGGCTGACCTCCCGCATCCGCTTCAAGACCGGTCTGCGCACCATCTTCGTGATCCCGATGGTGATCTCGGGCATCATCATCGCCTACGTCTTCAACTTCCTCTTCTCCAACTCGCTGCCGGCCGCCGGCGCCGCGGCGGGCATCCCATGGCTCGAGACCAGCCTGCTCGCCAACCCCGACCTGGCGTGGATCGCGATCGTGATCGTGACCGCGTGGCAGGCCGTTCCCGGCGCGCTGCTGATCTACATCGCCGGCCTGCTCTCGGTGCCCGGCGAGGTCTACGAGGCCGCATCGATCGACGGCGCGAGCAAGACGCAGCAGCTGACGCGCATCACCATCCCGCTGGTCCTGGGGTACGTGGTCATCAACGTGATCCTCGGATTCAAGGGCTTCCTCAACGCCTACGACATCATCGTGGGACTCACGAACGGAGGACCGGGCACCTCCACCCGCAGCGTCGCGATGACGATCATCGCGGGCTTCAACGGCGGCGACTACGCCTATCAGATGGCGAACGCGACCATCTTCTTCATCGTCGCCGTGCTCGTCTCCCTGCTTCAGCTCTCGCTGACCCGCGGAAGGAACTCCCTCTGATGTCGACGCAGACACTCACGACCGTCACCGAGTCGGGCAAGAAGCCGCGCACCCGCATGGAGCGGGTCAACTGGTCGGGAACGATCATCCTGATCCTGGCCGCGGTGACCGTGCTGCTGCCGCTGTACGTCACTCTGACGATGGCGTTCAAGACGACCGCGCAGGCCGTCGACGGCAACGCGTTCTCCCTGCCGGCCCCGTTCAGCATCGACGGCTTCGTCGAGGCCTGGAACCTCACGAAGTTCCCGGTGGGCGCGGCGATCTCGCTGTTCGTCACGGCCGGCACGGTCATCGCGACCATCGTGCTCGCGGCATTCGCCTCCTACGCGATCGTCCGCAACTGGGACCACCGGCTGTTCCGGTACTCGTTCTTCTACCTGCTCGCCGCGATGTTCATCCCGTTCCCCGTGGTGGCGCTCCCGCAGATCCAGCTCACCGGGTATGTGCGCTTGGACAACCCCTTCGGCGTGATCATCCTCGCGACGATGTTCCAGCTGAGCTTCAGCGTCCTGCTGTTCACCGCCTTCCTCCGGTCGATCCCGATCGAGCTGGAGGAGAGCGCACGCATCGACGGAGCATCCACCTGGCAGACGTTCTGGCAGCTGATCTTCCCGCTGCTCGCGCCGATGAGCGCCACCGTCGGCATCTTCGCCTTCCTTTACGCCTGGAACGACTTCATGATGCCGTCGCTGATCATCTCCGACCCCACGATGCAGACGCTGCCGGTGCGGCAGAACCTGTTCCAGACCCAGTTCAGCAACAACTACAACGTGTCGTTCGCCTCGTACCTCATGGCGATGGCGCCCGCGATCCTGGCGTACCTGTTCACGCAGCGCTTCGTCATGGAGGGCGTGACGCAGGGTGCCGTCAAGGGCTGAGGTACCCGCCGCGAGTTCGGTCGTTGAGCGAGGCTGGCGGAGCCGCCCGAGACGAAACGCCCGAAGGGGGCCCGAGAACCCGTATCTGGGTCCCTGAGCCTGTCGAAGGGCCCCCGAGAACCACCGCAAGAAAGAAGGAGCAACACCCCCTCATGACTGATGCGCTTCTCCTCGAGACCAGCGACGACACGACGGCAGCGTGGTGGCGACAGGCCGCCGTCTACCAGATCTACCCGCGGAGCTTCGCGGATGCGAACGGCGACGGTCTCGGAGACCTCCCGGGAATCGTCTCCCGCGCCGACTATCTCGAGCAACTGGGCATCGATGCGGTCTGGCTGAGCCCGTTCTACCCGTCAGCGCTCGCGGACGGGGGCTACGACGTGGCCGACTACCGCAACGTCGACCCTCGGCTCGGAACCCTCGACGACTTCGACGCGATGGTCGCCGCACTGCACGAGCGCGACATCAAGGTGGTCGTCGACATCGTGCCGAACCACTCCTCCGACCTGCACGAGTGGTTCCAGGAGGCGCTCGCCGCAGGACGCGGTTCGGCCGCCCGCGAGCGGTACATCTTCCGCGAGGGCTCCGGTCCCGACGGCGCGGAGCCTCCGACCGACTGGACCGCGGCCTTCGGAGGGTCGGCATGGGAGCGCGTCGAAGACGGGCAGTGGTATCTGCACAGCTTCGCGCCGGAGCAGCCCGATCTGAACTGGGCTCACCCCGAGGTCCGCGAGGACTTCCTTGAGACTCTGCGCTTCTGGTCTGACCGCGGCGTCGACGGATTCCGCATCGATGTGGCCCATATGCTCACGAAGGATCTCACCGAGCCACTGCCGAGTCGTGCCGAGCTCGAGCTGATCCCGCAGGACGGCAACCACCCGCTGAACGACCGCGACGACGTGCACGAGATCTACGCGGAATGGCGTCGGGTCTTCAACGAGTACGACCCTCCCCGCACGGCTGTGGCCGAGGCGTGGGTGAGCACGCCGGAGCGCCGTGCGAAGTACGCCTCGGCCGAGGGGCTGGGGCAGGCGTTCAACTTCGACCTGCTCGTGGCGGACTTCGACGCCGAGCAGTTCCGCACGATCATCGCCGACAACCTCGAGCAGGCGCGCATCACCGGGTCGTCGTCGACGTGGGTGCTGTCGAACCACGACGTCACCCGCCACGCGACCCGCTACGGACTCGCGCCTCTGGCGGGCAAGGGGTACAAGCAGGGTGTCGCGTGGGTGGCCGCGGGGGGACCTGCCGATCAGCTCGACCGGGATCGCGGACTCCGTCGGGCCCACGCGGCCACGCTGCTGCTGCTCGGGCTTCCCGGCAGCACGTACCTGTACCAGGGAGAGGAGCTCGGGCTCCACGAGGTGGCCGAGATCGGCCCCGACCAGCGTCAGGATCCGGCATTCTTCCGCGGTGCGGACTTCGACGGCCTGGGCAGGGACGGATGCCGCGTGCCGCTGCCCTGGACGGCGTCGGGGGAGTCCTTCGGCTTCGGCGACGGCGATTCCCATCTGCCGCAGCCCGCGTGGTTCGCGGAGTACGCGGTGGATGTCGAGGAGAAGGATCCGTCGTCGACGCTGGCTCTCTACCGTGAGGCGCTGCGTCTGCGCCACATCCTGCAGACAGGCGAGAGCCTCGAGTGGATCGAGACCGGACGAGCCGACGTGCTGCGCTTCGCCCGCCCGAACGGCTGGCAGGTCGTCACGAACTTCGGTTCGGAGCCCTTCGACCTGGGTGCCGAGGCGGCTGACGTCGTGCTCGGGCCGGTGGTCGAGGGTGCCCTGCCCTCCGATTCGACGGTCTGGATCGCTCCCGCCGAGCTCATCGGCTGAGTCCCGCACGCGCCGCGTTTCGTCTCGGTGCTCCGCTCCTCGCTCAACGACCGTGGGGTGACCTCCGGTCGTTGAGCGAGCACGGCGGAGCCGAGCGAGACGAAACGTGGTGGGTCAGAGCTCCGCACCTCGACCGAGGACCACGATTTGATAATGGTTCTCATTAGTGTTTAGAGTGTGAACATGAAGAAGCCGGTCGTCGCCCTCGCCCTCGCATCCATCGCCGCCCTGACGCTGGCCGGATGCTCCACTCCCGCCGCGGGAGAGGGCAGCGACGACGGCGTCATCCAGGTCACCGCGAGCACCAACGTCTACGGATCGCTCGCCGCCGAGATCGGCGGGGACCGCGTCGACGTGACCTCGATCATCACCTCCGCATCGCAGGATCCGCACTCGTATGAGGCGACCGCACGTGACCGTCTGTCGGTGCAGAAGGCCGACCTCGTGATCGAGAACGGCGGCGGATACGACGCCTTCGTCGAGACTCTGCTCGCCGACGCACAGGACCCGCACGTCGTCACGGCCGTCGAGTACGCCCACGACTACCCCGGCAACGAGGGGCACGAGCACGCCGAGGATGACGACCACTCCGACGGTGAGCACGCCGACGAGACGACCGAGACGACCGACGCACCGGCGACCGAGGACGCCGCGACCGAGGAAGAAGCCCACGACCACGCCGAGGACGGCGACGATCACGCCGGGCACGACCACATCGAGGGCTTCAACGAGCACGTCTGGTTCGACCCGCACACGATGATCCACGTGGTCGAGGCCATCGCCGACGAGCTCGCCGAGATCGATCCAGACGGCGAGGCGGAGTTCACCGCCAACGCCGCCGACATCGTCACCGAGCTCGAGGGCTTCGAGGCCGAGCTCGCCACGCTGAAGACGGATGCCGCAGGGGCGAACGTCGTGATCACCGAGCCGCTGCCCGGATACATCGCCGCCGCTGCCGGACTCAGCGATGTCACCCCGGAGGGCTTCGCCGAGGCATCCGAGGAGGGGACGGACGTGGCACCGGCGATCCTGCTCGCGACGCTGCAGGTCATCGAGGGCGGCGAGGTGCGCGCGGTGCTCACGAACGCGCAGACCGGCGGCCCCGAGACCCAGCGCGTCGAGCAGGCGGCCGAGGACGCCGGCATCCCGGTCGTGCCGTTCACAGAGCTGCTGCCCGACGGTTCGTCGTACTCTGAGTGGATGAGTGACGCGATCCAGAACCTCGCCGACGCGCTCCAGTCGTGAGCGGCGCCGCCGGCGCGAGGGCAGGAGCGAAGCACGAGCAGACCGCACCCGTGCTCGAGGTGCGCGGTGCTGCCCTCCAGCGGGGTGACCGCGAACTGTGGGCGGGCCTCGACCTGACGGTGGCGCCCGGCGAGTTCATCGCCGTGCTCGGCCCGTCCGGCTCGGGCAAGACCACGCTGCTGCGCAGCATCCTGGGGCTCCAGCCGCTGTCGGCCGGTGACATCCGCGTGGCCGGCGAACCGGTGCGCAAGGGCAACCGTCGCATCGGCTACATCCCGCAGCAGCGCTCTCTCGCACCGGACACCAGCATGCGCGCCCGCGATCTCGTCGCGCTCGGAGTTCAGGGCAGCCGCTTCGGGTTCCCCGTTCCCCACCGTGGCGATCGCGCCAAGGTCGACTCGCTGCTCGAGTCGGTCGGCGCCTCGCACTTCGCCGACCGTCGGGTCGGGCTGCTGTCGGGCGGCGAGCAGCAGAGGCTGCGCGTGGGCCAGGCGCTCGCCGACGAGCCCTCGCTGCTGCTCTGCGATGAGCCGCTGTCGAACCTCGACCTCGCCAACCAGCTCGCCGTCACCGACATCATCGATCGTCAGCGCCGAGAGCGGTCCGCGGCCGTGCTCTTCGTGACCCACGACATCAACCCGATCCTCGGCAGGGTCGACCGCATCCTCTACATCGCCGGAGGCCGCTTCCTGCTGGGCACGCCGGACGAGGTGCTGCAGACCAGGGTGCTCACCGAGCTCTACGGAACCCCGGTCTTCGTGCTGCGCGCCGGCGACCGCCTGGTCGTGGTCGGCGTGCCCGATGCCGAGCCGCACCACCTGCACGATGATCACGAGGGCGCCGCATGACCGGCGTCGTGCTTTCCGGCGCTCTCGTGCCCGCGGTCGACTGGAGCGACGTCTTCTCGTTCCAGGACTACGGCGAGCTGGTCGCCCTGCTCGCGAACTCGATCGTCGCGGGTGCGGTCCTCGGCATCGTGGGCGGTCTGATCGGCGTCTTCGTGATGCAGCGCGACCTCGCTTTCGCGGTGCACGGCGTCAGCGAGCTGTCGTTCGCCGGTGCCGCCGCGGCGCTGCTGTTCGGTGGCAGCGTCGTCGCGGGATCTCTGGGCGGCGCACTCGTCGCGGCGATCCTGATCGGTGTGCTCGGCGCCAAGGCGCGAGACCGCAATTCGATCGTCGGGGTTCTGATGCCGTTCGGTCTGGGCCTCGGCATCCTGTTCCTCTCGCTGTACGACGGCCGCAGCGCCAATCGCTTCAGCCTGCTCACCGGGCAGATCGTGTCGGTGTCGAGTCCCGACCTCGGATGGCTGCTCGGCATCAGCATCGTCGTGCTGCTCGGACTGCTGCTGATGTGGAACCCGCTGCGCTTCGACTCGCTCGACCCCGAGTCGGCCGCCGCGCGAGGTGTGCCCACGCGTGCCGTCAGCCTGCTGTTCATGGTGCTGCTCGGTCTCATCGTCGCCGTCAGCGTGCACATCATCGGCGCACTGCTCGTGATGGCGCTGCTGGTCACCCCCGCGGCTGCGGCGATGCGAATCACCGCGGGTCCCGTCGCCGTGCCGGTGCTCGCCGCGCTCTTCGGATTCGTCTCGGCGGTGGGCGGAATCCTGCTCGCCCTCGCGGGCACGCTGCCGGTGAGCCCCTACATCACGACGCTGTCGTTCACGATCTACGTCGTCTGCTGGATCGTGCAGCGGGTACGAGGCGGCGTGCGTCGGGTGCGCGCGTGACCACCGCCTACCGGTCTCCCAGCCCTCGACAAGGGCCCCGCGCCTAGAATCGTCGGTATGGCTCAGCGGAACACCTGGCAGCGCGAACGCGTGCGCGAAGCGCTCGCCGACGCGCGCGGCTTCGTGAGCGCGCAGGGCCTGCACGCCTCGCTGCGCGATGACAACACCGGAATCGGTCTCGCCACCGTGTACCGCGCACTCGCCGGACTCGCGGCGTCGGGCGACGCCGATTCGCTGCAGAGCCCCGAGGGCGAGGCGCTCTACCGGGCGTGCACCACGCAGGGTCACCACCACCACCTGATCTGCCGGAACTGCGGTCTCACGGTCGAGATCGAGGCGACCGACGTCGAGCAGTGGGCGCACCGCACCGCCGCCCTGCACGGATTCACGGATGCCGCGCACGTCGTCGACATCTTCGGTCTGTGCGCGTCGTGCACCAACAAGCGCGACGCCGAAGAGGCAGCGACCGCGTGATCTCGACGATCGGCACTCGACCGGCGCCGTCGCGGCAGACTGTCAGGCCGCGGCGCTCGCCGTGGGTCGGCGTCGGCCTCGGTGCCGCCATCGTCGTGGCGCTGTTCGCGGTCGACATGTTCCTCCCGACGCTGTTCGCCGACAGTCTGCCGAGCCGTGCGCAGGACGGCCTCACCCTGGCGCTGAGCGTGCTCATCGAGGCCCTGCCCTTCGTGATCCTCGGCGTGCTCCTGTCGATCGTCGTGCAGGTGTGGCTGCCTGCCGACGTCATCCACCGCTGGCTGCCCCAGCGCGGGTGGGCTCGCCGAGCCGTGCTGTCACTGCTGGGCATGCTGATCCCCGTGTGCGAGTGCGGCAACGTGCCCTTCGCACGCGGGCTCATGATGCGCGGTCTCGCACCCGCAGAGGCTCTGACGTTCCTGATCGCGGCGCCGATCGTGAACCCGATCGTGATCCTCACCACTCACGCCGCGTTCGGCTTCGACGACGGCATCCTGGTCGCGCGACTGATCGGCGGATACCTGATCGCCAACCTCATCGGCTGGATCTACAGCCGTCACCCCTCGCCGGATGCTCTGCTCACCCAGCGCTTCGTCGACACGTGCGAGCGCGTGACCCACGAGCACGGGACGCCCGTCAAGCGCAGCCTCACGCAGTTCCTCGTCGAACTGCGCGCGGTGATGCCTGCGCTCGTCATCGGGTCTGCGCTCGCCGGAGCCGTGCAGGTGCTGATCCCGCGCGACGTGCTGCTGGCCATCGGATCGAACCCCGTGCTCTCGATCGTCGCCATGATGGCGCTGGCCATGACGGTCGCCATCTGCTCGAACGTCGACGCCTTCTTCGCGCTGTCCTTCGCATCGACGTTCTCGTCGGGAGCGCTGGTCGCCTTCCTGCTCGTGGGCCCGCTCGTCGACGTCAAGATGCTCGCGCTCATGCGCACCACCTTCACGACCCGCACGCTCGTCGGCATCGTCGCCGTCGTGGTATCCGCGGCCTTCGCCATCGGGATCGGGGTGAACGTCTTTGTCTGAGCACTCGAAGAGCCGCTCCGTCGGGGGGAGCGCGTCATCGACCCGGCGCCGAGCGCTCGGCAGTCGCTGGCTGGGCATCGGCCTCGCCACCCTCATCTCGGTCGTGACGCTCGGACTCGGCCTCACCGGCCGCCTCAACCTCTACATCAGTCCCGAATCCGTGTGGTTCGCCTGCGCCGCCGCCGTCGTCACGCTCATCGGAGCGATCTGGTCGTGCACCTTGCCTCTCGGCGAAGAGGACGACCACGGTCACGACCACGGTGATTCGTCGGGGCACGCATCGGATGCCGCGTCGGCTCCGCGCCGCACACTCGCCGCCGCCGGTGCGGTGACGGGAGGAGTCATCGCATCCGGAGTCGTCGTCGCCGCGCTCGTGCTGCCCCCCGCATCGCTCTCGGTCGAGCTCGCGATGTCGCGGGTCGGCGAGCAGACCGCGCTTTTCGCCGGAGCCGACGACGTGCAGCTGGGCGTCGCCGACACTGCCACGTTCGGCGTGGGGGACTGGGCCAGCGTCTTCGCGACGGCGACGAACACCTCGACGTACGACGGCAAGGCCGTGACCCTGACCGGCTTCGTGACCCCGACCGACGGCGAGGGGGTCAACCTGACCCGCCTGGTCATCACGCACTGCGTGATCGACGCCCAGCCCGCGACCGTGCCGGTGACGATCGACGCGAGCGAGTTCGAGACCGGTCAGTGGGTCGAGATCGAGGGCACGGTGAAGGCGGATGCCGACGGCTCGCTGCACATCGACCCGACCTCGGTCACGGCGATCGACGAGCCCGGGGAACCGTATGAGTACTGACGAGCCCGCCGTCCCGCGCACGCGCGCCGAGATGCGCGCCGCCCGCGAGGCGGCCGAGGCCGCCGCCGCCGAGGCGGCCCGGACATCGACCGAGGGGACGCCTGCGGCTCGGTCAACGACCGACGACGTGCCGGTCCCCTCCCGCCGGTCGTTGAGCGAGGCCGACGGAGTCGACCGAGACGAAACGCCCTCCGTCCCACAGAACGACGCCCCGCTGTTCGCCCCCGCGTCGGCATCCGAGAACTACCGCCGCACCCCCAACCCCGACTCGTCGCAACCGTCGGTCGTGCCGCTCACGCCTCCCGATCCCCGTCCGGAGCCGGCATCCGCCGCACCTGTGCCCCAGACCGCCGAGGCCTCTCGGTCGACCGAAGCCGCCGCTCCCCGCAACAGGCGCTTCCTGATCGCGCTGGGCGCGGTGCTCGGCGTCTTCGTGCTCGTCGGCGCCGGGCTCGGCGTCGTCAGCCTCACGCAGGGCCCGCGCATCACCGAGGTGCAGGTCGATCCCGAGCAGGCGATCGAGGCGTCGGGCAGTCGCGTGATCCTCACCGCCAATCAGTCCCTCGCGACCATCGACGAGTCGCAGGTGACGGTCGACCCCGCGGTGCCCTTCACTCTCGATGCGTCGGGGCGCGGCATCGGCATCCGCTTCACCGTGCCGCTCGACGACGACACCGAGTACACCGTGAGCGTCGCCGATGCGGTGGGCGCGGGCGGCGGGCCGTCGGCGACCCTCGAGACCAGCTTCAGCACCCCGGCGTCGAGCATCTTCCTGCTGCACCGCGATGCCGGTGACGGCGCCGACGACACGATCTTCCGCACCGACCTCACGGGCGAGAGCGGCGTGCCCATCTTCGCGGCCGAGAAGATCAATGACTTCCGCGCCACGTCGACCAAGCTCGTCGTCTCGCTCGAAGAGGACGACAGCTCGAAGATCCTCGTGATGAATCGCGACGGATCGGATCCGCGAGAGCTCGAACTCCCGGGTGAGGGGTATGTCGGCGCGATCCAGGTGTCCGATCGAGGAGGCTTCGTCGGCTACAGCTACTCCGACAAGGAGCTCAGCGATACCGAGGGGCGGGCGAGTGTGCTCGTGACCCAGTCGTTGAGCGGCGATGACGAGCCCGTCGTGACCGAGGTCGGCGGCGAAGAGGCGAACATCTTCGTGTGGCAGTTCGTACCCGACAGTGCCGCCGTGCTGTTCATCGACTTCGACGGCGCGCTCTCGCTCGTCGATCGGTCGACGGATGCCGGGGTGCAGTCGCTCGGGCTGGCGACGACCATCCAGGGCGTCTCGCGCGGCACGTACACGGCGATCGTCGAGCGCCTCGACGGTCAGGTGGTCGAGCTGAACCTGGCCGACGGATCGGAGGCTCCGCTCGCGGCATCCGAGCCCGACTACGGCTCCGCCATCACGATCACACCGTTCCCCGGTGGGACGCTGAGGCATGTCGTCGCGCGCGGCGAGAACGGCATCCCGACCGGTCAGGCGATCGTGCGGGTCGACGATGAGGGCGTCGCGACGCCCCTGGTCGAGGTCGGATCGAGCGACTCGATCCTCCAGGCCTGCGCATCGCCCAGCGGTCAGTACGCCGCGGTCGTGATCGCGCCCGACCTGGCCGACAACCCCTACGACCAGATGCTGCTGCCGCTGCCCGAGAACCTCGAGACGCACCTGATCGACCTGCGCTCCGGTGACGAGATCGTCGCGCTCACCGGCTTCGACGCCTCCTGGTGTCAGACGGCGCCCCAGTTCTGAGGTCCGGATGCCGTCGGATGCCCTCCACCGAGCGACCCGCGCCGAGCTGAGCGGGCTCCCGCTCGAGGTCGCTCCTCTGCTGCTCGGCGCGGAGCTGCGCACGCTCGTCGCCGGTTCTGAGGTGCGCATGCGGCTCACCGAGGTCGAGGCCTATCACGGGCAGGGCACGGGTCAGCATCCGGATCCTGGTTCGCATGCGCGCATGGGGATGACCGCACGCAACGCGACGATGTGGGGGGAGCCGGGGCACCTGTACGTGTACCTCAGCCACGGGATCCACTCGTGCGTGAACGTCGTCTGCGGGCCGGAAGGCCAGGCGGGCGGTGTGCTGCTGCGAGCGGGAGAGGTGGTGTTCGGAGCGGATGCCGCGGCGATCCGCCGACGCGCGGCACTGCCGCTCACGCGCACGGCACTCCGCGATCTCGCGCGGGGTCCCGGCCGGCTCGGGCAGGCGGTGGGTCTGCGGCATCCGATCCACGACGGCATCGACGCGATCACCGGTCGAGAGCTCGCGGAGGCCAGGGCGGAGCTGTGGATGCGCGACGAGCCCGTGCGCGACGTCGTGACCGGGCCGCGGGTGGGGGTTGCGGGCATCGCCGGCACGGATGCCTTCCCCTGGCGGTTCTGGATCGGCGGGGATGCCACGGTGTCGACGTTCCGGTGGGGCCGGGGTGCTCAGGCCGCGGCATCCGGATCCGCATGAATCTGCTAGGCTAGTCGATTGTCTGCGCACACTCCTGTGCGCAGTTCGTGTGCTGCTGGGTTTCTCCGCTCCTGAGTTCGTCGAGGATGCAGGGCCGCTGGCACGCAGACAAGGGATCTTGGGTGAGGCCGTCCGGCCTCACGGTATAGAAGGAGTCACATCATGGCAGCAGTGTGCCAGGTGACAGGAGCTGTTCCCGGCTTCGGTCACAACGTCTCGCACTCGCACCGCCGGACGAAGCGCCGCTTCGACCCGAACGTGCAGAAGAAGACCTATTTCGTCGCTTCGCTCGGTCGTAAGATCACGCTCAACGTGTCCGCCAAGGGCATCAAGGTGATCGACGTCCGCGGCATCGAGAACGTGGTCAAGGACCTCCAGGCGAAGGGTGTGAAGCTCTAATGGCCAAGAAGGCTCAGGACGTACGTCCGATCATCAAGCTGCGTTCGACGGCGGGTACGGGTTACACGTACGTGACGAAGAAGAACCGCCGCAACACCCCCGACCGCGTCGTGCTGAAGAAGTACGACCCGGTCATCCGCAAGCACGTCGAATTCCGAGAGGAGCGTTGATCAATGGCTAAGAAGAGCAAGATCGCTCGCAACGAGCAGCGCAAGGTCATCGTCGAGCGTTACGCAGAGCGTCGCGCCGAGCTGAAGAAGACCCTCGTCGACCCGAACGCGACCGACGAGGCCCGTGAGGCCGCCCGTCTCGGTCTGCAGAAGCTGCCGCGCAACGCGTCGCCGGCTCGCGTGCGTTCGCGCGACGTCATCGACGGCCGCCCCCGCGGTGTCCTCACGAAGTTCGGCATCTCGCGTGTCCGCTTCCGTGACATGGCGCACCGTGGCGAGCTGCCCGGCGTGACCAAGTCCAGCTGGTAAGTCTCAGCTTCCGAAAGGGGCGAGGGTCTTCGGATCCTCGCCCCTTTTCGCATGTCCGGGGTGCCTGCGGTCAGGGTGCTTCGCGACTCGGGTCCGGGTGTGCGGCGCCTGCGGTACGGAGGGGATCTGCCGTACGGAGGGCGGATGCCGGCATCCCGCCCTCCGTATCGCAGATCCCCTCCGTATCGCTCGCGCAGCAGGGGCGACACCGGGTGCGGATGACCCGAAAACGGCGCCTCAGGCGTCACATTCGCCACTTCCGCACCGCGACACGCCACCGATATGGCCAAAACCCGCGAAATGACGCGGAAATGGGGGCGGTCGTTGGTACATTCAAGGCGGTCACTCGACCAACGGAGGGCACGAGCCCTTCGGACACACAAACGATGCGACGGGATCCTCGTCGCTGGAGGATGACATGGCTGACAAGTCCATCACCAAGACCGAGCTCGTCGCGAGCATCGCTTCCGCTACCGGCCAGAGCCAGGCCACCGTCTCGGGTGTCCTCGACGCGCTGTTCTCCTCGGTCTCCGACGCCGTCGCCAAGGGCAGCAAGGTTTCGATCCCGGGCTGGATCTCGTTCGAGCAGGTCGACACCGCTGCTCGCACGGGCCGCAACCCCCAGACCGGCGCCGAGATCAAGATCCCGGCCGGCAAGCGCGTCAAGGTGACCGCTGGTTCCAAGCTCAAGGCTGCCGTCAAGTAAGACCGCACCTTCTCGAAGGCCGTTCCCGATCCGTCGGGGACGGCCTTCGTGCATCTGGAGATGGTGGTTCGCGCTCTCGCGCGACGTTAACCGGCTCTGGACTGGGAAAACGTGGCATACCGGGCGTGCGACGCGCCCGGGAGTACCGCCCCGATTTGCCAGAACCCCGGAATCCGCGTAACTTATTACTTGTTCGCCCCACAGGGAAGCGGAGAGGCCAAGTGCCTTACCCCCCTCAAGCGGAGAACCACTCCCGATCCTCTCACTTGTGAGAACAGACGCGTGCGTCTAGGATGGGAGATCCACCCGAACTGCGGCTGTCATCAGCTGCGCAGCGGATCTCAGATCCGCCCGGCGCGCTGATTTGACAAGCGAGACAGGGTGGGTAAGATTGAGAAGTTGCCCTTCGGGCCTGGTTGTGATGACTGGGTCGGGGGAG
>CAUQIW010000015.1:0-66757 GCA_963518515.1 uncultured Microbacterium sp.
TCGGCCTGCAGAACGTCCTGCTCCCAGGTCGCCTGGCTCGTAGCCTTTGCACTCATCAGAGTTCTCCTTGATTCGAGGTTCGCCTACTACAACAGCAGGCGGATGGATTGTGTTCCCTGGCGTCAGGCGACGATGATCTCGGCGGCCTCAGCGGCCGGGAACTCGACGGAGGCGTCTTCGAAGTCGGCCAGGAAGTGCTCGGCGTCGAGGGCTGCGACGGTGCCGGAGCCTGCAGCGGTGATCGCCTGGCGGTAGGTCGGGTCGATCACGTCGCCGGCGGCGAACACACCGGGGATCGAGGTCACCGAGGAGCGGCCGTCGACCCAGATCGTGCCCTCGGCGGTGAGCGTCAGCTTGTCGTGCACGAGGTGGGTGCGCGGGTCGTTGCCGATCGCGATGAACAGGCCGTCGAGGGGCAGTTCACGCAGCGTGCCGTCGACCGTGGAACGCAGCTGCACGCCGGTCACCGAGTCGCCACCCAGGACCTCCGCGACCTCGCTGTTCCAGACGAACTCGATCTTCTCGTTCGCGAACGCGCGCTCCTGCATGATCTTCGAGGCACGCAGCGAGTCCTTGCGGTGGATGACGTACACCTTGTCCGCGAAGCGCGTGAGGAAGGTCGCCTCCTCCATCGCCGAGTCGCCGCCGCCCACGACGGCGATCGACTTCTGGCGGAAGAAGAATCCGTCGCACGTGGCGCACCACGAGACGCCGTAGCCCGAGAGACGCTCTTCGCCCTCGATGCCGAGCTTGCGGTACGCCGAGCCGGTCGCGTAGATCAGCGCTCGGGTCTCGTGTACGGCACCGCTGCCCAGCGTGACCCTCTTCACCGGACCGTCGAGGTCGAGGTCGGTGACGTCGTCGTACAGCACCTCGGTGCCGAACTTCTCGGCCTGCTCCTGGAACTTGGCCATGAGCTCGGGGCCCTGGATGCCTTCGGGGAAGCCGGGATAGTTCTCGACCTCCGTGGTGTTCATCAGCTCTCCGCCGACCTCGACCGAGCTCGCGATGAGCAGTGGCTTGAGGTTCGCGCGCGCCGCGTAGATGGCGGCGGTGAATCCGGCGGGGCCGGAGCCGATGATGATGACCTGACGCATTGTGCTTCCCGTCGTTGATGCTGAGCGCCGAAAGACGTTCGACTGCTTCAACCCATGGTAGCCGCGCGACATTCCCGCTCTCAGGGAGCTCACCGGCCAGGCGAGGAGAGCGTCGCCGACCGGTGCGAGCGACCTCAGCGGCCGGGGAGGAAACGCCGCAGCATGCCGCCGGCCGCCTTCAGTTCCGGAGCCCTCATGAGCGCCAGGATCGCGAGGTAGACGACCACGGCGGCGGCGCCGATGATGCACGTTCCGACGGCGCCCTGGAGCTTGTCCGCGGTCGTCCAGCCGGAGGGGCCGCCGAGGAGGAGGAAGACCCCCCACCCTGCGAATCCGGCGGGGATGCCGGCCACCGCGAAGCGGACGATGGCACTCATCCACGATCGGACCTGAAGGCCGCCGATCTTCCTGTGCAGCAACCAGGTCGCCACCACGGCCTGGATCGTGCTCGAGAGCGACTGCCCGAGGGCGATCGCCGCGGCGAGAGCGGTGACCGGAATGACCTCTGCAGAGAGGAGCCACTGGGCGACCAGCGCACTCACGACGACCAGGGCGCCCTGGAACAGGGTGAATGCGAAAGGAGTGCGAGTGTCGCCGTAGGCGTAGAAGGTGCGCTGGACGATGAACAGCACCGTCAGCGGGATCAGGCAGACGAGGAAGCAGAGCAGCACGAGCGCGGCGTCGACGGCATGCGAAGCCTGGTTCGTGAACACACGCGACGCCGGTATCGCGGCTGCGACGACGGCGGCGACGGCAGCGACGATGAAGAAGAGCAGGGTGCGGATGCTGCGAGCGATGTCCGCTCGCACCTCGTCGTCACGGCCCGCGGCCGCATGCTCGCTGATCTGCGTGAAGTAAGGCGTACCGATGGACAGCACGATGATCGAGTACGGGAGCATGAAGATCAGCCACGCGTATTGGAACGTCGCGACCGAGGCTCCCTCGCCCGCGGCCTCCGTCAGGATCTGCGTCTGGACGAGACCGGCGACGAGACTCGCGATCGCCATCAGGAACGTCCAGCCGGCGAGCTTGCCCACGCCGCCGAGACCCACCCCGCGCCACCGGAAGTCGGGCCGCAGGGCGAGCCCTGTCCGTCGCCAGAAGATGAGCAGGATCGCCGCCTGGATGAGGATTCCGAGTGTGGCGGTGCCCCCGAGGCTCGCGATCATCGCGGGAGTCCAGTCGGCGACGCGGGTGAGCGGTCCGCCGAAGAGCGCACCGATGATCAGGAAGCCGATGATCGAGACGATGTTGTTGACGACGGGTGCCCACGTGAAGGGACCGAAGATCCGTCGGGCGTTGAGAGCCTCGCCGAGCAGTGCATAGAGACCGTAGAAGAGGATCTGCGGCATGCACCAGTAGGCGAAGGCCGTCGCCAGTGCCAGGAACTCCGCTGAGCCCTCCTTGCCCGCGTACAGCCAGACCAGCCACGGAGAGGCGATGGTGGCCACGCCGGTGATCACCACGAGGACGACCGTTCCCAAGGTGAACAGCTTCGAGATGAACGCGTTGCCGCCGTCGGCATGTGCTGTCGCCTTGACGATCTGCGGAATGATGACGGCGGTCAGCACGCCCACCGAGATCAACGAGAAGACGTTGTTGGGCAGCTGGTTCGCCACCGCGAAGGCGTCGGCGGCATCGGCCTGTACAGAGCCGATCACCCCGACGAGCACGATGGTGCGCAGAAGCCCCGTGACTCGGGAGACGAGTGTGCCGGCGCCGATGACGGCGCTCGCGCGCCCGAGGCTACTCATCCGACGCTCCGGAGCGCGGTGCCGCGGGCGCGGCGACGGCTCCGGCATCCTCCGGCGAGTTGACGGCGGAGTCCGGATCGGACTCGGCGGCCGCTTCGCGACGCTTGCGACGCACCGTCCTGATGATGCCGACTCCCAGCAGGAGCACGATGATCGTGCCGAACACCCCGAGGCCGATCGTCTCCCATTCGGCACGGACGGCGACTCGCACGGTCTCGGACTGACCGATCTGCACACCGGTGGGACTGAACAGCGTCAGCCGGAGATTCACTTCACCGCTGCCGACGCGTGCCGACACCGGCACCTTCACGCGTGTCGTCGTGCCGGGGAGCACGGTGGCGGGGGTGACGGCCTGCACGTCGAGTCGGGGGTCGCTGGGCGACACGGCGAGATTCACCGTGACCGGCCAGGGGAGGTCGTTGCGCACCGTGAACGGCAGGTCCGCGTTCGCCGACAGCAGCTGGATCGTGCTCGCGGGCGGGATGTCGACAGCCTCGAGGGTGTCGACCGTGGCCGTGCGCACATCGGTCACCGCGGCCTCGAAGCGCTTCGCGCTGAGACCCACCGCCGTCGCTCGCATGATCTGGATGCGCTTCGGGCTCAGCAGCAGCTGGGTGTCGTCGAGGATCGTGGCGAACTGAGCGAGTACGACCTCGTCCTCTAGCATCTGCTGCAGCGACGCTGCGCGCGTGGTGTCGGGCTCCGCCACGAGGGTGGCGGGCGCGGCGGGTGCGGCCAGGAGCGCCGTCAGCCCGAATCCCACGGCGTCCACCGTCACGATCGCCTCGCGCAGGGCTTCGGACGAGCGCGTCTCATCGCGATCGAGCCCGACGAGCAGCGGTGCGGCGCCGTGCACCTGCCCCGAGAGGTAGAGGTGGGCACTCGCCTCGGCGAGCCAGCGCTGCCTCACGGGTGCGGCGTTCGCGCTCGCGGCCCGCGACAGCGCCTCGGAGGCCGCCGCATCGGTCACGAGCACATCAAGACCCTCGACGGTCGCGCGAGCACCGGCGGCACCGCTCACCGCGGTCGACGACAGGATGCTCGTGGAACCCTCGCCGAGGTAGCCGGAGAAGGCCGCGAGGTCGGCGGGAGAGATGTCGCTGCGGGGCCAGAGGATGCCGGGCACCGCGGCGTCGATGCTGGTCAGCTGCTCGTCGTCGGGCAGGACGGGTCCGACGGAGGGAGTGGTCGGGGTGGGAGACGGCGACGGGGTCTCGGCGTCCGTCTCGGCGTCCGTCTCTGCGTCCGCATCGGGGTCGGCATCGGATCCGCTCGAGGCGGTCGTCGGTGTGGGAGCGGCCGTGGCGGTCGGTGTGGGCGTCGCCGGAGGAGTGCTCACGAAGTTGTTCGGATCGAGGAACGGCGCGAGCGTGGTCGGCTGCAGCAGAGCGGGCAGCGCAGCCTGCGCCTGTGTCGCGGCATCCGCGTCGCCGAACTGCAGGGCGAAGCGCTCGTTCGGGATCGCCTCGAGACGCTGCAGCCATTCGCGCACCTGCTCTGGCGCAGCGGAACCGAGAGCGCGGATGGCCGCGGGGATGGCCGGATCGATCGCCAGCACCGCAGAGGTGCCGGTGACCGCGTCGAGAAGAGCGGTGAGATCGCCGTCGGCCGCGGTGAGCGCGCTCAGCTCGTCGGCGGTGAGCAGAGCTCCGCCGGCCGGCGTGGCCGTGACGGGTACGAGCACGGCGATCGGCGCAGGCGCGGGGTCGGTGACGACGAGCACCGTGGTCGCCGTCACGTCGTCCTCGGCGGCGTCGGTGCCGCCGTCGACCGCCGCTCCGCTGAGGCTCGCCCGCAGCGGATAGATGCCAGGCGCGAGCTCTCCGAGGCTCTCCGCCGTGATGAACAGGCTCGATGTGACGGCCGCCTCGCCGTCGACCGGCGCGGTGGTATCGGCACCGATCTCGGTGAAGTCCCCCGGCGCCTCGGTATCGTCGAGCCAGGCGGTGACAGACCCCTCATCGGTCAGCGGAGTGCGATTGATCTCGACGGTGACGCGACCCGCCGAGAGGCGGTCTCGCGAGTCGTTCTGCACCGTCAGAGAGGCGGTGGTCGCACTGCCCGGCGCGATGGTGCCGCGCATCCCGGCGGCCAGGTGCAGTTCCACCGCCGGCGTCTCGTCGGAGTCGCCCTCGTCGGCCGCCATCGCACTCGGAGCGCCCGCAGCGCACATGCCGAGAGCGATCGCCAAGATGACGGATCCACGCGCCAGGCGGAGCAGGCGAGCGCGGAGGCCGTTCTCGGGGGTGGTCGCGGTCATGGAAGTCTTCCTCGAGCGCCGGGTGTCCAGGCGGCTCGTGCGTGCTGACCCTGTGATTCTAAGCGTCCGGCCGCAGGAGAACCCTGAAGACGCGTAGAGTGACGGCCGTGTCCGACACCCCCGCTCCCGTGCCAGATCCGACCCTCAGCAGTGCGTTCGCTGCCGATCTCGACGCGGCCGACCTCCGTTCAGAGCCGCTGCGTCGCCTGTGGGGCGAGGAGGCCGACGACGCGCTCGGCCGGGGTATGCGAGAGCCGATCCTCCGAGCGATCGCCGGCGACGACAGTGTGCGCGCCACGCTCGGCCGACTGCTGGTGCTCGGGATGCCGCAGCCCGCGGCCTCGGTGTCCACGGCCCTTCCCCGACTCGGCGTGCAGGGCCTCGCGGCCCTGGGGCTGGCTCAGATCGACGGCGACTCGGTCGTTCCCACGTCTCTGCTGCGCCCGCAGTCGTTCGTCGATGCCGACGGGATGGGCGAGTGGTGGATCGCCAGCGATCTCGACGAGACGGCTCTCGACGGCGTGCTGCCCGCGGATCACGTGCTGGGCGTCGGGGGCGCATCGCGCACCCTCGCCGAGATCGTCATGCCCGTCGAGGTCGATCGTGCCCTGGACCTGGGCACCGGATGCGGGATCCAGGCGCTGCTCGTCTCCCGTCACGCGCGCACGGTGGTCGCGACGGACATCTCGCGTCGAGCTCTCGCCTATGCAGAGCTCAATGCGCTGCTGAACGGCGTCTCGAACATCGACTTCCGTCTCGGCAGCATGTTCGAGCCCGTCGCCGGTGAGACCTTCGACCTGATCGTCTCGAACCCGCCCTTCGTGATCACGCCTCGCGTCGAGGGGGTGCCCTCGTACGAGTACCGAGACGGCGGCCTCGTCGGCGATGCCCTGGTCGAGCAGTTCGCCCGTGTAGTGCCCGGCTTCCTCACCCCGGGCGGGGTGGCCCAGCTGCTCGGCAACTGGGAGTCGCGAGGGGCCCAGGTCGCGCTCGAAGGGAGGGTCGGTCTCGATCGGCTGTCGTCGTGGGTGCCGGACAACCTCGATCTCTGGGTCGTGCAGCGCGAGGAGCTCACCCCGCTGGCGTACGCCGAGCTGTGGATCCGTGACGGAGGGACGACCCCGCGCGATCGGGCGTTCACTCCGCTGCTGACCGCGTGGCTCGACGACTTCGCCGCGCGAGGGGTCACGGCCGTCGGGTTCGGCTACATCCTGATCCGACGTCCGCTCGCGGTGACGGCCTCACCGCTGCGGAGGCTCGAGCGCGTGCCGCAGCAGGTCGGCGACGTGGGCGCTGCACTTCGGACGGGTCTGGCGGCGCACGACTCGCTCGCCGGCGGCATCCCCTCCACCCTCCTGACCGCGGCGGATGTCACCGAGGCCAGGCACCTGCTGCCCGGCAGCGACGATCCCAGTGTGATCGAGCTGCGTCAGGGGGGCGGCTTCCGCCGAACCATCTCGGTCGATCCTGCGCTCGCCGCATTCGTGGGGGCGTGCGACGGCGACCTCACCGTCATGCAGATCGCCGCAGCACTCGCCGATCTGTTCGAGGTCTCACTGGTCGAGCTGTGGGCAGACCTAGAACCGCGCATCCGCCAGCTGGTGCTCGACGGGGTGCTGTACAGCGCGGAGTGAGTGCTGTCGCCTTCGTGCGCACTCGCGACTCTGCGGCCGGTGCGCGTCTAGGCGCTGCGACGGCGCGCGCCGCGCATCAGCGCCAGTCCGGAGAGAGCGGCGAGCAGCGCCAGCACAGCGGCTCCCAGGGATGCTGACGAGTCCGCTCCCGTCGCGGGCAGAGGGCCGGAATCACCGCCCGTGCCGGTGTCGGTGCCCGTGTCCGTGTCGGGGTCGGTCGGGTCGACGGGCGGGGCGACGACCACGGTATCCGCGTCGAGCAGCCGGGCCGTGCCCTCCGCGCCGATACCGGATGCGGCGAGCGTGAGGGCGCCGGGTGCCCGATCGAGGGGGATGGTCACCGTGGTCGAGAAGACTCCGTCCTCATCGGCCACGGCCGTGCCTATCGCTGTCAGGGGCGAGTACATGCCCAGTCGTACGACCGCACCGGGCAGGAAGCCCGAGCCGCCGACCGTCAGCTGCTGCCCCGGGATCACAGAGGCGGGAACGCCCGTGAGCTGCCCGTCGGTCGCGGCGGGCAGGTCATAGGGCAGCGGCACCTCGTCCTGCACGGTGATCTCGATGACGGAATCTGCGGAGCCGAAGCCGTTGGCTGCCGTCACCGTGACATCGATCGTCCCCGCGTCGGTGAGGGCGGGGGTGCCCTCGAGCACAGCGGTGCCATCACCGGCATCCGTGAAGGTCAGCCACTCCGGCACTCCGGCGGCCGAGAGGTCGGCGACGGGCAGACCGCTCGTGGTGACGTCGATCGTCAGGAGTCCACCGGCGAAGAGCGTCACGGGCGCGACCTGATCGATCACCGGCACTTCACCGACGGTCAGGACGGCCTCGTCCGTGGGCACCGATCCTGCGGAATTGGAGAAGACCGCGCGGAACCGCGCTCCATCATCCGCGATGGCGGCGGTGAAGGAGAGCGTGGGGCTCGTCGCATCCGGGATGCTCGTCCAGGCGCCGTCCGTGAAGCGTTCCCACTGCACCGTCGGGGCGGGGAAGCCGCTCGCTGCGGCGGTGAACGACGCCTCAGCGCCTGCCAGCACGGTCGCGGACGCGGGAGGCGTGGTGACGACGGGTGCCTCCTCTACCGTGAGCGTGAAGGGCTGGGTCACCGTGCCGTCCGCTCCGTCGACGAAGAGACCGAAGTACACCACTCCGCCGGATCCCGCAGGCGGAGTGCCCACCAGTCGTTGTGCTCCGGCAGCGCCGGTCAGGCTGAGCCAGGACGGAGCCTCGGGGTCGAGCACCACTGCTCCGGTCGTCGGATACCCGGGCGCCACCTCGATCGGGAAGGAGCCCTCCGTGCCGACGCTGAAGGTCGTGCTGTCATCACTGGTGAAGACGGGCTGCGATGTGATCGTGAGGGTGAAGTCGGCGGTGACGGTGCCGTGCACGTTCGATGCGCTCACGCCGATCGAGTACTGACCGGGAGCGACGGTCGGAACACCGTGCAGACGAGCGGTGCCGTTGCTGTTCGCATCGACGGTGAGGCCCGCAGGCAGCGTGCCGGTGATCGTGACGGCCGGGACGGGAGAGCCGACGGCCGTGATCGTGGCATCGACCTCCTCACCCGCGGCGACGGTCGCCGCGAGCGGGCCCGAGAACGTCGGCCGCGCGCCCACCGCGATGGTCAGTGTCTGCTCGACCGGAGCGCCGCCGTTATCCGCCGAGAACTGCAACGCGTAGCTGCCCGCGGGACCCGTCGGCGTGCCGGAGATGAGGAAGCCACCCGCCTGCGGGGTCATCGTCAATCCGCCCGGAATCTCTCCGTCGACGAGGGTGACGGTCGGGGCGGGGAAGCCGCGTGTCGAGACCGAGAAGCTGAACGGAGTGCCGACCACCGCGCTCGCGGTCGTGGGGCTGGTGAAGGCGACCTCATCGCTGACCGTGATGGCCACCGGCACGGATGCCGCGCCGAAGACCGCTGTCGCGCCGCCCTCGCCGGCGACGTCACCGGCGGTGAAGGTCGTCTCTGCGACTCCGTCGGTGAAGGGAACGGATGCCGGAGCGACGCTCGATCCCGCGGGGGCGATCGCCGTCCACGCGAGTTCCGCCCCTTCGAACGCTCCGAGAGCGGCGGCAGGGACCGCGTCTCCCGCAGAGTCGACGAGCAGTGATCCGGTGAGGGTGGCGGTCTCGCCGACCGCGACCGAGGCGGTGTCGGCCTCAGCCGAGAGCGTCAGATGGGGAGTCGTGGAACCGGCCGTGAGGGCGGCGGTGTCGCAACCGGCGCCGCCGGGACCCTCGTTGCATCCCCACCAGTTGCGTGTCGCCATCGCCGAGGTCGTCGCCTCGGTGCGGAGCGCCGTGTCGCCCACGTTGCCGACGAAGGAGTTGTGCTGAGCGGTCAGGTCGCCGCCTGCCGCGTGCACCGCGCTGCCGGCGGTGGCCGAGTTCGCCGCGAAGCTGTTGCTGGAGATGGTCGCAGGACCCGCGACCTGCTCGATCGCACCGCCGAACGCGGCAGGGCCCGAGGCGCTGTTGCCGGTGAAGGTGTTGCCGATGATCTGCACGGTGCCGACGGAGCCCGCAGCGAAGGCGATCGCTCCACCTCCGGCGGCGACGCCGGCCGCCGTCATCGTGTTCGTGTCGAATACCGAGCCGGTCACCGCGAGTGCATCGTCTGCGCCGAAGGCTTCGTAGTAGATCGCTCCGCCCGAGGCCGAGCCGCTGGTGTTCCCCTCGAAGACGGAGTCGGTGACGGTGAGGTCGCCGCCCATGAACTGGATCGCTCCGCCGGGGTTGGCGGTGCCGCCGGTCGAGGTGTTGTCGCTGAAGAGCGTGTCGTTCACGACGAGGGAGTCGGCCTCCCCGTCGACGCTGCCCCCGATGATCGCGCCGCCGCCGTAGAGGCTGTCACGTCCGCCCTCGAACGCGAAGCCGTCGATCTCGACGGCTATGCCGCCGACGAGCGCGGGGTCGAGCGTGAGCAGCTGCGATGTGCCGTCGCCGACTATGGTCGCGCGTCCGTCCGACGACTCGAGTTGCACGTCGGTCCCCGGCCGGGTTCCCAGCAGGAGAGCCCCATCGGTGAGCGCATACGTGCCGCCGGGCACCGTGACCGTCGATGCTCCGCCGACGTTGCTGGCGACGCAAAGGGCGTTGCGCAGCGTCGTGGGTGTCGCCGGCGTCACGACGCTCGCGGTCGTGCACGCGCCGTTCGCGTCGCCGTCTGCGGTCGTGGTCACGGTCAAGGTGGCTGCGGCAGCGGGAGACGCGACGACGAGCCCACCGGCCGTGAGCGCGAGCGCCGCGAGTGCGGCGGCGAAGGCGCGTCGTGTGCGGGAAGACTTCCGGAAAGCAGACATCCTGGCCCCTCGGTCGGGTGCGGAGGCACCAAGACATCAACTGGAATACCGGAATGCTATCGGTTTGCTGAGTGTCCTGATAGCGTCAAATCCGCACCCAGCCCGACAGGGCACATCCCCTGGTGCCACCGACCGCAGGAGTGACATGACTGCTGTTTTCTCGCGCCGCGGCATGCTCGGTGCCGGCGCCGTCGCACTGGGTGTGGGCGTGGCCGCCGGCGGCTCCACCGCCTACGCCGCGGCGCAGTCGACACCGGCCTCGGCAGGCGCGCACGCGGTCACCGATGCCGTGACAGCCGACGCCGCGGCATCCGCGCCCGGGTCCGATCCGCTGCGTCCGACGCGTTCGGTCTTCACCGGTCGCGAGGGCACCGCCTACGTCGGCTCATCACCGTGGTCCGAGCACCATCTCGTGCTCGATGCGGTCCGTGATCTGCCGGGCGACGGAGATGCGGAGCACCGGTTCAGCGTCGAGTTCACCGCCGATGTCCGAGCCCGAGACGGCATCTACCGATTGGTGAGCGACGGCGAACTCGTCGCGTCGCTGTTCCTCGCCCGCGCGGGCGGAGTCAGCACGCTCGAGGGCGTCGTGGATCGAAGAGAGGCACCATGAGCGAGCCCTATATCGGCGAGATCCGGATGTTCGCCGGCAACTTCGCCCCCGCCGGCTGGGCCTTCTGCGACGGATCGCTGCTGAGCATCGCGGAGTTCGAGACCCTCTTCGTGCTCATCGGCACCACCTACGGCGGTGACGGGCAGCAGACCTTCGCAGTCCCCGATCTGCGGGGGCGCTCACCGATCCATGCGGGTCAGAGCCGAGATGGCGAGAACTACGTCCTCGGGCAGAGCGCGGGGCTCGAGAAGGTGACACTCACCACTCAGCAGCTGCCCGCGCATGCTCACGGAGCCACGACGGCGTCAGCGGCTGGGGCGACCGGCCCGTCGAACGCGCGGTGGGCGGCGCAGCAGGCCGCGGCATTCTCCGATGCGACTCCCGGTGCACAGCTCGCCGCCGACGCCGTCTCACCCGCCGGGGGCGATCAGCCGCACGAGAACATGCCGCCCTTCCTCGCCCTGACCTACATCATCTCGCTCTTCGGCATCTTCCCCTCGCAGAACTGAGAACACTCATGAGTGAATTCTTCATCGGCGAGATCCGCCGCGTCGCCTTCAACTTCGCACCGAAATACTGGGCGCTGTGCAACGGGCAGCTGCTCTCGATCGCGCAGAACCAGGCGCTGTTCTCGCTTCTCGGCACGAGCTATGGCGGTAACGGGGTCAACAACTTCGCGTTGCCCGATCTGAGAGGCAGCGCGCCGATTCACGCGGGCGGCTCGATCGTGCAGGGCGAGTCCGGGGGAGCGGCCAGGCATACGCTCACCAGCGCACAGATGCCGGCGCATTCCCATACGGTCGCAGCGTCATCGGCTGCGGCCAGTGTCACCTCGCCCCAGGGAGCGTACTTCGCCGCATCCCCGCAGCCGGGCTACGGCGTGAGTGCGGCGGCGACGATGGCTGCCGATTCGATCGGCATCGCCGGTGGAAACCAGCCGCACGAGAACCGCCCTCCGTATCTCGCCGTCAACTACATCATCGCGCTCACGGGTATCTTCCCGAGCCGCAACTGATATCGCGACCCTCAGGAGAGCATCATGACGGAACCCTTCGTCGGCGAGATCCGCACGGTCGGATTCAGCTACGCCCCGCTGAACTGGGCCATGTGCAACGGGCAGCTGCTGCCGATCTCGCAGAACACGGCACTGTTCGCGATTCTGGGCACCAACTACGGCGGTGACGGCCGGGCGACCTTCGCTCTGCCGAACCTGAACGGGGCGTTCGCCATCGGCCGGGGCCGGGGCCCTGGACTCACCGAGCGCTATGTCGGCGAGATCGGCGGCGCTCGCTCGGTCACGCTCACGCAGAACGAGATGCCGTCTCATGCGCATCAGGCGAACGCGGTACCTGCGCCGGGCACCAGCGGAGATCCGCAGGGGCGTCGGTGGGCGCAGAGTCGCTACGGTCGAGCCGCTCGAGAGACCTATGCGCCCACCAGGGACACGTCGCTGGCACCGGACGCACTGGCTCCGGCCGGCGGGTCCCTCCCGCACAACAACATGCCGCCGTACGTCGGCATGTACTTCGTCATCGCGCTCAACGGTGTCTTCCCACCGCGTCCATGACGATCCCCTGATCGTCGAGCGGGTCGAGCTCGACGATCCTCGACTCCGGGAGATCGTCTCCGACGAACTGCGGCGGCGGCTGCAGGGTGTGCCTGACGCCATGGCGGCTCCGTTGGTCGTGGGGCAGGTGGCCTCGAAGATGCGCAGTCTCGTCGACACGCATCCCGGAGCGGTCGTCCAGCTGCTGTCGGTCGATGCGTCGCCGGTCGGATACTGCGTGACCGCGACCTCGGCCGGAGTGGTGCGGCTCTGCGACATCGCGGTGATCGGCGAGGCACGGGGGAGCGGGTTCGGATCCCGACTGCTCGACGGGCTGCTCGACGCGTGCGATCTCGATGGATCGGTCGTCACTCTGTCGGTGTGGTCGGATGCACCGGCTCGCTCCTGGTACGAGCGCCGCGGCTTCGTGGTGAGCGGATCCGACGGCGACGGGTACGTCGAGATGCGCCGCGAGCCGGAACCGAGGGAATAACCCCGCATCCATTCGGTTGAATGGAGATATGAAGGCTTTCGGATTCCTCTCCTTCGGGCACTACGCAGATGTGCCCGGCTCGGCGACCCGCACGGCGGGCGACATGCTGAAGCAGACCATCGAGATCGCCGAGGGCGCCGACGAGATCGGCGTCAACGGAGCATCCGTGCGCGTGCACCACTGGGCGCGTCAGGCTGCCTCTCCGATGCCGCTGCTGTCGGCGATGGCCGCCCGAACGAAGCGCATCGAGGTCGGCACCGGCGTCATCGACATGCGCTACGAGAACCCCTTCCAGTTCGCGGAGGAGGCTGCCGCTCTCGACCTGATCGCCGACGGACGCATCGCGCTCGGCGTGAGCCGTGGGTCACCCGAGACGGCTCTGCGCGGATACGAGACGTTCGGCTTCCACGACGAGGAGGACCCCGAGCGCGGCAGCGTGATCGCCCGCGAGAAGTTCGACCTCTTCCTGCGCGCCATCGACGGCGAGGGCCTCGCACCCGGTGACCCTCGGATGGTGGGCGCCGGCCGGTACCTCGCGATCGAGCCGCAGTCGCCGACCCTTCGCGACCACATCTGGTGGGGATCCGGCTCCCGCACCACCGCTGAGGAGACCGGACGCAAGGGGCTCAACATGATGAGCTCGACGCTTCTCACCGAGGCGACGGGCGTGCCGTTCCACGAGCTGCAGCGCGAGCAGATCGAGCTCTTCCGCTCCGCGTACAAGGATGCGGGCCACACCGGCACGCCCCGCGTCTCGGTCAGCCGCAGCGTGTTCCCGCTCGTGTCCGACACCGACCGCGCGTACTTCGGTCTGCGCAGCGAGGAGAACGCCGACCAGATCGGCATCATCGACGGCTACCGCTCGACCTTCGGCAAGACGTATGCAGCGGAGCCCGACGTGCTGGTCCGCCAGCTGCTGGCCGACGAGGCCGTCATGACGGCCGACACGCTGCTTCTGACGATCCCGAACCAGCTGGGGCCGGAGTACAACCTCCACGTGCTCGAGTCGTTCGCGAAGTACGTCGCGCCCGAGCTCGGCTGGAAACCGAACACCGAGGGTCCCGTGCAGGGCGACCCGGTCTGACGCCGACTCATCGTCGCGCGTTAGAGTGCCACGATGACGGATGAACGCGGGTCTGCGGAGGAGGGGCGGAAGTACTCGCCCCTCCCCGCGGACATGCGGTTCGGTGACCCACGCACCTTCACCGATCTCGGCGTCGTCGAGGTCGACGGAGAGACGTTCTCCGTGCGATGGAGTGACGACGGCGCTCATCACTACGACTGGATCTCGGGACCGAACCCGGGCTACGGATTCACCGGCGGCGGCGGATCATCGCCACTCGATCGCGAGCAGCATGTCGCCGTGATCCGCGGCTTCCTGGCGTCGATCGATCCCGCGACCGGGTACCTCTGAGGCGAGAATCGAACGACCCCTCGCGGTCACGGTGAGTTCGCTGCGCGACGTCGTGCGGAGTCAGCCGGCCCGTCGACGCCGGGCTCGTCCCTTCGCGAAGCCGGAGGCCATGACGACGATGAGCACGAGGGACACGACGGTGAGCAGACCGCCGAGCCCCGTGACGGTGCGACCCGGGGTCCCGTGGCCTTCGATCACCGCCACGTCCGGTTCGGTCGGGCTGTAGATGACGGTGACGGGGGCGCCGAGCGCGGGCTTCGCGTCCGGCGCCCAGTCGGCCCACACCGAATGCAGAGAAGCGTCGCCTGCGAGGTACTCCGCTCTGAAGTTGTGCGTGCTGGCCTCGGCCCCATCGTTCACCTCGACCACCGTTCCCGTCGTGCGTGAACCGCTCGCGACGAGCTCCCGGTCGGCGGCGTTCATCGACGAACCGATCACCAGCAGCACGGGTCCGACCAGGAGGAGGACGACGATCACGATCGTCTGGAACACGGGGTGGTACACGAAGCTCCGGGGCGTGCTGCCGGAGTCGAGGGGCGTCGTCACGTTGCCATCTCAGCACAGAGTCCGCGCTGAGACGCAGATGTCCAACCCTCGCCAGTTCAGCAGTATGCCGATACTCTGACCGCATGCGCGCGTCCAGGAGCGGATTTCTGGCGGGAGCCCTCGTGCTCGTCGCCATCATGGTCGGAGCGATTCCGGCTGCAGCGGTGACGACGACGTCCTGGGCGAGCTGGCAACCGCTCGCGGGCGCGGGCGGTGCGTACACGACGTCCGTGCAGATCGCGGCGCAACCGGCGATCACCGCCACCATGACCAGCGACTCGCGCGGCGGACAGGCCGGAGTGATCTCGGGAGCCTCCACCTGGCTCTCCGAGGGGACACCGGTCGGGGCGAAGTACGGCAGCAGCGTCGGCCAGCCGTACCTGAATTTACGGCCGAAGACCGACACCGCCACTGGCGCATCGACGACGACTTACTCGTTCGCCGCACCGACTCCGACCTCCGGCTGGACCTTCGTGCTGGGAGACATCGACGCCGATTCCGTGCGCATCCAGGCCGTCGGACCCGACGGCCTGCTGCTCGACGATCAGCAGCTCGGCTTCCGCGGCGGCTTCAACTACTGTGCGCCCGGTCTCGCCGGCAAGCCGTCGTGCTCGGGCGACGCCGCCGACATCCCGACCTGGGATCCGGCCACGCTCACGCTGACCGGCAACGCCGCGGCCGCCGACACCGCAGGGGCCGCCGCCTGGTTCGAGCCGTCCGCTCCGATCAGCGCGCTCACCTTCTCGTTCACGCGCCGTGCGGGGCTGCCCGTCTACCAGACCTGGTTCGCATCGATCGCGCGCGACATCACCGGCACCGTGTCCGACCCGCTCGACGTGCCTCAGCCGGGCGTCACCCTGACACTGACCGACGCCACCGGCGCCGTGGTCGGCACGACGACGACGGCCGCCGACGGCACCTACTCGTTCCCGGGCATCGTCGCGACCGACGGCTACACCGTGCGCGCGACCGCTCCCGACGGCACCATCATCGAGGGGCCGACGACACGACCGGTCGATCTCACGGATGCCGACGGCGTCGCCGACTTCACGGTGCGACCGCTCGAGCCGGTGGCCGTGTCGGGAGTCGTCCTGATCGAGGGCACGACCACGCCGGTCGTGGGCGCGACGGTGACGATAGACGGAGTGTCGACGACGACGGATGCCAACGGCTTCTACCTCTTCGACCGGGTGGAGGTCGGGCCCCATACGGTCGTCGTCACCGCGCCGGACGGATACACGCTCATCGGAACGCCTCCGCTGATCGAGGTGCCCGGCGACTCGGAGGAGCCGATCACCGCACCGACCGTGTATCTCGTCGAGAACCCCGACCTCAGCGGCACGGTCCGCGCCGGCGACGACGGGGTGGCAGGCGTGATCGTCACGGCATCCGCGGGTGATGCATCGGTGACGGCGGTGACCGATGCGAACGGCGACTATGTCTTCCCTCGGCTCCCGGCGGGCGACTACACGATCACCATCACCACGCCCGACGGCTACACCGTCGTCGGACCGAGCAGCCAGGCCGAGAGGGTCGCGACGACGGACGTGGTCGACGTCGACTTCGCGCTCGCTCGACCGGGATCGATCGACGGCGTCGTGCGCACCGACGACGGCCAGCCGATCGGTGGCGTCGTGATCACGCTCGGCCACAGCGAGGGCGAGCAGACCCTGACGACCGACGCCGAGGGGGCATACTCCCTCTCAGACCTGCCGCCCGGTACCTACACGCTGACCGTGACTCCCCCTCCTGGCACGACGGTCGTGGGCGATGCGACGCGCACCGTCGTCATCACCGAGGCGGGCGAGGCGATCATGGACCAGGACTTCACGCTCGCGGCGGACGACATCGTGTCTCCGCCCGACCCCGACGGCCCGGGTGACCCCGACGGCCCGGGTGACCCCGACGGCCCGACGAGTCCGCCGAACACCGGCGACGACCGGCTGCCCGCGACGGGCCTCGCACCCGAGACGTTCGCGTGGGCGATCGGCGGCGCGGTCGTGCTGATCATCGGTGGCGTGCTCGTCGCCGTGTCACGGCGGCGGTCGAACCGCGACTGAACGGTCTCGTCGCGCAGGGCGCAGCGCGCAGTCTCGTCGCTCGGCAGTCACGAGACTGTGCGTATCGAACCACTTCGCTCAGCGAGCGGGAGTCCCGGGTCGCTCGAGCTGAGTCGGGTGGATGACCTGGAACAGCTCGCACACGACGGGCATGCCGGGCTCGAATCCGCGCGGGTTCTCGGAGTGCTCACGCCAGAACCGCTCGTGGACCTCTCGCCAGTGACCGAGCGTGCGGTCGCCCTCGCCTTCGGCATGCGCGTGCTCGGTCGAGACCTCCTCGAACGGCACGATGCGCACATCGACCGTCCGCAGCACGGCACGCGGCGAGCCGGAGCCGTCGAGGACGATGCTCAGCTCGCCGCTCTCGGGCACGGCGTCGCCCGTCGCCTGGTAGTCCCACAGCGAGGAGGCGGTCGCGGTCTTCACGCCCGAGAGCACGAGATCGAGAAGGTCGTCCGCCTGCTCCGGCGTCGCTCCGAAAGCCCATGCCTCCGGTGGAGCCTCAGGAAGAGAGGAGGTATCGGCGCGGGCACGCTCCCAGGACGCGGAGATCATGCCGCTCACTTGCCGCTCACTTGCCGCTCGGCGGACCGAACAGCTCTTCGCCGTGCTCGTGCAGCAGTCGGTAGGCGTCGGCGAAGGTCTGAGGCTCAGGCTCGTCCGGCTTGCCGTACTTGGCGATGAGCAGACCCAGCAGGCCGCGCGCCGGAGGGGTCAGCGGCTTCATCTCTGCCGGGTTGCCCGGCGTCGGCTCGAGGGCCTCGGGGTTCGGCGGCGTGTAGGCCGGTGTGGTGATCGGCCATTCCGACGGATGCCGCGGCTTGTCGAGGTTCACGACCTCGAAGAGCGTGTTCGCCGACTGATCCCTGTCGTTGAGCGGTTTGAGGCCGTGCAGGCGCGACAGCGTCGCGGTCACCGATCCATGGTGCATCTCCTCGTGCACGATCGTTCCGCGCTTCGTGTACGCCGACACGGCGATGGCGGGCACACGGCATCCGAGGCGATCGAAGGTGAAGCCCATCTCGCCGGCCCCCGTGTCCTTCGTCGGCTTCGTGGCGGCGGGCGGCGGCACGTGGTCGTAGCATCCGCCGTGCTCGTCGAAGGTGATCAGCAGCAGGGTGTTGACCGCGTTCGAGCCCTTCGGCGAGGCGCTCGTGCGTACCGCCTCGTAGATGTCGTGGACGAGGCGATCGCCGGCTCTCACGTCGGAGATCGCACTGTCGTACACGGGCTCGCCGTCGACGACGCTCTCACGGGGTGAGCCGAACGGCGGATGGAAGTCGTTGTGGTCGTAGACCATGCGCGGCTCGATGAACGCGTACGCGGGAAGGGTGCCGTTCTTCGCGTCGGCGTAGAAGTCCTCCATCGTGCCGAAGTGCTCGGTGCGCCAGTACTTCTCCAGCACGGCGGCGTGCAGCATCCCGGTGAACGAGATCAGCTGCAGCTTGTCGATGTAGATCTTCCAGGTGACCTTTTCATCCTCGAGCCTGTTGAACACCGTGGGTGCCGCCGGCGCATCCAGCCACTTGCCGTAGCCACCGCCCGACTGGTTGGTCACGAAGCCGTGCGAGGTCGACGCGTGGAAGAACGATCGGTTGCAGAACGTCTGTGAGGGGACGCCCGCGTACCAGTGGTCGAAGACGGCGAACTCCGACGCGAGTGTCGACAGCACCGGCAGCATCTCGGGAGAGAAGGAGCCCATGATGTGCGCGGCCTCGTCGGGCTTCGGCTCGACGCCGTCACGTAGGCGTCGGAAGTTGATGATGTAGTCCTGCAGGAACCCCGACATCGTCGGCTTCTCGTCATGCGTGGGAGCGTTGAACGGCGCGGTCATCTCATCCACGAACAGGTCGGCGTTGCCCGGCGGATCGACCGTGCCGAAGATCTGTGTGTTGACGTGGGGGTACTCCTCGCCGGGGTCGGGGTCGGGGAGGCTCATGATCCGGTCGGTGTCGCCGGTATACACGTGCGCATCGACGACCGTGCCGTCGGATGCGGTGTTGCTGTGCGTGCCGAAGGCCAGACCCTCGAACTTCTCTCCCTTCGGCAGAGTGGCCTTCGAATAGAGGTACCCGAGCAGGTTGTCGAACGACCGGTTCTCGCCCATCACGACGACGAGGTGGTCGAAGCCGGGCTCGCTGCGAGGAGTCAGCGCGGCGAACGGATCGGGCTCGTTCGCGAACCCGTCGCGCCGGCTGCCGGCGATCCCCGCGCCGATCGCGGCTCCGCCGGCGGCACCGACCACGGCACCGGCCAGCGCCGCTCCACCCATCTTGAGGAATCCGCGGCGGGAGCTGTTCGCGACGGCCGGGGTCTCGTTCTCTTCTGCACCCACGAGCCGATCATATTCTCGCGGGGCGCGGTGTCGACCGGTATCTCGCTACGGGTATCTCGCTACGGTGGGGGCATGAGTCACGCGGACGATTCCTCCGTCGATGCACGAGTCCGGGCTGTGTCGACCGAATACCTGAAGAAGCAGACCCGACTGTTCCTCCGCTTCGCCCTGATCGAAGGGGTGATCCTCCTTCTCCTCGTCGTGGGGGTCTACGGCTTCGAGATCGTCGAGCCGGAGATCGGCATCTGGGCGATCCTCGCGGTCGCGCTCGCCGGGGGATCGCTGCTGAGCATGCTGATCGTCCGGCACACACAGGCGCGCACGCGGGCGATGGCTCAGGCCAGGGGAGACAACCCGCTCTTCTGAGACGGGCTCGGTACTGTCGGTCCCGTCCCGTCCCGTCCCGTCCCACCTCGTCCGATCCCGTCCCGTCCCGGGCACCTCGTCCCGTCCGGTCCCGGGCACAACTTCGGAGATGAGGCTCGACACGCCGTCTCCTGGGTCGGATGCCGCGGCGGTGCGCCCTCGTCATCCGAATCTGTGCCCGGGGGGCCTGGTCGAGCCCGTCCTGTTCTGGTCCCGTTCTCGTCCCGCCCCGTGAGTGTTGACTCGCCTCGTTCCATCTCGTCCCGTCCCGCGCACAAGTTCGGAGATGAAGGTAGACACGCCGTGTCCAGAGGTGGATGCCGCGGCGCGGCGCCCTCGTCATCCGAATCTGTGCCCGGTGGAAGGGCCAGGGGAAGGGCCAGGGGAAGGGCCGGTGGAAGGGCCAGGGGAAGGGCCAGGGGAGGGGAGGCCCCCGGGCAAGCGCCGCACGACCCCCGGGTACGCTGGAAACCATGCTCAACATGGCCGATGGCCTCGCCCGTCTCGGCGCGCTCGCCGAGAATCCGGTCGTCCGAACCCTCGCAGACGCCTTCGAGGCGGCCGGGTTCGATCTGGCCGTCGTCGGCGGTCCGGTGCGCGACGCGCTGCTCGGACGCTCGACGCACGACCTCGACTTCACCACGAACGCTCTGCCCGACGACATCCTGCGCATCGTTACTCCGATCTCGACGGCGCAGTGGGACATCGGTCGCGCATTCGGCACGATCGGCGCCCGCGTGAAGGGCGAGCAGGTCGAGGTGACCACGTACCGCGCCGACAGCTACGACGGCGTGACGCGCAAGCCCACCGTCGAGTTCGGCGACTCGATCGAGGGCGATCTCAACCGCCGTGACTTCACGGTGAACGCCATGGCGCTGCGGGTACCGTCGGTGAAGCTCGTCGACCCGACCGGCGGGGTCGAAGACCTGATCGCCGGGGTCCTCCGCACTCCGGCTGACCCTCGGGTGTCGTTCGGCGACGATCCGCTGCGTATGCTCCGCGCCGCGCGCTTCAGCGCTCAGCTCGGCTTCCGCATCGACGAGCCGACGGCGACCGCCATCGGCGACCTCCGAGGCACGCTGTCGATCGTGAGCCCCGAGCGCGTGCAGTCCGAACTCGTGCGCATGATGCAGACCGACGATCCGGTGCGCGGCATCCGCGCGTTGGTCGATACCGACCTGATCGACGAATTCCTCCCCGAGGTCACTGCGCTGCTCCTCGAGGTCGATGAGCACCACCACCACAAGGACGTCTACGAGCACTCGCTCACCGTGCTGACTCAGGCCATCGAGCTCGAGCACGCCCGCCACCCGGGGGCCGAGCCCGACGTCGCGCTGCGCATCGCCGCCCTGCTGCACGACATCGGCAAGCCGCGCACGCGAAAGCTCGAGGACGGCGGCGTGGTCACCTTCCACCACCACGACGTCGTCGGATCACGCATGGCCCGCAAGCGCATGCAGGCTCTGCGGTTCGACACGGCCACGACCGACGCGGTCGCCACGCTGATCGAGCTGCACCTGCGGTTCTTCGGATATGCCGAGGGCGCCTGGACGGATGCCGCGGTGCGTCGCTATGTGCGCGATGCCGGCGAGCTGCTCGACCGCCTGCACATCCTCACCCGCGCCGACGTCACCACCCGCAACAGACGCAAGGCCGCGAAGCTCGCCGGTGCCTACGACGACATCGAGGCCCGCATCGCCGCGCTGCGTGAGCAGGAGGAGCTCGACTCCATCCGCCCCGAGATCGACGGCAACCGCATCCAGCAGATCCTGGGCATCACGCCGGGGCGAGAGGTCGGCGAGGCCTATCGCTTCCTGCTCGACCTGCGTCTCGACGAGGGCGTGATCGGACAGGATGCCGCCGAGCAGCGACTTCGCGAATGGTGGGCCGCGCGCAGCTGAGGCACGCGTGATCCGCGCCCCGGGTTCCGCCGACGGCATCCGGCTCGTATGCTGAGAGAACGCTCCCTCGACGATCGGAGATGCGTGTGGCTGGGTCGTGGCAGATGTCGCGCGAGGGTTCTCCCGAGGCCTCTCGTCTGCTGATCGAGCGAGCGCATGAAGAGCTGATCGCCGGGAACCTCGACGACAAGCGGCTGCAGCAGGTGCGGCCGCTGGTGCGGGAATCGTGGGTGCGCTCGTGGCGTGGCCGAGTCGGTCCCGAGGGCGCTCCCCAGCTCGAGCTCGCGAGCGAGGAGCTCGAGGAGCATCGACGCGCGCATCCTCTGGCCTCCGCCATGGACATGATCCGCGCGCTGCTCCTCCCCGGATCGACGGAGGACACCGGTGTGGTGGTCGCCATCGGCGACCAGGCCGGACGACTGCTCTGGATCGAGGGCGACGGCCACCTGAGGTCTCTCACCGACAACATGGGGTTCGTCGCCGGAGCGAATTGGGCGGAGGACGCGGTCGGCACATCCGCACCCGGAACGGCACTGGCCCTCGGGCACTCCGTGCACATCCGCGGCGCCGAGCACTACAACCGACTGGTGCACCCGTGGTCGTGCACCGCCGCACCGGTGCGCGACCCCGAGACGAGGCGCGTGCTCGGCGTCATCGACATCACTGGCGGCGATGAGGTCGTCTCGACCCAGGCGCGACTGCTCGTCGATGCGACGGCCAGAGCGGTCGAGTCCGAGCTGATGGTGAAGCGACTCCGGGCGCGCAGCGATGCCCACCGGCCGATCACGATCTCATCGAGGGCCAAGCCCACCACCCGCGCCACCCTGCACGTGCTCGGACGTGACAGGGCGCGGCTCGAGAGCGAGACCGAGCTCGAGGAGTCGGTGATCGAGCTCAGCGCTCGCCACGCGGCGATCCTGCTGATGCTCGCGCTGCACCGTCAGGGGCTCTCGGCCGAGCGGCTCAGCGAGCTGGTCTACGGGCCCGGCACCTCGGCCGACACGCTGCGCCCCGAGATGGTGCGCCTGCGCAAGGTGCTCGAGAAGAACGCCCCGAACCTGGTGCCCGAGTCGCGTCCCTACCGCCTGCCGATGGCGCTCGAGACCGACGCGCACGACGTTCTCTCTTTGCTCGACCGCGGCGCCCACCGTGTCGCGCTGACCGCCTACCGCGGGCCCGTGCTCCCCGAGTCGACCTCGCCGGGTGTCGAGGAGTTCCGCAACGAGGTCCGCTCGGCGCTGAGAGAGGCGATGCTCTCCGAAGCCAGCCTCGATGTGCTGCTCGAGTACGCCGAGATCCCCGAGGGGCAGGGCGATGCCGCGGCGCTGCGACTCGCGCTCGAGATGCTCCCGGCGCGGTCGCCCAAGCGGGCCGGCCTCGTGGCGCGCATCGAGCGCATCGACGCGGGCTGACCTCGCAACCTCCTGCAACGTTGCGCATCGTGACGCAACGTCCGGCGACCTACCTTCGAGTCAGAGCCACGCGGCACTGAGGCCGCGTCCCGTCGAAGGAGATCCGATGACCATCGTCGAAGAAGACGTGTCCACCGCCTACACAGCCCCAGGACAGCCGGGCGCTCTGGCCGAGTATCGCCCCCGCTACGGCCACTACATCGGCGGCGAGTTCGTCGATCCCGTCAAGGGCCAGTACTTCGAGAACATCAGCCCCGTCAACGGCAAGCCGTTCACCGAGGTGGGCCGCGGAACGGTCGAGGACATCGACCGCGCCGTCGAGGTCGCCTGGAAGGCCTTCGCCTCATGGGGCAAGACGAGTCCCGCCGAGCGATCGGTGATCCTCAACCGCATCGCCGATCGCATCGAGCAGCATCTCGAGGAGATCGCGGTGGCGGAGACCTGGGAGAACGGCAAGCCGGTGCGCGAGACGCTCGCGGCCGACATCCCCCTCGCCGTCGATCACTTCCGCTACTTCGCCGGTGTGCTGCGCGCTCAGGAGGGCGGTATCAGCCAGCTCGACGAGAACACCGTCGCCTATCACTTCCATGAGCCGCTCGGAGTGGTCGGCCAGATCATCCCCTGGAACTTCCCGATCCTCATGGCGGTGTGGAAGCTCGCGCCGGCGCTCGCCGCAGGCAACTGCGTCGTGATCAAGCCGGCCGAGCAGACCCCGGCATCGCTGCTGTTCCTCTTCGACATCATCGGCGATCTGCTGCCGGCGGGCGTCGTCAACATCGTGAACGGATTCGGCATCGAGGCAGGGGCTCCGCTGGCTCAGCACAAGCGCATCCGCAAGGTCGCCTTCACGGGTGAGACCACCACGGGCCGCCTGATCATGCAGTACGCGTCGCAGAACCTCATCCCCGTGACCCTGGAACTCGGAGGCAAGAGCCCGAACGTGTTCTTCGAGGACGTCGCCCGGTCGACGGCCGACCCGTTCTACGACAAGGCGCTCGAGGGCTTCACCATGTTCGCTCTCAACCAGGGCGAAGTCTGCACATGCCCCTCGCGCGCGCTCATCCAGCGATCGATCTACGACGGCTTCCTCGCCGACGGCCTCGAGCGGGTGGGCAGGGTCGTGCAGGGCAACCCGCTCGACCCGGCGACGATGATCGGCGCGCAGGCGTCGAACGATCAGCTCGAGAAGATCCTCAGCTACATCGACATCGGAAAGCAGGGTGGTGCTCGTCTGCTCACCGGTGGAGAGCGCGTCGACCTCGGTGGCGACCTGAGCGAGGGCTACTACGTGGCGCCGACCGTGTTCGAGGGCACCAATGACATGCGGATCTTCCAGGAGGAGATCTTCGGCCCGGTGCTCTCGGTCACTTCGTTCGACGACTTCGACGACGCCATCTCGATCGCCAATGACACGCTCTACGGTCTCGGCGCCGGGGTGTGGAGTCGCAGCGGCGACACCGCCTACCGTGCGGGGCGGGCGATCGAGGCCGGTCGGGTGTGGACCAACACGTATCACCAGTACCCGGCGCACGCGGCGTTCGGCGGATACAAGCAGTCGGGCGTCGGGCGCGAGAACCACAAGATGATGCTCGATCACTACCAGCAGACGAAGAACCTCCTCGTCTCGTACGCGGAAGGGCCAATGGGCTTCTTCTGAGCCGGACCGCGTTTCGTCTCGGTGCTTCGCTCCTCGCTCAACGACCGGATACCGCCGGTCGTTGAGCGAGCGGAGCACTCCCCCCGGTCGTTGAGCGAGCGGAGCGAGACGAAGCGCACCGTGAAACGCAGGAAGAGAGGACTCCGATGGTCAGCATCGGCACCTATCAGCGGGTCGACGTGACGGATGCCGCGGCATCCCTCGTCCGTGATCTCACGGTGCAGCACGGGCCGCTGATGTTCCATCAGTCCGGAGGCTGCTGCGACGGGTCGTCTCCCATGTGCTTCCCGGTGGGCATGTTCCTCACCGGACCGAGCGATGTGCGCCTCGGCGACCTCGACGTCGGTCTCGATGCCCGCGTCGAGGTGTTCATGTCCGAGTCGCAGTTCGAGTACTGGAAGTACACACATCTGACGATCGATGTCGTGCCGGGGCGAGGAGCCGGATTCAGCGTCGAGGGTCCCACCGGGATGCGATTCCTGATCCGCTCGCGCATGCTCAACGACGCCGAGCTCGAGTACTTCGGGCTTGGCTCCACAGCACCGTAATCGCGGCAGAAAATCGATTCTGATCCGGTATTCGTCTCCGAATGCACCGGAGACGCCGATATCGGTTGATGCAATATGTTGCAACGTCCGCTGGGATACCATTGACTCAGCCGCGCGGTTACATCGGTCCCCAGCCGATAGCGCGGCCCGACGGTTTCGACCGTCCTGCAGAGGAGGTCCCCAGCTTCCTCTGATCCCGAGGGGGGATGGGGTGGGCAGCTGTCCCCAACGGCACCCACCCCCACAACACCCCCTCGAAGACCTCGATCGGCGACGCCTCAGAAGCTCCGGATCCAGAGCCAGGCCGCGCCCATCACGAGGACGAGCACGATCGGCAGCCACTGCACGCGCCGACGGAGCCTGCGACCCTCGCTCGCGACGCCGGGCGGTGGCGACAGCAGGCCCACCGGGGGAGCGAAGGGCAGAGACGTGGCCGGCGCCGCACGGTGCCCCGTCGGATCGGGTGATGTCGACGAGACCGCGCTCTGCGGGGCCGCGGATGGGGCATCCTGGCCGGGGTTCTCGAGCAGCAGTCGTTCGTCTCGCCAGCGGGCCCACTGATCGAACTTGGTGATGAGCGCGCCCACGGCGCCGAACAGCCATGCCCAGGTCGCGGGATCGAGCGTCGACACCTTGCGCTGGGTATAGAGGAACAGCCAGTCGTCGACGATCTCGACGTCGAGCTCGGCCGCGTTGTCGATGAAGCGCGCCATGATGTCGGGCGTGAAGAGGTAGAGAGCATCGCGCTCGTATCCCTCGGGGCAGTAGAGGGTGAAGTACTGGTCGAAGTCGCCCTCGAGCGAGAGCTGCTGGTCTCGGCGGAACGACGCAGGCAGGTTCGACCCGAAGCCGTTGTTGCCCTTGGCATCGAGCACGATGTTCGGCAACGGCACGTCGAGCTTCACCGCGACGTAGCCCCATCGATAGGTGGTGGAGTTCTTGCCGGACTTCACCGTGTACTGGTAGTTGCCGAACTCGACGAAGCGCGGCCTCGTGCCCCTGATCAGATCGGTCGACAGCCGGCCGCTGCCCAGGCTGAAGATCATGCCGGGAAGCGGTGGAGCCGCGACCCGCCCCTCGTACGACATGCCGTTCGCGCGGGCGAAGTTGTTGAGGCGGTAGCGCACGACGCGTGCGCGGCGCCAGCTGGACACTCCGATCACACCGCCCACGACGGCGACGCCCACGAAGACGATCAGCAGCATTCCACCGATCCCCGACGAGCCACTGCTGCTGGCGAGACCGACGAACGACGACACGATCAGCGGCACCGCGATGAGGGCGACGACGACGCAGATGACGATGGCGATGATCGACGACGCCGAGGTCGTGCTGCTGCCGCGCGAGCGCAGCTCGGTCGCGAAGGCCGACACCGCTCGAGGGTCTACCGGTTCGGTGAGGGGACGCGCATCGAAGCTCTGCTGCATGCGACCCACGCTACCGGCGGAGATGCCCCGAGACCCGGTGCGGCGGTCATCGCGCGATGAGTCGGAAGGGCACCTCGTGGTGCGAACCCGAGACGGGAGCGTCCCTCAGGATGTCGAGGATCATCGACGACGCCGCCTCGTCGCCGTGGTCGACCGTCGAGAAGGCAGGGATGTGGAATCCGCCCTCCTCGATGCCGTCGAACCCCACGACCTGCACCTGCTCCGGCACGGAGATCCCTCGACTGCCGAGCGTGTAGAGCGCGCCGAGGGCGAGACTGTCGCTGAAGCAGAAGAGCGCGTCGAAGTCGGCACCCGCGTCGAGCATCCGTTCGACGGCGACCGAACCCGCCGCGCGGTGGAAGTGGTCGACCTTCGCGTACAGCGAGGGGTCGGGCGCGATCCCTGCATCTGCGAGCGCACGCAGGTACCCCTCGAACCGCAGGCGCGAGGTCGCCAGCGGTCCGGACTCCTGCACGCCGACCACCGCGATGCGCCGACGACCGCTCTCGAGCAGGTATCCCGTCGCCGCGGCCGCCGCCGCGACGTTGTCGATCCCCACGTGATGCACGGCCGGGCTCACCAGATCGTGGGCCTGCTCCCCGATGAGCACGAGCGGGAGAGAGGCGGGACGAGTGGCCAGATCGGATGCCGTCAGCGTGAGGGGACTCATGACGATGCCGTCGAGGGCCGGGAACCCCTCGCCGGCCATCATCGAGAGCTCGGCCTGTCGATCGCCGCCGGTCTGGGCGATCAGCACCGTGAGCGCTCGCGTCTGGGCGGTCGTGACGAACTGCGAGGCGAACTCCGCGAAATACGGCTCGCGGAGGTCGGGGAGGACGAGCGCGATCAGGCCGCTGCGTCCGTTGCGCAGCTGCCGCGCCGCGAGGTTGGGACGATAGCCGAGCTCGTCGATCGCGGCGAGGATGCGCTGCCTGAGCTCATCGCCCACCCAGCCGGTGCCGTTCACCACGTTCGAGACCGACTTGGCGCTGACGCCGACGCGGGCTGCGACATCGGCGAGTGTCACTCGGCTCATGGCGGCTCCTGTCGTCGACGGTGCAGGCGGGCGGTGCGGGCGGGCTGTGGCCGCGGGCGGCGGCCGGTCTCGACTGTAGCCGTTGACGCTGGTTCCACGTCGAACTAGCGTGGATAGTTCAACGTGGAACTACGACGACAAGGAGCACCCCGCATGGCACTGCGCGACGCCGACCAGATGAGAGCGAGCAGACTGGAGCCGGCACGGCCTCGTCCGCAGCTCGTCCGCGGCTCCTTCCTCGAGATCGACGGCGAGTGGGGTTTCGCCCACGACGACGATGACCTCGGTCTCGCCGAGCACTGGTCGGATGGACGCGAGCTGCCCGACCGCATCCGCGTGCCGTTCCCGCCGGAATCGCCCGCTTCCGGCATCGGCGCGACCGGCTTCCACCCGGTGGTCTGGTACCGACGCGAACTGACGGACGACGAACTCGTCGGCATCGGCCATGAGGTCGGCGACAGGGCGATTCTGCATTTCGGAGCCGTCGACTACCGCGCATCGGTATGGATCGACGGCCGGCTGGTCGGCACGCACGAGGGAGGGCACACCCCCTTCTCGTTCGACATCACGGATGCTCTCGACGGCTCGACCGGAACGCACGTCGTCGTGGTGCGCGCCGAGGACGATCCGGACGATCTCGCGCAGCCGCGCGGCAAGCAGGACTGGCACGAGCGTCCGCACGCCATCTGGTACCACCGCACCACGGGGATCTGGCAGCCCGTGTGGATCGAATCGGTACGCCCTCAGCACGTGACCGCTCTGCACTGGACGAGCGATCTGACGGCCGGCACGGTGACGGTCGAGGTGACCCTGAGCCGTTCCGACGAGAGTGTCGTTCGCGTCGACATCGCCCATGAGGGTCTCGTGCTCGGTTCGGCGAGCGTGCGCACGACGGCGACCAGCACGACCCTGACCTTCCCCCTCGACGGACAGAGCAACGGCCAGCACTACGAGCATCTGCTCTGGCGGCCCGACAACCCGGTGCTGCTCGACGCCTGGGTGCGGGTCGAGCAGTCGGGTCAGGAAACGGATGCCGTCGCCAGTTACCTCGGACTCCGCAGTGTCGGCTGGGCCGACGGCGTGCTCCTGCTCAACGAGCGTCCGGTGGTGCTGAGGTCGGTGCTGAGTCAGGGGTACTGGCCCGACTCCCATCTGGCGGCTCCGAGCGGCGAGGCGCTGCGTCGCGAGGCCGAGCTGATCACCGAACTCGGCTTCAACTCTGTGCGCGTGCACCAGAAGGTCGAGGACGAGCGGTTCCTCTACTGGGCAGATCGGCTCGGCCTGCTTGTCTGGGGCGAGATGCCGGCGACCTACACTTTCAGCCCGCTCGCGGTGCAGCGCACGACGGCCGAGTGGACGGCCGCGGTCATGCGCGACCGCGCGCATCCCAGCATCGTGACGTGGGTGCCACTCAACGAGAGCTGGGGCGTGCAGCACATCGCCTCACGGGCCGACCAGCGTGCCTTCGCGGAATCGCTGTACCACCTGACCAAGGCGCTCGACCCGACTCGGCCGGTCATCTCGAACGACGGCTGGGAGCTCGGCACCTCGGATCTGTGGACGATCCACGACTACGAGGCCGACGAGCAGGTGCTGGCCGATCGGTACGACATCGACGGGAGTGCACTGCGCGCGTACATCGGCGGCATCGGTCCCGCCGGTCGTCGCATCCGGCTCGACGGCACCGAGGACTCGGGGCAGCCGATCATGCTCACCGAGTTCGGCGGCGTGAAGTGGGCGGCCGACGCGAGCCCCGACGGCTCCTGGGGCTACTCCGAAGCTGCGGGCGCGGAGGACTATGCGCGCATGCTCGGGTCGATCCTCGGGGCGGTGCAGTCGGGCAGCCAGGGATTCCGCGGTAGGCCAGACGGTCTCGCCGGATGGTGCTGGACCCAGCTCACCGACACGATGCAGGAGCGCAACGGTCTGCTGACCGAGGCGAGAGAGCCCAAGCTGCCGATCGAGACGCTGCGCGCCCTGATCGAGGGCACGCCGCTCGACTGAGCGCTGCGCCCGCGGCATCCGCCCGCTTCGCCCGGCATCCGCTCGCTTCGCGCGGAGATGTGCGCTTCCCTCGGCCGAACTCGGGGGATTCGGCCCGCGCGAAGCGCACTTGGCCGAGGGAGGTGCACGCAGCGGGGACGGAACGGATGCCACGGCTCGACGCCCCGAGACAGCACTGCGGGCCGAGGCGAAAGCCCCGGCCCGCAGTCGTGTCGGACGGGTCAGATGGGCGCGACGATGTCCTGCGCCTTGTCCCATTCGGTGATCTCCATCGACGTCTCCACCGTCTGCCCACCGGCGTCGGCGACAGCGGTCGACGCGAGGATGACGTAGTCGGACGTGATCTCGTAGGTCACGTCGACGGCGACACCCTGCATCTCGGCGGTGCCGGTCACGACGTAGACGTCCTGGCCGAGGCGGTTGCCGGTGCCGGTGACCGTGAAGTCTCCCGAGAGGGCTCCTGCCGCCGCCGCGGGGTCGGTGTCGGCGATCGCCGAAGCTCCGGTGCTGAGTCCCGCGATGATCGGGTCCGACGAGTTCGGGTCGGCCGTCTGCCAGTCGCTCGTCGGCGACTTGACCCACACGTCGTCACCGATCACGATCAGCGAGCCGGCAGGAGAGATCGATTCGACGGCCTTGTTCTGCGGGTTGTAGCGGGCCGTCGAGTCCATGCCGAGGATCGACGTCTTCGCGGCGTACCCGGCGGTGTCCGTCATCGCCTCGGTGATGCAGGAGCCGAGCGCGGCTCCGTCGACGCTCGCACCCTCGGTGAGCTCCGGGCAGTCCGAGGCCGGTGCTGCTGCAGCGGTCTCCTCGGCGGCGGCGGTGGGCTTCTCGTCCTTCGGCTCGTCAGCGGCCGGTGCCGAGCATCCGGTCAGTAGCACGGCAGCCGTGAGCACGACGCCGACCCCCCATTTCTTGACGCGCATGGCGTTCCCCCTTCGGTCGTGTGCGCGATGCCGATCACCGCGCACTCGACAAGCATGCCAATCGGCGGCGACGCACACGCGAAGGTGCTCCGGAGTTTTCTCCGCTACACTATGAAGGTTGTCTGCTCCGGACCCCTGTGTCCACGAGGAGCGGGCACGTTCACACACCCTCCTGTTTCCGCGAGATACGCGGTAACCGTTCTAGTCCGAAGGAGGTGGGTAAGTGACGCACCAGTACGAACTCATGGTCATTCTGACCCCCGAGATCGACGAGCGCCAGGTAGCCCCTGCACTCGACAAGTTCCTGAAGGTCATCACCAACGATGGTGGCTCGATCGACAAGATCGACATCTGGGGTAAGCGCCGTCTGGCTTACGAGATCCAGAAGAAGAACGAGGGCATCTACGCCGTCGTCAACTTCACCGCTACCAGCGAGGCCACGCAGGAGCTCGACCGTCAGCTGAAGCTGAACGAGCAGATCATGCGCACCAAGGTCCTCCGCTCGGAAGAGGCTCAGGCGATGGTCGCTTCGGAGGCCAAGCGCTCCGAGGAGAAGGCTGCTCGCAAGGCCGCCAAGGCTGCGAAGGCCTAAGGGTCATGGCTGGCGAGACCGTCATCACCGTGGTGGGAAACCTCACGGCCGACCCCGAACTGCGCTACACGCAGAACGGGCTGCCGGTGGCGAACTTCACCATCGCATCGACGCCCCGGAACTTCGATCGCGCCGCGAATGAGTGGAAGGACGGCGAAGCGCTGTTCCTCCGTGCATCCGTCTGGCGCGAGTTCGCCGAGCACGTGGCGGGTTCTCTGACGAAGGGCATGCGCGTCATGGCGCAGGGCCGTCTGCGTCAGCGCTCCTACCAGGACCGCGAGGGCAACCAGCGCACCGCTATCGAGCTGGAGGTCGACGAGATCGGCCCCTCGCTGCGTTACGCGACGGCGCAGGTCACCCGTGCGGCATCGACCGGTGGATCCGGCGGCGGTGGCGGCGGACAGTCGCGTCCCGCACAGCAGCAGCAGGTGTCGGAGGAGCCGTGGTCCACTCCCGGTTCCTCGACCAGCGCAGATGCCTGGAGCACTCCGGGCAGCTTCGGCGACGACACTCCGTTCTAAATCTCAGGCTCTGAGCTCGCGACCCACCCGGGTCCCTGAACTCGTCGAAGGGCCGCTCACAACTAAGGAAGAACCATGGCTGGAAAGTCAAGCGGCGACCGCCGCAAGCCGCGGAAGGGTGGCAAGCCCACCGCTCCCGCGAAGTCCATCCGGGTGGGTGTCATCGACTACAAGGATGTCGCCACCCTCCGCAAGTTCGTCTCGGAGCGCGGCAAGATCCGCGCCCGTCGTATCACCGGTGTCTCGGTGCAGGAGCAGCGTCTGATCGCCACGGCGATCAAGAACGCGCGCGAAATGGCGCTCCTGCCCTACGCTGGCGCCGGCCGGTAAGGGGTATCGAGATGGCAAAGCTGATTCTCACGAACGAGGTCGCCGGGCTGGGTAGTGCCGGAGACGTCATCGAGGTCAAGAACGGGTACGCCCGCAACTACCTCATCCCCCAGGGCTTCGCCACGGCGTGGACCCGCGGTGGCGAAAAGCAGGTCGCTTCGATCCAGGCTGCTCGTCAGGCTCGCGCGATCCACGACCGCGATGAGGCCGTGGCCCTGAAGAACTCGCTGGAGAGCACCAAGGTTCGCCTCGCCGTCAAGGCAGGCAACGAGGGTCGCCTCTTCGGTTCGGTCAAGACCGAGCACGTCGCGGATGCTGTCGCAGCGGCGGGCCTCGGCTCGATCGACAAGCGCAAGGTGCACATCCCCTCGGCCATCAAGGTCGTCGGCGAGCACGAGGCGACGGTTCGTCTGCACGACGACGTCACCGCAGTCATCACGCTGCAGGTCGTCGCCGCCAAGTAATACGGCGCGAACTGCGAGAGCCCTCTGTTCTTCGGGACAGGGGGCTCTCTGCTGTCTCCGGGGTCCTCGACGTCGGCGGGATCTTCGACGCAGAGCACGGCGGATGCCCCGTGGGGTGCCACGGGGCATCCGCTAACTGTGCGGCATCACGGGCGGCGGGCAGGCGGGGATCACCCCTGCCGGCAGCGCGCGGACCCGCACACCGACGGCACGACATCTCCTCCCCCGAGGATGCGCGTGCCGCCGGGGTCTGCGGCTACGCGGTCGCGTGCCTGCGGCGCAGCATCCCCGCTCCGAGGAAGAGCAGGAGAGCGGCGATGGCCACCGATCCCCACGAGGATGCTCCGCCGGTCATGGCGAGCCCCTCGGAGGAACCGCGGGCCGTGATCGGTGCGGCGGCGGAGGTCAACCCGCTGTCGCCCGTCGCGGAGACGGTGCCGGACGTGGGGGTGGTCGTTCCCGGGTCGGTTCCGGGATCGGTGCCAGGGTCGGTTCCGGGATCCGTTCCGGGGTCCGTTCCCGGGTCTGTTCCGGGGTCTGTTCCGGGGTCGGTTCCGGGGTCGGTTCCGGTTCCCGTTCCCGGCCCGGTCACCGTGCTCTCGCCCAGGACGGCGATCGCGTTCCCCCCGATGGTGACGGGAGCGGTGACCGGGAGAACGAGCTGGGTGCCGCCGAGTATCGAGTCTCCGCCCGAGGTCGACTGACCTCCACCGGTCGATGTCGCCGGTGCGCCGACCGATCCGCCGGTCACCGTGCTCTCACCCAGCACCGACACGGCGTTGCCGACCGCGGTGAGCGGTGCGGTGACGGGTGCGATGACCTGGGTGCCGCCGAGGAGTGAGTCCTCGCCGTCGGTGGTGGCGTCGTTCGGCGTCGAGCCGGTGCCCGAGCCCGTTCCGCTCGACTGCGAACCGGTCACCGTGCTCTCACCCAGCACCGACACGGCGTTGCTGACCGCGGTGAGCGGTGCGGTGACGGGTGCGATGACTTGAGTGCCGCCGAGGAGCGAATCCTCGCCGTCGGTCGTGGCCTCGGTCGGCGTCGAGCCGGTGCCCGAGCCCGTTCCGCCTGGCTGCGAACCGGTCACCGTGCTCTCACCCAGCACTGAGATGGCATTTCCGCCCACGGTGATCGGAACATCGATCGGGATGATGGCCTGGGTGCCACCGAGGAGTGAGTCCGTGCCGCTCGTCGCGGTGTCCGACCCCGCGGGAGCCGTCGACTCGGATGCCGCACCAGCGGCATCCGAGCTCGAGACCGCGCTGTCTCCGAGCACTGAGACGGCGTTGCCCGTCACGGTGATCGGCGCATCCACCGAGATCAGCGCCTGCGTGCCCGAGAGCACGCCGTCGACGCCGCTGGTGGTCACGGACGGCACCCCGGCAGGCGGAGGCGAGACCTGGGGAGCCTCTGTGTGGGGATCCGCGGCCGGGGTGCTGGTAGAGGAGGTGCCCAGAACGCTCACCGCGTTGTCCTGCACGGTGATGGGCACGGTGACGGTCACCACGGCCTGAGAGCCGGATGCCGTGCCGGAGTCGCCTCCGGTCTGAACCGCAGGCGTCGTCTCGGCGGGTGCCGGCACGGGTGCGGGTGCAGCGGCCGGAGCCGGTGCGGATGTCGTCGACGTGCCGAGCACTGAGATCGCGTTGTCGACGATCGTGATCGGCGCGGTGATGGGCGCCACGATCTGGGTGCCCGAGAGAAGGCCGTCGTCTCCGTCGGTCTCGGCCGCGTTGGCGACCGTGGCGCCGAGCAGGGTGATCCCGCCGGCGAGAAGCGTGCCCCAAAGAACACGCCTGGTGAGGTTTCGCATGATGATGCTCCTGACTGGACTGGGTGTCGCGTGATGGGTAGCGCGCGGTCTGGGGTGCGCGCGCAGCACCTGCATGTCGTCCGCAGAGGGACGACGCGATACCCGTCAGTCAGGAGAGACGTCGGTGTCGGCGATCAGCGACGTCGGGAGGACGTCGTCTGATGCGCCGGAGACCCACTTCCCCGAGGGGAGTGGGGTGGCGCCGAGCTCGTCGATGCGAGCGGCGCTGTGAGCACCGCTGCCGGAGCCGGCAGCGGAAGAACTGGGAGACGGCGCACCCGAGGGTGCCTCGGAGGGCGCGCCGGACCGTGAAGGCAGACCGGATGCCGGCGCGCGGTCGATCGCGGGGGATTCGATGTCGGCAGTGGTGGCGAGATCCGGAGAATGCGCGGTGACGGACAGCCGCGTGAGCGGCGACGCGAGCGATGGTGTTCCGGGCACGAGAGCGCCTGCGATGTCGCCGGGCGAGGGTGCGACGGAGACCCCCGAGTCATCCGGAGCCGACGTGTCGACCCCTCCGATCACGGGGGGAAGGGCGACATCGACGGTCGATCCGACGACCGCCGTGGTGTCGTCGACGACATCCACCACTCCGTCGATGAGGTCGGTCACTCCGAGATCGGTGAGCACGTGTCCGACGACGGGGAGCTCCGCGACCACGTCGAGCACCGGGTCGGTGATCTGCGAGACGGGCGAGTCTGCGAGGACATCGGTCGCCGTCTCGACGATCGTGTGCGTGGTGTCGGCGACCTCGTTCACGACGGGAGTCACCACCGTTCCGACGACGGGAAGCTCGGTGACCTGCTCGGTCACGTTCTCGACCACCGGGGGCACGGTCTGCTGCACGCGCGCGACGACCGTGGTCACCACAGGCGCGACCACCTGCGTCACGACCGGGGCCACGACATCGGTGACGACGGGTTCGACCACGGCGCTCACCGTGTCGTTCACGAGACCGGTGAGACCGTCGAGCGGGCCGCCATCGCCCTCGTCCGCGTGCGCGGCGCCGCCTCCGGTGAAGAGGGTGAGGGTCGCCCACGCGACCACGCCGAGGCCGCCCCAGAGGACAGCAGCAGGAACGCTGCGTCGGGTGGCCCGAGTGTTCACGTTCAGCCTCCCCCTCTGAAGGACAAACGCACAGACGACGCGGTCGCGTCGATCCCGTGAGACTACTCCTCGGTAATCGGGCTGTCCAGGGCTTTTCCGACGAGGGTGCACGACGGGCCCGTGGCCGACGCGCCCGATGCGAAGTCGAGCTTGACTTTCCCCAGGTTCTGCACATGTCGCCCGGTTTCACTCAACCTTCAATCCACGCTTGAAGCCGGATTCTGTGCACAGGGTGGGGAAACAGAAAACCCCTGTTCAGCGCAAGTAAGAAAGTTCGATTGCGAACCTCTCCACCGGGTTATCCACAGCCGTTCTACACAGACACTCCGACTTTCTCCGCACGCTCTCCACAACGTTATCCACAGGCTGTGTTGCAGGTCGAACAGGGCGTGAATAGCGTGGTCGAGCGACCCGATGTCAGGGGCTGCTGGTTTGCTGTGCACGTGGCGGTGAACAGCCGCGACAGCGCAGCCCGGCACCTCGGGCAGCGCGCATCCACCACTGCAGGACGTCGCATCGAAGGGAAGACATTGTCGATCGCCGACATCTCGGAAGAGCGCCTCGGAGGGCAACGCCATCCTGAGCGCACCCCGCCGCACGACATCCTCGCCGAGCAGAGTGCTCTGGGCGGCATGCTGCTGTCGAAGGACGCGGTCGCCGACGTCATCGAGACCCTCAAGGGCGCCGACTTCTACATCCCCAAGCACGAGCTGATCTACGAGGCGATCCTCTCGCTGTACTCGCACGGCGAGCCGACCGACGTCGTCGCCGTGACCGACGAGCTCATCAAGACCGGTGAGCTCGGACGCGCGGGCGGTGCCGATTACCTGCACACGCTCACCTCGATCGTGCCGACCGCGGCCAACGCCGGCTACTACGCCGGGATCGTGTCGGAGCGCGCGATCCTTCGCCGACTCGTCGACGCCGGCACGCGCATCGTGCAGCTCGGCTATGCGGGCGAGGGCGACGCCACCGACATCGTCAACAACGCGCAGGCCGAGATCTACTCGGTCACCGGTTCCGAGACAGCGGAGGACTACGTTCCTCTGACGACCGCCGTCGACGCGGCGATCGAGGAGATCGAGGCCGCCAACGGTCGCGACGGCTCGATGACCGGCATCCCGACCGGGTTCAAGGAGCTCGACGAGCTGACCAACGGCCTCCACGGAGGCCAGATGATCGTGGTGGCGGCTCGACCCGCCATGGGTAAGTCGACCCTCGCGCTCGACTTCGCGCGCGCCGCGTCGATCGGTCACGACTTCCCCTCGATCTTCTTCTCGCTCGAGATGGGCAAGAGCGAGATCGCGATGCGTCTGCTCAGCGCCGAAGGCGCCATCCCGCTGCAGAACATGCGCAAGGGAACACTCGACCCCCGCGACTGGACGACGGTCGCGTCGACGCGAGGCCGCATCAACGATGCGCCGCTCTACATCGACGACAGCCCCAACATGACCCTCGTCGAGATCCGCGCGAAGTGCCGTCGGCTCAAGCAGCGCGTCGGTCTGCGCATGGTCATCATCGACTACCTGCAGCTGATGACCAGCGGCAAGCGCGTCGAGTCGCGCCAGCAGGAGGTCTCGGAGTTCTCGCGAAGCCTCAAGCTCATCGCCAAGGAGCTGCAGGTTCCCGTCATCGCGCTGTCGCAACTGAACCGTGGTCCTGAGCAGCGTCAGGACAAGAAGCCCGCGATCAGCGACCTGCGTGAGTCGGGCTCGATCGAGCAGGACGCCGACATGGTGATCCTGCTGCACCGCGACTCCGTCTATGACAAGGACGTGCGCCCGGGCGAGGCCGACCTGATCGTCGCCAAGCACCGAAACGGACCGACCGCGACGATCACCGTCGCATTCCAGGGCCACTACTCGCGCTTCCACGACATGGCCCCGGGCGGCGACTTCAACTGAGTGTAGGTTCCGGCTGTTCTCGCCGGAATCGAGGCGGCGATCCCGGGACATCTACCCCGAGATCACGCTCCCTGGAGCTCTTGCACCTCGGTGAGCAGCGTGCCCATCGGCTCGTCCAGTTCCACCTGCGACATGATGATGCAGATCGTCCCGTCGGGATCGACGAAGAAGTCGGTGCCGAGCCCACCCGACCAACCGAAGCGGCCGCTGCGGGGGCCTCCCGTCACAACGGACACGCCGTATCCCCAGCCGGTCTGTTCCCAGAACCCGGGGAAGAAGCTGTCCGGTGTCTTGCTGGAGGCGGCTACCTGATCGCGGCTCAACTCGTCCCGCAGGTCGGGATCGATCAGACGTCCGTCTAGGAGCGCCCGCAGAAATGCGTGATAATCGGTCACCGTGGAGACGAGCTCGGAGTGGCTGACATCGAAAGGGCTCGGTGCGACAGAGGCGCCGGCCCTCGCCGGTTCGGTCTCCTCGAACCCCCCAGGGGTGCGTCTGAACGCCGAGGGGAGTCGATGCGCCTGCTCGGGCGGGACGTCGAAGCCGCTGTCGAGCATCCCCGCGGGGTCGAACACGGTCGATCTCAGTACACCGCGAGTATCTGCCTGGGTGACTCGACCCAGAAGGATGCCCAGAACACCGAACGAGTGGTGGTAGCGCCACCCTCGTCCCGGTTCGAAAGCGAGCGGGAGAGCGGACAGTGCGTCGAGCCAGTCCTGCGCGCCACGGTCGACGGGGGCAGTACCCGCCGCCACGCCAGCGGCTGATATCGCCCGCTGCAACGGGGAGTTCGACATGATGACGCCGTAGCCCGACCCATTGGTGAGGAGGTGCCGCACCGTGATGGGAGCCCGCGCGGGCTTCGACTCGGAGAGAGGTGCATCGGGGTGTACAAGTACCCGAGGCTCGGACAACTCCGGAATCCAGGTGGCGACGGGGTCGTCCAGAGCCAGTGCCCCGTCCTGCACCAGTCGAAGGGCGGCCACGGCCGTGATCGCTTTCGTCATCGATTGGATCCGGAAGATCGTGTCCGTGCGCAGCGGTGCTCCGCCCGGCGCATCCAGACCGACCGCGAATGGATCGCACGCGGAGCCGAAGGTGCCGACGGCGCCCGGCACGGTCCGCATCCTCACGTGACGGGTGAGAAGATCCTTCAACGCGTCGGACACGGTGCGCTCCTTCGTCGGATGACGTGGTCTCGATCCACGATAGACACTTCCGCCGCGCAGAAGCGGTCTCGTCCTGACAACGGTCCGACGCGGCAACGGCGTCGGGCGCCAGGGATATCGCGCTCCGGGGCGGCGACCCCAACTCCGCGTGGACGTCGCGGGGCGAGGAAGGCATTGATCGGGTCAATGCTCGACATCTCACAGGCCGCTCGACGCGCTGCACGCGACCGAGGTTTGACCGCACAATAGACATAACCCGCACGGTCCGCATCCAGACACGGCACCTTCACCCGGAATTTACAAGGATTCCTTCGATGTTTGCATGGTCCATACATCCGATGTTACGTTGTGCTCCTAACAAACCCTCGCACCATCGGGTAACGCGACGAAGCACCATGGGAAGGACCCTGAGCACATGCAGAAGAGGTATCGTCTGGGCGCAGTGGCGGCTGTGGCCGCGCTGGCACTCACGCTGGGCGCTTGTTCGGCCGGCGGCGGCGGAAACGACTCCGAAGATCGTGCGCTGCGCGTGTGGTCGGGAAATCAGACTCCGGTCGAAGCGAACTTCAACCCGTTCTCTCCCACGGCTCTGACCGTGATGGGCCCGGTGTTCGAGTCGCTCTTCCTATTCAACAAGGCGGCTGACACCGAGCCCGTCGGCCTGATCGGCGACTCGTACGAGTTCAACGAAGACGGCACGCAGCTCACCGTCACCCTCAAGGACGACCTGAAGTGGAGCGACGGCGAAGACCTCACCGCCGACGACATCGTCTTCACCTTCAACTACGAGGCGAACGACCCCGCGGGCATCGGTCTCGTCTCGGCCGAGGCCACCGACGACACCACGGCCGTGCTGACCTTCGACTCCCCGCAGTTCACCAACGTGTTCGCGCGCCTCGGCCAGACCTGGATCCTGCCCGAGCACGTGTGGGCCGACGTCGACGACTTCACCACCTTCAAGAACGAGGAGCCCGTGGGCTCCGGTCCCTACGTCGTCGACAGCGTGAGCGCCGAGTCGTACACGCTCACCGCCAACGAGAACTTCCGCGATGCCGACGACCTCGGCGTCAAGCGCGTGCAGTTCGTCGCGATCAACGACAACCAGACCGTGCAGGACCTCCTGGCCGCGGGCGAGATCGACTGGGCCGGACTCTTCATCCCGAACCCCGACCCGGTGACAGCCAACGGCAAGATCGAGTTCCTCAACGCTCCGCCGCAGGACCCGACGGCCATCTACACGTGCTCGAACGCCGACCTCGGCTGCACCGGCCCGCAGACCGATCTCGCCGTGCGCCAGGCCCTGAACGTCGCCGTCGACCGCGCGACGATCAAGGAGAAGGCCTTCGTCGGTCGCTCCGGTGACATCTCGCCGGCCTTCACCCTGCTGCCGCGTGACGAGAAGTGGCTGGGCGACCCGGCCAACGAGGTCAGCCCCCAGGAGGCGGCCCCCGACGAGGCGGCAGAGATCCTCGAGGCGGCCGGCTACGTCAAGGGCTCCGACGGCTTCTACGCGAAGGACGGCGTGACGGTCGAGATGAGCCTCATCTCGATCGACGGCTGGACCGACTACAACGACGCCGCGAAGCTCATCGCCGAAGAGGCGGCGGCAGCGGGCATCAAGATCAACGCGTCGACGGTGCAGAACCAGGAGTTCACCGATGCCCGTCAGACCGGCAACTACCAGCTGATCATGGGCGGCATCATCGGCACGTCCCTCGCCGATCCGTACCAGATCTACCGCGACTGGTTCGGCGGCCAGACCGTGGGCTCGACCTCCCCGGTCGGGGAGCGCCTGCCCACCGCGCGCTACAACTACGTGCGCTACGACAACCCCGTCGTCGACGAGGCCATCATGGCGGCCACCGTGACCGACGACGAGGCTCTCAAGGCCGATGCGTACGCGACCATCCAGTCGGAGATCGTGCGCGACCTGCCGTACATCCCCCTCGTCGTGAACGCCACGCAGGTGTTCTACAACGCGGGTCAGTACACCGGATGGCCGACGAACGACGACCTGTACGCGTTCCCGTCTCCGTCGGAGCGAGGACAGAACGGGTACATCCTCAGCCAGCTGAAGCCCGTCGAGTAAGACAGCAGCACCGAGCGAGGGAGTGGGAAGAGTAAGAGATGGCCTTCTATGCACGAAAGATCGGCTTCTACGCCGTCACCCTCTGGGTCGCGATCTCACTGAACTTCCTGCTCCCTCGCCTGATGCCGGGCAACCCTGCCGACGCGATCCTCATCAAGATGGAGCGCGACGGGGGGACGGTCTCTGAGGCCACGATTCGCAACATCCAGGCGCTGCTGGGATCCAGTGATGCCTCGATGTGGGAGCAGTACGTGCAGTACTGGGGCAACCTGATGCAGGGCAATCTGGGCATCTCGGTCACCCGCTACCCGGCCCCGGTGGTCGACCTGATCGCCGGCGCCCTGCCCTGGACCCTGGTGCTCGTCGGCGTCGCGACCGTCATCTCCTTCATCCTGGGTGTGCTCCTCGGCGCGTGGGCCGGATGGAAGCGCGGAACCTGGGTCGATCACGTCATCCCCGCGACGACCGCTCTGCAGTCGATCCCCTACTTCTGGCTCGCACTCATCCTCATCGCGGTGTTCGCGGTCGGGCTCGGCGCCTTCCCGGTGTTCGGCGGGTACAGCGTCTTCGACTTCCCCAGCGGTCCCGAAGCGTCATGGGCATTCCTCTCGGATGCCGTCAGCCACGCGATCCTCCCCGCGATCACGATCGTCCTGAGCTCCGTCGGCGGATGGATGTTCGGGATGCGCAACATGATGGTGTCGACGCTCGCCGAGGACTACGTCACCACGGCTGAGGCGAAGGGCCTCCGCCCGCGCCGCATCTTCGGCGCGTACGCCGCACGCAACGCCGTCATCCCCTCGGTCGCCGGCTTCGCGATCACCCTCGGATCGGTCGTCGCGGGCTCCATCGTCATGGAGCAGGTGTTCACCTATCCGGGCATCGGACAGCTGCTGTTCCAAGCGGTTCAGAACAGCGACTACGCACTCATGCAGGGAGTCTTCCTCGTCATCACGATCGCCGTGCTGGCAGCCAACTTCTTCATGGACCTCGTTTACGGATTCATCGACCCCCGGGCGCGCCACAATGTCTAACACCGAGCACCTGCACACCGACGACGGCCCCGCTGTCACGAAGGGCCTCGTCACGACGTCGCCGACCACCGAGGCGCTGATCACGCCGAAGGAGCCGAAGGGCGCTCGCCGCTTCCTTCCCCGGATGTCGGGCAAGCTCGTGATCGGCGTGCTGCTCGTGGGCGTCATCACCCTGTTCTCGTTCCTCGGACCGCTCTTCACGCAGAACCCCCGCGATTCGAGCAACGCGGCGATGCAGCCGCCGTCGGCCGAGCACTGGCTGGGCACGACGAAGCTCGGCTACGACGTGGTCGCCCAGCTCGCGCACGGCGGTCAGGGATCGCTGCTGATCGGGCTGGTCGCGGGCGGCATCGCGATCGTGCTGTCGATGTTCTTCGGCATCCTCGCGGGCTACCTGGGTGGCTGGCGCGATGAGGCGCTGTCGCTGGTGACGAACATCATGCTCGTGATCCCCGGGCTGCCCCTCGTGATGGTGATCGCCACCTACTTCCAGTCGCGCAGCTGGCTGCTCGTCGCGATCGTGCTGGGACTCACGTCGTGGGCGGGCTCCGCCGTCGTGCTGAGAGCGCAGGCGCGGTCGGTGCGCGGTCGTGACTACGTGAACGCCGCCAAGGTCGCCGGAGAGAAACCCGGTCGCGTGATCATGGTCGAGATCATGCCGAACATGCTCCCTCTGCTCACCGGTCAGTTCCTCTTCGCGGTGGTGTTCGCGATCCTCGGCGAGGCGGGACTGTCGTACCTCGGCCTCGGCGCCACCGACTCGATCACCTGGGGCACCATGCTGAACGACGCCCGCAGCGGGCAGGCGCTCGGCACCGGAGCGTGGTGGTGGTTCGTGCCGCCGGGAGTTCTCATCGCCCTGTTCGGCTGCGGCCTGTCGCTGATCAACTTCTCGATCGACGAGATCATCAACCCCAAGCTCCGCACCGCTCCCGCGGCGGCGAGGAGCGTCCGCAAGGCCGTCAAGCAGCAGGGAGTCACCGCATGACCCGCGTCGACGAACCGGTCCTCACCGCGCGCGACCTCTCGATCGAATACCAGGTCGACCCGCCGGTGAAGGCCGTGCGCGGAGTCTCGCTCACCCTGAACCGCGGCGAGATCCTCGGGCTCGCCGGAGAATCGGGATGCGGCAAGACGACGCTCGCCTACGGACTCAATCGTCTGCTGAAGGCGCCGGCGCTCATGACGAGCGGCGAGATCACCTTCCACGATCGCGCGGGCGAGGACATCGACATCGTCTCGCTGTCGCACGAGTCGCTGCGGACGTTCCGCTGGGACAAGATCTCGATGGTCTTCCAGGGGGCGATGAACTCGCTCAACCCCGTGTCCACGGTGAAGGCGCAGATCTTCGACGTGCTCGAGACGCATCGACCGGGCATGTCGCGCGCCGCCAGGACCGAGCGGGTGCAGGAGCTGCTCGGCATGGTCGGCGTCGACCCCGACCGCATGACCAGCTACCCGCACGAGCTCTCCGGCGGCATGCGTCAGCGCGTGATGATCGCCATGGCGCTGGCCCTCGATCCGCAGATCATGATCATGGACGAGCCGACGACCGCACTCGACGTGGTCGTGCAGCGGGGCATCATCCGCGAGATCATGAAGCTGCGCGAGCGGCTCGGCTTCGCGGTCATCTTCATCACCCACGACCTGCCCATGCTCATCGAGATCAGCGACCGCATCGCGGTCATGCTGCAGGGGCAGATCATCGAGCAGGGGACGGCCGAGGACATCTACCGGCGCCCCCAGCAGGAGTACACGAAGAAGCTGCTCGCCAGCTTCCCGAGTCTGCGCGGCGAGCACGGCCAGTTCGTGCAGGCCCGAGCCACGAGAAGTGAGGATCGACCGTGACGGCGACGACTCCCCGGTCGAGCAGCGTGCTCGAGGCCAGGAACCTCAAGAAGGACTTCCGCATCCGCGACGGCGTGAAGAGCCGCACCCTGCATGCGGTGAAGGACTTCTCGCTGACGATGGAGGCCGGTCGCACGACGGCGCTCGTCGGCGAATCGGGAAGCGGCAAGTCGACGGTGGCGCGGATGCTGATGAAGCTCGAGAACCCGACATCGGGGGAGGTGCTGCTCGACGGCGTCGCATCGAAGAGCCGCGGCCGCGCGCTGACCGAGTACCGCGCCGCCGTGCAGATGGTGTTCCAGGACCCGTTCGCCTCGCTGAACCCGTTCCACAGCATCGCCCATCACATCGAGCGTCCCCTGCGGCTGCACAATCCTGGGCTCGGCTCGGCCGAGATCGAGAAGCGCACGCTCGAGCTGCTCGATCGCGTGCAGCTGCCGCAGTCGTTCGCCACTCGCCGTCCGCACGAGCTCTCGGGCGGGCAGCGCCAGCGCGTCGCGATCGCCCGGGCTCTCGCCCCCGGGTCGCGCTTCATCATCGCCGACGAGCCCGTGTCGATGCTCGACGTGTCGATCCGTCTCGGCGTGCTCAACCTGCTGGCCGAGCTGCAGGCCGAACGCGACCTCGGCGTGCTCTACATCACGCACGACCTCGCGACCGCGCGATACTTCTCGGATGACATCGTCGTGCTGTTCCGCGGCGACGTGGTCGAGCGAGGACCGGCGGACGACGTGATCCTCGATCCGCAGCACGAGTACACGAAGACCCTGCTCGACGCGGCGCCCGACCCCGAGAACCTCGGACGCCTACGCGACGAGGTCAGGCGCGAGATCGCAGCCTCCTGACACGGCGGGGAGCGGGGCTCCCGGCGGAGTGCGCGCACTCACGATTCCGGCACCATTCGGCCGAGCGCTACGGCGCTCGGTGAGCGTGCGGCCGGAGCGCTCGAGCCTCAGGCCCGTGGCCGCACTTCGAACGTCTGCGCGTCGCGTCCGACGACGACGCGCACGGTGCTGACCACGTCGGCGAAGGGGGCGCGCTCTGCCACCGGCACGAAAGCGCGGTCGAGCGGCAGCGTGAGCGAGAGGCGCCGCGTCTCGCCGGGTGCGAGTGAGATGCGGTCGAAGCGGACGAGCTCCGATCGACGCGGCACGACGACCGCTCCTCGTCGTTCGATGAACACCTGCACGACCTCTTCGGCCGCACCGGTCCACCCGGCGTCCCCCGCGGCATGGGCGAGATCCAGTGCGACGGAGACCCCGTCGGCGCCGACCTCGACCTCGACGCGCTCGCTCGTGACCGCCGCGTAGCCGAGGCCGGAGCCGACTCGCGCAAGCACCGGCTCGTCGACGTCGTGATAGACGTGCGCGGGGTCGTGCCTGTCGTCCTCACGCACGGGAACGACGCCGGGGTGGGCTGGCATGGATGCCGCGAGACGCCCGACCGGCTGCCGATCGCCGAACACGATGTCGGCGACGGCTCGGCCGCCGCCCGGTCCTGGGTAGGCGGCGAACAGCAGAGCATCGACGTTCTCGAGGACGGCGCTCAGCACATACGGCCGTCCCGCGACCACGACCGCGATGAGCGGCGCGGGGGTCGCGACGCGGAGGGCCTGCACGAAGCGCTCCTGATCGTGGGGCAGTCGCAGATCCGCGCGGTCGACGCCCTCGCCGGCATCCGCGTCCGAGGCCTGCAGGGCGGCGCCGTTGTCGGCGAACGAGTCGTGCGTATGACGGTGGCTCGTGCCGCCGATCACCGCGATCACCCGGTCCGCGGACTGCAGGTCGGCGAGCACCTCTGCGGGCAGCTCCCCGTCGACGAGTCCGGGCAGCGCGAGGCTCTCGACGGTTACGCCCCGTCGTTCTCCGGCGGCGCGCAGCTCGTCCGCGACGCTGCGCACACCCTCGGGGCCGATCGGCGCGACGTAATCCCCGAGCAGTGACGTCGGATCCTCGGCGTTGCGACCGACGACGAGCCACCGCTGCCCGGAGGGCGCGACCGCGGGCAGCGCGCCGCGGTTGCTCATCATCACGACCGACTCGGCCGCCAGCTCGATCGACGTGCGACGCACGTCATCGACGGCCCGTTCGTACGCCTCGAAAGACGGACGGGCGTGGGCCGGCGACTCTCCGAGCAGTCCGAACCGACCCTTGAGCTCGAGCACGCGGCGGCAGGCCTGCCGCACGGCCGCGGCCACCTCCGGACTCCGCTCGGCGGCCTCCTCGAGGTGGGTGAACGACTCGTCCCAGAGGCTGAGATCGACGCCGGCCGTCACCGCCGCGGCTGCCGCGGCGACCGGGGTGCCGACCTGTCGGAGGATGCGGTCGACCGACTTGCCGTCGGCCATGACGATGCCGTCGAAGCCCCACTCGTCGCGGAGGATCGAGGTGAGGAGCTCCTGGTGGGCGACGCAGGGGATGCCGTCGATGTCGGTGTACGCGGCCATGACCGAGACCGCGCCCTCGCGCACCCCCTCGCGCGCCGCCTCGAGATGGATCTCGCGCAGCTCCCGACCGCCGATGGCCGCGGACTGGCCGTTGCGTCCGCCGAGTCCGTCTCCCTGCGCCGCGAAGTGCTTGAGCACGACGCCGAGTCCGGTGCCGTCGATCAGGCGGGCACGCCCCTCACCCTGCATCCCGCGCACCACGGCGCGCGTCATCGCGGCCGCGAGCTCAGGGCTCTCGCCGAAGCACTCCTCCGAACGACCCCACCGCGGGTCGCGCAGCATGTCGAGGGTCGAGACCAGAGCCAGATGCACGCCCTGTGCACGCAGCGAGGCGGCGACCGCGGCGCTCGCCTCCTCGAGCAGCTCGGGATGCCAGGTCGCCCCGATCGCGAAGTTGGCCGGAAGCAGCGGAGCGCCCAGAGCCTGATGGCCGTGCGGCGCCTCCTCCGACAGCAGCACACCGACGCCGTGCCGCGATGTCGCCGCGACGGCATCCTGCACTAGTGCCGAGACCTCGGCGCGCTCCTCGGGCTTGATCCCGTTCGTCCAGTCCCTGCCCGACCACGCATCGGCACGGAACAGGCCGTAGAGCGCGCCCATCCCGGTCCATCGCTCGAGCTCATCGAGGAAGGTGTCGGTCAGCTCCCATCCGCCCCGCACCCGGCGCACGCTCTGCCAGCCGTACAGACGCTGATTCAGCTGACCGACCTGCTCGCGCAGAGTCAGCGACTGCAGGATGCCGTCGACATCGGTCATCGGTACAGCTCGTTCCTCGACATCAGCACCGGCGCTTCGGCGATGCGGTCCGTGTCGAGCGGGTGGTCCGAGGTGATCACGAACCGGTGCGTCTCGCCGGGCAGCAGGGTGACCAGGGCGGAGTCCGCGACCGCCGAGCCGTCGAGCTTGTCGGCGAGCACGCTCAGTCCGATCAGCACGGAGCGCGCCGTGATGCTGACCTCCGTCACGTAGCGACCCGCGTCCTCGTGCGAGGTGACGGAGACGTCATGCTCAGGCACCGGCCAGTAGACGTGCTCGTCGTTCACGAACGTATGCACCGCCCGCGACTCGATGGGGCGGGGCGCGGCATCCACGGGGTCGCCGTCGATGTCGGCGACGAGGACCTCTCTGCGCTCGGTGCCCGGCAGCGCGACGTCGTGCGGCAGCGCGATCGTGCCGACCGAGCGGGCCCCGATCGTGAACGGGATCTGCCGTGACGCCGCGACGCCCCCGCCGAGACCGATGCGTCGCACCGTCGCCGACCCCGACCACTCGGTGTCGGTGTCGTTGACCACGAGCAGCGAGAGACCCGCCTCGCGGGGCTGGATCGTGACCAGGCGGTCGGCGTAGGCGCGGCGGATCGCGTACCAGCCGAGCTTGCGTCCGCCCGCGTAGTCGAGCACCGACCACGACAGGGCGGGCCAGGTGTCGTTGAGCTGCCAGATGATGCTTCCGGCGGTGCGCGGCCACCACGAGCGGAAGTGCTCGATCGCGACGCGGATCGCATCGGCCTGGTTCAGCTGCGTGGCGAAGTGCCACAGGTGCGGGTGCTGCTCGATCTTCTCGACGTCGGGGAAGCGGGTGCGCAGGCGCTCGCGCAGATTGTGCATGCCGGTGGGCTGCTTCTGATGGGCGAGCAGGGCGGGGGAGTCGGGACGCACCTGGTCATCGCCGATGGCCGCGGCCAGAGTCGACCAGTTCGCCGGCGCCTGCCAGCCGAACTCGGCCACGAACCGGGGGATCGAGTCGCGATAGTGCGCGTAGTCCTGGCGATTCCAGGGATTCCACAGATGCGCTGTGCCGTCCTGGGGCACGTTGGGCGCGACGCCCGGAGTCAGAGAGGTGGGGCTCGACGGGATGTAGAGCGCGTCGACGTCGTGCGCCTGCAGCGCCTTCGGCAACACCTCGCGGTAGTACTTCTCGCCCCAGGCCGCACCGCCCAGGCGCTCCTGCCAACCCCAGCCGTGCCACCCCAGCTCGGTCTCGTTCGAGCCGTTCCACATGACGACCGACGGATGCTGCGCGATGCGCGAGACGACGTCGATCGCCTCCGCCGTGATCTCGGCGACCATCTCGGGCGTCTCGGGATACGCCGCGCACGCGAACATGAAGTCCTGCCACACCAGCATCCCGTGCTCGTCGCAGAGGTCGTAGAAGTCGTCGCCCTCGTAGACCCCGCCACCCCATACCCGCAGCAGATGGATGTTCGCGTCCATGGCCGCCTCGATGCGCGTGCGATAACGGTCGCGGGTCAGCCGCGAGGCGAACACGTCGTCGGGGATCCAGTTCGCCCCGCGCACGAAGATCGGGCGGCCGTTGATGACGATCGTGAACTCGCGTCCGAACGCATCCGTCTCCGTGGTGACGTCGGCGCGACGGAATCCCACGTGTCGGGTGACCGTGTCGCCGTCGCCGGTCGCGGTGCGCACGGTGACCTCGTGACGCACGGGAGCGCCGAGATCGCGCGGCCACCAGATGTCCTGCGCCTCGACGTCGACCTCGAGCTCGATCCTCGAGCGTCCTCCGGCGACCGATCTGGTCCATTCGCGGGCGCCGAGGGTGACGACCAACTCCGTGGTCTCACCGGCTTCCGCGTACGACGTGAGGTCGAGGACCACGGTGCCTGTGCCCAGATCGGGCGAGAGGCGGGTGTGGATCTCGGCGTCGAACGACGACGACGTCAGCTCGCGCAGACGACCTCCACGCCAGAGACCGGCCGAGACCAGCGTGGGTCCCCAGTCCCAGCCCACGCTCGACGCCATCGTGCGCACCCGGTTGTAGGGGTGCGCCCAGTCGAACGGGTAGTCGATGCCATCGGCCGCCGCGCGCGCGTTCATCTCGGCCACCGTCGAGCGGAAGACGACCTGCAGCGTGTTCTCGCCCTGATGCACGAGCGACGTGACGTCGAGGGCGTAGCGGCGATGCATGTTCTCGGTGCTCGCCACCGCCGTGCCGTTCACCCGCACCTCGGCCATCGTCTGCAGGCCATCGAACTCGAGCTGCCAGCGCGGGGCATCGGATGCTGCGGGAACGGTGAACTCGGTCTCGTAGACCCAGTCGGCGTCGGAGACCCACGCGCTCGCCGCTTCGTCGGTGCCGAGAAGCGGATCGCTGATGATCCGCGCGTCGAGCAGCACATCGTGGATGGTCCCCGGCACCATGGCTGCGAGATCGCGAAGCCGCTCTGACGCCACGGGCGAGTCGGCGGGGGCATCGCCGTGCAGCGACGCGCGCCAGGACAGGTTCTGCAGATCGATCGTGTGCATGTCGTGGTCCTCTGGATCCTCTGAGTGGGTGGGAGGGGACGCCTGTGCAGCGCCGAATCGCAGGAGTCGTCGCCTCGCGACGCCGGTGCAATCCGAATTAGTTTGCTATACATACTAATCAGGGCGCCGCGAGGTCCTCAATGCGCGGCCAGCGTCGGGGGATCGATGATCGAGGTCCGCCGTTTCGTACGGAAGATGACGCAAACTGCGGCGGAGGTACGCGTCTTCTCGCTATGCTTGCGACGCTGGGCACCCTGGCGGTGCGACGATCTCAGCGGCAAGGAACGCCACGATGAGCATGACCACGCGGAGCAACACGAAGCTTCTGCCCAGTGACACGCGCCGACACAACCGCAGCCTGGTGCTGCGCACTCTGCACGGGTCGCCTGACATCAGCCGTGCCGATGTCGCCCGCATCACGAATCTCTCGCGGATCACCGCATCCGACCTCGTCAACGGACTCGTCGATGACGGTCTCGTCTACGAGGTGGGCGCGCGCGATTCGTCGGGTCGTCCCGGCAAGCCGGCCACGCTGCTGCGGGTGAATCCCCAGGCCTTCAGCGTCATCGGTCTCGATCTCAGCAACCCCCGCCAGCTGACCGCGTCGCTCGTCTCGATCGACGGCGAGACGCTGCACGAGCTGGTGATGCCGGGAGAGCTGCGTGGCGACAGCGCTCTCTCGGCGGTCATGAACACCATCGCCTCGCTGCGCGCGAAGAGCATGGCTCCTCTCTCGGCCATCGCGATCGGCACACCGGGTGTGGTCAACAGCGAGGGCACGGTCGTCGAGGCCATCAACCTCGAGTGGCGCGGGCTCCCGCTCGCCCAACGGTTGCGCGAGCGCTTCGGGGTGCCCGCGCTCGTGTACAACGACGCGAACGCCGCGATCCTCGCCGAGCAGGATGCCGGGGCGGGGGCCAACCTCATCCTCATCCGCATCGGCATCGGTCTGGGTGCCGCACTGCTGCTGAACGGCGAGCTCGTCACCGGCGCGAACTTCGCCTCGGGAGAGCTCGGCACGCTGCGCATCGACGAGCGCGGGGGCGAGAGGCTCGAGTCTCTCGTGAAGGTGCTCATCGATCAGGCGCTCACCGCTCTCGCGCAGGGTGACGAACGAGCCGCCGTCGACGCGCAGCGCGAGATCGGAGCTCTGCTCGGTCGCAGCCTGGCGCCGGTGATCAGCATGCTCGACGTTCCCGAGCTCATCATCAACGGACGCGCGGGGCTCGATGCGGCGGTGATCGGCGACAGCGTCGCGACCGAAATCAAGCAGCATCTGGCGCTCGACTCACGAAGGACCCTCGAGATCCGCGGCAGCTCGCTCGGTGAAAGCTCGGTGGTTCGCGGTGTCGTGGCCAGGGCGCTCGCGCATTCTCTCGAATGGGTCTAGCGCGCCACTCGCTCTCCACGACGGCTTAACAGGCAGGACGCCCCCACCACGGGGGAGGCGGCGGAAAGGGCGCCCCGCCTGACGCAGTCATATGGACCACGCCGAGACATCTCGTGAATGCACGATATGTCGTGTCGCAAGCGTGACACCGGAGTGCCTCCCGCGCAAGTCCTCGACGGTGTTTATCAGCGCCTAGTCAGGCGAAATGCCGAAAAACAATCCGCGCGGACACTCAGGACGCCCGCCGAGTGCCGACGGGGTGCTCTGCGACGGCTCAGCCGAGCTTCACTTCCGAGGCGGGTTCTGAGGCAGCCACTGCTCGAGGGTCGTCTCGAAGATCTGCGCGCCATCGATCGGGATGAGCGTTCGCTCGTCGATCACCGCTCCGTAGTAGGGCGCGGTGTCGTCGCGGATGACGGTGCGCGGATCGCCGCGGAAGGCCAGCGCACGGCGGGCGAACTCGTCCATGCCGTATGCCTCGGGGCCGGCGATCTCGAAGTCACCCGCCGGTTCGCCGACCGCAGCGCGAGCGACGGCCGTGGCGACGTCATCCGCCGCGATGGGCTGGATGAGAGCTCCGGGCAGGCGCACGGTGTCGCCCTCGGTGGAGATGTCGGCGATGCTCCCCACGAACTCGAAGAACTGCGTGGCGTGCACGAGGGAGTAGCCGATGCCCGACTCGCGGATCAGCTTCTCCTGCGCGACCTTCGCCGCGAAGTAGTCGATGCTCTGAGGCCTGTCCGTGCCGACGATGGTGAGGGCGACGTGATGGGTGACTCCGGCATCCGCCTCTGCGGCGAGCAGGTTGCGCGTCGACGTCGTGAAGAACTCGAGCACGTCCGCTGCCGCGAACGACGGCGAGTTCGACACGTCGATCACGGTGTCGGCGCCGATGAGCACCTCGGCGAGGCCTTCGCCGGTGAGCGTGTTCACTCCCGTGTTGGGAGAGGCCGCGATGGCCTCGTGGCCGTGTTCCGTGAGCTTCGCGACGACTTTCGAGCCGATGAGGCCGGTGCCTCCGATGACGATGATCTTTGCCATGGTCGAACCTTTCGTAGAGGGGACGCCGGGCTGTGGCGTCTGCGAGCTATGACAGGGCGATCGCGTCAGGTGTGACGCGCCAGTCGTGATACCTGGTCGGGGCGAGCTGAGCGGTGGCCTCGGGAAGCAAGTCGCGCGCGCCGAGGTGCGCGCCGAAGTACGTGCCGAGCGGGTCGGCCACGACCTCGCGGGCATCCTGACGCGCTCGGAGATCCAGGGCGGCGAGCTCCCTGAGGGCGAAGACCTCGGGCCCGCCGTGCTCGATCATCCCGAATCGCGGTGCGCTGACCGCCGCGTCGGCGACGGCTTCTGCGACGTCGTTCGCCGCCATCGGCTGCACGAGCACGTCGGCGACGTGCGCGGCACCGTCGCGCATGGCGTGGTCGGTGATGTCGCGGACGAACTCGAAGAACTGAGTGGCGTGCACGAGCGAGTAGGGGCGTCCGGATGCCGCGATGAGACGCTCCTGCTGCTCCTTGGCGATGAAGTACCCGCCCTGCGCCCGCGCCAGTCGGTCGGTGCCGACCACCGAGAGCGCGACATGATGCCCGACTCCCGCGGCGTCGCCGTAACTGAGCAGGTTCATCGTCGAGGTGGAGAAGAACTCCTGCGCTCCCGCCTCGTCGATGTACGAGGAGTTCGACACGTCGACCACGACCTCCGCTCCGTCCAGAGCATCCGCCAGCCCTTCGCCGGTGAAGGAGTTGACGCCTGTCGCCCGCGCGGCGGCGACGACGTCCTGTCCTGAGGCGCGCAGCGTCCGTACGAGCCGGGCACCGATCAGTCCGGTGCCGCCGATGACCGTGATTCTCATATCTCTCCGATGTCCAGGGTGCGCGAGGGGTTTCGCGTGTACCCAAGAGACCGGCTGGTGGCTTCAGGTGTGACGGATGCGGCGGCAGGGATCGGGTGCCCGGGTTCGTTGCGCCCCCGCACGGACTCGGGCGAGGATGGTCAGGACGGAGAGAGGGAGTCATGAGATCCAGTGCGCCGATCCCCGGGAACCCTTGGCCGCATGACATGTCGATCACAGTCGACGAGCAACCCCAGGCTCTTCTGGAGCTGCTCTGGATCAGGGAGGCGCACCAGCTTCGTCCGCGAAGCGAGGACCTGCCGCCGTTGCTGTCTGACACCCCTCCCGTGGTTCACGACTCCTCGGTCAGCCCGGAGACCCGGGCCGAGTGGAAAGCCGCATGGCCCGGGATCTGGCACGCCGTCGCGGCGCACGCCGGCCTGGAGATGGACCCGCACTTGTTCGACCAACTTCACCTCACTGCAGACGGGTCGCCCCAGCGGGCGGATCTTCTGCGCCGCATCGTCGGGCCCCATTGGCGCGACACCTTCGGAGACAGCGCACTCGCTGATGAGTCGTACAGCGTCTGGTCTCGACGCCTGAGCGACGCCTTGTCAGCGTCGATGCAGAGGCCGCTCGAGGAGCATCCCGAACGCCGGGACCTCGTTGCCCTGGTCCCCGCGTGGCGCGCGGGGCTGACGAAAGTCGTGACGGTTCCGTGTGCCGGTGAGCTCACGCGCAGAATCGGAGATCACGCCCTCCTGATGACCGCGCGAACGAGAGAGAACAGTGAGAGCTACCGACGCGCGCTGGGCGCATTCGTGACTTGACGCTCGAGGGCGACGGGGCCACGATCTCCCCGCGCCTGACGCCTCCGCCCAGAACCTCGAGAGCCTGAAGACGCCGGCCGCTACCGTTATCCGACTGAATACTCGGTGGTGACCCACCCAGCGCCGGCGAGGCTTGCGACCTGAGCGATGACGGCCTGCTCGAGATCGGATGGCGTCGGGCCGCGTCCGCTTCCGATCAGGCTGGGGATGCTCCGCAGCCGCAGAACATCGACGAGACCGGCCCTGAACAGTGCGTCGGTGAGCTGCAGGCTGCCCCACACGAGCACGTCGCCGTCGACCTCGGAGCGCAACCTTCTGAGCGTCTCCACCGGGTCTCCGGGTTCCACCACGGCCGCGGTATGACGGCCCCACGGGGCCGTCTCGATCGTGCCGCTCACAACGTGCTTGGGAAGCGAGTTGATCTTCTCCGCAACGGGCTCGTCGTGTGGATCAACGGTCGGCCAGTAGGCGACGAACATCTCATACGTGTTGCGCCCGAGCACGATCGCGCCCACGCGCTCCAGCATCTCCAGTTGCTCGGAATCGGTGCTGTCGATCGGTGCGGCATCCATGAACTTCATCCCACCGTCCGAGTCCTGCACGAACCCGTCGGCGGTGATGATCTGCTCCACGATGATCTGTCCCATGCCTCGACCCTAGGCAGGTGTCGCATCAGACACCAGGCACCTGGTCGATTCCGCGCGGACGCGGATTCCATGTTCGCCGTGAGCCGCCCGTAGAGACAGATGGGGCTGATCCCGGTGTCCCGGGATCAGCCCCATCTGTCATTCGCTACTGCGTGAGGGTGATCAGTGTGTGGTCACCTCTTCGCGGCGTCGGCGGACGGTCATGAGGATTCCGCCGCCGATGAGCAGCAGCAGGGCCATGCCGACCACGCCCGTGGCGATCTCGCCGCCGGTGACGGCGAGGTTCGGTCCTGGTGTCACGCCGACCTTGATCGTCGAAGAGTTCGACGGGATGAGGTCACCGCCCGTGGCCGGGGTGCCCGAGGCGACGGCGGTGTTGGTGACCGCTCCCGCCGTGACATCGGCCTGGGTGGTGCGGTACGTCGCCGTGCAGTCCGCGCTCGCGCCCGGTGCAAGCGCGGCTGCTCCGGGTGCGCAGGTCACTGCCGAGAGGACGCCGGTTCCGGAGAACTGGGTCTCCGTGACCGTCGCGTTCACGATGGTGACGTTGCCGGTGTTCGTGATCCGGAACGTGTACGTGATGATCTGGCCCACTCCGACGACGCTGGCCTTGTCCGCGCTCTTGACGAGCGAGAGAGCGGGCTGCGGGTCGGTGGGAACCTCGACCGTCGACGGGTCCGACGGGTCGGTGGGGTCGCCGCCGTTGGTCGTGCCGGTCGCGACTGCCGTGTTCGTCAGAGTTCCCGAGTCCAGGTCGGCCTGCGTGACCTCATAGGTGGCCGTGCAGGTGACGAACTGATCTGGGACCAGAACCACGTCGGCCGGGCACTCGATGACCGACAGATCACCGGATCCCGAGAACTCCGTCTCGACGACCTCCGGGTCGTTGACGGTGACGTTGCCGGTGTTGGTGATCACGAATGAGTAGGTCACGATCTGACCGACCTCGCTGATCTCCTCGACATCGGCGGTCTTCACGATCGACAGCTCGGGGTCCTGCGGGGTGGGCACGACGGCGTCATCGGGGGTCGACGTGATCGGGTTGTCTCCGGGAGGCGTTCCGGTCGCTGTCGCCGAGTTGGTGACCTCCCCGGCGTCGATGTCGGCCTGCGTCAGAGCGTAGGTCGCCTCACAGACGACCTGGTCGCCAGGAGCGAGCGATGCAGCCTCTTCGACGGGGCAGACGATGTCCGACAGTTCTCCGGTGCCGGAGAACGTGACCTCGTTGATGACGACGTCACTGAGCGTGGTGTTGCCCGTGTTCGTCACGACGAACGAGTACACGACCTCGGCACCGACGGTGTAGTCCTCACCGGTGATCTCACCCGTCTTCGCGATCGAGAGTGCGGAGGTCTGGACCGCAGGAACCGCGACGGTGTCGTCGTTGGAGTCGATCGGCTCGTCCGAACCGGCGGGAGTTCCCGACGCGATCGCGGTGTTGTCGACGCCACCCGCGTCTATGTCGGCCTGCGTGACGACGTAGGTCGCCGTGCAGGTCACCTCGGCTCCGGCAGCGAGGGGCCCTGTGGGGCACACGATGTCAGACAGCTCGCCGGTGCCGGAGAAGTCGAGCTCCTCGATCGTGATCTCGTCGACGGCGATGTTGCCGGTGTTGGCGACGTCGAACGAGTACGTGATCGTCTGTCCTGCAGCGGTCAGCTCAGCGAGGTCGGCCGACTTGTCGAGCGTCAGCTCGGGGTCTGCCACGTCGACGGGGGTGTTCGTGTCCGACGGCGGCGAGGTGACGGGCGGGCCCGTCGGCGGAGTGCCGGTCGCGGTCGCAGTGTTCAGCACAGCGCCGGCCGTCGCATCCGCAGTCGTGATCGTGTACGTCGCCGTGCAGGTCATGTCATCGCCCACGGGCAGTGCGGTCGCCGGGCACGCCACGGCGCCGACCTTCGGGTCGTTGACAGTGACGCCCGTGAGATCCACATCGCCGGTGTTGGTGACCAGGAACGAGAACGGAATGGTGTCTCCAGCATCCGTGATGCCGCTTCCGTTCACGTCGGTGGGCGTTCCCGCTGTCTTGAGGACGGTGAGCGCCGGTGCCTGGAACGTGACCGACGTGTCTCCCGGAGGGTTCAGGCCCACCTGAGTGACGTTGCCGGGACCGTTGGTGAAGGTCCCCGGTGTGGCAGAGGTGACCTGCAACGATGCGGTGCAGGAGACCTGACCGGCATCGAGGTTTCCCGTCACGGCGACGGAGTTACCTCCTGCAGCGGCGGTGACCACTCCGGCGGAGCAGGTCGTCGCGGCCGCGGTCGGGTCGGCGACGGTGAGTCCGGCAGGCAGGCTGTCGGTGAAGGACCAGCCGTTCTTCGCGGACAGCTCGTCGGTGTTCGTGATCGTGAACGTCAACGTCGACGTGCCACCGGTGGTCGTGAGCGCCGGTGTGAACACCTTGTCCAGCTGAGGGGTCACGTCGAGGATGCGGATGTTGTCGAAGGCACCGTCGTTGCCGTTGTGCTGGCCCTGCTCGTTGCGCATCACGATGCCCAGCGATGTTCCAGGAAGCAGCGTCGAGGCGTTCGCGGGGAACGTGCCGTAGTGCACGGCGGCGTTCGGATCGGTGGTGTTGGATCCCGGAGGGAAGGTCTGGAGGTTTCCAGTCGTGCCCGCATCGACGCACGGGTCGATCGGCGCGGTGGAGACGGGGACCTCGACACCGGCATCGGTGCGGAGGTAGAAGCGAAGCAGGGGGTGCGGGTACGGAGTGACACCGTCGCCCGACAGCGCACACGCGGTGGCCGACGCATCGACGGAGAACGTCACGAAGCGGTTCGGCTGCGGGATGGAGATCTGACCCGCCGTCGCGAACTCGATCTGGTTCGCCGCGATCGGGATCACGCCAGGGCCTTCGAGGCCGTCACCGTTCGAGTTCGTGGAGACCGCACGGTTGCCGACCGCATCGCCAGAGAGGAGGCCCAGCGCGTAGGCCTTCTCGGCCGTGTACGTGAACTGGTTGTCAGCGAAGCAGTAGTTCGGTGGACGGGTGTCCGTGAAGGAGACGATGTAGCCGTTGCAGTTGAACGTCGATAGCCAGTAGGAATCGGCTGTGTAGCTGACTCCCTGGCCGCTGACATAGCTGGGCAGCGTCTGCACGCCGGTTCCGTTCTCGAAGTCCTCCTCGAAGAGGACCGTCGGTGCAGACGGCACACCCGGCTGACCCGGGGCGGCGTAGGCCGCCTGCGGGGCGACTGTCGCGCCGAGCGCCACGAAGGTGCTCGCGACAAGAGCGCCCGCCCCGATGGCAGCCATGACGCGGCGGATCGCGGAGCGGCCTCGACGCCCCGTCCGCTCGCGCGTGAATAGATTCGACAATGGGTCCTCCCCGACCTTTCGGAGGCGGCGCATTCACCGCACTCTCAGCTTGAACTTAGGTTTCTCTCAGCTTCTCGGTCAAGGAACCGAGACCGTATTGACGCGCTACATATCGGTCGATGTGCGAAAGCCCCAGGGGTTCGCACGCTCGGCAGTGCTCAGCGGAGGAGGGCGACCTCGACCCATCCGACCGCGGTGCGTCTCGACAGCGCCGCCGCATCCCCTCGTGGGAACGCTGTCATCTGAGAGATGCCTTCTCGAGTCACTTCTGGACGGACAAGGCCATCGGCTGGGTTCAGGTCAACGGCCAGCCGGCGGCGACTCTCACCGAAGACGGCGAGATCACGACGCTCGTGACCCTCACGGCGTCGGCGGACGGCATCGCTCAGCTGCTCTGGGTCATGAGCCCGCAGAAGCTCGGGCATGTGACCGCGGTCGGCGCATGACGTCGAGGCGGTACCCGGCGTGGACGCGCCGGAGACGTCAGAGCGCCGCGACACCTCGCAGCGTCAAGGACCTCGCGATGGCACTCGCCAACGGCGATGACGACGGCATCCGCTCGTGTCTGCTGCCCTCGGCGGTGCTGACCATCGACAGCGGGGGAGTGGTGCCGGCTGTGCAGACGCCCGTCGAGGGACGCGATCGCGTCATCGCGGGCTTGAGATCGTTGATGACCCCCGCCACGTCGGTACGGATGACGTCGATCAACGGCATCCCGGGACTCGTTCTCGAGCGAGAAGGCCTGGTGATCGCCGCGGTGACCGCTGAATCGAGCGCCGCAATGTTGTCGCACGTCTGGGTGGTCTGCAATCCCGACAAGCTGAGGCACTGGAACCGACGGTGATCCATCGCCTCCAGTGCCTCAACGTGCGCGTCTGCGCGTAGCGCCTCGATCCGCTGTCGGATCAGGGAGTCGGCATGCCGCCGTTGACGTTGAGCGTCTCGCCGATCACGTAGCTCGACTCGGCGGAGGCGAGGAACACATACGCCGGTGCCAGCTCGGCCGGCTGGCCCATGCGGCCGAGCGGGGTCTCTTCGCCGAAGCTGTCGATCTTCTCCTGCGGCTGGCCGTCGCTCGGCTGCAGCGGGGTCCAGATCGGACCGGGGGCGACCGCGTTCACCCGGATGCCCTTGGGCGCGAGCTGCTGCGAGAGCCCCTTGGTGAAGGCGTTGATCGTCGCCTTGGTCGACGCGTAGTCGACGAGCGTCTCCGACGGAGAGTACGCCTGGATCGACGTCGTGTTGATGATCGCGGATCCCGCAGGCAGGTGCGGGAGCGCCGCCTTCGTGATCCAGAACATCGCGTACACGTTCGTCTTGAACGTGTCGTCGAACTGCTCATCGGTGATATCGCCGAGCGACTCCTGGAAGATCTGCTTGCCGCCGTTGTTCACCAGGATGTCGAGTCCGCCCAGGGCGGAGACGGCATCGGCGACGAGCGAGCGGCAGTAGTCGGGGTCACGCAGATCACCGGGCAGCGTGGCGACGGTGGCGCCGGCGTCGCGGAGGATGCCGGCGATCCGCGACGCATCCTCTTCCTCCTCCGGAAGGTAGGAGATCGCGACGTCCGCGCCTTCGCGCGCGAAGGCGATCGCCGTGGCCGCACCGATGCCGGAGTCTCCGCCCGTGATGAGGGCCTTGCGGCCCTTCAGGCGGCCGGTTCCTCGGTAGGATTCCTCGCCGAGATCGGCCGACGGCCTCAGGTCGGCGTCGAGACCGGGCTCCGGCATGTGCTGCTTCTCGGGCTCGATGTCCGAGTAGAGCTCCGCGGGGTTGGTGAAGGTGTACTGATCACGAGACATGATTCGTCCTTTCCTCTTCTTCCTGGTCGGTCTTCGGTTCTGCAGGTCTTGGGGTTTCGGGTCTTCGCGAGCGTCGGCGCCGCGCCGCGTCAGCGGTCGGCCAGCAGCTCGGCGGGCACGACGTCACGGATGGTCATCGCCGCCGAGAGGAAGCCGAGGTGACTCAGCGCCTGAGGGGTGTTGCCCCAGGCAGAGCCGTCGTCGGCGTCGATCATCTCGGCGTAGATGCCCACGTCGTTCGCTCGGGTGATGAGGTCTTCCATCGCCTCGAGCGCCTCATCGTGGCGGCCGACGCACGCGAGCGCCTCCACACGCCAGAAAGCGCAGGCGACGAACGTCTTCTCCTCGGTGTCGACGCCGCTGTAGCGATACATCAACGGCCCGGCGCCGAGCTCCTCCGTGAGGGCGTCGATGGTCGACGACATGCGCTCGCCGCGGTCGAACCCGGTCGGCGCATGCAGCAGCACCGAGGCGTCGAGGTCGTCTGCGCCGGCATGGAACACGTAGGCGCCGCGCTCCTCCGACCAGCAGTGCTCGTCGATCCACAGGCGGATGCGGTCGCGCTCAGCCTTCCACCGCTCGGCGCTGCCCGGAATCGCGCCGCACTCGGCGAGGGCGACCGCGTCTTCGAGAGCCTTCCAGCACCCCATCTTCGACGAGGTGTAATGCCGCTCGGTGGGCAGCTCCCACATTCCGGAATCGGGGTTGCGCCAGAGGTCGCAGGTGCGGTCGGCGATCTCGGCGAGCATGCGGGCGGTGCCGGTGTCGAGAACGTTACCGGCGTCGACATAGGTGCGGCAGACGGCGATGAGGTCGCCGTAGACGCCGAGCTGCAACTGCTCACCGGCGGGATTGCCGGTGACGACGGGGCCGATGCCGTTCCACCCCGCGACGTCGTACTCGCGAGGCTCAGGTACGAGCCCGCCGTCGAGCGTGTACATGACGTGCAGGTCAGACCCGTTCGCGCGGATCGTGCGCAGCAGCCACGAGAGCGCGGCGTGGGTCTCCTCGCGCAGGCCGAAGCGCACGAGGGCGTGCGTCGTGTACGCGAGGTCGCGCACCCAGGCGTGGCGGTAGTCCCAGTTCTTCCCTCCGCCCGGGCTCTCGGGCAGCGAGGTCGTGGCGGCGGCGGCGATCGCTCCCGACGGACTGAAGATGAGCAGCTTGAGAGCCAGCGCGTTGCGCTGCACGTGCGAACTCCACGGGCCGTCGTACGAGAAAACGGCCGACCAGTGCTCCCAGTTCGCGATGGTGCGGTCGATGCCGTCGTCGACGTTGTACGGATCGGGCAGGTGCAGCGGCTCGTCGTGCACGGCCGCCAGCGCCACGAGGTGGCGGGATCCCGCCGACGTCGTGAAGCCTCCCTCGAGTTCGGGGCCGTGCACCGAGTCGCGGTCGGCGGGCTGGGGTCCGTGGTCGAATCCCACCACCACGAACGCGGTCTCACCACTGCGGATGACGTCTCCGTGCTGCGTGTCGTCGAGCCACGGCGCCGCCGTCTGCAGCGACGATCCAGGGCGCACGCGCCAGCGCATCGGCACCGTGCCCTCGAGTCCGTCGATGCGGCGTGCGAGCTCTGCCCACGGCATCCGCCCGGCGACTCCCGACACGAGCGCATCGGTCACGCGCACTCGGCCGGAATCCGTGACGAAGGTCGTCTCGAGGACATTCGTGTCGGGCAGGTACCGGCGCTCGGAACGGAAATCCTCGGTGGGCTGCATCTCCATGAAGCCGCCGGTCTCCTCATCGAGCAGGCGCGCGAACACGGGCAGGTCGGTGAGGTCGGGCAGAGGCAGCCAGTCGACGCATCCGTCGCTGCCGATCAGTGCGACCGTGCGCCCGTCGCCGATCGGCGCGTACGACTCGATCGGGCGTTCGGCACGGATGGGCATGTCTCCATCGTGTGCGCCGGGAACGACCTCGGCAAAACCCTTGCGTCGGGGTGCTTCGGGCGTTATGCGATCGCCCCTCGACCGCGGACGGATGCCGGAGTAGCGTCACCCGCATGGGCCGACTCATCTACTCCATGATCACCTCACTCGACGGCTACGTCAGCGGTCCGAACGGGGGATTCGACTGGGCGCTCGACGACGAGCTGCACGACTTCATCACGAAGGAGTTCGCCGACGTCGGCACCTATCTGTACGGCCGTCGCATGTACGAGACGATGGTCTACTGGGAGACCGCGCACCTCGAACCCGATCAGCCGCAGGCGGGGATCGACTACGCCCGAGTCTGGCAGGCCGCGCAGAAGGTGGTCTTCTCGACCACTCTCGAGGAGGTCTCGAGTGAGCGCACCCGACTCGAGCGCAACTTCGACCCGCCGGTCGTCGAGCGGTGGAAGGCCGAGTCCGACAGCGACTTCACGGTCGACGGTCCCACGCTCGCGGCCGAGGCGATCAGGGCGGGGCTCGTCGACGAGTTCGGGCTGTTCATCGGCCCGGGGATCGTCGGAGGCGGCAAGCCGTTCTTCCCGAAGGAGGTTCCGATCGAGCTCGAGCTGGTCAGCGATCGGCGCTTCGCGAGCGGAGTGATGTACCTCCGCTACGCGACGGTGCGTCGCTGATCCCTGGGTCCCTGACTCCTCTTGGGTCCCTGAGCCTGTCGAAGGGTCCTGACCCGCCTTGGGTCCCTGAGCCTGTCGAAGGGCCCTGACCCCTGGGTCCCTGACCCCTGGGTCCCTGACTCCCCCTGGGCCCCTGAGCCTGTCGAAGGGGCGACCGGGTTCACGGACGGATGCGAACCGTGCGTCCCTCGAAGGTGACGAGGTCGCCGTCGTGCAGCTGTCGCCCACGACGGCGATCCACCTCGCCGTTGACCTTCACGAACCCGTCGATGATCACTTCCTTGGCGTTGCCGCCCGAGTCGAGCAATCCCGAGAACTTCAGGAACTGCCCGAGGCGGATCATGTCGCCGCCGATGGAGACGTCGGTCGGATCGCTTGTCGTCATCCCTGAATGCTAACGTCCGCCGTCTGCGGGGCGCCCGGAGCTCAGTCGTCGATGTCGGTGCCGACGACTGCGAAGTCGGCGCTGAAGTCGATGTCGATCGACCGGTTGTCGCTCGTGAGCACCGAGGCGTCGTACGGGCTGGCTCCGTCGTCATCCACGTCGAGGTCGGTGATCATGCCGTCGGCCTCGTCGAGCGCTGCCGCCACGAGCGAGCGGATCGCGTCGTCGGTGAGGGTGAGTGCGGGCGCATCGTCATCACCGTCAGCCGGGTCGTTCGAGACGACGGATGCCGCGAGGTCTGCGTCCACACGCACGTCGGTCTCATCACCGGCCGCGGTGGTCAGCTGCACCTCCCACGTGCCGTCGCGCTTCGCGTCGATCGAGGTGACCTCGCCCTCGGCTGCGCCGCGAGCCGCGTCGGCGATCGCGATGATGTCGTCGGCCGAGTCGGAGCCGAGCCCCGTGACCGGGCCTCCACCCTGCGGCGCGCCCGGCTGGTCGTCGCGGTCGTCGTCACCGCGGTTCTGACCGGGCTGTCCGCCCTGCTCGCCGCGGTCGTCTGCATCGGGACGCTGGCCGTCGGAGATCGACGGGCGGTCGTCGTCGTCGCCGAACTCGTCGCTGACGGCCGCACCGACGGCGACGCCTCCACCCACGAGCACCACGGCTGCCGCGATTCCTCCACCGATCAGCAGTGCACGCTTGCGACCGGGCTTGGCCGGGGTCGTCGCGGTAGCTGCGGGGGCGGCCTCAGGAGACGGGGTCACCGGAACCGTGTGCGCGTCGGCCGCGGGCGGTGCCGGCGGCATCGGCTGGGTCGGCTGCGTGGCGTTCTCGGGCAGGTGCTCGGGCGTCTGGTCAGGAGTCGGGTTCTTGTCGTTCATGCCTACATCGTGTCGCGGCGGTGCTGAAGCCATCCTGAAGCGTCCTGAAGACCTCTTCAGGATCGCGTCCCCACGTCCGCCCGACATCCGACCCGGCACCCGCACGTGCCGTTTGCAGGATCGACGCACGGATGCAGGACGAGAACTCGTTTCCTGACCCGGCATCCGTGCATCGGTCCTGCAAGTGGACCAGGTGCCAGGGCCGGAATCGGAGGATCCGGGACAACAGGACGGGGAACAGGAGGCTCCGGGACAGGAGGAGCGGAGTGCCCCGGAGGGCTCATACGACCCGAACCGGTGGCCCGGGAACGGGATGGACCGGAATCCGGAACCCTAGCCGCGGATCGCGCTCTCGACGTCGGAGAAGGATGCCGGCACATAGCCGCCGTGCGCTTCTTCGCCTCGCACGAGTTCGCCTGAGCCGGTCTCGGCGCTGCCGAGCACTTCCCACGGGTCGACGATGCGCACATCGTGCCCGTCGAGGTGCAGGCGGCGGATGGCTTCGAGCAGCATCCGCTTGGCGATGCTGTTCGCACGTTGCACGCGATCGAGATCCACGATCACACGTGATGCGCCGGCGGGCTCCTCTGCGAAGCCGCGCAGCACGCGCTCGGCCTCCATGAAGTGCAGGTCTCCCGCGATCTCGTGGACCGAGGCGCCATCGACCTCGAGGCGACGCGACACCGAACGCGCCGACTCCGTCGATGTCATCAGATGCAGCCCGAGGTCGTGGTTCATTCGCTCGAACATGCGCACCCCGCGCGTGCTGTTGCCGTGCTCGTCGAGCCGGGGCGAGAACACGGCGATCCCGACCTGGCCCGGCAGCACTCCCATGAGCCCGCCGGCGACGCCGCTCTTCGCAGGGATGCCGACCGAGGTCAGCCAATCGCCCGCCGAGTTGTACATGCCGCACGTCGTCATGACGCTCAGCACCTGCCGGTTGACGAGGGGATCGATGACCTGGTCGCCGTCGGGCGTGCGACCACCGGCCGCGAGCACCGAGCCCATGCGCGCGAGGTCGCGCACCGTCACCGAGACCGAGCATTGCCGCGTATAGCCGCGAACGATGTCGGCCGCATCGGCGTCGAGTCTGTCGACCGTGCGCAGCATGTAGGCGAGGGCCATGTTGCGGTCGGCCGCCGCGAATTCCGAGTCGAACACGCTCTCGTCGATCGAGAGCTGTCGCCCTGCGAGGCGGCTGTACAGCTCGACGATGCGCTCCACCCGCTCCTCGGCGTGCTCGCCCTGCACCAGCGCGTGCGCGGCGATGGCGCCGGCGTTGATCATCGGATTGCGCGGGCGCCCGGTCTCGGGCTCGAGCGAGATCTCGTTGAACGCGTCTCCCGACGGCTCGACGTCGATCCGCTCGAGCACCCTGTCGAGACCCTGATCCGCGATCGCGAGCGCATAGGTGAAGGGCTTCGAGATCGACTGGATGGTGAACTCGACGTCGGCGTCGCCCGCGACGTACACCTCACCGTCGAGGGTGGCGACCGCGACGGCGAGCCGATCGGGGTCGGCGTTCGCGAGCTCCGGGATGTACGACGCGACCTCGCCGGCATCCTCCCCGACCGACTCGAGCAGCAGGTGGAGGTAGTCGATCATCGGGGTCTGCATGCTCCCCATGCTCCCACGGGGCGGTGCGGCCGCCGACTGCACGAACCCGACCCGTCGCCGCGTCGAGCCCGGGCCCGCCGTCCCCGACCATCGGTGCCCGGCGACCCTGTACGTTCGCGCCGAGACGGCCCGTTATCGACGCAGCTTTCGTACCGGGTCGACGGGAACGTACCGGGTCGGCGAGGGCCGAGCGCGGGGACGCAACGACTCAGCCGGACACCGGAAGCGTCACCACGAAGCGGGCCCCTCCCCATCGCGATTCGTCGACCGCGACGGTTCCTCCGCTCGCGGCGGCGATGCCCCGCACGATCGCGAGGCCGAGCCCGCTGCCGCCGGCATCCCTGCTGCGCGCCTCATCGAGACGCACGAAGCGTTCGAAGATGCGCTCGCGCTCGTCGAGCGGCACTCCGGCGCCATCGTCCTCGACGGTCACGAACACATGCGTCTCGGCGGGGATCACGCTGATCGCGACGCGACCGGCGCTGTGGCGGGCGGCGTTGTCGGCGAGGTTGCGCACCAACTGCCCCAGCAAGCGAGGATCGGCGGCGACACGGGCCGCCCTGATGCCCGATCCGTCGACGTCGACCCCCGACGCGCGCAGGCGGCGCACCTCGCCGAGGGTGATGTCATCGAGGTCGAGCTGCTCGACCAGCGTGCCGGCACCCTCATCGAGACGGGCGAGCAGCAGCAGCGACTCGACGATGCCCTGCAGGCGCAGACCCTCTTCCGACACGACCTCCGAGAGCTCCTCGATGCTGGTCGTGGCCGGATGGGCGTGTGCGAGCTCGGCGTGCTGTCGGATCGTCGCGAGCGGAGACCGCAGCTCATGCGACGCATCAGACACGAACCGACGCTGAGCGGCCGCCGACGCGTCGAGCCGATCGAGCATTCTGTTCATGGTCTTGGCGAGCGCCGCGATCTCATCGGCCGAGGGCGGCACCTCGAGGCGCTGATGCAGCCGCTCGGCGGTGATGCCATCGACCTCCTCGCGGATGCGGGTGACCGGCCGGAGGGCGCGACCGACGACCAGCCAGGTCGTGACGCCGACGAGCAGCAGCAGCAGCGGCACGGCGACGGCGAGCAGGATGCCGACGGTCGAGAGCGTCTCGGCATCGTCGCCGATCGGCACAGCGAGCACGAGGGTGCGATCGCCGTCGATGTCATCCGACACGACGAGCATGCTCTCGCGGTCGATCGTCGTGGTCTGCGGCTCGTCGGCGATGGGCAGTGGGGTCGATCCGAGTTCGTCCCGCGCATCTTCGCTCGCCTCGCGCACCGCCCCATCGGGACCGACCACCTGCACGATCTCGTCCTCGAGCGATTCGATGCCGCGGCCGCCGGGGCCTTCGAAGCGATCGGCGAGCTCTTCGAGGCGCTGCTCGGCGGCGCGCTCCGTACTTCCGTGGATGCTGGCGCTGAGGATGCCGAAGAACGAGAACGCGCCGATCAGAAGAGCCAGCGCGACGACCGCGGTGGCGCCGAGGGTCGTTCTGCTGCGCACCGAGCGCCAGCTGCGCTCAGCCACCGTCGGCAGCCAGACGATATCCGGCGCCGCGGATCGTCTCGATCGCCTCGCGTCCGAAGGGCTTGTCGAGCTTGCGGCGCAGGTGCCCGACGTACACCTCGACGATGTTCGGGTCGCCGTCGAAGTCGTCGTCCCACACGCCCTCGATCAGCGAGCGCTTGGACAGCACCTCTCCACGGTGGCGCATGAGGTGCTCGAGCACCGCGAATTCGCGGGCGGTCAGCGTCACCGGGGTGTCACCGCGCCAGACATGATGCGACGAGGGGTCGAGTTTCAGGTCGCCGGCTTCGAGCACCGCCGGACGAGCGACCGCACCGCGCCGTACCAGGGCCCGGATCCGCGCGACCAGGATCGCGAAGGAGAAGGGCTTGGTGACATAGTCGTCTGCACCCGTCTCGAGAGCCTCGACCTGGTCCCACTCACCATCCTTGGCGGTGAGCATGAGCACGGGGGTCCAATTCTCCTCGGCCCGCAGTGCTTCGCACACCTTCCAGCCGCTCATCCCGGGCATCATGAGGTCGAGCACGATCGCGTCGTACCTCGTCTCGCGGGCACGCCAGAGCCCGTCGACGCCGTTGTTCGCGACGTCGACCGCGAAGCCCTCGGCCTCGAGGCCGCGGCGCACGGCGTCGGCCAAGCGCACCTCGTCGTCAACCACCAGGATCCGCATGTCTCCAGTGTGGTGCGCTCACGCTGAATCCGCGCTGAAGCAGGCGGGTGGCGCCCGTGGCGAGTTCGTGCCGGCATCCGCGGGGATACGCCCGGCGCCGCGGTAGACATTTGCGCTCGCCGGGATTCGCCCGCGCCGCGGCGGGCTCAGCGCAACGGAGGAGATTCGCGGAACGGAGGGCGGATGGCCGTGATCCGCCCTCCGTTGTGCAGATCTCCTCCGCTCTGAGACCCGCGCTGGATGCAGACGCCGCACTGGCGAGTCCGCGCCGGCATTTGCCCACGGAGATCCCCCGACGCCTCTACCGGCATCCACCCGCGCAACGGAGGAGATTCGCGGAACGGAGGGCGGATGGCCGTGATCCGCCCTCCG
>CAUQIW010000016.1:0-54128 GCA_963518515.1 uncultured Microbacterium sp.
GGCCACAGTGGCACTCGTACCGCGGTCAGTCTCACGAGACAGCCTTCCTCCCACGGGTCACGCTGCACTTATCGGCATCCGCGTCACCGATCGATGGCGCGGATGCCGAAAAGTGGCGCGGCCGGACGGAGCGATGTAGCGAACGCCGAAAAGTGGCGCAAGAGACAAAGCCGCGTTTGCTCCACGGCTCAGCGGCACCCGCGGCCCAGTCGCACCCACGGCCACAGTGGCACTCGTACCGCGGTCACTCTCACGAGACAGCCTTCCTCCCACGAGTCACGCTGCACTTCTCGGCATCCGCGCCACCGATCGATGTAGCGGATGCTGAAAAATGGCGCAAGAGACAAAGCCGCGTTTGCTCCACGGCTCAGCGGCACCCGCGGCCCAGTCGCACCCACGGCCACAGTGGCACTCGTACCGCGGTCACTCTCACGAGACAGCCTTCCTCCCACGAGTCACGCTGCACTTCTCGGCATCCGCGCCACCGATCGATGTAGCGGATGCCGAAAAGTGGCGCGCGCGAAACGGCAGCCCCGACACGAGAATGGGCGCCCCCGAAGGAGCGCCCATTCTTCTGTGCCGTCAGGCCGCGTGGAGGACTACTCCGTGCCGCCGTCGAGCTCGAGCAGCGTGTTCACCGCGTCGGTGAGTCGCTTGTCGGCCTCGGCGAACGCCGTGAGGTCTCCCGACTTGAGGGCGGCGTCACGATCGAGCAGCGCCTGCTGCGCGTCAGCGAGGGCATCGGCCTGAGCATCCGTCGGAGTCGCCGGATCCGTCGACGGCACCTCACCGGTGTCGGGATCGGGTTCCGTGGGCTCCACCTCGTCGTCACCACCCGCGGCGCCGGCATCACCACCGAACAGCGTGTCGAGTGCCGCCGTCAGCGTGTCTTCGAAGGCCACCTTGTCACCGAAGGCGACGAGCACCTTCTGCAGACGCGGCAGCTTCGTGCCCTCGGACGACTGCACGTAGACCGGCTGCACATAGAGCAGACCGCCACCGACCGGCAGCGTCAGCAGGTTTCCGTAGAGCACCTCAGACTCACCCTGCTGCAGCAGGTTGAGCTGCGGCACCACCGACGTGTCGGAGTTGTAGGTGTTCTGCACCTGGCCGGGACCGGGCACTGTGGTGTCGGTGTCGATCTCGAGCATCCTCAACTGCCCGTATCCCTCGGCCTTCACTCCGGCCTCGGAGCCCGCATCGGAGTCGACGGCGAGATAGCCCATGAGCACGTCACGGTTGCTGCCGCCCTGCGCCGACGGGATGAACGTCGAGAACATCGAGAAGCGCGGCGAATCCTGACCGGGCATCTGCATCGTCAGGTAGTACGGCGGCTGCAGGACCGACTCGCTGCGCGGGTCGTTCGGCGTCTGCCAGCGGTTGTCCTGCTGAGCGAAGGAGCCTGCGGTGTCGATGTGATAGATCCCGAGGATGTCGCGCTGCACCTTGAACAGGTCGGTCGGGTAGCGCACGTGGCTCATGAGATCGGCGGACATGTCGCTGATCGGCTTGAGCGTCGACGGGTAGATCTTCTGCCACGTCTTCAGCACCGGGTCCTCGTCGTCCCACGCGTAGAGCGTGACGGTGCCGTCGTAGGCGTTGACGGTGGCCTTGACCGAGTTGCGGATGTAGTTGATCTCGTCGATCGCGAGCGTCGGCGACGGCAGGTTCGAGTCCGCGATCGCGTCGGAGAGGCTCACGTTCGTCGAGTACGGGTACGTCGCACTCGTCGTGTATCCGTCGACGATCCAGACGATCTGGCCGTCGACGACGCTCGGGTACGGGTCGCTGTCGAGCTCGAGGTAGGGAGCCACCTTCTGCACACGGGTCTTCGGGTCGCGGTCGTAGAGGATCTGCGAATCGTCGTTGACGAGATTCGAGAACAGGATCTGCTCCGACTGGAACTTCAGCGCGTAGAGCAGCTTGTTGAAGGTGCTGCCGATCTTCGGCCCGCCGTCGCCCTCGAACGTCGTCTTGGTCTCGCTCGCGCCGTCCTTGCCGCGCGGGTAGTCGATCTCGACGGGGTCGGACCCGTCCGGGGCGCCGACGATCGAGTACTCCGGAGAGTTCTCACCGAAGTACACGCGCGGCTCGAAGTCCTCCTGCTCGGTCAGGAATCCCGCGGAGGGGATTCCACGCTCGAGGAACACCGGCTCGCCATCGCTCGTGCGCTGGTTGCCGGCGGCGGCGACAAGGCCGTAGCCGTGGGTGTAGACCGCGGCGCGGTTGTTCCAGTTGGTGACGTCGACGCCGTTCATGTCGAGGTCGCGCACCGACACCACGGTGTCCTGCATCTCGCCGTCGATCTCGTAGCGGTCGACGTCGAGCTTCTCCTGGAACTGGTAGTAGCCGCGGTACTGCTCGAGCTGGCGCACGGCGGGGCTGATGACGTTCGGGTCGACGATGCGGATGGATGCCGTGGTCTCGGCGTCCTCGCGCAGCTGGCCGGCCGCGGCGTCGGTCTCTGCCTCGAAGGGTGTCGTCTCGAGCGCTGAGACGCCGTACGCCTCCTTGGTGCCGTCGATGTTCCGCTGGTAGAACTCCGCCTGGTACGCGTTCTGGTTCGGCCGCACCTGGAAGGTCGTGACCGCCCACGGGAAGCCGACTCCGACCACGAGCGAGGCGACGAGCAGCAGACCGGTCGCGGCGAGCGGGAAGCGCCAGCGGCCGATGACGGCCGTGACGAAGAAGAGGATGGCGACGATGCCCGCGATGATCGCGAGGATCGCGAGACCGGGGATCGTGGCGTTGACTCCGGTGTACGCCGCGCCGACGATGCGGTCATCCGGAGCCACCAGCGTCTTGAACCGATCCAGCCACAGGCTCACGGCCTGTACGGCGAGGTAGAGCCCGGCGAGCACCGCGAGCTGGATGCGGGCAGGCTTCGAGATGCGCAGCTCGCCCTGCCCGACCCGCACGGATCCGTAGAGGTAGGACACCAGCGCCGTGACGATGAGCGTCAGCAGCAGCACCGCGGAGACGAACGCGAGAGCGATCGAGTAGAACGGCATCGCGAACATGTAGAAGCCTGTGTCGACGCCGAACTGCGGGTCGGTGGTGGCGGTCGCCACACCGTTGGCCCAGAGCCACACGGTCTTCCACTGGCTCGCGGCCGAGAAACCGGCGAAGAGGCCGAAGAAGATCGGCATGCCCCACATCGCCAGACGACGCAGGGGCTCGATGACCTCCTGATAGCGGTCGAGCTGCGAGCTCAGGCGCACGTAGACAGGACGCAGACGGTAGGCGAGCTGGATCGCGACGAACAGCGGCACTGCCATGCCGAGGAATCCGACGACGAACATCACCGCCGTCGCGATCCATTGGGTCGTGAGCACGCCCGTGAAGCCCAGCTGGTCGAACCAGAGGAATTCCGTGTAGAGCGAAGCGAAGACGAAGAACACCGCGATCAAAGCGGCGATGATCGCCAACGAGATTCCGAAGATTCTTCGCGATGTTCGAGGAGTGGCCGGGTTCGGGGCTGAAGTCGAGGTCACCCTCCCATCCTAGGCACGCCTCACTGTGCTGCGGCTGTCATACCTGTCACGGGGAGGTCACGACGAGGGCCGTGCCGATCCGTCGATGATCGCCGCGATGTCTCGGACGAGAGCAGCCCGGCGCCGCGTAGTCGCCGGGCGTGGGTCGTCGAGGGCGAGCAGGACGATCCTGTCGTCGCCGACGGTCAGTGCCCCGGGAAGGTCGTCGTGCATCGCGAGTCGTTCGCGGACGGCGGAGGCCCACACCGGATCCGGCCGCCCGTCGCGGCTCCCGGCCCAGGCCGGGGCCACGAGCATCGAATCCACGACGACGCCCAGGGCGAAGTGGGCGCGGACGGCACCCGTGGGGAGATCCACGATCACCACCTCGCGGCGGCGCGGTGCCCGACGGGAACCCACGACGGCACGGAGCACCCAGGTCTCGGCGTGCACCGACAGCCCCGGCAGGGCGAACCGCAGCCGTCCCCGCGCTGATCCGACCCGCCACCCGCGCGGTGTCGCGAGAGCGCTGGCGCGAGGGTCGGCATCGCCGTCCGCATCCAGGGCATCGCCGGGATGGGAGTCCGCGGCGCTCCGGCGGGCTGTCGCCACGGCGCGGTGCACGGCCTCCGCGCCGCGTGCCCGGCTCCACAGCAGGCCGGCGGCGGCGCCGAGGAGCAGGACGACAGGCACGAGCACGAACCGCGCGGCGCCCGTGGTGAGGCCGGCGGCGACGCTGCAGGCCACGATCGTCGCGACGGCGGAGACAGGGAGCACGGCCGCAGCGCGCGTCCACGAGCGTGCGGTCAGGATGCGCGGAGCAGCCTCACCGCCGGTCATCACGCGATCAGCTACCGCAGCTGGCGAGAGCGTCGATGTCGCCGTCGTCGGCGATGACGTCGAGGGCCGCGAGCGATTCCTCGAGCGTCGAGGTGCTGATCACGATGAGCCCGTCGGGGACGTGCCCCACGACCTCATCGCAGTTCGTCGACGGGGCGAGGAAGTACTCGGCACCCGCGCCTCTGGCCCCGTAGAGCTTCTGACGGATGCCGCCGATCGGTCCCACCGTGCCGTCGGCCTCGATCGTTCCGGTGCCGGCCACGTCCTTGCCGCCGTTGAGCTCGCCGGGTGTGAGGGTGTCGATGATGCCGAGCGCGAACATCATGCCCGCGCTCGGTCCGCCGACGTTGTCGAGCTGGAGCGCGACGTCGACGGCGAAGTCGTAGTCGGTGCGCAACGTGATGCCGATGAGCCAGGTGGTCGCATCGCCTTCCGTCTGGGCGCGGGGAGTGACCTCGACCGTCTCCTCCGCTCCCCCGCGCTGCACAGTGAGGGCGACCGGATCGCCCTCCGCATCCTGGATCGTCTGGCGCAGCTGCTTGGCCGAGGTGACGGGCGTGCCGTCGATCGCCGTGATCACGTCTTCCGCCTGCAGCTCCCCCTCCGCCGGGGAGTCGTCGACCAGGCCGACCACGGCGACCTTCGCGCCGGTGTCGATCCCGAGTTCGCCGAGAGCCGCGGCGGTGGCCTCGTGCTGCGAATCGACCATGAGGGTGGCGTTCTGCTCGTCGCGCTGCTCCGTCGTCACGCCCTCGGGGAAGACCGCCTCGATGGGGACGACAGCGCGCGACGAGTCGGTCCACGCCAGAGCGAGTTCGAACCAGCTGGGCGTGCGCTCGCGGTTTCCCACGACCTGCACCGTGGTGAGGTCGAGCGTCCCGCCGGTCTCGTAGGTCTCGGCGCCCTCGACCTTGATGAGCGGAATCTGCTCACTGTCGGCGTTCGCGGCCGTGCCCAGGGTGTCGTAGACGGGGCCGGGTCGCTGGATGACGTAGGGCGTGGGGAGGAAGGTCAGGATGACGAGCGCGATCAGCGCGACGATCAGCGCCCAGACTCCCAGTCCGAGCTTCACAGACCGGGTTCGATCCACAGCGTTCCTCCGTCGTTCGCGAGCGGCGTACAGCGATCTGCTCGCGTCGGGGTCGCGTCGCTGTTCCTGTGACTAGCGTAGATGCCACGGCTTTAGGCGTGCTGAGAGGCGAGCGACATGGCAGACAACGATCCCACCCCCGAGGACTTCCAGGAGTTCCTCCGACGAATGATGGCAGGCCAGGGCGGTGACATCGACCCCGAGGCGCTGCAGGATGCGCTCTCCGGCATGGAGGGCATGCAGCTGGATCCGGCGATGATGCAGACGATCATGGCGCAGCTGCAGGGCGCGCTCGGCGGCGACCCCTGGGAGGGCGCTCTGCGCCAGGCCCTGCACATCGCGAACCGCGACGGGCTCGGGATCGCCGACGGATCGCGCACGTCCCTCGCCGACTCGTTCGCCCTCGCCAACCTCTGGCTGGGCGAGGCGACGACGATCTCGGAGCTCGCCGAGTCCCCCAGGGCGATGACGCGGGGCGAGTGGGTCGAGGCGACGCTGCCGGTGTGGAAGGAGATCGCCGACCCCGTGTCGACGAGCATCGCGGACGCACTGACGAGCGCCCTCGACACGCAGGTCCCCGAAGACATGCGCGGCGTCGTGCAGGGCGCCGGCCGACTCATGCGCGGCCTCGGCGGATCGGTCTTCGCCGCCCAGTTCGGACAGGTGCTCGGAAACCTGTCCCTCGAGGTGGTCTCGGGCGGAGACGTCGGAATCCCGGTGCTGCCCGCCGGAACGGCCGCGGTGATCCCGCAGAACCTCACCGCGTTCGGCGACGGCCTCGAGATCCCGGAAGACCAGATCACGCTGTACGTCGCCACGCGCGAGCTCGCGTACGCACGGCTCTACCGGCATGCCAAGTGGCTGCATCTGCACGTGATGGCGCAGATCACCGACTTCGCGCGCGGGGTCACGGTCGATGTCGACGCGTTGGAAGACGTCGCCAGTCGGCTCGACCCGTCGAACCCTGAGGAGCTCAGGGCCGCGATCGAGGGCGGCGCACTGCTGCCGACCCAGAGCGAGGCGCAGCGCGAGGCGCTGGCACGACTCGAGAGCCTGGTCGCCACGATCGACGGCTGGGTCGACGTGGTCACGGCGCAGGCGACGTCACGACTGCCCGACGGCGCGAGGATCGCCGAGGCCGCACGCCGCCGCCGCGCCGTGGGAGGCCCCGCAGAGGATGCGCTCGGCGCACTCGTCGGACTCAAGCTGCGGCCGCGCCGCCTGCGTGAGGCCTCGGCGATGTGGCAGGCGGTGACGGATGCCGTGGGCACGGCCGGGCGCGACGCGCTCTGGGACTACCCCGATCTCATGCCCACGGCGGAGGACATCGACGACCCGTCCGCGCTGGTCGCACGACTTCAGGCGACCGCCCGCGGCGAGCAGCCCGCGGCCGACGAGTTCGATGAGGCGCTCGCACGTCTTCTCGACGGCGATGACTTCGCAGAGAAGCCGGCCGAGGAGACGAATGCCGAGACCGCAGACGGGGAGCCGTCCGACGACTCCTCCGAGGCCCGCGACGAGGACGACGACGATCCTGCCGGCGAGCGCCCGGTCTGATTCGGAACTCCCCCTGCACAGCCTGCGCGGCTCCGTGGACTTCTCCACGGATGCCGCGCTCGCGCTCCACAGGCATCGAGCATTCCGCACAATCGAGGAATGCCCCCGCTCTCGCCGACCACGACCACCCGCCTGGACCCCTCCGTTCCGCTTCTCTGGCGTGACGGAGAGACGCTGCAGATCGGCATCGAGGGAACCCTGCGCATTCCCGCGTCGGAACCCTGGGTCGAGCTGCTCATCGGCCGTATGGCGGTCGGCTTCCGGCGCGCGTCCTTCGACGTGGTCGCGCACTCCGTGGGCGCCCCTCGCGCGGAGGCCCGGATGCTGCTGGCGCGCCTCGAGCCGCTCCTCGTCGACGACTCGGCCCATGCTCGCGCCGCATGGGTGGAGAGCATCGACGTGCTCGACGGTCGGAGCGAATACCGCCTGAGGGAGGCGCTGAGCGATGAGGGCGTCACCGCCGGGGAGCGTCTACGGCACGGCGACGTCGGAGTGGTGATCGTCGAGGGCTCCGCGGCCGCCCTGCAGTTCGCCCGGTATCTGCGGGAGGACACCGCGCACCTGCCCGTCGCCATCGAGCGCGGGCGCACGACGGTGGGTCCCCTGGTCATTCCGGGTGAGACGCCATGCCTCACGTGTCGCGACGAGCACGACCGCGATCGTGACCCCGCATGGCCGCGTCTGCATGCTCAGTTGATCGGCAGACCGGCGGGGCCGGTGAGTGCCGCCCGCATCGCCGAGGCAGCGACGCTCGTCGCCCGGATGCTGCGCGGGTCCGAACCCGACGGCACCCTCGTCGAGGTCAGCGCCGACGGTCGCCGCGAGCGGCGTTCGGTGACGTTTCACGAAGAATGCCGGTGCCGCGAGCGGTCGTTCCTATCTCTGCCAGGAACCTCGACGGCGCCCTCTCCCCTCGCCCCGCCGACCGTGACCACGACACGGAGAGAGTACGCGCGGCCCGCGTGACGCCGACATAGGCGAGTCGACGCTCCTCGTCGATCGCCTCGAACCCGGTGGCGTACGAGATCGGCAACGCCCCCTCCGCCCATCCCGCGAGGTGCACATGGGGCCACTCGAGACCCTTCGCGGCGTGCAGGGTCGACAGCGTCACCGTGCGCATGGTCGGCTCGTGCTGGTCCTTCGCGCGCGCCATCAGGGTGTCGCTGAAACTGCGCAGCGTCGCACCGGGTCCTGCCTCCTCGGCGAGTCGCAGGATGGCGCGGCGGGCCTCCCAGCCGTCGCGCTGCGCTCCGCCGGCGGCAGGCGGCTCCTCGGTGAGTCCCAGCTCACGCAGTACGCGCTGCACACCGGGCAGGAAACCCTGCTCGGTGGGGGACACCGCGGCAGCACGAAGCGCGAGGATCGCCTGACGCACCTCCGGCATGGCGAAGAAGCGCGTTCCGCCCAGCACGGAGGTCGCGACGCCCGCGGCGGCGAGCGCCTGCTGCAGCGCGGCGGACTGCGCATGAGCGCGGTAGAGCACGGCGATGTCGGCGGGCGAAGCCCCCGACTCGATGCGCGACGAGATCGCGGCCGCGATGCCCTCGGCCTCCTCCCGCTCGCTGTCATAGGCGGTCACGGTCGGCGCGTCTGCGTTGAACGACTCCCGCGCGGGCATGAGCTCGAGCGCACCGGGGCGTCCGTGCATGAGCGCGTTCGCGGCCTCGAGGATGGGCGCCTGCGAGCGGTAGTTCGTCTCGAGCCGCACCACCGTGGCATCCGGGAAGCGGCGCCCGAACTCCAGCAGGAACCGCTGCTCGGCGCCGGCGAAGGAGTAGATGGTCTGGCTGGCGTCGCCCACCACGCAGATGTCGCGGCGGTCTCCGAGCCACAGCTCGAGCAGGCGGTTCTGCAGCGGCGAGACGTCTTGGAACTCGTCGACGGTGAAGTGCCGGTACTGCTCGTGCACGGACGCCGCGACTCGCGCTTCGGCTTCCAGCATCCCCGCGCAGGCGAGCAGCACGTCCTCGAAATCGAGCTGGTGACGCTCGTCCTTGAGGGCCTCGTACCGCTGCTGCAACTCGGCGAGCTGCTGCGCGTCGACACCGCTCACCGAGCGGCCGAGTGCGGCATGCTGCTCGACGGAGAGCATCGAGACCTTGCGCCATTCGATCTCGGAGGCGATGTCGCGCAGTGTCGCCGTGCTCGGGCGAAGACGCATGGCATCAGCGGCCTGACCCAGCATCCGCACCTTGTTGTCGATGATCGAGGGCGCGGGCGCACCGGCGAGCGTCGGCCAGAAGAAGTTGAGCTGCGCCAGGGCTGCCGCGTGGAACGTGCGCGCGGCGACTCCTTCGACGCCCAGCGCCCGCAACCGTCCTCTGAGCTCGCCCGCCGCCTTCGCAGTGAAGGTGACCGCCATGACACGGGAGGGAGAATACGCGCCGGTGTCGACGCCATGGGCGATGCGGTGTGTGATCACCCTCGTCTTGCCCGTGCCGGCTCCGGCGAGCACCGCCACCGGTCCACGCAGCACGGATGCCGCTTCACGCTGCCGATCGTCGAGTGCGTCGAGCGCGCTCACGCGCGCGGCTCCTCGTACCACGAGAGGATGAGGGCACGGGCGATGGACGCGGGACCGGGAAGACCGACGGGGCCCTCCCCCGCCAGCGCCGAGCCGATCTCGGCACGGGTGAACCATCTCACGTCGATGATCTCCTCCCCGTCGGGTCGGATGTCGTCTTCATCGAGTGCCACGGCGCGGAAACCCAGCATGAGCGAACGCGGGAACGGCCACGGCTGCGACGAGACGTACCGCAGAGACGCGAGGCGCACACCCGACTCCTCCTCGAGCTCGCGATGCACGGTGGATTCCAGCGACTCCCCCGCTTCGGTGAAGCCGGCGAAGCAGGAGTACATGCGTCCGCCCCAGTTGGCGTTAGCCCCGAGGAGGAGCCTCTCGCCGTCTGCGCTCTCGACGGCGACGATCACCGCGGGATCGGTGCGAGGGAAATGCTCGCGCCCGCACACGAGGCATCTCCGCGACCATCCGGCCTGGCGCAGCTCGGTGCCTCCGCCGCATCGTGGACAGAAGGGCGCGTCGCGCAGCCAGCCGCCGAGCGCCAGGGCTTCGATGAGCAGCTCGGTCTCCGCCGCGTCGAGGCGGGATCCGAGATCACGCAGTCCGAGCCAGGTCTCTTCCGGGGCCGCGTCGATCGGCTCGTCCTCCGGCGGCAGAACGGCGAGCAGCATCGGGGTGCCGTCTGCTCCGCGTCCGAGCAGCGCCCAGGTCGCCTCGGTGATCTCCGACGGTGCGACGCGCAGAAGGGTGGCGCTGTCGAGATCCGCGCCCGAGATGCGCACCCTGCCGTCGCGGACGGCGATCACCCTGGTCGCCTCGTCGGCGCGCAACCGGTCGATCACTCCCGACTCCGTGCGCAGATCGGCAGCGCGGTCGAGGGACGTGCGCACTATGGTCATCGACTCGCTCTCTCACGGGCGTGGCGGGGGCGGGACTGCCCCCGCGCCCACCTACCCTGGGGGTATGGGACGCTCTCCATTCACTCTAGCCGCGGCGGTGACCGCCGCTCTGCCCGGCGCAGAGGTGACGGGCGCCCGCACGTTGACCGCCGACGGTGACGGCCGCTTCGACTCTGCCGTCGCCACGTTGTCCGACGGTCGCGAGCTCGCGATCAGGGTCGCGGGCGATGACGAGACGGCGAGGGAGCTGGCCGCCGAAGCCCTCGCCCTGCGCGCTCTCACCGCAGGAACCCGGGCGATGCTGCCGTTCGCCGCGCCCGAGTACATCGGCGAGACACGACTCGGTGAGGCGAGGGCGCTCGTCACGCAGCTGCTCCCCGGATTCCAGATCGACGCGGCGATGATCCCATCCGGCCGCGGGGCGGCGCACTCGATCGGCGCCGCGATCGCGGCCGTGCACTCGCTGCCCACCTCCGTCGTCCGAGGCGCCGGGCTCATCGCGCGGTCGGCGCAGGAGACGCGGGACGAACTGGCACGCCTGATCGACACCGCCGCCGCCACCGGACGCGTGCCTGCCCGACTCACGGTGCGCTGGCGTGAGGCCGTCGCCGACGACGACCTGTGGCGTTTCGAATCGACGGTCGTGCTCGGAGGCGCGCAGGCGTCGTCGTTCATCTTCCGCGACGACTCGGACCGCGGACCGGAGGTCACCGGAGTGATCGGCTGGCATTCGCTGGCGGTCGGCGATCCGGCGGTCGATCTGTCCTGGCTCTCGACGGCCCCCGATGCCGCGGCCGACGTGCAGTCGTCGTACGCTCGCGCGGCTGACCGCGTACCGGACCCCGCACTCGACGTCAGAGCACGGCTCCTGACCGAGCTCGAGTTCGCCCGCTGGCTCGTGCACGGCGATTCGCTGCACCGCCCCGACATCGTCGATGATGCGGCGGCTCTTCTCGAGGCTCTCTCCGAGGGACTCCGGTCCGATGACCTCACGGTGATCTCCGCCCGCAGCGAGGGCGTGGACTCCGCTCTCGATGCGCTCGATCGAGTACCGGCCAGCGCCTCGTCCGACATCGACACCTCGATGCAGACCGACGCCTACCGCCCGGATCAGCTGTGGCGCGACGATGCGAGTGAGGACACCGCCGCCGTCGCCGATGACGTCTCCGAGGCGGCACGCCGCGCGCAGGCCGGCGGACTGGAGACCGAGGACCTCTCGGACCTTCGCGGCGGCTTCGCCGGTGGCAGCCCGCACGGCTCGTCGTCACCCGGGGTAGACCGTGCCGCGGATGCCGGCCACGCCTCCGACGAGCGGAACCGGAACGCACGCGGTGACCACGATTCGTCGGAGGGCTCTCCGGAGGACGAAGCTCAGCGTGCCGCGCGCGCGGCACTCCAGCGGTGGAGGAGCTCCGACTCGGAGTAGACCCGATCTCCACGGATCACCAGGTCGTCTGCGACGTAGTACAGGGCCACGTCGATCTCGTCGAGCGGCACTCCGAAGCGCCGATGGTATGCCAGACGGTAGAGCGCGAGCTGCAGCATGCGCTCCTCCTTCTCGTCGCGGGTGCGAGGAGCCTTGCCGGTCTTCCAGTCGACGATCTCGATGCGCCCCCCACGATCCTCGCGGCGATAGACGGCGTCGAGCTTGCAGATGACGATGTGCGGCTCCTCCACCGGCGACGGCAGCCCCGCTCCCAGGGCGAAGTCGATCTCGATCTCGACCGCGATCGGTGCCCGTCCACCCCACTCGCTGCGCTCGAAGGTCTCCTGGAGAGTCGTCAGATCAGCGGCATCCGCCGCCGAGACCTCGCCACCATCGATGTCGACGCCCAACGACGGATCGTCCTCATCGACCTCCCACAAGGCCTCGTCGACTCGAGTGCCGACACCCACCAGCTCGCTGCGGCGCTCGACCCACGCATGGAAGAGCGTGCCCAGTCGCGTCTGGCGGTAGGGCCGCTCTGGCATCGGTCGGACGATCGACGACAGCGTGCCGCCGAAGTCGGTCACGTAGTCCTTGAACCTCGAGGCGGGCACGCGCGTGGGCGGAGGTGCATCGACGCCGCGCAGCCTGGCCGCGCGTTCGGCGAGAAGTCTGGTCAGCTCGGTCGACGCCTCCGGCTGCGTCGCCGCGGCGTCGCGAACGGCCAGCGCCGCCGCCTCGACGACGGCACGACGTGCTCCGAGAGGATCCAGCGGCCACGACAGGGTCGCCCCTGGGCCGTCGTACGGGTTCTCGTCCGCATCCACGGGCTCGATCGCCGTCGCACCGAGCGCCTCGATCGCCTCGAGCAGGAAGGGGCTGGGCTTCTTGGGCTGCTTCTGACCGGCCCAGTGGGCGCCGGTGAGCAGAAGGTCGGTACGTGCCCTGGTGACGGCGACGTAGGCGAGTCGTCGCTCCTCCTCCTGCTGGTAGTCACGGTAGGCGTCCTTGAACACCGTGAGAGCGCCGGGGGCGGTCTTGCTCTTGCTCGTGAGGGACGCGATCCCGGCCTTCAGCCGCTTCGCCGGATCGAGCTCCTCGTCGGAAGGAGGAATCCAGCTGAACGTCGGCAACGCCGCACTGTCACCACGCAGAGCGAAAGGCAGCACACCGAACCCGAACCACCCCGAGGTGTCGGTGGGCCGCGATGGCAGCTCACCCTCGACCATCCGCACGACCGCGACCGCGTCCCACTCCAAGCCCTTGGACCCGTGGATCGTCAGCAGCTGGACGACTCCCGGCTCGGGCGGCTCCGGACGGGGCACCAGCTCGTCGGTGCTCTCGGCCTTCTCGAGCCAGGCGAGGAGGCTCGCGATGGTCCCGCGCTGGTCGGCGGCCAGGAATGTGCGCACCTCATCCGTGAAGGCACGCAGCTGGGTTGCGGCGATGCGCGCGGGCCCACGCGTCTCGTTCGCGGCGAGCTCGATGTCGAGGCGCAGCTCGAGCTCGATGAGTCTGAGCAGATCGGGCAGCGGCAGCGACGACGCCCGACGGAGCCGCTCGAGCATCTCGCCCGCGGCGCGGATGCGCGACCGCCCCTCCGGCGTGATCGCGGAGAGCAGACGGTAGTCGTCACTGAGCCCGCGCAGCACATCGACGGCGTCGATGATCGACAGCGCTTCATCGGCGCCCCGAGAGGCTCTGATCCGCTGGCGGAGTTCGTCGTCGAGGGGCAGGAGAGCGCTGTCTCGTCGGGACAGCTCGGCGGCGAGGGCCTGCAGCGCGGCCATGTCGGCCACCCCGACGGCGAATCGCGGACCCACAAGAAGACGGATCAGTGCAGACCCGGCCGTCGGGTCGTGGAGAACTCGGAGTGTCGACACCACATCGACGACCTCGGGGGTGGCCAGCAGACCGCCGAGCCCCAGAATCCGGTGCGGAATGCCCTGCGCGGCCAGCGCGGCCGCGAAGGTCTGCATGTGACGTTTGGAACGGAACAGGATCGCACCCGTATGCGGTGAGCTGTCATCCTCGTGAGCCGCGCGTCGCGCGGCGAACCACTCGGCGACCTCACGGGCCTCCTCGTCGACCGTGAGCGGGAACGCCACCTCGACGGCGCCCTCGCCCGCGCCCGGACGCGCCTCGAGGGGCGGGACGTCGAGTCCCGGTCTGCGCAGGGGTCCGAGAACGGTGTTGGCGATGTGGAGGATGCTCCGGTCATTGCGCCAGCTGGTCATGAGGCTGAAGGTGCGTGCTGTCGTCGTCTGAGCGAACGTGCGCGCGAAGGCGTGCAGGTTGTCGGCGCTGGCGCCCCGCCATCCGTAGATGGACTGATGCGGATCGCCGACGGCCATCACGGCGGAGTCCTGGAACAGTCGTGCGAGGAACTGCGTCTGGATCACCGACGTGTCCTGGTATTCGTCCAGCAGGACGACTCTGTGCTGCTGCCGCAGCTCGTCGCGCACGTCGGGCGACGACTCGACGATGTCATAGGCACCGCTCACCTGGTCCGCGAAGTCGAGCACGCCGCGACGCTCCTTCTCGGCGATGTACTCGCGCACCAGCGACGTCAGGGCGGGGAGCGCGCGGAGGTTGGCCATCGCACCGGCGACGTCGGCCTGAGAGGCAAAGGGCTCGAACGCCTCGGCCTGGCGCAGCGCGATCCGATCGGCACGATGCAGATCCGCTCGGTGATCGAGCGAGTCGCCCGCCAGCCGCTGCACGGCATCGACGACGCCCGCCACCGATCTGTCGATCTCCTCGAGTTCAGGCAGATCGGCGCGCAGCACGATGTCGCGCGCGAGCATCCAGGCGGCGGCCTGGCTGAGCATGGCGACGTCGGAGTCGCGGCCGATGCGCGCGGCGTGCTCGCGCACGATGCCGTCGGCGAAGGCGTTGTAGGTCGACACCTTCGGGCGGATCAGCAGATCCTCCATCGACCCAGGAGCGGCCGCGCTGCCGGTCCCCAGGCGCTCGGCGAGTTCGTCGAGCACCTGGGATCTGACCAGCTCCCGTTGGCGTCCTGCCGTCGCAGCCGACACTCGGGCGAGGGCGCCGCCGGCGACGATCTCCGGCAGATGCGGGAGGAGTCCCCGATGACCGAACTCGTCGATGAGGGCCAGCCGGATGCCGATCCTCTCGGCCAGCTCGCCCGCGGCCTTGCGGGTGAACGTCAACCCCAGGATCTCATCGCGTCGCACATGTCCGTTGGCGACGAGCCACACGACGCGCCCTGCCATCGTCTCGGTCTTTCCGCTCCCCGCCCCGGCGACGACCAGCGCCGGCGTGGGCGGCGCCTCGATCACGCGCTGTTGCGCCTCTGTGGGCGGAGGAAGCCCGAGTGCTGCGGCGATGTCCAGTGCGGAGATGTCGAGGACTGCGGTCTCGTCCGTCGCGGAGACAGTCGCGGAGGAGCCGATCGCCGAGCCGTTCCCTCCGGTCATGCGCTCACCGCCGCCACGGTGTGGATGCGACACGGCTGCACCCGCCACTGGGTGTCGGTGCAGTGCGCCTCGACATGGGCTGTGAAGCTCGACGCCGACATGCCCCTCGCCGCCTCGGCGATGCGTCCGAGGAACTGCACCCGCTCCTCACCGGCCAGCGTGTGCTGGTGCGCGACGCGGAAGTCGCTGCCCGAGAGGGTCTTCGCGACCAGGACGAGCCGTGCCCCGGCGAGCGCCGCGGGGTCGGCACCCTCGATCAGCCCCTCCTGCACAGCCACCTGGTAGGCGGCCAGCTGCGCGTGATCGGCGACCTTCTGCTCACTCTCCGGCTCGTACTTGCCGGTCTTGAGATCGACGACCACGACCCGCTCCCCTGCCTCCGTGTCCGTCATGCGCGACCACTTCTGTCCCCGGGCCTTCGCGTGCTCGCCGCCGCCCGCGGCATAGGCCTCGACCCTGTCGATGAACCCGTGCACGATCGCGTGCTGCGGGTGGGCGTCGTACTCCTCCGTCGCCCCGCGCACTCCGGGCTCCGCACCCGGCTCTTCGGGGATCTCGACCGCGAACCGGAACTCGACCTCGCCCGCGAGCACCCGACCGCCCTCGGTCGACACGTCGGAGAGGTAGCTGTGCAGACGGTCGATGTACAGTTCGGCACGCCGGCGCTCTTTGCGACCTATCCAGGGCGTCTCGAAGTCGAGCTCCGGCCAGTGCTCGGCGAGCACGGCGCGCAGGCGGTCGATCTCGCCGTCCGGTGTCTTCTCCATCGCCTCGTGGATGATCGTCCCGATGCCGGCGGAGGGAGGCATCACGGTGTCCCCGCCCAGCGCCGCGACCGCCCAGTTCAGCTCGCACTCCTCGAAGGACTCCATACGGGAGGGCGACACCCGCGCGGCCTCAACGGTGAGATCGTGCAGCGGCGCCTCGGTGGTGGGCGGGGTCACGCCGTACCACTCGGCCGGGTCTGCACCGGGAACCCCTTCGCGCGCGAGCACCGACAGTTGGGCGGCCGCCTGCTCGCGCGCCGGGATCGAGGTCGACGTGGTCAGCACCCGTCGATGGCGTGCGACGAGTCCGCGCAGCGTGAGCGGATGCTCGGCCGACGCGTGCACGCTCGGTGCATCCGGCGTCGGGAGAAAGGCGAAGAACGGACTGGGCGACATGTCGTCGTCGTCGACCGCGGTGATCAGCAGACGGCGACGCGCACGGGATATCGCTCTGACGAACAGTCGCAGCTCGTCGTGCAGGGCGGACCGACGCCGGTCGAGCGCGCCAGGCGTCTGCTCCGGCACTCCGGTGCGGGCGGCGAGCAGCGCCTCGGCCAGCCGCCACGTCTGCAGCATCCCTCCCCGGAGCCGCACGTTCGGCCAGACTCCGTCCTGCACACCGGCGACGACGACGGCGTCGAACTCGGTTCCGAGCGCTGTCGCAGGGGTCAGCAGGGTGACTCTTCCGGGTCGATCGGGGGCCGACAGGGAATCCTCGGGCACCTCGCTGTCGAGGATGTCGCGCACGAAGAGGTCGGGCTTCTCATTCGGAGTCCTCTCCACGAAGCGCTTCGCGGCGCCGAACAGCGAGACCAGCGCGTCGAGCGCCCTCGCCGTCTCGGCTCCGCTCGCCTGCAGCGACATCTCGCGCCACGCGACCTGGAGCCTGCGTCCGTCGACGGCCCTCGACGCATCCCAGACCCGCCAGAGCAGATCGTGGATCGACTCGCCCGCGGCTGCCGCGGCCGACACCTCGGCGACCGTCTGGGCGAAGCGCGCCGCGGTGCGGGACTCCCTGGCATCGATCAGCGTGAAGTGGTCGGGCGACGCCATCGCCTGGCGCAGCAGCTCGCGCGCCGGAGTCGACCCGCCGTGGTCGAGCTCGATGTGCCGCAGGCGTGCGCGAAGCCGTCGCAGTCCGATCGCATCCATCCCGCCGAACGGGGTGCGAAGCGCCTCCTCCCAGTCCTGCGGCGTCCTGTCTTCGACAGGCGTGAGTGCGAGACGCACGACACCGACGATCTCTCTCACGACCGCCTCGCTTCCGAGTGGACGCTGCACGCCCGCCGCCCTCGTCGGGATCTCGCGCGCAGCGAGCTCCGACTCGAGCTGGGTGACCTGCCTGGTGTCGTGCGCGATGACGGCCATCCTGTCCCACGGAACGCCGTCCGACAGATGCCATTCGCGCATCACCCCGGCGATCCGGTCGAGCTCCTCGTGCGGAGACGGGGCGAGGAAGGTGCTCACCGCGGCGCGGGCGTCGACCTCGGTGTCCGCGACGGCGACCGGTGGGCGTCGGTGCTCCACTCGTCCGGACACGCCGATCGCCTGGGTCACCGTTCGCGTGAGCGCGGTGAGCGCAGGAGTCTGGCGGTGCGGGCCGTCGAGCACGTGCACCTCGCCCAGAGCGGTGGCGAGGCGTGCGAAGAGCTCGGGGCTCGCTCCGCGGAAGGCACCGGAGGAGATGTCGGGATCGCCGAACGCCAGCACCGCGATCCCCCGCAGGCGCAGCGCCTGCACCACGGCTATCCCTCCTCGCGTCAGCTCCTGCGCATCATCGATGAGCACGACCCTGAGGTCGGCGAGCGGCCCCAGCGACGCGGCATCGGCCGACCCGAGGATCGCGGACGCCTCGGCGATCAGATCCGCGGCGTCACGATGCGCGGATCGGGCCATGTCGAGCACGGAGCGGTATTCGACGAGGAAGTCCGCGACCGCCGACCACGCCTCGTCGTGGGCGGAGCGCAGCTCCTCCGGCGCGACTCCCAGCTCTGCGCACTCGGCGATGAAGGCGCGCAGCTCGGAGCGGAATCCCTTCGCCGAGCGCACCGACGCGCTCAGCGCCTCCGGCCAGGCGATGCGCTGGTCCTCGATGTCTCCGGCCAGGAGCTCGGCGATCAGTCGATCCTGATCGGCGCCGGTGAGCAGGGCAGGCGGTTCTGCTCCCGCCCTCACCATCGCTCCGCGCACGATCTGGAACGCGAAGGAGCCCAGGGACCTGGCAAGCGGCCCCGGCGTGGCCTGCCCGACGCGCACGCCGATGCGGTCACGCAGAGCGGTCGCAGCCTGCCGGCTCGGCGTCAGCACGAGCAGCTCCTCCGGTCGCAGTCCCTCGCGGTCGAGAAGGTGGACCACGCGCTCGGTGAGGGTGTGCGTCTTCCCCGTGCCCGGAGCTCCGATGATGACCCCGGATGCCGTCGCCTCGGCGCCGATCACGGCTCGCTGCGCAGCATCCTCTCTCATGTCCTCCACGCTACTGGGACGCACGGACATCGACGGCCGGGTGTCCTGGGCATCGGGATCGCCCACCGCGAGAACGCGTGTGCGCTCACGGCGAAACCGCCCTCCGCGGCCGATCTCCCCGTGTGAGCCCGGGGTAGAGTTGGGCTCGGCCGACATGCACCACCGTCGGCTCCCCCGCAGCATGGTCGACTCGAAAACAGGAGTACGCGTGGAAATCCGCATCGGCATCATCAACACCGGCCGCGAACTGAGCTTCGAGACCGCAGCGAGCGCGGAAGAGGTCCGCGCGCAGGTCTCCTCGGCTCTCGAGGAGAGCACCGCGCACCTGAGCTTCGCCGACGTCAAGGGCAACTCCTACTTGGTCCCCACCGCGAACCTCGCGTACATCGAGCTGGGCACCGAGGAATCGCGTCGCGTCGGCTTCTTCGCCTGATCACGTCGTGTACATCCTCCTCGCGCTGATCGGCGCGTGCGTTCTGGGAATCGTCGCCCACTTCATGATCGGCGGTCGCGAGCTGCGTGGTGTCGCCCTGACCCCCGCGATCGCGACGGCCGCCGCGGCCATCATCTATACGGCTCTGCAGTGGGCGGGATTCGCCGAGAGCAACCTCTGGCTGTGGGTCGTCAGCATCCTCGGAGGCGCCGGTTCCGCTGTGGCGCTGACGCTGGCAATCGTCGCCAGGCGCCGCCAGGCGGACGCTGCGTCGAAGACCACTCTCGGAATCTGACCGCCGCGCTCTCGCGGCGTCGCCGGTGGTCTCACCGACCCGGTGCATTTTCGTCGACCCGGCGCGGTGCCGTCGAGCCTGCGTGTTGCCGTCGAGCCGGAAGGGTGCCGACGTCGATGTCGTACAGGGTCGACGGCAAGCCACCGGGTCGATGAACGTCGACACCGAGTCGGGCTGAACCGGGGCGGACTGGCCCGCCCCGGCGTCAGGCCGCGAGGCCCATCGCGTCCATGCGTCGCGCGTGCGCGCCCATGAGCTCGGTGTAGACCGGCTCGACCCTGTCCTCGCTCATGGCGGCGAGCTCGGGCTGGCGCAGCGCCGAGCGGCACACCAGGATCGTGTCGCCGACCAGGCGCCTGGCCCACATCGACAGCAGCGATCGCCATTCGCCGTCGCCGTCGATCGTCTCCTGGATGATGGCGACGATCTCGTGGCGGGCGTCATCCTCGCTGAGGATCCCGACCACGCTCGCGCCGACCTCGCCGTAGCTCGAGGCGAGCGCGAGGTAGAAGTCGTCGAGCATCCCGGCGGTGATGTAGACGGCCAGAAGCGTCTCGCGTGGCCGCGCTCCGATCGTCTTGCGACGGAACGCGTCGAGGTTCTCCCGGAACGGCAGCATGAGCTGCGTGGGGTCCTCGCCGCGAGCGGCGATCAGATCGACGATCGCACGGTGCTTCGTCAGGGCCGCTCCTGCGGCTCGGGACAGCGCCTCCTTCTCGGAGAGCTCCGGGGTCGCCCTGATCAGGCGGGTGAGGGTCTCGAAGTAGCCCAGCTGCAGGTACGCGGCCTGTCCGAGGAAGCGGTCGAGCTCGGGCGCGAGCTCCGCGAAGTCGACGCGGGTCGCCGCCCCCTGATCGCCACGGCTGCGCAACGTCAGCGTGCGCCGGGGAGTCCTTGTCTTCCAGAACCAGTTCACCACGCGCTTCACATTACTCGGACGACGCCCGACTTCCGGGCGTCGGCACCCCCGCGGGGTAGGCTGGTCGCGTCCCCGCCGTCGGAGCGGGGCCCGCGCCTGTGGCACAAGAGACGGCGTGGATCCGTGAACGTGGCGATCTTCGCAGGTCGCCGGACAGGCATCTGAACATTGACAACCTTCGCTGATCTCGGAATCGATCAGGACATCGTCGACGCCATCGCCTCAAAGGGCATCGTCGACGCATTCCCCATTCAGGAGCAGACCATCCCCCTCGGCCTTCCCGGCCAGGACATCATCGGCCAGGCCAAGACCGGCACGGGAAAGACCTTCGGCTTCGGCATCCCGGTCGTCCAGCGCCTCGGACCGAACCCCGAGCACGGGGTCAAGGCGCTCATCGTCGTCCCCACCCGCGAGCTCGCGGTGCAGGTCTACGAGGACATCGACCTGCTCACCAGCAACCGCTCGACGAGCGTCGTCGCGATCTACGGCGGCAAGGCCTACGAGGGCCAGATCGACCAGCTCAAGGCCGGCGCGCAGATCGTCGTCGGAACGCCGGGTCGTCTGATCGACCTCGCAGGACAGCGTCTGCTCGACCTCTCGAACGCGACGGAGGTCGTGCTCGATGAGGCGGACAAGATGCTCGACCTGGGCTTCCTCGCCGACATCGAGAAGATCTTCCAGAAGGTGCCGGCGGTCCGCCACACGCAGCTGTTCTCCGCCACCATGCCCGGCCCGATCGTCGCGCTCGCGCGGCGCTTCATGTCGAACCCGGTGCACATCAGAGCCAGCGACCCCGACGAGGGCCTCACGCAGGCGAACATCAAGCACCTCGTCTACCGTGCGCACTCGCTCGACAAGGACGAGATCATCGCGCGCATCCTGCAGGCCGAGGGCCGCGGCAAGACCGTGATCTTCACGCGCACCAAGCGCGCGGCGCAGCGACTGGTCGACGAGCTCAGCGATCGCGGCTTCAACGTGGGCGGCGTGCACGGCGACATGGGCCAGGACCAGCGCGAGCGCTCGATGGCCGCGTTCAAGGCGGGCAAGAGGGACGTGCTCGTCGCGACCGACGTCGCAGCCCGAGGCATCGACGTCGACGACGTGACCCACGTCATCAACCACACGATCCCCGACGAGGACAAGACGTACCTGCACCGCGCAGGACGCACCGGTCGCGCGGGCAAGACCGGCATCGCCGTGACCTTCGTCGACTGGGAGGACCTGCACAAGTGGGCCCTGATCAACCGCGCTCTCGAGTTCGGCCAGCCCGAGCCCGTCGAGACCTACTCCTCGAGCCCGCACCTGCACACCGACCTCGACATCCCGGTGGGCACCAAGGGCCGTCTGGTCTCGGCGCCCAAGACGCAGTCGGTGAAGACCGAGCGTCAGCCTCGCCCCGAGCGCGCGGCCGATGTGGCCGCCGAGGGCACCGAAGAGGGTGGCACGCGTCGGCGCCGGCGTCGGCGCACCGGATCGACCCCGGTCGGGTCGACCTTCGCCGAAGGGACCTCTGGCTCCGCCCCTGCCGACTCGCAGACCTCGTCGGACAGCGAGCGCGGCGCTGACGGCGCCGGCACGCATGACGGAGCGGGCAAGGAGCACCACGACGGAAAGCCGGCCCCGGCACGCCGTCGCCGTCGCCGTCGCGGCGGATCCGGCGCGCCGACAGGCCCCGTCGCCGGAGCCTGACTCACACCGGAAGGGGACGGATGCCGCGGCATCCGTCCCCTTCTGCGTGCACGCTCGGCGAGCTGCACGCGCCAGTTCTCCGGATCCGCACACTCGCGCCCGCTGCGCGCGCCATTTATCGGTGTACGCCACACCGATTGACGCAGCGGATGCCGAAAAGTGGCGCGCCGACGGAAGACAGCGCCGCGCCAACAGGAGACCCACTGCCACGCGCTGTTTCTCTGGGTACGCGGTCTTCCCCACAGCCGCGCCAGTTATCGGCGTTCGCTACACCGATAGACGCAGCGGATGCCGAAAAGTGCCGCGCTGGCGGAACACCGCGCCGCGCCATCAGAGGGCGCCACGCTCACGCGCCAGGTTTCGGCACGCGCTACACCAATCGACGCAGCGGATGCCGAAAAGTGGCGCTGCGACGGAAGACAGCACCGCGCGAATAAAAACACCCACGTCGCGCGCCAGTTATCGGCGAGCGCTACACCGATAGACGCAGCGGATGCCGAAAAGTGGCGCGCGGAGTGAGACACGGCAGCCCGACCCGACCGCCCGACCGCCCGACCGCCAGACCCCCGACCGCGCGGCTCAGGGGTAGCGCGGCGCCGTACCGGTGGCGCGCTCGATGATGCGCTCGACCATGGCGTCGGCGGTGGTGTTCTCGCCCGGCACGTTGGGTTTGCCGGTGCCGTGATAGTCGCTCGATCCCGTGACGATGAGGTCGTGCTTCTTCACGATCTCGCGCAGCGCGCGCTTGCCCGACTCGGTGTTCTCGCGGTGATCGATCTCGAATCCGCCGAGCCCCGCGGCGATCAGACGTTCGATGAAGGGCACGGGCATCATGCGGTCGCGGCCGGCGGTCACCGGATGCGCGATGATCGCGACGCCACCGGCATCGGTGATCAGGCGCACCGCGGTCAGCGGATCCGGCGCATAGTGCGGCTCGTAGTAGCCCTCGCGAGGGTGCAGTATGCCGTCGAAGGCCTCGGTGCGATCGCGCACGATGCCGAGGGCCACGAGCGCGTCCGCGATGTGCGGGCGCCCCACCGTGGCATCCGGCGTCGTCTGGGCGACGACGTCGGCCCACTGCAGGTCGTAGTCGCGGCCGATGCTGCGCACGATGCGCTCGGCGCGGCCGATGCGATCGCCCCGGATCCGCTCGGTCTCCGCCCGCAGCGCCGCATCGTCCGGATCGAACAGATAGCCGAGGACGTGCACGCTGCGCCACTCGTGCTTGGACGACAGCTCCATGCCGGGGATGAACGTCATCCCGAGCGCGGCGGTCTCGGCAGCAGCCTGCTCCCAGCCCGTGGTGCGGTCGTGATCGGTCAGCGCGACAGTGCGCACACCGTGGGCATGCACCTGGCGCACGACCTCGGCCGGCGCCTCCGTGCCGTCCGAGTGGTTCGAGTGCGTGTGCAGGTCGGAGGGACCGGCGAAGCGTCGGGAGGGAGCGGAGGCCATCCTCCGAGCGTACCGAGGAAGAGGGGTCGCGGTCGCGCGGGCCCGACCGCGGCAGGGACTTCACAGAGAGCACTCCTACGCTGGACGCGATGCTTCGACTACTCGGGATCCTGCTGACCCTGCTGCTCGCGATCGCGACGGCAGTGGTCGTCTGGCCGCAGTTCTTCCAGCTCGAGCAGACGTATCCGTTCGCGCAGATCGTGGCGGCGCGAGGTGTCGTTCTCGGGGCCTTCCTCGTCGTGGCCGTTGTCGCGCTTCTGCTGCTGCTGGCGAAGCCGTTGCGCGGCTTCGCAGCCTCGATCCTCATCGTCGCTCTGCTGGGCGCCGGTGCGACGGGAGCCGTCGGACTCGTGCGCGGCTTCGGCGGCGACACGCTCCCTGCGGCGACCGACACGAGCATCCGCGTTCTCACCTGGAACACCGCGGGCGATGCGGTGTCGGCCGAGCAGATCGCCCGGCAGATCCTCGACCGCCAGGCCGATGTCGTCGCGCTGCCGGAGACCACCGAGGCCGTGGGCGAGCAGGTCGCCGTGATGCTGCGCGAGCAGGGCCACCCGATGTGGGTGCACCACGTGCAGTTCAAGCCCGATGTCGTCGACGGGCCGAAATCCTGGTTCACCACGGTGCTCGTGTCGCCGGACCTCGGTGAGTACTCGGTGATCGAGTCGTCGGAGAACGGATCGAGCAACACGGGTTCGGTTCCGAGCGCGGTGCTGATGCCCATCGACGGTTCAGGGCCGACGATCGTCGCCGTGCACGCGGTGGCGCCCCGCATGGAGGAGATGGAGCAGTGGCGCTCCGATCTGCGGTGGATCGCGGATCAGTGCCCCGCGGGCGACTTCCTGATCGCCGGCGACTTCAACGCCACGATCGATCACATGGCGGGGCTCGGAGTCGACGGCGGCGACATGGGGAACTGCCGCGACGTCGCGTCGCGGACCGGCAACGGATACAGCGGCACCTGGCCGAGCTCGCTGCCGGCACTGCTCAGCACGCCCATCGACCACGTGATGGCCTCCCCGAACTGGACGCCGACCGGATCGCTCGTCATCGACGACGCCGGAGGCAGCGATCACCGCGGCCTGGTCGTGCAGCTCGAGCCCGCCGGCTGACATCCCGTCCTCCCCCGCCAGGTGACAGACTGGAGGGATGAACACCGGAGAACGCGACACGATCGCAGAGCCCACAGTCATCGTCGATGCAGAGCCGGCCGTCGAGCCTCCCGTCGAGGCGAGCACCACGAACCGCAAGCAGCCGTTCCCGCAGGGGTTCCTCGACACCATCTCGACCGGATGGGCTGAGCGCCCGGAGTCGATCCCGGCTCCGCGCGCTCAGGCACCCTACGCGGCGGTCCGCCGTGCCGCGCTCTCGGCCGCCTTCCCCGGCACTCGCGTCGTCATCCCCGCCGGCTCGCTCAAGCAGCGCAGCAACGACACGGACTACCCGTTCCGCGCGCACTCGGCCTTCGCTCACCTGACGGGATGGGCATCGGATGCCGAGCCCGATTCCGTCCTGGTGTTCGAGCCCACGCCGTCGGGCCACGACGTCACCCTCTACTTCCGCGAGCGCGCCGACCGCACGACGACCGAGTTCTACGCCGATGCGACCGTCGGCGAGTTCTGGATCGGCCCCCGTCCGTCCCTCGAGGGCGTCGCCGCCGACCTCGGCCTCGACACGGCGCACCTCGACGACTTCTCTGCGGTCGAGGGTGAGAAGACGCTCGACGACGACGACGTGGCACGGTTCGTCTCCGAGCTGCGTCTGGTCAAGGACGAGTACGAGATCGCCGAGATGCGACGGGCCGTCGACATCACGGCGCGGGGCTTCGACGACGTCATCCGCTCGCTCCCCGCAGCGATCAGCCACTCCCGCGGCGAGCGCGTCGTGGAGGGCGCCTTCCACAGTCGCGCCCGCGGCGACGGCAACGGCGAGGGATACGACACCATCGCCGCGTCCGGCCCGCACGCCTGCTACCTGCACTGGACCCGCAACGACGGAACGGTCGTTCCGGGCGACCTGATCCTCGTGGATGCCGGTGTCGAGGCCGACAGCCTGTACACCGCCGACATCACCAGGACGCTGCCTGTCTCCGGCACCTTCAGCGACGTGCAGCGCCGCGTCTACGAGACGGTGCGCGAGGCCGCTGACGCGGCATTCGCCGCCGCCCGCGTCGGAGTGCGCTTCCGCGAGGTGCACGAGGCCGCCATGGCGGTGATCGCCGAGCGCGTCGCCGAGTGGGGCCTTCTGCCCGTCACGGCACAGGAGGCGCTCGACGGCAACGCCGGCGGCCAGCACCGTCGCTACATGGTGCACGGCACCTCGCACCACCTCGGCATCGACGTGCACGACTGCGCCCAAGCCCGTCGCGAGATGTACTACGACGGCATCCTCGCCCCCGGGATGGTGTTCACGATCGAGCCGGGGCTGTACTTCCAGATCGACGACCTGACGGTTCCCGCCGAGTACCGAGGCATCGGCGTGCGCATCGAGGACGACATCCTGATGACCGCGGACGGACCCGTGAATCTGTCGGCCGACATCCCGCGCACGGCCGACGAGGTCGAGGCGTGGATCGCGCGAGTGCAGGGCTGACGAGCCGGTCTGCACGAGGGCGCGCTCGTGCGGGGCTGACGAGTCGGTCCTGCACGAGGGCGCGCTCGGGCTCACGCACGCCGAGCGGGCACGAGCCCGACGGGCGTCAGGAGCGCACGAAGTCCGCGACGAACGGAGCGAGCGACGCTCCGATCTCGACAGGGGGGCGCCGATGCCCCTTCACCTCGAAGGTATGGCCGCCGCCCTCGACCCAGATCACCCGCGCGTCCTGGCACGTGGCGACGACGTCGTCGAACTGCGACACCGGCTGGATGAACGGATCGTTCGTCCCTTCGATGAACAGCTGCGGGACGGCGATCGTCGGCAGGTGCTCCGCGCGCGGCTTCTCGGGCTTTCCCGGAGCGTGCAGCGGATAGCCGAGGTACGCGAGGCCGTCGACGACGAGTCCTTCGGCCACCGCCATCGAGGCCATGCGACCTCCGTACGACTTGCCGGTCGCCCAGATCGGCGCTCCCGGAGCGTCTCTGCGCGCGACCTCCGCGACGGCTCGCCAGGTCGCCACGGCGTGCGCGGCAGGTCCCGGCATCCGGCGCCCCTGCTCGACGTAGGGGAAGTTGAACCTCAGAGTCCTGAGCCCGCGCTCGACGAGGGCCTCGGAGAAGCCGACGAGGAACGGGTGGTCCTTGCCGGTGCCAGCCCCGTGCGCGATGAGCACGACGGCTCCGTCGCCGTCGCCCGCCCAGTCTGCGGAGACCGTGGTCGGCCCCGTCGGCAGATCGACGGCGATCGCGACCATCAGGCGCGGAGGTAGGGGATGGCGAACGGCACTCGCATGACCGCGCCCGAGGATGCTCTCACCATGCCGACGATGACCAGCACCAGATGCAACACGGAGAGCGCGAAGTAGATCGTGATCGGGATGCCGATCGGATAGAACCCCGAGGCCGGCGAGTCCGACGTGAGCGCGAACAGCAGCACGAAGTGGGAGATGAGCAGAACCGTCGAGACGATCACATAGGTGAGGCCCCAGTTCAGCGCGGCGCGGGCATTCTCCCTCGCGACACCTCCGAAACGACGGGATGCTCCGCCGCTCACCGCCATCGCGATGCCCGATGCGAGACCGCCCACGAACGGGAACGGGAAGAGGATCAGCAGTCCGAGCGCCCAGGGCAGGAGTCCCCTCGGCGGCACGGCGGCCGGATAGACGTCGGCGGGATACCCCTGCACCGGATATCCCGGCGCCTGCGGGGTCGGATGACCGGGAGGCGCGTACCCCGGCGCCGGCGGCGCGGCATATCCCGGGGCGGGCGGAGGGGCGTACCCCGGAGCCTGCGGCTGCGCGGGAGTCACGGAACCGGGAGCGGCGGGCGGGGAATAACCTTGCGGCGGCGCCGGGTTGTGCCAGGGAGCCTGCGGAGGGGCATCGCCGTAGACCGGCGCGGCGGGTGGCGTCGCGGGCTGACCCGGGGCCGCGGGCGGAGTCGGCGGGACGGCCGAGTCCTGTCGGGGATCCGACATCAGGCGGTGCCCGCCGACGTCGGAGGCACACCGGGCGCACCCCGGTCGGGGCCGTCGACGGGAGGGGCTCCCGGAACACCACGGTCGGGGCCGTCGATGGGAGGAACCCCGGGGACGCCCTGACCGGGGCCGTCGATGGGCGGTGCCGCGGGGTCGGCCGGACGAGGCGGTACGGGGGGTTCGGCGGGCGGCGCCTGTCCGCCACCGAGCGGAGGCGCGGGGGCGGCGCCCGGCGTCGGCTCCTCGGGAGTGGGCGGAGGGGTGGGTGCGGGCTGTCCCCCTGTAGGGATGCGCTCGCCGTACCGGGGCGGCTCATCGAGGTTCACCGGGGCGCGGACGGGAGCCGGCTGAGCGGCACCCAGGGCGAGGCGCGCCTTCGGAAGCGAGGACTTCTGCACGCGCACCTCGTAGTGGTCGGCGGCGAACTGGGTCACGCTCGCGAAGTCGCGGCGGCGACGCACGATCGCGTAGGTGACCAGGCTCAGGAGCATGCCGAGCGCCACGCCGATGAAGACGAACCCGATGAACAGCTGCATCGGCACCTCGGGGTTGCCCAGCACGAGGATCGCCGAGAGGAAGAGGCCGATCAGGATGCCGTTGATCGCCCCCGACCGCGCCGCAGCGGCGTAGCCGAGCCGCCCGGTGACGCGTTCGACCGTGCGGACGCTCTGCCCGACGATCGCGATGTCGCGGGCGGGGATGTCTTCGGCGATCAGTTTCGAGACCATCTTCTGCGCGGCCTCGTACTCACGGGTGGATGCGACGATCTCGCCCTCGTCGCGGGCGTCAGCTGGACGATTCAGCATGCTCATCCCGCCATTGTTCCATGCCCGCCGATGACCGGGCCGGGAGCGCGTCGCCCCGGCTCGCGGACGGGCCCGTTCCGGCGGAACTCGCACAGGCCCCGCGCACTACGCTGGACGGGTGAGCACACAACGGGTTTTCGCCGCGCGTCTGGCAGGATGCGCCGTCTTCGACCCCGTGGGCGACCGGCTCGGCAAGGTCCGGGACGTCGTCATCGTGTACCGAAGTACGGCCGCGCCTCGTGTGATCGGGCTCGTCGTCGAGATCCCGGGACGTCGTCAGGTGTTCCTCTCCATCGGGCGCGTGACCTCGATCCGCGCGGGGCAGGTGATCAGCACCGGTCTGATCAACGTGCGGCGCTTCTCCCCCAGGGCCGGTGAGGTGCGCGTCCTCGCGGAAATGCTCGGTCGCCGCGTGAGTCTCGTCGACGGCAGCGGAACCGCGGTGATCGAAGACGTCGCCATCGAGCCCAACAGGCTCGGCGAGTGGGCGGTCAATCAGCTGTTCTTGCGTCGACCGAAGACCAGCGCCTCCCCCTTCGCCAAGGGTCCGACGACCTTCGCCGCCTGGAGCGAGGTCGAAGAGCAGCGTGCACCGGGTGAGGCGCAGTCCGCCGAGCAGCTCGTCGCCTCCTACTCCGAGCTGCACGCCGCCGATCTGGCCAACACGCTGCTCGATCTTCCGCAGCAGCGCATGATCGAGGTGGCGGAGGAGCTCTCCGACGACCGCCTCGCGGACGCCCTCGAGGAGATGCCCGAAGACGAGCAGGTGCACATCCTCGATCGCCTCGGCGACGAGCGCGCCGCAGACATCCTCGATCAGATGGAGCCGGACGACGCCGCCGACCTGCTCGCCCAGCTTCCACCCAACCGACTCGAGCAGCTCCTGGAGCTCATGGAGCCCGAAGAGGCGGAAGACGTGCGGATGCTGCTGCGCTACGGCCCCGACACGGCCGGCGGGCTGATGACTCCGGAGCCGATCGTGCTGTCCGCCGATGCGACGGTGGCCGAAGCGCTCGCCCTCATCCGTCGGCATGAGCTGCACCCCGCGCTGGCGGCCGCCGTCTTCGTGACGCTGCCGCCCTTCGAGACGCCCACGGGTCGACTGCTGGGGGTCGTGCACTTCCAGCGGATGCTGCGTTATCCCCCGCACGAGCGGCTCGGCGCGATCGTCGACGACAGCCTCGAGCCCGTGCGGGTGACCGCGTCGGCCGCGGAGGTCGCCAGGATGCTGGCCAGCTACGACCTCGTCTCGCTGCCCGTCGTCGACGCCGCGCATCGGCTGGTCGGCGCGATCAGCATCGACGACGTGCTCGACTACCTGCTCCCCGATGACTGGCGCACGCACGACAGCGACGACGAGACTCCCGTGAAGGAGGTGCGCTGATGGCACGCTCCCCGCGCCTCGACGCTCCCCTGGGGCGCGGCACCGTGCGTTCGCGGCCCACCTCGCGCGATCGCTTCGGCCGCTTCACCGAGTGGGTCGCGCGCGCCATGGGGACACCGGCGTTCCTGCTCATGCTGACGCTGTTCTGCGTGGCCTGGATCTGCTGGAACACGCTGCTCCCCGACAGCCTGCGCTTCGATGACGCGGCTCTCGGCTTCACCGCCCTCACGCTCATGCTGTCGCTGCAGGCCTCGTACGCCGCTCCCCTCATCCTGCTCGCGCAGAACCGTCAGGACGACCGTGACCGCGTGCAGATCGAGCAGGATCGCCAGCGCGCCGAGCGAAACCTCGCCGACACCGAGTACCTCGCACGCGAGATCGTCGCGCTGCGCATGGCCCTCGAGGAGCGCAACAACCAGGTCGTGACGCGCGATGTGCTCCGTCAGGAGCTCAAGACGCTGCTGGCCGAGCTCGGCGATCAGGACGAATCGGGCGAGGAGCGGCCCGCCGGTCGGCATTCATGACCTCCGCGACCGACGCCGTCAGGGCCGCCGTCGCGGCCGTCACCGACCCGGAGCTGCGGCGCCCGATCGGAGACCTCGACATGGTGCGCGAGATCGCCGTCGACGGTGGCACAGCACAGGTGGGGATCGTCCTGACGATCGTCGGCTGCCCCGCCGCCGCCCGGATCGAGTCCGACGTGCGCGCCGCTGCGGCATCGGTCCCCGGCATCTCGTCGGTCGAGGTCGAGGTGGGGGTGATGACTCCCGCGGAGCGCAAGGCGCTGACGGAGAAGCTCCGCGACGGACGCCCGGCCCGTCAGATGCCGTTCGGACCCGAGTCGCTGACCCGCGTCATCCTCGTCTCCAGCGGCAAGGGGGGCGTCGGGAAGTCGACCGTGACCGCCAATCTCGCTGTCGCGCTCGCCGACCAGGGCCTCGCGGTGGGTCTCGTCGACGCCGACGTGCACGGCTTCTCGATCCCTGGCCTGCTCGGCATCCCGGCGGGCACTCAGCCCACACGCATCGACGATCTCATGCTCCCCCCGGTCGCGCACGGCGTGAAGACGATCTCGATCGGCATGTTCCTGCGCGACGGCGAAGCAGTCGTCGCATGGCGCGGGCCGATGCTCCATCGCACCGTGCAGCAGTTCCTCACCGACGTGTTCTTCGGCGACCTCGACATCCTGCTTATCGACATGCCTCCCGGCACCGGCGACATCGCCATCTCGATCGGGCAGCTTCTCCCCCACGCCGAGGTGCTCGTCGTCACGACCCCGCAGACCGCGGCCTCCGACGTGGCGATCCGCAGCGGTCTCGTCGCCCGGCAGACCGGTCAGCGCGTGATCGGCGTCGTCGAGAACATGGGGGCGTTCATGCTGCCCGACGGCTCGGTCATCGACCTGTTCGGGTCCGGCGGAGGGGCGGCGGTGGCCGAGGCGCTGTCCGAGTCGCAGCCCGAGACCGATCGCGTACCGCTGCTGGCCTCCATCCCCCTGAGCCCCGCTCTGCGCGAGGGCGGAGACGCCGGCCTCCCGATCGTGCTCGACGAGACGACGGATGCCGCGGCCGTCGCCATCCGCGCTCTGGCCCGCACCCTCGCCGGTCAGGGCCGACGATTGGCCGGGCGCTCCCTGCCGATGTCGCTCGGCTGACGACCCGCAGGACGCGCCTGAGGTCAGAGGCCCGAAGGGAGAGGACCGAGCGGCTTCAGGTCGATTCGGGGTCGAACGGGGGCGGGCTCGACTGCGAGAACTCGGGGCGAATCCGCTGCTGCTTGGTGGGCGAGACGGTCGGCTCCGCCACCACCGAGGCCGCGACGGCCGCCGTCGGGGCCTCGTCCTCGAAGAGCGCGTCGCGGATGATCCGGCGCGGGTCGTACTGCCGAGGATCGAGCTTGCGCCAGTCGACGTCGTCGATCTCCGGCCCCATCTCGTCACGGACGCGTGACTTGGTGTCGCGGAGGAGCTCTCCGGCGCGCCGAGCGAGCTTGGCGACGCTCTCGGCGTATCGCGGCAACCGTTCGGGTCCGATGATGAGCACAGCGATCAGACCGATCAGCAGCAGCTTCTCGAAGGTGATCCCGAACTGCATGTCCCCAGGCTACCGCCGCGCCTGCCCACTCGCCGCGCACCGAGCGCATACCCTGGGAGAACACATATGTCAGTCGGGAGATACAGGGCAATGAGCGAGCACGATGCGAACGCACGTTTCATCCGCGAATCGGTCGTGGAGCCGTCCGCGATCTCGCGCGCCCGTGCCCACGCGCTCGAGCTCGGCGCCGCGCCGGTGAGCGCAGCCGTCGGCTCGCAGATCGCCGTTCTGGCTGCGGCGACGGGCGCCCGCTCGATGGTCGAGATCGGCACCGGCGCCGGCGTCTCGGGACTCTGGCTCCTGCGGGGGGCGCCTCAGGCCGTGCTCACCACGATCGACAACGAGCCCGAGCACCTCGCCGCGGCGCGACAGGCCTTCTCGGACGCACGCATCCCGCCGACCAAGGCGCGCTTCATCACCGGACGTGCCGCCGATGTGCTGCCGCGAATGAACGAGGCCTCCTACGACATCGTCCTGGTCGATGCCGACGCCGAGAACGTGATCGAGTACGTCGAGCACGGTCTGCGGCTGGTCCGCCGGGGCGGCATGGTGCTCGTGCCCCGCGTCCTCGCGGGTGGCAAGGTGGCCGATCCCGTGCAGCGCGACGAGATCACCTCGGCATACCGGTCGCTGGTGCAGGAGACCCAGGAGTCCGGCGCCGTTCTCGCGACCGTCTCCACCTCCGGCGAGGGACTGCTGCAGCTCATCAGCGTCGGCGACGCCTGAGCTCGAAGAGCCCCTCCTCCCGGGGCGGCGAATGATCGCTGCCCGCGCATGCAGAAGAGGGTGAAGGATCGATGATCCGTCACCCTCTTCTGCGAGCCCGCCTGAGCGGGCCCGAATTCATCAGGCCGGCGCCACGACGGCTGCCAGCACGCCGTGAAGCTCCTTCGCCTCAGCGTCGTTCACGGAGACGACCAGTCGGCCGCCCCCTTCGAGCGGTACGCGCACGATGATGAGTCGCCCTTCTTTCACGGCCTCCATGGGTCCGTCTCCGGTCCTCGGCTTCATCGCTGCCATCGTGGGCTCCTTTTCCTCCGGTGGTATGACATCAGTTTATCGGGTGCCGACGAGACCCGGATGTCGCCTGGGAAGAAATGCATCAAGGATTAACATTCATGGAACCTGCCAGAACGTGTTGCCGAGCGCGTAGATGGGGAAGATCCACGCCCATTGGCCGACGAGGCAGACCGCGAGAACCGAGACCCTCCACACCCGTGAGCGCGGCACAGCCACCGCGCCCCAGAGCGGGCTCAGAGGCAGAAGCAGCCGGAAGGTGCTGGACTGCGGGAAGAACACGGCAAGGAGGTAGAGCAGGTAGCTGGCGCTCCAGAGGCGCAGGTCGGCGCCCAGTCGGCGCACCGACCGCACGTACAGGAGAGCGGCGCCTCCACCCGCCACGAGGAGGACGAGCGCGACGGGCCCCCAGCCGGTGGGCAGGCCCCACTGCCCGAACCAGAACGAGGATGCCTGCACCCAGCCCTCGAAGGGGATGAACCCCTCGACACCGCCGGCGATCCAGTTGCGGCGCCAGGCGAGCTCGGTGGCCAGATACGCGCCGTGGTCTCCCGTCACGAGTCCGGCGATGACCTGCCATGCGAAGCCGCACACGGTGGCGAGAGCCCCCAGCGCGACGATGTGGGCGACCTCTCGCGCGTCGAGGGGGTCGGTGCGGCGCCGCCACCACCGCATGACACCGTGGAGTCCGAGGAACAGCGCGAAGGCGAGGATGCCTGGTCGAGTGAAGGCCATGACGGGAATCAGCACGTACAGGGCGGGATATCGCCGGCGCGCGGTCGCATCGAGCGCGAGGAACAGGAGCAGCAGGAAGAGCGACTCGGCGTAGCCGACCTGGAACATCACCGCGAGCGGACCCGACGCGAAGAAGACCACAGCCCACATCGCGGCGGACCGGCCTATGCGATCGCGCAGGAGTCGGTGCAGGGCGAGGCACGACAGATATCCCGCCACGAGCGAGACGATCAGCGCTCCCATGCCCCAGGATCCGAAGAGGAGACCGACCACCTTGGCCGTATAGGCGAAGACCGGCATGAACGCCCAGGCGTTCTCCCCCACCTCTCCCGCGGCGGTGAGCGGCAGCTCGGCGGGATACCCCTGCTCCGCGATGAGCCAGTACCACTGCGCGTCCCAGCCGACGACGAAGTCGGCGACGCCGGGATCCGGCCCGAAACGCGACAGAGACGTCGACTGCGCGGCGGCCGCGATCATCATCGCCGTCGTCACCAGCCGTGCGGCGAGGTAGACGATCGCGATCCGGACGGGCAGGCGCAGACGCGCCCAGTGGCGCGCTGCGGTCAGCGTGAACTGAGCCACGCGCGCAGCCCGCGCTCGACGGCCTCGATCTGCGCCACCGGCACCCGCTCCTCGTCGTGGTGGGCGAGGTGAGGATCACCCGGACCGTAGTTCACCGCCGGGATGCCGAGCGCCGAGAAGCGCGCGACGTCGGTCCACCCGTACTTGGGGCGCGGCTCCGCCCCCACTGCGGCGACGAACTCCTGCGCGATAGGAGCGTCGAGGCCGGGGCGCGCGCCCTCGGCGGCGTCGGTGATCTCGACGTCGAAACCGGCGAGCAGGTTGCGGATGTGCGCCTCGGCATCGGCCGCCGTCTTGCTGGGCGCGAAGCGGTAGTTGACCTCGACCTCGCAGTGGTCGGGGATCACGTTGCCTGCCACGCCGCCGGAGATGCGCACGGCGCTCATGCTCTCGCGATACAGCAGTCCCTCCACCGGGACCTCGCGCGCCCGGTACTCCGCCAGCCTCGCGAGGATCGGGGCGGCGCGGTGGATCGCGTTCTCGCCGATCCACGCCCTCGCGGCATGGGCTCTCACGCCCTCGGTCCTGACGATGGCGCGCATCGTGCCGTTGCATCCGCCCTCGACCTGCCCGTTCGACGGTTCGCCGAGGATCGCGAAGTCGGCCTCGAACAGATCCGGCCGCACCTTCGCGAGCAGCGCGAGGCCGTTCTTCGACGCCTCGACCTCCTCGTTGTCGTACCACATCCAGGTGATGTCGACCGCGGGGTCGGTGAGCTCTGCGGCGAGTTTCAGCTGCACGGCGGTGCCGCTCTTCATGTCGACCGTTCCGCGGCCCCAGAGGTGGGGCTCACCGTCGATCTCGATGTCCCTGGTGGGCACGTTGCCGTTGATCGGCACCGTGTCGATGTGACCGGCGATGGCCACACGCTGCGCGCGACCGAGCGCGGTCCGCGCCACGATGGTGTTGCCGTGGCGGATCACCTCGAGGTGAGGATGGGCCGAGATGGCCTCCTCGATGGCATCCGCCAGGGTCGTCTCATCGCCCGAGACGCTGGGGATGTCGCAGATCGCGCGGGTCAGGTCGAGCGAGGACGCGGTCAGATCGAGCACCATGACCCCAGCCTAACGATCCGGCTGCTTGTCCGAGCGCGCTACCGTGGAACCATGACTGAGGCGCGCACCGTGTGGGGTACCGGACTTTCGACCATCGCCGGCGACGGCACCGTCCTCGACGCCTGGTTCCCCGAGGTCACCGCGATCGAGCCCTCGGCCGACGACACGGCCGCAGCGGTCGCGACTCTGGATGCTCTGGCCGGGCCGGACGAGCGACGCAACGTCGTCGTCGAGACCGTGCAGCTGCGGATCGATCTCGACGAGGCGCCCGCCTCGACGGTCGACGCCTATCTGCGCCTGCACGCCCTGTCGCACCTGCTCGTGCGCCCCAACGAGCTGAACCTCGACGGCATCTTCGCCCACCTGCCGAATGTCGCATGGACCAACGCGGGGCCCGTGCACCCCGACGACGCCGATCGCCTGCGCCCGCTGCTGCAGCGCGCGGGCATCCAGGTGCAGGGGCTCGACAAGTTCCCCCGACTGACCGACTACCTGCAGCCGACCGGAGTGCGCATCGCCGATGCCTCGCGTGTGCGCCTCGGCGCCCACCTCTCCCCCGGCACCACCGTGATGCACGAGGGCTTCGTGAACTTCAACGCCGGCACCCTCGGCGCATCGATGGTCGAGGGCCGGATCTCTCAGGGCGTCGTCGTCGGCGACGGCAGCGACATCGGCGGCGGCGCGTCGATCATGGGCACCCTCTCCGGCGGCGGGTCGCACCGCGTGTCCATCGGTGCGCGCACTCTGCTCGGCGCGAATGCGGGCATCGGCATCTCACTCGGCGACGACTGCGTCGTCGAGGCCGGCCTGTACGTCACCGCCGGCACCAAGGTCGTGCTCGTCGACGGCCCCGTCACCGCCGACGGAGCGAAGAAGACCGTCAAGGGCGGCGAGCTCTCCGGTCAGGACGGGCTGCTTTTCCGGCGCAACTCCCTGTCGGGAGCGGTCGAGGCCGTGCGTCGCGCAGGCGTCGGGGTGACGCTCAACGAGGCTCTGCACGCCTGACGCGGCCGACGAGCGCGCCGCTTCGGGGCGCCGTTCAGCGATCTCTCCGGCAGCGCGTGATACTGTGATATCGACGTCATCCGCTCTGCGAGGCGTCTGCGTCGTCGACACGCTCCCGCACCATTTGCGTGGTTCTGGCCATTTCGAACGGCGAAACGATGCGCGATCCCGCGCCGTCGCCCACCTTCCGCACCCGGCCTCATCGCTGTCGCGTGCATTTCGGAGATATACCCATGACTTCCTTCCTCGATCTCGGCGTGCCCGCCGACCTCGCCGCCGTCCTCTCGAAGGACGGCAAGACGGAGGCGTTCGCCATTCAGCGCGACACCCTCCCCGACTCGCTCGCCGGTCGTGACCTCCTCGGTCGCGGACGCACCGGCAGCGGCAAGACCATCGCCTTCGCGCTTCCGCTCGTCGCCCGCCTCGCGGCGTCGTCGCGAAAGAGCCGCCCCGGCCACCCGCGCGGCCTCGTGCTCGCACCGACCCGCGAGCTCGCCACGCAGATCGCCGCGACCATCGCGCCGCTCGCCGCCGCAGCGGGTCTGCGCGTCACCACCGTCTTCGGCGGTGTGAGCCAGCGCCCGCAGGAGACCGCTCTGCGCAGCGGAGTGGACATCGTCGTCGCGTGCCCCGGCCGCCTCGAGGACCTGATGAAGCAGAAGGTCGCGCAGCTCGACTCCGTCGAGATCACGGTGCTCGACGAGGCCGATCACATGGCTGACCTCGGCTTCCTCCCCGGCGTCACCCGCATCCTCACCGCGACCCCGGCCGGCGGACAGCGCCTGCTGTTCAGCGCGACGCTGGATCGCGGCATCGACACCCTCGCTCGCCGCTTCCTCTCGAACGCCGTCAGCCACGAGGTCGACGAGGAGAGCGTGCCCGTCGGCGAGATGACGCACCGCGTCCTGGTCGTCGACTCCCCCGACAACAAGACGACGCTCGTGCGCGAGCTCGCATCCGGCACCGGCCGCCGCATCCTCTTCACCCGCACCAAGCACCAGGCGAAGAAGCTCGCGAAGCAGCTGACGGCCGCGGGCATCCCCGCCGTCGACCTGCACGGAAACCTCTCGCAGAACGCCCGCGAGCGCAACCTCGGCGCCTTCTCCTCCGACCCGGAGGACGGCGGAGTGCGCGTGCTCGTCGCCACCGACGTCGCCGCACGTGGCGTGCACGTCGACAACGTCGACCTCGTGGTGCACGTCGACCCGCCCATGGAGCACAAGGCGTACCTGCACCGCTCCGGCCGCACCGCGCGCGCCGGCGCTGCGGGCACCGTCGTCACGGTCGTCCTGCCCGAGCAGCGTCGTGACGTCAAGGACCTCCTGCGCAAGGCCGCGATCAGCGCCCCTCTCGAAGACGTGACGGCTCGCGCGGTCACCGAGCTCGTTCCCGAGCGTGCGGCGCACGTGCGCCCCGCCCCCGTGCAGGCCCAGCAGCCGCAGCGCCAGGCGAAGCAGCGTCCGGCAGGCGGAGAGCGCGCCGGCGCCTCCACTCCCCCCGCACGCCGCCGTCGTCCCCGCTCGGGTCAGGGCGGCCAGGGCGGTCAGGGAGGCGCAGCCCGTCAGGGCGGCGCAGCCCGTCAGGGCGGCGCAGCCCGTCAGGGTGGCGCGGCCCGTCAGGGTGGCGGCAGCCGCGGCTGGAGCTCGCAGGGTCGCTGACCCTCGACACGACCACGAAGAGGGGTGCGCGGACTCAGGTCCGTGCACCCCTCTTCTCGTCTCCGGTGTGCGGCGCCGCAGTGATCAGGGCAACGCGATCAGGTCGACGTGATCAGGCCAACATGACCAGGCCTACGTGATCAGGGCCGCACGGCGGCGAGCACGACCGGATCCGAGCACCCGCGCGCGAAGCCTGCGATCCGTCGGCGGATCTCGAAACCCAGCACTCGGGCGCCGATCCACTCGGCGATCGGCGCGAGCCACGCAGGGCGGCACGAGAAGTTGTACTTCCAGACCGCGAGAGTCCCCTCAGGGACGGCGGTGAAGCGCCAGCCGCCGCCGAGCTTCGTGAAGAACCACGGCCCCTCCTCCATCACCATCCCGACGTTCGTGGGCGGTGCGTAGGAGACGTAGCGGCTCACCATCGACAGGCCGAGACGCTGCCGCGTGAACGTCCGCACATCCTTGGCAGGGCTCTGAGCGTCGTCGAGGAAGTGCTGCTCGCTGATGAAGGGATCCCAGCGACGGCGCACGGCACCCGTCGTCTGCGACACCGCGAAGGCCGTGGCCGGATCCACCGGGACCACGGCCTCGGCGCTGACGACAGGCATGGGGCCGGGTCAGCGGGTCTGGAAGGTGCGCTCGGGTGCTCCCGTGTAGAGCTGCTGCGGGCGGCCGATCTTCGTCTGCGGGTCGAGCTGCAGCTCGCGCCACTGCGCCAGCCAGCCGGGAAGCCTGCCGATGGCGAAGAGCACCGTGAACATGCGCGTCGGGAAGCCCATCGCCTTGTAGATGACGCCGGTGTAGAAGTCGACGTTCGGGTAGAGGCGACGTTCCTTGAAGTAGTCGTCCGCGAGCGCGATCTCCTCGAGCTCCTGCGCGAGGTCGAGCAGCGGGTCGGTCACGCCGAGCTCTGCGAGCACCTCGCGTGCCGCCTCCTTGACGAGCTTGGCCCGCGGGTCGTAGTTCTTGTAGACCCGGTGCCCGAAGCCCATCAGCTTCACGCCCTCTTCCTTGTTCTTCACCCGCTCGACGAAGCGCGAGACGCTCTGACCGGAGTCGCGGATCTGCCCGAGCATCGTGAGCACGGCCTCGTTCGCGCCACCGTGCAGGGGTCCGGAGAGAGCCTGGATGCCGGCGGAGATCGAGGCGAACTGGTTGGCGCCGGTCGAGCCGACCAGACGCACGGTCGAGGTCGAGGCGTTCTGCTCGTGGTCCTCATGCAGGATGAGGAGCAGCTCCAGGGCCTTGGACATGACGGGGTTCATCTCGTACGGCTCCGAGAGCACGCCGAAGTTGAGCTTGAGGAAGTTCTCGACGAAGCCGAGCGAGTTGTCGGGATACAGGAAGGCCTGTCCGACGCTCTTCTTGTGCGCGTAGGCCGCGATCACGGGCAGCTTCGCGAGCATCCGGATGGTGTTGAGCTCGACGTGCTCGGGATTGTGCGGGTCGGTCTGTCCCTCGTAGTAGGTCGAGAGGGCGGCGACCGCCGACGAGAGCACCGACATCGGGTGCGCGGTGTGCGGCAGCGCGGAGAAGAACCGCTTGAGGTCCTCGTGCAGCAGCGTGTGGCGACGGATCTTCTCGTCGAACTCGGCCAGCTCGGATGCCGAGGGCAGCTCGCCGTAGATGAGGAGCCACGCGACCTCGAGGTAGCTGGTGTTGCCGGCCAGCTGCTCGATCGGATAGCCGCGATACCGCAGGATGCCCTTGTCACCGTCGATGAAGGTGATGTCCGACTTCGTCGACGCCGTGTTCACGAAGCCGTAGTCGAGCCCGGTGTAGCCGGTCTGACGCGTGAGCGTCGAGAAGTCGATGCTGTCGTTGCCTGCTGTGCCTCGCACGAGCGGGAACTCCGCGGTGGTCTCGCCGATCGTCAGCTTCGCCGTCGGCTGCTGCTCTGCCGCTGCGCTCACGCGGGCCTCCTCATGGATCTCATCAAGCCTGATTGGGCGATGTCACGACGCAGTGCGCCGGGTCGGGTCGAGATCATCGACCGGCGACCGAATCGCCCTTACAGCCTAGTAGGCCACGGGGCCTACTGTGACATCGGACAGAAGAACCACTCGGGCAAGGAGATAACCTACAGAGTCCGCCGAGCGGCTTCATCGTGCAGACGGCGCGCCGCCTCGACGATCCGCTCCGTGGGCGCGGTCAGCGACAGCCGCACGTGGTCGCTGGAGTGCACGCCGTAGAACGGACCAGGCCCTGCGAGGATGCCGAGGTCGGCCAGCCGCGCGATGCTCGCCCACGCATCCTGACCCTCCGTCGCCCAGAGGTAGAGACCGGCCTCCGAACCGTCGATGCGGAAGCCCGCGGCCTCCAGAGCGGGCCGCAGCGCATCGCGTCGCTCGCGGTACAGGGCCTTCTGCGCGGCGACGTGCTCGTCGTCGCCGAGCGCCACGGCCATGGCGTGCTGCACGGGAGCCGGCGGCATCAGACCCAGATGCTTGCGGGCCGCGAGCAGTTCGCCGACGATGCGGGCGCACCCCGCCACGAACGCCGCGCGGTATCCGGCGAGGTTCGACTGCTTGCTCAACGAGTAGACGCTCAGTAGGTTCGCCCTGCTCCCCCCGGTCACGCGCGGGTCGAGGATCGACGGGACGGGCTCCGTGGCCCATCGGCCGTCCCAGCCCAGTTCCGCGTAGCACTCGTCGCTCGCCAGCACCGCACCGAGCTCGCGCGCCCGCTTCACCGCGACCGAGAGCTCCTCGACCGTCCAGGTGCGACCGTCGGGGTTTCCCGGAGAGTTGATCCAGATGAGCCGGGTGCCCTCCGGCCACTCGGCGGGATCATCCGCAGCCAGGGGTGTCGCCCCGACCACGGTCGCGCCCACCTCGTAGGTCGGATACGCGACGCGCGGGTGAACGACGATGTCGCCGTCGCCCAGCCCGAGGAGCGTGGGCAGGAGCGCGACGAGCTCCTTCGAGCCGATCGTCGGCATCACGTTGCCGACCGTCAGGTCGCTCACACCTCGACGGCGCGCGTACCAGTCGACGATGGCTTCGCGCACGGCCGGCGTTCCCACGGTCTGCGGGTAGGCGTGCGCATCCGTCGCCTCGGCGAGGGCGTTCCTGATCAGCTCGGGCGTCGGATCGACGGGAGAGCCGATGGAGAGATCGACGATCCCCCGCGGATGCTGAGCGGCACGTTCACGGAAGGGGACGACCGCGTCCCACGGGTAGTCGGCGAGGTCGCGGACGCTCATGCCTACTCGCCCTGGGGCGGCAGGGCGGCGATGATCGGGTGGTCGTGCGCGATGACGCCGACCTTGGCGGCTCCCCCGGGGGAGCCGACCTCGTCGAAGAACTCGACGTTCGCCTTGTAGTAGTCCGCCCACTCCTCGGGCAGATCGTCTTCGTAGTAGATCGCCTCGACGGGGCAGACCGGCTCGCATGCACCGCAGTCCACGCATTCGTCCGGGTGGATGTAGAGGGAGCGTTCACCCTCGTAGATGCAGTCAACGGGGCACTCGTCGATGCAGGCGCGATCCTTGACATCGACGCACGGGAGGGCGATCACATACGTCACCCCTCCAGTCTACGACTCGCTGCGCGTGCGTTCTCCCAGTGAGCCGTCGTATCGGGCAGGCGGCACCTCTGTGATGAGCGGCGCCGACGGACCGGCGGGCCGTGCGGGGACCGAGGTCTGCGCGGGCAGCCGTGACAGGCGCGGCCATGCCACGGCCAGCAGCACGAGGCCTGCGACGAGATACGTCCAGATCCGGCCGCTGAACGTGTCGGGCACCACGACCGAGCCGCCGGGCCCCACGCCGGAGATCAGCATCAGCATGCCGACCATGCCGAGGCCGGCGGCGAGAGTCGCACCCCGATCATGGGTGAGCGCTCGAATGGCCACGAGGATCGACCCGCAGGCGATGGCCCCGACGATCAGACCGATCGGTATCGGACCCCACATGAGGCTGTGTCCGATGGTCCCCGCGATCCCGAAGACGCCGCCGACCAGAGCCGCCGCGATCCACGACAGCACACGAGAGATCCATCCGTTGCGCACAGGTCGATCCTACGCGCGCCGCCGCGTCGCCTCTCCCCGCGGCGGCGCGCGAGGTCAGGCGGCGAGGCCGAGCAGTCTCAGCAGCGCGGCGACGACCGCCGCGGCCACGACCACCACCAGGAACGACTGGCGAAGCCACAGCAGCCCTCCGGCGACGAGCAGCGCCGGCAGTCGCGCATCCACCACCGTCGCCTGCCCCGCATCCAACGTCTGGACGGCCACGAGCGCGGCGAGCAGAGCCACCGTGAGCAGATCGGAGATGCGCGCGGGACGCTCCGCCTCGAGCACCTTCGGCGGCACGAGGTAGCCGACCGCCTTCAGACCGAGGCAGATCACCGCAGCAAGCAGGATCGCACTCCACACGCTCATGCCGTACTGCCCGAACGTTCGACGCTCGACGATGTCGCCCCCGCCGGCCAGTCGAACCACCCCACGACGACCGCGACGACCGCGGCCACGAGCACGGGCAGTCCCGGCATGAGGAAGGGAGTGCATGCCGCAGCCACGACGGCCGCGGCGACACCGACCGCGACGGCCTGTCGCTCCTTGAGCCGCGGCCACAGGAGGGCGAGGAAGGCGGCCGCCGCCGCCGCATCCAGACCCCACGCCCTGGGGTCGCCCAGCACGTCGCCGACGAGGGCGCCGATCAGCGTGGTGACGTTCCAGCCGAGGAAGATCCCGACGCCCGTGACCCAGAACCCCACCTGCCGCAGGCGCGGATCGTCCTGAGCGATGGCGACGGCGGTGGACTCGTCGATCGTGAAGTGCGCGGCAGCGACGCGCCGCACCCTGGTCGTCCCGACCACCGGTGACATGCGCATGCCGTAGGCGACGTTGCGCACGCCGAGCAGCACGGCCGAGGCGATCGCCGACGGCAGGGCTGCTGCTCCCCCGGCCGCGAAGACCCCGACGAACGCGAACTGGGATCCGCCGGTGAACATGAGCAGGCTCAGGACGCAGGTCTGCCAGACGTCGAGACCGGATGCCACTCCGAGCGCGCCGAACGAGATGCCGTACGCGCTCGTGGCGAGCACCACGCCCAGGGCCTCTCGCCACACCTCTCGTTCGGCGCTCACCGAGCGATCGTTCGATTCAGTGAACACATGATGATCATTCTGAACACTGCCAGGGGGTTAGTCAAGCGAACGATCGTTTGGCATGATGAACAGATGGAGGACCTTCGCACCCGCATCGCCCGCACCCTGCGCCGAGAGCGCGAGGCCGCGGGACTCTCCGTGTCGGAACTCGCGCGCAGGGCGGGCATCTCCAAGGCGACCGTGTCGCAGCTGGAGTCGGGCTCGGGCAACCCCAGCGTGGAGACGCTCTGGTCGCTGGGGGTGGCTCTCGATGTCCCCTTCGCCGTGCTCGTCGACCAGCAGACCAGCGCACCGACCCTGATCAGGGCACGAGACATCTCGGGAGTGCCGTCGTCGGCCGCCGTGTACAGCGCGACGCTGCTGTCAGCGAGCCCTCCCGGTGCCCGCAGAGACCTGTACCTCATTCAGGCGGAGCCCGGAGAACCGCGTCTCTCCGATCCGCATCACGCGGGCACCACCGAGCACGTCGTGCTCATCACCGGACAGGCGCTGATCGGCCCGGTCGGCGAGACCCAGCTGCTCGAGCCCGGCGACTACATCTCCTACCCAGGCGATGCGCCGCATGTCTTCGAGGCGACGACGCCGGGCACGAGCGCCGTGCTCATCTCGGAGCTGCGCTGACGAGTCCTCGGGGTCAGTACCAGTTCGTCGCCTGCGAGTGCCCCCACGCACTGCACGGAGTGCCGTAGACCGACGAGATGTAGCCGAGCCCCCAGGCGATCTGCGTCGAGGCGTTCGTCGCCCAGTCGCCACCGGCAGAGGCCATCTTGCTGCCGGGCAACGCCTGAGGGATGCCCGTGGCGCCCGACGGGTTGTACGCCTTGTAGTTCCAGCCCGACTCCTTGGTCCACAGCGAGCTCAGGCAGGAGAACTGGTCGTCCCCCCAGCCGTACTCGCTCGCGGCCATCTGACGGGCGGTCGCCTTGGCGCCATCGACGGTGTTCGCCGCGGCGAGCGCGGCAGCCTCCGCCGCGGCCTGCTCCGCCGCCGCCTGCGCGGCGTCGTCTGCGGCCTTCTGCTCCTGCGCCATGGTGAACGAGGTCTGCAGCTCGGCGGTGCGAGCCGTGACCTCCTCGGTACCGGCCATCGCGCTCACCGCGGCTCCCGCCACGACCAGGGCCGGCAGATCGGCGCGGTCGCCGTTCAGCAGGTCGACGTCCGCAGCGAGGTCCTGGGTGTCGACGGCCGCGACCGCCTCGGTCAGGTCGAGTCCGGATGCCGCCACGTCGAACTTCAGCGCCTCTGCGGCGTGCAGCGCGTCCTCTGCGAGTGACAGGGTGATCGCGGTGCCGTCGGCCGCCTTGGCGAGCTGCTCGCCGCCGGTCACGATGCTGGCGACCTCGGCGACGGGAGCCGGCAGCTCGTCGCCGACGGCAGGGGCGGAGACCACGCCCACGGTGAGCGCGACTCCGAGGACGGCGCCGGTCACGGTGCCGAAGATCCACTTCGGTCGACGGGCGGTGATCGCGTCGCGGGCGGCTGCCGCCTCGGAGGCACGCCGAAGGGCACGGGAATGATGATGCATGAGTTCGACTTTCGGGTCGTCGTACGCGCCGCAACAGGACACTCATCGGGAGTCGGCCCCGGGCGCAAGGTAACGATCATGCATCATCAACCTGAACGAAAAATATCCCTCACCTGGGCATTTCATGAGAAAGGCCCCGCAACCGCCTGTTCGGCGGTGCGGGGCCTTCGTCCTCAGACAGGTCTCAGACGCTGGCGTCCTGGCGCTTCATGCGCGCGGTCTCCCTGGCGCGGGTGTTCGCATCCAGGTTCACCTTGCGGATGCGGACGACCTCGGGGGTCACCTCGACGCATTCGTCGTCACGAGCGAACTCCAGGCTCTCCTCGAGCGTGAGCTGTCGAGGAGGAGTCATCGACTCGAACGTGTCGGAGCTCGCCGCACGCATGTTCGTGAGCTTCTTCTCCTTGGTGATGTTCACATCCATGTCGTCGGCGCGCGAGTTCTCGCCGATGACCATGCCCTCGTAGACCTCCTGCGTGGGCTGCACGAAGAACGACATGCGCTCCTGCAGGGCGATCATCGCGAAGGGCGTCACGACGCCCTGGCGGTCGGCGACGATCGAGCCGTTCTGACGCGTCGTGATGGAGCCTGCCCACGGCTCGTAGCCGTGCGAGATCGCGTTGGCGATGCCGGTGCCGCGGGTCGTGGTGAGGAACTCGCTGCGGAAGCCGATGAGGCCACGCGACGGGACGATGAACTCCATGCGCACCCATCCGGTGCCGTGGTTCGTCATGTTCTCCATGCGGCCCTTGCGGTTCGCGAGCAGCTGCGTGATCGCGCCGAGGTGCTCCTCCGGCGTGTCGATCGTCAGGTGCTCGAAGGGCTCGTAGGTCTTGCCGTCGATCTTCTTCGTGACGACCTGCGGCTTGCCCACGGTGAGCTCGAAGCCCTCGCGGCGCATGTTCTCGACCAGGATGGCGAGGGCGAGCTCGCCTCGGCCCTGGACCTCCCACGCGTCGGGGCGTCCGATGTCGACGACCTTGAGCGAGACGTTTCCGATGAGCTCCTTGTCGAGGCGGTCCTTGACCATCCGCGCGGTGAGCTTGTGTCCCTTGACCTTGCCCATCAGGGGCGAGGTGTTGGTGCCGATCGTCATCGAGATTGCGGGATCGTCGACGGTGATGGCGGGCAGCGGACGGACGTCCTCCGGGTCGGCGATGGTCTCGCCGATGGTGATGTCGCTGAAACCGGCGATGGCGACGATGTCGCCGGGGCCCGCGTCCTCTGCGGGGTAGCGCTCGAGCGCACGGGTCTTCAGCAGCTCCGTGATGCGCGCGTTCTGGTGCGTGCCGTCGGCACGGACCCAGGCCACGGTCTGCCCCTTCTTGAGCGTGCCGTTGAAGACGCGCAGCAGAGCGAGACGGCCGAGGAACGGGCTCGAGTCGAGGTTGGTGACCCAGGCCTGCAGCGGCGCCTCGTCGTCGTACGACGGGGCGGGCACGTGCTGGAGGATCGCCTCGAAGAGCGGCTCGAGGTCGTCGTTGTCGGGCAGCGAGCCGTCGGCCGGACGGTTCTGCGATGCCGCGCCGGCGCGACCGGATGCGTACACGACGGGCACGTCGAGCAGTGCATCGACGTCGAGGTCGGGCACATCGTCGACGAGGTCGGATGCGAGACCGAGCAGCAGGTCGTGCGCCTCCTCTTCGACCTCGGCGATGCGAGCGTCGGGGCGGTCGGTCTTGTTGACCAGCAGGATGACGGGGAGCTTGGACTCGAGCGCCTTGCGGAGCACGAAGCGGGTCTGCGGCAGCGGTCCCTCGCTCGCGTCGACGAGCAGCACGACACCGTCGACCATCGACAGGCCGCGCTCGACCTCACCGCCGAAGTCGGCGTGGCCGGGGGTGTCGATCACGTTGATCGTGATCTCCTTGCCCTCGGCATGCTTGCCCTTGTAGGTGATCGCCGTGTTCTTGGCGAGGATCGTGATGCCCTTCTCGCGCTCGAGATCGTTCGAGTCCATGGCGCGCTCATCGACGTGGGCGTGTTCGCCGAAGGAGCCCGTCTGACGCAGCATGGCGTCGACGAGAGTGGTCTTGCCGTGGTCGACGTGCGCGACGATTGCGACGTTGCGGAGGTCAGAGCGGAGGGCGTGCGCCATGCAGATGTCCTAAAAAGTGTGGGGTTGTGCCGGGAAGCCGACGTACCAGCCTATCGCACGCTCGTGAATCGTGGCTGAAAGCCCCCCCTCCCCTGCCCCCGGGGAAGGTGCGATACCGTGACCGCATGGGGGATCCGATGCACGACACCGACCTCGCCGCTGCGCAGAACCCGGCGACGACACCTGCTCGACTCGCGGACATCGCCGCACGCCGGGGAGATCTGCATCCGCTGATCCTGGGTCATCCCGCGTGCTACCCGCAGCTGCGCGAGTGGATCCAGCAGGTCAACCCCTCGGCGCGACCGACGGTGAGCGTCGCGCCTCCTCAGGCGCCGGGACCCCGACGCGGTCGAGGCGGCCTGTGCGCGCTCCTCGGATGCGGGGGGCTCGCTGTGCTGGGCGTCGCCGTGATCGCCTTCATCGTCATCTCCGGCCTGTTCCTCACTCCCCCTGACCAGGACAAGCCGGCCGCCGGAGGCACCGGGACCGACGCCCGCGGACAGTCATTGGCCGCGTTCGACACCGAACGGAGCAGGTACTACGAGCTCTACACCCAGATCGAGGGGAACCCTGTCGCTCCCCTCGTCGCCGAGCTTCTGACGTTCCAACGCCTGGAGAGGACCATCTCCCAGCCGCCTGTGACCGACGCGTCGGTCGCAGATCATGCGAGCGAAGCCAGAGGCATCAGGGAAGCACTCGAGCAGCGGATCGCCGACGCCGCCACGCGGCGAACGAATGTGTCGGGCTCGGTCAGCGAGGCGATCGTCGATGAAGCCGGCCAGGGATTCATCGACATCGCCTGGAACGCGGACACGGAGTGCGGGACCCCCGGAGAAGATGACGGACGAGTGACGATCGGCTGCATCTCCGAGGAACCGCTGACGGTTCACATTCTGCCTGAAGACTGGTTCGGCGGCGACACCGCCATCCGTCTGACCGTGCTGCACGAGCTCACGCACCTCTACGAGCGCGCCGACAGCGACTCGAACGGGGCCGAGTTGGGGACATCCGGCGTCCTCGTCGAGCAGGGCTACTTCCAGGGGAGCAGCGAGTCGTTCGCCGACTGCTACGCGTTGACCTATCTGGATCTGTGGACCCTGACCTTCGACGGTCGCGAGTACGGCTACGGCTACATCTGCACTCCCGAGGAACGTCAGCTCATGCGCGAGTGGGCGGCAGAAGTGCATGCGCCGATGCCGCAGTGATGCGAACTCCCCGGGTACGATCGGTCGTGCCATGAGCCTTCCCCCGACCCCTGAGCCCTCGCGAGCGCGCATCGGGTGGGAGATCGCGATCGTGCTGGCGCTCGGCCTCGGACAGTCGGCCGTGTACGCGGTCGTGCAGCTCGCCTATCGCCTGACCGACGTCACGCCGCTGGCCGATCAGACGGCCACTCTGAATCCGTCGCGCAGCGATCGGGAGATCTTCGATCTCATCTACCAAGTGCTGTCGATCGGATTCTCGATCGTCCCCGTGCTGCTGGTCTGCTTCCTTCTCTGGCAGTCATCGCGACCGCATCTGGGTCGTCTGGGGCTCGACGGCACGCGCATCGCATCCGACACCGGGCGAGGCATCCTCCTGGTGCTCGCGATCGGCATCCCCGGACTCGGGCTGTATCTCGTGGGTCGCGCGACCGGGCTCTTCGTCGCCGTGAACCCCGCCGGCCTCGACGCCTACTGGTGGACGGTGCCCGTGCTCCTGCTGGCGGCCGCCAGGGCCTCGCTGCAGGAGGAGTTCGTGGTGCTCGGGTACCTGTTCGCGCGACTGAAGCAGCTCGGGTGGGGGCCGTGGACGATCATCATCACCACGTCACTGCTGCGCGCCAGCTACCACCTGTACCAGGGGCCGGGCGCCTTCATCGGCAACTTCGCGATGGGGATGCTGTTCGGCTGGCTCTTCCAGCGCACCGGCCGGCTGATGCCGTTCCTCGTCGCGCACTTCCTCATCGACGCGACGGTCTTCGTCGGGTACCCGTGGACGGCGGCGACGTGGCCTGCGCTGTTCGGGCTGCCGAGCTGAGGACGAAGCTGCAGGCCGTCATCCGTAGGCGATGAGCACCGACGCGATGGCCGCGAGCACGATGACGGCCAGGGCGATCAACGCCGGGCCGTCCCACGAGCGTTTGATCCTGGCGTCCGCAGTGCCGGCAGCGGCACTCCACCGGTCGCGGATGTCGGTGAGCTCCCGGATGCCGGCGGGTGCCGTCGCCTGCTCCTCCCCCGCCGCCTTTCGGCGCACAGGTCGCGACTTCGTCGGCCCACCGAAGCAGGTGATCGTCGAGTCGTCGTCGAGCGAGAACTCGAGCTGCCAGCGCAGGTCGATGTCGCGCACCCGAGACCAGCCGAACGACGTTCGCCGCAGGAGGTTCTGCACCACGGCGCCGTCGTCGTCGATGCGCACCATCGAGACGAAGCTCAGCTCGTAGACGACCCAGAGACCGAGCAGCACCCAGGGCGCCAGCAGAAGCCCCTGCCCCCACCCCGCACGCACGACGGCGTCGCCCAACAGGAAGAGCGCCAGCAGCGAGCAGAGCACCAGCGAGATCGGACCGGAGGCCGCACGGAATGTCCGCGCGGCCCCGGTCTCACGATCGTCGGTCACGCTCAGTGACCGCCGAGAGTGATCGCGGCTCCCGGGATCGCCTTCAGGAGGCGATCCGTGTACTCCTGCTGCGGGTTGGCGAAGATCTCGTCAACCGTGCCCTGCTCGACCACCTTGCCGCGCTCCATGACGCAGACCAGGTCGCTCGACACGCGCACGACCGCGAGGTCGTGGGTGATGAACAGGTAGGTCAGGTCGAGCTCGGACTGCAGGTCGGCGAGCAGCTTCAGGATCTGGTCCTGCACCAGCACGTCGAGTGCCGAGACGGCCTCGTCGAGCACGACGATGTCGGGCTTGAGGGCGAGCGCCCTGGCGATCGCGACGCGCTGCCGCTGACCGCCCGAGAGCTCGTTCGGGTAGCGGGTGGCGAGCACTCGCGGCAGGGAGACCTGGTCGAGCAGCTCCTCGACGCGCTCGCGCTGCGACGCCCGGTCGCCCACTCCGTGGATCTGCAGCGGCTCGGCGATCGTGTTGCCGATGTTGCGCAGCGGGTCGAGCGAGCCGTACGGGTCCTGGAACACCGGCTGCATGCGACGACGGAGCCCGAAAGCCTGGGCGTTCGACAGATTCGACACGTCCTGACCGTCGATCTCGATCGTGCCGCTCGTGGGCTCCTCGAGCTTGAGGACCATCTTGGCGACGGTCGACTTGCCTGAGCCCGACTCGCCCACGAGGGCGAGCGTCTTGCCGCGAGGGATCTCGAAGGACACGTGGTCGACCGCGCGGAAGGCTTCGCTGCGGAAGTTCCCCTGCCGGATCTTGTAGTCCTTCGTGAGCTCGGCGACGCGCACCGTGGGCGGGATGTCGGCGAGGTCCTCGAGCGTCTCGATGCCACGGTCCTCCACCACCGCCTGGATGCGCTGCGACGCGACGCTCGGCGCCGCGGCGACCAGGCGCTTGGTGTACGGGTGCTGCGGATCCTCGAGGATCTGCCTGCTGGGCCCCGCCTCGACGATGTTGCCGCCGTTCATCACGATGATCTTCTCGGCGCGCTCGGCCGCAAGGCCGAGGTCGTGCGTGATGAGAAGCATCGAGGTGCCCTTGTCGCGCGTCAGCGACGCCATGTGATCGAGGATCACCCGCTGCACGGTCACGTCGAGAGCCGAGGTCGGCTCATCGGCGATCAGCAGCTTCGGGTCGGCTGCGAGCCCGATGCCGATGAGCGCGCGCTGACGCATTCCCCCGGAGAACTGGTGGGGGAACTGGTGCAGGCGCTTCTCGGCGTCGGAGAGACCTGCCTGCTGCAGGACCTCGACCGTACGGGCCTTGACCGCGTCGCGGCCCTGGGCGATCCCGTTGGCGCGGATCGCCTCCTTGACCTGGAACCCGATGCTCCAGACCGGGTTGAGGTTCGACATCGGATCCTGGGGGACGAAACCGATGTCCTGCCCGCGGACGTTCTCGATCTCGCGACGGCCGAGGGTCGTGAGCTCCCGCCCCTCGAGCGTGATGGATCCTGCGGTGATCTCTCCCGTGCCGGGCAGCAGGTTCACGATGGCGGTGGCCGTCGTCGACTTGCCGGAGCCCGACTCGCCGACGATCGCCACGGTCTCGCCGGGGAAGATGTCGAAGCTCACACCATGGAGCACCTCGCGCATGCCCTCCTGCGTGCGGAACGCGACCGTGAGGTCGCGCACGCTCAGCAGGGGCACCTGTGCGGCAGTTCGCTCGCTCATCGGCGGGCCCTCGCCTTCGGGTCGAGGGCGTCTCTGATGAGCTCGCCCAGGGTGACGAACGCCAGCACCGCGAGGGTCAGCGCGATCGACGGATAGATGAGTGCCATCGGGGCCACTCTCAGCGCGGCCTGGGCGTTGCTGATGTCGTTGCCCCAGGACATGACACCGCTGCCGAGGCCGACACCGAGGAACGACAGCGTCGCCTCGGCGACGATCGCGGCGGCGAGGCCGAGGGTCGAGACCACGAGCAGCGGAGCGATGGCATTGGGGATGACGTGCTTCAGCAGCACGCCGAACTTCGACTGCCCCAGCGAGCGCGAGGCCATCACGAAGTCGGCCTGACGCACGCGGAGGATCTCGGCCCGCACCACGCGCGCCGTCGATGCCCACGCGAAACCGCCGATCGCGAACGCGAGGGTCCATACCGAGCGGGAGTCCGAGAACACCGTCATGACGACGACGGCCGCGAGGATGTAAGGGATCGCGAAGAAGATGTCGCCGATGCGCGAGAGCAGCGCGTCGAGCCATCCTCCGTAGAAGCCGGCGATGGCTCCCATGATCAGGCCGAGGACCGACGAGATCACGGTAGCGATCAGGCCGACCGCCAGCGAGGTCTGCGCGCCCCAGATGACACGCGAGTAGATGTCGCAGCCCTGGAACGTGTAACCGAGCGGGTGTCCTTCTGCAGGGCCCTCGTTGCTGTACAGCAGATCGCAGGCGCGCGGATCGACGTTGGTGAACAGCGACGGCCAGGCGGCGACGGCGATGAACAGGGCGCCGAGCACGACGGAGAACCAGAAGAGCGGACGACGACGCAGGTCGCGCCAGGCGTCGCGCCACAGGTTGCTGGGCTTCTCGGCGATGCGGACGGCGTCGACGGCGATGGACTCCGTCTCGACCGGAGCGACGTAATGCGTCGGTGTCGTGGGGTCAGACATAGCGGATCCTCGGGTCGAGCAGACCGTACAGCAGGTCGATGAGCAGGTTCACGAGCACGTACAGGATGACGAACACCGTCACGAAGGAGACCACGGTGGGTCCTTCGCCTCGCTGCACTGCCTGGAAGAGGGTGTTGCCCACGCCGGGGACGTTGAAGATGCCCTCGGTCACGGTCGCACCCACGAGCAGGACGCCGAAGTTGGTGGCCGAGTTCGTGATGACGGGGATCAGCGAGTTGCGCAGCACGTGCACGGGGATGACCCGCCCACGGGAGAGCCCCTTGCTGTATGCCGTGCGCACCCAGTCCTGGTTGAGCGTCTCGATCACCGAGCTGCGCATCAGCCGCATGCTCACGGCGAAGAGGCTGAACCCGAGCACGATCGCCGGCAGCCACAGGCCGCCCCAGTCGTTGTCGGCGCCGACGGTGGGCTTGAACCAGCCCCACTGGATCGCCAGGAAGTACTGCGCGAGGAAGCAGAGCACGAAGATCGGGATCGCGATCGCGACGAGTGCGACCACGAGTGCGGTGTTGTCGAAGAGCTTGCCCTTGCGCAGACCCGAGATCGTGCCGACGATGATCGCGAGCGTGAACTCGATCGCGATGGCCATGAGCGCCAGGCGGCCGGTGACGGGCAGGGTGTCGGCCAGCACCGCCGACACGGGGCGGCCGGAGAAGGTGTCTCCGAGGTCGCCCTGCAGCACACCGGTGATGTAGTACCAGTACTGCACGACGAACGGGTCGTTCAGGTGGTACTGCTCACGCAGCGCGTCGACCAGCGCCGGGTTGGGCGTGCGGTCGCCGAAGAGGGCGAGGATCGGGTCTCCCGGCATGGCGAAGACCAGGAAGTAGATGAGCAGAGTGGCCCCGAAGAAGACGGGGATCACCTGCAGAAGTCGTCTGAGGATGTAAGCGAGCATCCGCTGTCCCTTTCTGAGGAACGCGAGCAGGTGGGCGAGAACAGCCTACGAGGCGGTGACGAGTTCCGTCACCGCCTCGCAGAATGATGTTCCCTCTGACCTACTTGGTCTTCGTGATCTCGTAGTAGAGCGGCACGGAGTTCCAGCCGAAGGTGACGTTGTCGACACCCTCGCTGTATCCGCCGGTCACGTTGGAGTACCACAGCGGGATGGCGGGAAGGTCGTTGAACAGGACCTCCTGCGCCTTGGTGAAGTCCTCGATCTGCGCGTCGGCGTCGGGGTTGCTGATGCCGGCGGCGATGAGCTCGTCGAACTCGGGGTTCGAGTAGTCACCGTCGTTGGAACCGGCGTTGGTCGCGTAGAGCGGTCCGAGGAAGTTGTACAGACCCGGGTAGTCCGCCTGCCAGCCGGAGCGGGCCGCGGTCTTGATCGTACGGTTGTTGATCTCCTCGCGAACGACCGCGAACGTCGGGTACGGAGCGCCGGAGGCGTCGATGCCGAGGGTGTTCTTGATCTGGTTCGTGACCGCGTCGACCCATTCCTGGTGTCCGCCGTCGGAGTTGTACGCGATCTGGAAGGTGCCCTCCCAGGGCGAGATCTCGTCGGCCTGGGCCCACAGGTCCTTCGCCTTCTCGGCATCGAACTGCAGAACCTCGTTGCCGGGGACCGAGTCCGACCATCCGGCGATGACCGGCGACGTGAAGTCGGCGGCCGGGGTGCGGGTGCCCGAGAAGATCTTGTCGGTGATCTGCTCGCGGTCGATCGCCATCGAGATGGCCTGACGACGCAGGATGCCCTCTTCGCCCGAGAAGTGCGGGAGGAACTGGCCGATCGTGAACGACTGGAAGACAGCGGCCGGCTGGTTCACCGCGCGGTCGCCCAGGTCGTCCTGGAAGGTGGGGAGGGAGATCGCCGGAATCTGATCGATCACGTCGACCTCGCCGCCCTGGAGGTCGGCGTACGACGCTTCCTGGGTGGCGTAGAAGTTGATGGTCAGACCGCCGTTGGCCGGCTTGCGTCCACCCTCGTAGTCGTCGTTGCGGACGAGATCGATCTGCACGTCGTGCTGCCACGCGCCTTCGCCGTCGAGCATGTACGGTCCGTTGCCGACCGGGTTCTCACCGAATGCGGCCATGTCCTCGAACGCGACGTCGGGCAGGGGGTAGAACGCCGAGTAGCCGAGACGCAGTGCGAAGTCGGAGGCCGGCTTGTTCAGCGCGATGGTGAAGGTGTAGTCATCGACCTGCTGCAGACCGGTGAGCTCGGAGTCCTCGTCGTAGCTGAATCCCTCGATGTCCTCGAAGAAGTAGCTCGAGAGGTGCTTGTTCGAGGCCTTGGCGCCCTCGTTCCATGCCTTGATGAAGTTGTCGGCCGTGACCTCTTCACCGTCGGTGAAGGTCTGCCCCTCCTTCAGCTTCACGGTGAGGTTCTGCGGGTCCTCCGTCGTGATCTCCTCGGCCATGTCGTTGACCGGCTCGCCCTTGGCGTCGTAGTAGATCAGACCGGCGAAGATCTCGTCGAGGATCTTTCCGCCGCCGACCTCGTTGGTGTTGGTCGGGATCAGCGGGTTCTCGGGCTCCGAGC
>CAUQIW010000017.1:0-47657 GCA_963518515.1 uncultured Microbacterium sp.
GCTGCGCGGTGGCGACGGTAGGTGCTTTGGGTGGCTGGCGGGGGGTGGGGGCGGGCCGCGGGGGGGGGGTCGGGGGGGGGGGGGCGTGGGGGCGGGGGGGGGGGGGGGGGGGGGGGGGGGTGGGGGGGTGGGGTGGGGGGGGGGGGGGGGGGGGGGGGGGGCCCCCCCCCCCCCCACCCCGGTGTTCAGCGGATGGTCACCAGCCGTCGATGCCCAGCTGCTGAGCCTGCTTCTTCACGTCCTCGTCGTAGAGCGCGGCGCCGTCTTCGGCGGAGCGGATGCCGCTTCCGACCTCGACCGTGATGTTCTCGAGGTTCGGTCCCTTGATGGGCGAGCGGAACTCGAGCGCGGGGTTCGTCGCATCCTCGTCGAAGTACGCCTGCATGTCGGTCAGGAGACCCGGCACGTCGGAGGGCAGCTCGCACGAGCTGATCGCGTAGGGACCGGACGGCACCATCGCGGTGTTCTGGACCTCGCAGCCCTCGGGGGAGTTGATGAAGGCGATGAACGCCTTGGCGGCCTCGAGCTTCTCACCCTCGGTGGTCTTGGGGATGTACACGCCGTTCGGCAGCCACACGGTGAGCTTCGTGTCCTCCGCGTTCTGCGCCGGCAGGGCGAAGACGCCCAGGTCGTCGAGGTTGTCGGGGAAGTTCTGCTGGAAGGTCGACACGATGCCGGTCAGGATCGGGTAGTGCGCGCCCTCGCCTGTGGCGACCATGCGCGCTCCGTCGTCGTACAGTGCCGACGCGAAGTCCTCGTTCCACCACCCCTTGTCGAAGCCCTCCTGCTGGTTCGTGAAGCCCGCGAGCGCCGGCTCGTCGACGTACTTGCGTTCGCCCGCCGTGTACTCCTCGGCCCAGTCCTCGTCCTGGGCGAGCACGTTCCCGAAGTCGCCGAGGATGAACAGCTGGCTGGTCCAGGTGTCGCCGTACGTCTGGATGACCGGTGCGATGCCGGCGGCCTTGATCTTCTCGTTGTTCGCCGCGAAGTCGTCCCAGGACGTGGGGACCTCGAGTCCGAGGTCGGCGTAGACCTTCTTGTTGTAGACGACCGCTCCCGCCTGCGTCGCGCCGAACGGCGCGCCGTACACGCCGTTGTCGGTGGAGACGACCGCGGCCATCGTGTCCTGCATGTCGCCGACCCACGCCTCGTCGTCGAGGGCGACCAGGTTCTGGTCGGGGTTCAGCGCCTGGAACAGCGAGCCGGAGTTGTACCAGAAGACGTCGGCCATCTCGCCGGTGGCGAGCTTGGTCTTCATCAGGTTGTCGCCCTCCGTGCCCGCCGGCTGCGATTCGAGCTTCACGGTGACGTCGGGGTTCTCCTTCTCGAAGGCTGTGATCATCGCCTCCGAGGACTCGACGTTCGTCCCCGAGTTGGGCACGAGGAACGTGATCTCGGTCTTCCCGTCACCTCCATCGCCACCGCCGCCTCCGGTGCTGCAGGCTGCGAGCGGGACTGCGAGGACGGCGACGCCGATGGCACCGACGAGAACCCTCCGAGTGCGAGTGCTGTTCATCCTTTACCTCCATGTAAAAGCTGACTCCTGACGTGCCTCGTCATCGAGACCACGTGCGATCGAACGGCTTTGAATCCATTCAACTCTCGGTAAGATACGACGATACCCCGCCCGCGTCAACGCTTCCGGGCGAACTCCTCCCGATTCTTGACATTCGCCTTTGAATCCATTCAATATGGGCACTGCGGTGATCCTCACGATCGCCGGATGCGACGACGCACCCACCTGGGAAGGACCACGCCATGACGGCAGCCCCCGATTCCACGCACGCGGATCAGGCCACGAGGGTGGCCGCGCTCCGCTCCCAGCACGGAGCGGATCTGCTCGGGATCCCCGGCTCAGGACTGCGCCTGACCTGGCGATGGACCAGTGAGCGCGCGGGTGCGCGTCAGGTCGCCTATCAGCTCGCGACCGGTGCGGCCGGCGATGAGCTCGTGGCCGGCGAGGTCGTCGGATCCGATCACTCCGTCGGCATCGAGGTCGGAGATCTGGCGCCAGGGGAGCGGCGTGCGTTCGCCATGCGGCTCGCGACGGATGCGGGATGGACGGCGTGGAGCGACGAGCTCGAGGTCGAGGCGGGTCTCACCGGCGACCTTCTCGCCGCAGCGGTGATAGGCATCCCCTCCGAGGTGGAGGGGCCGGCGGCGCTCCTCCGCCGCGTCTTCACCGTCGACGCGGTGCCTGCCCGCGCTCGGATGCGGCTGAGCGCGCTCGGTCTCGTCGACGCCTGGATCAACGGCGAGCGGGCGAGCTCCGCCCGGCTGACTCCGGGGTGGACCTCGTATCAGGAGCGTGTGCTGATCGACACGCTCGATGTCACCGATCTGCTGCGCGAGGGCGAGAACGTCATCGTGCTCGAGGTGGGCGACGGGTGGTATCGGGGCCGGATGGGCTTCGCGCGGCGCACCGAGATCTACGGCGATCGCTCGGGGGCGATCGCGCAGATCGACTCGGACGACGGCGTGATCGTGGCGACCGACACGACGTGGCGAGGAGGCTTCGGCGCGGTGAGATCGGCGAGCATCTACGAGGGCACGTCGATCGACCTGCGTGAGACCGCCGTCGGGGTGCACACCCCCGAGTTCGACGACTCCGGCTGGAGTCGCGCAGACGTGATCGAGACCGATCTCGCCCGCTTCGAGCCGCGCTCCGCGCCACCCATCCGCGTGGTCGCCGAGCTCGAGATGGCCCGCACCGATCGCGAGAACGCCGACCGGCAGCGCACCGTGCAGTTCGACGCGGGCCAGAACGTCACGGGGTGGGTGCGCCTCGTCGTGCGCGGCGCCGCGGGAGACACCGTCACGATCCGTCACGCCGAGGTCCTCGAGCCGTCGGGAGAGCTGCACACCGTCGCACTCCGCACGGCCACCGCGACCGATCACTACATCCTCGACCGCGACGGCGAGCACGTGCTCGAGCCGCAGTTCACCTTCCACGGGTTCCAGCACGCCGAGGTCACCGGCGCCGCCGAGGTGGTGTCGGCGACGGCCGTCGCGATCTCCAGCGACCTGCCGGCCCGGTCGAGCTTCCGCTCGGCATCCGAGGCGCTCGACCGGTTCCACTCGAACGTCTTCTGGTCACAGCGGGACAACTTCGTCTCGGTGCCCACCGACTGCCCGCAGCGCGATGAGCGCCTCGGCTGGACGGGCGACGCCCAGGCGTTCGCCGCCACCGCGAGCACGCTCATGGATGCCGAGGCGTTCTGGCGCACCTGGCTGCGCGACCTCGAGGCGGACCAGACCGATGAGGGCGGGGTCGCCTCGGTCGTCCCCGACATCATCCGCTTCGAGGACATGCGCATGGGCACCGACCTCGTCGACAACATGGGCAGGGCGGGGTGGGCCGACGCCGCGACGATCGTGCCCTGGGCGGTGTACGAGTCGTCGGGCAGCGACGAGGTGCTCCGGCAGCAGCTGCGCAGCATGCGTCGGTGGGTCGACCACCTGCGCCGGCGGGCGGGTGATGACGTCGTGCTGCCCACCGAGCCCTTCCAGTACGGCGACTGGCTCGACCCGGATGCTCCCGGCTCGCGTCCGTGGCAGGCGAAGGTCTCGAGCGACTACGTCGCCAACGCGTTCTACGTGCACTCGGCGCGACTGCTCGCCCGAGCGGAGTCGCTCGTCGGCGACCCGCGCCGCGCCGCGGACTACGAGGCGCTCGCGCAGCGGGTGGCGGAGGAGACCTGGCGACGGTGGGGTGCGGAGGCCGCGACCACGCAGACCGGCGCCGCTCTGGCCCTCGAGTTCCACATCGCCCCGCAGAGCGAGCGCTCGTCGATCGCCGACGGCCTCGCGGAGAACGTGCGGAGCGAAGACGGCCGGATCTCGACGGGGTTCCTCGGCACTCCTCTGGTGCTCTTCGCGCTGTCGAACAACGGCCACCTCGACGAGGCGTACCTGATGCTGCTGCGCCGAGAGGCGCCGAGCTGGCTCTACCAGGTCGATCGCGGGGCGACCACCGTGTGGGAACGCTGGGATGCGATCCTCCCCGACGGCAGCATCCACTCCGGCGCGATGGAGGCGGGGTCGAAGGAGGAGGGCGGCAGCATGCTGTCGTTCAACCACTACGCGTACGGCGCCGTCATCGACTGGGTCTACCGCACTGTGGCGGGCCTCGCACCCGCCGAGCCGGGATACCGCACGGCGCGCATCGCGCCGCGACCGGCCGTCGGGATGGATCGGGCGGCCGCATCGATCGACACTGCGTACGGGCGACTCGCGATCGACTGGCATCTCGACGGCGAGGTGCTGCGCGCCTCGGTCGACGTGCCGTTCGGAACGACCGCCGAGCTCGATCTTCCTCTGACCGACGGATCCGTCGTGACGGTCGACGGGCGGACCGCTCCCGCCGGGCTCGCGGCGGGAACCCATGAGATATCGGTGACGGCGCCCGCCGTCGCCGGGCGATGAGAGGTGCAGGAGAGATGACTCTGACAGTCGCGCGCGTCACCGTGGACGCGCCGTTCGGCAGTGATGCGGTCGCCGTGGCGGCCCCGACCATCGGCTGGGTGACGGAGACCGACACGCAGGGATGGACGCAGCGGAGCGCCGAGCTCGAACTCGAGCGCGGCGGCGAGGTGCAGGCGCACGTCGTCGACGGGCGGCAGTCGGTGCGACTGCGCTGGCCGTTCCGCGACCTCGCGCCGCGCGAGGAGGCCCACCTGCGCGTGCGCGTGACGGGCGCCGACGGCATCGTCTCCGAGTGGAGCGAGCCTCAGCGCATCGTCGCCGGATTCCTCGCCGACGGCGAGTGGGAGGCACGCACCATCGCGGTCGCCGCCCCCTCCGGACACGCCGAACCCGCGACCCTGCGCGGTGCGTTCGTGCTCGACGGCGAGGTGCGCCGCGCCACGCTGTACGCGACCGCTGTCGGCGCGTACCAGGCCGCCGTCAACGGCGCGGACGTCGACGATCAGGTCATGAAGCCGGGATGGACGGCGTTCCAGGCGCGGACCGTGCACGAGACGACGGATGTCACCGCGCTCCTCCATCCCGGCGACAACGCGCTGACCGTGCGTCTCGCCGGGGCGTGGGCGACGGAGCACTACGGCTTCCGCGAGAACGCCGCGCCCGTCTACGCGGAGCAGCCGCGCTTCGCCGCTCAGCTGCTGATCGAGTACGCCGACGGTCGAGCGGTCACCGTGGTGACCGACGGATCGTGGCAGAGCTCTCCGAACGAGATCACGGCCAGCGGTCTGTATGCGGGGGAGGACCACGATGCGCGCCGCGCCGCATCCGACTGGGTGCCCGTGGCCGTCGTCGACGACCTGCCCGTGCCCGAGGCCCGCGTGTCGCCGTTCGTGCGCCGCATCGAGGAGGTCGGGGTCGCCGAGGTGATCACGACGCCATCGGGCAGGACCGTGCTCGACTTCGCGCAGAACCTCGTCGGACGCTTGCGCATCCGCGTCGAGGGCCCCGCAGGCACGGTGATCACGCTGAAGCACGCCGAGGTCCTCGAGCACGGCGAGCTCGGCACCCGCCCGCTTCGCGCGGCCGCCGCCACCGACCGGTACACGCTCGCCGGAGGCGGCACGGAGGAGTGGGAGCCCGAGTTCACGTTCCACGGGTTCCGCTATGCCGAGATCGACGGATGGCCGGGCGAGCTCGACCCCGCCGACGTCACGGCGGTGGTCATCCACAGCGACATGGAGCGCACCGGCTGGTTCGACACCTCTCATGAGATGGTGCGACAGCTGCACGAGAACGTCGTGTGGGGGCTGCGAGGCAACTTCCTCTCGGTGCCGACCGACTGCCCCCAGCGCGACGAGCGCCTCGGCTGGACGGGGGACATCCAGGTCTTCGCCCCGACGGCGAGCTTCCTCTACGACGTCAGAGGGTTCCTCGACTCGTGGCTGCGCGACCTCGAGATCGATCAGGTCGACGGAGTGGTGCCGTTCGTGGTGCCCAACGTCCTCGGGCCCGCTCGTCCCGCGGCCGCCTGGGGCGACGCCGCCGCCGTGGTGCCCACCGTGCTGCACGAGCGGTATGCCGATCTCGACACGCTCTCCAGGCAGTTCGACAGCATGAAGGCCTGGACCGATGCCATCCTCGGCTACGCCGGCGAGCGGCGTCTGTGGGAGGGCATGTTCCAGTTCGGAGACTGGCTCGACCCCGACGCGCCGCCGTCGCACCCGGCGAAGGCCAAGACGTCGGCCGACATCGTGGCCTCTGCCTATGTGTTCCGCTCGGCGGACTTCACGGCGAAGGCCGCGGCGCTGCTGGGGCGCGACGACGTGGCCGAGGAGTACGGGAGGATCGCCGAAGAGGTGCGCCGCGCGTTCGTCGCCGAGTACGTGACGGCGTCGGGACGCATGGTGTCGGATGCGCAGACCGCGTACTCGCTCGCGATCGTCTTCGACATGGTCGAGCCCGAGCGCCGGCAGGCACTCGGCGACCGGCTCGCCGAGCTCACGCGGCTCAGCGGCTACCGCATCGGCACCGGGTTCGTCGGCACGCCGATCATCCAGGATGCCCTGACCCGCACCGGTCACCTCGACACGGCGACGCGTCTGCTGACGCAGACCGAGAACCCGTCATGGCTCTACCCGGTGACGATGGGCGCGACGACGATCTGGGAGCGCTGGGACTCGATGCTGCCCGACGGCACGATCAACCCCGGGCAGATGACCTCCTTCAACCACTATGCGCTGGGCGCGATCGCCGACTGGCTGCACCGCACCGTCGCCGGCCTCGCCCCTGCGGCACCGGGCTACGGGCGACTCGCGATCGAACCGCATCCGCTCGAGGGCTTCGACTTCGCCGAGGCGACCCACCTCACCCCCTACGGAGAGGCGCGCGTGCGGTGGGAGAGATCGACGGACGGAGTGATCGTCGAGGCGACGGTGCCGCCCAACACCGACGCCGAGGTGCTGCTGCCGGACGGGCGGCGCCACAGGGTCGGATCGGGAGCTCATCGGTGGATCTCCTCCGCTCCGCACGCACGAGAAGCGCAGGGCGAGGTGGGGCCCGCGTCGAGCCTGGCCGAGGTCGTCGACGACCGGGAGGCCTATGAGGCGATCCTCGAGGTGATCGGCGAGCTGCGCCCGGCGATCGCCGAGGACTTCCGCGACAACACGGAATGGAGCGATCGCCTCACGCTCGGCGATCTGCTGGCCCGACTCCTCGGCCCTGAGCCCCGTGCCGCGGTCGAGAAGCGGCTCGCCGAGCTGAGCGCGGCGCGGCGCTGATCGTCGGAGGGGCTGTCTCGTCAGTAGAACTCGACGGTGTCGACGCGGTTCATCAACGGCTCTCCGTCGATGAGCCGCGTCGCATTCGCCGCGAACAGCTCCGCGATGCGGCGCTCCTCGCCCGCATCCGTTCCGGCGTTGTGCGGACTCACCAGCACGTTCGGCATCGCCCAGAGCGGGCTCTCGGACGGCAGGGGCTCCGTCGCGAACACGTCGAGGGCGGCGTACCCGACCTGACCGGAGACCAGGGCGTCGACGAGCGCCGGTTCGTCGATCGTCGATCCGCGGCCGACGTTCACCACGGTGATGCCGGGCTTCGCCTGATCGAGCACGGCGCGCGAGAGCATCCGCCTCGTCGCGTCGGTGCCGGGCAGCGCGAGCACGACCGCGTCGGCCGTCGACAGCGCGTCGCCGAGCTGCTCGACGGGGCGGATCTCGGCGACCCCCGGGGCGTCGACGTCGCGTCGGTGGATGCCGGTGACGTGAGCGCCCAGCGCGTGCAGTCGGCGAGCGACGGCGCGACCGATGCCGCCGAGCCCGACCACCACGACTCTGCTGCCGTCGACCTGCGGGATGGGGCGCCTGGCGCCCCACTCCCGCCGCTGCTGGTCGGCGAGGAGCCGGGGGAGGTTCTGGCTGCCGGCGAGCACTCCGAGCACCGCGAACTCGGCCAACGGGCCGCCGTGCACACCGCCCGAGGTGGTGAAGGCGATCCGCTCGAGCTGCTCGGCGGAGAGCCCGGCGTCCTTCACCTGCGCTCCGCCGCCCGCGGGTGTCGTGTGCACCCAACGCAGTGCGGCGTTCGCATCGGCGGTGCGGCGCAGCTGCGCGGACGACTGGTCGGGCACGCCGTAGAGCGCCTCCGCCTGATCGAGCAGCTGCTCGAAGCGCGTCTGCTGCTCGGCGGACCGACGGAATCCGGGGTCTCCCAGGTGATCGCCCTGATACAGCTGCGGGGGGAGGAGCGACGGATCGCGGATCAGCTCCACCCGGGGCTCGCGTGCCTCGATGAGCGTGCACAGATCCTCGGGCAGCGGGGTGGGGACGAAGACGCGGAGGGCGGTCATCGAGATCTCCAATCGACATTCGGCGGGTTCCGACTCCCACGGTATAGTCGGTATGGAATTCACTGACGAATGGATATTCATTTCGTGCCTTCCCTCGTGATCGGAACCTCCCGCCTCGGTGCCGGAGACCAGGATGCCGCCGTCGAGACCGCCACCGCGATGCTGCGCAGCGGGCTGCTGATCGACACCTCGAACAACTACGCCGACGGCGCGTCCGAGCGCACGCTCGGAATCGCGCTCGCCGGTCTTCCGCCCGCCGAACGCGAGGACGCCGCGACACGCATCCTGACCAAGGTCGACAGGGATCCGACGACCGACGCGTTCGACGGCGATCGTGTGCTCCGCTCGGCGGAGGAGAGCCTCGAGAGGCTCGGCGTCGACCACCTGCCGCTGCTCCATCTTCACGACCCGTACACGGTCTCGGTGCGCGAGGCGCTGGGCGCAGGCGGCGCCGTGCGATCTCTGCTGCGGCTGAGGGAAGAGGGCGTCGTCGACGCCATCGGCGTCGCGGCGGGTCCCGTTCCCCTGCTGAGCCGCTACGTCGAGAGCGGCGCGTTCGATGCTGTGCTCTGCCACAACCGGTGGACGCTCGTCGACCACAGTGCGGAGTCGCTCTTCGTCGCGGCGAAGGAGAGAGGGATGACCGTCTTCAACGCGGCCCCGTTCGGCGGCGACCTTCTCATGCGGGGCCCGCGGCCCGATGCGCGCTATGGATACCGGCCTATCGATCCGGCGCTCGCCGCCTGGACCACGTCGTTCTTCGCGCTCTGCGAGCGCCACGGTGTCGCTCCGGCGGCGGTCGCGCTGCGGTTCTCGACCCGATCCCCCCTCATCGATCACACGGTCGTCGGGATCTCGTCACCGCAACGGCTGTCGGAGCTTCTCGCTCTCGACGCCGCGGTGATCCCCGAGGCGCTGTGGCAGGAGATCGCCTCGATCGGCCCTGCCCCCTCGCCGATCGACGATCCGGAGGAGCCCGCTGCCGGGCCCGCGGATCCCGAGCGCCCGGGGTCTGCGGACCCCGATCCGACCGTGTCCGATCGCGGAGCCCGCTCATGAGCGACCGGTACTGGGAGAGCACCGAGCCCGGAGCCGGCCGCCGCGCTCCCCGCGCGCAGGCGCCGACCGATGCGCCGACCATCAGCCTCAACGGCACCTGGCGATTCCTGCTCAGCCCGACGGCCGAGGGCACGGGGAAGGGCTTCACCTCCGCCGACCACGACGACAGCTCGTGGGATCCCATGCCCGTGCCCTCGCACTGGGTGCTCGAGGAGTTCACCCCTCTCACCGGGGGCGAGCGGCGCTCGATGCTCGGTACGGCCGAGGGCCCGCTCTACACCAACACGGCGTACCCGATCCCGCTCGATCCGCCTCATGTCTCCGACGCCAACCCCACGGGCGACTACCGACTCGAGTTCGAGGTGCCCGAGGGCTTCGAGACCGCGGTGCTGCGCTTCCAGGGTGTGGACTCCTGCGCGAAGGTCTGGCTCGACGGAGAGGAGCTGGGCTGGTCGACGGGCAGTCGGCTGCCCTTCGAGTTCGACGTGCGGCTGCATGCGGGCAGGCATGTGCTCGCCGTGCGCGTGCATCGCTGGTCGTCGGGCACCTACCTCGAGGATCAGGACATGTGGTGGCTGCCGGGCATCTTCCGCGATGTCGAGCTGATCGCTCGTCCGCCGCTGAGCATCGACGACCACTTCGTGCACGCCGACTTCGACCACCGCACGGGGCTCGGCACGCTGCGCGTGGAGGCGACCGTCTCCGGTACGGGCGAGCACGATGCCGACGCGGTCGTCGAGATCCCCGAACTCGGCATCTCGATGCCGGCCGGTGCCACCGCGATCATGCCGGTCGAGCCGTGGAGCGCCGAGTCGCCGCGGCTGTATCGCGGAGTGCTGCGCTCGCCAGGGGAGACCGTCGAGCTCGCCCTCGGCTTCCGTCACATCGAGGTCGTCGACGGCGTCTTCACCGTCAACGGCCGACCGGTGACCTTCCGCGGGGTGAACAGGCATGAGCACGACTCGCGCCACGGCCGCACCCTCGACACCGCGGCGATGCGCGAGGATCTGCTGCTCATGAAGCGGGCGAACATAGACGCCGTGCGCACGAGCCACTACCCGCCGCATCCCGAGTTCCTGCGCCTCTGCGACGAGCTGGGCATGTGGGTGGTGCTCGAGAACGACCTCGAGACGCACGGCTTCATCTACGAGGGGTGGGAGCATAACCCGCCGGCGATGCCGGAGTGGCAGGATGCGATCCTCGATCGTCTGGTGCGCAGCGTGGAGCGCGACAAGAACCACCCCAGCATCGTGATCTGGTCACTTGCGAACGAGAGCATGACGGGCGACGGCTTCGGGGCGATGCGCCGCTGTCTCGACGCCCGCGACCCCTCTCGACCGGTGCTGTACGAGCGCGACCCCACCTATCAGGACTCGGACTTCTACTCGCTGATGTACCCGTCGCTCGAGCTGCTCGATCTCATCGGGCGCCGCGAGGAGCCCAGGAGCGGCCGGCTCAGCATGCACGGGCTGGTGTTCGAGGAGGCGGATCCTGGTGCGGAGGAGGCCGTCGATCCCGTCGACGAGCGTCGCCGCGGACTGCCCTTCCTGCTGGTCGAGTACGCGCACGCGATGGGCAACGGCCCTGGCTCGCTGTCGGACTACTGGCGCATCATGCGCGCGCACGAACGCATCTGCGGAGGATTCGTCTGGGAGTGGATCGACCACGGCTTCGCCGCAGAGACCGACGACGGCATCCGCTTCATCATGCACGGGCAGGACGTCGACTACGAGCCGAACGGCGGCCGCTATTCGCTGCACGGCCTCGTCGACTCGGATCGCGTGCCGACACCGGCGCTCGTCGAGCTGGCCAAGGCCTACGCGCCGTTGCGGATCGAGGTCGGCGACGAGACGATCGTGATCCACAACGATCGCCATTGCGCGGACACGGGTGATCTGCGATTCTCGTGGACTCTCGAGAACGGAGCCGCCACGGTCGACGAGGGTGACCTGGAGGTGCCGACGATCGCGGCGGGCGAGTCGGCGTCGATCCCCCTGCCGCGGATCGACGGGGTGCTCACGGTGCGGGCGGCGCTCGCCGCGGATGCGCCATGGGCCTCGGCGGGGCATGTCGTGGCCTGGGGGCAGCGGCGCGCCGTTCCTGTCGAGTTCGCGCCTCTGCCCGAGCCCCTGCCCGCGGTGCTCGAGGGCGAGGCGCACGACGATCTCGACGAGGTGCGCCTCGGACCGGCGGTCTTCGACGGGCGCACCGGGCGCCTGCGCTCGTTCTCGGGCGTCGAGATCGACGGGCCCTGGCTCGATCTGCACCGCGCCCCGACCGAGAACGACCGCGGGCAGGGCGACAGCAACAACATCGCCAAGGTGTGGGCGCAGACCGGCATGGACCGCATGGAGCACCGGACGGATGCCGTGCGCAGCGGCCCCGGCTGGGTGGAGGTCACAGGGCGCACGGCTCCGTCGACGCACCCGCACGGTGTGGCCTGGACGATGCGCTGGTATGACGACGGCGACGCTCTCGAACTCGCCGTGACGGCGGAATTCGTCGGGCCGTGGGCCGACACCCCGTACATGCACAGGGACATCTGGGTGCCGAGGCTGGGCCTGCTCTTCGGCCTTCCAGCGGAGTATGTCGATGTCGAGTGGCAGGGGCGCGGACCGGGGGAGACGTACATCGACTCGTTCGAGGGCTCACCGCTCGGCAGATACCGCAGCAGCATCGATGACCTGCAGGTGCACTATCCCGTGCCGCAGGAGAACGGCAATCACGTCGACACGAGCCTGCTGCTGCTCTCGGGTGCGGCGGGTGCGGGGGTGCCCACGCTGCGCGTCGATGGACGGAGCGCGTTCGACTTCACCGCGCGGCGATGGACCTCGAGAGCCCTGCAGGCCGCGTCACGGCCGTACGAGCTGGTCGACTCCGGCCGCGTGTGGCTCAACGTCGATCATCGCCAGCTCGGCCTGGGCTCGGCCTCCGTCGGACCGGCGACGCCGGAGCAGTACCGCATCCCGCGCGAGACGACGACCTGGCGGGTGCGGCTCAGCGCGGAGTGAGCGCGGGCGCGCGCCAGTTTTCGGCATCCGCTGCATCGATCGGTGGCGCGGATGCCGAAAAGTGCAGCGTGGGGGTGCGCCTACACCGCGCCCGCGTCGCCGCGCGCCGGTTTTCGGCATCCGCTGCGTCGATCGGTGGCGCGGATGCCGATAAGTGCAGCGTGGGCGCGGGCGTGCGGGCGTGCGGGCGTGCGGGCGTGCGGGTGGGCGTGGGCGTGGGTGGGTCTTGTCAGCGCGTTTCGTCTCGCTTCGCTCGCTCAACGAACAGCCGAGGTTGCGGCTGAATGCCGCGCGCCAGTTTTCGGCATCCGCTGCGTCGATCGGTGGTGCGGATGCCGAAAAGTGCAGCGTGGGCGTGGGCCTGCACCGCGCCCGTGTCGCCGCGCGGCGCGGGGTCCGCGTCCGGCGAGACTCAGGCTCCGAGCGCACGGATGTCGTCGAACAGCGAATCGGCTCCGACCTGGCCGCCCTTGAGCAGCAGCTCGAGACCGTCGATGCCCTTCTCGTCGGACGCCGCGCGCAGCAGCACCACATTGCCCACCGGATTCGCCGCGATCGCCAGCGAGGTGACGCCGAGCAGTCGCGTGACACGCCCTGAGGTGTCGCCGCCCGCCACGATCACGCGCCTGGTCGACCCCGTCGTCGCGCGGATCACCGCCGCGGCGACCTCGGCGATGCGTTCGAGCGTGTCATCCGCGGCGGGGGCCTCGTCCGACGTGAGCGCGACGCTGCGACCGCTGTCCAAGGCATCACGGACCAGGGCGATCTGGTCGTCGGCAGCGGAGAAGGAGAGCGGGGCGACGAGCCAGCCTGCGGCCTCTGCGTACTCGATCTGCCGCCGAGTCTGGGCCGACCTGCTGCCCGAGACGGCGAGCACCGGGCCGTGAGACGGAGTGGAGGCGGGGAGGGCGACGGCGTCGAGCGGGGCCGCGGCGCCGATGCCCCAGCTGAGACCGCCGGATCCGATCGCGAAGACGGGGGCGCTCTGGGCGAGCACGGCGGCGCCGACGATCGCCGCGTCGGCATTGTCCACCGCATCCAGCACGAGGCCCGCATGAGGGGAGCGGCTCAGTTCGTCGCCCAGACGGTCATATGCCGTGCGCGGAATGCCACCGATCGACAGTGCGGTCTGCCGGGAGAGATGTCGAGCGAGATCCGCCTCATGCATCGGCGTCGAGGGATGGGTCGACATGGTGGGCTGGCGGTCGAGGCGATGGACGACACCGCCCTCGGCCGCGAAGTGCGTGCCGAAGAGGGTGAAGCGCCCGAAGTCGGGTTGGGCGAAGAGCATCGGCACCGGTGCCTCGCCCACCACATCGCGGCCGATCTCGAGCACCCGTCCGATGCTGCCGATGGAGGGTGACGAATCGGCTGTCGAGCAGGCCTTGTACTGGATGAGGTGCGGTCGCAGCTCGCGCAGTGCCTCGAGCGCGGGGCGCACCTCCGCGTCGATGTCGGCCGTCGGCAGCGAGCGGGCGATCCCGGCGATGCCGACCACGTCGTGCGCGGCTGCGGCATCACGCAGAAGCGCCGCGTCGGGGATGCCGACGAAGAGCCGCCCCGACCACCCGTGTCGCGCGAACTGCAGCAGCACGTCGACGCTGCCGGTGAAGTCGTCGCCGTAGTAGCCCACGCGCACGCTATCGCCGGACCCGCGCTCGTCGCCGGGAACGACCTCGCCGTCAGACACGCGCGGGTCCGAAGCGCTCCGCCGCCCTGCGCAGTGCGACGGACTCGCTGAGCGCCTCGTCGAGCGTCTCGCCGCGCTCTGCCGACGCCCACGCCTCGCGCATGCTCGCGACTCCCGCCGCGGCTCCGTCGGGGTGCCCGTGGATGCCGCCACCGGCGAGCATCAGCAGATCCGTGCTGCCCACCGCGGCATAGGTCGCGTGCGCGAGGCCTCCCCACTGACCGCTCGAGAGCACGGGAACGGTCGGCGTGATGCCGAGCAGCGGCTCGCGCACCGCCCTGATCGAGTCGAGCACCTCAGCATCCGATTCGTAGAACTTGTTGCTGATGCCGTTGGTGTGCAGGTGGTCGGCGCCGGACAGTCGAGCGATCTTCTGCCATGCACGGAACCCTATCCCCACCTGCTCCGAACGCATGATTCCCCCGAGCATCGTGCGGTGTCCGTGGATCGGTACCTCGGCATGGCGGTGCAGGAACTCGAGCCCTGCGAAGCCGATGAGGTTGACGCACGCCATGACGCAGGTGCCGCCCGCGGCGACCACGAGGTCGTGGTTCGCCTCGAGCCGGCCGATGTCATCGGTGATGTTGAACGCGTACATCGGCATGACGCCGGTGCGGTCGGCATGCCGCTGCAGCACCGGCATGACGGCGTTCACCCTGGCTTCGAGCGGCGCCGACGGGCCGTTGCCCTGCAGCTCGTCGTCCTTGATGAAATCGACGCCCGCCGTCGCGAGCTCGCCGACGAGCTCGCCGAGCTGCGCCGGGGTCAGCCCGATGCTCGGCTTCACGATGGTGCCGAGCATCGCGCCGTGCGGCCTGGACATGAGTCTTCTCGTACCGGCGATGCCGAACTTCGGACCGGGGTAGCGCAGCGCGAAAGCCGCGGGCAGGTCGAGGTCGATCAGCTTGATCGCCGACAGTTCCTTGATCTCGAACAGGTTGCCGGCGACGGCAGCCATCAGGTTCGGCAGCGATGGACCGAAGTTGTCGAGGGGGAAACGCAGCCGCAGCACGGCGCGGCGGCGCAGGGCCGGGTCGCCGACCGAGCCGGGCAGGGGCGAGGCCCCGGTCAGCGGGATCTCGGTGAGGCTCTCGACCTGCGCGGCGAACCGCGCCCTGACCTCGTCGGATTCGCGTTCCACACGCACGAAGGTGCCGGTGGACTGCTCACCCGCGAGCACCTCGGCCGCATGCTCGAGGGGCAGGGAGGTCTCGATGATGTACGTCGCGATGACGTGCGCGTCAGAGGTCATGCCCACACCACCGGCAGCCAGACGGACATCTCCGACGGGCCGCGGTTCCCCCAGGCGAAGTAGGGGATCAGCGTCACCGGCAGTCGGCGCAGCTCGGCGTCACCCGCATCGGTCGCGAGATCGGTGTAGAGCCGGTCCTCGTCGGAACCGGGGATGATCGCGAGCTCGGTGCTCAGCACGGTCACCGGCATGCCCGCGATCTCGCGCTCCGACGCATCGAAGGCGCTGCCGCGGCGGAACGCGGCCTGCTCGAGCACGACGCCGTCCGGCAGGTCTGTGCTCTCGAGCGCGTAGACCACGGGGCCGCGCTGCACGGCGACCTGGTTCGTGATCTCCTCGGCGAGACGGTGGCCGCGCAGCACCCGCACCGGCATCGGCAGAGTCAGCTCGACGACGTCGCCCTCGGCCCAGACCCGGTCGATGCGCGTGTACGTGCCGGGTCGCGACACCTCGTGCACCTCGCCGTTCACGACGAGCGTGGCGCCCGACGACCAGCCGGGGATGCGCAGATGCACCGGCACGCCGCCCTCGGCCGCCGCGGTGACGGTGAAGGAGAGCCGCTCGTTCCACGGGTAGTCGCTGTCCTCACGCAGGCTGAGGCGTCCGCCGGCGAGGTCGATCTCGCTCCCGCCGTACTGATGCACGAACAGTCCGGCGTCCGAGACCGAGGCCGCGCGCTCATGGAACCGCGCGAGGGTGCGCGCGATGTTGGGAGGGCAGCAGAAGCAGCTGAGATAGCGCTCACGCAGTCGCTCATCGGAGGGCGGAGGGCTCGGCACGGGATGCTGGCCGGTGTCGCCGGGCCGACGCAGCGGATACGGCAGGTCGCGCACCTGACGGAGGGGGTTCGTGTAGAAGTACTCCGCCCCGTCGAGGCTGATGCTGGCCAGCAGGCTGTTGTAGGCGATCTGCTCGATCACGTCGGCGTAGCGGGCCTCGCCGGTGAGCGCCAGCATCCGCTCGCTCCACAGGATCATGCCGATGTTGGCGCACGATTCGTTGTGCGCGGTGGTGTTGGGCAGCTGGAAGGCGCGGCCGTAGGCCTGGTGCACGCGGCTGATATCGCCCTGCCACGGAGACGCGTCGGGAGAGGCGCCGTCGTAGAGAGCGCCGCATCCGCCGGTGATGTAGAGCTTGGTGTCGACGACGTCGTTCCAGACGGTCTCGAGCACGCTCAACAGCTCGCGATCGCCGTTCTCGGCGATGAGGTCGGCGAGGCCCGCGTAGAGGTAGTTGGCGCGCACGGCATGGCCGGCGGCGACCTTCTGCTCGCGCACCGGCAGGCGGTCCTGGTTGTCGTCGCCGCCGTCGAAGTCGTCGCGGACTCGCAGGAACGCCTCGGCCAGCTCGAGATACTGCGGGTCCTCGGTCGCGCGGTAGAGCTCGATCACCGCCATGTAGTGCGAGGGGCAGATCGCGCTCTTGGCGAGCTCGAGAGGCTTGTTCGTCGCGAGGTCCTCGAGGAACGACGCCGCCCTCTTCGCGACGTCGAGCAGCGTGGTGCTGCCGGTGACCTCGAAGTGCCGCACGCCCATCGTGATGAGGTGGCCGAGGTTGTAGGTCTCGAAGTGGAATCGGTCGGCCAGCGCGACGGCCTGCTCGGCATGACGGCTCTGGATGAGCACCGGCGTGTGCAGGTACCCGTCGTCACGCTGCACCGAGGCGATCAGCTGCGCGAGCTCCTCGACCTGCGAGGCCAGCGCCTCGTCGGGGGCGACCTCGAGCTGGGCGATCGCAGCCTCGAGCCACTTGTAGAAGTCGCCGTCCATGAAGGGAGGGCCGTCGTGCACGCCGTCTTCGAGCCCCGCCGCGATGCGGAAGTTGCGGAGGCCAGGACTCACGTCTGCGTCGCTGAGCGACCTCCAGATCCCGGGGACGGTCGAGGCGAAGGTGCGGTCCTGCACCGATCCCCAGAAACCGCTGGACCATCGCGCCTCTGCGGCATGCAGAGGGCGGAGCGGAGCGTGGGGGGAGGAGGTCGTCATTGAGCGGTCCCTGAGTCGAGGCGAGCGGTCGTTCGAATAGGCAGTATGACACGTTTCGGACCGTAAGTGAATATTTTTTCAGTACTGACTGTTGACACGCACCGCGGAAATCCGTAACGTTTCACTCACACCGATACACAGCATCATCGTCGTCAAGGAGGACGCACCAATGAACTCTCGCCGCACCCCCCGCGCGCTACTCGCGTCGGGATTCGCCCTGCTCACCATCGCATCGCTCGCGGCGTGCTCGTCCGGCGCAGCCGAGACCGGCGGCGGGGATGCAGGCGGAGCCACGGGCACCGACCCCGAGTCCTTCACCGTCCTCAGCGCGAACGAGAACACCACGCTTGCCAAGGAGCTCGACGCTCTCGCCGCCGGGGCATGCGAGGCCGAGAACGAGGCGCTGCCGCTCGAGCACCAGACCGTCGCCCAGGCCGACGTCGTGCAGAAGGTCACGCTGCTCGCCAGCCAGGACTCGCTCCCCGCCCACTTCATCGCCGGTACCGCCATGGTGCGCCCTGACGGCGACCTCGGCGCCGGTGACCTGGTGCTCGACTACAAGACCGCGCTCGACGACCTCGGCGTGTGGGACCAGATCCTCCCCGCCGCCTCGTCGACGATCGAGAACGTCTACGGCCAGATGGTGTCGCTGCCCTACCAGTACAACCTCGAGGGGATCTTCTACAACAAGGAGATCTTCGCCGAGCTGGGCATCGACGAGCCTCAGACGTGGGACGAGCTGCTCGAGGCCAACGACACCCTGCTCGAGGCCGGCTACACGCCGATGGCCGAGGCGGGCGCCGCCGCCTGGCCCGTGACGCGTCTCATCGGCATGTACGCCTACCGTCTGGCCGGTCCCGACGCGATGACCGCCATCCGCGACGACGACGCCAAGCTCACCGACCCCGAGTACGTCGAGGCCGCGCAGGCCGTCGCCGACCTCGCCTCCGCCGGATACTTCGGCGAGGGCTTCATCTCGAAGGACGCCGCCGCCGCCACCAACGACTTCCTCACCGGCAAGGCCGCGATGAAGTACGACGGAACCTGGCTGCTGAGCAACATCAACAACGAGGACGAGAACCAGATCGGCATCGACAACGTCGGCTTCATGCCGTTCCCGGCGGTCGACGGTGGCAAGGGCTCGATCGACCAGTGGCCGGCGAACGCCGGAACCGCGTTCGCGATGAACCCGAAGTCCTACGGACCGAAGGTCGGCGACTGGCTGAAGTGCATCGCCGAGAACTACGGCGCGCAGGCACTGTCCGACGCCGGCGTGATCTCGGGCTTCAAGGTCAACGAAGAGGTCGCCGACCTCCCCGTGACCACCCAGGCGATCCAGGAGAAGGTCGCCGAGGTCGAGGAGACCGTGCTCTGGTTCGAGGCGCTGATGGACGGCAAGTCCACCAGCCTCGCGCAGTCGAACATGTCGCTCCTGGTCTCCGGCCAGCTGTCCGCCGAGGACTACATGGCTCAGCTGCAGCAGAGCATCGACCAGAACCGCTGACCCCTCGTCCCGACCGGACACCGATCGTCGGCCCGGGCCCGCTCGCCGCAGGCCCGGGCCGACATCCGTCACGAAAGCTCGCCCATGAAAAGCGTCTTCGGTGATCGCAAGACGATCATCATCCTGCTCGCCCCCGCGCTGCTGCTGTACGTCGGCCTCAAGCTCGTTCCGGTGGTCTGGTCGCTCGGACTCTCGTTCTTCGAGGGGAACACGCTGCGCGGCTTCGAGTTCGTCGGAGTCGACAACTTCGCCAAGTTCGTCCAGGATCCCGCCGGCGTGCAGTCGCTGTGGGTGAGCATCATCTTCGCGGTGCTGGCCACCGCAGGGCAGATCGTGTTCGGCTACCTGCTCGCCCTGCTCTACGTGTTCGTGCTCCGCAAGGGGTCGGCGTTCCTGCGCACCGCGGTGTTCTTCCCGATGGTGCTGCCGACGGTCGCCGTCGCCCTGCTCTTCAAGAGCTTCGTCGCCGTCGGAGACAACCAGGGGCCGGTCAACGACCTGCTGAACTTCTTCGGACTCGGCAGCGTCGAGTTCCTCGCCTCGACGGTCGGCACCATGAGCGTCGCCCTCGCGATGACGTGGTGGAGCTCGATGGGGTTCTATGCCGTGCTGCTGTTCACCGGACTCCTCGACATCCCTGACGAGGTGATCGAGTCCGCGCGCATCGACGGAGCCAACGGGCTCAAGCTGGTGCGGCACATCGTGCTTCCGCTCTCACTCCCGATCCTCATCTCCTCGATCATCTTCAGCTTCAACTCCACGCTCAAGGTGTTCGACAGCCTGCTCGCCCTCAACGGCGGCGGCCCCGGCACCACCACGGCGCCACTGACCCTGTACATGTACCGCACCGCTTTCGAGTACGCCGAATACGGCTACGGATCGACGATCGCGCTCGTGCTCACGCTGCTCTGCCTGGTCTTCACCCTCGCGGTGTTCCGGTCGTCCAGCAAGAAGAACGCGGAGGCCTGAGATGACCGAGACGCAGACTCTGGTGAGGGCCGACGCGGTCTCCCGCAAGGCGCCCCCCACCCCGCCGACGGGCCGGGCGGTGATGAGGGCGATCCGCCGCATCCCGGTCTGGATCGTCGTGGGTCTTCTGCTGATCATCGTGCTCTATCCGCAGCTGTGGATGGTGCTCGGCTCGTTCAAGTCGCAGGCCGAGTTCCTGTCGAACCCGACCTGGGCGCTTCCCGAATCGTTCAACCTCGAGAACTACATCGCCGCCTTCACGCGGGGCAACGTCGCCACGAACTATCGCAACAGCCTGCTGGTCACCCTGCCCTCGGTCGCTCTGATCGTGCTGCTGGGCGTCGCCGCCGGGTATGCGCTCGAGGTGATGATCTGGAAGGGAAGGCACACGACCCTCCTCCTGATCCTCGCGGGCATCATGGTTCCCGGTCAGATGATCCTGGTGCCGCTGTTCACGGTGTACTTCAAGCTCGGACTCACCAACACGCTCTGGCCGCTGATCATCACCTACACGGTGATGGGATTGCCGCTCACGACATTCCTCATGGCGACCTACTTCAAGTCGGTGCCCCGCGAGGTGTTCGAGGCCGCGACGATGGACGGATGCAGTCCGCTCAAGCAGTTCTTCGTGATCGGGCTGCCGCTCATGAAGAACGCCGTCCTCACCGTCGGTCTGGTCCAGTTCTTCAGCGTCTGGAACGACCTGCTGATCGCACTGACGTTCACGTCGAAGCCGGAGCTCGCGACGATCCAGGTGGGCCTCCTGAGCATGAACGACGAATACGGATCCACTCAGTACGGCCCGTTGTTCGCGGCCATCAGCATCAACATCGTGGCACTGTTGATCGTGTTCGTCTTCCTCAACAAGAAGATCATGGCCGGCATGGCAGCCGGCTCGGTGAAGGGATAGTCATGACCCGCATCGCTTTTCTGCACACGGGAGCCGTCGTCATCCCGCCGGTCGCCGAGCTCGTCGGGCGTCTGATCCCCGATGCCACGACCGTCAACTACCTCGACGACAAGATCGTCGCCGATCTGGGCGACCCCGAGCGTGGAGCGTCGGTCGAGGATCGTCTGGAGGGACTGGTGCGGGCCGCGCAGTCGGCCGGAGCGGACGCGGTGATGCTGACCTGCTCGTCGATCTCGGGCTTCGCCCAGGGACTCGAAGAACGGGTCGGACTGCCGGTGCTGCGCATCGACGAGGCGATGGCCGATCAGGCGGTGGCCACGGGATCGCGTATCGCGGTGATCGCCACCCTGCCGACCACCCTGGCGCCGACGATGGCGCTGATCGCCGAACGCGCCGCGCTCGCGTCGGCCGAGCCCGAGATCGTCAGCGAGGTCGTCGACGGCGCGTTCGCAGCCGTGGCCTCCGGCGACAGGGCGACTCATGACCGACTGGTCGCCGAGGCGATCGAGCGGCTGGCGGGGCGGAGCGACGTCGTCGTGCTCGCACAGGCGTCGATGGCCGGGGCCGCGGCGGCGGTGAGCGTCGACGTGCCGGTGCTCACGAGCCTCGAACCGGGCATCACGCGGTTGCGGGATGCTCTCGCCGCACGCTGACCCGCGCTGCTCGGTTCCCGCGGCCGGCACCGAGTCTCGGCGGGCCGGCCGGTCAGGTCTCGAGCAGCGACTGCGCCGTGCGCAGATCGGTGACCAGCGCGTTAACCCATCCGCCGGCGAGAGCGCCGCGGATCGCGTCGACCTTGTGCGCGCCCCCGGCGATGCCGAGTCGGCGGGGGATGCGGCGCAGGTCATCGACCGGAATGGCGATCACGCGCTCGTCGAAACCCTCCTGCACCGGGCTCCCGTCGAGACGGTAGGTGCGGTGGCAGATGTCGCCCACGGCGCCGTCGGCGAGCAGCTCGGCACGCTCGTCGGCCGCGAACGCGTTGCCGCTCGATGCGAGCACGTCGCTGGGCTCGATGTTGCCGATGCCCATGATCGTCATGGTGAGTTCGCGCCACCGGCGGCTGATCTCCTGCATCGCGGGGTCTTCGAGCAGCGAATCCCTGATGGCGGCGCTCGCCACGATGCCCGGGGCCTGCACATGCACGGCTTCGGCGCCGAGGATGCGCGAGAGGTCGCCGAGCAGGTGGTGGCTGTGTCCCTGCACCTCGGGTGCGCCCGATCCGCCCAGCAGCTGGACCACCTCGGTGGCTCCGCGGGCAGCGAAGGGTCGCATGCGATCGACGACCGCGAGCAGCGTCTGGCTCCACGACGAGACGCCGATGCGGTCGGTGCCCGAGAGAGTGGCCTCCAGGTAGGCGGCGGCGCCCGCTCCGATGGCCGCGAGGGTCTCGTCGCCGTCGGCCTCGGGGTCGACGTCGACCACCACGGCCTCGGAGAGCCCGAAGCGCTGCTCCAGCTGCTCCTCCGTCTCGGAGTAAAGACCCGGCGCGACCGTGACCGTCGTGCGGACGATGCCCACCGCCGCTGCGCGCTTCAGGAGACGCGACACCTTGGCCTGGGAGATGTTGAGGGCGTCTGCGATGTCCGCCTGACGGATGCCGCGCTCGTGATACATCCGCGCGACCTTCGTCATCAGTCGCACCTGGCCGTCGAGCGGCCGACTGTAGGTGTTCGAAGGCATCGATGCGCTCCTCTCCGGCGAAATAATGAAGATTCGCTAACGAAAGAATATTCAACCCCGCCGTCGTGCGCCAGTGCCGCGCCGGACGGGTGTGAAGATCGGCGACGAATGCGTCGCCGAGTCGAGAACGACAGAGGAGCGACCACGTGATCATCGGCGTGACCGGCAGCGAAGGCAAACTCGGCAGGGCAACCGTACATCGTCTGCGGCAGGAGGGCCACGAGGTGGTCGGCTTCGACCTCGCGGGCCCCGCAGGGCCGGGGTTCGTGCGCGTCGACCTCCGCGACTACGGCCAGGTGCTCGATGCGCTGCTCGGCGTGACCGCACGGCACGGAGGGTTCGACGCGCTCGTGCACCTCGCGGCCATCCCGGTGAACGGTCTCGTCCCCGACATGGCCACCTTCGAGAACAACGTCATGGCCTCGTCGCACGTGATGCTCGGGGCGCTGCGCGTGGGCATCCGCACGATCGTCACGGCGTCGAGCATCACGGCCACCGGATTCCCCTATGACGTGCCGCCGCCGTTCCTGCCCCTCGACGAGACGCACTCGCAGGCGTTCACCACCTATGCGCTGGGCAAGGTCGTCGAGGAGGCGATGTCGGCGCAGCTCGTGCACTGGGCCGAGGGCACCTCGATCACGGCGCTGCGATTCACCAACGTCGTCGCCGAGGGGGAGTACGCCACCTTCGACCGCGCAGGCGAACCCGGATATCGGTGCGATCTTCTCGGCTCATGGATCGACGCGCGAGACGGGGCGAAGGCGGTCTCGCTCGCCCTGCGCCACGCGGAGCCGGGGTTCGAGGTCTATCACGTGGCCCACCCGCTGTCGGGGATCGCCTCTCCCTCTCTGGAGGCCGCGGAACGGTGGTTCCCCGGCGTGCCGGTGGCAGCGGACCTCGGCGAGTACGAGTCGCTGTTCTCGGTGCGCAAGATCCAGCAGCGACTGGGATTCGAGGCCGATCACGACTGGCGGGAGGAACCCACCTCGTAGCAGCCTTCTCGGGCGCGAGACCGCAGATCCGTCACGAGACCCGTGCTGACAGCGCGGGTCTCGCGCGCGAAGACGGGCCTCGCGAGCGATGAGGGGCCTGAACGCGCGGCGAGCACGACCTGGCGGACGCGCAGCCGGATCAGCGCGCGACGGCGCGGCCGAGGGTGCTCTCGCCGGCGCGGATGCGCACGGGCAGGGCCACGCGCTCGTGCACGTGGCCGGGCAGGCTCTCTTCGGCCAGCAGGCGCACCGCCTCGGCGCCCATCGCGAAGCCGGGGAGCTCGATCGATGTGAGGGTCATCCAGTCCGCACCGTCGTCGCGGTGATCGCCGTCCATCCCGACCACGACGACATCCTCGGGAACACGCAGTCCCCCGTGCTCGCGCAGCAGCTGCAGCATGCCGAGCGCCAGCTTGTCGTTGACGGCGAGGATCGCGCAGCGCTCGCCCGCGAGAAGGGGGAGGAGATCGAGGGCGGACTGCCGCCCGTCGGAGGCCATCAGCCCGGTGGCCACGATCTCCGTCACCTGCACTCCGCGTGCTGCTGCCGCCTCCCTGAGTCCACGACGTCGTTCGACCACCGGCTGCACGATGTCGGGGATCGAGACGAAGAACGCGCGACGGATGCCGAGGTCTGCGATGTGGTCGACGGCGGCGCGTCCGACCTGCTCGTTGTCCATCAGGACCGTGCACCAGTCGGCGTCCGGCACGTCGTAGTTCACCACGACGATCGGCCGCACGTGGTTGCGGATCCGTGCGATGCCGACGGTGGGGTCGCGCATGGACGCGACCATCACGCCGCCGGTCCTCGCCTCGGCGAAGTGCTCGAGGAACTCGTCCTGAAGGTCGTGCTGGGTGGTGCCCGTGGCGAGGTCGTGGGCGTTGAAGAGGCTGTTCGCCATCATCAGGTAGCTGCCGTTCGCGGCGGCGGTGAGCTGCGCGCCACGCGCGATCTCGACGAACAGGATGTTCACGAGGTCGGGAGTGATGAGGCCCAGGGCATCCGAGCGGTTGCGGATGAGTGTGCGGCCCGCGGAGCTGCGGATGTATCCGAGGCGGACGATGGCCTCCTGCACGCGCAGCAGCGTCTCGGGTGCCAGCCGGTCGGGGGCGTTGATGGCGTTCGACACCGTGCCGACGGAGACGCCCGCCTCGCGGGCGACCGCGTTGATCGTGGGATTCGCTCGAGAATCCTGCATGCGAACCCCTTCCGGCACGTTCCTTCGCCATCGTATTCGAGCGTGGCAACAGGAAACGTTTTCTCATACAGTGGGAGAACGGATGACCGAAGCCGTCTCGCGCTTCCCTTCCTCCAACGAATGAAGGACCGCCCATGATCAACGAGGATCGACGCACGCGGCGCGTCATCATCGACTCCGACGTGAAGAACGAGGCGGACGACCAGTTCGCCGTCGTGCACGCTCTGCTCTCCCACACCCTCGATGTGCGCGGAGTGATCCCCGCGCACTTCGGCACGCACCGCACCACCGAGTCGCTCGCCGAATCGCGTGACGAACTCGAACTGGTGCTGCGGCTGCTCGATCTCGACCATGAGGTCCCGACGGCCGACGGCGCGCCGCACGCGCTGCCCGATGAGTACACGCCGGTGGACAGCCCCGGCGCGCGTCTGATCATCGACGAGGCGCGCCGCACCGACGCCGGGCCGCTCTTCATCGCCTTCCTCGGGCCGTTGACCGACATGGCCTCCGCTCTGCTGCTGGCCCCCGACATCGCTGACACCGACACCACGGTGATCTGGATCGGCGGGCCTCCCTACGGCGACATCGTGTCGGTGGGCTCGTGGCCCGAGTTCAACCTCCGCAACGACATCGCCTCGGCGAACGTGGTCTTCGACTCCGGCATCCGACTGTGGCAGGTGCCGGCGAACATCTATCGGCAGGTGGTCGTGGGCTATGCCGAGCTCGAGGCGCGCGTCGAGCCGCACGGCGAGCTCGGACGTTACCTCGCGCAGCAGGTCGTCGACTTCAACTCGCAGTTCCACCGCGTGCCGGTCGAGTCCAGGTCTCTGGGCGATTCGCCGGCGATCGCGCTCATGATCGACCCGTTCTGCGCGGCTATGCGGCGTCAGCCGGGTGTGCGCTTCTCGCCCGAGGGCCACTACGAAGAGGGTGATCCCGAGCGCGAGATCCTCGTCGTCGAGAGCATCGACGTGCGCTTCCTGCTCGAGGACATGTTCGCCAAGATCGCCCGCCACGCGCGGTGAGCGCGGGGTCGGCGGGCTCCGCGCACTGGGTCAGCGCCCGCTGATCACCGCATTGTCCAGCTCGTCGATGTCGACGCCAGGGCGCTGGGCGCCGTTGGTCAGCAGCACCCAGCACAGCCCGGCGGTCGGGTGCACCCAGAACTCGGTGCCCGCCCAGCCGCCGTGCCCGTAGACGTCGTGGTCGAGCAGCCCCGGAGCCCTGGTGCGCAGGTTGACGGTGAAGCCCCAGTCCTGTCCGCGCTCGCTCGGATACGGGTCGAGCCGAGGCAGACCCCCGGTCAGCGGGCGCAGCATGAAGGCGAGCCCGGCGGGGGAGAGGATGCCGTCCGCCGCCCCTTCCGAGATCCGGAGCAGCTCCGTCCCGACGCGCAGCAGGTCGTCTGCGGTGCCGAGCAGTCCGGCGCCCGGGGCGCGTGTGGCATGGAATCGCTCGAGATCGAGGCCCGCCGCCGCGGCATCCGGCACTCCGACCGATGCCGACGGGTCGAGAGTGAGTCCCGTGGCACCGATCGTCGACGCCCACTCGAGGGTCGCAACGTCCCAGGTGGTGCCGGTCGCATGCTCGAGAAGCGCCGCGATCCCTTCGAAGGCGATGGTCGAATAGCGCGAGGCTGTGCCAGCGGCGAAGTCGCGCCCGCGGGTCAGCAACTCCTCGCGGAGAGCGACGCCCGTGTCCAGCGGCGGCTCCGAGATGCCTGAGGTGTGCGAGGCGAGATGTCGCAGCCGCACGACGTCGTCGCGGTCGCGGCCGAATGAGGGCAGCGCGTCGGTGAGAGGGGTCTCTGGCGTAAGGAACCCGCGCTCGACGGCTCGTGTCGCGGTGATGCCGGTGAGCATCTTCGTGATCGAGAACAGCGGATAGAGATCGTCGGTCGCGGCGCCGAACGCGTCGAGCGCCAGCGTGCCCTCGCTCGTGGCGATCCCGAGCACGGCGCCGGGCAGTCGTCCCGCCTCCACGTGTCGTCGGGCCCAGTCGAAGGCAGCGGTGAAGGTCATGTCGTCTCCCGTGATCCACCCCGGCCGCTTCCGCCCCGGGGATTCGAACCCTACGATAGAACCATGTCACAGAAAGCGCTTTCCCATCCGGCCGCGCTCGTCGACGGCCAGCATCCGACGCGCTCTGTGCTGCGGCTTCTCATCCGGCGTCCCTGGCGCCTCACCTTCGCGATCACGGCGTTCGCGATCAAGGAGATCCCGCTCTGGTTCCTTCCCGTCATCACGGCCGCGATCATCGACGTGGTGGCGTCGAAGGGCGAGGTGACCGAGGTCATCTGGTGGTTCGCGCTGGCAGCGCTGCTGCTGCTGCAGAACTATCCGAACCACCTGATCTACACCCGCAACTTCATGACCGTCGTCCGCGATCTCGGTGCCGATCTGCGCAACGCCCTGACCGCGCGCCTGCAGAGCCTGTCGATCGGATATCACACCAGGGTGAGCTCCTCCATCGTGCAGACGAAGGTGGTCCGCGACGTCGAGAACGTCGAGCTGATGCTGCAGCAGGTCACGCATCCGCTGCTGTCGTCGACGATGGTGATGATCGGGGCGCTCGCGATGACGGCGATCACGGTTCCGCAGTTCCTGCCGGTCTACGCCCTCGCGGTGCCGATTGCGATCGGCATCCGCTACGGCATGCGCAAGCGGTCGCAGAGCCGCAACGAGGTGTTCCGCCGCGAGATCGAGACCCTGTCGGCCCGCGTCGGCGAGATGGCGTCGCTGATCCCGGTCACCCGCGCGCACGGCCTGGAGGAGACCGCCATGACGCGCGTCGCCGGCGGCGCAGACGGCGTGCGCAGGGCGGGCCTCGACCTCGACCTGCTGAACGGGCGGGTGGCCTCGATCTCGTGGGTCGCCATGCAGCTTCTCGGAGTCGCCTGCCTGATGCTCGCCGCCGTGTGCGCGCTGACCGGCTTCCTGCCGATCACCCCCGGTGAGGTCGTCATGCTCTCGAGTTACTTCACGCTGCTCACCGGCGGGCTCACGCAGCTCCTGATGCTGCTGCCGGTGGGTGCGCGCGGGCTGGAGTCGGTGCGCTCGATCTCGGAGGTGCTGCAGGAGCCCGACGTCGAGCAGAACTCCGGGAAGAAGGTCGTCTCCGCGGTGTCCGGCGAGATCGTCCTCGAGCGCGCGACCCACAGGTATCGGGATGCCGAGGAGGACGCGCTGTTCTCGATCGATCTGCGCATCGAGCCGGGCGAGACCGTCGCGTTCGTGGGCTCCTCGGGGTCGGGCAAGTCGACGCTGCTCAACCTGGTGCTCGGCTTCGTGCGTCCGACGACCGGACGCATCCTGCTCGACGGGCAGGACATGCAGCAGCTCGACCTGCGCACCGTGCGGCGTTCGATCTCGGTCGTCCCGCAGGAGTCGGTGCTCTTCGAGGGGTCGATCTTCGAGAACATCGCCTACGGCCTCCCCGATGTCAGCCCCGAGCGCGTCGAACGTGCCCTGCGCGATGCCAACGCGTGGGAGTTCGTGAGCGAGCAGCCGCATGGCTGGGACACGGTCGTCGGCGAACGCGGAGCACGGCTCTCGGGCGGCCAGCGGCAGCGCCTCGCGATCGCCCGCGCTCTGGTGCGCGATCCGCGGATCCTGCTGCTCGACGAGGCGACGAGCGCCCTCGATCCCGAATCCGAGGGGCTCGTGAAGGAGGCGCTCGAGCGGCTGATGCGCGGGCGCACCACCCTGGTGGTCGCCCACCGTCTGTCGACGATCCGCCGCGCCGATCGCATCGTCGTGCTCGAGCACGGGCGCATCGTCGAGCAGGGGTCGCACGACGAGCTGCTCGCCGCCGACGGGCGGTACGCTCGGCTGCACCTCGTGCAGAACGGCATCCGGTGAGGGTGTCCGATGCCCACGATTCCGCGTTCAGAGGAGAACCGATGACTTCCGACAAGACCCTGCGCGTGGCCCTGGTGGGCACGGGCGGCGTGGCGAATCTGCACGCACGGGCGGTGGCCGCGCACCCCAGGGCCGAGCTCGTCGCCGTCGCCGACCTCAGCGCGGAGAAGGCCGGGGATTTCGCCGACCGGTACTCGGTCGCCACGGCGTACGGGGATCTCGACGAGATGCTCGCCGCCGAGCATCCCGACGTCGTGCTGATCTGCACCCCGCCCGGCCCGCACCGGGAGCAGACGCTCGCGGCGTTCGCCGCAGGCGCCCATGTCATCGTCGAGAAGCCTGCCGCGCCATCGCTCGACGAGCTCGATGACATGCGCGCGGCGGCGCAGGCGGCCGACCGGCAGCTGGCGGTGGTCTTCCAGCAGCGCACTGGAACCGCGGCGGCGCACGTGCGAGGGCTGCTGCAGAGCGGCGCCCTGGGGCGACCACTCGTCGCCGTCTGCCAGACGCTGTGGTTCCGCGACGCGGAGTACTTCGCCGTTCCGTGGCGCGGCAGGTGGGAGACCGAGGGGGGAGGCACCACCCTCGGCCACGGCATCCATCAGCTCGACCTCCTCGCCCATCTGCTCGGCGACTGGTCGTCGGTGCAGGGCCGGCTCTGGCGACTGGACCGCGAGACCGAGACCGAAGACGTGTCGACCGCCACGGTGCTGTTCGAGCAGGGCGTGGTCGCGCAGATCGTGACGAGCGCCGTCTCTCCGCGGCAGACGAGTTCGATCCGCATCGACACCCAGAAGGCGACGGTGACCGTCGATCATCTCTACGGTCACGGCCACGAGAACTGGCTCATCACGCCGGCTCCCGGATTCGAGGCCGAGGCGACCGGATGGGAGTTCCCGGATGCCGAAGAGCGCAGTGACCACGGTCCGCTGCTGCGTGACGTGTTCGACGCGCTGCTCGACGGCACGCCCCTGCCCCCGACGGCCGATGCTCCGGCGCGATCGCTCGAGCTGGTGGCGGCGATCTACGCCTCGGCGGCCGCCGACGGCGCCGTCGTCACCCCGGAGGCGCTCGCGTCGCACCCCACGCACAGGGCCGGGTTCGCGAGCCCGGTGACGGACCTCAGACGGTGACCGAGCTGTATCGCGATCCGGTCCACGACGGCGTGACGGATCCGCGGGTCGTGATCGACGGCGAGGGCCGCTGGTGGATGTTCTACACGCAGCGACGCGCCGACGTCGACGACGCGGGGCCTGGTGTGTCGTGGATCCACGGCACCCGGATCGGTGTGGCGACGTCGACCGACGGCGTCGAGTGGCGCTACGACGGCACGCTGGAGCCTGACGGGTACGACCTGTATCTCGAGTCGGGGCCGCCTGCCGCGACGGTCGATCGCACGCACTGGGCTCCCGAGGTCGTGTGGGACGGTGCGCGGTGGCGCATGTATCTCACCGAGATCGACGGCGTCCCCGATCGTTGGCCCGGCTTCGTACGCGAGATCGTCGAGTACCGCTCCGACGATCTCCGGCGCTGGACGAGACGCGGACCGCTGACCCTCAGCAGCGATCGGGTGATCGACGCCGCCGTGGCGAAGACCGCCGACGGTCGATGGCGGCTCTGGTACAAGGACGAGGCGGCGGACTCGGTGACCATGGTCGCCTCATCGGCCGATCTCGACGACTGGCGTCTCGACGGTGTCGCGATCGGCGGCAGACCGCACGAGGGGCCGTCGGCCTTCGAGCTCGGAGGCCACTGGTGGCTGCTGGTCGACGAATGGCGGGGGATGGGCGTGTACCGCTCGCCCGACGGCATCCGCTGGCAGCGTCAGGGCGATGCGGATGCCGTGATCCTCGACGTGAGCCCGGGCGGAGGTCATGCGAATCACGGGGCGCACGTGCGCGACGGCGACACCGTGTGGTTCTACTGGTTCGGGGCCCCGTCGACTCCCGCTCCTCGTCACGAGGCGACCGGCGAGCTGCGGCGCTCCGCGGTCTACCGAGCGCGCCTCGCGGTCGAGGATGTGGCCGGTGATCCCCGTCTCGTCGCCCTGGACGACGAGGCGGCTGACGCTCACCCCTTGTCGTTGCGACGGTAGGCGAGCGGGGTCATCCCGTGGATCGCCGTGAACTGCCGGGAGAAGTAGAACGGGTCGGCGTACCCGGACTCCCTCGCGACCTCCGACACCGGACGGCTCGTCGTGTCGAGCAGGCCGCGCGCGTGCGCCATCCGCACGCTCGTCTGGTACTGCAGCACGGGTGCGCCGACCTGCGCACGGAACAGCGCCGCGAAATGCGAACCGCTCATGCCGGCCATCCCGGCGAGGTCAGCGACCGAGAACCGCTGCGCGGGATGGTCATGGATCTGGCGCCGCGCGCGTTCGATGACCTCGGTCCTGCTGCCCGGCGCCGCGCGAGTCGCCGACAGAGTCGTGAGCAGATGCCACGTCGCGCCGGACACCGAGAGCCGATGGCCGGTCGTCGGATCGCTCTCGAGCGCGCCGACGACCTCTTCCATCAACGAGACCGCCTGGAAAAGATCGGGCACCTCGCGCACGGGGCTGTCCGCGGTGAAGCCGCCGTGATCGAGGAGCGCCGACAGCTGCGCGCCGGCCACGTGCAGCCACCACAGGGTCCAGGGGTGTTCCGCATCGGCTCCATAGGAGTGCGGTTCGCCCGGCGGCACGATCAGCACCTGGCCGGACACCACGTCGTGGCGGGCCCCTCGGATCTCGCACCATCCGGCTCCCTCGACGCAGACGATGATGATCGCGCTGCGCAGACCGTGATGTCGGGTGACTCCGTGTGCGCGTGCCTGGGGGAAGTACCCCGCATCGGTGGTGGTCAACTGGTCGGTGACCGGAGAGCCGAGCGCCTCCATCACCTGGGGTCGGGGCACGACCACGAGCCTCTGCCCGGGGAATCCGTCGCGCACCGCCATGTTCACGATGCTCGCGTGCGGGCATCGTTTTGTCCAGTTTCTCCGATGGATCGGTCGTTTCCTCTGGGTTCGGCGACGCGTAGCGTCGTCGTATGCTCACTGACGAGGTCTTTCGCCGATCGACGATCACTCTTCCCGCGACCCCGAGCGATCTGGTGGACGCTCCGGTGGCGGCATGGTCGGAGGCGGTGTCCATCGACACCTACGAGCCCGCCGACGCAGACGACTACCCGGCGTTCCTCGATGCTCGGGTCTACCAGGGATCCTCGGGCACCGTGTATCCGCTGCCGTTCCACGAGCGCATCTCGAACACGAAGCGGCCGTATGACTGGCAGGCCGTGCACCTCGAGAATCGGTGGGTGCGCCTGATGATCCTGCCGGAGCTGGGCGGGAGGATCCACATCGGTCTCGACAAGACCACGGGGTACGACTTCTTCTATCGCAACAACGTCATCAAGCCGGCGTTGGTGGGCCTCGCGGGCCCCTGGATCTCGGGCGGGGTCGAGTTCAACTGGCCGCAGCATCACCGCCCTGGCACGTTCCTCCCCACCGACGTCGAGATCGAGCACGAGGCCGACGGCTCGGTAACGGTCTGGTGCTCTGACCACGACCCCTTCTCTCGGATGAAGGGCATGCACGGCATCAGACTGCGTCCGGACAGCTCGGTGATCGAAGCGCGTGTGCGCCTCTACAACCGCACCGCGGAGCGGCAGACCTTCCTCTGGTGGGCGAACGTGGCGGCCGCCGTCAACGACGACTATCAGTCGTTCTTCCCGACGGATGTGCACCATGTCGCCGATCACGCGAAACGCGCGGTGGTCTCGTTCCCGCGCGTCGAGGGACGGTACTACGGGATCGACTATCCCTCGCGGGTCGATGCCGAGCATCCCGATGCCGATCGCCTGGACTGGTACCGCAACATTCCCGTCCCGACGTCCTACATGGTGATGCGCACCGAAGGGGAGTTCTTCGGCGGATACGATCACGGCAGGCAGGCGGGATTCGTGCACGTGGCCGATCGCCATGTCGCGCCGGGAAAGAAGCAGTGGACCTGGGGCGATGCGCCGTTCGGGTGGGCGTGGGATCGCAACCTCACCGACGGTGACGGGCCGTACGTCGAGCTCATGGCGGGCGTGTTCACCGACAACCAACCCGACTTCGCCTACCTCGCGCCGGGGGAGACGAAGACGTTCAGCCAGTACTGGTTCCCGATCCAGCAGATCGGTCCCGCCCACATCGCCGACGTCCGTCTCGCTGCCCGGCTCGATCTGGTGGACGGCGACGTCGTGGTGGGGATCGCTCCGGCGGTGACCGACGACGAGGTGCGCATCCGGGTCGACGCCCCCTCGGGCACCCTGCTCGACGAGGTCCACCGCCTCGATCCCGCGACACCGCTCTTCCTCTCCGTCACCGCCCCGACCGCTGTGACTCTGACGGATCTGCGGCTGACCGTGACCAGCTCCGGTCACGCGCCGCTGACGTTCCGGCACCCCCCAGCGGGCGACGTCGGGGAGGTGCCGGCGTCCGCCGTCGAGCCACCGGCGCCCAGCGACATCGACAGCATCGACGAGCTGATCCACGTGGCCGGCTATCTCGCCCAGTACCGGCATGCGACGAGGGCTCCGGAACCGTATTGGGAGGAGGCTCTGCGCCGTGACCCCGGCGAGAGTCGCGCTCTCACCGCTCTCGCCTGGAGAGATCGGTCCCGCGGTCGAGCCGGCTCGGCGACGCTGCGCTTCGCCGGTGCCGTCGACCGGCAGACCCGCTGGGTGCCCACACCGGCCACGGGGGAGGCGCTCTACGGACTCGGCCTGGTGCGCGAGCGGGAGGGCGATCTGGACGTCGCTGCCGAGCACTACGGACGAGCCGCATGGGACGACGCATACGCCGACCCCGCCACGTATGCCCTCGCTCGGATCGATGCCCGTCGAGGTGATCGCACCCGCGCGCTCGAACGTCTCGATCGCGTGATCCTGCGCAGTCCCGATCACCTGCAGGCCCGCGCTCTGCGCGCGGCACTCACTCGTGACGATGACCCGGCCGAGGCCGTCTCCCGCGCGACCGACACCCTCGCGCTCGACCCGCTCGACCAGTGGGCGAGGTTCCTCGCGGGGTGGAGTCTCACGTCCGACGCGCGGACCCTGCTCGACATCGCGCTCGAATCGGCGGCTGCCGGGCTGTCGGGCGACGCGCTGGCTCTCCTCGACGCCGCCGAGGCCGCGGCGCCACGGCGGGCGATCGGCGATGTGCAGATCCTGCCCCTCGTGGCCTACCACCGTGCCCGCGTGCTCGATGCCCTCGGGCGCGGTGACGAGGCCGCCGCGGAGCGCCGTCGAGCCAGGACGCTCGACGCGCGCCTGACGTTCCCCTCGGGGCTCGACGACCTCGCCGCTCTCGAGACCGCGGTCGCCGCCGATCGCGCGGACGCGCTCGCCTGGCTGCTTCTCGGGCACTGGTACTACGACGCCGGACGCCACGCCGACGCCATCGACGCCTGGGAGCACTCCCTCGAGAAGGGTCCCGACCGCCGCACCGCTGTCGTCGCGCACCGCAACCTCGGCATCGCCGCCTACAACGTCCGGCACGACCGTGCGCTCGCCGCCGAGCACTATGCCTCGGCACGGGCGCTCGCGCCTGACGACGCGAAGCTGCTGTCCGAAGCCGACCAGCTCGCGGCGCGGAACGGCGTCGCGAGCGACCGCCGGCTCGCCGTGCTCGAGGGTGCGCTCGATCTCGTCTCCGAGCGCGACGACCTCACGGTGACCTACGCGCGGCTTCTCGTCGAGGCCGGCCGCGCGCAAGAGGCGAAGCACCGGATGACAGCGCGCCCTTTTCAGCCGTGGGAGGGCGGAGAGGGACTCGTGCTGTCTGCGTGGGAGGCCGCGGGACTCGCGATCGCAGCCGACCGGCTCGCCGCCGACGACGCGACGGCCGCCGTCGCCGTCCTGCACGATGCGCTCGAACCGCCCGAGTCGCTCGGAGAGGCCAGGCATCCGCTCGTGAACGATTCCGGTCTTCGTCTGGCCCTCGGCGATGCTCTCGACGCCGTCGGACGCTCGGAGGATGCGCGAGCGGAATGGCGTGCGGCGGCGGAGTCCACCGGCGATTTCACGAACATGAGCACGCAGCCGTATTCGCCGCAGACCGCGAACTCCGTGCTGGCGTTGCAGCGACTCGGTGACGATGCCGGTGCTCGAGCGCTGCTGCGCGACATGCGGGCCTGGGTCGACGACGTCGCCCGCACGCCGGCCGCCATCGACTACTTCGCGACCAGTCTGCCCACGATGCTGCTGTTCGTCGACGACCCGCAGACCGAGCGCGAGCGCGAGGTCGCGACCCTGCGCTCGCTGATCGCAGAGCTCGACGCGGCGCTCGACAGTTCTCCTACGGTGGATGATGCCCATGGCCCTTCCGGGTCCGGACGGAACGAGATGGAGCAGAAGTGACTCAGAGGTATCTCGGATCGGGGACGATCGGGCGCCAGGAGCGTGGGATCACGGGCGAGCCGCCTGCGCATCTGCCGCCCCGGCTCACGATCTGCCTTCTCGACTTCTCCTGGTACACCAGAGCGGGCCGCGGTGAGCCGTACGAGGACCTCGACGCCGTGCTCGCCGAGATCGCCGCCCGAGGATTCAACACCGTGCGCATCTGCGCCGCGCCGCTGCTGTTGTTCGGCGACCTCGGTCTCGAGGATCTGGCGGAGGACCTCGCGATCGAGGGGATGGGGGCTGCCGCATCGGGCGGGTACTTCGGGCAGCGCACGCGGTGGTACGACTCCCCTGGCGGGTACTCGATCGATCTGCGCGCCCGACTCGATGAGCTCTTCGACTCCGCCGCGCGTCACGGCCTCGTCGTGATCCTCGCGAGCTGGGAGTATCAGCAGTCTCCCGCCTTCGCCCGGTCGAGGAGGTGGTTCGACGCCATCGATGCGGTCGATCTCGACGAGCGCTACGCGACCCTGGCCGCCGCGTGGGATCGTCTCATCGTCCACGTCACCGAGAGGGGTCACCGGCAGCGGATCGCGCTCGTCGAGATGCACAACGAGGTCGATTTCTCGATTCTGCCGTCTCTCGGCGAGGGGATGCCGTCGGTCGAGTGGCTCGCGACGCGTCATCCTGATCTGCTCGTGACCGCGAGCTACGGCAAGCCGCCGCACCTGTCGATGTACGAGGTGCCGGAGGGGCTCGGCGCCGCACAGTTCCACGTGTACAGCTACGGCGTGCTCGATGCTCTGCAGGAGAAGCTCCAGATCCGGGGCGAAGGACCCATGGGATTCCCGAATGCGGAACTGGTCCCGTTCCTGCGGGCCGATGCCCCCTCGTTCGCCGAGTACGGGCGCGCCGCGGAGTGGAAGTACCGCGCCACGGTGCTCACCGACCGCATGTTCTACGGCTACGACTGGAGCGACGCCGACGCGTGGGACGGGTGGCTGCACGACCACTTCGAGATGTATCGGGCCGTCATGCTGCGTGAGGTCGAGTCGAGGGTGATCGCCGTGTCGCGATGGGCGCGATGGCAGGGTGTTCCCGCGCTGATCGGCGAGGGATGGATCGGCTACACGCCGCTCGAGGCCGATTTCGAAGAAGGGCCGGACGGGCGTCGGATCGCCGAGCACGCCGTGCGCGTCGCTCTCTCCCACGGGATCTGGGGAATGGTCCTCGGCTCCAACGTCGCGCCGCACCATCCGTCATGGCAGTACGAGGCATGGCAGCGAGAACTGAACGCGCTGATCCTCGCCGGCGCCCCCGAGCAATGAGGAGAATCGTGCCCGAAGCACCCGTTCCGCGGAGCATCCGACTTCGCGACGATCGCCCGCCTCTGACGATGCCCGCGATGAGCAACGCCGACGATCCTCACGAGCGGCTGAGGCTCACGAGCCGATGGGTGGAGGTCGACGGTGCAGCGACGATCCCGGTGACCGGCGAGATGCACTTCAGCCGGATCCCGCGGCGCCGGTGGGAGGAGGAGCTGCGGCTGCTCCTGGCATCCGGCCTGACCTCGGTCTCGACGTACGTCTTCTGGATCCACCACGAGCGCGAGCGCGGCACGGTGCGCTTCGACGGGGATCTCGACGTCGCGGCGTTCCTCGAGACGGCCGAACGCGTGGGGATCGACGTCATCCTGCGCATCGGTCCGTGGTGTCACGGCGAGGTGCGCAACGGCGGGCATCCCGATTGGGTGGTCACCGCCCTCGGGGAGCAGGCGCGGACGAACGACCCGCGGTACCTCGACATGGTCGGCACCTGGTTCGCGCGACTCGGCGAGGAGGTGCGACGGTTCTGCGGCCCCGACAGGCCCGTCATCGGCATCCAGATCGAGAACGAGCTGCACGATCAGCCCGATCACATCGCGGCGCTGAAGGTCCTCGCTCGTGAGGCGGGGTTCTCCGCACCGTTATGGACCGCTACGGCGTGGGGCGGCGCCGAGCTGCCGGCGCACGAGGTCTTCCCTCTCTACAGCGGGTACGCCGACGGCTTCTGGGCAGGTCAGGGATCGACGTGGGACGACAGCTTCCGCGACCACTTCCGGTTCACCCACGTCTGGGACGACCCCGGCGTCGGCGGCGACTTCCGCGACGACGACGCAGAGATCGTCGTGCGTCCCGTGGATCCGGAGTTCCCTCCCTCGACCTGCGAACTCGGTGGTGGGATGGCCACCGCGTATCACCGGCGCCCCATCGCACGCGGTCGCGACATCGCGGCTCTGGCGAACGTGAAGATCGGCAACGGCTCGGCGTGGCAGGGCTTCTACATGTACGCCGGGGGAGTGAACCCCGACGACCGCCTGCAGGAGAGCCTGGCTTCTGGCTATCCCAACGACCTTCCCCGGTTCGACTACGACTTCCAGGCGGCCTTCGGCGCGACGGGACGGCCGGGGCCGACTCTCGGGGTGCTGCGCGAGCACAACGCCTTCCTCTCGGCCTTCGGCCCCGTTCTCGCCGACATGTTCAGCTCCCTGCCCGACGACGCACCTGTCGACGTGCACGACCTCGATTCGCTGCGGTGGGCGGTGCGCAGCGACGGGTCTCGCGGATTCCTCTTCGTGAACACGCACCAGCCTCATGAGCCGCTGTCGGGGTCGAGCGGTGTGCAGTTCCGGATTGCGCTGGCCGACGGCGATCTGCTGGTCCCCGACCGCCCGATCGACATCCCGAGCGGGGTCGTCGGCCGATGGCCGCTGCGACTCGATCTCGCCGGAGTGCGGGTGGAATGGGCGACCGCCTCGGTCTCCGGCCTCGGCGCCGGCGACCTCCCGACCCTCGTGCTGCGAGCGCACCACGGCATTCCCGCTCTCGTGCAGCTCGCCGCCGGATCGCGCGCGCTCCGAGGGGATGTCGAGGCGGATGCGCGGATTCCGCTCGAGCTCCGTCCCGGTGACGTCGTGCTCGTCGACGACGCGCTGCGGATCCTCGTGGTCGACGAGGACCAGGCCGAGCGGCTCTGGTATCTCGACGGCGACCTGATCGACTCGGATGACGCCGTGTGGAGCGAACCCGCGGGTCTCGTGGTGCGCGCGGACGCTGAGCCGGACGTCCGCGTCTGGCGCGATGGGCACTTCGCAGCGCTCGATCTACGGACGACGTCGTCACCGGGCTCGACGCCGCTGATGGTTCGGGAGATCCGACCCGCCGGCGATCCGCCGGCGCGCTACGGCGAATCGATGGGGCGGTCAGCGGCGCCGGATGACGCGCAGTTCGACGAGGTCGCGGCGGTGTGGAGTGTCGCCCTGCCCGCGCCGGGGGAGCGAGCCCCCGGCGATCTCGTCGAGTTGGTCATCGACTGGGAGGGCGACGTGGCGCAGCTGCGAGCCGACGGCGTCGCGGTCCGAGACCGGTTCTGGGACGGACGGGAATGGCGGGTCGACCTCACCGGCCTCGCACCGGATGCCGAGCTGACCGTGCACGTCGCTCCGATCGCCGCGCACAGCGTGATCGACCTCGACGAGACCGCGCGGCGGCGCGTCGATCGGGCGGGACGGCTGGGTGCCGTGCACCGCGTCGATCACGTCGTGTCATCGCGATGGACCGTGCAGGAATGAGCCGGGAGGGTGCCGAGTCGCATCCCGTCGCCGGGTACCGTTGAACTGGTCCCGATCAGGTGTTGCGAAACGTTTCAATTTGGTTTAGCGTGCAGGTAAGCGTTTTCCCTCGCACGGGGAGACCGTACCCGCATCACATGGACAGAGGCGTTCCGCGGCATAGCCGGACGAGGACGTTCACCAGAGAGGACAACGATGTTCAGCAAGAAGCGACTCGCGGCCACCGCGGCCGTGGCGACCAGCGCGGCACTGGTTCTCGCCGGCTGCGCCGGCGGCAGCACCCCCGCAGCGGACGCGACGTTCGACCCCGATGAGAAGGTCACGCTCGACCTGGCGTTCTGGGGCAACGATGTGCGCGCCGACCTGTACAACCAGGCCATCGACGCGTTCAACGAGGAGTACCCGAACATCACGGTCAACGCCACGTTCCTCGGCTTCCCGGAGTTCTGGGAGAAGCGCCAGACCGAGGCCGCCGGCGGCGGCCTCCCCGACGTGATGCAGTTCGACTACTCGTACCTGCGCCAGTACTCCGAGAACGGCCTGCTGCTCGACCTCGAGCCCTACCTCGGCGGCATCATCGACACCGAGCCGCTCTCGGAGAACATCCTCGGCATCGGCGTCGTCGACGACACCACCTACGGCATCACCACCTCGACCAACGCCTGGGCCATGTTCACCAACCCGGTGCTCCTCGAGACCGCGGGCGTGGAGCAGTTCGCCGGCGGTGACTGGGAGGACTACGACGAGTGGATCGGTGAGGTCACCGATGCGAGCGGCGGAGCGTTCTGGGGCGGGTCCGACTGGACCGGACGCATCCAGAACCTCGAGCTGCAGCTGCGCAGCGAGGGCAAGAACCTGTTCGACGAAGACGGCACCCCCGGATTCGACGAAGAGCGGCTGACGGAGTTCTGGGAGTCGGGCGCCGACATCCGTGACGGTGCCGTCGTTCCGCAGCAGACGGTCGAAGAGCTGAACCCGCTCTCGGCGTTCGACGCCGCCAAGAACGTCAGCGAGCTGACCTGGGACAACTTCGGCGCGGGCTACCTCGCCAACCTCGGCGAGGCATACCCCGAGCTCGGCGTGGTCGCTCCTCCCGTCACGGAGGAGGGGGCCAAGGACCTCTACCTGAAGCCCTCGATGCTGCACACGATCTCCGCGAACACCGACCACCCCGAGGCTGCGGCGACGCTCGTCAACTTCCTGGTCAACTCGCCGGAGGCCGGCAAGATCTTCGGCACGAACCGCGGCCTTCCCGCCTCGGAGACCGCACTCGAGTCGGCTGACCTCGACCCGATGAGCCAGAAGGTCAAGGAGTACGAGGAGTCGATCGCCGACCGCCTCGGCGACGCTCCGCCCGTGCCGATCGTCGGCTACGGCACGCTGGAAGAGAAGTTCCGTACGCTGGGCACCGAGCTCAACTTCGGCACGATCACCGTCGACGAAGCGGTGTCGCAGTTCTTCTCCGAGATGGACGTCGTCCTCAACCAGTGATTCCCGTCGGTGGGCCGGGTCCTCGGATCCGGCCCACCGACCCCACCTGCATCGGAAGGAGCTGTCATGAGCACGACGGCGACCAGGACTATCGTCACCGGCGACAAGTCCACCCGGGGGCGCGCGCTTCGCAGCGGCCGTCACCCGGAGAAGCAGCCCGAACGTCCGGGTCAGCGCAGCCGCCAGCGTCGTGAGAGCGCCGTCGGATACGCGTTCCTCACCCCCTGGCTGATCGGTTTCTTCGGCCTGACCGCCGTGCCGATGATCTACTCCCTGTACCTCTCGTTCACGAAGTACAACATCTTCCAGCCGCCGAAGTGGATCGGTTTCGACAACTACGTCCGGCTGTTCACGAACGACCCGAACTTCATCCAGTCGTCGCAGATCACCCTGATCTACGTCTTCATCGGCACCCCGATCACGCTCGCCGCGGCACTTGGGGTCGCGATGCTGCTGAACTACCGCGACAAGGGCGCCGGATTCTTCCGCTCGGCCTTCTACGCTCCCTCGCTCATCGGCGGCTCTGTCTCGGTCGCGATCGTGTGGCGGGCGATGTTCGCTTCCGAGGGACCGGTCGACAGCGGCCTCCAGGTCTTCGGCCTGAACATCGGCGGCTGGATCGGCAACCCGTCCCTCGTGCTGCCGATGATGATCCTCCTGGCCGTCTGGCAGTTCGGATCGACCATGGTGATCTTCCTCGCCGGTCTCAAGCAGATCCCCAAGGAGCTGTATGAGGCAGCCGAGATGGACGGTGCGAACGCGTTCCGCCGCTTCCGCGCCGTCACCATCCCGATGCTCTCCCCGGTGATGTTCTTCAACCTGCTGCTGGGTCTGATCGGCGCCTTCCAGGTGTTCGCCTCGGCGTACATCATCTCCAACGGCACCGGTGGTCCCGCGGGCATGACGAACTTCATCACCGTGTACCTGTACAAGCGAGGATTCTCCGACGGACAGATGGGCTACGCGGCTGCTATCGCGTGGGTGCTCCTCGTCGTCGTCGCGATCATCGCCTTCATCCTGTTCCGCACCCAGAGGTCGTGGGTGCACTACTCGGGAGACGACCGATGAGCACTGCAAACCAAGGCATCACCTCCGGCTCCGCGTCGACCGTGGCGTTCGCCGCCCAGCAGACCACGCCGACCGGACCCCCCGCACCGCGTCGCAAGGTCGCGCGCAAGACCTGGCAGACCGCGATCTGGCTCGTCGGCCTCATCATCATCACGGCCGTCGTGCTCTATCCGCTGCTCTGGCTCTTCCTCTCGACGTTCAAGCCGAACTCCGAGTTCGGTCAGAACCCCGGCCTGATCCCGAACGCACCGACGATCGAGAACTACGGCAAGGTCATGGAGGGCATCGCCGGAGTGCCGATGTGGCGCTTCTTCCTGAACTCGCTGATCCTCGCGGCCTCCGCCGTCATCGGCACCGTGCTCTCGTCGGCGCTCGCCGCCTACGCGTTCGCCCGCGTGCAGTTCAAGGGTCTCGGTGTGCTGTTCGCCGCGATGATCGGCACGCTGCTGCTGCCGTTCCACGTCGTGATCATCCCGCAGTACATCATCTTCAACCAGCTCGGCTGGGTCGACACCTTCATCCCGCTGATCCTGCCGAAGTTCCTCGCCACCGAGGCGTTCTTCGTCTTCCTGCTGGTGCAGTTCATTCGGCAGATGCCACGTGACATGGACGAGGCCGCGCGCATCGACGGCGCAGGACACTTCCGGATCTTCTGGTCGATCATCCTGCCGCTCATCAAGCCGGCGCTCATCACCTGCGCGATCTTCGCGTTCATCTGGGCATGGAACGACTTCCTCGGTCCGCTCCTCTACCTCACGAGCCCCGAGAACTACCCGCTGCCGATCGCGCTGCGTCTGTACAACGACCAGACGTCGACCTCGGATTACGGCGCGACGGTCACTGCCTCGTTCGTCGCCCTGCTCCCGGTGCTGCTGTTCTTCGTGGTCTTCCAGCGGTTCCTGGTCGACGGCGTCGCCACGCAGGGTCTGAAGGGCTGACGATGTCGGTGCTCAGCGGCGAGCGTCGCGCGAAGCGCGCGGCCACCAGGGAAGCGCGCTCCGGCGCGGGTCCGACGGTGGCCGGCGCCGAGCCGGGGGTCAACCCCGGAGCGACCGCGAAGTTCGGCCTCTTCGGCGAGGTGCTCACGATCGGTCTGATGATGACCGTCGTCGGGCTCGCTGTCGTCACACTGCCGATCGCCCTCGCCGCCGGCATCCGCCATCTCCGCCGGTTCGTGGCGGCGGAGGACTCGCGCGCCACGCTGTACTGGCAGGACGTGCGGGCGGGCATCCTCCCCTCGCTCGCCGTCGGTGTGCCGGCGGCGCTCATCGCGGCGGTGCTGACCATCGACATCGTGCTCGCGGGTTCCGGTGCCCTTCCCGGCGGGCAGATCATCGCGGTGATCGGATGGGCGGGCCTGTTGGTGCTCTCCGTCGCGATCCTGGTCGCCGCGGGGGCCTGGGCACCTGAGACCGGCTGGCGGGCTGCCGTCCGCGCCGTGCCGGGCACCGTCGCGAACGACCCGATCGGTGCGGCCTACGTCGCCGCGGCGGCCGTCTTCACCGGAGTCGTCACCTGGGCGCTCGCACCGTTGTTCGTCGCGGGCATCGGCTGCGCGGCGCTCGCCGTGGTGGCCGCTCCCGCGCGTCGCAGGCGCTGAGCTCACCCCTCGGCCCTCGGGGTGAGAAGGTTGTCGGTAGCGAAGGCGCAGACGAACAGGGGCGGGGCATGGCAGTAGGGGTGAAGGATGTCGCTGCGGCGGCCGGGGTCTCGGTCGGCACCGTCTCGAACGTCCTCAATCAGCCGGAGCGCGTGTCGGCACGCACCGTCGAACGCGTGCAGCGCGTCATCCAGGAGCTCGGCTTCGTGCGCAACGACGCGGCCCGGCAGCTGCGCGCCGGACGCAGCCGCAGCATCGGCCTCGTCGTGCCCGACATCGGCAACCCGTTCTTCGCCGACGTCGTGCGCGGGGCGGAGGATCGCGCGGCGGATGCCGGCATGACCGTGCTGCTGGGCAACAGCGACGAGCGCGATCAGCGCCAGCAGGCGCACCTCGAGCTCTTCCAGGAGCAGCGCGTGAACGGCGTGCTGCTGACCCCCGCATCCGATGACCTGTCAGGGGTCCACCGCTTCGCCGCGGGAGGCATGCCGGTGATCCTCGTCGACCGCGAGGTCGAGGAGGGCGTGCTGCCCTCCGTCTCCGTCGACGACGTCGAGGGCGGACGGCTCGCCGCCGAGCATCTGCTCTCCGCGGGCCGTTCGCGTCTGGTCTTCGTCGGGGGGCCGCAATCCGTGCAGCAGGTGGCCGACCGTCTGCAGGGCGTGCGCATCGCGATCGCCGCGCACCCCGATGCGTCGCTCGAGGTCATCGAGCAGTCCGCCCTGACCGTGCTGCAGGGTCGCGCGGCGGGGGAGGAGATCGTGTCCCGCCCCGAGAGCGCGCGACCGGATGCCGTGTTCGCCGCCAACGACCTGCTCGCCGTCGGGCTGCTGCAGGCCTTCAGCTTCGGTTCGGCGATCAGGGTTCCCGAGGACATCGCGATGGTCGGCTATGACGACATCGACTTCGCGTCGGCGACCGTCGTCCCGCTGAGCTCGGTGCGTCAGCCGGCGCGACTGCTGGGGTGGACGGGCGTCGACCTGCTGCTCAAGGAGCTCGAGGGTGTCGAGCACGAGCGCCGGGTGCGGTTCCAGCCCGAGCTCGTCGTCAGGGAGTCCAGTTCGTCTCGCGGGTGAGTCGGGTTCTGCGGTCCGGGCGGTCCGGCCCTCTGACTATCCGTGTCGTCCGTGCCGTCGACCCGGACCGTTTGCAGAACCGGAGCACGGATGCAGGAGCATCCGTCGGCGAGTCGTCCTGCGGATGTGCATCGGTCCTACAAATGGCCCGGCCTCGGCCGTGCGGATGCCGGCGATTCGTCGCAGTCCGCGAGACCCGTTATGATTGCAAGGTGCATCCGGTCTTCACGGAGCGGATGCCTGGAGACGTCGCATAGTCCGGCCGAGTGCACCACCCTGCTAAGGTGGAGTCCCCTCACGGGGACCAGGGGTTCAAATCCCCTCGTCTCCGCAGTAGATTTACGAAGCAGTTGCTCTGGATCACCATCCGCGTCGATGCGAGACTCGACGTCATGGATCAGAGAGTGCACTTCCTCACGCTCGCCACGCGAGACCTCGCCGCAGCGGGTCGCTTCTACCGCGATGGGCTGGGGTGGATGCCCCTCTACGACGATCCCGACGAGATTCTCTTCTTCCAGATCGCGCCTGGGCTCGTGCTCGGTCTGTTCGATGCGGACAAGTTCGATCAGGACCTGCTGCGCGATCGAAGCACCGGTGGCGTCGGCGGCCTGACCCTGTCGCAAAACGTCGGTTCCCGCGATGCTGTCGAGGCCACGATCGCGCGATGGAAGGCCGCGGGAGCGACGGTCGTCAAGCCCGCTCAGGAGGCCGCTTTCGGAGGGATCTTCCACGGCCATGTCGAGGATCCGAATGGTGTGATCTGGGAGATCGCGCACAACCCGGGCTGGCGTGTCGACGACGACGGCACCGTGCGCTTAACGTAGGACATCAGTATTCCGGTGGGCAGATTGTCAGGCCAGAAAGCGTTATCTGGACGGATCCTGGGAACTTGTTGACTGTTTCCTGTGCGCTGATATATTGGGCGGCGTTGTCCGTCTATCGACCCAGGGGAATACGAAACTGTGAAAAATACGCAACGTCGGTGGCTAACAGCTACCTTTGCCACCATCGGCGCAGGCGCGCTGGCCATCGGAGGCGCAGTCGTTCCGGCCGCCGCCGATGACGCTCCGGACGCGCCCGTCGAGCTGCAGAGCTCTGCAACCAAGTACGAGCGCGCCGCAGCCCAGTCGAGCGAGGATGCCGAGGGCATCAAGCAGCTCGAGCAGGCCGGTCTCATCAAGGTGACGGACCAGGGCTTCTTCTACTACAAGGATCAGGCTCCTGATCCTTCGACGCTGTCCGGCCTCGGACTGGAGCTGGCCCCCCAGGGCGCAGCGATCCCCGGCTCGCCGGCTGCAGGCTCACGACCCGGCGCACCCGTCACGGTCTACCTCGACTTCGACGGCGAGGTTCTCGAGAACACGCTGTGGAACCAGCAGCCCTCGGGCATCGACAGCCTCAACTTCGCTGCGGCCGCGTCGGTCACGAACCAGGCGGCCGTCTGGGCCGCGGTCGCCGAGGACTACGCGCCGTTCAACGTGAACGTCACCACGACGCGTCCGAGCGATGACCTGCTGTACAAGACGTCGATCGACGACAACACCTACGGTTCGCACGTCATCATCACCGACTCCTACACCGATGTCCTGCCTGAAGCTGCCGGCAGCGGCGGCATCGCGTTCCTCGGTGGAACGGGCTCGGAGTTCCTCAGCGGCGCACTGGTCTTCGCAGGCACCACCGACGGTTCCCCGAAGGGCGTCGCCGAGATCGCCACGCACGAGTCCGGTCACAACTTCGGTCTCGAGCACGACGGCATCGCGGGCGCAGACACCGGCGCGTACTACGTGCCTACAGAGGGCGTCTGGGGCACCATCATGGGTGCCGCGTACTACGTGCCGCTCTCGCAGTGGTCCATCGGCGACTACGCCGGAGCGACGAACGCGCAGGACGACCTCGCGACCATCACGGACCGTGGCGCCGCGCGTGCGATTTTTGTGAGCGCGTCCTACCCTGACGGCACTCCTTACCCGAGCGACGCGCCCGTCTGCGCAGATCCCAGCCAGGTCGACCTCGACAACATCCAGCCGGGTGACGTGATCTTCGCGGCCACCGAAGCGGGCACCTGTGATCCGCTCGGACCGCAGCTCACGCTGAACTTCACGTTCGTCGACCGTGCCGACTTCATCGCCGACACGGTGGGCAACACCCCCGCGGCCGCCACGGCGCTCACCAACGAGGACGACACCTTCGAGGCTGAGAACGTCATCGTGACCAGCGCCGACGTCGATGTCTACGCCGTGACGACCGCCGGTGGCACGCTCACCGCGAGCGTCTCCGTCGCCGACATCTCGCCGAACCTCGACGCCAAGCTCACGCTGTGGGATGCCAACGGAGTCGTTCTCGAAGAGAACGACGACCCGTCTGCACGCGACTCTGAGTCGGTGGCCACCGGCCTGAACGCCACGGTTAGCGTCGACAACCTGGTCGCCGGCAACTACTACCTCGGTGTCCAGGGCGTCGGCTCGGGCGACCCGTCCACCGCCACCCCCACGAACGCGAACGGCTACTCGGCATACGGCAGCCTCGGCAACTACACCCTCACGGGTAACGCCGCGGCCTTCGACTCCGAGCCCCTCGTGATCCTCACCCCGGAAGACGGCTCTGCCGTCGAGGGCGGCGAGGAGATCGCGGTCACCGGTACGGCGACCCCGAACGCGACGGTCAACCTGTCGGTCGGCGGCGCAGTCGTCGACACGATCACGGCTGACGACGAGGGTGCATGGTCGGGCAACGTCACGGTGAACCAGTACGGTCCCACCGAGATCGCCGCCACGCAGCAGGTCGGCACCATCGTCATCCCCGGAACGGTCATCGTCACGGTCGTGGCTCCTGCCGCTCCGCTCGCCGCTCCGGTGATCACCACTCCGACGAACGGTGCGACGGTCGATGACTCGACCCCGACGATCTCCGGAACCGGCGTCGCCGGCTCGACGGTGACCGTCACGGTCCGCAGCGCCGCAGGCGCTGAGGTCGTCAGCCTCGCCACCGTCGCAGCCGACGGCACCTGGACGGTCGCTGCCACGGCAGCGCTCGCCAACGGCGCCTACACCGCCACCGCGGTGCAGACGCTCGCCGAGGAGACCTCCGCACCCAGCGCAGCCGTGAACTTCACGGTCGCCGCTGCGGTGACCGGTGGCAACAACGACGACGACCTGGCGACGACCGGTAGCGACTTCGACGCCGCACCGTTCGCGGTCGGCGCAGTCATGCTGCTCCTGGTCGGCGGCGGAATCCTCTTCTACGCACGACGCAAGAGCCTCGTCTGAGGAACTGCTCATCGGTGAGACGATGACCATCGTCTGACCACCGCACGGGGCGGGGATCGCACAGATCCCCGCCCCGTTCGGCGTCTTGCTCCGAATCTCATGAGATGAATTCCATTGACGACTGATCAGTGGTTCGCTGGAAGCCTGATCACCGGGAGGTAACCATGACTGGATCAGAGAAGCGCTGGAAGAAGAGTCACACGCTCCTCGCGACGGCCGCGATCGTGGTGCTGGTGGGAGGAATCGTCACCGGCACCGTCTTGATCAACCGTGACACCACCCCGCCGACGGCCGACTCGTCGACGTCCGGCTCACCGACATCCACTCCGACTCCCGAAGACATACCCTCGCCCGACGGCGACTCGAGCAGTGAAGGCGACACCGTGCAACCGACCCCGATAGGCGGAAATGTCCTCTCCGAGGCGATGGGTGGCGAAGAGGCGATCGAGGCCCTCGGCGACAAGATCGAGTTCGTCGCGAAGCGCAACAACAAGACCGTCGATGAGCTGAAGGATCTCCTGCTGCGCGACAAGACCGCGCAGGTCTCGCCCTCAGGCTTCATCGTCTACAACGACAGCTTCACGGGCTAGAGCAGGTCGGTCCCTGCATCGTGTGACCGGAGGAGATCCTCCAGTCCGCTGGTCGTGCTGCCCGGGAGAGGCTGTCCCACCTACCTCTGGAATCCGGTCAACCACGCGAGCGACGGATGACGGAGCCCGAACCGTCCGGATGCCGCGTGGTTGACCGGATTTCAGAGGGGACAGCGGCCCGGATTTCAGAGGGGACAGCGGCCCGGATT
>CAUQIW010000018.1:0-38339 GCA_963518515.1 uncultured Microbacterium sp.
CGACGACGGGCGGGTCGACGACGGGCGGGTCGACGACGGGCGGGTCGACGACGGGCGGGTCGACGACGGGAGGCTGTTCTCCCGGCTTCGCCATACGCCAGATCTTGAGACTCTCCAGCTTCATCTGACCGCCCTTCCACCCGGAGGCGGGGAGGCCGATGCCGCAGCCCTGCTCTGCCGGCGGGCAGCCGATCTGCAGGGTGACGCGGGGATACCAGGTGGCGTCGGCGCGCTCGAAGATCTTGTTCCAGTCGAAGCCGGGACGCACATCTTCGGGGCCCGCATCGAGCATCACGTGCCCGTCGACGCTGATGACGATCCGGTTCGGTGTCTTCTCCATCACGTAGGTGTGGACACCGGTCGGATCGGAGTTGGGCAGCTTCTCCCAGCGCACCGAGCCCTGGAGGCTGCGGTGGGCGGGACCGTAGTCGTTGTGCAGGGTGGCCGCGGGGCGAGCGTCGTCGCCGAAGACCTCCATCAGGTCGATCTCTCCGTGGGCGCTGTCCAGTGGACGCAGCCACATGAGGGCAGGCCACAAACCGGGGCCGAAGGGCACCGAGCCCACGGCCTCGACACGGGAGTAGTTCGGGATCTCGATGTCGAGACCCTTCGCGTCGCCCGACGTGTAGGCGGCATTGGAGCGGCTCTCGGCCGCTCCTCGCACCGTCAGGCCCGAGGAGCCGAAGGAGACATTGCCCGGGATGTCGTAGGACGAGGTGTTGGCTGCCTGGCCGGTCTCGAGAGTCCAGCGGCTGGCATCCGACAGATCGACGTCCTCCTGGAACGTCCATCCGGGAAGATCTTCGTCAGCTGCTGCTGCCGGTGCTGCCGAGAGTAATGAAAGGGTGAGAATCGCCGCGCTGAAGGCGGCGAGAGACATGCTTCTGGGTACTCGCATTGTGAGGAAAACTCATTCCGTGGAACCCCCTCCGCGGAAATATAACGCTCGTATCACAACACGACTCGGGGTGCGGGGTCAAATCCGTACCGGAATTCTGGCTGCCCCGCGCACGAGCGGGTGGCCGTCTCAGCCGCGGATCTCGCTCGCCGGCGCGGTCACGACGGAGCCGGGAGGGACATCGCGGAAGACGACGGCGTTGGGGCCGATGCGCGTGCCCGCACCCACGGTGATGGCGCCGATGATCACGGCTCCGACGCCGATCTCGACGCCGTCCTCGATGATCGGGCAGTCGCTCGCGGTCTTGCGATTTCCGAGGGTCACACCCTGACGAAGCATCACGTTCGCGCCGATCCTGCTCGCGGGGTTCACCACGATGCCGACTCCGTGACGGAGGCGCAGACCGGGCCCCACCTCGGTGCTGACGGGCAGCTCGATACCCATGAAACCCTCGGTGACGACCTTGTACGAGCCGCCGATCAGCACGAAGAGCGCCCGATCGAGGGGGCCGCTGCCCGCGCGCCACCGCTGCGCGCTGCGGAACCACCTCAAGACGAATCTGCTCTTCGGATAGGCGGCGTTCGCCCGACGATCCGCTGCCCAGGCTTCACGGAACCGTTGACGCGGCGTCTGGGCGGTCATGACGTCAGCACCGCATCGTCGCCGATCCGCGAGGCGAGCCACGTGCGGCGCTCGGCGAGCTTGCGGGTGAGTGCCCGTCGAGCAGACGGAGCGTGCCCCCGGAGGGCTCGCATGAACCGGGCGGTGAACTCGTCGAGCACAGCCATCTTCTCGTCGGGGCTGCGTGTCGTGTCGATGGACAGCGAGGTGATGCGCGTCGCAGGGGCGCCGATCACCTGCTCGGCGAGCGCGGAGTACGAGGCGGCGAGTTCCGCGCTCTCCCACGACGCGCGCCTCCAGTCCGCCGAGGCAGTCACCTGTCCGGCGTGCACACGATACGCGAGGCCGGGCATCGCCAGTCTGCGCAGTCGCGCCCTACGGGACGCCATCCGCAGCCACAAGTCGTAGTCCTCGGTCGGCAGATCGCGATACGCGCCGGCGTCGATCACCGCGTCGCGTCTCGCCAGCAGAGTGGAGTGGGCGACAGGGTTGGTGAGCAGCAGATGCAGCCCGAATTCCTGGGCGCCGATGGAACTCGGGCGGGGGAGGCGGGGCATCCCGGACCCCCAGGTCACGACGGTCGTGAAGACCGCGTCGGTTCCCCCGTCGATCGCTCGCAGCTGGCGGGCGAAGCGACCGGGCAGCACCAGATCGTCTGCATCCATCCGTGCGACGAACTCGCTGTCCGTCTCCGAGAGCAGGTCGTTCAGCGCATTGGCGACACCACGATTCGGTCGCGCGAGAACCCGCACGCGCGCGTCGTCGAGCGAGCCGGCAGCCTGCGCGGTGGCATCGGTGCTGCCGTCATCGAGGACGACCACCTCTGCATCGCGAGGCAGGGCTCGGAGGGTGGAGCGGATCGCCGAGGCGATCGTCGGGGCCGCGTTGTACGCGGGGACGATCACGGACAGGCGTGGCATCACATGCCCCGTCCGCGCCTGTTCAGCGCGGACACCACGCGTTCGCCCGAGACGACGCCCATGCCGACCAGCATCGCGATGTACGCGCGGGGCTGCCTGACGTCGTGACGGATGGCCCGGCGGGCCCAGGACCTGGCCTGGGGTCGGTCTCCGAGAGCGCCGTGGGCGAACGCGATCTGTCCCTCGATGCGGGCCTGGCCCTCGCCGCTGCGGGCGAACTCGGGGTGCTTGGCGAGCAGGTAGCTCAGTCCATCGGCGATCCCCTGCCACTTCTCGCTGAAGAAGGAGGTGCGGTCCCAGTGGATGATGGTGTGCGCCTCGGGAACCGCGACCACCCGGCCGGCCTTGACGGCCCGGAGCAGGAGGTCGTAGTCCTCGCCGTACGAGGCGGGCAGCTGCTCGTCGACCAGTCCGACCTCACCGCGAAGGGCGGAGGCGCGGATGACGAAGGAACTGGGGTGCAACTCGGTGATGCGAGAGCGCAGCAGGTCATCGAGCTGCACGGAGGCGGGCGAGAGGCGCTGATGGGTGCCACCGGCCGAGTGGATCTCGATTCCTGTCGCGGCGAGGACCACAGCCGGGTCGTCGAACAGCGCGAGCTGCGCCGTGAGCTTGCCGGCCTTCCATTCGTCGTCGTCGTCGCAGAAGGCCACGAGCGGCGCCGTCGCCTCGAGGATCCCGGTGTTGCGAGCGCCCGCGAGTCCCGGAGTGCGCGAGTTCTTGATCGCGCGCAGCGTGTGCGGTCCGCGGTCGAGATCGTGCAGCTCGTCGATCTCGGTGCCGTCGTAGACGAGCACCACCTCGATCGGCTGCACGTGCTCCTGCGCGAAGACGGATGCCACCGCGCGACGAAGCAGCTGTGGACGGTCTCGTGTCGCCATGACGACACTGATGATCGGTTGCACTGTCGACTCCCCAAAGTCAGGCAAAGAAACGCGCTTCCCCAAGCGCTATCCACCGATACTACCGGGTGCCGGTGGGCGGAGACAACGCGTTGCCGCGCAGCTCGCGCATCGCGAGCGCCGCCGCCGGGAAGGTGAGGATGAGGCCGTTGGGCAGCACTCCGTAGAAGAAGACCTCGACGAGGATCACGAGCTGCACCGTGTGGAGGACGAGCATCGCGGTGCTCGCGCCCCGGATCGTGGCGAAGTACATCCAGGCGAGCGCGCCGAGGAAGCACACGAGCGCAGGGAAGCCATGCGAGAACATCACCATCCACAGATGACCCTGCGTGCCGGCCGACGGCGCACCGTCGGTGAAGGACGGGCGTGGAGCGCCGTATCCGAACAGAGGGGACTGCAGCGTTCTGACGAAGGTCTCCTCGTAGAGGTTCGCGCGATCCTCGGTCGACGAACTCGTCTCGACACGGTCGGTCAGCTTGCTGGCGACATCCAGCGCGATGGCGGCGACCGCCGCGATGCCGCCGATCACGGTGAGCACAGCCACCGCGCGCAGCCGCCCTGCGAGCAGGAACCGCACGAAGAGGTACGCGGCGGCGACGGCCAAGCCGATGAACATCCCGCGGTTCAAGGTGAGGAATGCGGGGATGAGCGAGAGCGGGATGGCGAGGACGAGCAGCCAGAACCGGCGTCCGCGCGGGATCACCGTCAGGTAGGCGACGACCATCGGCAGCGTGATCGAGAAGACGTTGCCCCAGCCGTTGGTATAGAGGAACGGTGCGGAGGGGCGGGGATCGAGCGCGAGATAGCTGTCGGGGTTGTACTGCGTCAGGCGACGCACCACCATCTCGCCGATCAGTTCGTTGGCCTGAAGACCCTGCGGAAGCACGTATCCGAGTGGGGTGCGGAAGGAGAACTCCGGAGCGACGATGCCCGCGAACCCGCCGAGCACCGTCCAGAGCCAGAAGAGCGTGAAGACGCCGAGCACGTAGCGGAGAGTGAGGGTCTGCCGCGCGTTGTAGACGTACACGAAGACGATGGTGATCGCGAGGTAGAGCAGCGCCCTGTAGACGAAGCCGATGAGACGGCCCGAGGTGTCGACCCCGATCACCGAGGCGCACATCAGGACGATGAAGAGCAGCCAGATCGCGAAGCCGCGGGGCACCTGGATGCCGCCGCGGCGGATCATCAGGACGAGCATGCACCCCGACAGAGGGATCCATGCCATCTCGGCGAACCCGAGCACCCACCAGAGCGGGAAGAACGCGAGCATGGCGGTGAAGGGCCAGCGGGGCAGATCGGCACGAACCACGTCGCCGGACCGGGCGTGCGCGCGAGCGCCGCCGGCCAGTGCGATGTGCGAGTTCACCCGTCCTCCATGTCCCCAGGGTTCGCCCTTAGGATAGGCGAACAGGCTGGATGTCGGTGGGAAGCACAGGGGACGGCAGTCGGCCTGGTGAAGGCGAGGGGGAATCGTCCATGAATGACGAGCAGACAGGTTCGGCGACGCTGGGCTTCGAACAGTACGTATTCGTCGTGAAGCGGCAGTGGCGGCTTCTCGTCGCCACGACCCTGCTGGGGGCGGTCGCCGCTGCGGGATACCTGTTCCTCGCGCCGCAGACCATCACGGCGACCACCACGATCAATCTGAACGTCATCACCACCGAGCCGTTCAGCGCCCAGCGCGCGGCCTCGGGTCTGCTCGACGACGCCACCGAGACGGCGATCGCCCGCTCGCACGTCGTCGCATCCCGAGCATCCGACCTCCTCGAGGGCGAGCTGTCGGCGAGCGAGATCAGAAGCGCCTCCACGGTCATCACCTCCTCGGGCGCCGCCGTCGTCACCGTCGACTTCGATGCCATGAGCGCGGCCGAGGCCGTGCGAGGGGCGGATGCCGTGGCTTCGGCGTACCTCTCGTTCCGCAGCGACCAGGCGCAGGAGCGCATCTCGGTGATGGTGACCAATCTCACCGAGCGCATCGATGCGCTGAACGCCACGCTCGGGGACGTCAACCAGCAGCTCGTCTCGGCCGATCCGACCAGCGCCGCCTTCGCCCAGGCGACCACGCAGCGGCAGCAGATCATCACCGAGCTCGACGGCCTGCTCTCGCAGCGCAACGGCCTGCAGAGCGTCGACACCACCGGCGGGATCGTCCTCTCCGCCGCAACGGACAACGAGCTGGGTTACGCGCCTGGCCGCACCGTCACGCTCCTGACCGGGCTGGCGGCGGGTCTCGTGCTCGGCATCATCGCGGCGTTCATCTGGAATCCGTTCGACCGCCGACTTCGGAACGCCCGCGAGATCGCTCGTGAGCTGCGTGCGCCGGTGTTCGCGACGCTCGATGCGAAACGCGAGGATGTGCCCGCTCGAGGTGATGCGGCGGATTCGCTGCGAGTGACCCGGGAGCGACTGCTCGTGGACATCTACCTTGGCACCACGGTGCTCGTGATCGACGCCACGCACACCGACGAGACATCTCCGACAGCCGTGAACCTCGCGGTCGTGACGGCTCAGGCCGGGCACGACGTGCAGCTGATCGTCCCTGAGGGCTCGGACGAGTTCCGGGAGCATCTGCGCAACGCGCTGGTCCTCGGCGACGCGGAGGACGGGATCGCGACCTCCGCCACGGTGCCGACTCTGCGGGTCTTCGCAGCGGATGACAGCGGCGACGAGCGCCAGGGCGATCTCCTCCTGTCGGAGCGCACGACGGCCGCCATCGCCGGAGCAGGCGATGAGACGCTCACCTTCATCGTCCTGTCGTCCACCGCGCATCCCGCCAGCATCCTTGCGGGTCTTCGCGTGTCGCAGTCGGTCGTCATCGTCGCCCGCGAGCGAAGCACGACGAGCGCCGAGATCCGGTGGCTCAAGGAAGAGGCGGACGGCATCGACACCACCGTGCTCGGCGCGGTGACAGAGCGCGGCGTGAAGCGCACCCAGCAGGAGGCCGGAATCGGCTGGCCCTTCGCAGGACGCTCGGAGCGGTCGGCGTCCGGCCGCGGTGCGGCGCGCGTCTCTGCGGCGGAGAAGGTCAGCGAAGACGCCTGACCCGCACTCCTCGGGTTCGCGCCGGGGGAGGCCGCCGCGCAGGCTCGCTGAGCAGGCTCGCTGCGCAGGCTCGCCGTGCTAGTTCGGAGCCCTGGCGCCGAGAAGCCGCAGTCAGGACACGCGAAGAGGGGGAGGGAGACCAGCGGTCTCCCTCCCCCTCTTCGCGCTGTGTGGTGGCGTGCGCCGTGTCAGCGCGCTGTGAGCTTGAGGTACTTGCGACGCATCGACGCCGCGCTGTGCACGAGATTGATCAGGAACAGGGCCGCGTAGACGACGGCGAACACCGGCGGCACCGCCCAGAGCGCGAAGCTCCAGCACAGCGTTCCCGTGTCGGTCGGCAGCAGCAGGATCGATTTGCGCGATCCGCCGGTCTCGGGGGCCTCGCCCCCGGAGTTGCGCACGAGCTGCTCGGCGAGGATCTGGCTCATGAACTGGCCCACGCTCATGACCGTGAACGCCAGCGCCACGATCGCGAGCCAGATGAGTTCGGGCTGATGCAGAACGACGGCGACAGCGACCGTCAGGTGGATCGCCGGCGTGCGGATCGCATCGACGACATGGTCGAGCCATTCACCGGCGGGGCCGGACGCGCCGGTGAGACGTGCGACCTGGCCGTCCGCCGAATCGAACACGTAGCCCGCGGCCAGCAGGACGGCGGTCGTGACCGCAGACCACCAGGTGGGGCCGACCACGATCATGACGGCGAGGCCGACCGCCGACAACCCGGCGCTGATCATGGTGATCGCGTTCGGGGTGAGCCCGAGGCTCGCCGCGGATGCGGCGATGCCTCGGGCCAGCCGGCGATTCACCCAGCGCGTGTACGCGGGCACGCCCGCCCCGCTCTTCTGAGCGCGGTTCAGGTTCGCGAGGTACTCACGGAACCCGAGTCGTGGAGCGGTGATCACACCCGTCATGATCGCACGGCGGACAGCTCGAAGCTGTGACTCGGAGTCGAGCGGTAGTTCGAGTGCACCTCCACCGCGATCACGTTGGCTCCGACCTGGAAGGCCGATGCCGGGACATCGAACACGAACGGCGTGCTCGCCGCGACAGCGGCGGAGACCGCTGCGTTGGCATAGGTGCTCTGCGTCACCGCACCAGGGTTGAGATTCTTGCGCGCCACCTCGACGCCGTTGACGTAGACCACGACCCCGTCATCGGCTCGCGTCGAGACGGTGAGCTTCGTGAAGTCGACCGCAGTGAGCGTCACCGGGTGTCGGTAGTAGCTCGTGACCGGGCGAGGCGACAGCGTCGTGTCGAGCGGTGTGGCGAGACCGGTGTGGCCCCATCCGAACGCTCCGGCTCCTGCCGCCCATGCGCCGGCGTCGAACGCCGTCGCCGCCCAGTCGGCCGGGATCGGGTCGTTCGAGAACGAGTACGACCAGGTCGCCCCTGCCGGGATCACCGTGGTGTTCGCCGGCTGAGGTTCGGGCTGCGGCTCGGGTTCGGGCTGCGGCTCGGGCTCGGGCTCAGGCTGAGGGTCGGGCTGCGGGACCACCGGCTGTGTGCCGATGGTGGCCACGGCTTCGAGCTCGAAGCTGTGGCTCGGTGTCGAGCGGTAGTTCGAGTGCACGGACGCCGAGATGACGTTCGTGCCTGTGGTGAAGAGGTTGCCCGGCACGACCACGGTCTGCGGGGCGGCCAGCGCGGCTGCCGCTCCGACCGCGACGTTCGCGTATGTGCCGACTCCCGCTGTACCCGCATCGACGTTCTTGCGCAGCACCTCGGTGCCGTTCACATAGAGGACGATGCCGTCGTCGGCGCGGGTCGTGATCTTCACCGACTCGAGCACCGAGGCATTGGGCACCTCGAACGACTGGCGGTAGAAGGACGCGAGCGGCTTCGGCGTGGCGCTGGTGAGCGTCGTTCCGAGAGTCGCCTGGCCGAAACCGAGAGGCGCGGCACCCGTCTGCCATGCCGACGCGTCGTATCCGGTGGTGGTCCATGCCCCGGACGGACCGGCGGCGTTGTAGAGGTAGGACCAGTTCGACCCTGCCGAGATCAGCGTCGCGTAGGTCGGCTGGGCGGGCGGAACGACAGCCTTCACACCGGCCGTCGACGCGGAAGCGTTGCCCCGTGCGTCGATGGCGCGGACGAAGTAGAGGGTGTCGGCCGGTGCGGGCGGCAGCGTCGCTGTCGTACCCGTGACGGTCGCGACCACGCGATCGTGACGCAGGACCTGGTAGCCCGTGACTCCGCGGTCGTCGGTCGACGCCGCCCAGGTGAGGGCGGTGCCGTCGGCGGTGGTGTTCACGACGAGGTTCGTCGGCGTCGCCGGGGCCACCGTGTCACGCTGCGCGTGGCGGATGAATCCACCGGACCACTGACGTACGTATCCCGCCTGGGTCGAGTAGGTCCAGTCACCGCCCTGCCACAGAGTCCCCTTCGAGTCGACGAAGAGTGCCCAGGAACCTGCGCCGCGGTTCGTGTCGAAGTCGCCGTTGAAGCTGGGGATGCGGTCGCCGGTGGCGGCGCTCCATGCTCCGGAGCCGTAGACGGCATCCGCTGCGGTCCAGGTGTCGATCGGGTTCCACTTCTTCGCTCCCTGGTACTGGGTCTCGAAGCAGTGGCATCCGCCGTAGACGGCGTTGCCATCGGTGGCGATGGCCTGGAAGTCGCCGCCGGCGTTGCCCACCGACGAGCTGACAAGAGTGAGCGCGTCGCGGGAGTAGCTGAACAGCGAGTGCTCCGATCCTCCGAGCCAGACCCGGTCGCCCACCTCGAGCACCGCCTGCTGGTAGCCGGAGCGGCCGTTGGTGACGTTGGAGAACTGGATCGCCCACGGGATGAGATCGGTGCTGGTCGACGACAGCGCCGCTCCGTTGGCGGCAGGGCGGGACTTCGACTGGCTGAAGAAGCCTGCGAAGTAGACGCGGTCGCCGCGTGCCGATGCGTCCACGCTCATGACCGTCGCGTTGAACTCGGGGTTCCAGGTGCCGTCGGGCGTGCCGTTCGTGACCGACAGACGCACGGCGGAGCGAGCGTAGGTCTGCACGTTGGACGAGCCTCCGGTGGCATGTGTGAACATGCCTCCGACGTAGAGCCAGTCGCCCTGCACGTCGAGGGTGCGCACGACGGGGACCCCGCCGCTGAGCGCGTTGATGAGGCGTCCGGTGAAGACCGGATCGATGGCACCCGTCGTCGCGTCGAGCACGACGAGTCCTGCTGCGGGCTGTCCGTTGACCTGAGTGAAGTAGCCGCCGGCGGCGATGCGGTTGCCAGGCAGTGCCACGAGAGCCTTGACCTGGTTGTTGAAGGTCGGACGGAACGTCGAGATGAACTCCGCGGTGTCACGCTGGAAGGCAGCGAGGTACGACTGCGACTGCGAGCTGCCGCCGCCGGCGGTCTTCTGGACCGAGGTGAAGTTGCCACCGACGAAGACGGTCGAGCCCACCTCGGCGAAGGCCGAGACCTCGTTGCTGCCCTCCACCGACGCCGGCCCGAGGCCGAGGCCCGAGACGCCCCAGTTCTGGGTCTGAGCGAAGCTGTCGACGACCGCCTGGTTCGAGACCGCTGCGGTGCCGGATGCCGGGATCGCCGTCAGCGATGCCGTCGAGATCTGCGGGCGGATGAACACCTGGGTGAACGGCCGCGCATAGGCGGTGTTCGTGTCCTTCGACCAGAGGTAGCTGGTCGCCGAAGGGTTTCCCTTGATGTTGCTGCCGAAGCCGAAGCCCATCGCCCAGCCCTCAGCGGCGGTGGTGCTCATGCGCACGCGGGAGTAGTTGTTGTCGGTACCGAAGTTCGACGTCGTCCCGCCGGTGCGCACGGTTCCGTTGTCGACACGGTACTGAGCGACCCGCTGCTCGTTGTTGAACATCCAGGTCCACTTGTCGCGCGGGGTCGAGAACGTGAACGTCAGGTTCTGCCACGTCGTGCCGGCCTGGTTGGTGGCACGAACGAGGCGAACGCCGTCGGCCATGTTCTTGATCGGCTGGTTGTCGTTGAGCTGGTCGATCAGCTCGCCGGCGAGCTGCCGAGGCTTGAACGCCGCGGTGCCGGTGATGTCGGTGCGGACCTGAGCCGGGGTCCCCGACCCGTTGGTCGAGGTCGCCCACGCCTCGCGACCGCGTCCGACGAGCACCCAGCCGCCGCCGTTCGTGGTCTGGTCGCAGTAGAACTGGTCTGCTGCGACCATCGACGGAGTCTTGATCCAGTAGGAGCCGTCGGTCGACTGCGGGTTGCGCTGCTTGATCTCCCAGCACGACGCCGCGGCCGTCAGCTCCGACAGGCCGTCGGCCGTCGGAAGAGGGGTGTCGGCGGCTGTCGCCGCGGACACCGGCACGAAGAGTGCGGCGAGGGTGATCGCAGCGGTCGCCGCGGCGACCGCTATGCGGCCGGTGCGACGGGTGGTGGTACGGGTCATTGCAGGGCGCCTTTCGTCAGCGGCCGAGATCAGCATGTCGGGTCATTCGGGAAGCTGTGAGCGGCGATGCGCCAGATGTCATCGCTCCCCTGTACAAGAGTGAAGAGGTGGAGTGCGCGGGGTGTCTTCGCCGACTGATCCCCCACAGGGGCTCCTTCTGCGTCGAGAAGCGTCACGGCCGATGAGTCCACGCAGGCGGTGATGTTCGCCGTCGCAGGAGTCGTCGCGGTGTCGAGGCTCGTGACCTCGGTCGAGATGAGAGTGGGAGAGCCCTGCATGCTCCAGCCCTGGGCGAGGAGCTCCTGCCACTGGGCCTCGAGCTCGGCCGAATAGGAGTCGACGGCGATGTCCTTCACCAGCGCATCCAGATCAGCGGACGTCCCCACCGAGCCGATGGGGACGGCGAGCGCCGTCTCGATCGTGACGAGTGCGTCAGTCTCGTCGAGCTCGCCGGCCGCGGTCGGCGGCCCTGCGGGCGCAGGCGTGGCCGTCACCGTCGGTGTCGGCGCAGGCGTCGATCCGGCACCGGGCGATGACCCGCCGTCTGCGGTCGACAGCGCGTACGCCGCGATGATCCCGCTGACGAGCACTGCGCCGGCTATTGCCATCCATATGGCTCTGTTGCGTTTTTTGGCAGCAACAGGAGTCCCCAAAACGTCCTCAGACATCCCCAATTTTCCCCAGATTCTAAATGCGCTCGTCCCACCGAGCTGCCTCTGATACGAAGAGATCAGAAAGCTTTCCCAGCCGAATCCTAGCACGCGGCTGGATCTGGAACCACAACTATTTTTCGGACTCGCGAGAGAGGGGAAGAGCCCGCGACGCAGCCGGGGCGTCAGGCGGTATTCGTGCCGGGACGCTTGAGATCATCGAGGTGCAGACGCCGACGATCGATACGGCACCACAGGAGGAAGAACCCGGCGCCGACGACGGCGGCGCCGATGAGTGAGAACCATGTGGCGCCGGCGAAGACGCGGAATGCGATCGCGGGGATGCCGATCGTCACGGCGGCCACCAGTAGCGGATAGAGGCCGGGCAACGGCGACACCTTGAGCTTCAGCACGAACCGCACCTGCACCGACGCGAGCGTCGCGTCGAGTGCGCAGGCGAACGCCCAGGCCACAGCTGCTCCGGTGATGCCCCACAGCGGCACCAGCAGATAGATGAGCGCCACGTTGACGCCGACGGCGATCGCCTTGTTCCACGCGGCCAATCCGCTTCGCCCGCTCATGAGGAGCACGGAGTGGATGTTGCCGGCCAGGAACGTCACGATCGAGCCGATGGACATGACGACGAGAACCGTCTGGCCGTCGGCGAAAGAGTCGCCGAGGAGAGACAGAGCCACCGGTGCGAAGACGGCGAGCAGGATGTACACGGGCGCACTGAAGAGCACGAGCCATACCGTCGCGGTGCGGTAGACGGATTCGAGGCCGACCGTGTCGTCGCGGTGCAGCATCCGGCTGAACATCGGCGAGACGACGACTCGCAGTGCGGTGTCGACGATCATGCCGGCGGCCACGAACCGACTCGCTGAACCGTAGACCCCGGCTGCCGCAGGGCCGGCGATCGCGCCGACGATGATCACCGCGAGCCAGATGAGCAGCTGCTCGAGTCCCGAGGAGACCACGCGGGGGACGGCGTACGCGAGTGTGCGTCGGGGGACTCCGGAGCTCAGGAACCCGGGCTGCGACCTGCGCCCGAGGCGACGCAGCTGGAAGAGCAGCACGGCGACCGCGGCGATGGCCGCGGGAAGGAGCGGAAGCGCCCAGGCGAAGGCTGCTCCGACCGATCCGGCACCGATGCCGATCACGACGGCGATCGCCACGGGTCGCAGGGTCGGCAGGAAGACATTGCCGACCAGCACGTACGCGGTCACCTTGCCGAGTGCTCGGGTGGCGGACAGCGCGGTCAGCATGACCGAGGCGACCGGGAGGAACCAGACGATCGAGCGGATCGCGGACGCCACCTCGTCGCCTGGATTCTGCGACTCGACGACGAGTGCTCCCACGAGCAGGACGCCCGCGCAGACCACCCCGGCGATGGCGGAGATCACCAGGAGGAACGTCCCGGTCGGGCGCAGCATGTGGTGCTCGTCCTCGAGCTGTCGGGGGAGGATCCAGATCGCCGCGGAATCCATGCCGAAGCGCGCGACGCCGAGGGCGATCGTGAAGGCGCCGACAGCTTGGAGGACGATTCCCGACCCGGCATCACCGAGCAGCCGGCCGAGAACGACGATCAGCACGAGCCCCATGACCGCGCTCACCGCGGATCCCACGAAACTCAGCGCACCGCCGCGCGCGAGCTCACCCCGCGCTGCGGCAGTGCCGCTCATGCCGCGGACCTACGGATTCGCTGCAGCGCCACGGCCGCCATGAAGGAGGGGTTGCCGAGCAGGTAGCGCTTGGCGAGACGCCGGGGCTCGATCATCAGTCGCCACAGCCACTCGAGTCCCGCGCGGATCATCCACTCCGGCGCTCGTCTGTTGGATCCGCTCAACCAATCGAAGAGTCCGCCGCAGGTGAGGACGGCGGGAGGGAGACGGTCGCGGTGGGCCTCGACCCAGAGCTGCTGGGCGGGATCTCCCATCCCCACGAACAGGATGCGGGTGCCGTGCGCCGCGATGTCGTCGAGGACTTCGCCCATGCGCTCGGCGGGCACATACCCGTGGTGTGTGCGCAGCGCGAGTCCGGGGATCTTGGTACGCAACGTCTCGGCGGCGCGGCCGGCCACTCCGTCGGCACCACCGAAGAAGTAGACGGGGATGCCGTCGCGGGCCGCCTCGCGCAGCAGAGGCTCGGCGATGTCCGTGGTGGCGAGCCGGCCGGGCAGCGTGGTTCCCAGCAGCTTCGCCGCCCACACCACCGACTGGCCGTCGGCGTACGTCGTGCTCTCCGCGAGCAGCTGACGGAAGTGCGGATCACGACGGGCGAGATTGCAGACGTGGGCGTTGACCCCGACGGCGACCTCTGTGCGCTCACCCGCCGCGACGGCCAGAAGGTGCGCGATCAGCGAAGACTCGGAGAACGAGTCGACGCGCACTCCCGACACATCGACGGAGGTGGTGCTGCGGGGCATTCGTCCCTGACTCATCCGTTCAGTATGCCCCGCTGGGCTGCACCATCACCTTGGCGGTGCGCCACATGATCTGCAGGTCGTTCATCACGGACCAGTTCTCGACGTAGCGCAGGTCCAGCCGCACGCTCTCGTCCCACGAGAGGTCGCTGCGACCCGAGACCTGCCAGAGCCCCGTGATGCCCGGCTTGATGTACAGCCTGCGGAAGACGGTGCCGTCATAGGCGGTGACTTCGCTGGGCAGCGGCGGACGCGGCCCCACGACGCTCATGTCGCCGATGAGCACGTTCCAGAACTGCGGCAGCTCGTCGAGCGAGAGCTTGCGCAGGACCTTGCCCACGCGGGTGATCCGCGGGTCGTCCTTCATCTTGAAGAGAAGGCCGGCCCCTTCGTTCTGCTCTTTCAGCGCCGCGAGCTGCTGCTCGGCGTCGGTCTTCATCGAGCGGAACTTGACCATCTTGAAGGTGCGCCCGTCGCGGCCGACGCGCTCCTGGAAGAAGAACAGTGCACCCGGCGAGTCGAGCTTGATCATCAACGCGAGGAACGGCGTGATCACGGCGATCGGGATGAGCGCGACCGCGGCGACCGCGATGTCGAGCGCGCGCTTCAGCAGGTGCTGTCCGCCCTCGTAGGAGGGGATCTGCACCTGGATGAGAGGCAGCCCCTCGACCGGAGCGAACGAGATGCGCGGACCGGCGACGTCGGTCAGCCTGCTCGACAGGACGAGCTCGGCGGCGGTTCCCTCGAGCTTCCAGCTCAGCTGCTTGACGAAGTCCGGCTCGCCCTCCGGGCGGCTGGCGACGATGATCGTGTCTGCGCCGAGCTCTTCCGCGACGGAGGAGACCGAGTTCACGTTGCCGAGCACGGGGAAGTGCGTGCCGTCGACCTCGACGTCTCGTGCGTTGGCATCGAGCAGCGTCGTACCGACCACCTGGTACCCGGAGGGACCGATGGGGTGGAGGGTGCGGACGACGTACTCGACGTCGTCCTTGTTGCCGACGACGAGCGTGCGCGAGGCGAAACGCCCCCGCGCACGCTGCGCCGTCAGCCAATGCCGCCACGCCCAGCGCGTGACGAGCATCGCGACCACACCGAGCGGCAGGCCGACGAGCAGCACGAGCTGCATCGTCTGCCAGCCGAGCACGACACTGAGCATGGCGATGATCCCGAACGCCAGCCCACTGGCGTGCACGACGCCGCGGTACTCGGTGGCGCTGGCGCGGAACAGTGCGGCATCACGAGTATGCAGCGCACTGAGCATCACGAACCACAGCGCGGCCAGCGGAATCGCGTGTCGCAGGGCCTCTTCCCCCGCGACACCCGTCATCAGCTGAACCGCTGCGGTCACTGCGACGGCGAACAGGATGACCCCAGCATCCGAGATCCGCAGTCGCATCCGATAACGCCGCTCCCATTGGCGGCGTCGCTCCAGCGTCGCGGAGACGCGCGGTGTGACCACCGTGCGCGTCACCGACCTGGTGGTGGCTCGCGGAGCGGCGACCGGCGTGAAGACCGAACCCGTACGAGTGATGCTCAGCGCATCCTCGACGGACGTCATGCCGAGGCCCCTTGAGCCGAGTAGGTACGCAGAATCGACTGATGCACCATGAGTGTTCCCCAGAATTTCCCCAGACCGCTGACCCCACGTCAACGGAGATGTCCGCATACCCGACCCCTCGGGTCCTGCTGCATCCGTGATCCCACATCACGGGTTGCGTTCACCGTCCCACACGGTGGTTGCTGGCAGCAGGTACTGCAGACTTCGTTCACTCTAGCGGAACCGAACGTTCATCGGAAGATGATTTCTTCGACGTGTGTCGTGATATGCCGGAACGTGCGTCCGGGGCGAGCGGCACGGCTATCCTGACCGCGTGACCACAACGTCCCCTCCCCGTCTCCACCTCAGCCGCATGCTGCCGCGCGACCCCGCCCAGCCGCATCGCACGGCGAGCACGCTGGAGCTGTTCTTCGATCTGGTCTTCGTCGTGGCGGTGAGCATCGCCTCGGAGCAGCTGCACCACGCGCTGGGTCACGGGGATTTCCTGCACGGGATCGGCAGCTATGTCATGGTCTTCTTCGCCGTCTGGTGGGCGTGGATGAACTTCACCTGGTTCGCGACCTCCTTCGACACGGACGACTGGCTGTATCGCGTGACGACCATCGTGCAGATGGGTGGCGTGCTCGTGCTGGCCGCCGGCATCCCCGCGGCGTTCGAAGAAGGGGACTTCACCGTTCCGGTCATCGGCTACATCGTCATGAGGGTCGCGATGATCGCACAGTGGCTCAGGGCATCGCGAGGTGCGGGGGAGCTGCGGTCGGCGACGCGGCGCTACGCGCTCGGCATCGGAGCGGTGCAGGTCCTCTGGGTGCTCTTCCTCCTCATCCCCTCCGGCCCCGCCCAGATCGTCGCCTTCGTGGCGTTCGCGGCCATCGAGATGAGCGTGCCGGTGTTCGCGGAGTACCGAAGGCAGACGCCGTGGCACGCGCATCACATCACCGAGCGCTACGGTCTGTTCACTCTTATCGTGCTGGGCGAGAGTCTGCTCGCATCGGCCAACGCGATCATCGACGCCGGCCACGAGCTCGAGTCGTTCGTTCCGCTCATCTCTATCTCGGTGCTCACTCTCGTGGTGACCGCGTCGCTGTGGTGGATCTACTTCTGGCCGCCGCATCACCGAGTGATCACGACGTTCGCGCGTTCGCTGCGCTACGGCTACAGCCACTACCTGGTGTTCGCCGCGGCGGCCGCGTTCTCCGCCGGAATCGAGGTCGAGATCGATCTGCTCACCGGTGAGAGCCACCTGCCGAGCGTCGTCGCGTCGCTCACCGTCACCATCCCGATCGCCGTCTTCCTGCTGGCCATCTGGTGGATCGCCATCCGCGAGAACGCCGACCGCGTCGTCAACACGGCCGTGCCCCTCGGCGCGGTGCTGGTGCTGTTCGATCCTCTCCTTCCCATCCCCGTGGCGATCACGGCGGTGGTCCTCGTCGCGGTCGTCGCTGTTCTGGTGCTGAGGCCGCCGATCGCGAACCGAGCGTCATAGGGTTCGCACAACGGGCGCATGGCCGTCTGATCGACTGCTCGGCGACGATGGGGCTCACCACCCCGTCCACGCCAGAGGAGCGAGACCATGACACGCATTCCGGAACCCGTCGTCACCCCGCAGGGGCCCACCTACGAAGGGCGGCTCCTCGACCGCGCGCACGAGGAGGTCGTCGATCAGGGGGCCGCGTTCGATCTGCGCACCCTGGTGACGCGACGCGGACTGCTCGGTCTCGCAGGCGTCGGAGTCGGCGCGTTCGTGCTCGCGGCATGCTCGCCGACACCCGCGGCCACGTCGACCACGAGCACGGGAACGACCGGCGCCGACGGGTCCGGTACCGTAACCGCTGAAATCCCCGACGAGACCGCCGGGCCCTACCCGGGGGACGGGTCGAACGGCCCGGACGTGCTCGAGGAGTCGGGCATCGTGCGTCGTGACATCGCCACCTCGATCGACGGATCGGCGACGGCCGAGGGCGTTCCCCTCAGCTTCGAGCTTCAGCTGCTCGACCTGGCGAACGGCAGCGTGCCCTTCGCAGGCGCGGCGGTGTACGCGTGGCATTGCACGGCTCAGGGGGAGTACTCGATGTACTCCTCGGGACTGGAGGACGTCACCTACCTGCGCGGAGTGCAGGTGGCGGATGCCGACGGCACGGTCTCGTTCTCCTCTGTCTTCCCCGGGTGCTACTCAGGCAGATGGCCGCACATACATTTCGAGGTCTTCCCGGACGTCGACTCCATCACCGACTCCACGAAAGCCATCGCGACCTCGCAGATGGCGCTGCCGGAAGACGCGTGCGCTGCCGTATATGCCGATGCGCGGTACGACGGGTCCACCCGCAACCTCTCCCAGACGAGCCTTGCCGGTGACAACGTGTTCGGCGACGACGCGGCGGCCCTGCAGCTGGCCACGGTCGTCGGCGAGGTGGCGAGCGGCTACTCCGCCACGTTGATCGTCGCGGTGGACACCACGACGGCACCGTCGTCGGCGGCGGCCCCGACCGGGGGCGCCGCAGGGCCAGGGGGCGGGGGCCAGCCGCCGTCACGCTGACCGGTCGCCCTCATCTGCTAGACTGATGGAGCAACGTGTGTTCTGGCCCCCCTCTAGGCCGCCGCGTCGCCACTGATCAGGGCCATCACGGACCACGCACATCGACGCGCGCGGCATCCGCCCTCGATCTCATCATCTTGCAGGCCGCGCGTTCGCGCGCCTGCCACACAGCAATGAGCATCAGCATGACCATCACCACCACTTTCCCTCCGTCCGATCCGCTGACCTGGAAGCAGGCAGACGTCGACGTGCACGTCGCGACCCGCGCCGGCGAGTTCGCCGGTTTCGTCGAATTCGACGGAACGGGCCACCTCGTGCGCGATCAGCGCGGCACTGACCTCGGGTCCTTCGAATCGCTCGACGATGCGCGTCGCGAGCTCGAGATCGCGCAGACGGCGTACGTCCGTCCGCGTCGGCTGCCTCTGGCGCTGGCTCGCGCTCTGCGTCGTCGGCCGCGACGCGCTCGCGCCTGACCGTTCCATAGGCGAGACCTGTGAATCGTCACGGCGTCTCGACGTATTCCCCGAATCGCATAAGGCCCGCGTTAGCCTGAGGTAAGCGTTCGGCGATCTGCCTTGGGCTTTCCACAGCTCAAGGGCTCCGATCGACGGGAGAGCAACATCTCCATTTCACAGGTCGAAAAGACCGATGCACTTCTCGGGCCGGTACGTCAGACGTATTCCGGCAACGCTGACTTCCCGCCGATGGCACAGGCGTACAAGCAGGTGTCGCAGGTCGTCCGCGAAACCGGACTTCTGCGCCGCGCCGGATGGTTCTACATCTTCGTGGGCGCCGGCCTCGCCGTCGCGCTCGGCGGAGCGATCACCGGCTTCATCCTCCTCGGCGACAGCTGGTTCCAGCTGCTCATCGCCGGCGCGCTCGGCATCATCCTGACCCAGGTGGCCTTCCTCGCTCACGAGGCGGCGCACCGTCAGATCCTCTCCTCGGGCCCGGCGAACTTCCGCCTCGCCCGCATCCTCGCCGCCGGAGTGGTCGGCATCAGCTACTCGTGGTGGGACTCCAAGCACACCAAGCACCACGGCAACCCGAACCAGGTGGGCAAGGACCCCGACATCGAAGTCGACACGGTCTCCTTCCTCGAGACGGATGCCGCGCAGTCGCGCGGTCTGGTGCGCCTCATCACCCGCAAGCAGGGGTGGCTGTTCTTCCCGCTTCTCACGCTCGAGGGACTCAACCTCCACTACCTCGGGGTCAAGCACCTCGTCACCAGCAAGAAGGCCAAGGGCCGCTGGATCGAGCTCGGACTCATCGCTCTGCGTTTCGCCATCGTGCTGATCCCGGTCTTCCTGATGCTGCCCCTCGGTATGGCATTCGCCTTCATGGGTGTGCAGCTCGCCGTCTTCGGCGTGTACATGGGAGCCTCGTTCGCCCCCAACCACAAGGGCATGCCGATCATCGACCCGAACGCTCGCCTCGACTTCTTCTCGAAGCAGGTTCGCACCTCGCGCAACATCCGCGGCGGATGGTGGGCCACCTGGCTCATGGGTGGTCTCAACTACCAGGTCGAGCACCACCTGTTCCCGAACATGCCGCGGCCGCACCTGTCGCAGGCGCGGGAGATCGTTCGCGACTACTGCGCTTCGAACAACGTCCCCTACACCGAGACCAGCCTCATCGAGTCGTATGCGATCGTCATCGCCTACCTCAACCGCGTGGGCCTCGCCGCCGGCGCCGATCCGTTCGACTGCCCCGCCGTGGCGCAGTTCGGCCGGGCGTAGACCGCACCCGCGGCATCCGCGGAGAGCCTCGACTTCTGCGACCAGGATCCTCGATCCTGGTCGCAGAAGTCTTTTCCGCACCGGAACCGCACGCCGAACCGTCTAGATCAGACCGAGTTCGAGCGCGAGCGTCACGGCGCGGGTCCGATCCGACACCTGCAGCTTCTCGAACACGTGCAGCAGGTGAGTCTTCACCGTCGCCTCGCCGATGAACAGCGTCCTTCCGATCTCGGGGTTGCTCTGGCCCGCAGCCACCAGGCGCAGCACCTCCCGTTCGCGGGGACTCAGTGCGGGAGGCGGTGCGGTCTCCGCGCGCATGCGCGTCACCAGAGTCGCGGCGATCGAGGGCGCCAGCACGGTGTGACCGCCGGCGACCGCGCGGATGCCCGCGACGATCTCCTCCTGAGGTGCCGCCTTCAGCAGGTATCCACTGGCACCCGCCTCGATGGCCCCGAGGATGTCATCGTCCGTCTCGTAGGTCGTCAGCACCAGGACGCGCACATCGGGAAGCTCGGCGGTGATGCGCGCGGTCGCCTCGATGCCGGACGTCCCCGGCATGCGCAGGTCCATCAGCACGACGTCGGGATGCAGACGAGCCGCCGCCTCCACGGCCGCGGCGCCGTCGGCGGCCTCGCCGACCACGTCGAGACCGGGGTCCAGAGCGATGAGACCGACGATGCCCGACCGCACGATGGGGTGGTCGTCGGCGACGATCACACGGATCACGGTGTCTCCTTCACAGGGGTCCTCGTCGTCGCTGCGGCGGTCAACGGCACGCGTACGGTGAGGGCCGCACCACCGAACACGGTCGAGGATCCGGCGTCGGTGACCGCGCTGTCGGCGATCGTCAACGAGCCTCCCACGAGTCCGACCCGTTCGCGCATCCCGGCGAGTCCGAAGCCGCGATCGTCGTCTATCGAGACGCCGCCCAGGCCACGTCCATCATCGCGGATCGTGAGCTCGGCGATGTCGTCGACGATCAGCTCGACCCGGGAAGAAGACGCTCCTGAGTGCTTGCGGACGTTGGCGAGACCTTCCTGAGCGCAACGCAGCAGCACGACCTGCACGTCGCGCGGAATCGGCGCATCGCCGGCCGCGACCTCGACCGACATGCCCGTCTCGCGGGCGAAGCGTGCCCCGAGACGTCGCAGCGCGTCTCCGAGCGATCCGGATGACGGCGCGGACGAGGCGACCGCCACCAGCGCCCTCGCCTCGACCAGCGCGTCACGCGCAGCATCCTCGATCAGTTCGATCGCGGCCGGCGACGACCCGTCGATCCTGGCGCGCTCGGCGAGCATGACGATGCTGGCGAGGTTCTGGGCGATGGTGTCGTGCACGTCACGGGCGAGGCGTGCCCGCTCGGCGGTCGCCCCCGCATCCCTGCTCGCGCGTTCGAGGTCGGCCTGCGCCGCGGTGAGGTCGGTGAGTAGACGCTGCCGCTCGACGCCCCACTCGGCGATACGCGTGATCCAGAGTCCGAGTGCGAGGCTGAAGGCGGCGGAGAGGCCCGAGTTGAGCGCGCCGGAGAGCAGGGCATCGCGGGTGAATCCGCCCCAGAACGCATAGGCCAGCATGAGCAGCACGCCAGTGCCGAGCGTGACGAGAACGGCCTGCCTCGTCGAGCGCGAGGTCATCCAGATGAGCGGCAGCACCAGGGTCTGCAGAACCAGCATGACGGGTTCGATCGACACCGCGAGCGCGAGCATCGCGATCAGGCCGGTCTGGAGCAGCGCCGAGACCGTCGGCGTCGGATCCTCGATGCCGTCGTTGATGCCGACATACCTGCGTGCGCCCAGCGCATAGACGAGGGAGATGCCGGCCGAGAGCAGCACGAGCAGCGGGCGTGACCCGGAGAAGGATTCCGGGAGCACGAGGACGAGCCCCACGACCGCCACCAGCAGCGCGGCCGCGGCGATGTCCCATCCCCACCGCTCGCGGCGGATTCCGCGGGACACGTCCACCCGTGTGGGAGCGGCGCTCATCCGTTGCGACGGATCCAGCGGAAGGTCGCGCGGCTGAGGACGAGTCCGACCACGAGCCAGACGACGAGCATGGTGGCCACGAGTCCGAGTTCCCATCCGCCGCCGGTCTCTGCGGCGCCGAAGGACTCGGGCAGCAGCGAGGCGCGCATCCCCTGCGCTATCCACTTCAGGGGGAACACCGCAGACACGTTCTGCAGCCATTCGGGAAGCACCGAGAACGCGATGTAGACGCCCGAGATGAACTGCAGCAGGAGCACGACGGGGATGACGACGGCCGATGCCGTCTTGCCGGAGCGGGGGACCGCCGACAGGGCGATGCCCAGCAGAGCGCAGGTGAGGAGCCCGAGGACGAACACCCACGCGAACCGGCCCCAGGTCGCGGCATCAGCGGGCAGTTCGACGCCGTACAGGACCACCGCCACGGTGAGGAGGAGGGCGATCTGCAGCACTGCGGTGACGAAGACCTCGCCGATCTTGCCGATGAAGTACGAGACCGGAGAGATCGGCGTGCTGCCCAATCGCTTCAGGGTGCCATCGCTCTTCTCCGCGGCGATCTCGATCGAGAGTCCCTGCACCCCGGAGAGGAAAATGCCTCCGGCGACCAGCCCCGGCAGGTAGTACGTGGCCATGCTGATCTTGTCGGGGCCCTCGCCGATGTCGCCCGTGAAGATGGTGGCGAAGATGAGGTACATCACCGTGGGGAACAGGAAGGTGAAGAACACCTGGTCGCCGGCGCGGAAGTACTGGCGCAGCTCGAAGCCGATCCGTCGCACGCCCAGCCTGACGGTGCGAGCGATCCCGAAACGGGGGACAGGGGGTCGGGTGGGGGTCGCAGTGGTCATGCCACCTGCTCCTTCTCATCTGTGGGCTCGACATCGACGATGCCGCCGTTCTCGCGGATCAATCCCAGATAGATGTCCTCGAGCGTGGGGCGCACGACCTCCAGGCCCTCCGGCTCGCCTCCGGCCGTCTGCAGGTCGGCCACGAGGGCACCGGGAGCGGCGGTGCGCTCATGCCTGCGCACGCCGGCGGCATCGATCCAGCTGACCATGGGGACGCGGGCGTCGGCGCCGCCGATCTCGTCGATCGCTCCGATGGCGACGATCTTTCCCGCGGTGATGACAGCGGCGCGGTCTCCGAGCTGGGCGGCCTCGTCGAGATAGTGGGTGGTGAGCAGGATGCTGGTGCCCTCGCCCTTGAGTGTGCGGATCAGCCCCCAGAACTGCCGTCTGGCTTCGGGATCGAACCCGGTCGTCGGCTCGTCGAGGAAGAGCAGCTCCGGCCGCCCGATGATGCCGAGGGCGACATCGAGGCGCCTCTGCTGCCCGCCCGACAGCCGCCCCGCTCTGCTGCGCTGCTTGTCCTCGAGGCCCACGGCGGCAAGGACCTCGTCGATGTCGCGCGGGTTCGGGTAGTAGCCGGCGAACTCGTTCAGCAGCTCGCGGACGGTGAACGTGCCGGCCTCGCCCGTGGACTGCAGCACGATCCCGAGTCGGGCCTTCCATTCCAGTCCGCCGCGCTGCGGGTCGATGCCCAGAACGCGGACATCGCCGGAGGTGCGGTGCCGATACCCTTCGAGGATCTCGATCGTGGTCGACTTGCCCGCTCCGTTGGGCCCGAGCAGGGCGAAGGTCTCGCCTCGCCGGATGTCGAAGCTGATGTCATCGACGGCCGAGAAGCCGCCGTAGGCCTTGCGCAGCTCTCGAACCTCGATCACGTTGTCTGTCATGTCTCCAGACTGGCCTCCCACGGTGCGGCGCGCCAGCCGTGGAGCGGGGGATCGTCGCATCCACCGATCGGTGGATGCGGCGGTGGGACGCGAACGGGGTGTGAGCGGAAGATCCACTCACACCCCGTCATGCGGGCGAGAAGTCGCTCAGCGCGTGCTGTTCTCGTCGACCTCGACCACATCGATGGTGATCTTGCCGTCGATCGTCGCGGCGTCGTCGTCGATCAGCTCGTCGTCGAGAACCTCGTCACCGAGGAACTCCTCCGACGGCTCGGCCGATGCGTCGGAGGCCTCGGCCGCGTCGTCGTCGGTCTCGTCGTTCCAGGTCTCTGCGTCGAGCGTCTCGTCGTCGGCATCCTCCGCTGAGCTCTCCGGAACGAAGGCGCCCTGAGAGGCGGTGACGGCGGCGGCGGTCGCTGCGGCGGTCTCTCCGGTGAAGATCCCGTCGGGGCGGATCATCTCGCGCACCTCGGCCATGAAGCTCGCGAGCTGCTGCTGCTGCCACCGCAGCTGCCGGGCGTGGTCCTCGGCGTCGCGCAGCACGCCGGCGGTGTGCGTGGTGACCGATTCGACGATCTTCTGCGACTTCACCCGTGCTCGCTCCAGGGTGTCGCGAGCCCGCACCTGAGCATCCGCCTCGATGGTCTGAGCCTGCGAGCGCATGAGCCGCTCGTAGTCATCGGCCTTGCCGGAGATGCGCTGCGCGTGGTCGAGCGACGCGGCGACCTGCTCGTTCGCGTCGGCGGTGATGCGCTCGGCGTGGGCGACGGCCTGGTTGTGCAGCACGAGGAACTCCTGCTGCGCGTCGTCCTGACGTCGGGTCAGGGTCTCTTCGAACTCGAGGACGCGCGCGTTCATCTCGCGCACCTCGCGCTCGGCGTCGGCGCGCAGCTGCGTGGTCTCGCGCGTGACGAGTGCGCGGAGCGCCGCCGCTCCCTTCTCCGCCTCGGTGCGGATGGCGGTGGCCTCCTGGGTGGCCTGGTGCACCTTCTCGGCGGCATGCGCGGCCTCACGCTCGAGGCGCGCCTCGTGCGCGGTGTACTCGGTGTCGATCTTCAGGCGTACCTGATCGGCGTCGTGCTGCGCCTGCGTGATGATGCGCGTGACATCGACGTCGGCCTCGTCGCGCTGCGCCGTGACCTCCTCGCGGGCCGCGGCCATCAGGCGATCGGCCTGCACGGCGGCGTTCTGGATGAGCACGTTCGCCTGCTCCTCGGCGACGCGCAGGATCGCCTCGAACTGCTCGCGCGACGGAGCCTCCTGGCCGTCGGCGCGCGGGGTGTCGACGAGCTCGTTCGTCAGCGTCGACACCTGCTGCTCCGCCTCGGCGGCCTGCGCCTTGACGGCGTTGAGCTCGGACTCGAGGACCTCGCGCGCCGAACGCTCCTCCTCGCGGATGGACTCGAGCGTGTCCTCGTGCTTCGCCTCGGCATCGGCGAGCTGCGCCTTGGCCTGCTGCAGCTGGTTGCGCAGCGTGCTGAGCGCGGAGTCGACCTCGGCCTTGTCGTAGCCGCGGAAGGAGGCGGTGAATCCGCCCTGCTCGCGGGGACTGTCTTCGATCAGCTTGTCGAAGAAGTCGGGAGTCCGGTCGTTGCTGGGGGTCTCGCTCATGGAGTCAGCCTTTCTGGCAGGGCCGTGGCGTCGTCCGATGATTCACGCAGGCCGAAGGAGGAGAGGAGGTGTGCGCATCCGGCGACGAGCAGTGGCTCGCGCAGGCGCGCGCGACCAGCCTAGCTTTCGGGGGTGTGAGTTGTCAGGGGTGGGATCGTCCATGCCCTCGCGGCTCGGCGGCACAGCCGCGGGCTCGTGTCAACGGTCGTGCGCGTGTGCGGAAGCCGGGCCACTCTGGGATCAACCGTCAGAGAGAGGAGTCCGCCATGTCGGATCCCCAGTCGTACCCGCAGGACACCGGCCCCTTCCACCCCGATGAGGTCGACGGCGTCGACGAGGGCATCAGCGAGCTCAACGACGCCGCCGACACGTCGGATGGCGAGCGTGACGACGAGGCTGAGCCGCTGACTCTCGGTGCAGAGACCAACATCGATCCGGACATGTCTCCGGAGTGATCGACCTGAAGGGCGGCCGAGCCCGCTCGGCCGCCCTTCTTCGTGCGCTCAGACGTCGTCGATGAGCACCCACCCTGTGCCGTCGTCTTCGCGCTCGAAGCGTGAACGGAGCTCATCGACGACGAGGCCTCTGGCCTGGGCGGCTCCGAGGATCCGCGCTCGGAGGTCCGACCAGAAGGCCGTGCCGCTCGGCATCGCCAGGTACTCCCGGGAACGCTCGACGCGCACGAGAGTGCCCCCGGCGCCGTTGCGCAGTCGCACGATCGCGTCGTCGGGCTCGATGAAGCGGATGCCGTAGCCGCCGTCGCCCAGCACGGTGAACCTGCGTGGCTGCTGCAGGGCGATCGCGTCGACCATCTCCCGCACCACGGATTCTGCGGCATGGATGCGCAGCTGCGCCCCGAGCTCCTCCAGCGCCTCGTCGACCCGGGGACCCGCGATGCGTCGCTGTTCGCGACCGGCCGCCGAGCGGTTCGATCGACGGATCCACCGGGGCAGAAGCGCGACGAGCACGATGACCGCGACGATCACGGCGAGGAAGAACAGCGGATTGTCCACGGGTCAAATCTAGGCGTGATCTACGCTCATTCCCTTGGAGTAATTTAGCTACAGTGCTATATTCGCCCCATGGCCATGATCCGCAGCGTACGAGCGCATCTTCGACGTCGGCTGCTCGTGAGCTACCGGCTCGATCCCGAGGTCGCCGCCTCCTTGCTTCCCTCGGGATTCCGCCCCCAGATCGTGCGAGGCTCGGCGCTCGCCGGCGTCTGCGTCCTCGGTCTCGAGTCGATCAGACCGACCTGGATCCGCCGTCGTATCGGGCTCCGCTCCGAGAACGCCGCCCATCGGATCGCGGTCGAATGGGACGGGGAGAGCGGCGTCGAGACAGGCGTCTTCATCGTCGAGCGACACAGTTCGGCGTGGCACCCCGTGCTCTTCGGAGGACGCTTCTTTCCCGGGGTGCACAGGCGCGCCCGGTTCACCACGGACGAATCGGGTGACCGCTACGCGATGACGATGGAAGCGGGCGACCACAGCCTCACGGCCGATGTCGAGGTCGGAGGGGAGTGGTCGAGCAGCTTCTTCGATTCGGTCGACGCGGCATCCGCCTTCTATCGAGCCGGTCGCATCGGATGGTCGCTCGGCCATGACGGACAGAGCGTCGAACCGGTCGCGCTCGCCGCGGAGGGATGGTCTGTCGAGGGCGCGCGACTGCACGCCCTCACGTCGTCGTTCTTCGACGGCCTCCCGGCGGGGAGTGCGGAGTTCGACAGCGCGGTCGTGATGCGGGATCTGCCTCTCACGCTCAGCGACGCCCGCTGACGGCGGGCTCGGCGACGCGACTGCCCGAGGTCAGCCCAGCAGAACCGTGATGAGCACGAGCACCGGCAGGCATCCGAGAGTCGTGACGAAGACGGTGTCGCGCGACATCGTCTCGCCCACGTTGTAGCGCTGCGAGTAGTTGAACACGTTCTGCGCGGTCGGCAGCGCCGCGAGGATCGTGACGATCAGCACCTCGCTCTGCGAGAGGCCGAAGACGAACTCCGCAGCGGCCCAGGCGATCAGCGGCATGGCGATCAGCTTCAGAGTGGAGGCGACGATGATATCGCGCCGGTGGCCTCGTGTGCCGAGCACCCTCTGGCCGTGCAGCGAGATGCCGTAGCTGATGAGCAGCACCGGCACCGCGGCATCCGCGATCAGCTGAGCGGGGTCCATCACGAGGGCAGGGATCTCGAGGTCGAGCACCGAGACGAGGGTGCCTGTGAGTGCCCCGATGATGATGGGGTTCGTCGCCGTGCGGGTCAGCGTCTTGCGTATCGAGACCCGGTCACTGGTCACGGCGTCGAGGATCGTGAGCGAGATCGGGGTGAAGACGAGCAGCTGCATGAGCACGACGGGGGCCGGGTACGCGGCGCTTCCCAGCAGATACAGCGACAGCGGGATGCCGATGTTGTTGGAGTTCACCTGGCCGGCGCCCAGTGCGCCGATCAGCGTCTCGCCGACCGGGCGCCGCCACCACAGGCGGGCGACCAGCGTGTAGATCAGGATCACGGCGACGGCGGCGATCGCCGACACCGGAAGCAGCGAGGAGAACAGCATCTTCGCGTCGGCGTGAGCGAGCACGGTGAACAGCAGGAACGGCGACAGCACGAAAAAGATGAGACGTCCGAGCACGTGCTTCGCGTGCGGACCGAGCAGATCGATGCGCCCGATGATGTAGCCGAGAGCGATCGCGACACCCACCACGGCGAATCCGGTGAGCGTCTCGAGCATGAGTCGAGCGTACCGAGGGTGGGAGGGGCACCTGCGATATCGAGGGTCGCCGGACGGCGGTAGGAGCGATCTAGGCTCGTGTCATGCCCGAACTGCACGATCTCACCGCGATCCAGCAGCTGTCCGCGCTCCGCGCCGGAGAACTCCGCCCCCTCGACCTGGTCGACCACTACCTCGACCGCATCCAGCGGCTCGATGCAGGGCTCGGAGCCTTCGTCGAGATCACCGCGGATGCCGCGCGGGCGCGTGCTCAGGACCTGACTGCGCGGCCTCCGTTCGGAGCGCTCTGGGGACTCCCCTTCGGGGACAAGGACCTGGTCCCTCGCGCGGGAGTGCCGACCCGGTTCGGATCCCATCTGCATCGCGACCACGTGCCCGACATCACCGGAGACCAGGCGGCGGTCTGGGATGAGGCGGGCGGTGTCAGCCTGGGCAAGACGAGTACTCCGGAGTTCGGGCTGACCGGCTACACCGAGACCACCATGGGTGCCGCGCGCGACCCCTGGGGCACCGGCAACGGCGCAGGGGGATCGAGCGGCGGAGCCGCTGTGGCGGTCGCCGCGGGTCTCCTGCCCCTCGCCCCGGCATCCGATGCCGGCGGCTCCATCCGCATCCCCGCGGCGACCGTCGGAGTCGTCGGGCTCAAACCATCGCGGGGGCGAGTGCCGTACGCCTCGGGTTTCGACAGTCCGGGCGGGCTCTCGGTCGGTGGGCCGATCGCGCGCACGGTCGAGGACGCCGCGCTGGCGCTGGACGTCATGGCCGCCGGTCGACCCCACCTCTACTCCACGACGGCACCCGGAGAGATCGCGTTCCTCGATGCTGCTCGAGGCCATTCGCGCCCGGCCCTGATCGGAGTGACGACGGTGTCGCCATGGGATGACGACGAGGACATCCGGCTCGATCCCGATGCCGCGCGCGCGGTGGAGATCGCCGCGTCGCTGTTGAGCGATGCCGGAGACGCGGTGGACGCGTTCGAGTGGCGCCCTCGCGGATACGCGGCCCTGTTCTCGACGATCTGGCGCACGAGCGCGGCGCGCATGGATCTGACGGATGCCGAACTCGAGCAGGTGCAGCCGATCACGGCCTGGCTGGTACGTGAGGGCCGTTCGCGCAGCGCCCGTGACGCGCTCGACGGGATCGCCGCGGCGACGGTGTTCGAGAGGACCACGATCGCGGAGTTCTCGGCCTTCGACGCGGTGCTCACCCCGGCGCTCGCGATGGCGCCGCAGCCCGTCGGCTGGTTCGATCACGAGGATGCCGTCGAGAACTTCTCCCAGCAGGTGCGCTACGCGCCGTACAGCAGCTTCGTCAACGTCTCTGGCCTTCCCGCGATCACGCTTCCGGTGACCGCGGCCGCCGATGGGCACCCGGTCAGCGTGCAGCTGATCGGCCGCCCGGGGGGAGAGGTCGCGATCCTCGCGATCGCCGCAGAGCTCGAGCGCCGTGCGGTGATGACGGCGCACCCTCCGGCATGGAGGCTATGAGCGGATCCACTCCGCGCTGTCAGGATCGCGGTTCCAGTGCTGTCGTGGCTCCTCCCATTCACGGGCGGTGTCGGTGAGCCACACCGCGGCGTCGGGAGACCAGCCGCCGATGACCGACGCGAACTCGTCGTCCACGGGGATGAGCATCGTCGCACTGCGGAGGTAAGCGGCGGTGCTGAGGTGCACGACATCCCAGTCGACGGAGACCTGCTGCCAGTCGGGGATCACCCAGCGGCCGTCTCGGCCGGTCACGCGGAACCAGTCGTGTCGGCGCGACGCTGTCACCTCGATCGGGTATCGGCGGCAGAGGTCGGCCCAGTCGTCGGGCGAGCGGATCTCGAGCACGCGGCCTGCGCCGCGCACGGGGATGACGGTCGCCACCTCCCAGCCCAGGGAGTCCTCCACCAGGTCGAGAGCGTCGATGACGTCGCCTCGGGTGGTGAGCAGGTCGTAGGGCACTGACCACCAGTTGCCCGACCAGTTCGCTCGCACGTCCCGCGGACGTTCTCGCGCAGCGCGCTCCTCGTCGTCATGCAGAGCGGCCCTCCACTGCGTCAGTCGCGTCGACGGATCAGAGGTCAACGGCGAGGCATCCGTCGGCTCCCGCCAATCGACCGCCCACTGCTCCGAGCGCAGAGGAGAACTCCAGCCCGCGGCAGTCCGCGACGTGACGACAGCTGCCGCGACAGGGCGCAGCGCCTCGAGGACAGCGGGCATGGCGGCGACGACATCGGCTCCGTCGGGTGGCTGCCAGTACATGGCCCTGTCGACGGACATGCGCAGGGCCAGACGCACAGCATCCTCGTCCGTCGCGGCCAGGTCGATGGCGCGCAGAGCGATGACGAGATCCTCGGGCCCCAGATCGGGGATCTCGGGATCTTGCCCCTTGCCGCCGACCGAGAACAGAGTCCCGGGGTGGGGATCGGCGAAGTGGGCGAGCCAGAAGAGCGTCGTGTGCACGTCGGCGCCCATGGCCGCCGCATACTCCAGACACAGGCGGCGACCCCGAGGCCCACTCAGCAGATCGTCGACGGGTGTGCGCAGCGAGTCCGGCGTCATGGGCCCATCCTGCCGGGCGCGCAGGCGTCGCGCATCCGTCAGTCGTGCAGAACCGCAGCGAGGAACTCACGCGTGCGCTGCTCTCGCGGCGCCGAGAACATGGTCTCGGGGTCGGCCTCCTCGACGATGCTGCCCTGATCGAACATGAGCACGCGGTTCGACACGTCTCGCGCGAACTGCATCTCATGGGTGACGATCAGCATCGTGATGTCGGTGGTCGCGGCGATCCCGCGGAGCACACCGAGCACCTCCCCGACGATCTCGGGGTCGAGCGCGCTCGTCACCTCGTCGAGCAGCAGGATCTCGGGATCCATCGCGAGAGCGCGGGCGATGGCGACGCGCTGCTGCTGACCGCCCGAGAGCTGCAGCGGATGCGCGTCGGCCTTGTCCGAGAGGCCCACCTTGTCGAGCAGGTCGGCCGCCTTCGCCGTCGCTTGGGCCTTCGACAGCCCGAGCACATGCACGGGAGCCTCGATGAGGTTCTCCATCACCGTCATGTTGGGGAAGAGGTTGAACTGCTGGAACACCATGCCGATGCGTTTGCGCACCTGATTGCGGTGCTTCTCGCGCAGCTCGACACGCTTTCCGGCCCTCTCGGCGTGGGTCAGCGGCTCGCCATCGATGAAGATGTACCCGCCGTCGGCCTCCTCGAGGGTCATGACGAGGCGCAGGATCGTCGTCTTGCCCGATCCGCTGGGGCCGATCAGGGTGACGCGATCGCCCCTCTGAACGTCGAAGCAGAGGTCGTCGAGCACGACGTGCTCGCCGAATCGCTTCTGCACGCGGTCGAATCGGATGGCGGGCTGGGGGTTCTCAGGAGGCGTGGTGCTCTCAGGAGGCGTAGACAAGGCGCTTCTCCAATCTGCGGACGAGGACGGATGCGGGGTAGCTGGCGAGCAGGAAGATGAGGCCGGTGAGGATCACGGGCTCCAGGTAGCGGAAGTTGTTGCCGCCGAACTCGAGCGCGTTGCTGACCATGTCGGCGACGGTGATGGCGATGAGGAAGGGCGTGTCCTTCAGCATCGAGATCACGTAGTTGCCGAGAGAGGGGACCGTCGCCCGCACGGCCTGCGGCAGCACGACGGCGGTCCAGGTGCGTCGCCGCGACATGCTGAGCGCCGTCGCTCCCTCCCACTGACCCCGCGGCACCGCGTCGATGCCTGCCCGGTACACCTCTGCCATGTAGGTGGCGTAGTGGATGCCGAACACGGCGATGCCGATGACCAGCGGGTCGAGGGTGACGAAGGCGAAGTACGCGAACAGCAGCTGGACGACGATGGGAGTCATCCGGATGAAGTTCACGACGAAGGTGACGATCGCAGCGACAGGTCGCGGAGCGGTGCGGCGTGCCACAGCGATGACGAGACCGAGCACGGCGGCGATCGCGCTGCCGGCGATCGTGACGACGAGGGTGACGGTGAAGAAGCCCTCGAGCAGGCGGGGGAGCACAGCCCAGGCGGTGTCCCAGTTCCAGACCGGCCCGGTCATGCGGCCGTCTTCCCCTGCGTGACCGGCGCGCGGAACCGCAGTGTCTCAGCCAGTGACTCTCCGCGGCCGAGCTTGTGCTTGGCGCGTACCTCGAGCGCGTTCATCATCAGCGTCAAGAGGTAGGCGATCACGAAGTAGAGCGTCAGACCGACGAGGCCGTAGAAGAAGGTGTCGGTCTCGATGCGAAGGCGATCGAGCGCGACGGTGAGATCGACCAGGGTGATGAAGCTGACGATCGCTGTTCCCTTCAGCAGCTGGATGAGCAGATTCGTCAGTGAGGGGATCATGAGCGCCCACGCCTGCGGGAAGATGATCCGCCGCATCCGATGCGCGCGGGTCATGCTGAGCGCGACCGACGCCTCCCACTGACCCGCGGGAACGGCGTTGATGGACCCGCGGATGACCTCGGCGGCATACGCGCCGTAGTTGAGCCCGAGGCCGAGGATTCCGCAGAGGAGCGGCGGGAGGGCGAGGCCGAGCTGAGGGAGCACGAAGAAGAGGAAGAAGAGCTGCACGACGAGCGAGGTGCCCCGGAAGAACTCGATCACCACACGAGCGGCGCCGCGGAGCACGACGTTGTCTGCGCGGGCCGAGAGGCCGAGGATCACGGCCACGACGAGCGCGAGGGCGGCGCCCCCCAGCGTCAGCAGCAGCGTGATGATCACGCCGTCGCCGATCGCCGGGAGCGCCGCCCAGAGAGCGGACAGATTATCCATTCGTCGGCGGCCTCAGCCCAGGTCGCCGGCGCACAGCTGCGCGGTCGTCAGATCGGAGGGCGGAAGGTTCTCGGCCGTGAACCCGAACTCGCCCACGAGGTCGAGGTACGAATCCTCGTCACCGGTGACCTTCGCGAGCTGCTCGTTGTAGGCCTCGAGCAGGTCGGTGTCGCCCGTGCGGAAGACCGTCGAACCCGCACCCACCTGCGGAACTCCGTCGATCTCCTGCACGAAGGCCTGCGTGGTCTCGACGTTCGCGTTGGCGCTGTTGTCAGCCATCCAGTTGAGTGAGATCGCGGTCATCGCGAAGGCGTCGGCGCGCCCGTTGGCGACCAGATCCATGCCCGACTGGGCATTGTCGACCGATACCGTGCCCGAGATGCCGAGCTTGTCGGCATAGCCGCTCTCGATGCCGCCGCTGAGCACGGCGAGCCTGACGTCTCCCGCCTCCACGACCGAATCGAGGTCGCTCAGACCCTGGGGGTTGCCCTTCGGCACCATCAGCGCTGTCGTGTACATGATCTCGGGATCGCTGAAGGCAGCCTCCTCGCAGCGCTCGGGAAGGATCGACATCCCGGCGCTGATCGCGTCGAAGCGCCCTGCCTTGAGGCCGGGGATGAGGGAGTTCCAGTCGACTTCCACCACCTCGACGTCATCGATGCCCATGTTCGCGAAGATCTCGCGGTGCATCGCGACGGTCGCTCCGGTCGGCTCGCCGCCCTCCACCCAGGAATAGGGCCGCTCGTCGGCGATCGCGACCGTGATCGAGCCGGAGTCCTGCAGCTTCTCCAGGGTCGATCCTGCCGCGTCGGCGTCGCCGGACGCACAGCCCGCGAGGCCGGCGGTGAGCGCCGCGGCGCTCAGTACCGCGCCGATGCGCAGAGACGTACGGGTGAGAGTCATGGGTTCCTCTTTCGGTGTCGGTGTGATCGCGCCGGATGCGTCCGGCCGGATCTGCCCTCGGATTCGGACCGTCGGCCACGTTATGACGGATTCCATTTTTGTGCACATTCATAGTGTCGGATTGTCGACATCTATACAAAGTCGTTACCGTGGAGAGCCAGACGGCTCTGCGACCCGACGTTTCGGATGCACAATGGAGTCACCGCCGATCGATCCTCAGGAGCGCCACCATGCCTCAGCCGACTGCACCCACCGGACTTCCCGGTTCGGTCCTCCGCGTCGCGCGCCCCTCGACCGTCGATCTGATCGTCGCCCAGCTGCGCTCCGCGATCTTCTCCGGGGCGCTTGCCGTGGGGAGCCCCCTCGGGGAGGTCGATATCGCCGCTCAGCTGGGCGTCAGCCGAGGTCCGCTGCGCGAGGCCGCTCAGCGCCTCGTGCAGGAGGGCGTGCTGACCGCCCTTCCCGGACGGGGACTGCGCGTCAGCGTGATCGGCAGCGACGGAGTCGCCGATCTCTACACAGAGCGGCGAGCGATCGAGAAGGAAGCCCTTCGAATGATCGCCGCCCACCCGTCGGCCGACATCGTGGATCAGCTCCGAGCGGCGCTCGCCGTTCTCGAGCAGGCCAGTGCACGAGCTGACGCGCGTGCCATCGGCGACGCCGACCTCGCGTTCCATCAGACGCTCGTCGACGCGGCGGGCAGTGCCAGGCTCTCGCGGTCGATGTCGTCGCTGACGCTCGAGACCAGGATCGCCAGCTTCAGCGCGGAGGAGGGATACTCGGTTCCGGCCGACGTCTCACCCACGTACGCGACGCTTCTCGACGCGCTTTCGAGCGGTGATGCGGCCGCTGCAGTCGCGGCCCTCGACGAGCAGTTCGACGCGGCCGTCGCGCGTCTCACGGGTCGAGGTGACATCGACACCGTCGAGACGGACGCCGTGGCGCCGCCGCCGCCGCTCACGAGAATCGACGTCGCCGAGGCCTGAGCCGCGCATTCTCAAGCATCGGATCGCGTCTACCACGGTCGCGGATGCGTGTCCACGCGTATCGAGGCGACCCCGATCGGCTCTACTGTGGGCGAGCGGGCCGCGCGTGGGGCCCCGAGAGGATGGACATCATGGGTATCGGAAGTGGTATCGCGCTCGTCGTCATCGGAGCGATCCTCGTGTTCGCGATCAACGTCGACACGGGTGGCTACGTCGACCTCGACCTGGTCGGCTACATCCTCATGGCAGCGGGAGCCGTCGTGTTCCTCATCAGCCTGATTCTCGTCGCCCGCAACCGCCGCACCGACTCGGTCGCGCGCACCTCGGTCGACCCCGCGACGGGCGAGCGCGTCACGCGTCGCAGCGTCAGCGGCAACGACCCCGTGGTCTGACCCGACGCGGCTCGGGTCGATATCGGCGAGCTGGCATGCTGGACGCGTGTCCCTCTACGACTCGACGCTCGCACAGACACCCGAGCTGACTCGACGACGATCGACCGCGCGAACGGTGGTCGCGGCCGTCGTGCTGCTGCTCTGCGCAAGTGCGGTCGCCTTCGGGATTCTGAACTTCGCAGATCTCGCGGAGTACTCGCGCGAGAGCGCCGATGACGCATCCCGGCCGCGATACCAGGCCCTGCGAGGGCTCGGCCTGCTGCCCGTGGGCATCATCGTCCTCGGCGGCGGATTCGCGATCGCCGCGTCGATCGCCCTGTTCGGATCGGCGACGCACGAGTGGATCCGCACGGAGACGGGTACTCGACTGCGCAAGCGCTTCGAGGGATATCACGCAGTCCAGTCGGCGGAGTTCGAGCGGCTCCATTCGGCGTTCGCCGCAGGTGATCCGTCCCAGTACCTTCCGCTTCCGCCGCAGACCCGCGGAGGCACGGGCGTGGTCCTGATCTGGACCGCGGATGCCGACCGCATCGCGTTCGTCGGCCTGACCTGGGGTAACACCCGCCGCTCGACGCGCAACGCTCGGCTCATCCGACTCGACGGTGAGCGGTTCGACGCACTCGATCGTGCGCTGCGGGCCGGGCTCACCGAGCCGTGGACCGGCGCGGCCGCGACGCCGCGACCCGGTACGACGGAACCATCGCAGGGCGTCGCGATCCGAGTCGTCGAGCGAGAGCGGCTGTCTGCGGCGGATCGTGTGCTCGCAGATCACGGAACCGCGCTGTTCCACTCGCTCGCCGCGACGTCCGGCACTCCCTTCGATGACCCGCTCAGCGTCGTGCCGTTCGACGGTGGTGTCGCGGTCGTCAGGGCGATCCGCGGGGGTGGCACCATCTTCGTCGCCGCGGATCGCACGGTGATGTACCGGGCATCCTCCTACACCTTCGACCGCGCGCTCGCCGAGTTCCGGGCAGGGGAGCGGACTCCGCCCGACGCGTTCCGCTGAGGTCGGCGCACGTCGGGGATGTCAGCCTGGAGAGCTGACCCGTCGTGAGCCGTCTTCGTCGACGAGGAGCGCCTCATCGTCCTCGAGGAGGATGAGCGTGTGATCCCCGCCGTAGAGCTCGACAGTGCGCCGGATGAGCTCCGGCGGGTAGGGCGGAAGTGCGCCGTCGGCGTGCGGGATCACCACTTCGGAGATCAGGTTCAACCCGGTGTGATCCGTGAGGTCCGGCGCATCTTTCGGATCGTCCATGAGGGCTGCCGGTCGGATGCTGCTCCCCGCCACGATCGATCCGGCCGACAGGCCGATGTAGGGAAGACCGTCGTGCACCTTCCGAACGATGGCGTCGGCGGCACCGTTCGCGCGAAGCGCCGCGAGGAGCGCGAACGTGTTGCCGCCCGCGACGTACAGCGCGTCGATCTCGTCGAGGGCAGCGGCGAACTCGTGAGCAGGAGTGGTTCGCGCCGTCAGCTCGCGCACGCGGTAGCCGAGGTCTTCGATCGCCGCTCTCTCGGCGTGCACGAAGGGCGCATCTGCGAAGGCAGCTGCGGCGTCCGCCACGTAACCGAGACGCAGGGGTTCCGAGGAGGCCGCCGCGCGGTCGGACAGGAAACCGGGCACGGCTCCGACGCCGAGGGACAGAAGAAGCAGATTCATGCCCTCACCCTAAGACGCCCCGGGGACGCGGCATCATCCGGATGTCCGTCGCGCGGGGGATGCATCGCCGCGCGGGCATTCGTACCGTGGAGTCATGACCGATGAAGAGAAGAACTCCGGAAAGAAGGCGCAGAACGGTCTCGCGGTGGGCCTCGGGCTCGGAATCGCCGTCGGAGCGGGCCTCGGCCTGACCGTGTTCGACAACCTGGCGCTCGGCATGGGCATGGGCATCGCGATCGGGCTCGCGATCGGCGTCGCGGTCGATCAGCGCGCCGAGAAGTGAGCCACCGGTTCGACAGGAGTCGAGACCTTCACGGGGTCCGTTTCGCTGCAGCATCCGCGTTGTAATGTCTGCAGTCAGGCGGGGTGCCTGATCTGCTTCGCGGAAGGACGGTCCACCATGTCAATCGACCCGACAGTCACCGTCGACGTCCCGTACGGATCCACCCCGGCGGGCCCGCTGCTTCTCGACATCTACAGCTCTCCTGGCGCCACGCCGGCAGACAGCACGAGAGCGGCCATCATCCTCGTGCACGGCGGCGGCTGGTTCCGCGGCGACAAGGCGAAGGAGCGCACCCTCGCGACGATCCTCGTGAACGCCGGGTACATCGTCTTCGTCCCCGACTACCGTGAGACGCCGGACTTCATCTTTCCCACGAGCCGAGACGACGTGCTGGCCGCAGCGCAGTGGGCGATCGATTCCGAGCACGAGTTCGATCGCACACGGCTGGCGTTCTTCGGCGGATCCGCAGGCGGCAACCTCTCCATCGAGGCAGGGATCTCGACGGGCAGGCCGGCCGTGAGCTGGTCGGGGATGTTCGATCTGCTCGGCATCGTCGAGGCCACCGACAGCACCGTCACGGCGACGCCGACGACCCAGGATCTCGATGCGCTCAAGAGCGCCGACATCAACCAGACCGGACGAGACGACGCCTTCCTCCGGTGGACGATCCTCGAGGAGGTGGGAGGCGATCGCAGCCTGCTCGAGGCAGCCTCCACCACTCGTCATGCATCACCCAAGGGCGGACCCGTCTTCCTCGCCAACTCGCTGAACGAGTTCGTGCCGGTCTCCGATGCGGTCGCGATGCAGGCTGCTCTCACGGAGGTCGGCATCGCCAGCACCCTGCAGCTCATCCCCGGCACGCACCACGCCGAGGGATACCTGCCGGTCGCCATCGGACCGAGTCTCGCCTTTCTCACCTCGGCTCTGGCGGTGACCGAGTGACGTCGGCGCCGTTCGAAGCGGTGGGCAACGTCTTCTACTTCGTCGAAGATCTGGAAGCCGCTGTCGAGTGGTACGCAGCGCGGCTGGGCTGCCAGCCGACGATCCGCGGGGGAGCGCTGGTCGCGTTCGACCTCGGCGGATCCCGACTCACGCTTCACCAGGTGGATGAACTCAACACCGCGGGTTCGTCGGGGACGGTGCCGTACTGGACCGTGCCCGACGTCGATGCCGTCGTCGCGGAGTGGACGGCGAACGGCGCGAAAGCGCACCGCGGCCCGAAGAGCGTCTTCACGGGCGAGCGGCTCTGCCAGCTCGAAGACCCGTTCGGCAACCTCTTCGCGGTGAGGGAAGCTCCGAAGTGAGCCAGGGGCCGGCGGAGGGGCGTTTCGTCTCGCTCCGCTCGGTCGGCGCCGAGGGAGGTCCGCTCGCTCGACGACCGTCGAGGTCGGAGCCAGGAAAAGCGGAAACCCCCGCCATGTAGAAGCTAGGCGAGGGTTCCTAAGGTGACTGTAATGATCACCCTGTGGCTCCGACGGGCGTCGATCCCGTGACCTCACGATTTTCAGTCGTGCGCTCTACCAACTGAGCTACAGAGCCGTGCGACCGGCGAACCTGCCGCATCTAGCCGAAAGGCCCTTCTCAGAGAAAAGGGCCCGTCGCTTAGAGCGACCCTGACGGGACTTGAACCCGCGACCTCCGCCGTGACAGGGCGGCACGC
>CAUQIW010000019.1:0-37466 GCA_963518515.1 uncultured Microbacterium sp.
CCGGCGGCTGAGCGCGTTTCGTCTCGGTCGCTGCGCGGCCTCGCTCAACGACCGGGGGTGTGAGGGACGATACGCCGTGGGTGAACGCACAGCAGGCACCTATGGCCCGCGCGATACGCTGATCCGACCATGAACGTCAAGAAGCTCACGCGGAATCCGCTGATCTATGTCGCACTGATCGGACTGCTGCTGCTCGGCGGCTTCCTGCTGATCTCGAACCTCGGCGCACCCAAGCAGATCACCACCCAAGAGGGTCTGAAGCTGCTCGCCGGCGAGACCGTGACCGAGGTGACCACCACCGACGGCGACCAGCGGGTCGACATGACGCTGTCGAAGGCGTTCGAGGGCTCTGAGAACGTCCAGTTCTACTACGTCGAGGCTCGCGCCGATGAGGTCGTCACCGCCGTGAACGCCGCCGACCCCAAGGACGGCTTCAACGACGCCGTACCGCGAGCGACGTGGTTCGACGGCATCCTCTCTCTTCTGCTTCCGCTGATCCTGCTGGGACTCCTCTTCTGGTGGCTGCTCTCGTCGATGCAGGGCGGCGGCGGCAAGGTCATGCAGTTCGGCAAATCGAAGGCCAAGCTCGTCAGCAAGGAGACGCCGTCCGTCACCTTCGCCGATGTCGCCGGCGCCGATGAGGCGATCGAGGAGCTCCACGAGATCAAGGAGTTCCTCCAGGACCCCGCCAAGTTCCAGGCCATCGGAGCCCGCATCCCGAAGGGCGTGCTGCTGTACGGCCCTCCCGGAACCGGAAAGACCCTGCTGGCCCGCGCCGTCGCCGGCGAGGCCGGTGCCCCGTTCTACTCGATCTCGGGATCGGACTTCGTCGAGATGTTCGTCGGCGTCGGAGCCTCGCGAGTGCGCGACCTGTTCAACCAGGCCAAGGAGAATTCTCCGGCCATCATCTTCATCGATGAGATCGACGCCGTCGGCCGTCATCGCGGTGCCGGAATGGGCGGCGGGAACGACGAGCGCGAGCAGACGCTGAACCAGATGCTCGTCGAGATGGACGGCTTCGACCCGAACGCGAACGTCATCGTGATCGCGGCGACCAACCGTCCCGACATCCTCGACCCCGCTCTGCTGCGTCCCGGTCGTTTCGACCGCCAGATCGGCGTCGACGCGCCCGACCTCAAGGGGCGTCAGAAGATCCTCGAGGTGCACAGCAAGGGCAAGCCCCTTGCGAAGAGCGTCGACCTCGAGGTCGTCGCGCGAAAGACTCCGGGCTTCACCGGCGCCGATCTCGCGAACGTGCTCAACGAGGCCGCTCTGCTCACCGCACGCTCGAACGCGCAGCTCGTCGACAACCGCGCACTCGATGAGGCCATCGACCGCGTGATCGCCGGACCGCAGCGTCGCACCCGCGTGATGAAGGACAAGGAGAAGCTCATCACCGCGTACCACGAGGGCGGCCACGCCCTCGCCGCGGCGGCGATGAACTACACCGACCCCGTCACGAAGATCACGATCCTCCCTCGCGGCAAGGCGCTCGGATACACGATGGTGCTGCCGCTCGACGACAAGTACTCCGTCACGCGGAACGAGCTGCAGGACCAGCTCACCTACGCGATGGGTGGACGCGTCGCCGAGGAGATCATCTTCCACGACCCGACCACCGGAGCCTCGAACGACATCGAGAAGGCGACGTCGATCGCCCGCAAGATGGTCATCGAGTACGGCATGACGACGAACGTCGGTCCGGTGAAGCTGGGCAGCGAAGGCGGCGACATGTTCGTCGCCCGCGACATGGGACGAGGACGCGAGTACTCCGAGAAGGTCGCCGAGCGGGTCGACGCCGAGGTGCGCGCGCTCATCGAGCAGGCGCACAACGAGGCCTACGAGGTCATCAGCGCCAACCGCGACATCCTCGACAGGCTCGCCCTGGCTCTGCTCGAGGAGGAGACCCTCGATCACAACCAGATCGCGGAGATCTTCACCGAGATCAAGAAGCTGCCCGAGCGCCCGCTGTGGCTCTCGAGCGAGGACCGACCCGTCTCCGAGCGCCCGCCCATCGAGGTGCCGAAGAAGAGCGTCTCGCTCGCAGCCGCCACCGAGGCGCCCTCCGCGGCGCCTCGCACTCAGCCGGGAACGGCGGCGGCACCGCAGGCTCGACCCGCGACGGCCTGACGGTGTCGGTCGACCGCGCACGGGTCGAGCGGCTCACGCGTGAGCTCCTCGAGGCGATCGGCGAAGACCCTGACCGCCCGGGGCTGAAGCAGACCCCGACGCGCATGGCCGAGCTCTACTCCGAGTTCTTCGACGGAGTGGGGGAGGATGCCGCGGCACCCCTCGAGCGCACCATCAGCGTCGCACGAGGCCCGGCACCGGACACCTTGCCGTCGGGAGCCGTGCTGCTGCGCGACATCCGCTTCCGCTCGGTGTGCGAGCACCATCTGCTGCCGTTCGCGGGTCGCGCGCACATCGCCTATCTCCCCGGCGAGCAGGTCGTCGGTCTCGGAGCACTCGTGCGCGTCGTCGAGATCCTCGCGGCGCGACCCCAGGTGCAGGAGAGGCTCGGTGAGCAGATCGCCGACACCATCGCCGAGCACCTCGACACGAGGGGTGTGCTGGTCGTGCTCGACGCCAGCCACGGCTGCGTCACGATGCGTGGCGGCAGGCAGCCGGAGGCGTCGACGCTGACGATCGCCGCGCGCGGCGAGTACACGGATGCCGCAGCCAGGGCCGAGCTCATCGCGTTGATCGGCCCTTCGACAGGCTCAGGGACCCAGGGTTCAGGCTCGGGGACCCAGGGCGGGAGCGTCGGATGACCGGCATCTGGGGCATCGTCAACGTCACGCCGGACTCGTTCAGCGACGGCGGACGCTACCTCGATGTCGACTCCGCGGTGGCGCATGGCCTGCGGCTCCGTGCCGAGGGAGCGATGGTGCTCGACGTCGGCGGCGAGTCGACGAGGCCGGGTGCCGAACGCGTCGGAGCCGAGGTCGAGCAGCAGCGAGTCCTTCCCGTGATCGAGAAGCTGGTCGCCGAGGGCGTGCCCGTCAGCATCGACACCCTGAACGCGACGACGGCCGCTGCGGCCGTGCGCGCGGGAGCCCGCATCGTGAACGATGTGTCCGGAGGACTGGCCGACCCCGAGATGCGCGCCGCCGTGTCGGAGTCGGGCGCCGACTTCGCGATCGGCCACTGGCGCGGCTTCTCCGCCGACATGTACGAGCGCGCCGAGTACCGTCGCGTGGCCCGAGAGGTCGCGAGCGAGCTGCAGGAGCGGATCGGCGAGGCCGCGGCATCCGGAATCGCCCCGTCGCGCCTGATCGTCGACCCGGGCATCGGATTCGCCAAGGCCGGCGACCAGAACTGGGACCTGCTCCGGGGACTCGACGAGATCGTCGCACTGGGTCCTCGGGTGCTGGTGGGCACATCGCGCAAGCGGTTCCTCGCAGAGACGCTGAAGTCCGGTGCCGTCGCAGAGGTGTCGGAGGCGCGTCGCGATCTCGCCACCGCCGTGACGAGTGCTCTCGCCGCCCACGCGGGGGTCTGGGCGGTGCGCGTGCACGACGTCGCTGCGACCAGGGACGCGCTCGCCGTGGCGCACGCGTGGAGGGGTGACGCATGATCGCTCACGACGAGATCGTCCTCACCGGGCTCACCGTCTTCGGCCGCCATGGCGTCTACGACCATGAGCGCGAGAACGGGCAGGAGTTCACGATCGACGTGCGTCTGGCGATGCCGTTGCGGCAGGCCGCGGCATCCGATGACGTCGTCGACACCGTGCACTACGGCGAGCTCGCCGAGAAGGTCGCGGCCGTCGTGGCCGGCGAGCCGGTGAACCTCATCGAGACGCTCGCCGAGCGCGTCGCCGACGTCGCACTGGCGGATCCGCGCGTCCACGCGACGACGGTGACCGTGCACAAGCCGCACGCGCCGATCCCGCTCGCCTTCGCCGACGTCGCGGTGACCGTGCATCGCGAGCGCGATGAGAAGGAGGGCACGCCATGAGCCGCAACCTGACCATCCCTCCTCGGGTGCCCGCGCCGCGTGAGGGGCGCCCCGAAGGCGTCGCCGTCGTCGCATTCGGGGCGAATCTGGGGGACCGTGAGGCGACGATCCTGGCGGCGGCCGAGCGTATCGGCCGCCTGCCCCTGGTGAGCGATGTGCGCCTCTCGCGGCTCTTCGAGACGGTCGCGCTGCGGCCGGACGGGCCCGACCCTGAGGCGCCAGGGTACGTCAACGCCGTCGCGCTCGTCACCACCCGCTTGGCGCCGCAGATCCTCCTCGGCATGCTGCACGCCATCGAGGACGAGAACGGTCGCGAGCGGCACGAGCGCTGGGGAGACCGCACCCTCGACCTCGACCTGATCGCCTACGGCGAGGAGACGGCAGACGACGAACGTCTGCGGCTTCCGCACCCGCGCGCCGCCGAGCGGCTCTTCGTGCTCGAGCCGTGGCTCGACGTCGACCGCGATGCCGTGCTGCCGGGCCGTGGGCGGGTCGCCGACCTCGCGGATCAGCTGCGCTCCGAGGCCGAGTGATGAAGCGCACCTCCGTCGGGCTACTCGTTGTCCTGGCCATCCTGGGGGCGGGGGCGGGCTTCGTGCTCGACCACATCCTCACGGTCATGGGACGCTCGACCTTCACCCCGTCGCTGCTGCTGCCGCTGCTCCTGCTGCTGATCGCCGCCGCATCGCTCTCCGTGGCCTGGCCCGTGCGCGCGAGTTTGCGGCAGGGGGTTCGCATCGATCCGTTCCGCGCGACGCGTGCCGTGACGCTCGCCAGGGCATCGAGCCTGCTCGGCGCGATCATGGCGGGATTCAGTGCGGGCCTGCTGGTGTTCCTCCTGTCGAGGCCGGTGGATCCCCCGGTAGGGTCGACTGTGGCGCTGCTGGCGCTGATCGGGAGTGCTGTCGCTCTCGCGGTCGCTGCTCTCGTCGCCGAACAGTTCTGCACACTGCCGAAGGATCCTGATGACTCAGAACCCACAGATCGAGCCGGGGGCCCCGGTCCCGCTGAATTCGGCGGAGGTCACTGACCTCGGTGCCCTCGACAAGGGCACCTACTCGCAGCTGCGCACCGCTCGCAGCGAGGGCCGACTCGAGCTCGACGGCACCTGGCATCAGATCTCGCCGCGGTACGTCGTGTCGCAGTTCGTGCAGAACGGGATCTTCATCGCGTTCATCGCCGCGGTCGCGCTCGTGCTCGCGCTGGTGCTTCATCAGAGCTGGGTGTGGATCCCGGCGGGAGCCATCGTGCTGATCACCCTGCTGACACTCGCCATCCTGCCGCGGCAGGCCAGGGCCATCGGCTACATGCTGCGCGAAGACGACATCGTCTTCCGCAAGGGCATCCTGTGGCAGCGGATGATCGCCGTGCCCTACGGCCGCATGCAGCTCGTCGACATCACCCAAGGACCCCTCGATCGCGCGTTCGGGGTGAGCCAGCTCAAGATGGTGACGGCCGCCGCGACCACGGGAGTGCAGATCCCCGGGCTCACCCAGGGAGCCGCCGAGGCGCTGCGCGACACCCTCATCGAGGTCGCCGAGACCCGCCGGACGGGCTTGTGAGCGAGCAGCAGTCGCCCCCGCCGCCCGGATATCCCGCGCAGGGCCCTCAGCCGCCGAGCGATCGAGCCGTAGGTCGGTCCGCGGGAGAGGATTCGACGGACCTCGCCGACGGCGAGTGGCACCGGATGCATCCGCTGACCCCGCTCTTCAAGGGCGGGCTCGCGCTCATCATCATCGCCGGCATCGTGATCACGAACCTCCGAGATCGGATCATCACCTGGTTCGTCGAGCTCTTCGCCCCGGAGGAGAGCGGCTACAGCGACTACTCGGGCGGCGATCCCGTCGACTGGGTGCTGCAGAACAACCTCATCCTCGTGGTGCTCCTCAGCGTGCTCGCCCTCGTGGTGGTGCTCGTGGTGATCTTCTGGTTCATCTGGCGCTTCCATCAGTTCCGCATCACCGGCGACCACGTCGAGGTGCGCAAGGGCATCGTGTTCCGCTCGCACCGGCGTGCGCCTCTCGACCGCGTGCAGGGCGTGAACCTCACCCGCCCCTTCCCGGCGCGCATCATCGGCCTGGCCAAGCTCGAGGTGGTCGGCGCCGGCACCGATTCGAACGTCGATCTCGAGTACCTCGCCACCTCTCGTGCCGAAGGGGTCAGGGCCGAGATCCTTCGTCTGGCCTCTGGCGTGCGCGCCGCGCGACGCACGGCGGCTGCCGCGGCATCCGGCGCGACCTCGGCTCCGGCCGCCCCCGGCTCGGCCCGCGCTCAGCTCGTCGGCTCGATGAACGAGGGCGTGAACGGCCTCATCGGCGGCGTCGACCTCACGGACGTCGTGCCCGAGAGCGTCGTCAAGATCCCCACCGGCAGGCTCATCGGCTCGCAGCTCGTGTCGAGCCTGCTCTGGGTCGTGTTCTTCGGACTCATCTTCGCCGTCGCGATCGGCTCCATCGTGATCAGCACCATGCTCGACGGCGATCCGATCGACGGCTTCCTCGGTCTCGGGATCACGCTGGGAATCGGCATTCCGATGGTGATCGCCGTGGTCGGTATCACCTGGGCGCAGATCTCGAAGTCGCTGCGGTACTCGATCGCTCCCACACCGGACGGCGTGCGGATCACGTATGGCCTGCTCACGACCGTGACCGAGACCCTTCCCCCAGGGCGCATCTTCGCCGTCGAGGTCACCCAGTCGCTGCTCTGGCGTCCGTTCGGCTGGTGGATGATCAGGATCAACCGCATGAGCGGCAAGAGCGCGGCCGCGCAGCAGTCCGGGAACGCCCAGCAGTTCAACATCGTGCTGCCGGTGGGCAAGCGCGCCGACGTCGAGCGCGTGCTCGGGCTGATCCTGCCGGACGTGCCCGTCAACGACCTCGCGCTGGTGTGGGAGCACGGCATCCTCGGCCCGACCGAGGGCGACCCCTATCGCCGTATGGCCGCGAGGGCATGGTGGCGCAGGCCGGTGTCGTGGAAGCGTCACGGCTACGCGCTGACGGAGTTCGGGCTTCTGCTGCGCCGCGGCGTCGTCTGGCGCAAGCTCGCAATCTTCCCGCTGGCTCGACTGCAGGGCGTCTCGCTGTCGCAGGGTCCGATCGACCGGATGCAGCGGGTCTCCGGCGCCCAGGTGCACTCGGTGCAGGGACTGATCCACGGCTACCTCACCGGCTTCGATCGTGAGGATGCTCTGTTCCTGCTCGACGGAGTCGCCACGGCCGCCGCGGAGGCCGCCGCCCGCGACCACTCCCACCGCTGGGGCGAGTATGCCGCGGCGAGGGATGCCGAGGCCGCTACCGGTCAGGGAGGCTACCCGCCGCCGCCCCCGGTGTCCGAGGACCGTCGGGCTGCGCCCGGCGCGGGGCCGACTCCGCCGGCTCATCCGGCGGGACCGCCTGCCCCTCCGGTCGGACCGCCTGCTCCTCCGGCGGGACCGCCCGCACCTCCGGTCGGGCCTCCTGCTCCGCCGGTCGCTCCGCCTGCTCCTCCTTCGGGGCCGCCCGCACCTCCGGTCGCTCCGCCTGCTCCTCCGGCGGCACCGCCCGCACCTCCGGTCGCTCCGCCTGCTCCTCCGGCGGCACCGCCCGCACCTCCCGTCGCTCCGCCCGCGCCTGCCGTCGCTCCGCCCGCTCCTCCGGCACCGACCGATGAGTGATCCGTCGCGTCGCGATGGTCGCCTCGGCGTGGGGATCATCGGGGCCGGCCGTGTCGGTCCGGTGATCGGAGCCGCCCTCGCAGGAGCCGGTCATGCGATCACCGGGATCACCAGCGGATCGGACGACGACCGCGCCTCTGCTGTTCTGCCCGGCGTGGCGGTGCTCGATCCGCTCGAGGTCGTGCGGCGCAGCGAGCTCGTGATCCTCGCGGTGCCGCACGATCAGCTCCCGTCACTCGTGGCGGGCATCGCCGAGGTCGGCGGCTGGCAGCTGGGTCAGCTGGTGCTGCACACCGATCCGGCCTACGGCATCGAGGTGCTGCGTCCGGCCGCCGAGCGCGGGGCCATCCCGCTGGCCGTGCACCCGGCGATCACCTTCACTGGCACCTCGATCGATCTGCGGCAGCTGCGGGCAGGGTATGCGGCCGTCACGGCGCCGGCCGCCGTGCTTCCGATCGCGCAGGCGCTCGCGGTCGAGATGGGCTGCGAGCCCGTGGTCATCGCCGAGGGCGACCGCGATGCCTATGCCGACGCGATCCTGACGGCGACCGAGTTCTCGCGCTCGATCATCGCCCAGTCGACGACTCGACTGAACGAGATCGGCATCGAGAATGCGGGCGGGTACCTGTCGGCGCTCATCCAGTCGACCGTCGACGGCGCACTCCGGGATGCCTCCGGCCCGTCGCCCTTGATCTGACCGTCCGCTGAGGGATCGTCTCGCTCGGAGATCTGACCGCCCGCTGACGGTTCGTTCCGCTCGGAGCTCGATCCGGCGGCTCAGCGCCCGCCCGAGAAGCCGCCGCCTCCTCCGCCGCCCGAGAAGCCGCCGCCGAACGATCCGCCGGCGCTCGACGACGAGCCGGCGCTGGGAGCGGAGTACGACGCCGCGGCGTTCGAGGTGGCGGAGAACACCGCGAGCTGACTGTAGAGGAACGGCCGACTCGGGTCGCCTATCCACGAAGCGCCGCGCTGATGCAAGGCGTAGGCGGATTCGAGGACCCGGCCCCACTCGTTCTCCATGCCGAACAGCATCGCGTAGGGCAGCAGGCGCTCGTAGACGACGATCACATCGGCCGTTCCATCCTGTCGACGCTCGGCACCGGAATATGACTGAAGCATCTGCAGGCGATCGGCCTCTGCGACGCGGATGAACTCCTTCACCCCCATCAGATACTCGTGCTCACGCGCGCCGTCCGGCGTCAGCACGGTGTGCCTCGTGAACGTGTAGAAGCACGACACCAGCACCAGCACGACTCCGAAGGCGATGGCGACGAAGGCCGGCAGCGCCGACACGCGTCCGCTGATGATTCCCCAGAGGCCGAGAGCGAAGCCGGCCAGGGCGATGGCGATGGCGCACCACTGCAGGATCGCGGCGGCTCGGGAGCGCGCCTTCGTGGTGAGTCCTCTCGCCGCGGCGACCTCGGTGCCGCGCTGGGCGAGCGCCTTCATGCGGGCGGCGAACTCCTCGCTGGACTCCGGAAGCTCGGCAAGACCGTCCGCGGCATCGGAGAAGAGCGCGTTGATCGCCTCCTGATCGAGTGGATCGGGGATGTGCCCGTAGTCACGGCGTCGCAGCCTGGGCTGCTCGCCCTCTGTGCCTTCCTCGATGCGCAGCGCCCCTCTCACAGCGAGGTGCACGATCTCGGCGGGGATCACGTCCTTCGACCCAGGGACCACCGCGGCCGCGAGCAGCGGAGGCATCGAGTTCGGCACGTCGAACTGGGCGACGACGATACCGGTCGCCCTCGTGCGCGACCTCTTGAAGGAGGACACGGAGAACCAGCCGGCGACCGACAGGCCGACGGCGCCGAGCGCGGCGAACGTCGGCACGACGTCGCTCGCGGGCGACGGCTGCCGCGCAGACGGCTGGACCGCTGTGCCGGCTTCGAACCCGACGGCGGCGGTGACACCCTCGCCGGCAGCGAGGTCGTCGGCGTCGACGCTGTACGTCGAACCGTCGGCGGAGGCGGTGAGGGTGCACTCGTCGGTGGAGCCCGAGACGCCGATGTAGCACTGCGTCCGACCGGTGAGCCGATCGGCCAGCGCATCGTCGAGCGCGATGTCGGCGTGGAACGACTCGATCGGCTGGGTGCTGTCGAGCGGAAGGAGGTCCCAGTAGAACTCGTCGACACCGGAGTCGGCGGCGAGGATGACATCGCGCATCTCGTACTCGATCACGTAGGTGGTGAGTCCCCGCACGTAGTCGTCGTCACCGGTGAGCACGTAGAGCACGCCATCGTCGTCATCGGTCTCGTAGGGCACCTCCGCGCCGCTCCCATCGGTCACCGACACCACTCGTGTGTCGATCCGCGCGTTCTCGTAGGTCGTCGGCAGTCCGCGTACGATGCCGCGGTTCTGGTCGGCGTCGGGGAAGCGCGCGGTGAGGGTCTCGGTGACGTGCATGCGGGCGCGTCCATCGTCGTCGAGACCGACCTCGAACGTCGCATCCCAGTCGGCGTACGAGAAGTCGTCGACGTCGGCGGTGATCGAGCTCGCGGCCGGTGCGGCCGGTGCGGCGCTCGCCGTGTCGGTGGGGAGCAGCAGCGGAGTCGCGGTGAGCGCGACGGCGGCGAGTGTCGTGGCGAGAGCGTGGGCGAGTCGGGTGGCTGCCATTCTTCGAGGCTACCCAGACTCGGCGACGGGCGTGCGAGCGGACCTCGGTAAACTGGGCAGGACTTTTCAAGGAGCCCCGAATGACTGACGCGTCTGCCGCGCCCGAGCCGACCACCGACGCCACGGAAGAGGACGTCCACGAGCAGAAGGCGGTGCGCCTCGCCAAGAGGGAGCGGCTGATCTCGAAGCGGGCGGATGCCGGTGGTGGAGCGTTCCCCGTTGGCGTGCCCGTCACTCACTCGATCTCGGCGCTGCGCACCGAGTACGGCGACCTCGAAGCCGGGGCCGAGACGGGCGTCGTGGTCGGCGTCGCTGGCCGTGTGGTGTTCAGCCGCAACACCGGCAAGCTCTGCTTCGCGACTCTGCAGGCCGGCGACGGATCGCGCATCCAGGCGATGATCTCGCTCGCCAACGTCGGTGACGAGTCGCTCGCCGACTGGAAGGAGTACGTGGATCTCGGTGACCACGTCTTCGTGCACGGCGAGGTGATCTCGAGCCGTCGCGGCGAGCTGTCGATCATGGCGGATGACTGGTCGATCGCGTCCAAGGCGATCCTTCCCCTGCCGAACGCGTACTCCGAGCTCAGCGAGGAGGGCCGCGTGCGCAGCCGCTACCTCGATCTGATCGTCCGCGAGCAGGCCAGGGTCACCGTCCGTGCCCGCGCTGCCGTGAATGCGAGCCTCCGGGCGACGTTCGGCAGCCACGACTACCTCGAGGTCGAGACGCCGATGCTGCAGGTGCAGCACGGCGGAGCATCCGCTCGTCCCTTCGTCACGCACTCGAACGCCTTCGACACCGAGCTCTACCTGCGAATCGCTCCCGAGCTGTACCTGAAGCGCGCCGTCGTCGGCGGCATCGAGCGCGTCTACGAGATCAACCGGAACTTCCGCAACGAGGGCGCGGATTCGACCCACAGCCCCGAGTTCGCGATGCTCGAGGCGTACCAGGCGTACGGCGACTACAACCAGATGGCGGCGCTCACCCAGGAGCTCGTGCAGAAGGCGGCCATCGCGGTCGCAGGCTCGACGACCGTGACCTGGGCCGACGGCACCGAGTACGATCTGGGCGGCGAGTGGGACCGGATCTCGATGTACGAGTCGCTGTCGGCGGCATCGGGTCGCACCGTCACCCCCGACGACTCCGTCGAGGACCTCATCGCGTTCGCTGAGGCGAACGACGTCGATCTGCCGGCGCAGGCGACGCACGGCAAGCTCGTGGAGGAGCTGTGGGAGCACTTCGTGAAGGGCGACCTCGTTCGGCCGACCTTCGTGATGGACTTCCCTGTCGACACCTCGCCGCTCGTGCGCGAGCACCGCTCGATCGAGGGCGTCGTCGAGAAGTGGGACTTGTACATCCGCGGCTTCGAGCTGGCCACCGGATACTCCGAGCTGGTCGACCCGGTCATCCAGCGCGAACGGTTCGTCGAGCAGGCGAAGCTCGCCGCACGCGGCGACGTCGAAGCCATGCCGGTCGACGAGGAGTTCCTGCGCGCCCTCGAGCACGGCATGCCGCCGTCCGGCGGGATGGGCATGGGAATCGATCGCCTGCTGATGGCGATCACCGGGCTCGGCATCCGCGAGACCATCCTCTTCCCGCTGGTCAAGTAAGGCCGTCACGTCGCGACCTGGGGGCCGCGGCGGAACGCCCATTCGGGCAGCACGGCCGCGCCCATCATCGTCGCGAGGAGTGCGGCGAGCCCGTATCCAGGGTCGATGTCCCGCACCCTCTGGAGGTAGTGAGCGGCATGGCTCGACCGGCCGAGCGCCCAGGACAGCCATGCGGCTGCCGTGAGCGGCGCAGGGCGGGACGCTCGAGGCGCCTGAGCAGCCGCGTTCCGCATCAGCTCCAGCGCCAGGCGCAGTCGGTCGGGATCAGGGCGCGGTCCGCGGCCGAGGAAGACGTCGCCGAGGTCGTCCGGCACCACCTCCCCGGTGTCGGCGAAGGCGAGCTGCGCGCCGAGCGTCTTCATCCCGCCGCCGAGGTCGGTCGCCCATTGAGTCAGCGCGACGTCACGGAAGAGCGGACGATTCATGCACCAGAGCAGGGCGGCCATCACGAACGGGGGCACGCGACCGGCTTCGGAGAGCAGCGATTCGAAGAAGGCGGGGATGTCTTCGAGGAGTACGAGCGCGGCGATCGCCTGGGGGTTCTCCCGCCCCGTGAGGGCGCCGCTCCTCTCCCGCGACAGCAGGTCGCTGATGTCGCGGAGTGCGCGCCCCACACGCTCCTTCCGGGCGAGGTCCGCCGAGGGCAGCTCCATGCCGGCGAGCTGATCTCCGGAGACGTCGCCGATGCCGGGGACCACCGGCGCCGCGCCGTCGAGAGGGACGAGCGCCGGGTCGTCATCGAGGTAGCTCGCCCATCCCGACGGCGTCGAACACAGAGCGTCGACGATGCGCAGTCCCGCGTCCTGAGAGCATCCGAGGATCTCGTCGACCTGCACGGAGAACGGCAGCACGAGTCCGTCCTCCGTCGGCTGCACCTCGTCGTCGGTGTACACGACGACCGCCACGGCATCGGTCCCCTCCACCCGGGTGAGGAGCCCGATGGCGGCGTCGGCGTACTCCTCGACATCGGTATCGGCGCTCGGAAGATCGAGGCGCATCGCGCCGTACGTGCGCGACCCTCGGAAGGGCAGGAGCACGAGGCTTCTCGTCGGTGTGAAACCGGCGAGCGAGGGGACGATCCGGAGGAAGTCGGCGGAGCCTGCGGCTCGGAGCACTGTGGTCATTCCGAGAGTGTCGACGCTGCGCGCCGACGACGGGACGGATCCACAGCCGGCGGTGCTCGTTCCGCGGTCTGCCGCGGATGTGCAGGACCAGTGGCTCGGCGGCTCGCGTACGATGGGGGTATGGAGAACTTCTGGCTCGCGGCGGCATGGTCGATCATCCCGACCATCGGTGTGAGCGTCGTCTTCTTCTTCGTGCTTCGCGGAATCCTGCGATTCGATCGCACCGAGCGCAAGGTGCATGCTCGGATCGAGGCAGAGGAACGGGCCGCGCGCGGCCTGCCTCCCCGGCCCTGAGGCGTGTCCGCAGCATCGGCTACTGTGTAGCCAGCGCACCGCCGACGGTGCCCACTCAGGCGATCGCCGTCGAAGTGCCGAACCGCCGAGAGGATCAGCGATGACTCCCGACAGCTGGGGATGGTGGATCGCGGCGTTCCTGCTGGTGCTCGACATCACCATTCGCATCACGGCGATCATCGTCATCCCGCGCAACCGTCGCCCCACCGCGGCGATGGCCTGGTTGCTCGCCGTGTTCTTCATCCCGTTCGTCGGCGTCTTCCTCTTCCTCCTGATCGGCAACCCGCGGCTTCCCAGGGCGCGCCGCCGCAAGCAGGACCAGATCAACGAGTACATCGCCGAGACGAGCGAGCACCTGCACTTCGGCACGCTGCGTCCCGACGCCCCCGCCTGGTTCCCGCCGATCGTCGAGATGAACCACCGTCTCGGGGCGCTCCCGCTGTCGGGAGACAACGGCGCCCACCTGATCTCCGACTATCAGAAGTCGCTCGACACCATGGCGGAGGAGATCCGCACGGCGCAGGACTACGTGCACGTCGAGTTCTACATCCTGCAGTCCGACCCCTCGACCGACAACTTCTTCCGGGCGATGGAGGAGGTCGCCGCGCGCGGTGTGACCGTGCGGGTGCTGCTCGACCACTGGGCGAACAGGTGGAAGCCGAAGTACCGCGCCACGATCGCCCGGCTCAACGCCATGGGCGCCGACTGGCATCTGATGCTCCCGGTGCAGCCTCTCAAGGGCAGGATGCAGCGGCCCGATCTGCGCAACCACCGGAAGCTGCTCGTGGTCGACGGCCGGATCGCCTTCCTCGGATCCCAGAACGTCACCGACTCGACCTACAACCTCCCGAAGAACATCAAGCGCGGGCTGCACTGGGTCGACCTCATGGTGCGCATCGACGGCCCCGTGGTGCTCAGTGTCAACGCCATCTTCCTCAGCGACTGGTACAGCGAGACGGGTGAGGTGCTCGACGAGATCGACATCTCGCACGCCGAGAGCGGGTCGGGCGACCTCGACTGCCAGGTGGTTCCGTCCGGACCCGGCTTCGAGGTCGAGAACAACCTGCGGCTGTTCCTCGGCCTGCTCTATGCCGCCAAGCAGCGCATCATGATCGTGAGCCCGTACTTCGTCCCCGACGAGGCTCTGCTGCTGGCAGTGACCGCTGCGGTCGATCGCGGCGTGCAGGTCGAGCTGTTCGTGTCGGAAGAGGGCGACCAGGCGATGGTCTACCACGCCCAGCGCAGCTACTACGAGGCACTGCTGAAGGAGGGCGTGCGCATCTGGATGTACCGCAAGCCGTACATCCTGCACACCAAGAGCCTGACCATCGACGACCAGGTGGCGGTCATCGGATCGAGCAACATGGACATGCGCTCGTTCGGTCTCAACCTCGAGGTGTCGATGCTGGTGCGCGGCGAGGAGTTCGTCAAGGAGATGCGCGAGGTCGAGGACACGTATCGCTCGCTCAGCCGCGAGCTGACGCTGGAGGAGTGGATGCAGCAGCCGCTGCGCTCGACGGTGCTCGACAACCTCGCGCGCCTCACCTCGGCGCTGCAGTAGTCCTCTCGATCGCGTCGGTCAAGCCTGTATGCCGGTCGACGCCGATCGGTACCCTTGAGGCATGACTTCCCCCACTCGAGTCACCGCAGCCCTTTCCGCTCTCGCCGCCGTCCTGCTGTTCACCGGTTGCACGGTCGGACCAGGGGGCGTCGGAGGCGAATCGACCTCGCTGCCCTCGAGCGGTCCGGTCGACAGCTCGGACGACTTCGACGACATGGAGGGCGCCGTTCTCGACGACGGGCGGATGTTCGCGGTGGTGACCTGGGGATCGTCGTCGTGCGTCCCCTCGGTCGGCGACGTCTCGGCCGACGGGCAGACGGTCTCGGTCACCGTGGTCGACAGCGACGACGCCGATCAGGTGTGCACGGCCGACATGGCGCAGCGGGCGAGCATCGGCGCCCTGCCCGAGGGCGTGGACCCGACGAAGGACATCACGCTGCAGGTCTCATACGGCGAGGTGAGCGACGAGGTCGACATCGACGGCGATGCCGCCTCCGCCGCGACGCCGGGGTCGTCGACCGACTACCTGCCGTCGGCGAGCTGGATCGACGACGAGTCGCTCGTCCTGCTCACCTGGGGCTCATCGGGATGCCCGCCGGTCGTCGAGTCCCTCGAGGGCTCGGCCTCGACGGGGACGGTGACCTTCGTCACCGATGAGGAGCAGGTGTGCACGATGGACATGGCTCCGCGCGCCACTCTCCTCGCCTTCGACGACGACGCGATCGACGACGAGGCGTTCATGCTCACTCTCGTCGGCGGTGGACTCGACGGCACGGTCGACGTCCGCGGCTGAGTCGCACGGCGCCCCGGCGACGGGCATCTCGCGACCTAGCCCCCGCAGGGCCTTGGTCAGAGCACGGAGACCGGATGCCCCGCGGGAAGCGCGATGAGCAGGGCTCCGGGGTCGACCCGGCAGAGGATGCGCACGGCTTCGCCGAACTCGTCTCCGTCGAGCTCGATGGGGATGGGCCTGCTCGCGGCGGCCTCCGCGGCGAGTCCGCGGAAGTAGTGCACCGAGGCGTCCTTGCCACGCCGATCGAGCACGCGGCGCCCCGCGCGGAAGCGGCGCAGCACCGAGTTGTCCCACCAGATCTTGCGCCACACGCCGAGCCATCCCAGCATGCCGGTGGGCTGGATCACGGCGACGTCGAGCGTGGCATCCGTGACCGAGGCGTCGGGGATCAGGAGGATGCCCGCGGGCAGCAGGCCGCAGTTGGCGAACAGGATGCTGTGCACCTTGGTCGAATGCAGCCGGCCCTCGTCGACCTGGAACACCGCCCGGAACGGTGCGGCGGTGATGAGCGATCGGGCCGCACCGTCGACGTACGCGATCCAGCCGACCGACTTCTTGAGCTCGGGGCGGGTGTTGGCGATCATGTCGGCGTCGAGCCCGATGCCGGCCAGCACCACGTAGGCATGCTCGACCTCATCGCCGTCGGCCCTGGTGAGCCGCGCCCAGCCGATGTCGATCGGGTGGTGGAAGTCTCCCAGCGCAGCCCGGATCATGTCGTCGGGCGAGCCCAGCGGCAGGCCCAGGTTGCGTGCGAGCAGGTTGCCCGTGCCGCTCGGCAGGATCGCCAGCGGCACGCCGCTGTGAGCCATGGTCTCGGAGACCGCGCGCACCGTGCCGTCTCCCCCCGCGACGAGGACGACGTCGACCTTGCGCTCGAGCGCCTGCGCGGTCGCACCCTGTCCCGCGTCCTGCACCGTGGTCGTGTAGAACGCCGGGCGCTCCCACCCCGCCTCGAGCGAAAGGGCGATGACCCGTGCCCGCAGGCTCTTCTCGTCGACCTTGATGGGGTTGTAGACGAGCGCCGCCTGACGTCGGGCGGGGGCGGGCGTCGTCATGGCGCTACTCTATCCGCGGCATCCGGGCCCTCCCGACGGGGCGGACGCGCTGTGCACTCCCCGTAGGATTGGTGGATGATCGACCTCGCACTCCTCCGCGAAGACCCGGAGCTCGTCCGCCGCTCTCAGGCCGCCCGTGGCAACGACCAGGGCACCGTCGACATCGCACTCGAGGCAGACCGATCGCGTCGCGCGGCGCTCTCCGCCTTCGAAGAGCTGCGTGCCGAGCAGAACGCCTTCGGCAAGCAGGTCGCCAAGGCCCCGAAGGACGAGAAGGCCGCGCTCGTCGCACAGGCGAAGGACCTCTCCGAGCGGGTCAAGCAGGCGCAGCAGGCGGCCAACGAGGCGGCCGATGCGGCGGCAGCGGCGCTCGGTCGTATCGAGAACGTCGTGATCGACGGGGTGCCCGCGGGTGGTGAGGCCGACTTCGTCGAGCTCCGTCGTGTCGGCGACGTGCCGACGTTCGACTTCGAGCCCAAGGACCACCTGGAACTCGGCGAGATCCTCGGCGCGATCGACATGGAGCGCGGCGCGAAGGTGTCGGGAGCGCGCTTCTACTTCCTCCGGGGGATCGGCGCGCGCCTCGAGATCGCGCTGATGAACCTCGCCCTCGACAAGGCGCTGCAGAACGGCTTCGTCCCGCTGATCACGCCGACGCTCGTGCGGCCGGAGATCATGCAGGGCACGGGCTTCCTGGGCGAGCACGCCGACGAGGTCTACCACCTCGACAAGGACGACGACCTCTATCTCGTCGGCACGAGCGAGGTCGCGCTCGCCGGGTATCACAAGGATGAGATCCTCGACCTCGGGCCTGGTGCGCTGCGCTACGCCGGATGGTCGACCTGCTACCGCCGCGAGGCCGGATCGCACGGCAAGGACACCCGGGGCATCATCCGGGTGCACCAGTTCAACAAGCTCGAGATGTTCGTCTACACGACGCCGGAGGATGCCGAGGCCGAGCACCTGCGCCTCGTGGCGCTGCAGGAGGAGATGCTGACGTCGCTCGGGCTGGCCTACCGCGTGATCGACGTCGCCGCGGGCGACCTCGGATCGAGCGCCGCCCGCAAGTACGACATCGAGGCATGGGTGCCGACGCAGGGCGCCTTCCGCGAGCTGACCTCGACCTCGAACTGCACGACCTTCCAGGCCCGCCGCCTCGACATCCGGCACCGTCCGGCGGCCGCCGAGGAGGCACAGACCGCGAAGACCCAGCCGGTCGCGACCCTGAACGGCACGCTGGCCACGACCCGGTGGATCGTCGCTCTGCTCGAGACCCACCAGCAGGCCGACGGATCGGTGCGCGTGCCCGAGGTGCTGCGACCGTACCTGGGCGGCCTCGAGGTGCTGGAGCCGGCCCTTCGACAGGCTCAGGGACCCAGGGCATGAGCGCGGGGACCCAGGGCATGAGCGCGGGGACCCAGGGCATGAGCGCCGGCCCTTCGACAGGCTCAGGGACCCAGGCGTGGCTCGTCGGACTCGACGTCGACGGCACGATCATCCTCGAGGACGAGTCCATGAGCCCCGGAGTGCCGGAGGCAGTGGCGCGCCTGCGCGACGCGGGACATGAGGTCATGATCGCCACGGGTCGCAGCTGGTCGGCGACGCAGCGCTATGTGGAGGAGCTCGGGCTGACGTCTCGGTTCGTGGTCTGCTCCAACGGCGCCGTGACGATGCGACGCGTCGACGACGGCTGGGAGCGGTGGCACGTCGAGACCTTCGATCCCGAGCCCGTGCTCACCCTGCTGCGTGATCACCTGCCCGAGGCGAACTACATGGTCGAGCTCGGTGACGGCACCCGCCTCTACACGCAGCACCTCGACGACTGGACCCTCGACGACGGGCGGCAGGTCGAGTTCGAGGAGCTCGCCGCCGAGCCCGTCTCGCGTGTCGTGGTGGTCTCGCCGGGGCACGATGAGGACGACTTCCACCGGCTGGTCGCCGACGCGGGACTCAACCAGGTGTCGTACGCGATCGGCTGGACGGCATGGCTCGACATCGCGCCCCAGGGGGTCGACAAGGGCACGGCTCTCGAGAGGGTGCGCACCGAGCTCGGGTTCGGCCACGGCAACGTCCTGGTCGCGGGCGACGGTCGCAACGACATCGGGATGTTCGGTTGGGCTCTGGGCATCGACGGACGCGCCGTCGCGATGGGGCAGGGCCCGGACGAGGTGAAGACGGCGGCAGGCGAGGTGACGGCCGACGTCGAGTCGGGAGGCCTCGCCATGGCTCTGGACACGCTTCCAGCGCCTGCCCAGGTCAGCGCCGGAGAATAGAACTCGGCTAGACTCACGGCTTGTCGGCAGATTCGTCTGTCGGGAGGGTTGTCCGAGTGGCCGATGGAGCTGGTCTTGAAAACCAGTGGGCAGCGATGTCTCGTGGGTTCGAATCCCACACCCTCCGCTTGAGAGCACGGTGTCCCCACACCTCCTGCTGAACCGAAAGGCCCCGAGTGAGTCCTCACACCCGACGCCGCCGCACCATCGCGCGCCACGGTCAGCTGCGTACGCCAGGACCCGTCAGCCAGCTTCTGAAGTTCATCGCCATCGGCCTCGCCGTCGTGCTCATCAGCGGATTCGGTGTCGCGGCCTACGTCGTCTACGACCTCTCGAGCACCGTCACGGCGAACGCGGTGGAGCTCGACGACACGAAAGACCTGCCGCCGGACATCGGCGAGTACAAGGGCGGGTTCAACCTGCTCCTCACCGGTGTCGACACCTGCGAAGAGGCCTACGCGCAGTACTTCGGCGCACGATGCTCGGGCGCCGACGCCGAGGGCACACTCAACGACGTGAACCTGCTGGTGCACGTCTCGGAGGAGCCGCGTCGCATCACCGTCGTCAGCTTTCCCCGAGACCTCATGATCCCGATCCCCGAGTGCGAGGACGCCGAGGGCGAGACGCACTCGGCGATGAGCAAGCAGGCGCTCAACGTCGCGTACACGGACGGCGGCCTGAACTGCGTCGCCAAGACCATCTCGCAGCTGACGGGGCAGGAGATCCAGTTCGCGGCATCGGTCACCTTCGGCGGCGTGATCGAGATCACGAACGCGATCGGCGGCGTCGACGTCTGCCTCGCGACCCCCATCAAGGACCGCTACACCGGTCTCGACATGACCGCCGGCACGCACACGGTGCAGGGACTCGAGGCGCTGCAGTTCCTGCGCACGCGCCACGGTGTGGGAGACGGCAGCGACCTCGGCCGCATCGGCAACCAGCAGCAGTACATGTCGAGCCTCGTGCGCAAGCTGATCAGCAGCGAGACCCTCGGCAACGTGCCGATGATGCTCAAGCTCGCGAACACCGGCTTGAGCAACGTCGAGGCGAGCACCTCGCTCGCCGATCCGATGAAGATCGTGCAGATCGCGCTCGCCGTCAAGTCCGTGCCGTTCGAGGACATCGTCTTCCTGCAGTTCCCGACCGTCGGCGACTCGGACAACCCGAGCAAGGTCGTTCCGAACCGTCAGGCGGCCTCGGTCATGTGGGATGCGATCAACGAGAACGCGCAGCTGCAGGTCACGCACGAGAACACCGCGAACGACGGCGTCGTCGTGACCGATCCGGCTGCAGGGACGCCGGCCGAGGCCGCCCCGGATGCCGGCACGGCGCCCGCCCCCGAGGAGACGCCGACGAACGTCGTGGCGCTGCCCGACTCGATCAAGGGCAACTCGGCCGCGCAGCAGACCTGCTCCAACGGCAACGTCCGCTGAGGCACGGTCCGCGGCACTTCCGACAGATCGACGCCTCCTCCCGGATCCGGGAGGGGGCGTCGTCCGTCAGGCCGGTCTGGGTCAGGCCGGGAGCACCAGCACGCCGTTGCGGCGGTGGGGCAGGTTCTCGAGTGCGGCGTCTCGCAGGGCCTCGGGCAGCAGCGCATCCGGCGCGTCCTGGAAGGCCAGCGGCCGCAGGAATCGGCGGATCGCGGATGCTCCGACAGAGGTGTGCAGCGAGGTCGTGGCCGGCCATGGTCCGCCGTGCTGCTGCGACCAGGTGACTGCGACGCCCGTGGGCCAGCCCGCGAACAGCACACGACCCGCGCGCTCCGTCAGCAGCTCGAGCGTCTCGGCCACGTCGTCCGCCGCCTCGGAGTGCAGGGTCGCTGTGAGGCTTCCAGGAACCACGGAGAGCGCCGCATGCAGATCGTCGCGGGAGTCGTACCGCACGAGCAGGGTCACGGGGCCGAAGCACTCCTCGAGGAGCACGTCCGGCCGCGCGGCGACCGCACGTGCGTCGGTGAGCAGTGCCACTGGTCGCACGCCGTCGACCTCGACGCCGGTGGCGACGGTCGACACCGAGGGGTCGCCCTCGAGATGGGCGAGCCCTGCCGGGAACGCCTGGGTGATGCGGTCGGTCAGCAGCGGCCCGCCCTTCGCCGTGGGGACGGCAGCGGCGACAGCATCCTCGAATCCGGTTCCGGTCGGCACGAACACGACGCCCGGCTTGGTGCAGAACTGGCCGACGCCGAGCGTGAACGAGCCGACCAGCCCCTGCGCGAGCGCCTCGCCGCGTGCGGCGACAGCGCCCTCGGTGATGACGACGGGATTGATGCTGCCCAGCTCGCCGTAGAAGGGGATCGGGTCGGGACGACCGGAGGCCAGATCGAACAGCGCGCGTCCTCCGGCGACCGAACCCGTGAAGCCGGCGGCGCGCACCAGCGGATGCTGCACGAGCGCGTTGCCCGCCTCTCGCCCCTCGACCAGCGCGAGCGACCCCGCCGGCGCCCCGGCGGCCTCGAGCGCGCTCGCGACCAGCTCGGCCGTGCGTGCGGACAGGCGAGGGTGGCCCGAGTGCGCCTTGACGATCACCGGGTTGCCCGCCGCGAGAGCCGAGGCGGTGTCTCCTCCGGCCACCGAGAACGCGAACGGGAAGTTCGAGGCCGAGAAGACGGCCACGGGACCGAGCGCGGTGAGCATGCGTCGCAGCTCGGGACGCGGGGGAGTGGCAGAGCCGTCTGCGTCGTCGACGGTGAGCTCGAGGTAGGAGCCCTCCTCGACGACGGCCGCGAACAGCCGCAGCTGGCCGCTCGTGCGAGCGACCTCGCCCGTCAATCGAACGGAGCCCAGCCTGGTCTCCTCGTCGGCGATCGCGACGAGCTCTGCGACGTTCGCGTCGAGTGCATCGGCGGCCGCGCGCAGCCAGGACGCACGGTCGGAGGCCGACGAACGGCGCCAGACGGGCGCCGCGGCGGCCGCCGCCGTGACGAGGGCGTCGAGGTCTTCGGGGGAGGTGGTCACGAGTGGTCCTTTCCTGCGGTGGAGGTGAATGGTGTTCAGGCGAGCACGGGCGCGAAGCGGATCCCCAGACCCGCGTGCTCGTTCTCGGTGAGGAATCCGTCGGCGATGGAGACGGGAGAGGGATCGGCGAGCGCGCCGAGGGCGCCGAAGCCCGCATCCTCCACGTCTTCGGCGAGGGGCTCGGCGACCGTGCCGTCGAGGGTCAGCGCGAGCTGCCCCGAGAGCTCGGGGAGGAGGTGCGGATGGAGAGCTGCTCCGTGCGCGGCGGCGACCGCCGCGATGCGGAGGAACGGCGTAATACCGCCCACCCGCACGATGTTCGGCTGCACGATCTGCGCCGCGCCCGCACGCAGGAAGTCCTCGAAACGGTGCACGGTGTGCAGATTCTCACCGATGGCGATCGGCACCTCGATGCGTCGCGCGAGCTTCTCGTGACCGGACAGGTCGTCGGCGCGCAGCGGCTCCTCGATCCAGGCGAGGTCGAACTGCGAGAGGGTGTTCACCGACGCGGCGGCGGTCTCGAGGTCCCACCGCTGGTTGGCGTCGATCATGAGCGCACGGTCGGGCCCCAGCAGTCGGCGCACCGCGCCCACCCGTTCGACATCCTCGGCGAGATCGGGCCTGCCGACCTTGATCTTGACCGCGTCGAACCCGGCGTCGATCCAGCGCTGCACCTGAGCGAGCAGCTCCTCGAGGGAGTAGTGCAGGTTCACGCCGGAGCCGTACGTCCGCACGCGATCGCGTCGGCGGCCGATCATGCGCGACACCGACGTGTCGGCCGCGCGGGCCTCGGCATCCCACAATGCGAGGTCGATGCCGGCCAGCGCGATGGTGGTGATGCCCCCGCCCCCTGCCTCGTGCAGGTGCTCCCAGAGCTCCTGCCACGCCCCGCCAGGGGCGGCCGGTCGACCGACGGCGGCTGCGGCGATATCGTGCCGGAGCAGCGCGTGCACGGCCTCCGCGCCGATCTGCGGGGTCCAGGAGAATCCCCAGCCCTCGGCGCCGTCGGACCGCACCACATGCGTGGCGATGATGCCGACGGAGGTCACATCCGCGGCCCAGGGGCGTGTCAGCGTCACCCCCTGCAGGCGCGTCCGCACCCGCTCGATCGTGGTCACAGCAGCGCGCGGCCGGCCGCGAGGATCTCGGACAGTCGCTGCTCCTGCTCGGGCGTGGGGTCGACGAGCGGCGCGCGCACCGATCCGACGGCGAGGCCGGAGAGTCGCAGTCCCGCCTTGATGAGCGAGACGCCGAAGCCGGGAGTCTCGTCGCGCAGCTGCACGAGGGGGCGGTAGAAGCCGTCGAGCAGAGCCAGTCGTCGCGGCTCGTCGCCGTCGGCGTATGCGCGGTAGTAGGCGTTCGCGATGTCGGGCGCCATGGCGAAGGCGGCCGACGAGTACAGCGGCACGCCGATGCCGCGGTAGGCGCCCTGTGTGAGCTCGGCGGTCAGCAGACCGTTGAAGAACGCGAAGTCGTCTCGGCCCTCCTCCGCGATCGCACGCACGATCACCTGTGTGGCGCCGATGTCACCCGTGCCGTCCTTGAAGCCGACCACCCGGGGGTTGGCCGCCAGCCGGCGCACCGCCTCGACGGAGTACTGCGCGCTGCCCCGGTGATAGATGATCACCGGCAGGTCTGCGGCAGCCGCGATCTGCTCGACGTACGCCACGAGGCCGTCCTGGGTGCCGGCGACGAGGTACGACGGAAGCACCAGAAGGCCGTCGGCTCCGGCATCCGCCGCGGCACGTGCCACCTCGAGCGCGTGGCCGAGGGGTCCGCCCGCGCCGGCGATCACCGGCACGCGACCCGCCACGGCGGCGACGGCCGTGCGGGTGACGGCGGCCGCCTCGGAGGCGGAGAGTGCATGGAACTCACCGGTGCCGCAGGCCGGGAAGACGCCTCCTGCGCCGCCGTCGACACCGGCCGCCACGTGGGCGGCGAGCAGGTCGTGATCGATCGTGCCGTCTTCGGCGAACGGGGTCACGGGGAAGAAGAGGATGCCGTGGAAGTCCATGTCGAGCCTTTCAGGAGACTGGGGAGGTGGCGAGTTCGGTGCGCCAGGCGTGGGCGGGGTGCCAGCCGAGCAGCCGCCCGGCCTTGGCGGAGGAGAACGCGGGGGCATCGCCGGTCAGCGATTCAGCCGCTCGAGCGGTGCCGGGATGGAAACGGGGCAGCAGCTCGCTGAGGGGCTGCCGGGCGAGAGCGTCGTCCGCTCCCACGAAGAAGACCTCGCCGTTCGGGATGTCGTCGAGTGCGTCGAGCAGGGTGCCGGCGAATCGGGCCACGTCTCGGGCGTCGACGTAGTTGAACAGCGCAGGCGCCGAGAGCGCGGGATCGTCGAGTCGTTCGAGCACGGTGTGGCCCTGCTGGGTGGGAGCCCCTGCCCACTCCTCCGGCGCGATGACGTAGCAGGGGCGGAATGCGGCGAAGCGCACGTCGTCTCCGGCCTGACGGCGCAGCATGTCGAGGGTCTGCTCGATCAGCAGCTTCGACAGCGCGTAGGCGTTCCACGGCAGGGTCGGCGACGTCTCATCGAGGGGGAGCCGGTCGGGAACCCAGCCGCGCGCCGCCCCGTACCCCATCACGGTGGGGCTCGATGCGGCGACGACGCGGTGGATGCCGGCGCGCACCGCGCCGCCCAGAACCGACTGGGCGAGCCCGGCGTTCGTGCGCAGGATGACATCCTCCGGCGCGCTGAACGGCACCGCGATCGCCGCCAGATGGATGAGCGCGTCCGCTCGCGTCTCGGCGAGCGCGGACTCCGTGGCATCCGCGTCGGCGAGGTCGAGGGTGAGCTGCGTCACGCCCGCACGAGCGAGGTGCTCGGTGGGGGCGCGGTCGATCGAGACGAGCTCGTGTCCGGCATCCGCCAGATCTCCGACGAGTGACCGGCCGAGCCGACCGGATCCGCCGGTGACGACGATCTTCATCGGTCGGCCAGCAACGCGATGCCGAGATCGGCGACCTTCACGGGCATGCCGCTCTCGAGCGAGCGGTTGCCCGCTATCCCGACTGCGATCGAGCGGATGCCGTCGGTCCAGTCGGCCGGTCGCGCGAGCGGGTCGTCGCCCGGACCTTCGAAGACGTCGGAGAGCAGCAGCTCGTCACCGCCGCCGTGTCCGCCGTCTCCCCCGTCGATGGGGACCTCGTACGCGGCCTCCCAGTGCTTCTGCACGATCAGCCGCTCGCCCTCCGGTCGCAGATCGCTCGCTCCGTCGCCGCCGGAGAGGCTCGGGTCGAGGGAGGGATGCAGGCCCTCGCCCGCGAGCACCGCACCGCGCTCGACGACTTCGAGCTCCACCCGCCCGAGCATGCCGTTGACGGCGACGCGGTAGCCCTCCCACGGCGCGTGGGCGTTGAGGGAGTAAGAGAGAGTGGCGCCCGAGGCGTAGTCGACGACGAGAGCGAGGTTGTCCTCGATCGTGATCCCCTCGCTGAAGACGTCGAGGTCACGGTGGTATCCGTCGTGCTGCTCGGCTCCGAGGTAGAGCGCAGACAGTCGCTCGTCGGTGCGCAGGTCGAGTTCGAACAGGTCGGCGCCGTCGTGCGTGCCGCGTTCGGGGCGCTCGCCGAGTCCGCGGGCGGCGGCGTTCTCGGCGCCGTAGAAGCGCAGTGCGCCGGAGGCGTACACGCGGGTCGGCTGAGAACGGATCCACCAGTTCACGAGATCGAAGTGGTGGCTCGACTTGTGAACGAGCAAGCCGCCGGAGTTCTTCTTCTCGCGGTGCCAGCGGCGGAAGTAGTCGGCGCCGTGGTTCGTGTCGAGCATCCAGGAGAAGTCGATCGAGGTGACCTGGCCGATCGTGCCGTCCTGGATCACCTGTCGCAGAGCGCTGTTGCGAGGCGAGTACCGGTAGTTGAAGGTCAGGACGACGCTGCGACCGGTGCGCTCGACCGCCTCTTCGATGCGCGCGGCGCTCTCGGCATCGATCGTGAGGGGCTTCTCGACGACGACGTCGGCTCCGGCCTCGAGAGAGCGGACGATCAGCTCGGCATGCAGGTCGTCGCGCGAGCAGATGATCACGCGGTCGACGGACTGCTCGCGGATGAGCTGCTCGAGCTGGTCCGGCGTGCCGACCGCGGGTGCGGCGGCACCGGCGTCGGTCAGGCGCTCGACGTAGTAGGTCGCGCGCACCGGGTTCGGCTCGATGATCGCGACGAGCTCGGCACGTCGGCTGTGCGAGCCGGCGATCGCGTCGACGTACATCTGGGCGCGGTGTCCGGCTCCGGCGAGGGCATAGCGGGTCTTCGTCATCGTGATCCTTCGGTGATCTCGAACTCAGGAAACGTTTTCTCAAGGGTAACACGGGGGCGTCGCGAGGTGGAGGGAAGCCGCGGCCCGGAGACGCGGAGAATTCCGCTTCGCTCGGAGAGAATCACGGACTCCGGCCGAGCGAAGCGCATTCCTCCGAGGGAGAGAATCGGTAGGCCGAGGGTAGGAATCGGTAGGCGGGGGAGGGATGCCGGTCAGAGAGTCGCGCCGGCCGGAGGCGCCGCAGTGCTGCCGCGTACGACGAGGGTGGGCTCGAGCGTGAGCATCGCGACCGGATCCCGCCCCTCGAGCTGCGCCCGCATCGCCTCCCATGCCCTGGCACCGAGCTCGACCGAGGGCACGGCGGCCGTCGTGAGCGGAGGCGAGGTGTAGGCCGCGAACGGGATGTCGTCGAACCCCGCGATCGAGATGCGTCCCGGCACGGCGATGCCCTTCGACGTCAGCGCCGAGAGGAGTCCCATGGCCACGAGGTCGTTGTACGCGATCACGGCCGTGGCCCCCGTCGCGACCACGTCATCGGCGGCGGCGGTGCCGCTGTCGAAGTCGACCCCCGCGGTGATCTCCACCACCTCGAGGCCGTCGTCCTCGGCGAGCGCCGACGTGATCGCCTCCTGCCTGGCCCGGTGGGTGACGCTGCGCGTCGCTCCCGCGAGGTAGGCGAGCCGGCGGTGGCCGAGGCTCGTCAGGTGCGAGAGCAGATCGCGCATGCCCGATCGGTAGTCGGCCGCCACCACGGGAGCGTCGGCCTGCGCGCCCCGGTTCACGACCACCGCCGGGGAGAGCGCGGGGAGCAGCGCGGCGAGTTCGTCCTCCGACATGCGGGGCGAGCACAGGACCACTCCGTCCGTGCGCAGCCGGGTCGTGCGCGCGAGGGCCTGCTCGGCGGCGAGGTCCTCGGTCGAGTCGGCGACCAGCACGTGGTACCCGTCGGCGGTGGCGGCGCGACTGAGCCCGCGCAGCATGCCCTGAAAGGTCGGGTTCTCGAGGTCGGGGATGACGACCGCGACGGTCTGCGTGCGACCGAGGACGAGACTGCGGGCGACCGGGTTCGCGGTGTAGCCGAGTTGCGTCGCCGCGGCCTGCACGCGGGCCACCAGGGCGGGATCGACCGTGGGGTTGCCGTTCATCGCGCGGGAGACGGTCGAGAGAGAGACTCCGGCGAGCCGAGCGACATCGGTGATGCCGACGCGCGATGCGTCTCGACCCATTTCGCACCTCTTCTGTCCGTGATCCTCGGCGGATGTCGTCATACTACGAGAAAACGTTTTGTGAGGAGCGCTGCATGGCCGGGTCGGCGAAGGACCGCATCGAGAAGCAGGAGAGGCTCGCCCGTGTGCGGGCGGCACGAGGGGAGACGCTCGTGCTGACGTCGCACGAGGCGGTGTCCTGGTACCTCGAGGGAGTGCGCACCCACGTGTCGTTCGCGGGGCCGCCCGTGCTCGCCGTCAGGGCGGAGGATGCGGGCGACGTGCTGTTCGTGGCCGACAACGAGGCCGATCGGCTGATTGCCGAGGAGCTGCTGCCCGAAGACGCCGAGCGCATCGTGCGGGTGCCGTGGTGGACGTCCCCAGCGGCAGCGGCGGCAGAGCGCCCCGGTGCGCCGGAGAGCGAGGTCGCCGCAGAGCTGCGTGCGGCCCGAGCGCGCATGCTGCCGGCCGAGCGCGATCGCTACCGGTCGCTCGGACGGGAGACGGCCGAAGCCCTGACGGATGCTCTGAGCGCGGCGCACCCGGAGCATTCCGAGCGCGGGATCGCCGCCGTGGTCTCGGGGGGACTCGTGGCGCGGGGCATCGATCCCCTGGTGGTGCTGGTCTCGGGCGTTGCGCGCGGTGCGTACCGGCATCCGCTTCCCACAGCCGCATCGCTGGGGGAGCGCGCAATGGTCGTGGTGTGCGGACGCAGGAACGGGCTCATCGCGAACGCCACCCGCTGGGTGGGTGAGGCGGTCGACGAAGAGCCGATCCTCGCCGTGGAGCGCGCGTTCCTCGACGCCTCGGTGCCAGGGACTCGACTCGATGAGGCGTTCGCGGCCGGGATCGCGGGATATGCACGCGCCGGTTTCGACGCCGACGAGTGGCGACGTCATCACCAGGGCGGGCCCACCGGCTACGCCGGACGCGACCCCAGGGCGACCGCCTCCACTGTCGATCTGCTGGTCGAGGACCAGGCGTTCGCCTGGAATCCGACCGCGCCGGGAGCCAAGGTCGAGGACACCATGATCCGTGGCGCGGAGGGCTGGGAGGTGCTCACGGTCGACGAGCGCTGGCCGTCGGTCGACCACGCCGGGCTGCGGCGGCCCGTCACGCGTCCCTACGACGCACGCTGACGCGAGTCGGGCAGGCGCGGACGGATGCCGAGATCATCCGTCCGCGATCTGATGAGCCGAGCCAGCGGCGATCCCGGAGGGGCCGCGGCTCAGCGGGAGTCAGCGCGGGTCGTAGCGCTGCGGTTCGTGCGTCGCGGCGACGAGCGCTCGCAGCTCCTCGAGAGTGGCCGGAGCGGCGCCGAGGGCCCGCGCCTGCACGAGCACGTTGCCGAGGGCCGTCGCCTCGACGGGGCCCGCCAGCACGGGCAGACCGGTGCGGTCGGCCGTCGCCTGGCACAGCAGGCGGTTCAGCGACCCGCCTCCCACCAGATGGATGCTGTCGAGTTCGCGCCCCGACAGGTCGGCTGCCATCTGCACCGCGTCGGCGAAGGCCGTGGCGATCGACTCGACGATCGACCGGGCGAAGGCGGGCCTCGACGTCGGCGCGGACTCGCCCAGCAGCGCCGCGATGCGCGCGGGCATGTCTCCCGGAGCGCTCAGCGAGGGATCGTCGGCGTCGAACACAGGCACGTCGGCCGTCACAGCGGAGGCCGCGGCGAGCAGCTCCGGCAGGTCGATGGGCGACCCGTCCTGGGCCTCCCACGCGCGCACCGTCTCGCTCAGCAGCCAGAGCCCCGTGACGTTGTGCAGGAATCGGTAACGCCCGTCGACGCCGAGCTCATGCGTGAAGTTCGCCTCGCGCGCGGCATCCGTCAGCACCGGCTCGGCCAGCTCGACGCCGACCAGACCCCAGGTGCCGCACGAGATGTACGCGGAGTGCGGAGTAGACAGGGGAGCGGCGACGACGGCGGAAGCCGTGTCGTGCGAGCCGACCGCGATCACGGGAAGCTCCGTGCCGATGCGCAGAGCCAGGTCGGCGCGGAGCGTGCCCACCGTCTCGCCGGGATCGACGAGTTTCGGCAGGATGCCCGACGGTATGCCGAGGCGCCCTGCCAGTTCCGTGTCCCACTCGCCCGACTCGACGCCGAGCAGTCCCGTGGTCGAGGCGTTGGTGCGCTCGGCCACCGCCGTTCCGGTGAGCAGGAACGCGATGAGATCGGGGATCAGCAGAGCGGTGTCGGCCCCGCCGAGGCGGGCGTCGACTCGGAACTGGTACAGCGTGTTGAACGGCAGGAACTGCAGTCCGTTGCGTGGATACAGCTCTGCGAACGGCGTGACGGCGTGCACCTCGTCGACGCCGCGCTCGCTGCGGGGATCGCGATAGTGGAAGGGCTCTGCGAGAAGCGCGCCGTCCTTCAGGAGTCCGTAGTCGACGGCCCACGAGTCGATCCCGATGCTCTCGATGCCCGGCTCTCGCCGCACGGCCTCGGCGAGCCCCGAGACGACGTGCTCGTACAGAGCTCCGAAGTCCCAGTGCAGCCCGTCCTCGCGCTCGACGGGGCCGTTCGGGAACCGCGACACGAGCTCGAGCTCGAGCCTGCCGTCGCCGATGCGCCCGATCATGACGCGACCGCTGGTCGCTCCGAGGTCGACGGCGGCGACGGACCGCACGGTCATGCGAGGCTCGCAGAGAGGGTGCGTTTCGTCTCGCTGCTTCGCTGCTCGCTCAACGAACGGGAAACGATCGTCATCGCAGGAACGCGGCGGCGACGCCGGAGTCGACCGGGATGTGCAGGCCCGTGGTGCGGCTGAGCTCGGGCCCCGTGAGCACGTACACGGCATCCGCGACGTTCTCGGGAACGACCTCGCGCTTGAGGATCGTGCGGTTGGCGTAGAACTGGCCGAGGTCCTCTTCGGCGACGCCGTAGGTCGCGGCGCGGTTCGCGCCCCAGCCCGAGGCGAAGATGCCGGAGCCTCGCACGACGCCGTCGGGGTTGATGCCGTTGACGCGGATGCCGAACTCGCCGAGCTCGACGGCCAGCAGCCGCACCTGGTGCGCCTGGTCGGCCTTCGTCGCCGAGTAGGCGATGTTGTTCGGGCCGGCGAAGACCGAGTTCTTCGACGAGATGTAGATGATGTCGCCGCCGAGCTTCTGATCAATGAGCACTCGAGCAGCGGCCTTCGACACGAGGAACGACCCCTTGGCCATGACGTCGTGCTGCAGGTCCCAGTCCTTCTCGGTGGTCTCCAGCAGCGGCTTCGACAGCGAGAGGCCGGCGTTGTTGACGACCAGGTCGACGCCGCCGAACGCGAGCACGGCGTCGTTCAGCGCGGCCTGGATCGCGTCGGCGTTTGCGACGTTGGCCGCGACCCCGATCGCCACGTCGGTGCCGCCGAGCTCGGCGGCTGCTGCCTGCGCTTTCTCGAGATCGAGATCGGCGATGACGACGCACGCGCCCTCGGCGGCGAGGCGGGTGGCGATGGCCTTGCCGATGCCCGACGCGGCGCCCGTCACGAACGCGATCCTGCCCTGGTGCGACTTCGGCTTCGGCATGCGCTGCAGCTTGGCCTCCTCGAGCGCCCAGTACTCGATCGCGAACTTCTCGGCGTCGGAGATGGGGGAGTAGGTCGACAGCGCCTCGGCGCCGCGCATCACGTTGATCGCGTTCACGTAGAACTCGCCGGCGACGCGGGCGGTCTGCTTGTTCGCGCCGTACGAGAACATGCCGACGCCCGGGACGAGCACGATGAGCGGGTCGGCACCGCGGATCGCGGGCGAGTCGGCCGAAGCGTATGCGTCGTAGTAGGCCTGGTAGTCGGCGCGGTACTCGGCATGCAGCTCGTGCAGACGGGCGATCTGCTCATCGACGGATGCCGTGACGGGCAGATCGAGGATCAGCGGCTTGACCTTGGTGCGCAGGAAGTGGTCGGGGCAGCTCGTGCCGAGGGCGGCGAGCTCGGGGGCGCGGTCGGAGGCGAGGAAGTCGAGGACGACGTCGGAGTCGGTGAAGTGGCCGACCATCGGCTTGTCGGTGGAGGCGATGCCGCGGATGGTGCCGGCGAGGGCTGCCGCACGCTCGCGACGCCCGGCCTCAGGCAGGGCCTCGAAACCGGCGCGCACGCCGCCGAAGGGATCGGCCTTGCCGTTCGTCTCGATGTAGGCGGCCGCGGTGTCGATGATCCACAGCGAGTTCGCCTCGGACTCCTCCGACGTGTCTCCCCACGCGGTGATGCCGTGGCCGCCGAGGATGCAGCCGATCGCCTGCGGGTTCTTCTCCTTGATCGCGGCGATGTCGAGCCCGAGCTGGAAGCCGGGGCGACGCCACGGCACCCAGACGACCCTGTCGCCGAAGATCTCGGCAGTGAGGGCCTCGCCGTCGGCGGCGGTCGCGATGGCGATGCCCGAATCGGGGTGCAGGTGGTCGACGTGGGCGGCATCGACGAGGCCGTGCATCGCGGTGTCGATCGAGGGGGCCGCGCCGCCCTTGCCGTGCAGGCAGTAGTCGAACGCGGCGACCATCTCATCCTCGCGGTCGAGACCGGGGTAGACGTCGACGAGCGCGCGCATGCGGTCGAGGCGCAGCACCGCGAGGCCCTGCTCCTTCAGCGTGCCGAGGTCGCCTCCTGAGCCCTTGACCCACAGCAGCTCGACGGGCTGGCCGGTGACCGGATCGGTCTCGGTGCCCTTGGCCGACGTGTTGCCGCCGGCGTAGTTGGTGTTCTTCGGGTCTGCACCCAGGCGGTTCGACCGCTCGATGAGGGCGGCGGCGGTGGGGTTCGTCATGACTGTTCCTTGGGATCGTGAGACGTGGCGAGGATGCTGTGGGCGAAGCGGTCGACGGATGCCGTCGCCGCCGGGAGTTCGGGTCTGTTGAGGTGGCCGTGACGAGTGCCGGGCTCGAGCGAGACATCGACGTCGACGCCTGCCGCGCGCAGGGTGACGGCGAAGGCCTCGCCCGACACGCGCAGCTCGTCGACGTCTCCGTTGATCATGATCGTCGAGGGAAAACGCGCGAGCTCGTCGACGGTGGCCGTGCCCGGCACGGCATAGACCTCCGCGGCGTCGACCGGGCCCCCGAGGTAGTTCTCGTACATGGCCCGCACCGGCGCCGGACCGAACCGGTCGGCATCGGGATCCGCATCGAGGGCGGCGCGAAGAGCGGCATCCGGTCGACCCTGCACGGCATGCAGGGTCGGGTAGGCGAGTACCGCGAGCATCGGGACAGGGCCCGAGCCGTGGCTGAGTCGCAGGGCTGCTCCTGCGGCGAGGTTGGCACCCGCGCTCGCTCCGCCGATCGACCAGGGGCCGTCCGCGATGCCGGACTCGACGGCCCAGCGGAAGGCGAAGGCGAGCTCCTCCGAGGCGATCGGGTAGTGGGCACCCTTGCGTTCGGGCACACCGACGGCCGCGGCCGCTGCGCTCGGCAGGGGCGCGAGCGCATAGTCGACCGACACCACGACGATGCCGCGGTCGGCGAGCCGGCTCGCGACCCAGTCGGCCTCCGGCATGTCGAGGTCACCGGCGGCGAAGCCGCCGCCGTGCGCCCAGACCACGCCAGGGCCCGCGGGGTCGGCGGGCGCGTAGACGCGGACGCGCAGCGGGCCGTGCGGGCCTTCGAGCACCTGGTCGGTCACAGCATCCCTCTTCCAGTCCATGGTCTTCAGGGGTGTGCGTCGGGATGCGGGCGCGGAGCCCGCATCCCGACGGACGGAGTCGGTCAGGCGCCCCAGCCGGCCTGCACGCCGCCGACGCGGTCGGCGGCGATCTTCTGCTGGTAGCCCGACTCGGCGTACGCCGCCATCGGGTCGGCGGGGAGTCCGCGCGACTCGCGCCACTCGGCGAGAGCCGGGCGGACGTCGGTGTAGAACGCGTCCATGAACACGGCGTTGGCGGCGAGCACATCGCCCGACTTCTGCGCTGCGGTCAGGGCGTCGCGGTCGACGATCAACGCGCGCGCCGTCATCTCCTGCACGTTCAGCACCGAGCGGATCTGGCCGGGGATCTTGTCCTCGACGTTGTGGCACTGGTCGAGCATGAACGCCACGTCGGGGTTGTTGAGGCCGCCGCCGCGGACGACCTCGAACAGGATGCGGAAGAGCTGGAACGGGTCGGCCGCGCCGACGATCAGGTCGTCGTCGGCATAGAAGCGCGAGTTGAAGTCGAACGAGCCGAGCTTGCCGAGGCGCAGCAGCTGCATGACGATGAACTCGATGTTGGTGCCGGGGGCGTGGTGGCCCGTGTCGAGGCACACCATCGCCTTGTCGCCGAGCGAGGAGACCTGGGCGTACGACGTTCCCCAGTCGGGGACATCGGTGTGATAGAACGCCGGCTCGAAGAACTTGTACTCCAGCACGAGGCGCTGGTCGTCGCCGAGCCGGGCGTAGATCTTCTGCAGCGACTCCTGCAGGCGGTCCTGACGGCCGCGCAGGTCCGCCTGTCCCGGGTAGTTGGATCCCTCTGCGAGCCAGATCTTCAGGTCGCGGCTGCCCGTGGCATCCATCACGTCGATGCAGGCCAGGTGGTGGTCGATCGCCTTGTTCCGGATCGCCGCATCCTCATGCGTGAGCGCACCGAACTTGTACTCGTCGTCCTGGAAGGTGTTGGAGTTGATCGTGCCGATCTCGACGCCGAGGTCCTCGGCGTGCGTGCGCAGGTCGGAGAACGAGTCGACGAGGTCCCACGGGATGTGGAGGGCTACCGACGGAGCGAGGGCGGTGTACTTGTTCACCTGCGCGGCATCCGCGATCTTCTCCCACGGGTCGCGCGGGGTGCCGGGCGTGCCGAACACCTTGAAGCGCGTTCCGGAGTTGCCGAACGCCCAGCTGGGGAGTTCGATGCCCTGCTGCTCGAGGGCAGCGAGGTCGTCGGTGGAGAGGATGCTCATGAGTGGTCACTTTCTGCGGGGATGCCGTCGAGTTGGTCTTCGAGGTGGAACACCTCGGTGAGGGGGGTGGCGGCCTGGTCGGGACGCCCGTCGAGATCGACGAAGAAGCGTCCCATCTCGGCCTCCCATCGAGCGGCGATCGGCGATCGGGCGAGGTAGTCCTGGCCCGCCGCGTCGTCGTCGGTCTCGTAGTAGCCGATCAGCGTGCCGCCCTCCGCGAGGAAGAGCGAGTAGTTGCGGCGTCCGGCCGCGGCGATCTCGGTGAGCATCTCGGGCCAGACGGGCGAATGCCTCTCGAGATACTCGTCGAGCAGCTCGGGCCGCACCTGCAGCCGGAAGCACACTCGTGTGGGCGTTGTCATCGTCGACGACTCCTCAGGGTCATGTTTGTGAATCGTTTCAAGTGTAGGGGGAGGGCGCGAGCCCGTCAACTCCGAGCGCGACTGTTGTATCGTTTCACCAACCAGCGGTCGACGACGATGCGGAGGAGCGGACGTGGAGCATCACAACCGGGCGTTGAACGCCTATGTCGAGCAGGTCTCTCAGGACCTCGACACTCTGGGAGTGGTGTCGATCGGATCGATCGCCCGGGGGACCGAACGCGAGGACTCCGATGTCGACGTCTACCTCGTCGTCACGACCGAGGCCTTCGCCCGAGCCGCGGCGGATGACCGTTGGGCGTGGATCGATCGGGAGGGGCTCGACTATCCCGGCTCCTACATCGACGTCAAGCTCGCCGATCTCGACTATCTGCGCGCGGCGGTCGACCGCGGCGACGACCCGACCCGCGCCTCGTTCTCGGGTGCCCGTGTGGTCTTCGCGCGCGACCCTGAGATCGAAGGGCTCGTCGAGAGGATCAGCGTGCTGGGCGACGACGTGTGGTCTGAGCGCATCCGCTCGCACATCGCCCAGGCCCACCTGCACGGCGGCTACTTCCTGCGGCAGGCCGAGGAGCACGGCGACCCGTTCCTGCTGCAGCACGCGTCGGTGCACCTCGCCCTCGCCGCGGCGCGGGCGGCCCTCGCGTCGGCGTGCCGCCTGATGCCAGGGCCGAAGTACATCCACGCGCTGGTGCGAGAGGTGCCGAGCCCCGTGGGGTTCGTCGAGGCGTGGGACAGGGTGATCGCCGAGCCGGGGACGGCCAGTGGATATGCACTGATCGAGCGCCTCGACCAGTGGCTCGGCCGGGGCCAGACCCGCGACGAGTCGCTGTCGGTGTTCATCCGCGACAACGAGCTCGCCTGGCTGCGGGGCACGGTCCCGGCCGAGTACTACTGACACGCGCTCAGCCCTTCACGGCTCCGCTGGTCATTCCGGCGACGATCTGCCTGTTGAAGAAGATGTACATCACCAGCGGCGGGATGGTGATCAGCAGGATGTTCATGAACAGCAGGTTCCACTGGTTGAGCGACTGGCTCTGGAAGTTGTAGAGCGTCAGCTGCACTGTGGCGTTGGCATCTCCGGGCAGGAAGTACAGCGGTCCGGTGAAGTCGTTGAAGACCGCGACGGACTGCACGACGATCACCGTGATGGCGACCGGCTTCAACAGCGGCATGACGACCCTGAAGAAGAGCCGGAGGGGGCCGGCGCCGTCGATCACCGCAGCCTCGTCGAGCTCGCGCGGGATCGTCGAGATGAATGCGCGGAAGAGCAGGATGCAGAAGCTCAGCCCGAAGGTCGCCTCGATGAGGATCATCCCCGGCATCGTCTTGAACAGCCCGATGCCCTGCAGCACCCAGATCGTCGGGACGACGGCCGGGGGCACGATCAGTCCCGCGAGCACGAAGATGTTGGTCACGTGGTTCCAGCGCGACTTGCGGCGCTGCAGGATGTAGCCGACCATCGCCGCGAACACCACCATGATCGCCACGCTCGCCACCGTCAGCACCGTCGAGTTGATGAACGCGGTGACCAGCATCCAGTCGCGGGTCTGCAGCACGGTGACGATGTTCTCCCACAGGAACCAGCCCTGCGCGGGCAGCGAGAACTCGAAGAGCGAGGCCTCCTGGGGATTCTTCACCGCGGTGAGGAAGATGAAGGCGAACGGCACGATGAAGACCACGATCGATGCGAGGATCGCGATGATCCCGATCAGATAGCGCGTGACGAACAGCCGCGGTGTCAGCGGTCGACGGTCTGCGCGGGCGATCCTCGCCTTCGAGGAGCCGGCCGTGGTGATGGTGCGTGTGAGCGTCATTGCTCGACCTGCCTCTTGTTGAGGATGTACTGGATGGGCACGATGATCGCGGTGACCACGAGGAACAGCACGACGTTGCCCGCCGTGGACAGGCCGTAGAACCCCGCCTGGTACTGCTTGTAGATCACCGAGGCGATCACGTCGCTGGTGAAACCGGGACCGCCCTTGGTCATGGCCCAGATCAGCTCGAATGAACGCAGTCCGCCGATCAGCGACAGCAGGATCACGGTCGCGGTCGCCGGCTGCACGAGGGGCAGCGTGATGTTCCTGAATCGCTGCCAGGCGCTGGCCCCGTCGACCTTGGCGGCTTCGAAGTACTCCTGGGGGATGGCGACGAGCCCGGCGATGAAGATGAGGGTCGCGATGCCGACGCCTTTCCACACATCCACCAGTGCCACGGACATGAGGGCCCAGGCGGGATCGGTGAGCCAGCCGGGGCCGGTGATGCCCACGGCTTCGAGCGTCTGGTTGATGAGCCCGTCGAACGGGTCCATCAGCACTTTGAAGGTGATGCCGATGCCGACCGTCGACACCAGCACGGGGAAGAAGATGGTCGAGCGCAGGTATCCTCGGCCGAGGATCGAGCCGGTCAGCAGGAGGGCGAGACCGAGTCCGAGAACCACCTTGAGGGCCGAGGTCACGAACCCGTAGACGAAGGTGTTGACAAAGCCCTGGATCAGCATGGGCTCGGTGAAGAACTGCACGTAGTTGTCGAAGCCGATGAACTCGATGTCGAACAGCGACCACCGGGTCAGACTGAAGTAGAACGAGGCGAACGTGGGGATCGCGAAGAGGACGATGTAGAGCACGCCGGACGGGATGTAGAACCACGTCGGGTAGGAGCTCCTGATCCCCTTGCGTCCGCGCGGGGGAGCCGGCGCGGCGGTGGGTGCCTGGGCGGCGGGTGGCGTCGCGAGTGCGGTCATGATCTCTCCGTCGAGTCAGGGGTGGCGGGGTGGGGGGGGCGGGGGGCGCCCCCCCCCCGGCGGGGGGGGGGGGGGCCCCCCGGGGGGGACACCCGGGTGTGGCGGGGCGGTACCGGCCCAACGGGTGGGGCGGGGGCGGGCGCGGCGGGG
>CAUQIW010000020.1:0-28311 GCA_963518515.1 uncultured Microbacterium sp.
ACCATACGGTCGTCGTGCAGCGCGGGCGCGGGGATGACCCGGAGGACCATACGGTCGTCGTGCAGCGCGGGCGTGGAAATGACCGGGAAGACCCCCCGGAAGACCCCGCGGAGGACCACACGATGGTGGTCGACCGCGCGGTGCCGTCGTCGGCGCTGCGTTCGCCGACGGTCGAGGCCGACGACCTCGACGTGACGATCCCCGCCGCACCCGCTCGGCGAGCAGAGACGCCCGAGCCGCTTCCCGCCATCTACAAACCGCGCCCTGCTCCGCTGCAGCCCTCGCGCCCGCCTGCGGTGGAGGGCGCTGCCGCCCCCACTCGGGTGATCGACGAGGAGGCGGCATCGGTCTCGCGCGCGGCTCGACGCACGAGCGTCTGGGTCCTGGCGGCCGTCGCGGGCGCCTGTGCGGTGTCGGTCTGCGGTCTGGTCACGCTCGCTTTCGTCGTCTTCGGGTGACGCCGGGGTCGTTCTGACGCCGGGGTAGTGCTGCCGTCGACGGGGGAAGAGCAGCCGTCGACCTGGGCAGAACTGCCCATCGGTGCTGACGCGACCGCCGGTTAGACTCATGTGATGCGCTGCCCTGCCCGGTGATCGGGACGGACGGACGAGAGAGCGCGCGGGGGAGAGAGCCGGCATGAGAATGCTGTCGTGGATGCGAGCGCGGCCGAAGATGCTGGCGTCCGCCGCCGTGCTGTCCGCCGGCGCGATAGCGCTCACGACCATGGCCTTCGCGTACGAGGGCAACCCCACGACGCAGGTCGACCTCAACGACGGCGGCGTCTGGCTGACCAAGTCGTCGAACCTCCTCGTCGGTCACTTCAACCACGAATCCACCCTCATCGACGGGGGCCTGCGCACCGCCAGCGACGACTACGACATCCTGCAGGACGAGAAGAACGTCCTCGTGGTCGACCGCAGCGCCGCCACCCTGACCGCCGTCGATCCCGCTCGCGTCGCTCTCGGCGACTCGACCGCTATCCCCGCGTCCGCGAAGGTCGCCCTCGGCAACAAGACCACGGCGATCCTCGACCCCTCCTCCGGCAATCTCTGGGTCGTGGCGGTGAAGAGCCTCGCTGCCTTCAAGATCGAGGGTGCGGAGCCCACGGTCGAGCTCGGCGACGATGCAGATGTCGCGGTCGCCGACGACGGCACCGTGTTCGGGCTCGCCTCGTCGCGAGGCGAGGTCGTCACCATCCCCGTCGACAACGAGGGCCAGCCGCTCGACCCGTCGACGGCGTCCGTCGGCGAGATCGACAGTGCCGAAGCCCCCAGCATCACCGCGGTGGGTCGCACGCCGATCGTGCTCGATGCCGCAGCCGGGGTGGTCACGACGCCGGGAGGTTTCCGCACCCCGGTCTCCAATGCGCAGGACGCCGTGCTCCAGCAACCGTCGGCGACGAACGACCAGGTGGTCTTCGCCACCCGTGCTGCGCTCGTGACCGTCCCCCTCGACGGCGGTGAGCCCGTCTCCATCGACACGGGCGTCGAGGGCAGCCCTGCGACGCCCGTCTCGCTGCGGGGATGCTTCTACGGGGCGTGGGCCGGCTCCGCGCAGTTCATCCGTGAGTGCCCCGGAGATGCGAACGACGTCAGCGACACGATCAAGGGCGCCGAGGATTCGACGTCTCTGACCTTCCGCGTCAACCGCGACGTCATCATCCTCAACGATCTCGTCGACGGCTCGGCCTGGCTCGCGGACGAGAGCCTGCAGCAGGTCGACAACTGGAACGACCTCACTCCGCCCGAGGGCGAGACCGAGAACGAGGACGACACCACCGAGGAGACGGTCGAGACGACGCTCCCCGACCGCAAGGAGGAGAACACGCCTCCGGTTGCCGAAGACGACTCCTTCGGCGTGCGCCCGGGTGCGACCACGCTCCTGCCCGTGCTCGACAACGACAACGACACCGACGGCGACGTGCTCGTCGCCGAGCTGGTCGACGCGCAGCCGTCGATCGGCACCGTGCAGCCGATCCAGAACGGCGGTGCCCTGCAGATCGCCGTCGACGAGAACGCCTCCGGCTCGTCGACCTTCACCTACGAGGCGAGCGACGGACGTGGAGGCAGCGACACCGCGGTCGTGACGCTCACGGTGCGCGACCCGGAGACGAACGGCGCGCCGACGCCCAAGCGCAAGACCAGCCTCACGGTCGAGAGCGGCGGCACGATCTCGTACAACATCCTTCCCGACTGGATCGACCCCGACGGCGACGACATCTACCTGAAGTCCGTGATCGCCGCGCCCGGCGACGAGGTCGACTTCAGCACCGACGGTCAGCTCACCTACAAGGCGACCGCGAGCCTGCAGGGCCAGAAGGCGGTCGATGTCACGGTCGCCGATGCGTTCGGTGAGATCGGCACGACGACCATCACGCTCGACGTGCGTCCGCCGGGCAGCACCGACCCGAAGACCAACGCCGATCACGTGGTCACGCGCGTCGGCGAGCAGGTCACGGTCGCACCGCTCGCCAACGACACGAGCTCCGGCCGTGAGCAGCTGCGCCTCGGCAGGGTCGACGAGCAGGTGCCCGGCGCCACTGTGGTTCCCGACTTCACCAACAAGACGTTCACGTTCTCGGCGACGACCCCGAACACCTACTACGTGCAGTACCTGGCGACCGCCGGCCCCAAGAACGGCGAGGGGCTGGTGCGTGTCGACGTGCTCGACGCCGCCGAGAGCGATCTGCCCCCGGTCGCCGTGCGTGACGTCGCGCTGCTGCGCTCGGGCGGCGACGTGCTCGTGGGCGTCCTCGCCAACGACTCCGACCCCGCCGGCGGCATCCTCGTCGTGCAGTCCGTCTCGCTCGAGCCGAGCTCGGGCGTCTCCGTCTCGGTGATCAACCACGAGACGCTTCGGATCACGGATCAGGGCGCGCTCACCGAACCCGTGCGGGCGACGTACACGATCTCCAACGGCACCAAGTCGGCACAGGGCGAGGTCGTGATCATCCCGATCCCCGCTCCCGACGAGATCCTGCAGCCGGTCGCCAACCCCGACACCGCCTATGTGCGGGCGGGTGACGTGGTGACGATCCCGGTGCTCGAGAACGACACCCATCCGAACGACGACGTGCTGCACGTCGCACCGGAGCTCATCGAGCCCTTCGTCGACCCGGAGAGCGGCGAGGCGTTCGTCTCGCAGGACGCGGTGCGATTCAGAGCGGGCCCCGAGCCCAAGACGGTCTACCTGACCTACGAGGCGGTCGACGAGCACGAGCAGAAGGCCGCCGGATTCGTCACGATCCAGATCATGCCGATCGACGCGGAGACGAACGCCGCGCCGCGCCCTCAGGACATCGTCTCCCGGGCGCTCGCCGGCACGATCGTCAGCATCGCCGTGCCCCTCGACGGCATCGACTCCGACGGAGATTCGGTCGAGCTTCTCGACATCGCGTCGAACCCCGCCAAGGGTCGGATCACCGAGACCGGAGCGAACTACTTCCGCTACGAGGCCTTCGAGGGGTCAGCGGGGGTCGACACGTTCAAGTACCGGGTGCGCGATCGCCTCGGCACCGAGGGAGAGGCGACGATCCGGGTCGGCATCGCGCCGCCGGAGCAGGTCAACCAGGCGCCGTACGCGGTGAAGGATGCCGTCGTGGTGCGCCCTGGACGCGAGATCGCGGTGCCGGTGCTCGCGAACGACTCCGACCCCGAGGGCGATGAGATCACCCTTGTCAACGAGGAGAACGACGGGCTCGAGGTGCCGGACGTCGACGGCCTGTCCGCTCGGGTCTCCGGCGATCGCGTGCTCGTGCAGGCTCCGGACCGTGCGCTCGAGACCTCCCTGCAGTACACGATCCGCGATGCGCGCGGCGCCACGGCATCCGCCGTCCTCGCGATCACGGTCGATGAGGATGTCCCCTTGCAGGCGCCGGTGGCGCGCGACGACAGGGTGCGCCCTGAGGACCTCGAGGAGGGCGAGCTCACGGCCCAGATCGACATCCTCAAGAACGACGAGGATCCGGACGGCACGACGGAGTCGCTCGAGGTCGAGCTCGGCGACGGCGCCGAGGTGGCCGAGGGCGGCAAAGTGCAGGTGACCGTCACCGAGGAGCAGCAGCTCATCCGCTACACCCTCACCGACCTCGACGGCCTCGAGGCCTCTGCGTTCATCTTCGTCCCGGCGATCTCGGGTCTGCGACCGGCACTGAAGGACTCCACCAAGCCGGTCGAGGTGATGAGCGGCGAGACGATCTCGCTGCCGCTCTCCGACTACGTCGTGGTGGCCGGCGGCGGCACCGCCCGCATCACGGAGCACGCCAAGGTCAGCGCGATCCACGCGGACGGCGCCGATCTCGTGACCGACGAGACGACCCTCGTCTACACGTCCGCACCCGGGTACTTCGGGCAGGACGCGCTGACCTTCGAGGTCACCGACGGCACCGCGCCAGACGATCCGGAGGGGCGGATCGCGACCCTCACGATCCCGATCGAGGTGCTGCCTCCCGACAACCAGCAGCCGACGTTCGTCACCGGAGAGGTGCAGGTCGCGCCGGGAGAGGATGCGAGCACGCTCGACCTCGCCGCGCTCACCACCGACCCCGATCCCGAGGACGAGCACACGTACTCGCTCACGGGCGGAGCCGCCAAGGGAGTGAGCGCGCGCATCGACGGGAGCACGCTGTTCGTCGAGGCATCGTCGAACGCGCAGAAGGGAACCGCGCTGACGCTGGAGCTGCGAGTGACCGACGGCGAGACGGAGCCCGTCGAGGGCACGGTCTCGGTGGTGGTCTCCGCCTCGACCAGGGCCATGCCGGCGGCCAACACCGACACGGTCGCCGAGGCCGACCAGGGCAAGCCGGTGACGGTGCCGGTGCTCGCGAACGACTTCAACCCGTTCCCCGACACGCCTCTGAAGATCGTCTCGCAGGTCGTCGAGTCCGGAACCGGCGACGTGTCGCTCGACGGCGACCGGCTCGTGGTCACGCCCGGCGCGAACTACGTCGGGTCCCTCGTGGTGCGGTACCGCATCCAGGACGCCACCGAAGACCCCGATCGCGAGGTCAACGGCCAGGTCGTCGTGACCGTGCAGGGCGTGCCGGCGGCACCCGGCACCCCGACCGTCACGAGCGTGCAGGACCGCACGGTCGTGATCTCCTACGGCGCTCCGTCGAACAACGGCGCAGAGATCACGAAGTACACGGTGACATCGGTGCAGGGCAGCCCTTATCGCAAGGAGTGCCAGTCGACGACCTGCACCCTCGACGGCCTGACCAACAACGTCGAGTACACCTTCCAGGTCACCGCGACCAACCGCGTCGGCGAGGGTGAGAAGTCGGGCGCATCGCAGGTCGCCCGCCCCGACGCGCGTCCGGACACCCCGAACCCGCCGAGCCTGACGTTCGGCGACAAGTCGCTCGCGGTGGCATGGACGACGCCGACCACCCCCGGATCCCCGGTCGAGAGCTACACGCTCGAGATCTCGCCCGCTCCGCCGTCCGGCATCACGCAGAAGCAGGTCACCGGCAACTCGATCGTCTGGGACGGCCTCGAGAACGGCTCGAACTACCAGGTGCGGGTGCAGGCCCACAACAAGGCGCCAGAGCCGTCGAGCTGGAGCAACTGGTCGGCATCCGAGATCCCCGCAGGTCCTCCGCTCGCGGCCGCGGCGCCGACCACGCAGGAGCTCACCCCGGTCGGCAACCAGGCGCAGATGCAGGTGAACTGGGCGGCTCCGAACAACAACGGCGACGCGATCGACAGTTACCAGCTCGAGGTGTACGAGGGGTCGGCGCTCGTGCGCACGATCACCCCCGGAGCCGGAGCGACCAGTCAGGCCGTGACCGTGCCGACGTCGGAGTCGGCGTACACCTACCGCATCCGCGCGCACAACAAGGCGGGCTGGGGCGAGTACAGCGCGTCGTCCGCGCCGCGTCGTGGTGTCACGGCGCCGGGCGCCCCGACGGGTCTCACCGCGACCCCCGGCGACCGGTTCATCGACATCGCCTACACGCCCGGCTCGCGCAACGGTGCCAGAGCCAACGAGATCTCGCACCAGTACCGCCTCAACGGCGGCGGGTGGCAGGCGCTCTCGGGAACCCGCATCTCTGGCCTCGCCAACGGAACGAACTACAGCGTCGAAGTGCGAGCGGTCGCCTCGGTCGACGGCTCGACGTATGCGGGAGCGGTGTCGAACGCGGCATCCGCGGTTCCCTTCGGCCCGCCATCGGCGCCCAAGGCGAGTGCCAAGAACCTCGGCACGCAGGTGCAGCTCACGTGGGATGCGTCGCGATCGGGGAACGGGCGCGACATCACGCTCGTGCAGATCAGCGTCGACAACCTTCCCTGGCAGAACGTCGCCATCTCTGGCTCGCGCACGGTCGGCGACGGGTACCAGCAGAACCACGGCATCGCGGTCAGGGCGCAGGACGCCGCCGGCCAGTGGTCGCCACAGGCATCGGACGCGGCACGCACGAGCGACCCGCCCGCCGAGGTGCTGCGCACCGAGAAGGGTGCATCCGGCTCCTGGCCCAGCTGCAACAGCTCGTCGTGCGCGAAGGTGCGGCTCACGGTCGAGAACTTCAAGAACCCCGGAAACTACTCCCTGCAGTGCGATGACGGCAACAGGTTCGGCGGCGGCACCAAGCAGTACGTCCCGGCGAACGGCAGCGTCGACCTCAACTGCTACTACGGCTACCCGGGCAACACGATCCGCGTCTACATCGTCGAGCTGGGCAGACATGCGAACGCCTTGACCTGGTACTGACCCCCGCAGCACCTGCAGCACCTACGAGACACAGGAAGCCCCCGCGCATGACAATGACCCCCGAACAGGCCTCGTGGTTCCACGGCACCTTCACCCGTCTGGTCGACAACGTCGACCGAGCGGTGCAGGGCAAGCGCGAGATCGTCTCGCTCGTGCTGGCGGCCATGCTCGCCGAAGGCCACGTGCTGCTCGAAGACGCCCCCGGCACCGGCAAGACGAGTCTCGCCAAGGCGCTCGCCGCCACCGTTCAGGGCACGAGCTCGCGCATCCAGTTCACACCCGACCTGCTGCCGTCCGACGTGACCGGCGTGACGATCTACGACCAGCAGAACCACAAGTTCGAGTTCCACCGCGGTCCGATCTTCGCGTCCATCGTGCTCGCCGACGAGATCAACCGCGCCTCGCCGAAGACGCAGTCGGCACTGCTCGAGGTCATGGAGGAGTCGCGTGTCACCGTCGACGGCGCGGCCCACGAGACCGGTCGGCCGTTCCTCGTGATCGCGACGCAGAACCCGATCGAGCAGGCGGGAACTTACAAGCTGCCCGAGGCGCAGCTCGACCGATTCCTGATCAAGTCGTCGATCGGCTACCCCGACCTCGCGGTAACCGAGAGCATCCTCGCGGGTGCCGCCCAGCGCAACCCGTCGGCTGCCCTCACGCCGGTCATCACCACCGGTGCGGTCGCCGACATGGCTGATCTCGCCTCGACCGTGCACGTCGAGCCCGCTGTACTCCGCTACATCGCGGAGCTCGCAGAGGCGACGAGAACCGATCCCGCGACCCGTCTCGGGGTCTCGGTGCGAGGAGCTCTCGCCATGGTGCGCATCGCCAAGGTGTGGGCATCGTCGCAGGGACGCCACTACGTGCTGCCGGACGACGTCAAGGCGCTCGCGCGCCCCGTGTGGCAGCACCGGCTGCTGCTCGACGCCGAGGCGGAGTTCTCGGGAACGAGCAGCGAGACCGTGGTCGCCCGCGTGCTCGACCGCATCGCCGCTCCGCAGGCCAGATAGGACAGCGGGGATGACCACCGAGGCCCTCGATCGGGCGCCCGCACCGACCACGGGAGACGCGCGATGGCGCGACGTCGTGGCGGTCGTCGGCGCGCGCCTGCTCGCGCGCCTGCGGAGGGTCACCGACGCGATCCGGCCGCTCGCCTGGGTGCTCATGGCGCTGGCGATCGGCCTCTGGATCCTCGGGCAGTCGGCCGGCTGGGCGGAGTTCACGATCGCCGCGGCCGTCATCGCCATCACCGTCGCGCTGTGCGCGCTGTTCCTCATCGGTCGCACCGCGTACGACGTCGCACTCGACCTCGCCCGCACCAGGGTCGTCGTCGGCGAGCGGGCGATCGGCGGTCTCACTCTGGCCAACCGCGGCACCAGGGCGATCCTGCCCTCCCGTGTCGTGCTGCCGGTGGGGGCGGGGCGCGGCGAGTTCGGCATCCAGCGGCTCGCGCCGGGGGAGGAGGCCGAAGAGCTCTTCGCCATCCCCACGCAGCGCCGCGGCGTCGTGAAGGTCGGACCGGTGAGCGTGGTCCGCGGAGACCCCCTCGGTCTCTTCGAGCGCGCGCATCGCCGCGACGACCCCGTCGACCTGTACGTGCATCCCCGGACCATCCTGTTCGACGGACAGTCCCTCGGCTTCCTGCGCGACCTCGAGGGCCTGCCGGCGGCGGACCTCTCCCGCGACGACGTCTCGTTCCATGCCCTGGTCGAGTACCAGCCGGGCGACGATCTGCGACACGTGCACTGGCGATCGACCGCGCGCACCGGCACGCTGATGATGCGGCAGTACGAGGAGACGCGGCGCTCGCACTTCGTGATCGCGCTGTCCCGCGCGGCATCCGATTACGCCGACGACGACGAGTTCGAGTTGGCGATCTCGGCCGCGGGCTCGATCGGGCTCCGGGCGATCCGCGACTCGCAGCGTGTCGAGGTGCGCGTCCAGGGCCGTGACCTCGCAGCGGCATCGGGCAAGCAGCTGCTCGACTCCCTCGCGGCCGTCACCCACTCACGCCCCCGCCACGGGGGGATCGACGCGCTCTCGGCGGTCATCGCCCGCAACATGCCGCGCGCCAGCATCGTGGTGCTGGTGTGCGGATCGAAGGTGCGCGGCGAGGATCTGCGCTCGGCGTGCGCGCGACTGCCGTTCGGCGCACGCGTTCTCGCCGTGGTCAGCGATCGCTCCGCCACCGCACCCTCGCTGCGGCGCATCGGCGAGGCCGACGTCGTGACCGTCGGCGCACTCGAGCAGGTGCCGCTCGCCCTTCAGCGGGTGCTCGCATGAGTGCCGCCGTCGCGCTGCCGCTGCGGCGCTGGATCCTCGACCTCGCGGCGACCGCCGTGCTCGGAGCCGTCGCGCTCGCCGGGTTCTGGCCGACCTTCGCGGGTGGCAGCTATCTGCCCGCCGCGATCGGAGGGATCCTGCTCGGGCTCGCGATCGCGGCCGTGTGCGCGTGGCGCGGCTGGGGCATGCTCATCACGGCCGGGGCGACGATCGCGGTGTACTTCCTGCTCGGAGGCGCTCTCGCACTGCCGCACACGGCACTCTTCGGCGTGATCCCGACGCTCGACACCTGGTACCGACTCGCGTTGGGCACCGTGACGTCGTGGAAGCAGATGCTCACGACGGTCGCCCCGGTGGACGCCTCGGACGGACACCTGATCGTGCCCTTCCTGCTCAGCCTGGTCGGGACGGTGCTCACCGCATCCCTCGCCCTGCGGCTGAAGACCGTGGCCTGGGCGCTGCTGCCCGTCGGGACGATGCTGATGCTCGCGATCCTCCTCGGAACGCCGGAGCCGGCGTTCCCCCTCGCTCAGGGCCTCGTGTTCGCGGTGCTCGCGATCGCCTGGCTCGCACTGCGCCAGCTGTGGGACCCGCACAACGCCGCGGTGTCGGTGAGCGAGATCAACCCCGCGCGCGCCGCCCGGATGAGGATGCGTCGGCTGCTCGCCGGGGCGGCGGTGCTCGCGATCGCCGGAGGCGCCGGGGTCGCGACGAGCGCGGTGGCGCAACCGGCGCAGCCTCGTCACGTGTTCCGTGACGTCGTCATCCCGCCTTTCGACGTGCGCGACTATCCCAGCCCGCTGCAGGCGTTCCGCAAGAACGTGCGCGACGAGGCCGCAGAGACGCTGTTCACGGTGCAGGGGCTGCCCAAGGACGGCCGCATCCGCATCGGCGTCATGGATCAGTTCGACGGCATGGTCTACAACGTCACCGACGGCGGGCCCGATTCGTCGAGCGCCTTCACTCCGCTGCGCTCGAACATGTCACCGGATGCGGAGGGCCTCCCGGTGACCCTGAAGATCGAGATCGGCGAGTACTCCGGCGTCTGGCTGCCGGATGCCGGCGCGGTGTCGGACATCGAGTTCACCGGTGACAGGGCCGACGAGCTGCGGCGCACGGCGTTCTACAACCCGGCCACGGGAACGGCCGTCGTGACCGCGAAGATCGGTGCGGGCGACACCTACACCGTCGACACGATCATGCCGTCCGCGATCGAGGACCAGCAGCTCGCGGACGTCGACTTCGGAAAGGTGCCGCTGCCGACGCAGAGCAACGTGCCGGAGGAGCTCACCTCGCTCGCGGCGGAGACCGTGGCGGGGGCCGAGACGCCGATCGAGCAGGTGCGAGCGCTCGAGACCTTCCTGGCGGAGGGCGGATTCTTCAGCCACGGTCTCGAGGGTCAGGTGCTCTCGCGGGCCGGTCACACGGCCGAGCGCATCTCGACGCTCGTCGGCGGCGACCAGATGATCGGCGACGACGAGCAGTACGCGGTCGCGATGGCCCTGCTCGCGCGCGAGGTCGACATCCCCGCCCGCGTCGTCATGGGGTACTACCCCGACGAGGAGGGCGAGGGCGACGCCACGTTCGAAGCCACCGGCGACGACGTGCACGCGTGGGTCGAGGTCAACTTCGCCGGCATCGGCTGGATGACCTTCGACCCCACGCCCCCCGAGGACAAGGTCCCCAACGACCAGAACACCAAGCCCAGGGCCGACCCCAAGCCGCAGGTGCTGCAGCCGCCGCCCCCGCCCCAGGAGCCGGTCGACCTGCCGCCGACCCTGCCCGACGACCGCAAGGGCGAGGAGGAGACCTTCGACGTGCTCGGACTCATCGGTGTGATCCTCGCCGTCGGCGGCATCGTGCTCGCGATCCTGCTCGTCTTCGCCGCGCCCTTCATCGTCGTCGGTGCCTGGAAGGCGGCGACCCGTCGGGCGCGCCGCAATGCCGCCGAGCCCACCGACCGCATCAGCGGCGGCTGGGACGAGGTCACCGATCGCGCCGTCGACTACGGCGCGCGTCTCGATGCGGGCGGCACTCGGATCGAAGAGGGTGTATCGCTCGCCGCGACGCTCGAGCTGCCGCGGGCGGCACGCCTCGCCGAACGTGCGGATGCCGTGATCTTCGGCCCCGACGATCCCACGCCGGAGGACGTCGACGCGTTCTGGGCCGAGGTCGATCAGATCGTCGGCGGACTCGGCACGGACGCGAGCTTCTTCCGGCGGCTGCGCGCACGACTGAGTCTGCGCTCACTGCTGGGCGGCACGGCCGTCGGCGCCCGCGTCGCGGAGCTGAGGGACGCCGCGAGCGCCCGCCGCCGCAGCCGCAGCCGATCTGAGACGATCAGAAGCACCACTCGAAAGTCGTCCACCTCCCCACGCGAGAGCGAGAGATCATGACCCAGCCCGCGATCGACAGCAGCGCGCCGGTCTCGAGGCGCGCCATCGCCTACCTGATCGACGCGCTGATCTCCGGCGCGATCGGCACGGTGGGGTTCGTGATCGTCGCCGTCATCGCCTTCATGCCGAGGCCCGTCGAAGAGCTCCTCATCGTGATGCCCCTCGCGTACGGCGTGCTGCTGCTCGTGCTGCTCGCCTGGTTCGTGGTCTACACGATCATGCAGACGCGCGGTGGCTCGATCGGCATGCGCGCGCAGGGTGTCAGGCTCGCATCCGCGTCGGACGGGGAACCGCTCGGCTTCGCACGGGCGCTGCTGCGCAACGTCGTGTTCGGCGCGGCCGCGGCGATCGTCGTCGGCTACTTCACGCCTCTGTTCGACGGATCGGGCCGGTTCCAGGGCTGGCACGACAAGGTCGCGAACGCCGTCGTGCTCGACGCGAAGAAGTCCGCTGCCCCGATCCGACGTGCGAAGCCGAGCACCGGGGCGTCGCAGACCACGGCGACCCCGGGGAGAGGCATCGGGGTGCCCCCGCAGGCCGCGCCCGTCGGGATGCCGCCCGTGCCCCTGCTGCCTCCGTCTCCCCTGGCCGGCGGGTACGCTGCGACCGTCTCGGCTCCTCCCGGGTATCCGACCACGGGGTCGCCGACTGCGCCCGATGCCGGACAGGGGCACCCGGGCTTCGTCGTCCCTCGCCCGGACTTCGCGGCGCCGCCGTCGGGCTTCGCTGCGCCGCCGTCCGGTTTCGCCGCTCCTCCCTCTCGTATCACCGCTCCGCCGTCGGGCTTCGTCGCGCCGCAGCCGAGTGGAACGTCTTCCTTCGCCGCCCCCACCGCACCCTCTGCACCCCCGGTGATCTCGGCACCGCCCGCCGCCCAGCCGCAGCCGTCAGCCGGCGCTGAATCGGCTCCGTCGGCGTCGGGCAACGGGTCGGCCTTCTCCGTGCCGTCCGACGGCGCCGCGTTCGCAGTTCCGTCGCTGCCGCCGCAATCGCCCGCGCCGGAGCCGGCAGGTTCCCCGCCGTCACAGCCCGCCGCTCAACCCGCCTCCCCGGCCTTCTCCGCACCGGCGGCCGGAACCGACGCGCTGATCGCATTCGTGCCCGGTGTGACGTCGGCGAGCGCCGCGGCACCGGCGAGCGCCGCGGTCCCGAGCGTCGCTCCTGCCGCATCCGCGTCGGCTCCTCCCGCCCCCGCGGCGTACGACTCCGTCGATTCCGGGCCGGTCGCCGTCGACCTCTTCGAGGAGACGATCGTGCAGCCGCGATCCGCTCCCGATCAGCACGAGGACGAGCTCGAGTCGACCCGCATCAGCATCCCCGGGCATCGTCTGCTGTTCACGTGGGACGACGGCAGTCGCGTGACCGTCTCGCGCAGGACCCTCTTCGGCCGCAACCCGGCGCACGAGGACGGCGCGGAGCGCGTCACCGTGCGCGATGAGACGCTGTCGCTCTCGAAGACGCACTTCGAGGCCGCGGCCGAGGTATCGGGCGGCTGGGTCCTCGACCGGCACTCGACCAACGGCATGACCATCGTGCGCGACGGCGAGCGCATCGACTGTCCTCCAGGGCAGCGCGTGCCGGTGCGCCTCGGCGATGCGATCGAGATCGGAGATCGCATCCTCACGATCGGCGGCTACGTATGAGGTCGGCCCTGGTCGTCACGTCGGGGTCGGCGACGCACGTCGGATTGCGTCGCGCGCTCAACGAGGACTCGCTCCTCGCCGAGGCGCCGGTCTTCGTCGTCGCCGACGGCATGGGCGGACATGAGGCCGGAGAGCACGCCAGCGCGAGGGTCATCGAGGAGTTCTCCGCGTTCACCGGACGCAGCGCCCTGACTCTCAGCGAAGTCCGCGGTGCACTCGACCGGGCGAGGGCGGGGGTGGAGGATCTCTCGACGAGCGGCAACGGCAGAGCGGGCACGACTCTGAGCGGCGTGGTCGTCGCCTCCGTCGACGGCACGGGCTACTGGCTGGCCGTCAACATCGGCGACTCGCGCACCTATCGCCTCGCCGACGGCGAGCTCGAGCAGATCAGTGTCGACCACTCGGTGGTGCAGGAGCTCGTCGAGTCGGGTGAGCTCACCCCGGCCGAGGCCGCGACCGATCGTCGACGCAACATCATCACCCGCGCGATCGGCGGCAGCAGCACGGGGGATGCCGACTACTGGCTGTTCCCCGCCGAGGAGGGGGATCGGATCATGGTGTGCTCCGACGGCATCACCTCGGAGCTCGACGACGGCCGGATCGGCGAGATCCTCGCCAGGGTGTCTGATCCGCAGCTGGCCGCCGACGCTCTGATCGCCGAGGCGCTGCAGTCGGGCGGGCACGATAACATCACGGTCGTGATCGTCGACGCGGTTCGAGTCTCCTCCCGGCCGGGATCAGGACTCGAGTCCGATGACTTCGACATCGACGTCGACACGCTGCCGCGCGCAGCAGGAGGGGTTCGCTGACATGCAGACGATCTACCGACCGGGGCAGTGGTACCTGATCGTGATTCCCGGTGCCCTCGTCGCGCTGCCGCCCGACGTGCACAACGACCTGATCTCGCGGCTGTGGGAGAGGCTCCCTGCCGAGAAGACGCTCGCGAGCGTCATGGACGTGCTCACGACGGCCGCGGGCGGATCGTTCGTCGCCCTGCCGCCGTTCGCCGCAGCCGTCGTCGAGGGGTCGGCGGTGCGCATCGCGCTGAGGGGCGGAGTCGTGGCTCGTGTCAGCGCGGGAGCCGATGCCGCCTACGAGCTCTCGGGCGCGGAGGTGACCACCTGGAGCGAGCACTTCGTCAGCGACGCGACACGCGTCGAGATCACGGTGGAGGAGACCGATGCCGCGGCCGTGCTGCCGGTGCAGAACGGCATCGTGCGTGCGGCCGCCGCGAGTGCGGAGCTCGAGTCCGACGATGACGCCCCGATCACCGCGGCGCTGGGATCGACGCCCCGCATCGACGAGGTCGAGTCCGGAGCGTCCGCTGCGGCGCTCGCCGGAGGGTCGGCGCCCGCACTGGCGCTCTTCGGCGTTCCGTCGTCGCCGCACGTCGATGGGACGCCCGACGTCTCGGCCACCGCGGTGGCGGCAGGCGTGCCGGTGTCGGCGGCGGCCGTTCCTGCGTCGGATGCCGCGGAGTCGGAGTCGGAGTCGGAGTCGGAGTCGGAGTCGGAGTCGGAGCCCTCAGGATCAGAGGGGGCGGCTGAGGAGACGGACGAGTCGACGGAGCCCGACGGCGCGGAGTCCGAGCCGAGCGAGTCGTCGGAGTCGATCGAGACCTCGGGGTCGTCGGAGACGGATGAGACTTCGGTGCCGGATGAGACTTCGGTGCCGGATGAGACCTCGGTGCCGGATGCGTCGGTCGAGCCGGATGAGTCGGTCGAGCCCGCTGAGCCGGTTGAGCAGACTGCGCCGGATGAGCCGGCAGCCGACGAGCCTGCCGAGGACGAGTCCTTCGACGTCCCCGAGGAGACCATCGTGTCGCCGCCGGCCTCGCGCCCTGTCGCCGCCGAGTCGATTCCGAGCCCGCCGGCGATCCCCGATCTGCCGGCCGCCCCCCTCCTGTCGCCGCCTCCGCTCCCGGTCGGCGCCGTCGTCGGCGACACGATCGCCGGTGGCACGTTCTCCGACGAGACGATCTCGGCCGGCGAAGACGCCGACTCGGGCGACAACGGTCTCGATGAGCACACCTGGGAGCCGCCGCAGCGGAGCTTCGCACCGCAGAGCGACTTCGACGAGGTCGAGCAGCTGTTCGAGGAGACGCTGCACAGCGACTCCGACGGCCCGACACCGACTTCCGCCCCGGCACCGGCACCGCCTTCCGCGCCCGCGATGGGCGATCATGACGGAGCGACGATCACCACGGCTGAGCTCGGCGACCTCCGTCGTCGGCAGTCCGCCTCCGACGATGTCGCCACGCAGGTGCTCACTGCGGTTCCCGCGGGGCACGGGCGCATCCGGGTGTCCTCCGGGCAGGTCGTCGAGCTCGACCGCGCCGTCATCATCGGCCGTCGACCGCGCTCGACCAGGGCGAGCGGAGACGACCTTCCTCATCTCGTCGCGGTCGACAGCCCTCAGCAGGACATCTCGCGCAATCACCTCGAGATCCGACCGGATGCGGGCACGGTCGTCGTGATCGACATGCGCACGACGAACGGCTCGACGCTGTTGCGGCCGGGAGCCGAGCCGGTGCGGTTGCACCCGGGCGAGCACACTCTCGTGCTGTCCGGCGATGTGATCGACCTGGGAGACGGGGTGACGGTCCTCTTCGAGGACATCCCGTGAGCCGCCGGCCGTCGCCGCCGCCGCAGCTGCCCGGGTTCAGCTACGTGGAGCACCTCGGCACCGGTGGCTTCGCCGACGTCTTCCTCTACGAGCAGCAGATGCCGCGCCGTCGCGTGGCGGTCAAGGTCCTGCTGGCCGACCGTCTCGAGACCGGCGCGGCGCAGGAGTTCACCGATGAGGCGAACGTCATGGCGATGCTGTCGACGCACCCGGCGATCGTCACGATCTATCAGGCGGGGGTCGCCGGTGACGGCAGACCGTACCTGGTCATGGAGTACTGCCCCCGGCCGAACCTCCAGGTGCGTTCCCGGCGCGAGCAGTTCTCGGTCGCGGAGACGCTGCGCGTGGGCATCCAGGTCGCCGGCGCCGTCGAGACCGCGCATCGCGCTGGAGTTCTGCACCGCGACATCAAGCCGGCCAACATCCTCGTCACCGAGTACAACCGTCCGGCGCTCACGGACTTCGGTATCGCGTCGACCACGGCCGCGGCCACCGAGTCGTCGGGGATGTCGATCCCGTGGTCGCCGCCCGAGTCGTTCGCCGACCCTCCGCAGAGCGGTCCACGCACCGATGTCTGGGCTCTCGGGGCAACGATGTTCACTCTGCTCGCTGGGCGTTCGCCGTTCGAGCGTCCCGGCGAGCGCAACAGCGGAGCGGACCTGATCGAACGGATCGAGCGTGCGGCGGTGCCGCAGCTCGGCCGGCCCGACTCGCCGCAGAGCCTGCAGCGGGTGCTCGAGCGCGCGATGGCGAAGAATCCTGACGACCGGTACCCCAGCGCCGTCGCCTTCGCGCGCGCGCTGCAGAAGGTGCAGATCGAGCTCTCGCACTCGGTGACGACGATCGACATCGTCGACGAGCATCCGCTCGATGAGATCCAGGGCGACGACGGCGACGGATTGACACGGGTGCGCGACGTGCACTCGATCAGTCCCGAGAGCCCGACGACGACGCGCCCGTCGGCGACGACAGAGCGCAAGCACCCGGTGGGCCCGGTCGAGGTGCCGCGGTTCGACCGCCCGCCCGCATCGGATGCGCTCGCGGCGACGCAGCGCCGCATGCCGACCCCGCCGCCGCGCTCCGACGCTCCGCCGGTGCAGCCGCCGTATGATGACGACGTCACGGCGCTGCGCGGTCCGACCGTCGTGACCCCCGATGCGCCGCGGCCGGCGCAACCGCAGAGCCCTCCGTCGTACGGCACTCCACCGGCATACGGCACGGCTTCCGCGTACGGCGCCCCGGGTCCCGCCTTTCCGCAGTACGCGGCAGCCGCCCACGCGGAAGAAGTGCCGTCACCCGCGCGCCGCGCCGGAATGCCCTGGTGGGGCTGGCTCCTCGGCGTCGTCGCGGTGGCATCCGTCGTCGCGGGGATCGTGCTCGTCAGCAGTCTCGCCGGTTCGCTCGTGCCGGCCCCCGAGCAGACCGCGCAGGCGCCGGAACCGCAGGACCCGCTGGTCTCCGGCCCGGTGCCGCCTGCAGAGGACGTCACAGGCACGAACACCGCCGGAGTGGTGTCGTTCACCTGGACGAATCCCGATCCGGAAACCGGTGATTCGTACATCTGGTACGAAGTGACGCTGGACGGACCGCAGGAAGCGAATATCGTTGAACAGACCGACGTCACCTTGGAGGGGGACCGTTCGGGGCGCACCTGCATCGAGGTGCTCATCAAACGGGCTGACGGGCGATCTTCGCCCGAGCCGACCAGGGGGTGTGTGGGCTGATGGAGATGACCGTCGAATTCGCCGGGGAGTACTTCGAGTTGAAACCGGGGAAGCCGTTCTACGTCGGGCGGCAGGGTGACCTCGAACTCGACGACAACCTGTTCCTGCACCGCCACTTCCTCGAGATCGCCGACAAGGACGGTCTGTGGTGGCTGTCGAACGTGGGGTCCCGTCTGACGGCGACCGTGACGGACTCGACGGGCGGCGTCAACGCCTGGTTGGCGCCCGGTGCCCGGCTGCCCGTGGTGTTCGAGCAGACCACCGTCGTGTTCACCGCGGGGCCGGTGACCTACGAGCTCACGATCCACTCGAAGGGTCCCGCCTTCCACCTCGACCCCCGAGACGGCGCAGAGGACGGGGCGTCGACGATCGGGCACGTGCCGCTGACCGCGCGTCAGAGGATGCTGATCCTCGCACTCGCCGAGCCGGCGCTGAAGCGCGACGGCACCGGGGTCAGCGAGATCCCCAGTTCGGCGCAGGCCGCCGCGCGTCTCGGCTGGACGAGCACGCAGTTCAACCGCAAGCTCGACAACGTGTGCGACAAGTTCGATCGCATCGGACTGCAGGGGATGCGCGGGGGGCAGGGCAAGCTGGCGATGAACCGCAAGGCGCGCCTGGTCGAATACGCGGTCTCGAGTCGCCTGGTCACTCGCGACGACCTCGCGCTGCTCGACGCGCCGATCGACGACCTCGAAGACGACGAAGAGTCGTGAGCGGCGGGACGCCGCCTCGCCGCACACCGACCACACGCGCGATAGGGTGAATCCGCGTGTCTGACGAAAGCAGGATCTGATGTCGCCCCAGTCGACGGCTGTCGCTTCATCGCAGCTCGTGCGCCTCTCGGTGCAGTGGGAATCCGAGAGGATCGATGTCGGCGTACCAGGGGGAGTCCCGGTCGCCGAGGTTCTTCCCTCGCTGACCCGCCGCCTGCGCATGCTCGACGGCGCATCGGCCTCGGCGGGCTTCCGCCTCGTCCACGCCGACGGCACGGCTCTCGACGCTGACCGCACCCTCGCCTCGCAGGGCGTGCAGGACGGCGACTTCCTCGTGCTCGAGCAGGGCACCGCGGCCGCGCTCGCCAAGCGCTACGACGACCTGGTCGAGGCGGTGGCGGATGCCGTCGAGACGAACGCGCCGTCGTGGTCGGCGCAGAACTCGGTCACCACGGCCACCGTCGTCGCGTCCGTCCTGCTGCTGCTCGGCCTGGTTCCCGCCGTCTGGGCCTGGGTCGACTCCGGCACGATCGTCACCGCAGCCGGAGCAGGCGCCGCGGCGATCGTGCTCCTGATCTGCGCGCTCGTGATGGATCGCACCGCAGCCCCGCAGCAGGCGACCATGTCGCTCGCGCTCGTGTCGTCGGTCTACGCGGGTGCCGCCGGCTACACGCTTCTTCCCGATGCCGACCCCTGGGGTCTCGCGCTCGTGATCGGCGGCGGAGCGATGCTGGTGTTCGGCACCGTCGCCCTGCTCGCGCTGAAGCGGCAACGCGAATACAGTCTCATCCCCGTCGCCGTGGGCGGCATGCTGCTCGTCATCGGCGCCGTCGTCGCGTGGTTCGGAGCCCCCGTCTCCGCCACTCTCGCCGCCGCGATGGCGATCGCCGGCATCGCGGGTCTCGGCGCTCCGTGGGTCGCTCTCGCCTCGGTCCCGCTGCGCGTCGTGTCGGCGCGCGACGAGTCGGAGGTCTACGACGCCCCTTCGCACATCTCGCCGGAGGAGGTCGCGAGGCTCTACGCGCGCGCCCACCGCTATCAGGTCTCGCTGCGCATCTCGCTGTGCGTGATCGTGCTCGTCGCGACCGCGCCCGTCGTCGCCTCGGGCTTCTGGGGTCTGCTGCTCGTCGCGGTGACCTTCATCGGGATGTTCCTCGGAACACGCCAGGTGTACTCGCGCTTCGACATCGTGGCGGTCTCGTCCGGCGTCCTCGCCGGTGTCGCGCTCGGTGTGACCACGGCGATCCTCAGCCACCCCGACTGGATCGGGGGCCTGGTGATCGGGCTGGCCGCGATCGCCGTGTGCATCATCGTGGTGGTGCTGCTGAACCCGAAGACGCGCATCCGTCTCACCCGCTTCGCCGACTTCGCCGAGTGGGGCACGATCGCGCTGCTGCTTCCCCTCGCCATCATCGCCGGGGGCTGGTTCTGATCCATGGCATCCAAATCCGAGCTGCTGCAGGCGCAGGCCTTCAATCGTCGTCGTCTCCAGCGAGCGTTCGTCAGCGGTGCGCCCGGCGGGCGTGAGCTCGCCCCCGGCAAGCCTCTGCGGGGCGTCGTGGTCAGCGTCGCCCTCGGCATCCTGACCGTCATCGTCTCGTTGCTCATCGGCACCTTCACCGGCAGCCTCCCGAAGGACTGGCAGGAGGGGGCGATCATCGTCGTGCAGGGCGAGGGCTCTCGCTACGTGGCCCTCGACGGCACGCTGTATCCCGTGAAGAACCTCGCGAGCGCGCGACTGCTCGTGGGGTCGGCGAAGATCACGTCGGTGCCGGCCAGCAAGCTCGACGGCATCAGCCGCGATCCCTCCCCGGTGGGCATCGACGGGGCGCCCGACTATCTGCCCGCGCCCGACCGGCAGTACGAAGGTGCATGGCTCAGCTGCGTCGCCAGCGATCGTCCGCTCGAGATCTCGACGCGACTGCTCGACGACCCGACCGGCGCCGACGACCAGGCCGCGCTCGTGAAGGACGACGATGACGACTACTGGTTCATCGAGGGCGAGAAGCGCTACGCCGTGACGGACGACAACGTCGCGGTCGTCGCGAGCGTGTTCCTGGGCATCGACGACATCGCCTCGGTGCCGACGGTCTCCGCTCTGTGGCTGAACCTGGTCACCCCCGGCTCGCCCCTCGAGGTGAACCTCGGTGCGGAGCTCGGAGAGGATGCCGATTCCGCAGGCCTCGTCGTGGGTCAGGCCGTGCAGACGCAGTCGAACGGCGATGTCGTCGCCGAGTACATCGCCGACGGCGACGGCCGGCTGGTTCCGGCCACGCCGTTCGCCCGGCAGCTGCTCACGGCCTACGTGGGCATCGAGCCGGTCGTGATGACGGTGGCCGAGGCGACCGATCTCGTCGATGTGAACTCCGATGCTCTTCCCTCCGACTGGCCGGAGACGGTCTCGTCTCCGGGCGAGGGCGGCGAGACCGCCTGCCTGCAGATGACGCCGGGTGCCGACGGCCCCATGGTGTCGGTCGCGACCACCCCCGACGACATCGAGTTCGGCACGAAGGTCACCCCTGGGGCGGGGGCGGCCATCACGGCTCGCTCGAGCGGCGAGGGCGCGACCTACGGCTTCGTCGCCGAGTCCGGAGTGTTCTTCCCTGTGGAGACGGCCGAGGATCTCGCGCTGCTCGGATACTCGACCGAGACCTCCGTCACCGTTCCGGCCGCCTGGACGCAGCTGCTCGAGCAGGGGCCTACCCTCAGCCGCTCGATCGCACAGCGGACGGCGTCGGGGCAGGGCGGCTGATGCGACTGCGCACCGTGCGGAGGGTGGGCGCGGCGATCGGCGTCGTCGCTCTCCTGGGCTCGGGGATGCTGACTGCGCCGGCAGTGGCGATGGCGTCGACGCCGACGGTCGCGCAGTCGTCTTCCACGCCCTCCATCGATGCGGGCGAGCAGTGCACCCCGGGCGAGCGCGTGCTCGTCTCGGGCGCGAGCTACCTCGTCGACCGACTGGGCCTCGAGGAGGCGTGGACGCTCAGTCGTGGGCAGGGTGTGACGGTCGCCGTCGTCGACTCCGGCGTCGAGGCGGGCAACGCGCATCTCGCCGGTGCGCTCGTGCCGGGGGCGAGCACGTTCGGCGACGGCGCGGCTCCCGCCGACGACGATCTCTTCGGCCACGGCACGGCCATCGCGGGACTCATCGCCGCACGGCAGATCGAGGGATCCGGCGTCGTCGGCATCGCACCCGAGGCGCAGATCATGCCCGTCCGCGCGTTCGAGGCCGCGCCGGAAGACGGGCAGTCCTCGCGCGACATCGCCGCCCCGTCGGCGGCGTCGGTGACGGCCGGCATCCGCTGGGCCGCCGACCACGGAGCGCAGATCATCAACGTGTCGCTCTCCGACGACCAGTCCGCCGACCTCTACGCGGAAGCCGTCGCCTACGCGTATGCGCGCGGCTCCCTGGTGATAGCGAGCGCGGGAAACCGCAACACCGCGAACCCGAACAGCCCCGACCCCGAGCACTTCTATCCCGGCGAGCTGGCCGGTGCGCTCGCCGTGTCGGCGGTGCTGAAGGACGGCACCTGGGACCCTGAGTCGTCGTACGTCGGCGAGCACGTCGACATCGTGGCACCAGGGCAGGCCATGCCCTCGGCCTACATCTCGGGTGGCGACTGCGTCTTCAACGGGGACTCCGCGTCGTCGAGCTACGCGACGGCCGTGATCTCTGGGGCCGCTGCTCTCGTCGCCGCGCGCTACCCCGACGAGACGCCCGACCAGTGGGCGTTCCGGCTGGTGCAGTCAGCGACCCGCGTGGCACCGGCCGAGCCGACCGACACGGTCGGATGGGGCGAGGTGCGCCCGGCCGAGGCGCTCGCGCTGATCGACGACGGCACGCTCCCCGGACCGCCGTCGCCGGTGCATCCGGCGGGCGATCCCGAACCCGAGGCCACTCGGACGATCTCGATCGAGCCCGATGCCGATCCGCTCGATCCCGCGCGCGCGATCGTCGGGTGGGCGCTCGGCGGCGCGGCGACGATCTCGGCGATCATGCTGCTGGTGGCCCGCGGTCGTGCCCGCAGCACCGCGGCGTGAGCCTGTCGTCCGACGCCTATGGGGACTTCTCCCCCTATGGTCGGGTGGCGTCGCTTCGTAGGATGAGGTCAAAGATCTACGGAAGAGGAGCGCATGGTCAGCATGGATATGGCGGATGCCAATCGCCTGATGGCGGAACTGCGCCAGACGGCCGGTGAACTGCAGCAGGAGCTGCGCTCGCTCGCCACGGCGACGGAGCAGCTGACCCCGGTGACGGTCACGGACGAGGCCGGCGCCGTGACGCTCACCCTCACGGCGAACGGCTCGGTGCAGTCCCTCGAACTCGACGAGGACTGGCGCGACACGATCGGCGAGGAGGCACTCGGACTCGCCATCAGCACCTGCTACCAGGATGCGATCGCCCAGCGGGCGGGGCAGTGGATGAAGGCCTATTCCGAGACCGAGGACCCGGGCGAGGCCGAGCCGCTGCCCGAACCCGCACCGGTGCAGCTCGGCGACCCGAGCGCGTCATGGGGGATCGACGCGCGGGAGCAGCTGCGCGACATGTACGCGGCGGCGGATGCTCAGCAGCAGGACTTCCTGGCGCACCACGCGCAGCGGGCACGTCAGGAGCGCGACGGCGTCAACGCCGCGAAGACGATCACGGTCACCCGCGAAGGCGACACGATCACCGCGGTCAAGGTCGACGAGCGCTGGGTGCGCAACACGAACGACGAGGTGATCGAGAAGGAGGTCGTGCGTGCGCTGAACAACGTCATGGCGATGTCCGCTCGTGAGCGCGAGAACAAGTACGAGGGGTTCCCCGCGATCGAGCAGCTCATGCAGCTCGCGCACAACCCCCAGGAACTGATGCGCCGCATGGGCGCGATCCGCTGAGTCAGGGAGACGACAATGGGACTTTTGGACGCAGCGGGCGACTTTGTCGACGCCGTCAACCCGATCGACGAGATCGTCGACTTCGGTCAGAACGTGGCCGACGGCGACGTGCTGGGAGCCTTCGGCAACGTGCTCGACGCGGCCACCCCGATCGATGAGATCGTGAGCGCCGGCAACAACATCTTCGGTGGCGGCGGGGGAGGGGTGACCTCGGGCGGCGGCATCCAGCCGACGAACGTCGCGCCCCTGCCCGACACCCCTGGCGAATCCGTCCTTCCGACGCCGCCCCCACAGCCCGGAGCATCGTCGTTCGGCGGCGAGGGCGAAGTCGACGTCAAGACGGAGTTCCTGCGCAAGGACGCGAGCAGCTTCGATGCGGCGGCGAGCTCGTACGGCGCGATCACGTCTGCCGCGCAGGGCCTCACCATTCCGGCATCCGCCTTCTCGTTCATCGGCGGCCAGGCCTCGGCGGCGTACAACACGTTCCAGGCGACGATGGTCCAGCTTCTCGGCACGGCGCCCGACGCCTTGACCGGTTTCGCGGACTCGCTCCGACTGACGGCCGACGCCTACGACGAGAACGAGGCGAACGAGGCGGAGAACCAGACGCGGAACGACGACACCGAGGTGCCGACGACCAACGGCGACAGCGGTGGAGTCGGTGGCGGAAACGGCGGCGGCTCGGGCGGTGGCTCGGGCGGCGGGACCGGTGGCGGCGGAAGCGTCGGCGGTGGCGGCGGCGAGACCCCTCAGGTCGACGACCCTCGCGTCGACGGCGACACCGACGGCGAGACCGGCGATGACGAGGCGCGCGCAGAGGCCGATGCCAAGGCCGACAAACTCGACGATCGTGCGGATGCGCTCGACCGGCAGGCAGACCAGGCCGACCAGCACGCCGAGAAGGCGCAGGAGCAGGTCGAGGCGCTGGATCAGCAGATCGACACGCTCGAGGACCAGGCCGCAGAACTCGATCGCAGCGCCACGGACGGAGAGCGTCGGGCGACCGAGCTCGATCTGAAGGCGACGCAGCAGGAGCAGGCCGGCGACTCGGCCGGAGCCCTCCAGAGCCGTGCGGACTCGGCGGCCGTCCGTGCCGACGCAGCCGCTCAGCGTGCGGAGGCGGCGGAGATCCGCGAGCAGATCGAGAGGCTCGAGGAGAGCCGCGACGAGGCCATGGAAGAGATGACCGACGCTCGCGAGGATGCTGCCGAGCTACGCGACAAGGCAGCTGACCTGCGCGACAAGGCAGCGGAGCTCCGCGACGAAGCCGCAGGCACAGACTCCGGGGGAACGTTCTCACCCGGTGACTCCGAGATCTCGACCGAGATCGGCTCGGAGGCCGATGGCACCGGTTCGACCCCGACCGCAGACGGCGACGTCGACGGAACCGACGGTGCGGTCACTGACGGAGCGGGTGGTACCGATGGTGCGACCGGCGACGGCACGGGCGGCGACGCTCCCACCGGTGAGACCGAGGTTCCTGCGGATGACAGCGTCGAGGATCCGGCCGTCGAAGACAACGGCGATGCCACGGCTCCCGTGATCGACGGCGAGCCCGCGGTTCTCCGGGAGTTCGACGCCGGCGAATTCCGGACCGACCCGCTTCCCACCCAGCAGACACCGACACCGTCCTGGCAGACCCGGCTGAACAGCTGATCCCCGAACTCACGACTGGAAGAAGACGACATCATGGGTAGATTCCCCTCTCCTCCGTCCCCGCCTCGCCCGCGTCCCGACGGACCCAGCGGCAACTCGTCGCCCGGCTCGTCCGGCAGCCACGGCGGCTCGTCCGGAAGTCACGGCGGCCGAGACAACGCCGGCGACGTCGAGCGCTCCCGCTCGAAGTTCGAGGAGTTCGTCGACGGCGCGGACTCGGTCATCGGCATCATCAACGGCCTGTTGGAGCTCGCGGGCCACATCCCGCTCATCGGCGACCTGATCGACCGGATCAACCAGCTGATCCAGCGCATGTTCGAGAAGGTCAACGAGGCGATCCAGCGGACCGCCGAGATCTTCGCCTACGTCGGCAGCCCGACCACGCTGCGCCAGGCCGGTATGAGCTGGGTGCAGGACGTGGGCACGCCGGCGACCGTCGCCACGTCGACCGTCGTCCTCTCGGCACTGCCGAGCACGGGCAACTGGGAGGGCGCGGCGCACAACGCCTACGCGGCCAGGGTCGAACTGCAGAACCCGGCATCCGAGAGCATCTACGCCAAGTGCACGATGATCGACGAGCAGCTGAACACGTTCGCCGACGCGATCGTCGACTTCTGGGTCGCGTTCTCGATCGCGGCCATCACCACCGCCATCGGCGTCGGGCTCGGAATCGCCCAGATCGTCACGGTGTGGGGAACGCCGAGTGGTATCGGGACGATCATCGTCGAGGTGCTCTCGTTCATCGCCGACGTCATCAACCTCGTGAACATCATCCTGACGGCCAACCAGGCCGCTGCGGACTTCATGACCCAGGTGACGGCCGAACTCGGCGCAGTGAGCGCCTTCCCCGGTGGGGCGTGGCCCCGTCACACGGCAGCATGAGCGTGGTGGATTCGGGAATGCCGGGCGACGCGGCGACCAGCGGCACGCTGGTGCTGCAGTTCGGCGGTCGACGCGAGGAGATCGCTGCGGGCAGCACGTTCGTGCTCGGTCGCAGCGCCGACCTGTCGTTCGACGACAACCAGTACGTGCATCGTCGCTTCCTCGAGATCGCACAGCGGGAGGGCATCTGGCGGCTGACGAACGTCGGGTCCGGATTGACGGCATCCGTGGCGTCCGCAGACGGCATGGCGCAGTCGTGGCTGGCGCCGGGGGCATCGATGCCGCTGGTGTTCGCCACCACGGCCGTGATGTTCACCGCGGGATCCACCACCTACGAGTTCTCGCTCACGGCCGAGTCGCCGTTCTACGAGGTCTCGACCCTCTGGTCTCAGGTGTCGGGTGATGCCGGGGTCGCAGACCTGCTCTCGCCGATGCAGCGCATCCTGCTGACGGCTCTGGCCGAGCCGATGCTGCGGCTCGACGTCCCCGGCGCGGCGGAGCTGCCCGATCTCGACGACGTGGCACGTCGCCTCCGGTGGTCGCCGGAGAAGCTCGAGCGCCGTGTCGGCAGTCTCTGCGACAAGTTCTCGAGACGCGGCATCCGCGGGCTGGAGCGTGACGCCGAAGGACGCCTTCCCGACTCGGCGCGCTCGCGCCTGGTCGAGCACGCGGTGGGTGCGCGCATCGTGACCGCCGACGATCTGGAGCTGCTCGATTCGTTCATCGCTCAGGACGCGCTGTACGGCGTGGCATCCTGAGGAGCGCGTTGCGATCGCGGCGCGCGATGAACCGGGGGGAGCGATTCACGTGAGTATGCCGGCTGGATGGTACGACGACGGTTCTGGGCGTCAGCGGTGGTGGGATGGTGCGCGCTGGACGGAGCATTTCGGCTCTGAGGACCGTGCAGTGCCTCCTGCGGCTGGGTCTGGGCCACGCGTCGCCCCGGTACTGGGTTTCGTCGGTCTCGGGCTCGCGGTGCTGGGCACGATCCTCGCGTGCATCCCGGTGACGTTCGTGATCGGTCTTGTCGTGTTGTTCGCGGCGTTCGTGGTGTCGCTGGTCGGGGTCTTCAAGAAGAACGCGGCGAAGTGGCCCTCGATCGTCGGTTTGATCCTGTCGATCGTCGGCGGTGTGGTCGGCACCGTCGTCACCCTCGTCATCGTCGCGGCGAGTCTCGCCGGGCCGATCGTGCCGGTCACTCCCACGGAGACGCCCTCTTCGACGGCCACGGAGCAGCCATCAGCGCCCGCTACTTCGGAACCCCCCGGCGAGCCGAGCGCGGGTCGTCTTTCGCCGGACGAGATCGCCGAGGGTTTTGCGGTTATTCTCCGTTCCCAGGGCATGACCGAGTTCGACGACGACCCGGACTTCTATCCGTGCGTGGGCCGGTACGTGTACGACTCCGAGCTTTCTGACGACACCATCCGGATCGTGCTCGAGGATGGAGATCTAGAGGGCCCCGAGTGGGATGCCGCCTATGAGGTCGCGGTGCAGGCGAGTGATGCCTGCGCGCCGTAGCACTAACACCAATTTCTCCAATCCGAACGGCGGTGGCGTGACGGGGTGACCGCTCGATACCCTGACACGGATGGTGAGAGGCACCCAGGAAGAAGTCGGATGCTCGAGCTGCGCTCTTCTTGCGCCAGCGAACAGGGGGTTGATGCGCTCCCCCCTGAGAGCACCTCTGCCGGGGAGGAGATCCTCGAGGCGGGGCTCTTCTGCGATCCCGACGGTGAGGGCGCCTGGGGCTGAACTGCGATTGACGGTGTCGCGGCGGCGACTGGTCGGTGGGTGCGCGCATCGTGACCGCCGACGATCTGGAGTTGCTGGGTTCGTTCATCGCTCAGGACGCGCTGTGCGGCGTGGCATCCTGAGGAGCGTTTCGTGGTCGTGAGTGATGGCCATGGCGCGTCGATCTCGGCGGCATAGGCTGGTTGCTCGCGTGGGGATACCCGCGGCGACGAGGAGGGTTCGCGGATGAGTATGCCGGCTGGATGGTACGACGACGGTTCTGGGCGTCAGCGGTGGTGGGATGGTGAGAAGTGGAGTGAGCACTTCGCCCCCGATCAGGGTGGCGCACTCCCCTCGCACCCCGATCACCTGACAGCTTCGAGCGCCCCTGCCGTGGGCTCGACCTCGCGCGTTGCGCCGGTGTTGGGGTTCGTCGGTCTCGGGCTCGCGGTGCTGGGGACGATCCTCGCGTGCATCCCGGTGACGTTCGTGATCGGTCTTGTCGTGTTGTTCGCCGCGTTCGTGGTGTCGCTGGTCGGGGTCTTCAAGAAGAACGCGGCGAAATGGCCGTCGATCGTCGGAATGATCCTCTCGATCCTCGGCGGTGTGATCGGCACCGTCGTCACCCTTGTGATCGTCGCGGTCAGTCTCGCCGGGCCGATAGATCCTGCAACTCCGACAGGTGTGCCGTCGCCGACGGCGACCGAGCAATCATCCGAGTCGCCGGTCAGCCCACAGCCCTCGGATTCGCAAGCCGGCGAGGCAGGCGAAGGCCGCCCGTCTCCGGAGGAGATCGCTACGCTCTACGGACAGATGTTTCGAGATGGCGGCAACACGAACTACGACGACATGCCTGAGTTCTGGCCGTGCATGGGGCAGCAACTCTATGATTCCGATATCTCCGATGAGAGCCTGTGGCTGATCATCAGAGGGCAGGAGCCGCTCCCCGCTGAGAGCACCTCTGCGGGGGAGGAGATCGTCGAGGCGGGGCTCTTCTGCGATCCCGACGGTGAGGGTGCCTGGGGCTGAACTGCGATTGACGGTGTCGCGGCGGCGACTGGTCGGTGGGTGC
>CAUQIW010000021.1:0-24613 GCA_963518515.1 uncultured Microbacterium sp.
TCCGGCTGCAGCTCGTGCAGCAGGGTACCCAGGGTGGCGCTCATGATGCCACCACCGATCAAGACGACATCGACGGTTTCGGTCACCAGGACAGTCTAGTTCGCGGCCACGGCATGGCAGACCATGCGGGCGGGTCCGATGAGACCGGATCCGCATGGCGGGAATGCGGTCAGGCTATGACGAGCCGCTCGGCCAGGATCTCGGCGATCTGCACGGCGTTGAGCGCGGCTCCCTTGCGCAGGTTGTCGTTGCTGATGAACAGCACGAGCCCCTTGCCCTCCGGCGCCGACTGGTCGGCGCGGATGCGTCCGACGAAGCTCGGGTCCTTGCCTGCCGCCTGAAGAGGGGTGGGCACCTCGTCGAGCTCGACACCCGGAGCGGCCGAGAGCACCTCGGTCGCACGTTCCGGAGTGATCGTGCGGGCGAACTCGACGTTGATCGAGAGCGAGTGGCCCGTGAACACGGGAACGCGCACGCACGTGCCCGCGACGCGCAGATCGGGCAGCTCGAGGATCTTGCGGCTCTCGTTGCGGAGCTTCTTCTCCTCGTCGGTCTCGTTCTGACCGTCGTCGACGAGGTTGCCCGCGAAGGGGATGACGTCGAAGGCGATCGGGGCGATGTACTTCTCGGGCTCGGGGAAGTCGATCGACGAGCCGTCGTGCACGAGGCGCAGGGTGTCGCCCTGGGCGAGAACGCCCTCGACCTGGCCGAGCAGCTCCTGTGCACCGGCGAGCCCCGATCCCGAGACCGCCTGGTAGGTCGAGACGATAAGGCGCTCGAGCCCGGCCTCGGCGTCGAGCGCCTTGAGCACCGGCATCGCGGCCATCGTCGTGCAGTTCGGGTTCGCGATGATGCCCTTGGGGCGCTCGTCGATGGCGTGCGGGTTCACCTCGCTGACCACGAGGGGCACCTCGGGATCGTTCCGCCACGCGCTGGAGTTGTCGACGACGACGGCGCCGGCCTCGGCGAAGCGGGGTGCATAGGCACGGCTCGCCGTCGCGCCGGCCGAGAACAGGGCGATGTCGATGCCCCCGGCATCCGCCGTCTCGACATCCTCGACGATCACGCTGACGCCGCTGAAGTCGATGGCCGTGCCGGCCGAGCGCGACGAGGAGAACAGCCGCAGCTCACGAATCGGGAACGAGCGCTCGGCGAGGATCTCGCGCATGACGGTTCCCACCTGTCCGGTGGCGCCGACGATGGCGATCGAGAGTCCTGAGTCGGAGATGCGGGTCATGATTTTCCTTGGCGTCGTGCAGTGCAGCATGCGAGGCTTCGGGCGCGGCGTCGGGATGCGGATGCCACGCCTGGCGCCGATGTCAGGGTTGGGGTGAGTCTACCGCGGCAGCGAGTGCCGTCGGACCTGCGGGGGCGAGGGACGATTCGCGGAGAGACAGACGGATCACGGAGGAAATCCCGTCGATACCGCCGCGATTCGTTCAAGCGTCCGTGGAACGTCGGCAGAATCCGACGCCGTCAGGCAGGATGCCTGCGCAGGTCGCCGGACGGACTCGGTCAGCGGCCGGTGCCGGCGTGCACCGTGGCCTCGGCCTCGCCGTCGAGCCCGTACGCCGTGTGCACGGTGCGGGCGGCCTCGGCGAGGTCGGTGTCGCGCAGGACCACGGAGATGCGGATCTCGGAGGTGGAGATCATCTCGATGTTGATGCCGCCGGCCGACAGCGCCTCGAACAGCGTCGCCGAGACTCCGGAATGCGTGCGCATGCCGGCGCCGACCACCGAGAGCTTGCCGATCTGGTCGTCGTGCACGAGGTTCTGGAACCCGACCTCCGCCTGCTCTCCGGCCAGGGCCTTGAGGGCTGCGGTGGAGTCGGCCTTGGGAACCGTGAACGAGATGTCGGTGCGGCCGGTGGCCGACACGTTCTGCACGATCATGTCGACGTTCGCGCCGGACTTCGCCACGATCTTGAAGATCTCGGCGGCCTTGCCCGGCACGTCGGGAACGCCCGAGACGGTGATCTTTGCCTGGCCGAAATCGGTGGCGACACCGGCGACGATCGGTTCTTCCATGGCTGCTCCCTCTGCTTCTCGCGGGTTCTTCATGCCCTCGCCCAGAACGTATGTGCCCTCCGACGACGAGAACGTCGACCGGGCATGGATGAGCACGCCGTGACGGCGTGCGTACTCGACGGCACGGATGTAGAGGACCTTGGCGCCGTTGGCCGCGAGCTCGAGCATCTCCTCGCTGGAGATGTGGTCGAGCTTCTGCGCCTTCGGGATGACGCGGGGGTCTGCCGTGAAGATGCCGTCGACATCGCTGTAGATCTCGCAGACATCGGCCGAGAGCGCGGCGGCGAGTGCGACGGCCGTCGTGTCCGAGCCGCCGCGGCCGAGAGTCGTGATGTCGCGGGTGTCGCGATTGAATCCCTGGAATCCGGCCACGATTACGATCGCACCCTCGTCGAGCGCCTCGCGCAGACGCACGGGGGTCACGTCGACGATGCGTGCGGCGCCGTGCTGCGAGTCGGTGATCATGCCGGCCTGGCTGCCCGTGAACGAGCGCGCCTCGAAGCCCATCGAGTGGATCGCCATGGCGAGGAGCGCCATGGAGATGCGCTCACCGCTGGAGAGCAGCATGTCGAGCTCCCGGGGAGCCGGGATCGGAGCGACCTCGTTGGCGAGCTCGAGGAGCTCGTCGGTCGTGTCGCCCATCGCGCTCACGGCGACGACCACGTCGTGACCTGCGCGACGCGTGTCGACGATGCGCTTGGCGACGCGCTTGATGCTCTCTGCGTCGGCGACGGAGGAGCCGCCGTACTTCTGCACGATGAGGGCCACGATCACTCCCTGGGATGTCGGGCGGATCCGCCCACGCCCATTCTACGATCGGCGCGTATGCCCGGTTACGCATGTGACGAGCCTGCCCTGTCGGCGGCCTGCGGCGCCCTGCCCTGTTGGCGGCCTGCCCCTGTCGGCGGCCTGCCTATGGCATGCGGGGCGACCTCCCGCCCGGGCACAGCTTCGGAGACGGCCGACCGACACGCGGGTCGGCTGCAGAATGCGGCGGCGCGGCGCCCGCGGCATCCGAAATTGTGCCCACAGAAGAGGGCAGATACCTGGGACGACGGGCGCCCTGCCCGAGCCATGCGCGGCGACCTCGCCCGGGCACAGCTTCGGAGACGGCCGAGGGACACGCCGGGAGGACTGCAGGATGCGGCGGCGCGGCGCCTGCGGCATGCGAAATTATGCCCACAGAAGGGGGGCAGAGACAGAGGAGGGCGGGACAGAACGGGCCAGAGACAGAGGAGGGCAGAGACAGAAGAGGGCAGAGACCGAAGAGGGCAGAGACAGAAGAGGGCAGAGACAGAGGAGGGCGGGACAGAACGGGGACGTCAGGGAGCGGGCGGCAGGGGCGCGGGGACGAGTTCGGACGACGTGGATGCCGGAGATCGGAAGCGACCGCCGGTGGCGGCGAACCAGCACCCGACGATGATGAGCGGGAAGCCGAGGATAAGCCCCGGCGTCAACGGCTCGGCGAGGACGACGGCGCCGAGCACGATCGCCACGACCGGATTGACGTAGGTGAACAGCGGAGCGCGTACAGGTCCGACCTCGCGGATGAGCGCGAAGAAGGCGAGGAAGGCGACGGCGGTGCAGATGACGGCGAGGGCGAGGAGCGCTGCGAGCGACGGGAGCGTGGGCACCTCGTGCTGGGTCAGCGCGCCGATGGGCAGGTAGATCGCTCCGATCATCAGCAGCGACAGGGTGATCGTTCCGAGCGCCGGCACGTCGGCGAGTTTGCGCGCGACGATGAAGGGGGCGATCGCATAGAGCACCGCGACGAGCAGCACCTCACCGGCGGCCAGCAGGCTGACGTCCCCGCCGAAGAGACCGGGACCGGCGACCACGACGACAACCCCGAGGAAGCCGACGAGCAGACCGATCGCCCTGGTCGGCCGCAGCACTCCCCGGTCTCCGCCGCCGAGGGCGATGAGGGCGGCGAAGAGCGGGACCGTCGCCACGAGCAGCCCGGTCATTCCCGAGGGCAGCGTCATCTCGGCGTGACCGAGGAGCACGAAGGGGCCGGCCATCTCGATGGCACCGAAGGCGAGAACCCACGGCCACTGTCTCCAGGCGGCTCGGAGCGCGCCGCCGCGGAAGGCGAAGGGCAACAGCAGCAGCGCGGCGATGAGGGTGCGCCCTGCCACGACGGCGGGCGGCGAGATCGACTCGACCGCCACGCTGATGAACAGGTACGGCACGCCCCACAGCAGCGCCATCGCCCCGAACAGCAACCACCCCCGACGCGAGAAGCCGGGCTGGTGGTTCACAGCACGCGCCGACCTTCGAACGCCCTGCCGAGGGTGACCTCGTCGGCGTACTCGAGGTCGCCGCCGACGGGAAGCCCGGACGCCAACCGTGAGACCGTGATCTGCATCGTCGTCAGCAGACGGCTGAGGTAGCTGGCCGTCGCCTCGCCTTCGAGGTTCGGGTTCGTCGCGAGGATGACCTCCTGCACGGTGCCGTCGGCCAGCCTGGTCATCAGCTGCGCGATGCGAAGATCGTCGGGACCGATGCCCGCGATCGGGCTGATCGCGCCGCCGAGCACGTGGTAGAGCCCGCGGAACTCCCGGGTGCGCTCGATCGCCGCGACGTCCTTGGCGTCTTCGACCACGCAGATGAGCGTCTCGTTGCGACGCGGGTCGCGACAGATCGCACAGCGGTCCTGCTCCGACACGTTGCCGCAGATCTCGCAGAACCGCACGCGCAGGCGGATCTCCGACAGCAGCTCCGACAGACGCGCCACGTCGAACGTCGGCGTCTGCAGGATGTGGAACGCGATGCGCTGTGCGGACTTGGGGCCGATGCCGGGAAGACGACCGAACTCGTCGATCAGTTCCTGGACGATTCCGTCATACATCAGGAGAACCTCGTCGGGGGCTCGTAGGGCTCTTCGCGCACGAATGTGGCGCCGAGCACCTGGCGGATCACTGCCTCGCCGTAGCGCTGCACTCCCCCGGCGGGGGCGCGTTCGGTGACGACCGGTGCAGGAGGGACGGATGCCGCGCGGCCGGCCGAGGGTCGGGCATCGGCGCTCGGGCCGGAGGCCGGAGAGACCGAAGCAGTGGCGACGGCGGCTGGGGCCGTCGACGGCGTCGCCGCAGCAGACCTCTGCGGTGCGGCTGGTGTCGTGGCCGCGTACGGGGCCGGCTCGTACGACGGGTCGTACGGGGGCTCGTCGTCGAAGTAGGGCGGCTCTTCGTCGGCCGCGGGAGCATCGCGATCCTGAGGGTCTCCGACCTCGGGGGCCGTCGACGTCGCTCCGATCACGTCACCGGCGATCGTCGCACCCTGTGCTCCTGTGCCAGGACGAGGCGATGCTGCGCTCGGTGTCGGTGTCGGTGTCGGCGTGGGCGTCGGGGCAGGTGCCGGAACGGAGTCAGCCGAGGCCGGAATCGGCGCGACCGCCCACTCGGTCACCGGGGCCGCGACGGATCCTCTGGTCTGAGAGCGCGGTGACCCCGCTGACGCAGGCTCCGATGCGGGCGCGTCTGCGGCCTGACCGACGGACGAGCTCGAGGGCTGCCGTGGCGCACTCTGGGGCGGCATCGGCGCCGGCAGATACTTCACCCGCACGCCGAGCTCCTTCTCGATCGCCGACCGCAGGTGGTCGGACGGCCCGGATCCGGGAGTGGTGCCCTTGAACTTGGCGACGTCGTGCTGACTCGCGAATCCCAGAGTGAGCACCTCGGTGTCGGACGCGTACGCCAGCGGCTGCACCGCGGTCGCCAGCAGCCACGAGGTTCGGCTGACCGTCTCGAGACGCTGGAGGACGGCCGACCACGACGCCGTGATCTGCTCGAAGACGACGGGACCGGACGGAACGGGTGTCGTGGCGCTGTCGGACATAGGGTCGGGGCCACTCGATGCCGCGCCGGCCTCGGAGGCCGCCTCGGCAGCCGCCTCGGCAGCCGCCTCGGCAGCGACCTCGGCAGCGACTTCGGCGGCGACCAGACCGGGAGCGCCCGTCTCGGATGCCGGCTGCTCAACGGCGACCGGCGGAGCCTCTTCGGTCTCGACCTCCGCCGAGATCGGAGCCGTGGACTCGGAGGCGGTCGCTGCGCCGGCGGCTGATCCGGCGTCGCTCGGCGGCGGGACCTGGGCATCCGACGGCGTCCGCGGCGCGGCCGTCGAACCGGTGGCGCCCGCAGGTGCCGCTCCCGCGGACACGGCAGCAGGACTGGCCGATGCCGGCGCCGATACAGGCGCCGGCGACGATGCCGGCGCCGATGCCGACGATGCGTTCGCGGGCGCCGGCTCTCGGCGCGGCTGCGCCGTGATGGACGCACCCTGTTCGGACGAGGAGCTCGCCGATGCTCCGGCCAGCACGCGCGCGACCATCAGCTCGAGGTGGAGTCGCGGCGATGTGGCGCCCGACATGTCGTCGAGGGCCGCACTCACGACATCGGCGGTGCGCGACAGGCGCGCGGAGCCGAACCGGTCGGCCTGGTCGCGCATGCGTGCGAGCTCGTCTTCGGAGAGCCCTCGGAGCACCGATGACGCCCCCTGGCCGACCGCCGCGATCACGATCAGGTCGCGCAGGCGCTCGAGGAGGTCGTCGACGAAGCGTCGCGGATCCTGTCCGGTCTGCACCACGCGGTCGATCGCGGGGAAGGCCGCGGCGGCGTCCGCGACGGCCAGCGCGTCGACGATCTCGTCGAGCAGGGCGGCGTGCGTGTACCCCAGGAGCGCCACGGCCCGCTCGTAGGCGACCGTCACCGTCTCAGATCCCGCAGGTGAATCGGAGCCCGCGATCAGCTGGTCGAGCAGCGACAGCGTGTCTCTGGGCGATCCTCCGCCGGCGCGCACGACGAGCGGCAGCACGCCCTTCTCGACGACGACGCCCTCTTCGGTGCAGAGCTTCTCGACGTACTCGAGCATCGCGGCGGGGGGCACGAGACGGAACGGGTAGTGGTGGGTGCGGGAGCGGATCGTGCCCAGCACCTTCTCGGGCTCGGTGGTCGCGAAGACGAACTTCACGTGCTCCGGCGGCTCTTCGACGAGCTTGAGCAGCGCGTTGAACCCCTGCGGCGTCACCATGTGCGCCTCGTCGAGGATGAAGATCTTGTAGCGGTCTCGGCTGGGGGCGAACGTCGCCCGCTCGCGGAGGTCGCGCGCGTCGTCGACGCCGTTGTGGCTGGCCGCGTCGATCTCGACGACGTCGAGCGACCCGCCTCCCGCGCGGGAGAGCTCGACGCAGCTGGGGCAGGTGCCGCACGGCACGTCGGTCGGGCCCTCGGCGCAGTTCAGGCAGCGCGCCAGGATGCGCGCGGAGGTGGTCTTGCCGCAGCCGCGAGGCCCCGAGAAGAGGTAGGCGTGCCCGACGCGGTCGCCGCGCAGTGCGGTCATCAGCGGCTCGGTCACCTGGGACTGCCCGATCATCTCGCCGAACGACTCGGGCCGGTAGCGGCGGTACAGGGCTGTGGTCACCACACCAGCCTACGGCGTGCCACCGACGTTGAGGTGGGGTGTGCGCACAGCGAAGACGCCCCCTCGGATCCGTGCGGATCGGAGGGGGCGTCGTGCGGAAGCCCTCTCAGTCGATGGGCTCGATGACGGGGATGGCGGTCGTGATCACGGGCACGGATGCCGACAGCAGAGTGCCGTCCTCGCGCAGCGCCTCGGCGAACTGGCGCAGTGACGGACGTCCGGCGATCAGCGGCCCCTGGTCGGCGAGCGGCACCACGATCTCGTCGTCGACGCCGGCGATGAAGGCCTGATCGCGCACCGTGAAGGGCACGGGCTCGCCCGAGAGCACCGTCATGCGGAACTCGTCCCTCGTGACGGTGACCTTCAGCTGCGAGCCGCGCCACTGCAGCGGGAACGAGAGCGACGGCCAGTCCGCGGGCAGACGCGGGTCGAAGCTGAGCTCTCCCGCATAGTCGCGCATGCCGCCGAAGCCGCACACCAGCGCGGTCCACACGCCGCCGGCAGACGCGACGTGCACGCCGTCCGCGGCGTTGTGGTGCAGATCGTGCAGGTCGACGAACAGCGACTGCGTGAAGTACTGCAGCGCGAGCTCCTGGTACCCGACCTCGGCCGCGAGGATCGACTGCACGACGGCCGACAGCGTCGAGTCGCCGGTGGTCAGCGGGTCGTAGTAGTCGAAGTCCGCCTTCTTCTCCTCCGGTGTGAAGTGGTTGCCCTGCAGGAACAGGGCGAGCACGACGTCGGCCTGCTTCAGCACCTGGAAGCGGTAGATCACCAGCGGATGGAAGTGCAGCAGCAGCGGCCGCTGCGCGTCGGGGGTGTTCGCCAGATCCCAGACCTCGCGCTCGAGGAAGAGCGAATCCTGCGGGTGGATGCCGAGCGCCTCGCTGTAGGGGATGAACATGGCGTCGGCCGCGCGCTCCCACGCATCCGCCTCGCCCTCGGAGAGACCGGTGCGCTCGACGACCCGAGCGAACTCTTCGCCGTTCGCCTCCTGCGCCTCGCGAACGACCTTCACGGCGTAGCGGAGGTTGTAGCGCGCCATGACGTTCGTGTACAGGTTGTCGTTCACGACCGTCGTGTACTCGTCGGGGCCTGTGACGCCGTGGATGTGGAAGGTCTCGATGCCGTCGTCGTCCGCCGTGTCGGCGACGATCCTGGACGTCCGCCAGAAGCCCAGCGTCGCCCAGAGCCGGGCCGTCTCGATCGCGACGTCGATGCCCTCGCGGCGCAGGAAGTCGTCGTCTCCCGTCGCGCGCACGTACTTGCCGAGCGCGAAGCTGACGTCGGCGTTGATGTGGTACTGCGCGGTGCCCGCGGCGTAGTAGGCCGATGCCTCCTCGCCGTTGATCGTGCGCCAGGGGAACAGCGCGCCCGCCTCGTTGAGCTGCGCGGCCCTGCGACGGGCGGCGGGGAGCATGTGCACACGCGCGCGCAGCGCGTTGCGCGCCCACTGCGGAGACGTGTAGGTGAGGAAGGGCAGCACGTAGATCTCGGTGTCCCAGAAATAGTGACCGCTGTAGCCGGAGCCGGAGACGCCCTTGGCGGGGACTCCTGTGCCGTCGGCGCGTGCCGACGCCTGTGCGAGCTGCAGAAGGCACCAGCGGGTCGCCTGCTGCACGTCGTCGTGGCCGCCGATCTGCACGTCGCTGCGCTCCCAGAACGCGGCGAGCCAGTCGGCCTGACGACGGAACTGCGTCTGCACGCCCTCGACCGCGACCCGGTCGAGCGAGCGACGGCAGCGATCGACGAGCTCGCGCGGAGGGACGCCGCGCGAGGTGTGGTAGCTGACCAGCTTGGTGATGCTGATGGGGACGCCGGCCTTGGCCTGCACGCGGAAGACGTTCTTGGCGATGTCGGGCTCGACCAGCGCCCGTGAGGTGTAGTCGTTCTCGGTCTCGATGATGTGATCCGCCACGACGGCGACGGTCATGCCCGAGTGCGCGACCGTGTACGACAGGGCGGAGCGCAGGCCGTCCTGCCAGTGCTCGGCGGGCAGGAGCACCCGCTCCGCGAACGTCTCGGCCTTGCGCGGGTCGAACCCCTCGCCCTGCGCCTGAGTCGGGGTGCCGGCGTAGACGCCCGCTCCGTCCTGGCGGTTCAGCAGCTGGCAGCTGATCGTCACGGGGGCGTCGGCGTTCTCGACGACGACCTCGAGGCGGAGGATCGCGAGATGCCGCTCCTCGAAACTGACGATGCGCTCGTCGCGCACCCGCACACGCTTGCCCGAGGGGGTCTCCCAGACCAGGATGCGCTCGAGCACGCCGGTGCGCATGTCGAGGGAGCGGCTGTACTCCCGCACGTCGGCGACGTCGAAGGAGATCGGCTCGTCATCGACGTAGACGCGCATGACCTTGGCGTCCGGCGCGTTGACGATCGTCTGGCCGACCTCTGCGAACCCGAAGGCCTGCTCGGCGTGACGGATCTGCCACGTCTCGTGGAGTCCGTTGATGAAGGTGCCATGCTCGTCTGCGCCTCGACCCTCGATGTGATTGCCGCGCAGACCGAGGTAGCCGTTCCCGACGGTGAACAGCGTCTCGGCCACCCCGTCCTCGGAGTACTGGGTCTCGACGAGGCGCCAGGGGTCGACGGGGAAGCGGGCGCGGTCGATCATGCGGTCTCCTCGGGTGCTGCGGTGGAGTCGGCGGCTGCCGCCGACTCGGGTGCGGAATCGGGTGCGTCGGGGGTCACGAAGACGTCGAGGTCGTCGACGACGATCGTGGCTCCGGCATCGCGGAGGGCATCGGCTCCCGCACCGCGGTCGACGCCGATGACGGTCGCGTACCCGGCTGCCGATGCGGAGGCGACACCCGAGGTCGCATCCTCGAAGGCGACGCTGCGAGCGGGATCCACGCCCAGCTCGATCGCGCCCTGGCGGAACATGTCCGGCGCGGGCTTCGAGGCGAGCGCATCGCGCTCGGCCACGACGCCGTCGACGACGACGCGGAAGAACGAGCGGATGCCGGCCGCCGCCAGCACCTCCTCGGCGTTCTTCGAGCTGGAGACCACACCCAGCGGCATGCCCGCTGCGGTGAGCTGCTCGACGAGGGCGAGCGAACCGGGGAACGGCGCGATCCCCTCGCTGCGCAGCGCCGCGGCGAACGCCGCGTTCTTGCGGTTGCCGATGCCGCAGATGGTCTCGGCCTCGGGCGGATCGTCGACGGAGCCCCACGGCACCTCGACGTTGCGGCTGTGCAGCAGGCTCGCCACCCCGTCATAGCGCTTCTTGCCGTCGACGTAGTCGAAGTAGTCCGCATCCGTGTAGGGAGGCGTGATCCCCCAGCGCTCGAAGACCTCGTCGAACACGACCTTCCAGGCGCGCATGTGCACCTCGGCGGTCGGCGTCAGGACCCCGTCGAGGTCGAACAGGATGCCGTCGGCACGCAGCAGATCGGGCAGAGCTTCGGGCACAGGAGCCTCCAGGAGAAGGGCGACGATTTTCGGCACCTCTCCGTGCCACTGTGCAAGCGTAATGGGACCGGGAGATCAGCGGTAACTCCTCGGTCGGATTCGTCAGAGCATCCGTGCCGTCTGCCGGGCGATCTCGAGCTCCTCGTCGGTGGGGACGACGAGCACGATCACCTTCGAGGCGTCCGTCGAGATGCGTCGGACGTCGCGCGAACGTGCGGCGTTGCGCGCCGGATCGATCTCGATCCCGGCGAATCCGAGGGTCGCGAGCGCCTCGGCGCGCACGTCGGGGGCGTTCTCGCCGACGCCCGCGGTGAAGGAGATGACGTCGACGCCGCCGAGCTGCGCGATGTAGGCACCCGCGTAGGCGCGGAGACGGTGGATGTAGACGTCGAACGCCAGCGCGGCCGCCTCGTCTCCGTCCTCCCTCCCCGAGAGGATGTCGCGCATGTCGCTGCGACCGGCGAGCCCCTTGAGACCGCTGCGGGAGTTCAGCAGCGTGTCGAGGTCGTCGATCGAGTACCCGGCCCTCCGCGCGAGGTGGAGCAGAGCCGCCGCGTCGATGTCGCCCGACCGCGTGCCCATGACCAGTCCCTCGAGCGGGGTGAGCCCCATCGACGTCTCGACCGAGCGACCGCCGTCGATCGCGGTGACCGATGCCCCGTTCCCGAGGTGGAAGACCAGTTGGCGGAGCGAGCCGATGTCGCGACCCACGAAGGCCGCGGCCGCCTCGCTGACGAACTGGTGGCTCGTGCCGTGGAAGCCGTAGCGGCGCACGCGGTGCTCGGCGGCGAGCGCCGCGTCGATCGCGTAGGTGTAGGCGGCGGGCAGAAGGGTCTGGTGGAAGGCGGTGTCGAACACCGCCACGTGGGGCACATCCGAGAAGACGGCCTCGGCGGCGACGATCCCGGCGAGATTGGCCGGATTGTGCAGCGGCGCGAGCACCGAGAGCTCCTCGATCTGCTCCTTCACGTCCGGCGTCACGAGCGTCGGCGCGTAGAAGCGCGCTCCCCCGTGCACCACCCGGTGGCCGACGGCGGCAGGCGGATGCTCGTCGAGCGAGGGTCCGTGCTCCGCGAACTGCTCGAGCATCACCGCGAACGCCGCATCGTGATCGGCGACCGTCCGCCCGTCCTTGTAAGAGGCATCGAGCATGGTCGCCGCCGGGCCGCCGTCGCTCTGCTGCCTGACCGTATGCGTCACGGCGCTGGCGTCCTGCCCGATGCGCTCGATCAGGCCGCTCGCCAGCTCGTTCTCGTCCTCGATGTCGATGAGGCTGTACTTGAGCGACGAGGATCCGCTGTTGATCACGAGGATCGCGGTCACGATGAGGCTCCTTCCGAGCCGGAGGCGGCCGAGCCGTCGGAGGCGGACTGGGCCTGGATCGCGGTGATCGCGACCGTGTTCACGATGTCATCGACGAGGGCGCCGCGCGACAGATCGTTGATCGGCTTGTTGAGGCCCTGCAGCACCGGCCCGATGGCCACCGCCCCCGCCGACCGCTGCACGGCCTTGTAGGTGTTGTTGCCCGTGTTGAGGTCGGGGAAGACGAACACGGTGGCGCGGCCGGCCACCGCCGAATCGGGCAGTTTCGCCTTGGCGACCGCAGCATCCGCCGCCGCGTCGTATTGGATGGGCCCCTCGACGAGGAGCTCGGGAGCCCGCTCATGGACGAGCGCCGTCGCCGCCCTCACCTTGTCGACGTCGGCTCCGGTGCCCGACTCGCCGGTCGAGTACGACAGCATGGCGATGCGCGGCTCGATGCCGAACTGCACGGCGGTCGCGGCCGACGAGATCGCGATGTCCGCCAGCTGCTCGCTGGTCGGATCGGGGATGACGGCGCAGTCGCCGTAGACCAGCACGCGATCGGCGAGCGCCATCAGGAACACGCTCGAGACGACCTTCACCCCTGGCTTGGTCTTGATGATCTCGAACGACGGGCGGATGGTGTGGGCGGTGGTGTGCGCGGCGCCCGACACCATTCCGTCGGCGAGGCCCAGGTGCACCATCATGGTGCCGAAGTACGAGACGTCCGTGACGGTGTCGGCGGCCTGCGCCAGGGTGATGCCCTTGTGCGCTCTGAGCCGCGCGTACTCCTCGGCGAAGCGCTCGACGAGCTCGGGATCCGTCGTGCTGACGATCTGCACACCCGCGATGTCGACTCCGAGCTCGACGGCGCGCGCACGGATGGCCGCCTCGTCGCCGAGGATCGTCAGATCGGCCACGTCGCGAGCGATCAGGGTGGCCGCGGCGCGCAGGATGCGGTCGTCATCGCCTTCGGGCAGGACGATGCGCCTGCGGTCGGCTCTCGCGCGCTCGATGAGCCCGTACTCGAACATCAGCGGCGTGACCACGCGCGACTCGGCGAGACCCAGCTGGGTCGTCAGCTCGGTGATGTCGACGTGGGTCTGGAAGAGGCCGAGAGCCCGGTCGTAGCGCGCCCGCGAATCGGGCGAGATGCGTCCGCGAGCACCCATGACCCGCACGGCGGTGTCGTAGGTGCCGAGGTCGGTGGCGATGATGGGGACGGTCGACGTCATGCCGTCGAGCAGCTGCACGATCGGCTCCGGCAGGGGGAACGGCCCGTTGAGGATGATGCCGGCCACCCGAGGGAAGGTCCCCGACGCGTCGGCGAGAAGAGTCGCGAGCAGCACCTCGGTACGGTCGGCGGGGATCACGACGACCGATTCCTCGGTGATGCGGGGCAGCACGTTGACCATCGACATGCCGGCGACGACGATGGTCAGCGCCTCGCGCCCGAGCCGATCGGGGTCGCCCTTGATCAGTCGCCCGTCCACCGCCGCGAGGATGCCGCGGATCGACGGCGCGACGAGAGTGCGGTCCTCGGGGATCGCCCACACGGGTGTGGTCTTCTGCGGGCGCACCGCGGCGACCGCGGTCTCGATCTCCGACAGCGCGTCGGGGTCGGCGCGATTGACCACGACGGCGAACAGTTCGGCCCGCTCGGCGTCGAGCTCGGAGAGCGCGAGCGCGGCGACCTGTCCGACCGCCGCGGCCGCGCGGGCGGTCGTCGTGCCCAGCTGCTCCGCCTGGCGCTGCTGATCGCGGCCGCTGAGCACGAGCAGCACCGGGGCGCCGAGGTTCGCCGCGATGCGGGCGTTGTATCCGAGCTCCGCGGGGCTTCCCACATCGGTGTAGTCGCTGCCGATGATCACCACCGCATCGCACTGCGCCTCGACGGCCTTGAAGCGCGCGACGATGGTCGAGAGCGCACGGTCGGGGGCGTCGCGGACGTCGTCGTAGGTCACACCGATGCAGTCGTCGTAGTCGAGGTGCACGCCGTCGTGGGCGAGGAGCAGCTCGAGGACCTCGTCGCGCTCGGTGACCGAGCGGGCGATCGGTCGGAAGACCCCGACGCGCGGTGTCACGCGCATCAGCGCATCGAGCACCCCGAGGGCGATCGTCGATTTTCCGGTATGGCCTTCGGCCGAGGTGATGTAGATGCTCTGCGCCACGCCCTCAGCCTAGGCGAACCGCCCTGGCACCGGGCCGGGAGAGCCCTGTCACGCCGCGCAGGGCGTCGAGAGCGCGTCGACCACCGCCGCGGCATCCGGCGCGTAGCGCGAGTAGTACGTCGGGTCGAGGTTGATCTGCACGCGATGGATGGCGAGCGACGGATCCATCGTCTGCCAGTCGGGCACACGCGCGAGACGCTCGTAGAAGAGGCGCGCGGCGACGGCGGGATCCATCCTCTCCTCGGCGCTCCCCCACCATTCCTGCTGCTGGAAGAGCCCGATGCTGGTGGTCCGGCTGCCGTCGGGGTTGGTGAAGCCCGAGGTCTCCCAGTCTCCGTAGTCGATGTTGCGCAGACTGCTCTCGCCCATGGCCGTCATGACGGCGAGCACCTGCCCGTCCGCTCCGAAGCCGAGGGCGGCCCCCGTCTGCATGATGGTCGCGGCATTCTCGAGCTGCTCGCCGCGCCAGCCCTCGATGCCGGCCTCGGGGAAGGTCCGAGGGTCGCTCAGACAGATCGCGAGGGGCTTCTCGTGCGCGAGACCGAGCGGGATCAGCACGGCCACCGCGACCAGGGCGCTCCAGAGCGCGATCCTGCGGACGAGGCGCCGGCGCAGCATCCGACGCCGCGCTCGGGCGCGAGCCGATGTCCTGCTCCGTCGTCGGGCGGTGCCGGGGCGTCGAGCCTTCGCCGCCCCGGCTCCGGCACGTCTGCCAGGCCGCGGCCTCGGACGCGATCCGGAAGGACGTGCCCCACGTCGCGACGCCGTCATCGGCGCGGCGACCCGCCGGGACCTGTGCCGAGGGCGCTGTCATCGGTTCCGCGGCGACCGCCGCGTCCGACGAACGCCGCGACTCCGCCTCCGATCGCGCCGAACAGGTGCGCCTGCCACGAGATGCCCTCGCCGGCGCCGATCACGCCGGCCAACATCGATCCGCCGTACAGCGCGATCACGAGCAGCGCGATCAGGGCGTACCCGATGCGGTGGGCGACGCGGCCCGGCGCGAGCACCCGCACGACGCAGTATCCGAAGTACCCGAACACGAGCCCCGACGCGCCGACGGTGAGGGTGCCGGGCGAGTTCACGAGCCAGGTGCCGATGCCGCCTATCACCGCGGCGAAGGCGGTGACCGCCCAGAACCGTCGCGCGCCTTCGACCGCGACGAGACAGCCGAGCACGAGAAGCGGAACCGAGTTCGCGATCAGATGCGCCCAGTCCTTATGCAGGAGCGGTGCGAGCACGATGCCGCCGAGGCCGGACGGATCCCACGACCGCAGACCGAAGCCCGTGAACGAGCCGGGGAGCACGGCGTCAACGGCCTGGACGACCCACATCAGCAGGAGCAGCACCACCGGCGAGGCGAACCTGCCCAAGGCATTCGTGCGCCGCGGGGCGGAGGATCCGGTCGCATCGGGGGAGGTCACGAGACGATCCTGACAGCCGTGCCCACGAGGATCCTGACAGAGGAGTCGGGAAGATCACCCGCGGAAAAAGAAAGTGACCCTCCGCGCACCCAGCAGAGCCCGGTTACCCTTGCTGCGTTTCCGCCCTGGGGGAATTGGCCTGGATGCCGCCACGCGGAGAGCCGTATGAGAGTCTAACCGATACCGCGGCGGGGTTTTTGACAGACTGAACGCGACATGGAACCCGCGACGACCACTCCCCTCGCGATGTGGCGGTATTCGGGGTCTCTGCGCACCTATCAGGCCGAGGTGCTCGATCGGCTTGCGCCCGGTGCCCACGACCGGCTGCACATCGTCGCACCGCCGGGTGCGGGCAAGACGCTCCTGGGCCTGCTGCTCGCGGCGCGGGAGGGCCATCGCACGCTGGTGCTGTCGCCCACCGTGACCATCCGCCGACAGTGGATGCGCACGGCGGCGCAGCTCACCTCGGATCCGATGTCGCTGTCGGACGATCCAGGGCGCATAGCCGATCTCACCTCCCTGACGTACCAGCTGCTCAGCGTGACGGGTGACGGTTCGCCGTTCGACGATCTCGCCCGTGAGGTGTGGCTCGAAGAGCTGGTCTCGAGCGGACGCCACGAGGCGGATGCCGGGGCCTGGCTCGCCGCGCTCGCCGTCGACAACCCCGCGCGCCATCGCTCCGGGCTCCGCAGCCGCTCGCGCCGTCTGCGTTCGCGCTTCGCCCGCCGCAACCCCTCGGAGCTGGCACGCGTGCTGCATCCGAACGCCGTCGCGCTGATCGACCGGCTCGTGGACGCGGGTGTGCGCACCGTGATCCTCGACGAGTGCCACCACCTGCTCGACCACTGGGCGATCGTCGTCGCCTATCTCGCCGGACGCATCCGCGAGACGGGCGCGGAGCCGCTGCTGATCGGTCTCACGGCGACGCTCCCGTCGACCGATGACGCCGATTTCGACAACTACAGCCAGCTTCTCGGTGATGTCGACTACGAGGTGCCGACGCCGGCCGTGGTGAAGGAGGGCCACCTGGCCCCCTATCGCGACCACGTGCTCGTCACCGAGCCCACCGCGTCGGAGGCGCGCTTCATCCGCCGGCATGAGGCGCTGCTGCACGAGACCATCACGCGCGTCCTCGCGACACCCGATGCGGTCTCCTTCCTCGAGCGGCAGCTGCAGCCGGCAGAGCCGCATGACCCGGCATCGACAGCTGCAGCGGCGGCGGATCCGGACACCGCAGTGCATGCCGCGGCAGATGAGGAGGGGGCACTGAGGCGCATCGATCGCGCGCTCTCCGACGACTTCGCCCTCACCCGAGCGTGCGCCGTCGTGCTGCGGTGGCTCGAGCCGCAGCATCCTCTCGTGCGGGTGATACCGGCCGTGCTGCTCGATCGCTGCACGACCGACGACCTGCTGACGGTGCTCACGCGCTTCGCGCTCGCCGAGCTGCTTCCCGACCCCGAGGCCGTGGCGCAGTGGGAGTACGTGCGCCGGTCGCTGGCCGACTTCGGCCACCACCTCACCGACCGCGGGCTCCGCCGTGGTCGCGATCCGATCGAGACCACACTGGCGCATTCTGCCGCGAAGGATCACGCGGCCGTCGAGATCCTCCGTCGTGAGCTCGGCTCCGATGACGCCGACAGGATCCGCGCGGTGGTCGTGACCGACTTCGTCGAGCACGGCGGCGGTTCGGGACCAGAGCGCGCCGCGGGGGCGCTGCGCACTTTCGACCTCCTCGCGGTCGATGCCGTCACCGCACGGATGCGCCCCGTGCTGCTCACGGCGAGGCACCTGCGGGTGCGCGCTGAGGATGCACCGGCGATGGCCGCCTCGCTGTCGGCCCTGCTCGATGACGAGGTGACCGTCTCCGAGGGCGTCGGCCCGGTGCGCGACCTGCAGGTGACGGCGATCGGCAGCGGGCGTGTGGTCGGCGCCGTCTCCGAGCTCATCATGCGCGGCGAGGTGCGGCTGCTCGTCGGCACGCGGGGGCTGCTCGGCGAGGGCTGGGACTGTCCCTCCGTGAACACCCTGATCGACCTCACCGCCGTGGCGACGTCGTCGGCCACGCAGCAGTTGCGCGGCCGCACCCTGCGTCTCGACCCCGGGTGGCCCCAGAAGGTCGCCCACAACTGGTCCGTCGCCTGCCTGATTCCCGCCGGTGTCGAGCTCGACGATCGATCGGAGTGGTCGCGGCTGCGACGCAAGCACTCCCACCTCTGGGGACCCAGCGCCGACGGCACCGGTCGGATCGTGGCCGGCCTCGACCACGCCATGCCCGCCGATGCCGCCCGAGAGCTCGCGCGCGTCCTCGACAAGGACCCCTCTTCGTCAATCGCGGCGGTCGACGGCCTGCTCCGCAGGTGGTGGCCGTCGAGGTCGGCGACCAGGGAGCAGTGGCGGGCGGGCGAGCCCTACGAGTCGAGGGAGCGCGAACGCGTGTCGGTGCGGAGGAGCGAGAGCACGGTGCTGCTGCGCGGCGCACAGACGGTGCGCGCACAGGCGGTCGGCGGTCTCGCGGTGGGAGCCGCGGTCGGCATCGCCCTGACTCTCGCGCTCGTCGTGCTCGGCGTCGGCATGGGGCCCCTCCTCGCCGTCGGTGTGACCGCGGCCGCGGCGGCCGTCACCTCCGCGGCATCCGCCCTGCGGGTGCTGCCACGACTGCTGCGCGACAGGTCGCGGCCCGCCGAGGTGTATCGGGCGGCGGCCGTCGCCGTCGCCCGCACGCTGGAGGACGCCGGTCGCATCGAGAAGGTCGACGCACGGCTCATCAGCGCCTACCCCGATCGGTCGGATCCCTCCCGGATCCGCATCGAGCTCGGCGGAGGCCAGCGCGACAGACGGCTGATCGCCGAGGCCGTCGAAGAGCTCTTCGCGCCTGTGCGCGCACCGCGATTCCTGCTGCGCATCGATGCGGCGGGCTCGGTGCGGATGCTCGAGCGCCTCGCCGATCGCCTCTCGCCCGGTCGCACCCTGCTCGCTGTTCCTCGGCAGATCGCCCGGCGGAGAGGCGACGCCGAGCGATTCCAGCGGCACTGGCAGACCCTCATCGGGTCCTGCACCCTGCACGAGCTCGGCGGAGTGCAGGGGCTGGCGCTGCTGCGAGTCGCACGCGCCGCCCAGCCGCGCCTCGACGACGCCGACGCGCGCGACCGGGTCTGGGGCTGACCGCAGAGCCGCAGAGAGGCGAACATCGTCGGGTCCCCCGATCTTCACCCCACGTATAGACAGCCGGGTTACGATCGGTTCACGCGCACCGCAGCGCCCACGCGAGAGGGAACGCATGCCAGAGAACGCCCCCCTGAGTCCGACGATCATCGATGCCGAGCAGTTCGCCGCGCAGACGTCGGCCATCCTCGGCTCGGTCGGACGGGTGATCGACGGCAAGCCGGATGCGGTGCGGAGCGCACTCGTCTGCCTGCTCGCCGAGGGCCACCTCCTGATCGAGGACGTCCCTGGTGTGGGCAAGACGATGCTCGCCAGAGCGCTGGCCGCCACCGTCGATGCGACCGTGCGACGCATCCAGTTCACGCCGGACCTGCTTCCCGGCGACGTCACGGGCGTGAGCGTCTACAACCCGGTCGACCGGGAGTTCGAGTTCAAGCGCGGCGCTCTCTTCGCTCACATCGTGATCGCCGACGAGATCAACCGCTCGTCTCCGAAGACGCAGTCGGCGCTGCTCGAGGCGATGGAAGAGGGCCAGGTCACGGTCGACGGCACGACGCACCATCTCCCGGAGCCCTTCCTGGTCGTCGCCACCCAGAATCCGCTGGAGATGGAAGGCACCTACGCCCTGCCGGAAGCGCAGCGCGACCGCTTCATGATGCGCATCTCGATGGGCTACCCGGATGCGAGGGCCGAGGCCGAGATGCTCCGTCAGCGCGACACCGTGAATCCCCTGGCCGCGGTGACCCCCGTGGCCGATGCGGCCTCGATCTCGGGACTCGTCGCCTGGGCGCGCTCGGTGCATGTCGCACCGGCCATCGAGGACTACACCGTCGCGCTCGCCCAGGCCACCCGCAACGACCCGAGCCTGCATCTGGGCGCGAGCCCCCGCGCGACCCTGCAGCTGATCAGGGCCGCGAAGGTCTGGGCGGCCCTCGACGGCCGTGACTTCGTGATCCCGGATGACGTGTCCGACCTGCTCATCCCCGTTCTCGCCCACCGGCTCCTGCCCGCGCGAGGGGCGCACCGCGCCGGCGCGCAGCCCATCGAGGCGGCTCTGCGCCAGATCGTCGAGCGCGTCCGCGTTCCCGTGGCCGTGCGCTCCTGAGCAGATCCCCCATGGCTCGCCGACGTCTCCTCACCCTGCGGGGCACGGGTGCGCTTCTCGTCGGGGCGGCCTGTGTGATCGCCGCCAACATCGTCGGGGCCCAGGTGCTGCTGTACATCGGCCTGCTCTTCCTGTTCCTCCCGCTGTTCGCCGTGCTCGTCGTGAGACTGCCGCGCCGATCAGGCACAGTGTCCCGCCAGGTCTCGACCGATCTGATCACCGTCTCCGAGACCTCGCAAGTCACGGTGCGCTTCACTCTGCGCTCCCTGCGCATGCCACGCGGCCTGTGGCGCGACGTGCTCCCCGACGCCGTGACGGGCGACTCCGCCGGCGAGTATCCCCCGGACTCCGGACAGCTCGGCTATCTGATCACCGGAGTGCGCCGAGGCGTCTGGCCCATAGGGCCGCTGGTGCTGCGCACCGTCGATCCGTTCGGGCTCTCGCAGCGCGAGCAGGAGTTCGGCGAGCACCGCACCATCACGGTGGTGCCGGAGGTCTTCACGCTGGCGCCCCTCACCGTCAAGGTCGGGGCCTCGGGAGGCACGGCGCAGACCTCGTCGAGCAGACTCGGCCAGGGCAGCGACAACCTCTCGCCGCGACGCTACATCGCCGGGGATTCGATGCGCCGCATCCACTGGCGCGCGACCGCGCACCGGGGGCAGCTGATGGTGCGCCAGGAGGAGGAGGAGTCGAGCCCTGACGCGCTCGTCATCCTCGACCGCTCCTCGTCGCGCTGGCCCACCGCCTCCGGCGACGTCGATCCCGCCTTCGAGAACGCCGTGTCCCTGTGCGCGTCCGCTGCCGTGCATCTCGTGCAGGAGGGCTACGGGGTCGATGTGATCGACAGCGCAGGCGCACTGCTGGGCACGCTGCGCGGGCACGAGGACGATCGCGACGGCCTGCTGGTGGCTCTCGCGCTGGTGTCTCCGCGGGGGGACTCGCGCGACGTGGCCACCCTGATCGGCGGTACGCCACCCGGTCCGCTCGTGTACATCACCGGCGACCTCGACGACGAGGATGCCGCGTCGCTGCGCACGGCGGGTGCGGCGGCGCCGATGCTGTTCGCGACGGGTCTGCGAGCCGGGGCCGCCGAGGCCGCATCGAGACACGGATGGCAGGTCGCGCCGCTCGGCGACGACATCGCGGAGGCCTGGGAGGACGCTCTCCCCGAACGCGCCGGTGTGGGCGATGTTCAAGGCTGAGAGCCGCGCCCGGAGGCGCTCCCCCCGATCGGCCCCGATCTCGTGGCATCGAGAGCACGAGCTTCCTCCCGGCCGTGTCGTGCCGTCCGTGCTCGCGGCGGTCGCAGCGCTGGTCGCGATGTGGCCGTTCACCGCCGTGATCGAACCGGGTGCCTGGTCCTTCGCCGTGCTCGCCGTCATCGTCTTGACCGCGATCACCGGCATCCTCGCCCGCACGCTGCTGCGCAGATCCTCGCCCTGGGTGCGCGACCTCGGCTCGCTCGGCGCGCAGATCATCGTCGCCGTGGGCACCGTGACCCAGCTGGTCGCGGGAGACACGGCGCTCTTCGGGGTCGTCCCCACCGAATCCACTTTCCTCACGTTCCGCAGCCTGGCGACCGCCGCCTGGCAGGAGGTGGTCTACGGCTCGGCGCCGCTCGAGGCGACGGCAGGACTCGAGGCGGTGATGGCTGCGGGATTCGCCGCGCTCGCGATACTTCTCGATCAGCTCGTCGCCCAGCGCGGCGCGGTCGTCGCGTCGCTTCTCGTCGCCGCTGCGGGAGCCACTCCGATGATCGTCACCGGCAGCGACGTCGATGTGGTGTGGTTCGTCGTGCTGGGCCTCCTGGCGCTCGCGATCCTGGGCTACACGGCATCGCAGAACACCTCGTCACCGCGACGACCCTCGCTCTCGGTCGCCGCCGGGGTGGGCGCCGCGGCGCTCGTCACGACGATGTTCGTCGCGCCAGGACTCCCTGTGACCTCCAGCCTCTCCGGCTCGGGAGCCGGTGTCACCGTCGATGCGTCACTGCGTCTCGGCGACGATCTCCGGCAGCCGAACCCCGTCGAGGTCCTGACGCTCGCCACCTCGGCGTCCTCCGCTCCGTACCTCCGGCTCACGACCCTCTCCGACTTCGACGGGCGGGTCTGGGAACCCGACAGGGGCGACCTGCGCCCTCAGGCCGACGGCTTCGGCCCGACGGAGTGGGAGTCGGAGATCGCGGCCGAGGAGCAGAGCACCTCGATCCGGATCATCCGAATGTCGAGCGCGTGGCTGCCCGTGCCCTATCCCGCGATCGGCATCCAGGGCATCCCGCCGGCCTGGCGGCTGAGCGGCGAGAACCGCACCGTCGCGTCGCGCACCGCCGACGCCGCGGGCAACGACTACACCGTGAGATCGGCGACGGTCGAGCCCACCCTCGAGCAGATCCGCGCCACGTCCGCCGCGTCCGCGGATCCCGGCGGAGACCCTGTCGACCTTCCCGACGTCGTCGCCGACACCGCCGCCGAGGTCACGGCGCAGTCGACCAATGACTACGACCGACTGATCGCTCTGCAGTCCTGGTTCCGCAGCGAGTTCACCTACTCGCTCGAGACACCGGTCGACGAGGGTTTCGACGGCACGGGCGCCGATGCGGTGGCGCAGTTCCTCGACGTGCGGTCCGGGTACTGCATCCACTTCGCCGGAGCATTCGCCCTCATGGCTGAGAGCCTCGACATGGAGGTGCGCATCGTGGTCGGATATCTGCCCGGTGTGCTGACCGAGACACGGCGCGGCGAGGAGTCGGTGTACTCCGTGTCGAGCGACCAGCTGCACTCCTGGCCCGAGGTGCTCTTCCCCGGCATCGGATGGGTTCCCTTCGAGCCGACCGCGTCGCTCGGCGTTCCCACCGCCTTCGCCTCGGGGACGACGATCGGCGGCGGGTCGAGCGAGCCAACCGAGTCGGCACCGTCGAGCGCACCGAGCGCCGAGCCGAGTTCCGGCCCGGAGATCGATCGCACGGACGCGGGCGACAACGCCGGAGCGGCCGGAGAGCTGCGGACCCTCGATCCGACGCCCGTGATGCTGGTGACATCGGCGGTGCTGCTGGTGCTGCTCCTCCCCGCGCTCATCCGGTTCGGCCTCGGTGCCGCGAGACGAGCGCGCGCCGGGCGGGGCGATGCGGCGGCCGCCTGGGACGAGCTGCGCGCGACGATGCTCGATCTTCGGCTGCCCGTCTCCGACGCCGAGACCCCGCGCATGCGCGCCGCCGATCTGGTCAGGGACAACGGTGCCGACCCCGACGCGCTGCGCGTGATCACCGACGCCGTGGAGAGATCGAGCTACGCCCGCGCCACCGCCGAGCCGTCAGCAGCGGATCGACCGTTGGACGCGGCGCTCGGCGAGGTCGTCACCCGGCTCAGGCGCAGCGTCGACAGGGGCACTCGCGTCAGGTCGTTCCTCGTTCCCCGCTCGCTCTTCGCCAGCCGTCGCGCCGAGCTCTCGTCGCTCGCCTGAGCATCGCGCCTGAGCGTCGCGCCCGAGAGTCACACCACGGGTCACGCGGCGGCGTGGGCCTCGCAGGGCACCGCCCCGCACGATTCGCAGACGACGAACTGCGTCCGGCATGACAGGTCGGGGCAGTTGGCGGTGCGCTTGGTCGCGGCACCGCATCCGACACACTCGCCGATGACCGCCGCATGATCGGTGAAATCGACGGATCCTCGCCCGTCGAACACGTAGAGCGACCCCTCCCACAGGCCGTCATCGCCGTACTGCTCGCCGTAGCGGACGATGCCGCCTTCGAGCTGGTACACCTCGCCGAACCCGCGCGACGTCATCAGGCTCGACAGCACCTCGCAGCGGATGCCCCCGGTGCAGTAGGTGACCACGGGCTTGCCCTTGAGATCGTCGTACACGCCCGAGTCCAGCAGGTCGACGAAGTCGCGCGTGGTGTCGGTATCCGGCACGACCGCACCCCGGAAGCGTCCGATCTGAGCTTCGAGTGCGTTGCGGCCGTCGAAGAAGACGACTTCCTCGCCCCGCTCGTCCATCAGCTCGTGCAGTGCCTCGGGGGTCAGTCTGGCTCCTCCCCCGACGACACCGTGCTCATCGACGCGCAGTTCGCCGGGCGCGCCGAACGACACGATCTCCTCGCGCACCTTGACGCTGAGCTTCGGGAAGTCGATGCTGCGCCCCTGCGCATCGACACCGGTTCCCTCGCTCCACTTGATGTCCGCATCCCTGAACGGCGCATAGGAGCGGAACGACCGCATCCACTTCTTCAGCGCGGGCAGATCGCCGCCCAGCGTGCCGTTGACACCGTGCTCGGAGATGATGACGCGTCCGCGGAGTCCGAGCGCCTCGCCGAGGTCGCGCTGCCACACCCGGATCGCATCGGGATCGGCGAGCGGGGTGAACACGTAGAAGAGGACGATCTTGGGGGTTGCCACCCAGAGATCCTACGTCGACGCGCAGGAGGAGGCGCCCTCGAGGCTGCCCGTGTGCACCTGGTCGGTGGTCACCCGAGCGATCGGATAGACTGTTCAGGTTGTTCCCTGGTGACGTGTCCGAGCGGCCGAAGGAGCACGCTTGGAAAGCGTGTGTTGTGCAAGCAACCGCGGGTTCGAATCCCGCCGTCACCGCCA
>CAUQIW010000022.1:0-24577 GCA_963518515.1 uncultured Microbacterium sp.
CAGCACGTCCTGGGAGACGGCGTGGCGCCCGTCACCTCCGAAGTTGTGCTCGGGACGGAGGAAGCCGAGACGCACGGCGTGGCGCCCGCGAGTTCCGAAGTTGTGCCCGAGGAGCAGGAGGAACAGGAGCACGGTCGGGACGTGCGCCGGGCGACCGGATTGGACCGAGCGTCAGCTCAGGCCGGAGTACGCGTGCAGGCCCTTGAAGAAGACGTTGACGATCGTGAAGTTGAAGATCACGGCCGAGAAGCCGACGATGGCCAGCCACGCCGACGGGTTGCCCCGCCAGCCACGCGTCGCGCGTGCGTGGATGTAGCCGGCGTAGAGGACCCAGATCACGAAGGTCCAGGTCTCCTTGACGTCGAAGCCCCAGAAGCGGCTCCACGCGTAGTAGGCCCAGATCGAGCCGGCGATCAGAGTGAACGTCCAGAGGATGAAGCCGATGATCGTGAACCGGTAGGCCATGCTCTCGAGGCGCTCCGAGCCGGGGAAGGTGCGGAGGAACCCAGGACCGGTCTTCTCCGCCCCCTCCGACACGAGTCGCTCGCGGCGGGACTGCATGAGCTGGATCACTGAGAGAGCGAACGCCAGGGCGAAGAACGCGGTGCCGAGCGAGGCGACGAAGACGTGGATGACGAGCCACACGCTCTTGAGCGGGTCCATCAGAGGCGTGACATCGACGTAGAAGTTCGTCGCCGCGAGGCCGAGCAGCACGACCACGAGACCGGTGATGAAGGTGCCGAGGAACTTCAGGTCGACACGGGTCAGCACCACCAGGTACACGGCGATGATCAGGAGCGTTCCGATCATCGCGAACTCGTAGAGGTTCGCCCACGGCACGCGGCCGGCGGCGATTCCGCGCGAGAGGGTGGCCGCGAGGTGGAAGATGAACGCGAGGACCGTCAGCGAGGTTCCGATCCGCGCCATGACGAAGCGCGGAGCGCTCTCGCCCGAGGCGGAGACGGATGCTGACGACGACGTCGTCGCACCGCGCGCGCCGGCACCCACGAGCTCGAACTCGCGCACGCTGTTCGCGTCCGCCGACAGCTGCGAGCGGCGCGCCAGGTCGAAGGCGTAGGCGACGAAGGCCGCGGCGTAGATCGCGATCGCCGTCCACAGCAGGATCGGAGAGATCACGGTGAGGTCGAGCATGGTGTCAGTCTACTTTCGGGAGGTCGGGTGAAGGGCGTTCGCGGTCGCCTTCGGAGACAGGCTCGGATTCGGGTTCGCCTTCGGAGACAGGCTCTGAGTCGCGATCGGCCCCGGAGGCAGGCTCGGAGTCGCGATCGCTCCCGGGATCGTCCTCGGAACCGGCCTCAGGATCGCTATCGGCCACCGCCTGGACGTCGCCGCCGGCACCGGCCACCGCAGGCTCCTGCTCCGGCTCCTGCGTCTGGTCGTCGTCCTCGGGAGCGGTGGAGGTGACTCCGGCGGAGTCGAGCAGCCGCGCGTGCCCTCGGACGAGATCGTCGACCGCGGCCGCGAGCGTGGGATCCTCGCCACGTGCGAGACCGGCGTACTCGAGGGCGACCGTGCCGTCGCCCGCCGTGGCCTTGACCCACACGCGGCGCCGCGGGATGAACAGCGCGAGCATCAGGCCCCCGAGAGCCAGGAGAGCGAAGCCGAGCACCAGCGGCCCCGAGGCGTCGCGATGGATCTGCAGCGACGCGAAGCGCTTGACCGACTGCGACGCGTCGGTCGCCCCCGCGGGAGACTCGTCCTCGAACGTGACGGTCCCGAGCCCGTCGGGAAGGTCGGCGGTCTGCCCCGGGGTGAGCTCGATCGACTCGAGATCGGTGGTCCGTCCGGTGACCTTCGTCATGCCGGTCGTGTCGAGCACGTACACCGATCTGGGGACTCCGTCATTGATGCCGAGGTCGCCCGTGTACACGTCGAGCGTCAGCGTGGGGTTGGTCAGATCGCCGAAGCCCGAGAAGAAGGCACCGGTGTCGAGCACGCCGGTCGTCGGGTAGAAGAAGCCGACGAGTCCCACCTGCTCGGCGAGGCCGTCGGGGATCTTGATGACGCCGAGGGAGGTCATGTTGGTGTCCTGCGGCAGGAAGGGCGTGCTGTTCGTGAAGACCACGTCTCCGTCGGCGTCGCGCACGGTGATCGTCGGCGCATAGCCGTTTCCGAGCAGGAAGACGTTGTCGTCGGCGACCGGCAGTGGCTCGTTGACCCGCACCGCACCGGTGCGCTCCTCGCCGTTCTCCTTGACCGTGACGTTCGCCGAGAAGTCACCGGCCTGGCCGGAACCGGGCTCGCCGAACGGCTGGTAGGTCACGTCGAAGCTGTCGAGCCGCATCGAGTACGGCGCGAGGGCACCGTCGCCGACGAAGCGTCCGCGGTTCATCGAGTCGTAATCGAGCAGGGTGTTGGCGAAGGTCTCGCCCTCGACCAGCACTCGCTGGCCCGTGTAGGCGAAGCCGCCGCCCACGCCGACGGTGATGAGCACGCCGACCAGCGCGACGTGGAACAGCAGGTTTCCCGTCTCGCGCCAGTACCCGCGCTCGGCGGACACCGACGACGTGCGGCCCGAGTCATAGCGCTCGACCCGGTAGCCCAGCGCCTTGAGCTGCTTCGTCGCGATGTCGACCGACGCCGCGGCATCCGCAGTCGCATCCGACGAGAGCCGCTCGACGGCGCGGAAGTCGGCGAGCCTCTTCAGCCGGGCGGGCGTGCGAGGGGGCCGCGCCTGCAGCGCCTTGGCGTGGTGCTTGATGCGCGGGATCACGCAGCCGACGAGCGAGGCGAACAGCAGCAGGTAGATCGCCGAGAACCACGGCGAGAGGTACACGTCGAAGAGCTTCAGCCCGTCGAGGATCGGGAAGAGATCGGGGTTGTCCCGCTCCCATTGCGTGACGCCGTTGGGGTCGGCCATCCGCTGCGGGAAGATCGATCCGGGAATCGCGGCGATCGCGAGCACGAGCAGCAGGATCAGCGCGGTGCGCATCGAGGTCAGCTGACGCCATCCCCACCGCAGCCAGCCCACGAAGCCGAGACGAGGCTGCGTGATCGCCTCGTCTCCGTCGACGTGGTCGGAGGGGCGAAGCGGGTCGCTGGACCGTTCGGTCGTCGTGCTCACGGCATCCTTCCGGTCCGGCTTCTGCCGGTCCGTCTTCTTCTGATCAGAGCGGGAGGATGACACTGTTCATCACCGCCGTCAATCGGGACATGATGTCGGTCCACAGGCCGGTCACCATCAGCACGCCGAGCAGGATCAGCAGGGCGCCGCCGATCATGTTGACGATGCGGATGTGCCGACGCAGGAAGCCGATCGCCTTGGTCGCCCAGCCGAAGCCGAGCGCCACCAGCAGGAAAGGGATGCCGAGGCCCAGCGAGTACGCGAGGCCGAGGAAGCCCGCGCGCACCGGGTCACCGGCGTTGAACGACAGCGCGAAGATCGCCGTCAGGGTGGGTCCGAGGCATGGCGCCCAGCCGATGCCGAGCGCGACGCCGAGCAGCGGGGCCCCGACGATGCCGAACTTGGAGTCGACGTGGAAGCGGAGCTCGCGCTGGGCGAAGCCGAAGAGCCCCAGAAAGACCAGACCCATCAGGATGATCACGACGCCGAGGATGCGGGTGATCAGGTCGCCCCACTGGATCAGGAAGACGCTCGCGACCCCGCCCAGCGAGGTGAGCGCGACGAAGACGGCGCTGAACCCGAGGATGAACAACAGCACCCCGAGCACGAGACGGCCGCGGCCCGCGTCCCGAGAGGACGACGGAACAGCACCCGATTCGCTGCGGCCCGCGCCTCGGGGGGCGACGGATCCCCCGATGAAGCCGAGGTAGCCGGGAACGAGCGGCAGCACGCAGGGCGACAGGAATGAGACGAGCCCTGCGAGCATGGCCACGGGGATCGCGAGCCACAGGGCTCCCGATCCGATGATGGATTCGGGGCTCATGGCGCTCCCGCAGGTCTCACGTCGACTCCGCGAGCGTGTCCTTGACGAGCGTCGAGAGGATCGAGGTGCCGTCGATCGGCCCGATGATGCGGGCGGCGACCCTGCCCTGCGCGTCGAGCACGAGGGTCGTGGGAGTGGCCTGGATCGGAACGGATGCCGCGAAGGCGAGCTTCGCCGCCGCCGTGTCGACGTCGATCAGGCTCGGGTAGGTCACCCCGAACTCGTCGGAGAAGGCCTTCGCCGTGTCGGCCTGGTCACGGGTGTTGATGCCGAGGAAGGCCACGTCGTCACCGCCGTGCTCCTGCCACACCCCCTCGAGGTCCTCCGCCTCGACTCGGCACGGAGCGCAGCCCGCGTACCAGAAGTTGACGACCGTGACCTTGCCGGCGAGCTCGGAGCTGCTGAACTCGTCGCCGTTCTCGGTGACTCCCTCGAACTCGGCGACGGGTGCCTCGCGGTCGGCCTCGGGGATCTCGACGATGGCGCCGTCGGCCGCGACGTAGCCGGGGTTGTCGCCCGAGAGGAACGAGTCGTTCACCGGATCGGGAGCGCAGGCGCTGAGACCGATGGCGAGCACCGCAGCGAGGGCGGCGCCGACCGCTCGGCGAGAGCGCGGGAGACGGGTGGGTCGCCCTTCGACGAGCTCAGGGACCAAGGCGGCCTCAGGGGACAGGACGGCGTGTGGCACGATTCCCAGTTTACGTGGGGGTTCCTATGGGCGGGCCGGACGATCAGAGGCGGGCGAGCACGTCGGCGACGCCGCTGCGGAAGCGCGGGCACGTCGCGATGTCGTGCGCTCGGCAGCGCAGCGCGTGCTCGGTCATCTCCCGAGAGAGGCGCATCTCGTCCATCCTCCGGTCGAGGTCGTCGAGGTGCTGCTGCAGCACTTGATGCCGCCCCGCGCTGCCGTCGTCGAGCAGCACGGCGATCTGCTCGAGACTCATGCCCGCGGCCTTGCTGCGCTGGATCACCGCGATGCGCACGACGTCGTCCTCGCCGTAGCGGCGACGACCGGCCGAGTCGCGCGCGGGACGCAGCAGACCGACCGACTCCCAGTGCCGCAGCACGTGGGTCGGCAGGTCGAACCGCCCCGCGACGTCGCCGACGGACCAGGGATGCTGCGCGCTTGACTTCATGTTGACATGAAGTCACACACTGGTCGGGAAAGCAAGATCCCGACCTCAGGAGGACCCATGTACGACGCGATCGTGATCGGCGCCGGCCCCGCCGGCCTGCAGGCGGCGCTGACCCTCGGGCGGATGCACCGTTCGACCCTGGTGCTCGACTCGGGCGAGTACCGCAACGGCACCGTCGCGCACATGCACAACGTGATCGCCAACGACGGAACGCCGCCGTCCGACTTCCGCGCCATCGCCCGCGCGGACCTCGACGCCTATGCCGACGTCGAGGTCCGCGACATCGCCGCGGACACGATCGTTCGCGCAGGCGAGGGGTTCACCGTGGCGCTCCACGACGGCACGGACGTGTCGGGGCGGCGGATAGTGCTGGCCACGGGCATCGCCGATGATCTGCCTCCCGTGCCCGGCCTCCCGCAGCTCTGGGGCGTCCGCGCGTTCAGCTGCCCGTTCTGCGATGGTCATGAGCACGCCGGTCTGCCGATCGCGATCTTCGGTCCTGCGCAGAACGCGCAGCACCTCATCGGTCTTCTCGGACGCATCGTCGGTCGTATCACGGTCTTCCCTCTCGACGACGGCTTCTCCGCGGAGGATGCGCGGATGCTCGAAGAGCTCGGCGCCGAGGTGAGCGGCCAGCCGGTCACCGAGGTCGAGGCGAGCGACGACGGTGTGCGCATCGTCACGTCCGACGGCGAGAGCGACGTCGCCGGCATCTTCGTCGCCGCGGCGACTCCGCGCCATCGGGCGCCGTTCGCCGATCAGCTCGGACTGCAGCTTCTGCCCTCCGGGGCGATCGAGATCGACGACTTCGGACTCACGTCCGTCGAGGGCGTCCACGCCGCCGGTGACCTCGCGCACCGGGCCGCACTGCCCGGCCCGCTCGCCTCCGTGCTGCTCGCCGCCGCCGCCGGCCAGATGGCCGCCATCGGGATCGTCCGGTCGCTCGCGGCCGAGTGAGTCTCAGACCGCTCCGACGTCGACGGCCCCACCGGTCGACGCCGGAGCGGCATAGGCCGTCTCGCGCCAGACGTCGCCGACCCGTTCGAACGACGTCACGCTCGAGAGGGCGCAGCGTCTGGTGCGCGGATCGTGGCGCAGCGGCAGTCCCGCGACGCGCAGGTGCGTGATCCAGATCGGCGCCTGGTGCGACACCATCACGAGGTCGCCGCCGTCTGCGGCATCCCACGCCTCGTCCATCATGCCCAGCATCCGCTCGGCGATCGAGGCGTAGGGCTCGCCCCAGCTGGGTAACGCGGGCTGGCGCAGGTGCCACCATTTGAGGGGGTTCATGAGCGACCGCCGCATGCGCGTTCCCTCGAACACGTTCGTCGGCTCGATGAGCCGGCGATCGATCTCGGGCACGAGGTCGAAGCGCGTCGCGAAGGGCTCGGCGGACTCCTGCGCCCGCTCGAGCGGCGACGAGAAGAGCGCGGTCACCGGGCGATCGAGCTCCGCCACGTGCTCTGCGGCCGACGCCGCCATCTTGCGTCCGGCTCGACTCAGATGGAAGTCGGGCAGCCGGCCGTAGAGCACCCGCTTCGGATTGTGCACCTCTCCGTGACGGACGAGGTGCAGTCGAGACGCCGTCACGTCAGATCTCGCGGTAGCGGGCGTCGCCGAAACCGATGATGAGGTAGCCGATGTAGGGGAACAGCCAGAGCAGGAAGAACGAGAAGACGCCGCCCTTGCCGAACCGCTCGCCGATCCGGAAGGCGACGATGATCGCGAACACCCAGCCGACAATCGGGATCAGGTAGAGCAGAGCGAACCACCCCGACATCCCGGCGATGCGCACCAGGACGATGACGTTCACGATGGGGATGATCGCGAGGATGCCGGCGTGCCCGGACTTCTCGAACAGACGCCACAGGCCGATCACCACGACGACGTAGAAGATCAGGACGATGATGCCCGTCGTGCCGGAGAAGATGTTGGCGTACAGATCGGGGATGCCGTTGACGTCGGTGGGGACGAGATTCATGGGAGAGCGCCTTCCGTTCTCGGCCATCGTACTGACGGTCGCGGGCGGGGCCGTGGGCGCGACGCGCGCCCACGTAGAATGGGCGGGTTCATCATTTCCCAGATCAGGAGGAATCCTCCGTGCTTCGCACCCACTCGGCAGGCTCACTGCGAGCCGAGCACATCGGTCAGACCGTCACCCTCACGGGTTGGGTCGATCGTCGTCGTGACCACGGAGGAGTCGCATTCATCGATCTTCGCGATGCGTCTGGCATCGCCCAGGTCGTCATCCGCGACGAGGAGATCGCGCATCCGCTGCGCAACGAGTTCGTGCTCCAGGTGACCGGCGAGGTCTCGGGCCGCCCCGAGGGCAACGCCAACCCGAACCTGCCGAGCGGCGAGATCGAGGTCATCGCGGCAGAGGTCGTCGTGCTCAACGAGTCGGCTCCGCTGCCGTTCCAGGTGTCGACCGCCGTCGCCGACACCGAGACCGTCGGCGAGGAGGCCCGCCTCAAGTACCGGTATCTCGACCTGCGTCGCCCGGCGGCGGCATCCGCCCTGCGCCTGCGGTCGAACGTCTACAAGGCCGTGCGCGACGTGCTGCACGGCGAGGACTTCACCGAGGTCGAGACGCCGACCCTCACGCGGTCCACGCCCGAGGGCGCCCGCGACTTCGTCGTGCCCGCGCGCCTGCACCCCGGCAGCTGGTACGCGCTGCCGCAGTCGCCGCAGCTGTTCAAGCAGCTGCTCATGGTCGGCGGCGTCGAGAAGTACTACCAGATCGCCCGCTGCTACCGCGACGAGGACTTCCGCGCCGACCGCCAGCCGGAGTTCACGCAGCTCGACATCGAGATGAGCTTCGTCGAGCAGGAAGACGTCATCGCGCTGATGGAGACGCTCATCCAGGCGATGTGGCAGACCATCGGCGTCGAGGTCGCACTGCCGCTCCCCCGCATGACGTATGCCGAGGCGATGGCCAAGTACGGTTCCGACAAGCCCGACCTGCGCTTCGGACTGGAGCTCGTCGAGGCCACCGAGTACTTCGCGAACACCCCGTTCCGCGTCTTCCAGGCCGAGTACGTGGGTGCGGTCGTGATGCCCGGCGGCGCGAGCCAGCCGCGCAAGCAGCTCGACGCGTGGCAGGACTGGGCGAAGCAGCGCGGCGCCCGTGGACTCGCCTACGTGCTGTTCAACGAGGACGGCTCCCTGGGCGGCCCCGCCGCGAAGAACCTGTCGGAGGCCGAGCAGGCGGGCCTCGCCGAGTTCGTCGGAGCGACCGCGGGCGACTGCGTGTTCTTCGCCGCCGGCTCGACCAAGGAGAGCCGTGCACTGCTCGGCGCCGCACGCGTCGAGATCGGCCGCCGCCTCGGCTACCTGAATCCCGACGAGTTCGCGTTCACCTGGGTCGTCGACGCGCCGATGTTCGAGTCGGCGGCCGACGCCGTCGCCTCGGGAGACGTCGCGGTCGGCGCAGGATCGTGGACCGCCGTGCACCACGCGTTCACAGGTCCCAAGCCCGAGTTCGAGGACACGTTCGACATCGACCCCGGTGCGGCTCTGGCCTACGCATACGACATCGTGTGCAACGGATCGGAGCTCGGCGGTGGATCGATCCGCATCCACCGCGAAGACATCCAGAAGCGCGTCTTCTCGGTCATGGGCATCAGCGAGGAGCAGGCCGACGAGCAGTTCGGCTTCCTGCTCGAGGCGTTCAAGTTCGGGGCCCCGCCGCACGGCGGGATCGCGCTCGGCATGGACCGCGTGCTGCAGCACCTGTCGAAGTCCGAGTCGATCCGCGAGGTGATCGCCTTCCCGAAGTCGGGCAACGGCTTCGACCCGCTGACCGCGGCTCCCGCTCCGATCTCGGCAGAGCAGCGCGCCGAGGCCGGCGTGGACTTCGAGCCCGAAGACGACGACGCCTGACCGACTCACCGCGTTTCGTCTCGCTGCTTCGCTGCTCGCTCAACGACCGGAGGGCACTCGGTCGTTGAGCGAAGACGACGAAGTCGACTGAGACGAAACGCCGCCGCTTGCTCAACGACCGAGCGGCTCGCTCAACGACCGAGCTGTGCGAGCGCCGGCACGATGTTCTCGTTCCACACGTCGACACCGAGCTTCGCGATCAGCGCCACGACGACCACGAGGAACACCACGCGGATGAACTTCGTACCGCGCGAGATCGCCATGCGAGAGCCCAGGTAGCTGCCCGTGACGTTCGCGATCGCGAGGATGCCGCCGAGCAGCCAGAGCACCGCACCGTGCGGGATGAACAGCAGCAGCGCGCCGGTGTTGGTCGCGAGATTGACGATCTTGGCCTTGGCGCTCGCCTGCAGGAAGTCGTATCCGAGCAGCGCGACGAGCGAGATCACGAGGAACGTCCCCGTGCCGGGGCCGATGAGCCCGTCGTAGAAGCCGATGACGAGCCCGGCCAGCCCTGCGGTGATGTGGTGCCGGTGCCCACGGAAACGCAGTCTGGTGGCCGCCCCCATGGTCGGCCGGAAGGCGGTGAAGAGCGCCACCGCCAGCAGCGCCACCACGATGATCGGCTTGAAGGCGGCAGCGGGCAGCACCGTGGCCACCGCGGCTCCTCCGAAGGATCCGGCGAGCGCGATACCGGCCATCGGAAGAGCGGTGCGGATGTCCGGTTTCGCTCGCCGGTAGTACGTGACGCTGCTGGTGGCGGTGCCGAACACCGACGCGAGCTTGTTCGTCGCGAGCGCCTGGATCGGCGACATCCCCGGTATCAGCAGCAGCGCCGGGAGCTGCAGGAGTCCGCCCCCACCCACGACCGCGTCGATCCAGCCCGCCGCGAAGGCGGCGACGACGACGAGGATCAGCGTGCCCCAGGTGAGCTGCTCGAGTCCGAGCACAGCGCCGATGTCCATCAGAACAGGATGTCAGATCGATCCGCCACGCTCCGGACACCTCTCGTTCACCCGGGTCGCGATGAACGGCAACCCGCGGCTCATAGTGTCCACTCGCAACCCGAATCCGGCTCACAGCGCCGGGCACCGAGAGGACCCTGATGACCAACTTCCACCGCCGCGCGCGCATCGGCGCGGGCATCGCCCTGTTCACCACCGCCGCGCTCGGCCTGACGGCCTGTGCCACGGGCACCGACGCACCCGCCGCGGGTGACGACGCCGTCGACGCCGCGGCCGCCACCACGGTCGAGGACTTCGGCTCTTTCGCCGACCTCGAAGCGGCAGCCAAGGCCGAAGGCCAGCTGAACGTCATCGCGCTCCCCCGCGACTGGGCCAACTACGGCGAGATCCTCGACCTGTTCGCCGAGAAGTACCCCGAGATCACCATCAACGAGGCCTCGCCCGACGTGTCCAGCGCCGAGGAGATCCAGGCAGCCGAGACCAACAAGGGCCTCGACACGGCACCCGACGTGTTCGACCTCGGCCTCACCGTCGCGCTGCAGAACACCGACATGTTCGCGCCGTACCAGGTGCAGACGTGGGACGAGATCCCCGACGAGCTCAAGGAGCCGTCCGGCCTCTTCGTCGGCGACTACGGCGGATACATGTCGATCGGCTACGACTCCTCGAAGTTCGATGCGCCGGAGGAGCTCGCCGATCTGCTCACCGCCGACTACAAGGGCGCCGTCGCCATCAACGGCGACCCGACGCAGGCAGGGGCGGCGTTCGCTGCCGTCGGTCTCGCGACCGTGCAGTCCGAGGGCACGCTCGACGACTTCCAGCCCGGCATCGACTTCTTCTCGGAGCTGCAGAAGGCCGGCAACATGCTCAAGGTCGACGTGACGACCGCCACGGTGACGAGCGGCGAGACCCCTGTCGTCTTCGACTGGGACTACCTGAACGCCGCGCACACCGCCGACAACGAGAACTGGAAGGTCGTCGTCCTCGACGGCACCGGCTACGCGGGGTACTACAACCAGGCGATCAACGCGGATGCTCCGAACCCGGCCGCCGCTCGCCTCTGGCAGGAGTTCCTCTACAGCGACGAGGTGCAGAACCTCTGGCTCAAGGGTGGGGCTCGCCCCGCGCGCATGGATGCGATGACCGACGCCGGCACGATCGACGCCGACCTCGCCGCGGCCCTGCCCGAGGTCCCCGAGGACACGGTCGTCCCGACCGAGGAGCAGTCCACGAACGCCGGCACGCTGCTCGGCGAGAAGTGGGCAGCGGCGGTCCAGTGACCACTGCCACCACGACGGGGGCGGTTGCTGCGGCATCCGCCCCCGTCACCCCCACGCAGCACATCGCGGAGCCCGTGCACACCGCTCGGGCTCCGCGCTCCGCGCCGTCTCTCGCCTGGCTGGGACTCGTGCCGTTCGCGGCATATGTCCTGCTCTTCCTCGCGGTTCCCACGGTCCTCGCGATCGCCTCGGGATTCTTCACCAAGGACGGCAGCTTCACCTGGAGCAACCTCTCGGCTCTCTCCGACCCCGTCGTGCTCACCACCTTCGCGAACTCCGCCGGCCTGTCGCTGCTGACCGCCGTCGTCGGAGCGCTCGTCGGCGCTCTGGTCTGCTACGCGCTGCTCGGCATGGATCCCGAGGGCGCCGTGCGCTCGACCGTCGATGCCGCGGCCGGCGTGCTCGCCCAGTTCGGCGGCGTCATGCTCGCCTTCGCCTTCATCGCCACGATCGGCATCCAGGGTGTGCTCAAGCTCTTCCTGCAGGACGCCTTCGGCCTCGACATCTACGCCGACGGCACCTGGCTCTACGAGCTGCCCGGGCTCATCCTCCCCTACATCTACTTCCAGATCCCTCTCATGGTGATCACCTTCATGCCGGCGCTCGCGGCGCTGAAGCCGCAGTGGGCCGAGGCGAACCTCACTCTCGGCGGCACCCGTTCGAGCTTCTGGCTGCGCATCGGCATCCCCGTGCTCGCCCCGTCGTTCCTCGCCAGCCTGCTGCTGCTGTTCGCCAACGCCTTCTCGTCGTATGCGACGGCCGCCGCGCTGGCCAGCCAGGGCTCGCAGATCGTGCCCCTGCAGATCCGCACCTCCCTCACGAGCGAGACGGTGCTCGGACGCGAGAACCTCGCCGGCGCCCTCGCGCTCGGGATGATCGTCATCGTCGGGGTCGTGATGGCTCTGTACTCCCTCATCCAGCGTCGAGCGGCGAGGTGGCAGGCATGAACCGCCTCGGACCGGCTCTCGCCACACGCTGGGTCATCGGGATCGTCGTCGGAGCGTTCTTCGCGATCCCGTTGATCTCGACCCTCATCTACACGCTGCGCGGTAGCGAGGGCTCGCTGTCGTTCGACCGCTGGGCTGCGCTCTTCGACCCCGAGAAGTCGGCGGCGATCAGACCCATCTGGATGGGCCTCGGCAACTCGCTCGTCCTCGCCCTCGTCACGGTCGCGATCGTCCTGCTCCTGCTCGCGCCCACGATGATCCTCGTGAATCTGCGTTTCGGAAAGCTCAAGCCGATGTTCGAGTTCGCGGTGCTGCTGCCGATCTCGATCCCCGCGATCGTGCTCGTCGTGGGCCTGGCCCCGATCTACCTGCAGATCGGCCGTGCCCTCGGCACCGGCACCTGGACGCTCGCCTTCGCCTACGGGATCACCGTGCTGCCGTTCGCCTATCGATCCATCCAGGCGTCGATCGACGCCGCCGACCTGCGAACCCTCGCCGAGGCGGCACGCTCCCTCGGCGCGAGCTGGCCGACCGTGGTGCTGAAGGTGCTCGCTCCCAACCTCCGGCAGGGTCTTCTCGCGGCCTCCCTCATCTCGATCGCCGTCGTGCTCGGCGAGTTCACGATCGCCTCGCTGCTGAACCGCCAGGTCTTCCAGACCGCCATGGTCGTCGTCCAGAAGCAGGACCCCTACGCCCCCGCGATCTTCACGCTTCTCGCGCTGGCGTTCGTCTTCCTGCTGCTCCTCCTCATCGGCCGCGTCGCACGCGGCAACCGAAAGGCCCGCTCGTGACTCTTCCCCAGACCGCCGACAACATGCTCCTGGCCGAAGCGGGCGAGGGCACCCGCGTGCAGCTCGAGGGCATCGTGAAGAGCTATTCCGGCACCAGGGTGCTGCACGGTGTCGACCTCGACATCGCGCCCGGCGAGTTCGTCTCGCTGCTCGGCCCCTCGGGCTGCGGCAAGACCACCCTGCTGCGGGTGCTGGCAGGACTCGAAGGGTCGGATGCGGGCGCGGTGCTGCTCGGCGGCACCGATGTGTCGCGCGTCCCGACGAACAAGCGCGACATCGGCATGGTGTTCCAGTCGTACTCGCTGTTCCCGCACCTCCGGGTCGCCGAGAACACGGCCTTCGGGCTTCGTCGTCGAGGCGTCGGCAAGGCGGAGGCGGCGAAGCGCGCTCAGGACGCTCTCGCGCTGGTCGGCCTCGCCGACTTCGCCGACCGCTTTCCCCACCAGCTCTCGGGCGGCCAGCAGCAGCGCGTGGCGCTCGCGCGCGCGCTCGTCACCGAGCCCAAGGTGCTGCTGCTCGACGAGCCGCTGTCGGCCCTCGACGCGAAGGTGCGCGTGCAGCTGCGCGACGAGATCCGCCGGATCCAGCTGCGCCTCGGCATCACCACGGTCTTCGTCACGCACGACCAGGAGGAGGCCCTCGCGGTCTCCGATCGCGTCGCGGTCATGAACTCGGGCCGCATCGAGCAGATCGGCTCGCCCGAGCAGCTGTACACGACGCCGTCGAGCGCGGGGGTCGCGGCCTTCGTCGGACTCTCGAGCGTCGTCTCCGGCGTCGCGCAGGGCGACCACGTGATCGTCTGGGGGCAGGAGCTGCCGCTGCAGTCGCCCGCCGACGGCCCGGTGGACGTCTACCTGCGCCCCGAGAACGTGCACTTCGCCAGCGAGACGGATGCCGCGACCGATGCCCTGGTGCAGGAGAGCACCTTCCTCGGCAGCATGCGCCGCACCCTGGTGCGCACCGAGTCGGGTGAGCTCGTACGGCTGCAGCATGCACCCGGCATCCACCCCGCCTTCGGCGATCGGGTGCGCATCGCGGTGGCTCCCGAACCCGTAGCGGTGCATCCGAGAGGGTGATCTCGGTTCCTCCAGCCTATATATCCGGCCTTCCATCCGATATATGGGTGGGGCTAGCGTGAGCACGAGGGCATCGGCCCCTCGACAGGCAGCGAAAGGACACCTCATGGCAGGCAAGTTCGAGCTCTACTCCGACAGCTCCGGCGGTCACCGATTCCGGCTCAAGGCCGGCAACGGCGAGGTGATCGCGTCGAGCGAGAGCTACACGACGAGGGCCGCGGCGAAGAACGGCATCGAGTCGGTCAGGACCAACGCCGCGAGCGCAGACGTCGTCGAGGTCGACTGACACCGCACTCCATTCACACGGAGATCCCCTCGCAGATACGAATCTGCGAGGGGGTCTCTGTGTGCGATGAGGCCTATGACGGAACGCGCTAGAGCACGCGGGCCAGGAAGTCCTTAGTGCGCTGATGCTGCGGGTTGCCGAGGACTTCACGCGGGTCGCCCTCTTCGACGATGTGTCCGCCGTCCATGAAGATCAGGCGCGAGCCCACCTCCCTGGCGAATCCCATCTCGTGCGTGACGACGAGCATCGTCATCCCCTCGTCCGCGAGGGTGCGCATGACCTGCAGCACCTCGCCGACCAGTTCGGGGTCGAGGGCCGAGGTCGGCTCGTCGAACAGCATCATGTCGGGGTTCATGCAGAGCGCACGAGCGATCGCCACGCGCTGCTGCTGCCCGCCCGAGAGGTGGCCGGGGAACGCATCGGCCTTCTCCGCGAGCCCGACGCGCTCGAGCATCTCGTGCGCGACCTTCTCGGACTCGGCCTTGCCGCGCTTCTTGACCCGTCGCTGCGCGATGGTCAGGTTGTCCATGACGCTGAGGTGCGGAAAGAGGTTGAAGCTCTGGAAGACCATGCCGATGCGGGTGCGCACCCGGTCGATGTCGACGTCGGGATCGGTGATGTCGATCCCCTCGATCAGGACCTTGCCGCTGGTCGGCTCCTCGAGCAGGTTGATCGAACGCAGCAGCGTCGATTTGCCGGAGCCGGAGGGGCCGATCACGCACACGACCTCGCCGCCGGTGACCGTGAGGTCGATGCCCTTCAGCACCTCGTTGTCGCCGAAGCTCTTCACGAGCCCCTGCACGTCGATCGCCGGGGCGTAGATGTCGATCAGATCGGTGCTCATCGCTGCCTCGCCATCCGACGCTCCAGCCACGCGCTGAAGCGCGTGAGCGGGATCGTCACGATCAGGTACAGGATCGCCGCCATGATCAGCGGCGTCGCGTTGGTGTTCTGGGTCGCCGCGTCGCGGGCGAAGGTCGTGAGCTCCTTCGACCAGATGAACGTGCCTGCGACGAAGAGCAGCGAGGTGTCCTTCAGCAGGAGCACGAACTCGTTGGTCAGCGGCGGGATGATCACCCGGAAGCCCTGCGGCACGATGATCCAGAACGTCGTCTTCATGGGCGACATCCCCAGTGATCGCGCCGCCTCGGTCTGGCCCTTCGGAACCGCCTGCAGACCCGCCCTGATCGTCTCGGCCATGTAGGCGGAGGCGACGAGGATGAGGCCGATGAGCCCGAGGACGACAGGCCCGCCCAGGTCTCTTCCCGAGACGCCCACAGCGATCGGCAGGATGAAGGTGATCGCGAAGATGGTGAGGATCGCGGGCAGTCCGCGGAACAGCTCGATCCACGCCGTCGCGATCCATCGGAACGGACCGATGCTCGACATCTTGAGCAGTGCGAGGAAGATCCCCAGCAGCAGCCCGCCGAGGAACGCCACGGCGGTGAACCACAGCGTGTTCACGAGCGCCGTGGTGATGATCCCGGGGAACATCTTCGCCGCGATCTCGGGATTGAAGAACAGAGGCCCCAGCTTCGCCCAGTCGGTGCTGACCGCCGCCCAGACGACGATCGCGATCAGCACCGCATAGACGGTGTACCGGTAGAGCTTCTGCTTCGTGGTGCGCCTCAACGCCATCGTCAAGGTCCTCTCGACCCGCGCTTCTCGCCGACTCAGTTCGCGGTGAAGTAGGTGTCGTAGATCGTCTGGTAGTCGCCGCTGTCGCGGAGCTCCTGCAGCGCCTTGTTGACCGCCTCGACGAGAGCATCCTTCTCGCCCTTGGCGAAGGCGAAGCCGTAGGACTCGTCGGTGTCGTACTCCTCGACGATCTTGTAGGCGGAGTCGGCCTTCTCGTGCTCGAGGTTCACCGGCTGGTCCTGCAGGATCGCCTCGATCTGCCCGGCCTGCATCGCCGGCCACAGCTCGCCGTCGGAACCGTACTGCACGATCTCCGCGCCGGTCGCGTTCTCGTTCGCGTAGGCCTCACCCGTCGTGCCCTGCTGGACTCCGACGTTCTTGCCGTCGAGGTCGTCGATCGAGCTGATGCCAGAGTCGGTGCGCACCAGCAGCGACTGCAGCGAGTCGTAGTAGGGGTCGGAGAAGTCGATGTTCTCCTCGCGCTCCGGCGTGATCGTCATCGCCGATGCGCCCACGTCGCAGGTGCCTGCGGCCAGGGTCGTGCCGGACTGCAGCGCCTCGAAGCCGACGTCCTGCACCGAGAGCTCGAGGTCGAGCTTCTTCGCGATCGCGTCGAGCAGGTCGATGTCGAAGCCGGTGTAGCCCGTGCCGTTGTCGCCGCCCTCGAACTCGAAGGGTGCGTAGGGGATGTCGGAGCAGACCGTCAGGGTGCCCGCCTCGACCAGGCCGTACTCGTTGCCCGCGTCGGAATCCGATCCCGAGTTGCCCGCGCCTCCGGCGCAGCCCGCGAGTGCGAGGGTGGCGGTGGCCGCGAGAGCGATCCCGGCGATGATGTTCCGACGCTGCATGTCGACTCCTGTGATACGAGGGCGTTGACGCCCACAGACGGGTAGACCAACATCTAAACACGGCTGAACGACGTTCCACGGGCGTTGACCGGCATCCAAGGTCACGGTTCCGTTTCATACGGTGACGAACGGCGCGCCGAGCGGCACCGGCTGTTCACCTTGGGTGAGTACTCTGTCGGCCGCACGCCCTTCGCAGGGCATCCAGGGAGCGATGGAGAAGAACATGGCCAAGAAGAGCACGGCGCAGCGCGCCGCCGAGTCTGCAGTGGATGCGGCGAAGGACGCCTCGAAGGACGCGAAGAAACTGCTCAAGTCGCTTCCGAAGAAGGATGCGAAGAAGCTCAAGCCTCTGCTGGAAGACGCGAAGGACGCCTCGAAGGTGTCGAAGAAGAAGCTCTCGAACAAGCCGAAGAAGGTCGCGAAGTCGGCGTCCGGTGCTGCCGAGCGTCTGCAGGATGCGGCCGCTCGTCTGCAGGCCAAGAACGAGAAGGGCGAATCGGAGAGGGCCGAGAAGTCGGGGGCGAAGAAGAACGGCACGTCCGACTCGAAGAAGAAGAGCGAATCGAAGAAGAAGAGCGACTCGAAGAAGAAGAGCGACTCGAAGAAGAAGAGCGAGCCGAAGAAGGTCGAGTCGAAGAAGAGCGGAAAGGACGCCGCTCCCCTGGCCATCGAGCCCATCGACGCGCCGAAGGCGATCGAGTCCGCCGAGACTCTAGAGAGCGTTCCGCTGCCCGCATCCGACGACTCGCCGGCCGCGGAATCCGCCGGGGGTCCGTCGCATGGCGACGATCTCGCATCCCTCACGGTCGTCGAGCTGCGCGCACGCGCGCGGGCGGCCGGACGCACGGGATACTCGCGACTCACGAAAGCGGCTCTGATCGAGTCGCTCTCGAACTGACGTGCAGGAGTCGCTCGATCGCAGCGCCCTCGCCCCCGCACCGCGAACCCTGATCGACGTCCTTCGCGACGTCTCCTCCCGACACCCCGAGGCGTCGGCGCTCGAGGACTCCCACGGCGCGCTGAGCTATGCGGAGCTGCTCGCGCAGGTATGGCGCACGGCAGCCTCGCTGCAGGAGCAGGGAGTGCGCCGGGGCGACCGCGTCGGCATCCGGATGACGTCGGGGCGCCGCGAGCTGTACATCGCTATCCTCGGTGTGATGGCCGCGGGGGCGGCCTACGTGCCGGTCGACGCCGACGATCCTCAGGAGCGCGCGGACCTCGTCTTCGGTGAGGCGCGGATCACGGGTTCCATCGAGGACGGCGGCTACCGCCCCGCGGCGAGCGCCACTCCGGCGCAGCTGTTCGACGGCGATGCGCCGCATCCGAGCACGGCGTCGATGCCGGTCGTCTCCCCGCCGACGATCGACGACGATGCCTGGATCATCTTCACCTCGGGGTCGACCGGCGTGCCCAAGGGCGTCGCCGTCTCGCACCGCTCGGCGGCGGCGTTCGTCGACGCGGAGGCGCGGCTCTTCCTGCAGGACGCTCCGCTCGGCCCCGGCGACCGCGTGCTCGCCGGCCTCTCGGTGGCCTTCGACGCCTCCTGCGAGGAGATGTGGTTGGCGTGGGGCCACGGCGCCTGTCTCGTACCCGCTCCCCGCGCGCTCGTGCGCTCCGGCGAGGACCTCGGTCCGTGGCTGCTGAACCACGGCATCACCGTGGTGTCGACGGTGCCCACACTCGCCGCGCTGTGGCCGCAGGATGCGATCGAGAACGTGCGCCTGCTGATCTTCGGCGGCGAGGCATGCCCGCCCGAGCTTGTCGCGCGCCTCGCCTCGGAGGGTCGCGAGGTGTGGAACACCTACGGACCCACCGAGGCGACCGTCGTCGCCTGTGCGTCACTGATGGACGGGAACCCGCCGATCCGCATCGGCCTTCCGCTGGACGGGTGGTCGCTCGCCGTCGTGGACGCCGAGGGGCGCCGCGTGCCTGACGGTGAACCCGGCGAGCTCATCATCGGCGGAGTGGGCCTCGCCCGCTACCTCGATCCCGCCAAGGACGCCGAGAAGTACTCGCCCATGCCGTCGTTGGGCTGGGACCGCGCCTACCGCTCGGGCGACCTCGTGCGCTACGAACCCGAGGGGCTCATCTTCCAGGGCCGAGCGGACGACCAGGTGAAGATCGGCGGCCGACGGATCGAGCTCGGCGAGGTCGAGGCCGCCCTGCAGTCGCTGACGGCCGTCTCGGCGGCCACGGTCGTGGTGCAGAAGTCCGAAGGCGGCATCTCCCTGCTGGTGGGATACGTCGTGCCCGAGGCGGACTTCGACCGCCAGGAGGCTCGCGCCGAGCTCGCCTCGATGCTGCCGGCACCCCTCATCCCGCTGCTCGCGGTGGTCGACGATCTGCCCGTGCGCACCTCGGGCAAGGTCGACAAGGCGGCTCTCCCCTGGCCGCTCGATGACGGCTCAGGGGCTGACTCGACCTTGTCGGGCACCGCCGCCTGGCTGGCCGAGCAGTGGCTCGCCGTGCTGGGCACCCGGCCCACCGATGAGGACGCCGACTTCTTCCAGCTCGGCGGCGGATCGCTCGCCGCCGCACAGCTGGTCTCGCGCCTGCGCACACGTGCACCCGAGTTCACGATGACCGACGTCTACGACCTGCCCCGACTGCGGCAGATGGCCGACGCCGTCGAGGAGGAGTCGGACGCCGACGACGAGCGCGAGGAGCGCACATTCAGCAGCCCGCGCCCCACCCCCCGCAGGATGCAGTGGGTGCAGACGCTCGCCGGGTTCCCGCTGTTCGTCTTCACCGGCATCCGGTGGCTGCTCTGGCTGCTGGCGGCGAGCTGGGTGCTGCGTCTCTCCCCCGGCTTCGATTTCCTCCCCGAGGTGTCGGGCTGGGCGGTGCTGGTGGGCCTCGCGATCTTCACCACGCCGTTCGGCAAGATGGCGATCGCCGCGGCCGCCGCACGACTGCTGCTGCTCGATCTGAAGCCCGGAGACTATCCCCGCGGCGGCGGTGTGCACCTGCGGCTCTGGCTCGCCGAGCAGATCGCCCAGCAGGTGGATCCCGTCGGCCTCGCCGGCGCCCCGTGGGTCGTGTACTTCGCTCGGGCGCTGGGTGCGCGGATCCACCGCGACGTCGATCTGCACACCGTGCCGCCGATCACCGGGATGGTCACGATCGGGCAGGGCGCGGCCATCGAACCGGAGGTCGATCTGTCGGGCTACTGGATCGACGGCGACACCGTGCGCATCGGGGAGATCCGCATCGGGGCGGGCGCCACGGTCGGCGCCCGCAGCACTCTCGCGCCGGGCACCAAGATCGGCCGCAATGCCGAGATCGCGCCAGGGTCTGCGGTCTTCGGAAGAGTGCGCGCCGGCCAGAGATGGGCAGGCTCCCCCGCCGTGCGCGTAGGCGGCACCTCGACGCCCTTCGCGCCGACCCGCCCTCCGTCGCGTCGGCGCTGGCTCGCGGCCTACGCCGCCTCGTCGACGCTGCTCGCCCTGCTGCCGTTCGCGTCGTTCGCCGTCGGCGCCACGGTGCTCGCGGCGGGCATCCGCGGAGCGGACTCCGTTCTCGATGCCGTTCCGGCGCTGCTGATCGCGCTCGTCCCCGCGACTCTGCTGACCGGCCTCGTTTTCGCGGCCTCCGTGCTCCTGCTCGTGCGACTCCTCGCCGTGGGACTTCGCGAAGGCGTGCACCCGGTGCGCTCGCGGATCGCCTGGCAGGCCTGGACGACCGAGCGACTGCTCGACTCGGCCCGCACCTTCCTCTTCCCGCTGTACTCGAGCATCCTCACCCCGCTCTGGCTCAGGGCGCTCGGCGCCGATGTCGGTCGCGACGTCGAAGCATCGACGGTGCTGCTCATCCCCTCGCTCACGACGATCTCCGACGGCGCCTTCCTCGCCGACGACACGATGGTCGCGACATACGAGCTGCAGGGCGGATGGATGCGACTGGGTCGCGCGCGCATCGGCAAGCGCGCCTTCCTCGGCAACTCCGGTCTCGCGGCGGGCGGCCACAACGTGCCCCGTGACGGTCTCGTCGCCGTGCTCTCGGTCGCGCCGCTGAAGGCCAAGGCGGGGTCGTCCTGGCTGGGGTCGCCCGCCGCACGCCTCCGCCGCGTGGTGAACGACGCCGACCGCGAGCGCACCTACCGTCCTCGAGCGAGCCTGCGTGTGGCTCGCGCGCTGTGGGAGCTCGGCCGCCTCATCCCCGTCGTCGTCACCTGCGCGATCGGCCTCGCCGTGATGCTCTGCCTCGCGACCCTTCTCGACGCGTGGGGACCGCTGTGGACGGTCGCACTCTCGGGAGCGGTCATGCTGGCGGCCGGCGCGGTCGCGGCGCTGATCACCACGGCGGTGAAGTGGATCGTCGTGGGCCCCATCCGTCCCGGCGAGCACACGCTGTGGTCGAGTTTCGTGTGGCGCACCGAGGTGGCGGACACGTTCACCGAGATGGTCGCCGCGCCCTGGTTCGCCAACGCCGCCTCCGGCACGCCGGCACTCGCGATGTGGCTGCGCACCCTCGGGGCGAAGATCGGCAAGGGTGTCTGGACCGACAGCTACTGGCTGCCGGAACCCGACCTCGTCACCCTGGGCGACGGCGCGACGGTGAACCGCGGATGTGTGGTTCAGACGCATCTGTTCCATGATCGAGTGATGAGCATCGACAGCGTCACCCTCGAGACCGGTGCGACCCTGGGGCCGCACAGCGTGATCCTGCCCGCGGCGACGATCGGCGCGGACGCCACCGTCGGCCCCGCGTCGCTCGTGATGCGAGGAGAGCACGTGCCCGTCGGCAGCCGATGGAGCGGCAACCCGATCGGCCCGTGGCGGGCGGTGAAGGTCCGCTCGTACCAGGCGCCCGTCGCATGATCGCCGACGCCTACACGCCGCACAGCGGCGACACCCGCTATCACGTCATCCACTACGACCTCTCCCTCGACTACCGGGTGACGACCAACCGCCTGACCGGTATGGCCGTGCTGCACATCCGTCTGAAGAAGCGCGCCAAGCACATCTCCCTCGATCTGGTCGGGATGAAGGCGACCAGGGTCACGGTGAGCGGCGAACGTCGCACGAGCTTCCAGCAGGACGAGCGGCGAGTGCGCCTCACGTTCGAGGACCGCAAGGACGAGGGCACCGAGCTCGAGGTCACCGTGGAGTACTCCGGCGCGCCGGGGCCGCGAAGGACGCGGTGGGGACTCATCGGCTGGGAGGAGCTCGAGGACGGCGTCCTCGTGGCCTCGCAGCCCAACGGATCGGGCACGTGGTTCCCCTGCAACGACCATCCGGCCGACACCTCGACGTACCGACTGGAGTTCACGGCCGATCCCGCCTACACGGTCGTCAGCGGAGGCCCCGCGACGAAGTCGACCCAGCGCGGGCGCACCCGCTGGACTTTCACACAGGACACTCCGACCGCGGCGTATCTCATGACCGTGCAGATCGGACGGCTCACCGATGACACCGTGGCGCTCGGTGCTCACACCGGACGCCTGTACTACCCGCGCCCTCTGGCTGCTCGTGTGCGCGCGGACCTCGCCTCACTGCCCGACATGATGCGCGTGTTCGAGGAGGCCTTCGGCACGTATCCGCAGAGCTCGTACAAGGTCGTCGTCACCGAGGATGTCCTGGAGATCCCCCTCGAAGCCCAGGGGATGGCGATCTTCGGCGCGAACCACATCGACGGCGTCGGCGGCAGCGAACGACTGATCGCGCACGAGCTCGCCCATCAGTGGTTCGGCAACAGCGTCGGAGTCGCACGCTGGCAGGACATCTGGCTCAACGAGGGGTTCGCCTGCTACGCCGAGTGGATCTGGTCGGAGGCGTCAGGGGGGCCCACCGCTCACGCCGAGGCGCTGTCGCACCATGCGCGGCTGCGCTCTCTCGACCAGGATCTGATCCTGTCGGATCCCGGCGCCGACGACATGTTCGACGACCGCGTGTACAAGCGCGGCGCGCTGGCGCTGCACGCCCTGCGGCTGACCATCGGCTCCGCGCTGTTCTTCGCGATCGTCAGGGAGTGGACTGTCCGCTTCGCGCACCGGAGCGTCACGACCGACGACTTCCTGCGCCTCGTCGACGAGATGGCGCCGCGCATCGGCGTCGAGCTGCTGCGCGGGTGGCTCGACGAGCCGGAGCTGCCCGAGCTGCCCAGAGCCGCCTGAGCTGCCGGAACTGCCCGAACTTCCCTGAGCCGCCGGAGCGTCTTCAGCCGACGGCGACGCTGAGCACGTACCCACGCGGGCCCGCGGGAGTCGCGACCAGGAGCGGAGTCTCGCGGCCGGGCAGAACGGCACTCCACTGCGGGATGCCGCCGGGCTCGTCCTCGTTCGCGCTCACCCGCACGCGATGCGGCTCCACGGCGAAGCCTCGCCCGTCGGCCTTCACCGCGGCCTCGATGCGCGTCCAGGTCGCGAGGTCAGGCGCGCGTTCGCCAGGGAACAGGGGCGCGAGATCGTCGACACGGCGTGCGGATGCCACGGGTTCGGCGTCGATGCCGAGCGCTACCGCGCCGGTGCTCACCGCGACGGCGGTCAGGCCCTCGGCATGACTCACGCTGAGAGCGATGCCGGGAGCCGTGGGCGCACCGTGATCTCCACCGCAGCGAGCGCAGACGCTCTCGATCCTCACCTCGCGTCCGAGCTCCTGACGAGCGAGACGCCGGAGCAGCGCGCGCCCGGTCAGGAAGACCGCGCCCCGAGCCGCGTCGAGACTGCGGAACCGCGCGAGCTGGGAGGGAGCCATGCCCTCGAGCTCCGCGGGAAGGAGGTCGTTCCCCTCCGCACTGCGCATCCAGGCGATCGCGACTCCGTTCCACCGGATCTGCTGGATCATGCGCGGGCGATCTCGCGCGAGTCAGACCTCAAAGTCGACAGCGGCACGGGACGCCACCACCGAGCGCACGTACGCCACGACCTCTTCGTGCGCCGGGTGCACCTGGTACTCCTCGAGGGCTGCGATCGAGTCGAAGTCCGCGACGAGCGTCACGTCCCAGTTCGACTCCGGGTACGCGGTGTTGGCACCGGCCGAGATGGCGAGCAGCTGCGGCACGACGCCGTCGAGTGCGTACAGGCGACGAACGATCTCCTCGGCCTGCTCACGCCGCGTCGCGGCATCCTCTGCGGCGAGCTTCCAGCTCACGACATGACGGATGGTCATCGGACAGCCTCCTCGAGTGCCTCGCGCAGACGGTCTGCCGAGACGCGCCAATGGGTGTGCAGCTCGCCGTCGATCAGGACCACGGGGATCTTCTCCCACCACAGAGCGTGCAACGCGGGATCATCCCCGATCGACGCCTCGACGATCTCGATCTGCTCGGCCGCGGCATCGGGGAGCTCGGCGACGACGGCGTCGATGATCTCCGAGGCGACGTCGCACAGATGGCAGTCCGGCTTGCCGATCAGGGTCAGCGTGGTCACGCCGACGGCACCTCGACAGCGTGCCCCTGAGCGATCCACTCTCCGGTGCCGCCCTCGACATTGGTCGCGTCGTAGCCGCGACCCTCGAGAGCCTCGACCACACGGGCCGAACGGCCGCCGGCCTGGCAGATCACGTCGAACGCCTCAGACGGGAGCTCCTCCAGCCGGTTCCCGATCTCGGACATCGGGATGTTCACCGCGCCGGGCACGTGCCCTGCGGCGAATTCGTCGACCTCTCGCACATCGATGAGCGGCGTTCCGGAACGCTCGGCCAGTTCGGTGACGGTGATCGACTTCATGGATGCTCCAGAGAGAAGAGAGGGATCGTTTGCGGGCAGAGACACAAAGCGCCCGTCCGGAGACAGGCGCTCGTGTCTGGTCGCTTACTTCTTGTTGCGACGCTGGTGGCGAGTCTTGCGAAGCAGCTTGCGGTGCTTCTTCTTCGCCATGCGCT
>CAUQIW010000023.1:0-23421 GCA_963518515.1 uncultured Microbacterium sp.
CGGCCGACAACCTGCTCAAGCAGGCTCTCGACGGCGGCGCCCCCGACAACGTCACCATCGTGCTCGTCGAGGTCGGCGGGCAGCACGCCATGCACTCCGGCACGGCCACCGTCGTCGGCTCGGCCGCGAACCGCGAGAACATCACGGTGCCGCCGGTGCGCGCACCCCGCGGCAACTGGCTGCACCCGGTGCGCCAGGCCGCCAACGAGCCCAGCCACTTCGAGCCCGCTCCCGAGTACCTCGAGGAGCTCATCGAGGAGGACCGTCGACGCGCCAAGCGCCGCCGTGCGGGCTGGATCGCCGGCGCGGTCGTCGTGCTGGCCGCCCTCGCGTTCGCCGCGTTCGCCGCCTACAGCTGGACGCAGACCCGCTACTTCGTCGGCGCCGACGAGGACAGCGTGGTGATCTTCCAGGGCGTGCAGCAGAACATCGGCCCGATCACGCTGTCGACGCCGCTGCAGGACACCGACATCCTGCTCGCCGATCTGCCTCCGTACCAGCGCGATTCGGTCGAGCGCACGATCACCGCACGCTCGCTGTCCGACGCCGAGGCCATCGTCGCCCGCCTGCAGGCCGGTGCCGATCGGGTCATCAACTCGACTCCGCTCCCGACCCCCATGCCCACCCCGTCTCCGAGCGAGACGCCTGCGGAGGGAGAGGGATGAGCGCCGACGTCTCGGCCGACACCAGCGTCATCAAGGCCCTCAAGCGCATGCGGATGCCGCAGACGCAGCGTAACCGGGAGTTCTGGCTGCTGCTCTTCGCCATCGTGATCTGCGGCGCATCGCTCACGCTCGTGCAGCTCGGCGCCCTCGGCACGATCGACCCGATGGTCCTCGCGATCGGCGGCGGCCTCGCTGTGCTCGCCTTCGCCCTGCACTTCGTGCTGCGTGCGGTCGCATCAGGCGCCGACCCGTTCGTGCTGCCGATCGCCACTCTGCTCACCGGCTTCGGCGTCGCGATGATCTACCGCATCGACATCGCCTACGGCCTCACGGGATGGAACGCGTACTCGACCAAGCAGCTCGCCTGGACCGCGATCTCGCTGGTCGGGGCGATCACGGTCGTCATCCTGCTGCGCAACTACCGGGTGCTGTTCCGCTACACCTACATCTTCGGCCTCTCGGGAATCGTGCTCCTGCTGCTGCCGTTCGTGCCCGGCCTGCGCATCGACGACGCGAACGCGGCCGTCTGGGTCTCGCTCGGCGGCAACTTCGCCTTCCAGCCGGGCGAGCTCGCCAAGATCTGCCTCGCGATCTTCTTCGCCGGCTACCTGGTGCGCACGCGCGAGAGCCTCACCTCGGTCGGCACGAGGGTGCTCGGCATCACCTGGCCGCGCATGCGCGAGCTGGGCCCCGTGCTCGTGGTCTGGGCCATCTCGCTGGGCATCATCGTCATCCAGCGCGACCTCGGCACCGGAACCCTGATCTTCGGCATGTTCGTCGCGATGCTCTACGTCGCCACGGGCAAGACCAGCTGGGTGCTCATCGGGCTCGCGCTCGTCGCCGCGGGAGTCGCCGCCGCGACGCAGATCCTCAGCTACGTCCGCGGCCGGTTCGTCAACTGGCTCTTCCTCTTCGATCCCGAGCAGGTCGACCCCGACGGGGCCGGCTTCCAGCCCATGCAGGGCCTGTTCGGGCTCGCGCACGGCGGACTGCTCGGCACCGGCTGGGGCCAGGGGCGTCCTGAGATCACGCCGCTCGCGCACAGCGACTACATCATCACGAGCCTCGGCGAGGAGATCGGCCTGATCGGGCTGTTCGCGATCCTCTGCCTGTACATGGTCTTCGTGAGCCGCGGGCTGCGCATCGGGCTCGCCGGGCAGGATGACTTCGGCAAGCTGCTCGCGACCGGGCTGTCGTTCACGATCGCCCTGCAGGTGTTCATCATGGTCGGCGGTGTCACGCGGGTGATCCCGCTCACCGGTCTCACCACCCCGTTCCTCGCCGCCGGCGGATCGTCGCTGGTCGCGAACTGGCTCATCGTCGCGATCCTGCTGCGCATCTCCGACGGCGTCCGCAGCCAACCCAGGGCGGTGATCGGCTGACATGACCTTCAGCTCCCGACGTTTCGTCTCGCTCCGCTCGCTCAACGACCGACCCCTGCAAGGGGGCGTCGCATGACAAAGGAACTCCGCCGCCTCAGCATCGTGATGCTGTTCATGTTCATCTCGCTGTTCGCCGCGACCAGCTGGATCCAGGTCGTCGAGGCCGATGCCCTCGGTCAGGACGCCAACAACCGACGAACGCTGCTCGACAGCTACGAGATCCAGCGCGGCTCGATCATCGTCGACGGCGTGGCGATCGCCTCATCCGCACCGTCCGACGACCGCTACCAGTTCCAGCGCGTCTACACCGACGGGGCGATGTGGGAGCCGGTGACCGGCTACTTCAACCCCGCGCTGCAGTCGGCGACCGGCATCGAGAGCGCCCTGAACGGCGACCTCTCGGGTACGGGGTCGAGCGCGTTCTTCGCCGAGATCGAGCGCATCCTCTCGGGGCAGCCGCAGACCGGTTTCAGCGTCGAGCTCTCCCTCGACACCGCCGCGCAGAGCGCCGCCTACGAGGCCCTGCAGGGACTCGAGGGCGCGGTCGTGGCGATGGAGCCGAAGACCGGGCGCATCCTCGCGATGGTCTCGACCCCCGGCTTCGACTCGAACCTCCTCGCGACTCACGATGCGGATGCCGCGAACGCGACGTACGACCAGCTCCTCGAGGATCCCCTCGAGCCGCTGTCGAACCGTGCGATCGCCGGTGACCTGAACCCTCCCGGTTCGACGTTCAAGCTCGTGGTGGCCGCGGCTGCGTACGCCAGCGGAGAGTGGACGCCGGAGTCCACTCTCCCGAACCCCGCACGCTTCCCCCTTCCGCAGTCGAACAACACCGTCTCGAACGCCTGGGGCGGCACCTGCGGACCCGGAGAGACGGTCACGATCGCCGAGGCCATCCGGCTGAGCTGCAACATCCCGATGGCGGAGCTCGCCGTGCAGCTCGGCGACGACCGCATCCGCGAGATGGCCGAGAAGTTCGGCTTCAACCAGAGCTTCTCGACGCCGCTCGAGTCGACGGCGTCGAGCTACCCCCGGGGCCTCGACGACGCGCAGACCGCGCTGAGCGGATTCGGGCAGGGCAAGGTCACATCGACGCCTCTGCAGATCGCCATGGTGGCCGCGGGAATCGCGAACGACGGCGTGGTCATGAACCCCCGTCTCGTCGACACGGTGATCGGCAACGACCTCTCGGTCATCCGCTCGTACGACGACTCGGAGTTCGGTCGCGCGCTCGAGAGCGATGTGGCCGACGATGTGACCGCGTCGATGGTCGCGAGCGTCTCAACGGGCGCTGCGCAGGGTGCAAGAATAGACGGGGTCGATGTGGCGGGTAAGACCGGCACGACCGAGAACGGTGACAAGCCGTACACGTTGTGGTTCACCGGCTTCGCGCCGGCGGACGACCCCACGGTGGCAGTAGCGGTCCTCGTCGAAGACGGCGGTGGACAAGGACAGTCAGGATCCGGCGACACCATCGCCGCTCCGATTGCGAAGAAGGTCATAGAGGCGGTGCTGGGCAGATGAGACCGACGCAGGGTGTGTCGTTCGGTGGTCGCTACGAGCTGCTATCGCGTATTGCGATCGGCGGCATGGGCGAGGTGTGGGAGGCGACGGATCACGTCATCGGACGCACCGTCGCCATCAAGATCCTCAAGGACGAGTACATGGGGGACCCCGGGTTCCTCGAGCGGTTCCGCGCTGAAGCGCGCCATGCCGCTCTCGTCAATCACGAGGGCATCGCCAGCGTGTTCGACTACGGCGAGGAGAACGGCAGCGCCTTCCTCGTCATGGAGCTCGTGCCCGGCGAGGCACTGTCGACCATCATCGAGCGCGACGGTGCGCTGAGCGCGGACAAGACGCTCGACATCGTCGCCCAGACGGCATCCGCTCTGCAGGCGGCCCATGCCGCCGGTCTCGTGCACCGCGACATCAAGCCGGGAAACCTGCTGATCACGCCGGACGGGCGCGTCAAGATCACCGACTTCGGCATCGCGCGCATCGCCGACCAGGTTCCGCTGACCGCCACCGGGCAGGTCATGGGAACCGTGCAGTACCTGTCTCCGGAGCAGGCATCGGGTCACCCCGCGTCGCCCGCGACCGACACGTACTCGCTGGGAATCGTCGCGTACGAGTGCCTGGCCGGCAAGCGCCCCTTCACGGGCGAGTCGCAGGTCGCGATCGCGATGGCGCAGATCAACGAGCAGCCGCCGCCGCTGCCGCCGACCGTGCCGATCCCCGTGCAGAACCTCGTCATGGCGATGATCGCCAAGAAACCGGCCGATCGCCCGTCGTCGTCCGCCACCGTCGCTCGCGCGGCACAGGCGCTGCGTCGCGGTGACCTCAACTCGGCCGCCATCGCCGTGCCCGCCATCGCGACCGGCGGCGTGGCCTCCGATGACGCGACCCGCATGCTCACGGCCACCGGCGACGACGGAGCCACCCGCATCCTCCCCACCACGGCGCAGCTCCCCACCGGAGACGCCGTCGTCGAGGACGAGCCGGACAAGAAGAAGCGCAGCCCGTGGACGTGGCCGCTGATCGCCCTCATCGCGCTCATCGCCATCGTGCTCGTGGGCACCGTCTGGGCGATGACGAACAACCAGAGCGACGAGGCGGAGCCGACCCCGAAGCCCACGGTGAGCCAGACGTCGGCCGCGCCGACACCGAGCCAGACGCCGACACCCAGCGCGACGCCCATCAACGTCGACTCGCTCGGCCTGATCGGCCTCTCGTGCCAGGAGGCCCTCAACGTCGCGACCGAGGCCGGCCTCGTGCCGCAGTGCCGCGTCGGCAACACGGCTGCTCCGTCTGACGACCTCGTCGACGTCGTCGAGACCGTCGACCCCCGCGGCTCACTCGAGGAAGGCGATGAGATCACCCTCATCACCTACGCTCCTCGCGTCGAGATCGGCGCCCCGAACTCGGCACCGAGCCTCTCGGGCACGCCCGTGGCCGGCGAGCCGATCGCACTCAACTGGACCGCCTTCTCCTGCCCCTCGGGTGCAGGGACGGTCAGCTCCTACGAGGTGACGATCACGAACGCCACGTTCAGCGACGGCAAGACGACCAGGAGCTTCCAGGGCGAGCTGAGCACGCAGATCACGCCGGCGAACGATCCCGCCCTGCAGGTCACGGCGACCTACCGCGCATTCTGCGGCGATCGCCCCTCCGGCAACTCGCCGCAGATGACCGTGCAGATCACGGCACCGGCCGACGCAGAGGACGATGGCGCAGAGCAGTAGCGTCCGAGTCGTAGGCTGAGCATTTCACCGAGGTCATATCAGGGGGTCAGTACGTGTCGACAGAGCCACGTGTTCTCGCGGGTCGTTACCGCGTCGACGAGCTCATCGGGCACGGCGGCATGGCGAAGGTGTACCGCGGGTACGACCTGACGCTGAACCGCGACGTCGCCATCAAGATCCTCGACCCCGACCTCGCTCGCGACACGGCGTTCCGCACCCGGTTCCGGCTCGAGGCGCAGTCGGCCTCACGCATGTCGCACCCCTCGATCGTGCGCGTCTACGACGCCGGCGACCCTTCGACAAGCTCAGGGACCCAGGGCGGCTCCGGGACCGGGACCCAGGGCGGCTCAGGGACCCAGGGCGGCTCAGGGGCGGATGCCGGTGAGCCGCCGTACATCATCATGGAGCTCATCAGCGGCACGCTGCTGAAGGACATCATCTCCGCTGGCCCCGTGCCCGTCGAGGACGCCGTGCGCTACGTCGACGGCATCCTCGAGGCGCTCGACTACTCGCACCGCGCCGGGGTCGTGCACCGCGACATCAAGCCGGGCAACGTCATGGTGACCGACAAGGGCCAGGTCAAGGTCATGGACTTCGGCATCGCGCGTGCGGTGTCCGACTCGTCGTCGACCGTGGCCGAGACCACCCAGATCATCGGCACCGCCGCCTACTTCTCGCCCGAGCAGGCCAAGGGCGAGCCCGTCGATGCGCGCGCCGACCTCTACTCCACCGGTGTCGTGCTCTACGAGCTGCTCACGGGTCGCCAGCCGTTCCGAGGCGAATCTCCCGTGGCCGTCGCCTATCAGCACGTCAGCGAGACGCCCGTGCCGCCGACCGAGGTGAACGAGGACTCCCCCGGAGCCCTCGACCCGATCGTGCTGCGCGCCCTCGCGAAGGACCCGTACCAGCGGTATCCCGATGCCGCGCACTTCCGCGCAGCACTCGACTCGGCGGTGGCCGGCCACGCGCCCAGCCGCAAGGAGCTCGGCGCGCTGACCAGCGAGCTCTACGGCCCCAGCCCTCGGCAGGCTCAGGAGACCGCGCGTTCACTGCGCCAGTTGAGCACCGACACGACGATGGCCCGCACGCAGTCGGGCCCACCGGTGGCGTGGATCTGGGCGGGCGTGGCGCTGCTCGCCGTGCTGCTCGCATCCGTCCTCTTCTGGGTATGGACGATCAGCATGCGCCCCGACGATGTGCCGACCAGCTCGCGCATCGTGCCCGACCTCGTGAACGTGTCGTCGGAGCGGGCTCAACAGGATCTCGCGGAACTCGATCTGACGTCGAAGCTCGTGCTGGAGGCGAGCAACGACATACCCGAGGGCAACGTCGTGCGCACCGATCCCGAAGCCGACACCGCCGTAAACGAGGGCGACTCCATCACGGTCTACGTCTCGTCGGGCAAGGAGACGGTCGTCGTGCCCACTCTGGAGGGACTGTCGCTGACCGCGGCGCGAGACGCCCTGACGGCCGCCGGTCTCGAACTCGGGTCGGTGGTGCAGCGGAACGACATCGGCCTGGCCGCAGACACCGTGATGGAGGCGAGCGAAGAGGCGGATGCCGAGGTGGCACCGAACACCGTCGTCAACCTTGTGGTCGCGAGCGGCCGCGTCACCCTCACCGACGTCTCGGGCTGGACGGTCGAGGCCGCGACGGCCGAGCTGGAGCGCATCGGACTCACCGCTGCGCCCGTCGAGCTCGGCGACTGCGCCCCGACCGTGCCGCCCACCGTGGCCTCGATGTCTGTCGCACCGGGTGACGTGCCCGTGGGCTCGACGGTCGAGCTGCGGTACTGCGTCGCCGCCGGCTGACCGGCAGCGGCTGACGATCCCTACTGACCGGCACCGGCCGACCGGCGCGGGGTTCAGCGCACGAGCGGGCTCAGGTGCCGCGAGCGCTCGACAGCCTCGATGTCTCCGCAGAGATCGAGCCAGTTCGCGAGCAGCCTGTGACCGTACTCGGTGAGCACGCTCTCGGGGTGGAACTGCACTCCGAGGATCGGCAGTCGGCTGTGGGCGAGAGCCATGACCGTACCTGTGTCGGTGCGGGCGGTGACGACCACCTCGGGAGGCAGGTCAGCCTCCGCGAGCGCGAGCGAGTGGTAGCGGCCGACCGTGAAAGGCGAGGGGATGCCGGCGAACAGCGCCGAGCCGTCGTGGGTCGCCCGCGAGACCATGCCATGCATGAGCTCAGGCGCCTCGGTCACCGGAGCGCCGAACACCTCGCCGATCGCCTGATGACCGAGGCAGACTCCGAGCAGCGGCACTCCCCGTCGTGCGGCGATGCGCACCACGTCGAGTGATGCTCCGGCCGTAGAGGGCGTGCCGGGCCCCGGCGACAGCATGACCGCATCGACCTGGTCGAGCAGACCCTCGATGTCGGCGGGCTTCACGGCATCCGATTCGATCATCCGCACGTCGGCACCCAGCTCTCGCATGTAGCCGACGAGGGTGTGCACGAAGCTGTCGTGGTTGTCGACCACGAGCACCCCGGTCATTCCAGGTCTACCTCGCCGGGGGTGATGATCGGGCTGATCCACGGGAACACGTACCAGAACAGGCCGTAGAGCACCGCGGCGATCGCCACGAGCACGATGAGCAGCCTGATCCACCAGGGACCGGGCAGGATGCGCCAGAGTGCGGAGTACATGTGAGTCCTGTTCTGGGGCTAGAGCGACGGCGAAGCCGGCGGCGGAGGCGGGTCGGTCAGAGCGGTCGGCGGGCCCTCGGCGCGCGGCTGGAAGCTCTCATACACGCCGTAGGCGACGATGCGCTCGGCCAACGAGTACAGCGGCGAGCATGCGGTCAGCGTGATGTACCGCTCGCCGGTGACGGCGCCGGGCATCTGCGGCACGTCGAGAAGCACCTCGGTCTGCGAGGGCTTCACGTACTCCAGGGTGCGGAACCGGTAGGTGAACCAGCCGTCCGGCGTCTCGACCACGATCGCGTCGCCGAGCTGCAGCTTGTCGACCTGGTTGAAGGGCTTGCCCCAGGTCGTGCGGTGTCCGGCCATCGAGAAGTTGCCGACCTCGCCGGGCATCTTCGAGTCCTTGTAGACGCCGATGCCGAGCTTGTCGAGCGTGCGCGAGCGGGTCGTGCCGCCGTAGATCCCGACGTTGTACTCCGAGCCGAACCGCGGGATGTGCATCTGCGCGAACCAGGTCGCGTCGGCGGGCGCGGCAGGGATCACCGGTTCGTAATAGGTCGTGCCGTCTTCGTTCTCGACGAGCGGCGGGGGCTCAGGAGGCGGAGTCGACGCGAGCTGCTGCGACATCGCCGCACCCTCGTCGTTCTTCTGCGCGGCGATGATGATGTCGCCGATCCACATCTGCCAGGCGACGAAGAGCAGCACGAGCACGCCGGCGGTGAGCAGGAGTTCGCCGAGCACACTGGCGAAGGTGGCGCGCGATCGAGGGCGGCGGTGTCGTACACGTCGCTCCCCCGAGACGACGGATGCAGTCATGGCGCGATCCTATCCTCCCGGCCTGAGCAGAGCCCTGCGAGCGCGATATTCCGCATTTCCCGGCATCGGAGCAGTGTTGGGTACAATGTCTGCATGGCACGAGACCCGAAGACCGAAGAGCCCGAAGCGCCCCGCAGCGACGGAGAATCCGCACCCAACGCCGTGTGGTTCAAGCCCGTGATGGTCGGCTTCATGCTGCTCGGCCTCGCGTGGATCCTGGTGTTCTACATCTCCGGCATGCAGTTCCCGATCCCCGGTCTCGACAACTGGAACCTGGCCATCGGCCTGGGCATCGCCCTCATCGGCTTCCTGATGACCACACGCTGGCGCTGACGCCGCGCACCCCGTCTCGAGAGAAGGCCCCTCCCGCACTCGCGGAAGGGGCCTTCTTCTGTGTCTCCGACGGAGTTATGCACAGGTTATCCCCACCCTGGGGAGAATTACACCGATGTTATTCACATGGGTGAAAACCCTGTTAACAAGATCCGATCAGGTGAAAAGCGCGTTCATCACCAGCGGAGGCACGAAGACGAGCAGCAGGATCAGCACGACCACCACCGCCGACAACAGCACGATCTGCCAGACCCGCTGCTCGCGACGTCGGGTGCGGGTGAGAATGAACGCGATGAGCGCACCCACCACCAGTCCGCCGACATGGGCCTGCCAGGCGATGCCCGGCACGAAGAATCCGTAGACCAGGTTGATGCCGAGGATCACGAGGATGCCCGTGACATTGGCGCCGATGTGGCGACCGATGATCAGCAGCGACGCCATCAGACCGAAGATCGCCCCCGACGCGCCCACGGTGGACGATCCGGGGTCGAGGCACGCCACGGCCACCGAGCCGCCGAGCCCGCTGATCAGATAGAGCGCGAGGAAGCGGACGCGGCCGAGCATCGGCTCGAGACTCTGCCCGAGCAGCCACAACGCCAGCATGTTCAGAGCCAGATGGATGAACCCGCCGTGCGCGAAGACGGCGGTGAGCAGGCGCCACGGTTCGAATCCGACGACGAAGAGGTTCGGATAGAGATACGCGGCGTTGAACGCGAGGGCTCCGGTGATCTGTCCGCCGATGCCCGGGATCAGCTGCAGCAGTCCGATGAACGACGTCACGGCGAGAAGCACGTAGGTCACCATCGGGCGGCCGCTGCGCACGGTCGCCATGGCGTTGGCGCTGGTGCGCCCGCCCCATCGGCGCTCGGCGCGCTTCTGCGCGGGGGTGCGGTTCTTGCGCTCGGCCTTCATGCACTCGGGGCAGATCACGCCGACGGGGGCCGGCGTCTGACACTCGGGGCAGATCGTGCGCAGGCACCGCTGGCAGAGCACGAAGCTCGGCCGACCCGGATGCCGGTAGCAGAAGTTGTCGCGGTTGTCCGCGAACTCAGGCGTGGTCATCCGGATCGGCCAGCGACGTCAGGCTGCGACGATGTCGATCGACTGCAGCACGACCGGCTCGATCGGGCGGTCGCCCGCTGCGGTCGGAACAGCGGCGATCGCGTCGACGACGGCACGCGACGCGTCGTCTGCGACCTCGCCGAAGATCGTGTGCTTGCCCTGCAGCCACGGGGTGGGGTCGGTCGTGATGAAGAACTGCGATCCGTTGGTGCCCTCAGCCTTGCCCGTGATGGCGTTGCGGCGCAGGCCCGCGTTCGCCATGGCGAGGATGTAGGGAGCGTTGAAGTTCAGCTCGGGGTGGATCTCGTCGTCGAAGTTGTAGCCGGGGCCGCCGACGCCCTGTCCGAGCGGGTCGCCGCCCTGGATCATGAAGTTCGGGATGATGCGGTGGAAGATCACGTCGGAGTAGAGCGCGCCCTCGCCCGGCTTGCCGGTGGCGGGGTCGGTCCACGACTGGGTGCCGTCGGAGAGGCCGACGAAGTTCTTGACCGTCTTGGGGGCGTGATCCCCGAAGAGGTTGATGACGATGTCACCGTGGTTGGTGTGCAGAGTTGCGACGTGGGAAGCATGAGCCATGCACCCATTCTTTCAGAGCTTCTTGTGGGTGCGCTCGGTCTAACCGTGTCGGCCGCAGAAAGCAAGGCCCGAGCGATTCCTGCTCGACATCCAGACTCGTCTGGCAAGATGGGGAACCCGTACTCCAATGGACAGGAGAACATCGTGAGCCTCACCCGCAAGCGGAAGAAGCAACTGCGTCGTCTTCAGAAGGACGCCACCCAGCTCTGGGAGTCGCAGCAGGTAATCGTCGGTCACGCGGCCGACGTGGCGCGAGAGGCGAGCCACCAGCTCGGCAACCTCGGTCGTGAGCAGGTGCTTCCTGTCGTTCAGGACACCTACAACCGTCGCCTCGCCCCGGTCGTCGACCGCAGCGTGAAGATCGGTCGCCACGTGGTCGACGACAAGGTCGTTCCGATCGTCGGCGGCGTCGTGGGCTCGGCCCTGACGGCGTGGGACGTGGCGAACGCCAAGCGTCACGGCGTCTCGGCCCCGCCGCCCCGTGGTGCCTTCGGCAAGAAGAAGAAGAGCGTCGGCGTCGGCTCGGTCGTCGCCATCATCCTCGGCGCGGCAGCCGCTGTCGGCGTGCTCTACGCCGCATGGCAGGCGCTGCGTGCCGATGACGAGCTCTGGGTCGCCGACGACCCGCTGTCGGCACCCGACGCGTGACTCCGTCTGACTCCGCCTCCGTCGCTTCGAGCGGCGGAGGCGATCAGCATGCCCGGGTGCGGGATGCTGCGGCGGCGCGCGGGCTCGAGATCGAGATTCTCGAAAGACCCGCCGCGGGAAGCCTCGTCGAAGCCGCAGAGCTGCTCGGCATCGACCCATCGGGCATCGTGAAGACGCTCGTGGTCAAGCGCCCTTCGACAAGCTCAGGGACCGGCGGTGGGTCAGGGACCAGCGTGGGGTCAGGGACCGCGGGCGAGTACCTGTTCGCACTCGTGCCGGGTGGGCGGTCGATCTCGTGGCCGAAGCTGCGCGCCGTCGTCGGCGTCAACAAGCTGCGCCTCCCCGAGGCCGAGCTGGCACTGGCGGCGACCGGATACGAGCGCGGAACCATCGTGCCGATCGGCAGCACGACCGACTGGCCGGTCTACGCCGACGAGTCGATCGTCGGCCGTCGCATCGCCATGGGAGCAGGGGCGCACGGGTTCAGTCTCTTCGTCGACGCCGACGCCCTGATCGCCGCGTACGGCGCGACCGTCGCAGACATCTCCGAGCCCGAGAAGCCGCGCGACTGACGCATTCTGATCACGGCTTGAAATCGCTTCTGAAGTTTTCTTGACACCGATATGCCGGAGGGCATACATATTGTCATGCGCAGGTGTCGTCCCCCTTTTTGTGACACCGGCGCCGGGCAGGGGAGGCCCTTCGTAAGCGACGCTTTGGCCCGCCCGAAATCTCCGAGTCCGTACCCCATTCACCGGAGATGAAGGATCCCCCATGCGTGCAACAATCCGTCGCGCCGTCGAAGCGCACAAGGCACAGCGCGAGGAGAACGGCGAAGCCGGCTTCTCGCTCATCGAGCTCATCATCGTGGTCGTGATTCTCGGCATCCTCGCCGCAATCGCCATCCCGATCTTCCTCAACGTCCAGCAGGATGCGCGAAACAATGCTGCGTCCAGTGTCGCAGCCAACGCCGCGACTCAGGCGGCAGCACAAATGTCCAGCAGCGTCGCGACCGAGCGCACAAACGACGCGATTCAGACCAAACTGACTTCGAACTTCAAGAAGGGCGACGTGACAGCAGTCACGTTGGCAGCAACTGCCGAGAAGATCGACACCATCTGCGTCACAGTGACATACACCGGTGTCACCGACACCAAGTTCCTGAAGTCTGGCCCCGGCTGCACCACCACGCCGTAATCCTGCACCCTCTAACCCTGCCGGGCCGGCGCACACCGCTCGCGTCGGCCCGGCAGGGCCTGCTCCACCCCACTCCCTGTCCCGAAGGGAGCCGACCATCCGTCTCCCCACGGCAGATGAAGGCTTCAGCCTCGTCGAGGTCATCATCGCGATGTTCCTGCTCGCGGTGCTCTCGCTCGCCGTGCTGCCCCTGATGATCGGCGTCGCCGAGGCGAGCGCCGGCAACCGCACTCTGGCGAGCGCCAACACATTCGCGAACTCTCAGCTCGCACCGATCCGCGCCTCCTACCCGACGGGCGCCTCCGCCACCAGCTGCGCGACCGCCCGCACCGCGATCCCCCGCACCGCCGTCTCAGACCCCGCCGGCACCGGCCTGAGCGCCGACACGACCGTCGGGTCCTGCCCCGCCGCCTACCCGGGAACCCTCGCGGTGACCGTACGGGTCTACCGCACCGACGAGCCGACGAAGACGCTGGTCTCGCTGCCCACCCGCATCCTGGTCGCCACCTCATGAACGACCGCGTGAGCATCCTCTCGGACGACAGCGGCATGACCCTCGTCGAACTCATCATGTACGTCGTCATCGGCGCCCTCTTCGTCGGGCTGCTCGCCACGCTCTTCGCCACCAACCTGAAGGCGGGCGACGAGACGCGCAACCGCGACACGGCGACCGGCAAGGCCCAGGTCGTGGCCGAGACGCTGCAGACCTCGGTGCGAAACGCCGCGGCGATCAGGATCGATGGCTCGCTGCTGCGCGCGCAGGTCGCCAAGGGCGGCAACCAGTGGGAGTGCCGAGCCTGGGCCCTCGAGTCGGGTGAGCTGCGCTACAGGACCTCATCCTCGGCGATCCCTGCCGGGTCGACGACGGGGTGGACCGCCCTCGCCACCGGCGTCACGGGCACCAAGGCCGGCGGCTCGCCCTTTCTCCTCACCGGCGCGAACAGCGTCGCGATCGGCTACACGGTCACCGTCGGCGACGCCACGGTGAAGATCACCTCCGCGGTCACCGCGCAGGCCAAGGCAGAAGGGGCGGTGGTCGCATGCTGGTGAAGCTCCGCGAACGCGACGAGGGCTCGGCACTCGTCGCCGTGCTGATCGTGATGCTCGTGCTGACGATCACCGGGCTGGCCCTGGCCGCAATCGTGACCAACACCGCATCCGGCCTGGTCGGCGGTCGTCACACCTCCGAATCCCGCACGGCGGCCGATGCCGGCCATGCGTCTGCGCTCGCGGAGGCGCGCCGCACGGGCCAGGCCTGCGGAATGGACATCTCCTCGACCTCTGCACCCAGGTTCACCGTGACCAGCACCTGCGCCTCGGACCGCGTCACGTTCACCATCACGGGCACCGGCGAGAACGGCGGCCGAACGAAGACCGAGGCGGTTTACGCCTACAGCTCGGGCTCAGTGGGCATGGGCGCCGACATGATCTTCTTCGGTGACACCACCTTCACGAAAGAGGTGCTCACCTACGCCGCCGACACGTCGCTGCTGAGCATCGTGATCCCGACCGGCGACTTCACGTGCATGGCCCCGATCCCCGCCAATCTCGTGCTCGCCGGAGACCTGCTGTCGAAGGGCAACTGCACCATCGGCGGCTCGGTCCTCACGGGTGGCGAGGCCGACATGTCGAACGGGTCGGATCGCGTCGTGGGCTCGCTCACGACCACCGGAACGGCGGCGAACACGATCAGGGGCTCGATCGGCGGCAACGTGCACACCCGTGGAGGCATCGACTTCGGCTGGGAGGGCAAGACGGTGTCGGGCAACGTCACCTCAGGAGGAGACGTCAAACTCGGCAGCGCGAAGATCGCCGGCTCCCTCACGGTGCCGGACAGCCGCACGATCACCCCGCAGAGCGGCATCGTCTCCGGCGGCACGGCGAGGCCCACCACGGTGACAGCACCGACGGCGCCCACCTTCGCGAAGTGGTTCGACTACAAGTTCACGCTCAGCGATTGGCAGCCGCACGACGGCCGTACCTTCTCGTCGCCGCGCACTCTGACCGCCACGGGCACCGGCGCCAACAGCTGCGCAGCGTTCAACAGCTACCCCGCAGCGGGGTGGCTGTCTCTGGCCACACCCACGACGCCGACCGTGCTCGACGCCCGCGCCTGCACCCAGCTGAGCTCGAACAGCGGAACGGCGCCGGCCGTGCAGCTCAAGAGCGATCTCGTGCTGCTGGCGAAGAGCTTCGACCTGACCAAGCTCACGTTCACCGCCGCCCCCGGCACCTCGCCCCGCGTGTGGTTCATCGTCGAGGACACCGTCGACAACGACGCAACGACCTGCAGCGGCGGAGCCGGGAACATCAAGATCAACGGCACGGTGATGTCGACCTCCATCACGACCATGGCGTACACCCCCTGCACGATCGACGTCGCCGGCATGGGCAACGACACCTGGAAGGGCTCGTTCTACGGCGGCCGGTTCGACTACGGCGGAGGGCTGAGCTTCTACGGCGCCCCGATCGCACTGCCCGGCATGCCCACGTCGCCGACGTCGAGCATCCCGACGGCCCCGAGCGGCGGCGCCGTCGGCGCCCTGATCTCTCAGCGAGACGTTCCGTGACCGGTGTGCTCGTCGTCTTCGCCGGCCTGCTCGGCCTCGTGATCGGATCGTTCCTCAACGTCGTCATCGCGCGCGTTCCGGTGGGTGCCTCGCTCATTCCCGACAGCCGATGCCCGCAGTGCGAGGCACCCATCAGGCCCTGGCAGAACATCCCGGTCGTGTCGTGGATCGCTCTGCGCGGACGCTGCGCGGCGTGCGGTCGACCCATCTCCCGCCGTTACCCGCTCATCGAACTGGCCACTGCGGTGCTGTTCGCCGCCGTCGCGGCCTGGGCGATCCTCGTCCTCGAGCCCGACACCGTGGTCACGGGCATCCTTCTCTTCACCGCCTACGCGTGGTTCGCCGCGATGAGCGTTGCTCTCGCGGCCATCGACCTCGACACCCGTCGCCTGCCCGATGCGGTGCTGCTGCCGTCGTCCGCCGCGATCGCCGTGCTGCTCGTGGCCACGGCGCTCCTGACCGGAGATCTGCTGCCGCTCGTGCGCGCCGTGATCGGCGCCGCAGCCCTCTTCGCGTTCTACGCGATGTTGCGCGTCGTGCGCCCCGGCGGAATGGGCGCGGGCGACGTGAAGCTGTCGGCGGTGATCGGACTCGTCCTGGGCTGGCTGGGCTGGGGGCCACTCGTCGTCGGCGCGTTCGCCGCGTTCGTGGTGGGCGGGATCTTCGGCATCGCGCTTCTGGCCGGCCGACGCGCCACGCGCCGCACGGCCATCCCCTTCGGCCCCTGGATGCTGCTCGGCGCGTGGGTGGGGATCGTCATCGGCGCCCCGGTCGCCACCTGGTACCTGCGACTGATCGGAGTCGACGCATGATCCGCAGACGAATGATCCGCACCCGGCGCCGCGGCGAGCGCACGAGACGAGGTACGCCATGACCCGCAGCGTCATCGGCCTGGAGATCACCGAAGAGAGCGTGCGGGCCGTCGAGGTGCGCACGGGTCGCACCCCGGTGGTGCTCGCGGCCGGCTCGGTGCCACTGCCCCCCGAGGCCGCCCACGACTCCGAGGTGCTCGATGTCGATGCCGTGACTCTCGCAGTGCGTCAGCTGTGGACGCGCGCCGGATTCAAGAGCCGCAGCATCGTGCTCGGACTCGGCAGCCGCCGCATCCTCGTGCGCGAGTACACGACACAGGCCATGCATCCGAGGCTGCTGCGGCAGGCCCTGCCCTTCCAGGTGCAGGATCTGCTGCCCGTGCCGATCGATCAGGCCGTGCTCGACTTCTACCCCGCATCGCAGACCGGCGACCAGGTGACGGGCCTTCTGGTGGCAGCCGTGGCCGAGACCGTCGAGCAGATCGTCACGACGGTCGGCAAGGCCAAGCTCGAGGTCGAGGTCGTCGATCTCGTGCCGTTCGGGCTCGCGCGCATCGCCGCCGTGCTCGGGGCGCCGTCGCAGACGCTCGCCATGGTGCACATCACCGACCACACCACCTACGTCGTCGTGGTGCTCGACGGCATCCCCCTCTTCGTCCGCATCATCCCGATCGACGTGCCGACGACCGCCGTGCGTGCGCGCGCAGCGCGAGAGGGCGTGGATGCCGAGGCCGAGGCGGAGGTCGAGGTCTTCGCGGCGCCCGTGATGGTGGATGCCGCTCCCCTGCGGTCCCGATCGTCGATGCGCGTCGACGGGTCGATCACCCAGACGACGGATGCCGCGGTCATCGACCTGGTGCGGCGGGTGCGCAGCACCATCCAGTTCGCCGACAACCGCCCGGGGGCCGCATCCGTCTCGGCGGTGCACCTCAGCGGTGCGGGAGCGGCGATCCCCGGCGTGCACTCCGCCCTCACGCAGATGCTCGGAACGCCGGTCGAGCTCGTCGACATCGCGGCGATCTCGACCGTCAAGACGCCGATGGATCACGAACTCGGCCTCGACCTGATCGGCGCACTCGGCGTCGTTTACGGAGAGGGCATCTGATGGCGCGCACCTCGCCGGCATCCACTCTGGTCGTGGGCGGCCCGCCGCGGGTCAACCTCATGCCGCCCGCCGAGCTCGAACGCCGTGGCCGACGCACGCTGCTGAAGAACTGGGCGCTGGGGCTCTGCGCGGTCGCCGTCGTGACGCTGCTCGTGATCGGCGCAGCGGTGGCGATGCAGTTCATCGAGAACACGCGGCTCGATGCTGAGCGGGCACGCACAGACTCCCTCATCGTCGAGATCGCCTCGCTTGCCGCCGTGAGCAAGACCGTCACCACGTCGGGCGAGCTCACCGACTACCGCGAGGCGGCGATGACCGCCGACCTCGAATGGGCGGATCTTCTCGAGTCGCTGGCCGCCAGGCTGCCCGCAGACGTGACGGTGATCGGGTTCGACGTCACGGCGGGGAGCGGGCCGGACGGCGAGGATCCGGCGACCGCGCCCGGTGCCACGATCCTGCTGACTCTCGCCAGCCCCGCGGCCTTCGACATCGTGCCGGCGACCCGGGGCATCCGAGACGTTCCCACGGTGCTGCGTGCCGACGGCACCGAGGTGCGCTTCGACGAATCCGGGAGCCGATACATCTCAGAGCTCACGATCGTCACCACGCAGGAGGCCTATTCCGGTCGCTTCGCTCCTGAGGAGGATGCCGGATGACGATGTCACGACAGCTCATCAACCTCGCCGGCGGTCTGGCCGCGATCGTCATCCTCGCGCTGGGGATCCTGCTGGTGGCTCTGCCGATGTTCGCCCAGGCCCGGTCGACCGGCGCGCAGGCGGTGGAGACCGCGCAGACCAACGAGATCTACGAGATCCAGGTGCAGACTCTCCGCGGACAGGAGGTGGACCTCACCGAGCTCGAGCGCGTGCTGGCCGATCTCCGCGTCGAGATCACGGCGACCGACCTCAACGACCAGGTGTACGAGCTCGTCGGCGTCGCCGCCGACGACGTGGGAGTGGCGGTCACCTCCGTGACGGCGAGCGAGCCGGAGTCATGGACGTCACCCGCTCTGAGCGGCGACCCCGACGCCCAAACACCTCCGGCGGATGCGGCCACCCCGGCCGAGACGCCCGTGGACGCCGCCGAGGACGCCGCCGACGAGACCGCGGTCGACACGGAGCCCGCGCTCCCCTCGACCGAACTCGACCCGCGGCAGGTCATCCCCTTCACGATCGTCGTGACGACGACGGATGCCGCTCAGGCCACCCGGTTCATCGATGCCCTGCGCGGGGCGGAACGCCTCCTGACCGTCGAGCACACCGTCCTGACCGAAGAGGAGGGCGGATTCCAGTTGATCGTCAACGCCCGGAGTCTCGTCCTTGCAGAGAAGTGAGAATCCCGTGAACCAGCCGCTGACCCTCGACGCCCTGCTCACCCGCGCCGCCGCCGAGCGCGCCTCCGACGTGCACCTGACGGCCGACCGCCCCCCGCTGCTGCGCGTCGACGGTGCGCTCACGCCCGTTCCCGGCGTCGACGTCGTGCTGCCGGCCGCCTGGCTCGACTCGGTGCTGCGCGGCATCCTCTCGACCGAACAGGCGCAGGAGTTCGACGATCACGGAGAGGTCGACCTCGCCTACGCCGTCGCCGGCGTCGGGCGCTTCCGTGTCAACGCGTTCCGGCAGCTCGGCAACACCGCCGTCGCACTGCGTCTCATCTCCACCCAGGCGTTCTCGCTCGCCGAGCTCGGGGCGCCGGCGATCGCTCGCGACCTCGCGCTGCGACCCCGGGGACTCGTGCTGGTCACCGGCCCCACCGGCTCGGGCAAGTCGACCACCCTCACCGCGATGGTCGACATCATCAACGAGACGCGCCCCGCGCACATCGTCACCCTCGAGGACCCCGTCGAGTTCCAGCACACCAGCAAGCGGTCGCTCGTGCACCAGCGCGAGGTCGGCAGCGACACCCGCTCGTTCAGCGAGGCGCTGCGACGCGTGCTGCGTCAGGACCCCGACGTCATCCTCGTCGGCGAGCTCCGCGACCCCGAGTCGATCCAGACCGCGCTCTCGGCCGCCGAGACCGGTCACCTCGTGCTGTCGACCCTGCACACGCAGGGTGCGGCGAAGTCGATCAACCGCATCATCGACGCCTTCCCCGCACACCAGCAGAATCAGGTGCGCACCCAGCTCGGCGACACCCTGCAGGGCATCGTGAGCCAGTCGCTGCTGCCTCTCGCGCAGAAGTCGGGGCGCACCATCGCCACCGAGGTGCTCGTGAACACCCCGGCGGTGGCCAACCTCATCCGCGAGGGCCAGGTCGCCCAGCTCTACTCGGCCATGCAGGCCGGCTCGGGTCAGGGCATGCACACCCTCGATCAGGACCTCAAGCGCCTCGTCGCCGAGGGCATCGTCTCGCAGCAGGTCGCCCGCTCGTTCGCGGCCGACCCGCGCGATCTCGACGACGTTCGGGTGCGCCCGACCGATCTCGACGCGGATGCGTGGACCATGCACGCCGATGAGCACAAGACCCTGGGCTGGACGCAGTAGCCGTGGCGATCACCGAGGAGTACTCCTACCGGGCGGCGGATTCCGCCCAGGGCCGGATCGTCAAGGGCACGCTGGAGGCCGCCAGTCAGAACGCGGTCATCTCGAAGCTGCGCGCCCAGGGACTGATCCCGCTCGAGGTGGTCGCGGTGTCGAAGACGGGACTCAACCAGGACGTCTCGATCCCCGGTTTCGAGAAGCGCGTCAAGCTGGCCTCCCTCGCCGTCTTCGCGAAGCAGATGGCCGGGCTCGTCAATGCCGGCCTCCCCCTGCTGCGCGTGCTGGTGATCCTGTCGGAGCAGACCGAGGACAAGGTGCTGCGATCGGCGCTGGTCACCGTGCAGTCCGAGGTCGCCAGGGGAGCCGCGCTCTCGGTCGCGATGGGCAACCAGCCCGACGTCTTCCCGCCGCTCATGGTCAGCATCATCCGCGTCGGCGAGACCGGCGGGTTCCTCGGCGAGTCGCTGCAGTCGATCGCCCGGACCTACGCCGGCGAGGCCGAGCTGCAGAACAAGATCAAGGCTGCGACGACCTACCCGATCGTCGTGCTGATCATCGCGATCCTCGGAGTGCTCGCGATGGTGACGTTCGTGGTTCCCGTCTTCAAGGACATGTTCGAGGGGATGGGGTCGGAGCTGCCGCTGCCGACCCAGATCATCGTCACGCTGTCGAACCAGATGTCGTGGATCCTTCCGGTGATGATCGTCCTCGGCCTCGTCGGGTGGGTCTGGTGGGTGCGCAACAAGAACACCGACCGCGTGCGCCGCGTCGTCGATCCGCTGAAGCTCAAGCTGCCGGTGTTCGGCCCCCTCACGACCAAGATCGCCGTCGCCCGGTTCGCCCGCAGCCTGTCGATGATGCTGAACGCCGGCGTGCCTCTCATCCAGGCCCTGTCGATCGTCGGAGAGGCCAGCAGCAACTACCGCGTCGAGCAGGCCGTGCTGAGTGTGCAGGAATCGGTGCGACAGGGACGCTCGTTCGCGGTTCCGCTGGCCAACGCCGACGTCTTCCCGCCGATGGTCGCGCAGATGGTCTCGGTGGGTGAGGAGTCGGGGTCTCTTCCCGAGATGCTCACGAGCATCGCGGAGTTCTACGAGTCGGAGGTCGAGACGGCCACCTCGCAGCTCACGTCGACCATCGAACCGGTGCTCATCGTCGGCATCGGCGTCCTGATCGGCGGCATGGTGATCTCGCTCTACCTGCCGATCTTCACCATCTACGGCGAGATCGGCGCTGCCTGAGTGGTCGGGGTCATCGTCTGCCCGGCCGGGGCAGCGGTCAGATCGAGACGCGAAGCACCTCTTCGATCGTCGTGAGCCCCTCGGCGACCTTCGCCCAGCCGTCGTCGCGCAGCGTCGACATCCCCTGCTCGAGAGCGACGCGGCGCATCTCGGTGCCGGTCGCGTTCGTGACGACGAGCTGCTCGAGCTGCTCGGTGACGGTCATGACCTCGTGCAGCGCGATGCGCCCGCGGTAGCCCGTTCCCGAGCACGTCGTGCACCCGCCGGCGCGGTAGAGCGTCGGCACGTCGTCGGGGTCGAACGGGAACCCGATGCCGCTCAGCACGGCGGGGGCCTCGACGACGGGAACCCGGCACTTCTGGCACAGCCTGCGGGCGAGCCGCTGGGCCACCACGGCCGTCAGGGCGGTCGCGACGAGGAAGGGCTCGCAGCCGATCTCGATCAGGCGGGTCAGGGCGCTCGGGGCGTCGTTGGTGTGCAGTGTCGACAGCACGAGGTGACCCGTGAGCGCCGCCTCGATCGAGATGTTCGCCGTCTCGTGGTCACGGATCTCACCCACCAGCACCACGTCGGGGTCGGAGCGGAGGATCGAGCGCAGCGCCGACTGGAAGGTGAGGCCGGCCCGCGGGTTGACCTGCACCTGGCTGATGCCGGCGATCCGGTACTCCACCGGGTCTTCGACCGTGATCACGTTCACGCTGGGATTCGCGACCGTCGTGAGCGCGGTGTACAGGGTGGTCGACTTGCCCGACCCCGTGGGACCCGTGACCAGCACCATGCCGTGCGGCCGGCCGATCGCGGCGCGGAACGAGTTCTCGTTGCGCGCCCCGAAGTGCAGATCGCTCATCGCCAGAGCCTGCCCCGAGTTGTCGAGGATGCGCATGACGATCTTCTCGCCCCACACGGTCGGCAGCGTGGCCACCCGGAGGTCGACCTGGCGCCCCTCGTGAGTGACGGACATGCGACCGTCCTGCGGCCGACGACGCTCGGCGATGTCGATCGACGCCATGATCTTCAGCCTCGAGATGACGCCGTCCTGGATCGCCCGGTCGGCGCGCTGCATCTCGTGCAGCACGCCGTCGATGCGGAATCGCACCGAGAGCTGGTGCTCCCCCGGCTCGATGTGGATGTCGCTGGCCCTGTCGTTGATCGCCTGGGTGATCAGCAGGTTCACGAAGCGGATGATCGGGGCGTCGCTGTCGGCATCCTCCAGCGACTCCGTGAAGGCGGAGGCACCGGGGGTGATCGCCTCGCCGATCAGCTCGGACAGATCGCTGAGCTCCTCGTCGGAGCGCAGATGACGTTCGAACGCCTGGCGGAGGCCGTCGCTCGACACGACCACCGGCTGCACGGTCATGTCGGTCACCGACTGCACGTCATCCATCGCGATGATGTCGGTCGGATCGACCATGCCGACGACGATCGTGCGGCGGCGTCGTTCGAGCGGGATCAGCTGATATCGACGGCACAGCGCACCGGGCACCATCGCGACGATCTCGGGGTCGAGGTCGCGGTTGGCGATGTCGGTGAACGGCAGGTCACGCGCCGTCGCGATCGCGTGGGCGAGCTGCGTCGGGGTGACGAGATGACTCTGCACGAGATGCGCCGACAGCTGCGGCCCCTCACCGACCGCGGCGACCGCGGCGTCGAGATCCTCAGCACGGATGGCGCCGGTCTGCACCAGCGTCTCTCCGATGCTGTCGTGCATGCTGGTCCCGCCTCTCGCCGGCTCTCATCCTATGCCGCGTCACTCGGTCGCGGATCGGCCGGGGCGGCCGCGACCCGTCAGAGGATGCCGGCCATGCGCAGAGCGATGTCGACGAGCTTCACGCGCTGCAGCTCGCGGACCGCGGACAGCGAGAACCATTCGGCCATGTCGGTCGATCCGTCGGTCTCGTACTGCAGCTTTCCTCCGGTGACCGACGCCCGGTAGACGATGCGCAGGGTGTGCAGAGGGTGCTCCGACTCATGCACGCGCTGGCTCGCGGGGATCACCCGGGAATGGATGCCGAGCAGCTCACCGACCTTCACCGTGTAGCCGGTCTCCTCCTTGAGCTCGCGCCGCACAGTGGCCTCTGGCGGCTCTCCGGCCTCGATCCCGCCGCCGGGCATCGTCCAGGCGACCCGGCGCCCTTCAGCCCAGCGCGCGAGCAGGATCCGCCCGTCGTCATCGGTGACGACCGCGTATGCCGCGACCCGCATGTCCATGGACATCACCCTAACCGGCACGGGTCCGCTGCAGGATCGATCAGGAATGAAGAAGCCGTGACCGCGCCGGTGACCGTACCCTGAAGGCACACGACGAGAGCACGACGAAGGGCACTCACATGGCTGACAACGAGAAGAACTTCACCGCCGAGGAGCGCGAGGCGATGCAGGCCGCAGCCAAGGAGGCGAAGGCCAAGCGCTCGCGAGCCAAGAAGTCGCCCGAGGAGCAGAAGGCCGCAGGAGAGGCCGACCTCAAGGAGGCCATCGCCAAGCTGCCGGATGCCGGTGACCGTGACCTCGCGACGAGCCTGCACGAGCTGGTCATGGAGGTCGCCCCCGACCTGATGCCCCGCACGTACTACGGCATGCCGGGATGGGGCAAGGACGGCAAGGTGCTGTGCTTCTTCCAGCCCGCGAGCAAGTTCAAGGTGCGAT
>CAUQIW010000024.1:0-21876 GCA_963518515.1 uncultured Microbacterium sp.
ACGGATGCGGATGCAGCAGCGTCGCGACCCGAATCCGGGGCTGCACCGCGGCATCGTCGCACTACTCCTCGGGCAGAACTTCGGAGGTGAGGGGCGCCACGCCGTGCGAATGGGCAGGATCACCGGGGTGTCGGGTTCCTGATCCGAAGTCATGCCCGGGCGAACGGCCGCACCGCACCTGACTCGACCGTGGGCGCCTGCCACCCCACGCCATAACTCCGGAGAACCGAGCCCTATCGCCGCGCAATGGGCCGATGGCGCTCGTTCGACGCCGGATCTCCGGAGTTATGGCACGAGCGGATGACCCAGGGCCTAGGGCCCAGGCCCCACGACCCAGGGACGAGGCGAGCTCAGGCCGTGGCGACCGCAGCCTTCACCGACGTCGTCCGCCGCACGGTGACCGCGAGCGTCGTCGCGATGAGCGACAGGACTGCCCAGACCACGAGTGCTGCGGCTGCTCCACCGCTTGCGGCGATGAGGCCCGTCAACGCCGGTGCGGTGGGCAGCGCGGCGCCGATGGCCGAGAGCCAGTCCGGCACGGTCGAGATCAATCCCGTCGCGACTGCGAGCACTCCGACGAGCGCACTGACCCATCGGCCCACACCGCCGAAGACGGCGACCATCGCCTGGTTGACCGCCGCGAAAGCGATTCCGGCGAGTACGGCTGTGCCGGCGAAGGCCCACCAGGCCGCCGCGTCGTATCCCGCCACGATCTGCACGATGAGCGAGACGAGGATCCCCTGGCCGACCCCGATCGCGGCCGCCGGAGTGAACGCCCGAAGCGCGAGGCCCGCCGACGACCGGCGAGAGGTGAGGGTGCGAGCGGTGTGGGCGCGCATCACGAGGAACGAGGCGAAGCCGCCGAACCAGAGCACCACCGCCGTCAGCAGCGGGATCGCGGTCGGTCCGAAGATCGTGCTCGTCGACGCGTTCGACGACACGGGGTCGGCGATCACCGAGGCGAGCGAGGTCGATTCCGACTCGCTGAACGAGGGGAGGGAGTCGGATGCCGTGTCGAGGCCGGTCGCGAGCTCGCCGGTTCCCGTGGCGAGGGTGTCGAGACCGGTCGCGAGTTCCGCGGCGCCTGTGGAGAGCTCCGTCGCGCCGTCGGCGAGCTGACCCGCACCGGTCGACAGCGCGCGGGCACCGCTGGCCGACTGGCCGAGGCCCTCGGTGGCGAGCTGGTTGAGTCCATCAGCGAGACCGCTCGCGCCGGCGCCGGCCTGGCCGAGCTGTGTCGCGAGAGCGGCAGGCAGGGTGGCGAGCTGCTGCACACCGGCATCGGTCTGCGTGGCGCCGTCGGAGAGCGCGCGCAGCTCGGCGCAATACTCCTCGGGGAAGCCGCTGTCGATGCAGGTGTCCGCGAACTGCTTCAACCCCGCCGCGACCCCTGCCGACCCGTCGGCCACCTGCGTCGCGCCCTCGACCTGCCCCTGCAGCGTCGCAGCCCCGGTGCTCAGGCCCAGTCCGAGCTGTGACGCTCCCGCCGCGGCTTCGCGCGTCTTGTCGGTCAGGGTGTCGAGCCCCGACGCGAGCGACGATGCGCCGGTGCCGAGCTCTGAGGCGCCGGAGGCGAGCTGCGTGGCACCCTCGGGGATGGCGGCCGCTCCCGTCGCGGCATCCCTGGCACCTGTTGCCAGCTCGCCGGCCCCGTCGGCCGCATCGCCGATCTGATCGCCGATCGTGGTGAAGCCTACGAGCACGTTCTCGAGTGTCGCCTCCGAGAGCATGTCTCCCAGCGACGAGGCCGCCACCGTGGCGATCTGGCTGGTGATGAGGTCATCGGCGACGAGGCCGTCGTCGGGAGTCGTGACCGTGATGGTGGCCTGCGTCGCGTCGTCGGCTGCCGAGCCGCCTCCGGCGGCGATCGCCTGACCGGCAGAGGTCGCGGCGGCCGAGAAGTCCTCGGGGATGGTGATGACGGCCTGGTACGAGCCGTCGGCGAGCCCCTCTGCGGCATCGTCTTCGTTGGAGATGACCCAGGTGAGGTTCGAGTCCAGCTCGTCGGAGCCCTCGACGAGGCCGGCGGTGAGCTGACGTCCGAGCGGCGTGAGCTGCCCGTCGATCTCCACCGGATCGTCGAGGTTCACGACGGCCGCAGTCATCGACTCGAGGCGCTCGGTCGGGTCCTGCAGGGCCGCGACCAGGATGCCGCCGACCGCCGCAGGGAGCAGCAGGATGCCGAGGACGGTGAGCCAGGTGATCGGCTTGCGGGAACGAGCCCGCTCGATGGAGAGGGTCATGCGTGCACCTCGATGGAATCGGTGGCTCCGTGTGCGCCACGGGACGCGACGGGGCGAGTGTCTCGGGGAGCGTCGAGATCGACGACCTCGGCGCCGGGACGGCCGGCATCCGCCAGCAGTTCGTTGGCGACGGCGGGTGAGACCGTGGTCAGAACCAGGGCCGTGCTGCGGCGTGCGTCTCGCAGACGCGCGGCGAGCTGATCGCGCTCGGCCCGGGAGAGCCGGTCGACGCCGTCGATGACGACGAGAGCGGGTCGGCCCCGCAGGGCCTCGTCGATGTCGGAGGTCATCGCCCCGGCATCCGCTCCCATCACGGCACCGACGTGCGCGCGCACCCAGGCGGCGCGGCCGGGCAGCAGGTGGCCCGCGACGCGCAGCCGGCCGTCTTCGGGAGCGATTCGGCCCGCGATCGTGAGCGCGAGCACCCGCAGCGCTCCCGCCGACGACCCGGTGACGACGGCTGTGGCTCCCGGCGCGACGCGCAGGCTGACACGGTCGATCCCCGCGTCGGCCACGGTGAGGTCATCGGCCGCCACGACCGAGTCGTCTCCGGGCCACTCGGCCAGGTGACGCTCGCGTTCCACGGCCTCGCCCTCGATGTCGACGCGGGGGAGCACCCTCTCGAGCCAGGCGGGGATCTCCCATGCCCGCTCGCCCAGGATCGCCATGAGCGCGGGGATCAGCGTCATGCGCACGAGGAACGCGTCGATGGCGATGCCGGCCGCGAGGCCCAGGGCGATCGGCTTGAGCGACGAGTCGCCCTCGGGCACGAACGCTACGAACACCGCGAACATGATGAGTCCGGCGGCGGTGACGACCTTGGCGGAGCCCGTGAAGCCGCTGCGCACGGCACGCAGGGCGGCGGCGCGACGGGTGGCGCGGTCGGGGCTCCTGCCGTCAGGGTCGTGCACGAAGTCCTCGCGCATGCGGGAGACGAGGAACACCTGGTAGTCCATCGCGAGTCCGAAGAGCACGCCCATCAGGATGATCGGCATGAAGCTGATGATCGGACCGACCTTGGCGACGTGCAGGAGGTCGGCGAACCAGCCGAGTTCGAACACGGCGCCGACCACGCCGAATCCGGCGACGATCGAGAGCAGATAGCCCGCGGCGGCGGTGATCGGCACCCAGAGCGACCGGAACACGATCGTCAGCAGGATCAGCGACAGGCCGATCACGAAGATGCCGAACGGCAGCAGCGCGTTGCCCAGCTGGTCGGAGATGTCGATGCCCACCGCGGTGAACCCGGTGACCTTGAGGTCGATCCCGAACTCGTCGAGCCATTCGTCGTGATGCGAGCGCAGCTCGCGCACGAGGTCCGCAGTGGCAGGGTCGTCGGGGGCGGTGTCCGGGATGATCTGCACGATGCCGGTGTCGGCGGTCTCGTTCGGAGTCGAGAGCGCCACCTCCTTCACCCCGTCGATCCTGCCGACGGCGTCGCCGAGGTCGTCCATCAGCGCGACCGGGTCGGTGGAGGTGACGATCGTGCCGGTGAGGATCAGCGGTCCGTTGAACCCCGCACCGAACTCGTCGGCCACGAGGTCGTAGCTCTGACGTGCCTCCGAGCTCTTCGGCAGCACGCCGGCGTTCGGCAGCGCGAGGTTCAGGCTCAGAGCGGGCACCGCGACGATGCCGAGACCGATCACCACGGCCAGCGACACCAGGATCGGACGCTTGGTCACACCCGTCACCCAGCGGTCGCTGCCCGAGCGGCGCGGGGCCGCGGTGCTCGCGTCCGCATCCGAGTCCACCGCTTTCGCCTTCCGGACCCTGCGCGGCCGGCCGACGATCCGGCCCTTCATGAATCCGAGCATGGCCGGCGTCAGGGTGACCGCGATGGCGACGGCGATCGCCACCGCGACCGATGCGGCGATGCCCATGGTCGTCAGGAACGGGATGCCGGCGAAGCTCAGGCCGATCAGAGCGATCAGCACCGTGACGCCCGCGAAGACGACGGCCGACCCTGCGGTTCCGACCGCTCGAGAAGCGGAGTCCTCCGGGTCGACGCCGTCGCGGACCTGATCCTGATGCCTCGCCATGATGAACAGCGCGTAGTCGATGCCGACCGCGAGACCGAGCATGAGCGCGAGCAGGGGCGTCGTCGACGAGACGGTGGCGAAGGCGGTCGCCGCGAAGATCCCCGCCATCGAGATGCCGACTCCGAGGACGGCGGTGAGAAGGGGGAGGCCGGCGACGACGAACGAGCGGAACGTCACGATGAGCACGAGCAGCGCGATCAGCAGTCCGACCGCCTCGGTCAGCGTGACGCCGGGGATGGATGTGGCGAAGAGCTCTCCGCCGAGTGCGGTCTGCGAGCCGCCGGGCAGCGAGGCGGTGAGGTCGTCGACGACCGCGCGCAGCGCATCCTTCGTCTCGTCCGTAACGTCGGACGCCTGCCCGTCGAACTGCAGGCGGATGATGCCCGCGGTCTCCTCGTCGTTGATCATCCCGCTGACCATCTCGTCGTACGGCGAGGTCGCCGAGAGCACCGAGTCGTCGAGATCGGCGAGCTCGTCGACCGCAGCGTCGATCTCGGTGCGGTAGGCGTCATCGGCGATCGAGTCGCCGTCGGCGGCGACCACGATGATCTGAGCGCTCGTGCCGCTGACCGCGGGGAACGAGCGGTTCAGCTGCTCGAGCCCCGCCTGCGACTCCGTGCCGGGGATGGAGAAGGAGTTGTTCGTCCCCGCACCGAGCACGAGGGCGCCTGCACCGGCGATGCCCAGCACGAGCAGCCATGACACGAGCACTCGCCAAGGATGCCGATAGGACCAGCGACCGAGCGAGGACAGCAGAGTGGACACGGAGCTCCTCAGGGAAGATTGGATACACAGGTGTATCCGATACATAGATGTATCGTAAGGTGGTCCGTCCGCCGGAGCCTGTGTGCGCGGTGTGAGAATGAGAGGCAGGAGGATTCGATGACGATGCCAGCCACGCGAAGCCGCGAGAACACCCGAGCCCGACTGCTGGATGCTGCGGCGCAGGTGTTCGCCGAGGTCGGCCTCGACGGCGCGTCCGTCGAGGCCGTCTGCGAGCGCGCCGGTTTCACCCGAGGGGCGTTCTACTCGAACTTCGAATCGAAGGACGAGCTGTTCCTCATGCTCACGGCCTCGGTCGCCGAGGCAAGGGTCACCGCCGTGCGCGACCGCGTCGACGAGATGGCGGCCGAGGGCGCGCTCGCCGAGGGATGCGACCCGACCGAGCTGCTGCAGCGTGTGATGGATTCGGGCAGCGACGACCGTCTCGGAGTCATGCTGATGAGCGAGATCCGCATCCGCGCGCTTCGGGACGCGGCCTTCGGAGCCGCCTACCTCGTGCAGGAGCGCGAGATGGTGGCGAGCATCGCGCGGATCATCGTCGACATCGTCGAGGCGGGCAGGCTCGACCTCCGACTGCCGGCGGAGGACGCCGCGCGCATGCTGATGATCCTGTGGGAGGGGATGACGGTCCGCGGCGCCATGGCAGGGCAGGACGAAGCGCAGCTCCGGCGCGCGGGAAGCACCGAGCTCGCCCGTCTCGTGGAGCTGCTGCTCGAGAAGTGAGGCCGTGGCTCAGCGGGCGGCGAGAACCTCATGGCAGCGCGTGAGCCGGTCGAGCCACCAGTCGCGGCGCTCGGAGCTCGCCTCGAGACGGTCGAGTGCAGCGGCATCCGGCGTCACCCGCTCTGTGCCGATGGATCCGTCGACGGGACGCAGGTCGGCGACATCGTCGAGGAAGAGCGACGCCGTTCCGAGCCCGCAGTCGTAGTCGAGGCGGGGGAGGGCGGCGGCCAGTGCGGCGCCCTGCGAGAGGCCGACGGCGGTGTCGAGGGCGCTCGACACGATGACGGGGAGCCCGGCCGCGGTCACGATCTGCAGGGCGTGCCTGACCCCTCCGAGTGGCTGGGCTTTGACGACGAGGAGGTCGGCCGCGCGCTCCCGCGCCACGGCGAGCGGATCGGTGGTCTTGCGCACGCTCTCGTCGGCGGCGATCGGGATGCCCATGTACTTCACTCGGGTGCGCAGTTCGGCGAGCTCGGCCACCGTGCCGCACGGCTGCTCGACGTACTCCAGGTCGAACTCGTTGAGGGCGTGGAACGCGTGCTCGGCCTCGTCGACGTTCCAGAGGCCGTTGGCATCGACCCGGATCCGGCCTTCCGGCCCCATCGCCTCGCGGACGGCGCGCACGCGCGCGATGTCGTCGTCGAGGGTCTGCCCCGGTTCCGCGACTTTGATCTTGGCGGTGCGGCAGCCGGCGAAGCGCGAAAGGATCTCCGCGACACGCGCCGCCGCCACCGCGGGGACGGTGGCGTTCACTCCGATGCGCTCGCGCAGCGGACCGGGCTGAGGGCGGTAGGCGAAGTCGATCGCACCGGCGAGCCACGTGGCGGCCTCGTCGTGGTCGTACTCGACGAAGGGCGAGAACTCCGCCCATCCCTCAGGGCCCTCGAAAAGCAGTGCCTCCCTGGTCTCGACGCCACGGAACCGGGTGTGCAGCGGAAGGGCGACGACACGCGCCGAGCCGAGCAGGTCTTCGATCGGAGGAAGCATGTGCTCATTCTGCTCCGGTCGCGGCCCGCCTCGGCATCCGCCGTGCCGAAGCGCACGACGTGGGTGGGATTACGGGCGAGGTCGGCTCGGCCGAATGCGTCTGCCTCGGCCGTTCTCGCCAGAGATGGCCGAGGGGCGGTGATTGGGCCGAGGGAAGGGAAAAGTTGCGCGGTACATAAAAGTGTGATTGACAATGGTGTGTGACGCACAGTAATGTGATCGGCATGAACGAGATCCTCGACACCCATCTGCAGGAGCTGCGCCGCGGCACCGTCGTGCTGGCATGCCTGCAGCTGCTGCGTACGCCGGGGTACGGCTACGGACTGCTCGAAGAGCTCGAGAGTCGCGGCTTCACCACCGACGCGAACACGCTGTACCCCCTGCTGCGTCGCCTCGAGAAGCAGGAGTACCTGACGAGCGAGTGGAACACCGACGAGGCGCGGCCTCGCAAGTTCTACCGCACCTCGGAGGCCGGCATCCGGCTCGCCGACACCCTCACCGCCGACTGGCGAGCGCTGACCGCCGCGATCGCATCCCTCACCGCAGAGGAGAACTGACATGACCACCACCACCGCCGCCACGCTCACCGAGCGCTACATCGACGCCACCATCCGCAGCCTGAGGCCCGAGATGCAGGACGACGTCAGGGCCGAGCTCGAAGCCTCGATCGCCGACGCCGTCGAGGCCAGGCTCGAGCAGGGCGAATCGCCGGATGCCGCGGAGCGCGCCGTGCTCACCGAACTCGGCGACCCCGGCATCCTCGCCGCGGGGTTCGCCGACCGTCCTCTGCAGCTCATCGGCCCGAAGTACTACCTGACCTGGTGGCGACTGCTGAAACTGCTCCTCATCATCGTGCCGCTCTGCGCGATGGGCGGCGTCGCGCTCGCTCAGGCGCTGGCCGGCGCCTCTATCGGCGAGACCATCGGCGCGATGGTGCCGGTCGGCATCTCCGTCATCGTGCATGTCGGATTCTGGGTGACGCTGGTCTTCTTCATCCTCGAGCGCACGGGTGCCGACACCGGCGTGAAGTGGAACGTCGACCAGCTGCCGGAACCGACGCCGAACGGCGCGGGTCGCGCCGATGCCATCGCGTCGGTCGTCTTCCTCGGGCTGGTCGGCGGCGCGGTGCTGTGGGACGCCTTCATCGGATTCGTCCCGACCGACGGCGGTCCGATCCCGCTCCTGCACCCCGGCCTCTGGCCCTGGGGGATCTCCGTCCTCCTGGTGCTGCTCGTCGCCGAGGTGCTGCTGACGCTCGCGGTGTACGCCCAGCGGCGCTGGACGGTGGCGACCGCGGTGATCAACACCGTGCTCGCGGCGGCATTCCTCAGCTGGTCGATCACCCTGCTGGTGCGCGGCGACCTCATCAACCCGGAGTTCGTCAGTGCGGTGTTCACGGACAACGGCGTGCAGGACGACACGCTGCGCATCCTGGGCATCATCACCGGGTTCGGTCTCGCGATCATCCCCGCCTGGGACATCGCCGACGGTTGGATCAAGACCGCTCGCGCCGGACGGCGCTGATCCACGCGCACGGCGCCGGCTCCTCGGAGTCGGCGCCTTCCGCGTGCGGGCGGGCGCAGGCTTAGGCTGGGGCGGTGACCAGCGATTTCGTCTCCGACCTGTTCGACCCGAGTGAGTGGGTCCTTGCGCCAGGCGCAGAGGACTACACCGACATCACCGCGCACGTCACGCACGACGGCGGAGTCGCCCGCATCGCCTTCGACAGGCCCGAGGTGCGCAACGCGTTCCGGCCGCACACGGTCGACGAGCTGTACCGGGCGCTCGACATCGCCCGGCAGGACCCCCGCATCGGCGCCGTGCTGCTGACCGGCAACGGTCCGAGCCCGAAGGACGGCGGGTGGGCGTTCTGCTCCGGCGGTGATCAGCGAATCCGCGGACGCGACGGGTACAAGTACTCCGACGACGAGAGCGTCGTGCACGACCCGGCCCGCGCCGGACGCCTGCACATCCTCGAGGTGCAGCGACTCATCCGCTTCATGCCCAAGGTCGTCATCGCCGTGGTCCCCGGGTGGGCGGCCGGGGGAGGGCACTCCCTGCACGTGGTCTGCGACCTCTCGATCGCGTCCGCCGAGGAGGCGCGCTTCAAGCAGACCGACGCCGACGTGGGCAGCTTCGACGCCGGTTACGGATCGGCGTACATGGCCAGGCAGACCGGGCAGAAGTTCGCGCGCGAGGTGTTCTTCCTCGCCGAGGAGTACTCGGCGCAGCGCGCATACGAGGCGGGCGCCGTCAACCGCGTGGTGCCGCATGCCGAGCTCGAGCGCGAGGCGCTGGCGATGGCGCGCACCGTGCTCACGAAGTCGCCGACGGCGATCCGGATGCTGAAGTTCGCCTTCAACGCCGTCGACGACGGACTGGTGGGGCAGCAGGTCTTCGCGGGCGAGGCGACCCGCCTCGCGTACGGCACCGACGAGGCCGTCGAGGGACGCGACTCGTTCCTCGAGAAGCGGGACGCCGACTGGTCGTCGTTCCCCTGGCACTACTGAGTCGGGAGCCGTGCACGCATGGTCGCGCTGATATCGACGGATGCCGAGGATCCGGCAGCTCTCGTCACGCCCCTCCGGCGGGCTCTCGACGGCGGGCCGGCGCTCGGATTCGGGATGCTCGGTGACGCCCCCGAGCGCGTGCCGGGCGGCACGGCCGTCGTGATCGCCACCTCGGGGTCGAGCGGCGTGCCCAAGCGGGTCGCTCTCAGCGCCGAGGCCCTGCGTGCCAGTGCGGAGGCCACCGCCGCCCGCATCGGCGAGGGCCGCTGGCTGCTCGCCCTTCCCGCGGGCTACGTCGCCGGCCTGCAGGTGCTCGTGCGCTCACTCGTCGCCCGCACCGACCCCGTGGCGCTGACGGGGCGCTTCTCGCCGCTCGCGTTCGCCGAGGCGACGCTGTCGATGCTGCGCCCCTCGACGGCGCGGCGATCGGCATCGGCGGAGATCCCCGACCTCTTCACGTCTCTCGTGCCTGCGCAGCTCGCCACCCTGCTGGATGCGTCGGACGATCGCCCGGTGCTCGCCGCCCTGCAGGCGTATCGGGCGATCCTCATCGGCGGACAGGCGCTGCCGGAACCGCTGCGCGAACGGGCGGCCGATCTCGGTGTGCGACTGGTGCGCACCTACGGCTCGTCGGAGACCAGCGGCGGCTGCGTGTACGACGGCAGACCTCTCGAATCGGTCGCCGTGCGCACGGTCTCCGGTGAGCTGCACATCGCGGGGCCGATGCTCGCCGACGGCTACCTCGACGACGACGAGCTCACCGCGTCGGCCTTCACGCGCGACGAGCACGGCATCCGCTGGTATCGGACCGGCGATCTCGGCCTCGTCGACGACGACGGGGTCGTGCGGGTGCACGGCCGTGCGGACAACGTGATCGTGTCGGGCGGCATCAACGTCTCGCTGGATCGAGTGGAGCGACTCGTGCGCGGCATCCCCGGGCTCACCGGCGCCGTCGTGGTGGGCGTGGACGACGAGCGCTGGGGAGAGGCGTCGGTGATCGTGTGCGCGCGGGGCGAGGCGCTGCGGCGGACGGAGGTCGAGCAGCTCGCTCACGCCCGCGATGTCGTGGAGCGAGAGCTCGGCAAGCACGCGCGGCCGGCGCGGATGATCCTGGTCGATGAGCTCGACCTGCTCGCCTCGGGCAAACCCGACCGTGAGGCCATCCGACGCGCGGTCGCCGGTCTGCGCTGATCGATCCGCGTCGACAGGCCAACGTCGGAACGCCTGCCAGGATGGAGCATGGCCACCTACACGCATGGACACCATGAATCGGTGCTCCGCTCGCACAGCATCCGCGACATCTCGAACTCCGCGGAGTATCTGCGTCGTCATCTGACCGCAGAGACCCGCCTGCTCGACGTGGGTGCGGGGCCCGGCAGCATCACGGTCGATTTCGCCGGTGCCGTCGCCCACGTCACGGCCACGGAGATCGATGAGACGGCACTCGCGCTGTCCAGGGACCTCGCCGCGAGCCGCGGTCTCGAGAACCTCGACTTCTCGGTCGAGGACGTGCATGCGCTCAGCTTCGCCGATGACAGCTTCGATGTCGTGCACGCGCATCAGGTGCTGCAGCACGTCGAGGATCCGGTGCAGGCGCTTCGGGAGATGCGCAGGGTCACCGCGCCGGGTGGGGTGGTCGCGGCCCGCGATGCCGACTATGCGGGCTTCATCTGGTTCCCCGTGATGCCCGAGATCGACCGATGGCTCGATCTGTACCGTCGTGCCGCCCGCGCCAACGGGGGAGAGCCCGACGCGGGCAGGCGGCTGCTCTCATGGGCGCGCGCGGCGGGCTTCGACGATGTCACGGCCACGGCGTCGACGTGGTGCTACGCCACGCCGGAGGATCGCGCATGGTGGGGCGGCATGTGGGCCGACCGCATCGTCGAGTCGGCCTTGGCGGCACAGCTGGTCGACACCGGTATGGCGACGGTGGAGGATCTGCGGGGGATCAGCGCGGCCTGGCGGCGGTGGGTCGATGCGGGGGACGGGTGGTTCATGGTGCCGCACGGCGAGATCATCGCGCGCGCCTGATCAGACGAGCGCCGCGTCGAGGGGAGCGGGATACATCCTCAGGCGGATGCCGACGCCGCACGGTGCCGCGTAGCGTGGAGGAGTGACCCGCCCGCTCTCCCGCATGGGCCTCGCCCTCGACATCGTCGCGGCGGGGCTGCTCTTCCTGCTCCTCACTCCGATCTCCGTCGCGTTCTACGGCCCCGCGACCGGAGGCGCCGCGATCGAGGCGGCGAGCGCGGCGGCGGTGATCGGGGCGGGCGTGCTGATGTTCGCCGGTGTCGCCATCGGCCGCCTCGCGCCGGGGTTCGCGCTCATATTCGCGTGGGCGGGCGCCGTGCTGCAGATGCTCTCCGGAACCGGGCCGGTACCCATCGACTTCGCGATCCTGCTCGTGCTGTACGCGACCTCGGCCTGGGGAACGCGGGTCGTGCTGTGGTGGGGTTTCGGCTCCGCGCTGTTCGGAGGCTTCGTCGCCGCTGCGTACATGGTGGTCGCCAACGGCGTCGCCTTCGGGGCGGGCACGGGCTGGGACAAGATCACCACGGGCACGCTGCTCCTCGTCGTCTCGATCCTCGCGCTGGGGTTCGCGTGGGTGTGCGGACTGCTGTGGAGGGTCATCCTCCGAGCCCGACGCACGCGCAGCGCGCAGCTGGAGGCCGAGTCGCTGGCGGCCGAGGAACAGGAGAGGGTGCGCATCGCGCGCGACATGCACGACATCGTGGCCCACTCGCTCGCCGTCGTGATCGCCCAGGCCGACGGCGCGCGGTACGCCGCAGCCGCGAAGCCCGAGATGGCGACCGAGGCGCTCGGAACCATCGCCCAGACGGCGCGCGGTGCGCTGAGCGACGTCCGACTGCTGCTGACGCAGCTGCGGCATCGGCAGGGTGACGGCCCGCAGCCCACGCTGGCCGATCTCGAGACCCTCTTCGCCCAGGTCCGCAACGCGGGTGTCGAGCCTCGCATCACGATCGATCCGACGCCTCCGGGAGAGCCGCCGGGAGCCATCCAGCTCGCCGTGTACCGCATCCTCCAGGAGGCCCTCACCAACGCCATCCGGCACGGCGACGGGTCGGTCGATGTGCACCTGGCCTGGCTGACCGATCGTGTCGACATCCGCGTGCGGAACGCGGTCGGCAGAGACGATTCGCCCCTCGGCGGCGGCCACGGAGTCATCGGCATGCGCGAACGCGCCCAGCTCGTCGGCGGTAGCCTTCAGGCGGAGCGAGAGGGTGCCGAGTTCGTCGTGCACGCCTCGCTCCCGATCGAAGGAGTCGCATGATCGACGTCGTGCTGGTCGACGACCAGGCGCTCTTCCGCGCGGGCATCCGCATGCTCGTCGCCTCGCAGCCGGATCTCACGGTGGTCGGCGAAGCAGGTGACGGGCGCGAGGCCCTCGACGTGGTTCGAGCGACGCGGCCGGATGTCGTGCTGATGGACATCAGGATGCCGGTGATGGACGGTCTCACGGCGACGGCCGAGATCCTCGCGCAGCCGGACCCCCCGCGGATCGTCATGCTCACGACCTTCGATCTCGACGAGGCCGCGGCGCGGGCGATCCGCCAGGGGGCGAGCGGCTTCCTGCTCAAGGACGCCGATCCCGAGTTCCTGCTGGCCGCGATCCGCACGGTTCACGCCGGGTCGAGCGTCATCGCCGCATCGGCGACCCGCGAGCTGTTCGAGCACTTCGCCGAGGCGCCGAAACCGGCGCCGCCGCAGTTCGCCGCCCTCACCGACCGTGAGCGCGAGATCTTCGCGCTCGCCGCCAGGGGGCTCTCGAACTCCGAGATCGCGGCGCGCGAGTACCTCAGCGAGGCGACGGTGAAGACGCACATCAGTCGGATCCTCGCGAAGCTCTCGCTGCGCGACAGGGTGCAGCTCGTCGTCTTCGCGTTCGAGCACGGCCTCGCCTGAGCCTCGCGGATCATCCTCGCGATGTACGCGGATGCTCCGCTGGGGCGACGCGCCGGAGCATCCGCCGTTCGTAACGTCGAAGCATGGAGATCACGACCACCGACCTGGGGCTCGCCGCCCGCGTACAGCACCTCGACAAGACCTACGGCGCGGGGGAGAGCGCCGTCCGCGCGCTGGATGACGTCAGCGTCGGAATCCGCCGCGGTCAGTTCACCGCGATCATGGGACCCTCCGGGTCGGGCAAATCAACGCTCATGCACATCATGGCCGGACTCGACACCCCCACGCAGGGGCGGGCCTGGATCGGCGACACGGAGATCACCGGCCTCGGCGACCCCGATCTGACCATCCTGCGCCGGCGACGCGTGGGCTTCATCTTCCAGGCGTTCAACCTGGTTCCCACACTCACCGCTCTCGGCAACATCATGCTGCCGTTCGAACTCGACGGTCGCCGTCCGAGCGCGATCGAGAGGGCGCGCATCGACGGTCTGATCGACACGCTGGGGCTCGGAGGCCGACTGCAGCACCGACCGCACCAGCTGTCAGGAGGTCAGCAGCAGCGAGTGGCGATCGCCAGGGCGCTCGCCACCGCTCCCGACCTCGTCTTCGCCGACGAGCCGACGGGCAACCTCGACTCGAAGAGCGGACGAGAGGTACTGCAGCTGCTCGCGACCGCGAGCCGTGAGCACGGGCAGTCGATCGCCATGGTGACGCACGACGCGATCGCGGCCAGTCACGCCGATCGGGTGCTCTTCCTCGGTGACGGACGCATCGTCGCCGATCACCCGCGCCAGAGTCCCGAAGAGATCTCGGCCTACATGCTCGCCGCCGAGGTGGCGGCATGAGCGCCGTCGCAGAGCCGCTGACCCGTACGATCGTGCCCGAGACGGCCGCCACCGGGCCTCGTCTCGGCTGGCTGCGCGACCGTGGTATGGGCGCCAGCATCCTCGTCGCCGCTCTCTCCGCAGCCTTCGGCGTGGTGCTCGTCGAGACGACGGCCTATCTCGGTGCCGTGCTCCAGGCCGACCCGTTCATCGGTGACAGCGACACGCTGGCCTTCATCGTCGGACTGCTCTCGATCCTGCTGACCGCGGTCGCGATGTACGTCGCGGCGATCGTCACCGCCAACACCTTCTCGACGATCATCGCCGGACGCACCAGGCAGATCGCGCTGCTGCGTCTCATCGGGGCGACCTCGCGCTCGCAGCGCGCAGAGGTGGGCAGGCAGGGGCTGGTGGTCGGCGTGATCGGCGCCCTCCTCGGCGTTGCGGCGGGTCTCGGCATCTCCGCCGTCGGCGTGCAGATCGGTCAGGGATTCATCGAGAACATCCCGACGGGCTTCTCGCTCGCGCAGCCCGGCCTGCTGCTGCCGGCGGTCGGCGTGGCGCTCACCACCTGGGCCGCCGCGTGGGTCGGGTCCCGCCGCGTGCTCGCCGTCACTCCGCTGCAGGCCATCGGCGGCTCGGTCGAGCGCACGCACGACGAGGTCGCGCGGGCCGGTCGACACATCGGCGCCTGGGTGCTGCTCGGGCTGGGCGTGCTGCTGCTCGCGGCCGGCGTGGTGCTCGGGCTTGTCCACCCGCTCGGCGTGGTCGTCGCGTTCCTCGGCGGACTGCTGTCGTTCACCGGACTCGCCATCGGGTCCGTGCTGTTCATGCCCCCGGTGCTCAGGCTCGTCGGCCGGATGTTCGGCAGCAGTGCCACCGCGCGGCTCGCGGCCGAGAATGCGCTGCGTCACCCCGAGCGCTCGTCGCGCATGGCCATCGGCGTGGTCATGGGGGTCACCCTCGTGACGATGTTCGCGGTGGCGCTCGAGTCGGTCAAGCAGATGCTCATCGGACAGGTCGACGGCGAGGTGCCGGCCGAGTTCTTCACCCCGTTCGACGCGTTCGCGTCGGTCATGATGGTGCTGGTGGCGGTGTCGGCGGTGATCGCCGCGGTCGGCCTCGTGAACCTGCTGACCATCGGGGTCGTGCAGCGACGCCGCGAGCTGGGGCTCCTGCGATCGATCGGCCTGTCGAACCGCCAGGTGCGTCGCATGGTGCTGCTCGAGGCCACCCACATCACGGTCGCGGCCACGCTCACGGGGCTGATCCTCGGTGTGGTGTACGGATGGGTGGCCGCGCAGTCGCTGCTGGGCTCCGTGCCCACACTGCCGGATTTCACGGCCGCGGGCTTCGTCGCCCCTCAGGTGCCCTGGCTTCCGATCGCGATCATCGTCGCGGCGACGGCCGTGCTCACCCTGGTGGCCGCGGCCGCCCCGACGCGGCTGGCGACGCGCGTGGCACCCGTCGAGGCGCTCGCCGCGGACTGACGGCATCACGTGTCGCCCGCGTCATGACACGACTCATGGCGCGGGCGAGACGAGGTCATCAGGCCGTCGGTTCTAGGCTGGAGCAATGCCTTCGCCCTTCGATCAGTCCACATACCAGGTGCGTCTCGAGTGGGGGGTCGACGGGCTCTCCCGTCTCGCTCCCGCCGACATCGTCGTGGTGGTCGACGTGCTGCGCTTCTCGTCGACGGTGCCGGACGCTGTGGCGCGGGGGCAGGCCGTCGAGCTCGTCGACGCGGTCGCATGGTCGAGCAACGGCGCCGCCGTCGCTGTGGCGGCCGGTGACGCGGTGGTGCTCGTCGGAGGGCTCCGCAACGCGGCGGCCACGGCAAGAGCGGTCGCCGCGGTGCAGGAACGGCGGCAGGCGCGCACCTCGGTCGCCGTCATCGCCGCGGGGGAGGTCGACGACGCCGGACGGCTGCGCTTCGCCGTCGAGGACCACCTCGGCGCCGGCGCGATCGTGTCGGCGCTCACCGCTCTCGGCATCGATCACACGGCGCCGGACGCCGCGGTCGCCGCGGAGGGCTTCCATGCCCTGCGTGGCGCGGTCAGGCACCTGCTCAGCGCCAGCGGATCCGCCCGAGAGCTCGCCATCGGCGTGGCCTCCACCGAGCGCATGATCGCCTCGGGGATCCGGCCGACGGATGCGGCTGAGGCCGCCGTGGTCGACGCGCACGAGGTCGTTCCCGTGCTGCGTGACGGGGTTTTCGTCCCCTTCGGCTGAGGGCCGCGTCGATGGCGATCGGTCGCTTCCTGGCCCGCGTCGACAGCACGCGAACTCGCCGAGCGCACGGCCTGCTCACTTCGACGTGCCGCGCACTCGACGACATCCCGTGCACTCGACGACATCCCGTGCACTCGACGACATCCCGCGCGGTCGGGGCCGCTTTCGCGGGCCAGGACGTAGGGTCAGGGCATGAGGTACCTTCCCGCGCTCATCGTCGACGTCGTGTTCGTGCTCGTGTTCGCCGTCATCGGCCGTGCCTCGCACGACGAGGATGCGGCCGGGTTCCTTCTGACGGCATGGCCGTTCCTGGTCGCGCTGCTCGTGGGACATCTGCTCGCCGCCGCGCTGCCCTCCCGGCCGCGTCGCCCGTGGTCGGTCGGCTGGGGTGCGGTGGTGTGGCTCGTGACGGTCGTTGGGGGGCTGCTGCTGCGCGTCGCCTCGGGCGACACGGCCCAGCTTCCCTTCATCATCGTCGCGACGCTCGTGCTCGGCATCCTCCTCATCGGATGGCGCGCGGTGACCGCCCTGCTGCGGCGGCGCCGCGCGGCGGCATCCGATGCGCCCATCGCGGATGATTCCGCGGACTCCGCGCATCCCGAGGATTCCCCGGTCGCCGAGGAGCGGGAGGCGGAGTCGGACGTCGTCGTCCGTGCGACCGATGAGACCGCGGAACGCCCGAAGGACTGATCCCGGTGACGCGCTCAGCGCGACATCTGCGCGGCGAGCCGGGTGTCCGCAGTGATCTCGCGGCGCGTCCAGACGAAGAGGTTGTCGGGGTCGTAGGTGCGCGAGCATCGTGCGCACGAGGTCGCTCGTGACGGTCGGCGGTGTCGGTACGTGACGTGACCGACAGGGCACCGACCCACCCAGGGCGCGAGCTCCACCGCGGTCTCGCCGTGGTGGGTGGTGCCGCCGACGTACCCGAGCTCGCGTGCCACGCGCTTCCACGAGGCGCCGTGGGCGGCGGTGTGCCCCGCGAGTGCGTGAGCCACCTCGTGCAGCAGCACCTGATGGATCTCGTCGTCGTCGAACCGCGCGGCGAGGTACCGCGACACGGTGATGCGCTTCTTCGTGTAATCGCACTGTCCTGCACGTCGCTTCGCGTGATCGAAGCCGAAGGACCAGCTGTCATCGAGATGCAGCGTGATCAGTGCTTCGCCCCAGACGCGCACACGGTCGAGTTCCGCCATGCGATCAGGTTAAGCCATGCCGCCGACATCGGGCGGCAACGCCTCAGCCGGCGACGAGCTGCGAGGTGCGCCGACGCTCTGCGGCGTCGATCGCGAGCAGTGCGGTCTCGAGTTCGCGGTCGGCCGCGCCTGCCTCGCGTCGCAGGAACAGCGACTGCTTGAAGCTCTCCCTGGCGACCTCGAAATCACCGGCGTCATAGGCGTTCTTGCCGTGGTGGTGATGGGCGAAGGCCGCGATCGACAGCCAGCGCTGCCCTTCGGCCTCGGCGGCACACGTCGCGAGCTCCTGCTCGGCGGCGGCGAATGCGCCGCGGTGCTGCAGGATCGTGGCGTGCAGCACCCTGGCGCGGAGCACGTCCTTGCGCGTTCCCGCCATGCGCGCCTGCCGCACGGCCTCGTCGGCCAGCGTCAGAGCCTCGTCGAGGCGGTCGAGGACCTTGAGCAGCCACACGCGCTCGAGCAGGGCAGGAAGGCTGCGCTGGTTCTCGATCTCCTCCAGCCGCGCCGCGCATTCATCGAGATCGACCAGCTCGCGAAGGCTCTCGTGGTCGTACCCTCGGATGAAACTCATTGCTCTCCTTCCGCAGCATCCCCTGCACAAGTGTGCCTGGCTGCGGCCTTGTTGCCTCGGCGGCACGCCCCGCAACCTCGTATCGGATGCGGGATCGAGCGCTCAGCGCAGGAACAGCGACGCGTCGGGGCGCGGCGAGGCGACGGCATCCGCGTCGGTCACGATCCTGGCCCCCTGCACGAAGGTCGTGACCTCCGCTCCCTGCGCGATCTTCGCGGGATGCGGTCCCGCGGCCAGCATCCGCGGCAGCCATTCGGTGGGAAGCGGCGAGGCGGACGCCGCGATCACGAGATTGCCGAAGCGTCGTCCCTTGAGCACCTGGGTGTCGGCGAGCACGCCGATCTCGGGCAGCACCTCGGCGATGGTCGCGACCTGACGTCGGGCGAACGCGAGGCCCGGCCCGTCGGCGACGTTGACCAGCAGCACGCCGTCGGGAGCGAGGAGCTCGGCGACCTCGCGGTAGAACTCCACGCTGGTCAGGTGCGCGGGCGTCTGAGCGCCGGAGTAGACGTCCGAGACGACGAGGTCGCAGCTGCCGACGATGGCGGGCGGCAGCCGATGCACGCCTTCGCGGGCGTCGCCGATGCGCACTCTGATGGCGGCGCCGCGCGGAAGCGGCAGGTGCTCGCGCACCAGCGCGGCGAGCGGCGGCTCGAGCTCGACGACCTGCTGGCGCGACCCCGGCCTCGTCGCCTCGACGTACCGCGGGATCGTGAGGGCGCCGGCGCCGAGGTGCACCGCCGTGAGGGGCCCGGGCGACAGCTGGTCGATCACCGCGCCCATGCGCACGATGTACTCGAAGTGCAGATGCGTCGGGTCGTCGAGATCGACGTGCGACTGCGGGGTCTCGTCGACGATGAGCTCGAAGCCGCTGGTGAACTCGGAGGGCACGATGCGGGCGATGCCGCCGTGGTCCAGTCGGGCCTGCGGATGCTCGGTGTCTCGCGATCGCGTCCTGCCCATGCTCCGAGACTACGCGCTCACCTCGCCTGGTTGCCGACCGAGCAGGTGTCCTGATCCACGGTCTGTCCGGAGATCTCCGGGGGCAGAGTCGCCCTGGCATCCGGGGTCTCCGTGGGCGCCTGGGTCTCGGTGGGTGCCGCCGTCTCGGTGGTCTCGGTGCCCTCGGCCGGGGGCGACGTCAGCTCGACGCTGCCGTTCGTGGCCACATCGCCCGTGAGCGAGAGGGGCTGGCCCGACTGCACGGCCTCCCAGAGAGCCTCGGCGGAGTCGTAGTCGGGGACCACCTTGATGCCGGGGTTGTCCGGATCGTCGAGGTTCGGGTACTGGGCGAAGACGAAGTCCGAGAACCGCACGTCCTTGAGGGCGAGTGCGAGCTGAGCGAGCGTCAGCGGGTTGTTCAGCGACTCGCTGGGGACGATGTTGTCGGCGACCGTGTTCGCGAGCCGCAGCACCTTCGACGGATCGGTCAGGGTCTCGGCGCTGAGGATCTTCTTGGCGAGACGTGACATGTACTGCTGCTGGTTGGAGATGCGGGCGAGGTCGCTCTCGTCGCCGACTCCGTGGCGCGTGCGGATGAAGGCGAGGGCGTCGGGACCCGACACCGTGTGGGTGCCTACCGGCAGATCGATCCCCGCCTGGCTGTCCTTGATGCCGTCTCCTGCGACGCACACCTCGACCCCGCCGATGGCGTCGGTGATGGCGATCACCCCGTCGAAGCTGATCTTCGCGGCGAACTCGATCGGGATGCCGCTGAGCTCGGTGACCGTCTTCGCGACGCACGAGATGCCGGCGTGGTCGAAGAGCGAGTTCAGCGGCGCCTTGTCCATCGCAGACGCAGTGGACCCGTCTTCTCTCGTGCACTCCGGCACCTCGACCATGAGGTCGCGGGGGAACGACACGACGGTGACGTTGCGCGGTGCCGCCGAGACGTGCACCAGCAGGTTCACGTCGTTGCGGGCGCCCTCGTCCGTCTCCTCGCAGCGCTCGCCGAGCAGCGCGGTGGAGACCTCGCCGCACTCGTCGGTGCCGAGCACGAGGATGCTGAACGCCCGGTCGTCGGGGTACGCGCCGAGCGAGGGAGGTGCGACCTCGGCGTCGCCCTCGAGCGCCACGGCGCCGTCTCCCACCCGGTTGGCGAGGTCGGTCACGACGAACGCGGCGACGGCGACCGACGCGACGACGAGAACGCTCACGGCGATGCCGAGGAGCTTCATGAACGTCGACGCCGCACTCGGGGTCGGCAGGGTCGCGTGACGGGCTACGGTGTCGCGATCGTCGTCCAGAGGCCCTGACATGCCGCAGAGCCTACCCGGCGAACCCCGTGCGCCAGCCGATACCGGATCGAAACATAGGACTGTTCCCCATCCGGGGGCGCACTGGGTAGCTTCGAAGAATCAGCGTCCTGAGGCGAAGAGGCCCCGGGGCAGTGCACGGAAGCCCGAACAGGGAAAGGTCACACAATGCACCACACAGTCATGCGACGGCGGGGACTCATCGCCGTCACGGGAGCGGCGCTCGCCGCGCTCGTCCTCTCTGGATGCGTCGCCAGCGAGCGGGGCGACGAGGGGTCAGAGGGATCGGGCGACGTCGACGGGACCTTCGTGTTCGCGGCATCCTCCGACCCGGCGAGCCTCGACCCCGCGTTCGCGCAGGACGGCGAGAGCTTCCGCGTCTCCCGGCAGATCTTCGAGGGTCTGGTCGGCACCGAGCCCGGCACCGCAGACCCCGCGCCGCTGCTGGCGGAGTCGTGGGAGTCGTCGGAGGACGGCATGAGCCACACGTTCACCCTCAAGGAGGACGTGACCTTCCACGACGGCACCCCGTTCAACGCCGAGGCCGTCTGCGCCAACTTCGACCGCTGGTTCAACTGGACCGGCCTCGCGGCATCCGAAGCCTTCGGCTACTACTACAACAAGCTCTTCAAGGGCTACGCGGAGAACCCGGCGGATGCGGTCTACAAGTCCTGCACCCCCGACGGCGACTACTCCGTGACCGTCGACCTGAACAAGCCGTTCGCCGGCTTCGTCGCGTCGCTGTCGCTGCCGTCGTTCTCGATGCAGAGCCCCTCGGCGATGTCCGAGTTCGGCGCAGACGACGTGAGCGGCTCGGCCGAGGCCCCCGTGCTCTCCGAGTACGCGATGGGACACCCGGTCGGAACCGGCCCGTACGCCTTCGAGGAGTGGGCTCCTGGCGAGCAGGTCACCCTCACGGCCAATGAGGACTACTGGGGCGAGGCGGGACAGATCGACGAGATCATCTTCCGCACGATCGACGACCCCACCGCGCGTCGTCAGGCTCTCGAGTCCGGTTCGATCGACGGATACGACCTGGTCGGCCCCGCCGACACCAAGGCGCTCGAGGACGACGGCTTCACCATGGTGTCGCGCCCGCCGTTCACGATCCTCTACCTCGCGTTCAACCAGGCGGTCCCCGCTCTGCAGGACCCGAAGGTGCGTGAGGCCCTCTCCTACGCGATCGACAAGGACGCGCTGATCAGCCAGGTCCTGCCCGAGGGCACCGAGAAGGCGATCGAGTTCGTCCCGGAGGTCGTCAACGGGTACAACCCCGACGTCACGACGTACGACTTCGACCCCGAGAAGGCGAAGTCGCTCCTGGCGGAGGCCGGCTACACCGAGGCCAACCCGCTGCAGCTCGATTTCAACTACCCGGTCAACGTCTCGCGCCCCTACATGCCGGACCCCGAGCAGATCTTCACCGTGCTGTCGACGCAGCTCGCCGACGTCGGAGTGCAGACCACCCCGGTCTCCGAGGAGTGGGTCGAGTACCTCGACCGCACCACCGGCACGTCGGACCACGGCATCCACCTGCTCGGCTGGACCGGCGACTACAACGACACCGACAACTTCGTCGGCGTCTTCTTCGG
>CAUQIW010000025.1:0-20597 GCA_963518515.1 uncultured Microbacterium sp.
CGAAATGGCCGTCGATCGTCGGAATGATCCTCTCGATCCTCGGCGGTGTGATCGGGACTATCGTCACCCTTGTGATCGTGGCAGCGAGTCTCGCCGGACCGATAGATCCTGCGACGCCCTCGGTCGCTCCGCCGAGTGTCAGCGAACAGCCGTCGGAGCCGCCCGCTTCGGAGCCGCCGGTCGACGAAGAGCGTCCTTCGGCTGAGGCCCTCGGCGAGGCCCTGCTCGCTGATCTGAACGGCAGCGGAATCACCGACTACGACGACGACCCGGACTTCATCGCGTGCTGGGGAGACTTCGTCTTCGCCTCCGAACTGTCCGACTCGGCGCTCCGAGAATATGTCGACACTCTGACGATCACGGGATCCGAAGCCACTTTGATGACGAGCGTGAGCGCTGACGCCACTGTCTCGTGCTCCACCCCGTAGCGCGGCGACGAAGATCGCGACAGATCACTGATCCACCATGGGGAGGGCTCCCCATGGTGGATCAGTGAAAGCGCGGACTATTATCAACCTGCACAGTAACGCCGGAGGGGGGAGCGCGATGTTAATTAAAATGCAGCGAGTCTTCGAGATGGATCGAGACACCGCGCAAAATCAGGTTGCCTTGGTCACCGAGGCCTACGACGCGTTGACGCAGTCGCGGACTACCCTGGGAGACCTCGCTGAAGGCCAGACCGTGACGGTGTGGACCTCGGACGGCAAGTCGGTCCCGCTGGCCACCGAACTCGCCGCGAAGTATCGTGCCGCACAGAAGTGGCGGGATGCGATCGAGGAGAACCTGAGATCCGCGGCTGAGAACATCCGGCTCGCCATCACAGAGACCACGCAGCTGAATGAGCTGCAGAAGAGTCAGTACTACGCGCAGCTTGACGCTGTGCTCGGCAACGATTCGCGCGAGGCCTGAGGGGGACGCCATGGGAGAGAACCGAGAACGACTCAACAGGCTGCTTCAGAACCGAACGAGTCCGGCCGTGCTCGGTCTTCAGGTAGGTCAGCAGCGGTTGCAGGTTGAAGCCAGCGTCGCGACGAAGGATGCGACGGTGAACATCCAGAAGGCTGCGCGCTCCGAAGGCTTCGGAGGCGACTACGGCGTCACCGTTGCAGAGGCGCTCACGCTGATACGCACGGATCTCAACAAATTCGCCGACTATCAGCTGGCGTTGCGCGCTGTCGTCGCGCGCGCGAGCGATGCTCTGGGGGAGGCTGCGAGTGGAACCGCGGATCTGCCGGATGCCACGCTGACATCGTCGCAGCAGAACACCGTCGACGTAGCTGCGAAGACGGACAGTCCCGTACAGGTGAGCCCCGGCGTGACCATGTCCGCGGCCCAGGCCCAGCAGTACTACCTCGATCAGGCCGCCGCCGAGCAGGAAGAAGCGGCGCGCAAGGTGACGACCGCTCTCGATGCACGTCTGCAGGAGATCATCGACAGCATGCCGACGAGTGAGTACGACGAGCCCAAGCCGTCGGACGACCCGACGGATGGTGACGGCCCTGGCGGCCACACCCCTGTGAACTACCCCGGCGTCAACGGCGGAGGCTCCGGCACCGGCCATTACGACGGTCCCGGTGTCATCGGCGGCGGCGTCGACGACAACGGCAACAACAACGACGGCAACGATGACGACGACAAGGGCACGAAGAAGGACCCGCCAGTTATCGTCGACCCGCCCACGGTGGACCCGCCGGTCGTCGAACCTCCGGTGTACCCGCCGCGGCCCGAAACGGAGTGGCCCGACCCGAACGACACTGACGACGACACTCCGCGCATCGACGGCGGCATCGACGGCGTGACCGGCGGTGGCGGAGGCGGAACAGGTCTGCCTGGAGGCCTCACCGGCGTGACGGACGGAGGTGGCGGCGGAGGAGCCGCCGGCTCGGTCGGAGGCGCTGGCGGCATCGTCGGCGGCGCGGCCGCAGGTCTCGCCGGTCGCCTCGGTGGCGGTGGTCTCATGGGCGGCGTCGGTGGAGTCGGCGGCGTGGGCGGTGTCGGCAGCACGGGCACCGCGGGAGGCGCCAGCGGCGTCGTCGCGCAGTCCGGTGCCGCGAACGGCGGACGCAGCGGCATGGTCGGCGGAGCAGCCGCAGGCGGTGGTGCCGGCGGAGGCAGCGACAAGCGCAACCGCCGTCGCGGACAAGACCTCCTCGCCTTCGAGGTCGAGCCCGACGACGACCAGATCGCTCCCGACCTTGGAGCAGCCGGCGCGGCCGGCCGCTCGGCATCAGACGGACGCGAAGAACTCGGCTGGTAACTCAGGCCGCACAGTCGAAAGCCGCTCACCCTTCCGGGTGAGCGGCTTTCTCTATCGTCTGCAGTCGATGCCCTCGCCGTCAGACCGCGACGATCTCGATCAGGCAATCGCCGACCTGCAGGGTCATGCCCGAGGTGAGTCCGAACCGCTGATGCGGGGTCATCGGACCGGAACGCCCATCGGCGGTGCGAAGAGACGAGCCGTTGCCGGAGCCGAGATCCTCGAACCAGGGCTGGCCGTCGACCACACCGAAACGACCGTGCGTACGCGATACCGAGCGGTCGCCGTCCGGGACCGCGACGAGCACGGCTTCAGCGTGCTCCCCTTCAGGAACACGTGGTGCACGTCCGATGTACCCCAGACCGGCGATCGGAACGGTCATGCCGTTGGCGAACTGCAGCGCGACGACCGCCGGCGCGGCCGGGCCCGCCGACTGCGACAGTCGCGCGGCTGAGCGTGTCGCGGGAGCAACGGCGGGTGTTTCGGTGGGCGGAGGCGCCGGCGTGGCGGAAGGCGCCGACTCGATGACCGGGGCCGAGGGTGATGCCGCCGGTGGCGACATCATCGGCGGCGATGCCACGACCGCGGGGACCGGCACCGCGGGGTCGCTCTGGCGGATCGGCGGCTCGACCTGCGCGATCGGGGGAGTCTGCGCGGCCGGGGGAGTCTGCGCAGCCGCAGGGGTTTGCGCGGCCGACGGCAGCGGTGCGGGCCGAGCGCCGCGTCCGGCCACTCGGCGGTACGCGAGCTCTGCATCGCCACCGAGCACCAGTACGTCCCCGGGCACGAGGAAGTACGGGTTGTGCGCCGTCAACTCGGTCATGCTGCCGCCGAGGTGCCGCACTGACGCGCCGTTCGCCGAGCCGAGGTCCTGCACCCACAGCCTGCCGTCCTCGACGCCGAAGGCGGCATGGGTGCGCGACAGCGAGCGTGTGCCGTCCGGCACGCGCACGAGGATCGCGTCGGGGATGGTCTCCGGGGCACGAGGCGCACGACCGATGTAGCCGAGACCCGTCGCCTCGATCACCGTGCCGTCCGACAGCTCGAACACCGCGATGCTGCCCGCATCCACGGGATCGGCGACCGGAGCCACGTCGACAAGCTGCGGCTGCGAGAGGGGCGTCTGGCTGATGACGCCGGGAGCGGCCGTGATCACGCCTGCCGTGGCATCCGGTCCGCTCACTCTGGCCTCGAGGTCAGGAGCGAGGAACATGCCGTCGTTCGCCGCGCGACGAGTCTTGCGCACGTCGATCACGCGGGCCCTGGACAGACCGTCGAGAACCCCGGCAGACGCGAGACCCACCGGGAGCAGCACGGGGATCACGTGCGCGAGACCCATAGCGAGGCTCCGCAGGAACAGGCCGCGAGCGCCGACGCTGACATCCTTGTCGCGCTGCACGGTGCGGAGGCCGCAGATGAGGTTGCCGGGTGTCGCGCCCGTGTGGCCCTCCCAGACCCAGCCGATCGCCCAGAGCTCGATGGCCGTCACGGCGACGAGCACGAGCGAGCCGGTGAGCACCCAGACCACGGTCGCGATGACCGCGACGACGGCGATGTCGATCAGGTAGGCGCCCGCGCGTTGACCGGCGGTCGCGCGAACGCCCGGGGAGGCCGAGCGCAGGGGCGACGCAGGAGGGCGCAATTGCGCGGCAGGAGGGGCGATGGTCATGAGAAGACCTCCAGGATTTGCCCAGCGATGCCTGAGCCGTACAGCAGCGCGGCCGGGGCGAGGGCGAGGAACAGCCCCTCGACGATGTCACCGGTGCGCGACCAGCCGAGCGAGCGCCAGTCGCGGGCCAGCGGCACTGTGAGCGAGGCCACGATCGCGCCGGCGGCGATCACGATGCCGGCCACGAGCAGCAGGCTCAGCTGCAGCGCGACGATCAGGGTGGCGGCTGAGGCCACCGCGACGACGGTGCCCGTGACGAGCGCGGATGCTCGGGCGACGCCGTCGCGCAGCATCCTCGCGGTGAGAAGGAAGTAGCATCCGACGCCCAGCGCCCCACCGAGCACGCACCAGGTCTCGATCGACGGGGCGTCGGTCGAGAGCACGGTGAGCAGCACCGTGTAGAGCGCCGACAGCAGAGCGAGCGCGCACGCCGTGACGATTCCGGCCTCTGATCGGCGGCGGGCGAGTTGGAACTGCCGACGAGCGGTGTCGGCTCCGACAGGGGAGGGCTCGCGGGGAGGCGTCTGACGCAGGCCCTGCGCGTCGCGGATGACGTAGGGCGTGTCGATGAGCTCGCTCGCGTCGACGTCGAGAGCGGCGGCGCGGATGAAATGGAAGACGGGCACGGCGCAGGCCACCTGCACGGCCGTGATGGCCAGCGCAGGGATGTTCGCGAGGAACGCGGCGGCGTTCAGCACGGCCAATACCGACCACATCACGGCGATCACCGCGGTGGTCGCCGCCGCGAGCTGACCGCGCATGAGCGCCTGCGCATGACGCACGCAGGCGATGGTCGCGCCGGTCACGAATCCCGCGGCCATCATCGCACCGGGGTCGCGGAACACCGAGAGCGCGACCGCGCCGGCCGCACCTCCGAGCACCGGAGCGACGAACGCGACGTAGATCGTGGTATCGCGCACCGGCTGGGCCAGCAGAGTCAGTGCGCCGACGAGCAGCAGCACGGTCGCCACCGCGACGACGATCGCGGTCGGCGCGATGACCGCGCACGACACGAGCACCGCGGTGATCGCGAGCAGCAGGGCGAGCAGCAGCGTGTTCCTGCGCGACTGTCCGGCGGGGAGGGCGTCCTTCGCCGTCGCGTCGGAGCCCGCGGCGGATGCCGTCGCCGCGCGGTCGAACAGCCAGATCACTCCGCCGTCGCCGGGGGTCTCGGAAACTTCGCTGTCGAGGTCGATCGCAGCGCCCGAGGTGGTCGTGCTGACGTAGCGGCGCAGATCCACACCGCCGACGGTGAGCAGCTCGGCGACGGTCGAATCGGCCGGCACCACCAGATCGTTGCGCCCGTTCGCGTCAGCTACGGTGAGGCGTATCGTCTTCGCTGACATCCTCGCCTCTCGATGTTCTGACGCACTATGCCGGTTCCGCGCGGCATCCTGACACAATAGTAGGTGACTCGAGGAGGGCCAGTCGTGAGCATGACCAGCAATCGCCGCGCGCCGAAACCGCCGGCCGGCGGACAGCTCACGCTGCAGCAGGCACCGGAGCTGCCCAAGCCCGAAGGGGCGTCGAACACGCTGATGATGGCCCTGCCGATGGTGGGAAGCCTCGGCTCGGTCGCCGTGCTCTCCCTCACCCAGGGCGGCGACGCGACCCGCACCTACATCATGGGCGGTCTGTTCCTGTTCATGGCGCTGTCGATGGTGGGCGGCCAGATGTGGCGGCAGAAGTCGCAGCACTCGACGAATGTCGAGAACACCCGACGCGAATACCTCGCCTATCTCTCCGAGACACGAGAGGCGGTGCGCGAGGTCGCATCGCGGCAGCGGCGCTATGAGGAGTGGATGCTGCCCGCACCCGACTCCCTGCCCTTCATCGCCGAGGAGGGCTCTCGCGTGTGGGAGCGCCCGGTCGGCGACCCGCAGTTCCTGGTGACCCGGATCGGCACGGCCACTCAGTCGCTCGCGATGACCCTCGATGAGGCGCCCATTCCGCCGCTCGCGCAGCTCGACCCGGTGAGTGCATCGGCGGCGCACCGCTTCGTGCTCACCCATGACCAGGTGCCCGACCTGCCTCTCGGACTCAACATCAGCACCTGCGCCCGCATCGAGGTCGTCGGCGACATCGTCCGTGGTCGTGGACTGGCCCGCGCGATGGTCTCGCACCTCACGACCTTCACCGCGCCCGAGGATCTGCAGATCGCCGTGATCGGTTCGCCCTCCGACCTCGCTTACTGGGAGTGGGCCAAGTGGCTGCCGCACGCCCAGTCGGACGATCGCAAGGATGCCGTCGGCGGTGCCCGCCGCATCGGCTCGTCGTGGGACGAGATCGAACCCCTCATCGCCGACATCCGCTCCCGTGGGCCGGTCAGCGGACGCGGCGGCGGCGCGGTGCCGCAGATCGTGGTCATCCTCGACGGCGTCGAACTGCCTCAGGGCAACCTCCTGGATGAGGAGGGTGGCGTTGACGGCGTGACCGTCATCGACATCGCTCGCGAGTGGGCGGAGCTCACCGATCCGCTCACCGTGCGCCTCATCCTCGAGGGGTCCGACGGCGCAAAGCTCACGGTCGCCCGTCGCGGCATCGGCATGGTGCCCGCCACCGCCGACTTCCTCGGGATCAGCTCGGCGGAGGCTGTCGCGCGGCGACTGACCGGACTCGGCGAGAGCGCGCAGGACGACGAGGCCGGCGGTGCTCGTACGATCAGCGCCGAGCTGACGGATCTCCTGAACCTGCCCGACGTGAGAGATTTCGACCCGGACACGGCGTGGAAGCCGCGCTCGGCTCGCGACCGCCTTCGGGTGCCCATCGGTCTCACGAGCACCGGCCAGCCGATGATCCTCGACATCAAGGAATCGGCGCAGCAGGGCATGGGGCCGCACGGCATGCTCATCGGCGCCACCGGTTCCGGAAAATCCGAGGTGCTGCGCACCCTGGTGCTGTCGCTCGCGATGACGCACTCGTCTGAGGCGCTGAACTTCGTGCTCATCGACTTCAAGGGTGGAGCGACGTTCGCCGGCATGGCCGACATGCCGCATGTCTCGGCCGTCATCACGAACCTCGGCGACGACCTCACACTCGTCGATCGCATGCAGGACGCCATCCAGGGCGAGATGACCCGTCGGCAGGAGCTGCTCCGTGACGCCGGCAACTTCGCCAACGTCACCGACTACGAGGCCGCGCGCAAGGGCGGTCGCACCGACCTCAAGCCCCTGCCTGCGCTCCTGATCGTCGCCGACGAGTTCTCCGAGCTGCTCGCCGCGAAGCCCGACTTCACCGAGCTGTTCGTCGCGATCGGTCGACTCGGCCGTTCGCTGCAGGTGCACCTGCTGCTGTCGACTCAGCGTCTCGAAGAGGGCAAGCTCCGTGGACTCGATTCCCACCTGTCGTACCGGATCGGTCTGAAGACGTTCTCCGGCGCCGACTCGCGCGCCGTCATCGGCGTGCCCGACGCCTTCACCCTGCCCGGCGGTGGTGGCCACGGCATCCTGAAGTCCGATGCCGAGACCCTCACGCAGTTCCGCGCCGCATATGTCTCGGCTCCGCCGAAGACCCGACGGCGCAAGCCAGGAGCCGTGGCCGAGATCGACGGACCCGAGTCGGCTGTGCGCGCCATCGAGGCGAGGTCGTTCACGGCGGCGCCGGTGCTCGAGCAGGAGTCATCCGACGACCAGGCTCCCGCGCTCGACGTCGTGCGCGGCGAAGCACCCGAGAAGCGGGTGACCTTCGACATCGCGGTCGCGAAGATGAAGGGGCACAGCATCCCCGCCCACCAGGTGTGGTTGCCCCCGCTCGACGTGCCCGCGACGTTCGACGAGATGCTCGGCGATCTCGTCGAAGACCCGCAGCTCGGCCTGATCTCGCCTCGGTGGCGGCAGGCGGGCCCGCTCACCATCCCGCTCGGCACCGTCGACCGGCCGCTCGAGCAGCGGCGCGACCGGCTCACGCTCACGCTCACCGGTGCGGGCGGTCACCTCGCCATCGTCGGCGGCGCTCGCAGCGGCAAGAGCACGCTCGCGCGCAGCGTGCTCACCGGCATCGCCCTGACGCACACTCCGCAGGAGGTGCAGTTCTACGTCATGGACTTCGGCGGCGGTACCTTCGTGCCGTTCTCCAAGATGGCGCACGTCGCCGGCGTCGCGGGTCGCAACCAGCCCGATGTCCTCCGACGCATGTTCCAGGAGGTCGTCGGCATCGTGAATGCCCGCGAGCGCTACTTCACCGCGAACGCGATCGACTCGATCGAGACGTATCGGCGTCTGCGGGCACAAGGCCGGGCCGACGACGGCTACGGCGACGTGTTCCTGATCATCGACGGATGGCCGACGATCCGCGCCGAGTTCGACGAGATGGAGTTCGAGATCCAGTCGCTCGCCGGGCGTGCGCTCACCTTCGGCGTGCACATCATCGCGACGACCTCTCGCTGGATGGACTTCCGCACCGCGATCCGCGACACCTTCGGCTCGAAGCTCGAGCTGCGTCTCGGTGACACCAGCGATTCGGAGATCGACCGCAAGGTCGCCGTCAACGTGCCGGTCAGCCGCCCCGGTCGCGGACTCGCTCCGTCGAAGCACCACATGCTCACCGCGCTGCCGCGTGTGGACGGCTCTGGCGACCCGGACACCCTCAGTGAGGGCGTCGAGCACCTGATCGAGCGCGTGAACGCGGCATGGAAGGGCCCTCGCGGCCCCAAGCTGCGCCTGCTGCCCGAGATGCTCGAGCTGTCGACGCTGCACCAGCTGGCCGCGGGCACGCCGCTGCAGAACCAGGTGCTGCTGGGCGTCGACGAAGCTGCTCTCGCACCGAGCGCCTTCGACGTGCGCCGCAATCCGCACCTGTATCTGTTCGGCGACAGCCAGTCGGGCAAGTCGAGCTTCCTGCGCACCTTCGCGCATGAGGTGATGCGCACCACGACTCCCCAGTCCGCACAGATCTTCGTCGTCGACTACCGGCGTGCTCTGCTCTCGGAGATCCCCGAGGAGTATCTCGCGGGGTATTACACGACCGCGCAGCAGGCGTCGGAGGAGCTGGGCGGCCTCGCCGAGTACCTGCGAGGGCGCATGCCGGGGCCGGACATCACGCCCCAGCAGTTGCGAGACCGGTCGTGGTGGACGGGCGCCGAGGTCTACGTGCTCGTCGACGACTACGACCTGGTGAACACGCAGTCGGGCAACCCGATCGCGGTGCTGCAGCCGCTGCTCGCACAGGCCACGGACGTCGGGCTGCACCTGATCATCGCCCGCCGGTCGGGCGGCGCCTCACGAGCGACGTTCGAGCCGGTCATGCAGACGCTCCGCGACCTCGCGGCCCCCGGCATCCTGCTCTCGGGAAGTCCCGACGAGGGGCCGCTGATCGGCAACGTCAAGGCCACACCGGCGGTGCCGGGGCGCGCCAAGGTGATCACCCGCGAGCGCGGACTGCAGACGATGCAGCTCGCCTTCGCCCCGTCGTCGCACCCGTAGGCGAGCACCCGAAAGGCGGGTGGGCAGACCTACCCATGTGCACAGCCGCGCGAGCGCCGTATGGTGTTACTTGTCACCGAAACATCGGTGGCACGGCCCTCCGGGGCTGACTCACTCAGGGCGGTTTCGCCCATACGACCAGGAGGTGACCGTGAGCGGAGAGATCTCTGCAGCGGATGGGGCCCTGCAGCGGGGCGCCGGTATCGTCAGCAGCTCGAAGCAGGACATCATCGGCGAGCTGAACTCGATTCAGTCTCAGCTGTCAAGCATCGGATCGTCGTGGCAGGGCGCGGGGGCCGCGGCGTTCACGCAGACGTTCCAGGCGTGGCAGGAGAAGTCCCGCCGCATCACGAACGCTCTGGACGAGTTCGAGCAGAACCTGCGCGACTCGCAGTCGGCCTACACGCAGACCGACGACACGTCTGCGCAGTCGCAGAACAAGTTCATGGGCCGTCTCGGCTGAGACCGGAGGGAAAAAGATCATGAGTGGTAACGGATACAAGATGCAGTTCGGCGCCGTCGACACGGCGGGTGCCGATCTCGTTCGCGGCGCGAACAACATCGACAACAAGCTCTCTCAGATGGAGGACGCCCTCAAGCCGCTTCAGGCGGACTGGACGGGTTCGGCATCTGAGGCGTACATCCAGGCCAAGGCCAAGTGGAACGCGGCACTGTCCGAGATGAAGCTGCTCCTGAACGACATCGGTCGTCAGGTCTCGCAGGACTCGCAGGACGGTCAGGCCAACGAGAACAGGAACATGAACCGCTGGTGATCAGCAGGTGAGAGTTCGAGCCGGCTGTCGCCCCTGAGGGGTGGCAGCCGGCTCTCTCTGTGTGCGCGGGTGGTGCAATGCGGCGAGTGGTTCAGCGGGCGGCGTCGGCCAGGTGACGTGCGTCGTGGTCGAGCACCTTGACGATGACCCCGTGACTGCGCAGGTCCTTGGCGGTGCGCGCGCCCTCCTCGGCGTCGCGGCCGAGGGCGGTGATGTTCGCGACGACGAGGACGTCGCCGCGTCTGAGCGTCGCGATCAGACGGGTGAGCCGGTCGCTCCAGCTCTCGAGGATGTCGGGTGCCGGGTGTCGGAACCCCTCGATCGGCACTCCGAACCGAGTGAGATCCTCGCGCTGCTGCACGACAGAGGGCATCCCCTCACGCGAGACCACGAGTCCGACCAGGCGAGAGCCGTCGGGCCGCGCGAGCCAGAAGTCGCGGTTCTGCTGCAGCTCGGTGAAGCACTTGGGGCACTCCGCGGCCGCGTGCGGCAGGTGCAGAGGGCTGGTCAGGGCGTCGTCGACGGATGCCGCCGTCTTCGTCGGATCGATCGTCTCGCTCATCGCGCACCTCCGGCATCCATTCTGCCCTGATCGCGGCCGATGCGGAGACCTTTTCAGAGCATCCCGAGTGCGCGCACCGCGTCGCGTTCGTCGATCAGCTCCGCCACCGAGGCGTCGATCCTCTTCCGCGCCCACTCGGACACTTCGATCCCTTCGACGATCTGCCACTCTCCGTCGATCGAACGCACCGGGAACGAGGAGATGAGGCCCGCGGGAACGCCGTACTCGCCATGCGAGACGACGCCGGCCGACGTCCAGTCGTCCATGCCGCCCACCCAATCGCGGACGTGCTCGATCGTCGCGTTCGCGGCGGAGGCGACGGATGACGAGCCGCGCACCTGGATGATCTCGGCGCCGCGTTTCGCCACCCGCGGGATGAACACATTCTCGAGCCAGGCGGGAACGTCACCGACGATGGCTTCGAGAGCGTCCGTCACCGATTCGCCCCCGACGGTCGCGTGCGAGATGTCGGGGAACTGGGTGGCCGAGTGATTGCCCCAGATCGGCAGACGGCGGATGGTGTCGACCGGCACGCCGAGGGTCTGCGCCACCTGCGCACGAGCCCTGTTCTCATCGAGCCGGGTGAGGGCAGAGAAGCGCTCTGCGGGCACACCATCTGCGGATGCCGCGGCGATGAGCGCGTTCGTGTTCGCCGGGTTGCCCACCACGGTGACGCGGACGTCCGGCGCGGCGTTCGCCGCGATCGCCGCACCCTGCGGGCCGAAGATCCCCGCGTTGGCGGCGAGCAGATCTCCGCGCTCCATTCCTGGTCCGCGAGGTCGGGCGCCCACCAGCAGCGCGAGATTCGCGCCGTCGAAACCCATGGCGGGGTCGTCGGTGACCTCGACGTGCTCGAGCAGTCCGAAGGCTCCGTCCTGCAGCTCGAGGGCCGCGCCCTCGGCGGCGCCGAGCCCCTGCGGGATCTCCAGCAGTCGCAGGCGCACCTTCTCGTCGGGGCCGAGCAGGTCTCCCGCGGCGATCCGGAAGAGGAGTGCGTAGCCGATCTGTCCGCCCGCACCCGTGATGGTGATCGTGGTCGTCATACGCCGAGCCTACGACGGACAGGCGACCCCCGTCTGGGTCGGTGAGCACTCGCCTGGGTCGGTGAGCACCCTCTTGGGGCGCTGACCGCCCCCTTGGGCGCTGACCGCCCCCTTGGGTCGCTGACCACCCTCTTGGGTCGCTGAGCTTGTCGAAGCGCGCGGTCGGGCCCGTCGACAAGCTCAGGGACCCAATCTCGGTCAGGGACCCAGGACCGGCCCGAGCATACGACGGACGTCTGGCCGACGGCCTGCTCGGAGTACCCTCGTGGCATGACCTTCAATCCCGACGCCGACGTCTCCGGAAGCACCGCTCGCCGCCGAGGGCGCGGAACCGTCATCGCAGGAGCTGGCGGAGTCGGCCTCCTCGGCATCATCGCCTTGATCGCAGGCCCGCTTCTGGGGATCGACCTCAGCGGACTCGTCGGCGGCGGAGGAGACACGGGCGGCGGCGGATCGTCCGAAGGCAGCGTCATCGAGGGCTGCCTGACCGGTGAGGATGCCAACGAGAACGTCGACTGCCGGGTGTCGAGCTCGCAGCTCGCGCTCGACCAGTACTGGGGCGAGCAGGTCGAGGGCTACCGCGCGCCGGAGCTCGTCATCGTCGACGGCGCGACCTCAAGCCAGTGCGGCACGGCGTCGAATGCGGTGGGACCCTTCTACTGCCCGCCCGACGCCACCGTGTACATCGACCCGACCTTCTTCGATCTCATGCAGCAGCAGTTCGGCGCATCCGCGGGAGATCTCGCCCAGCTCTACATCATCGGCCACGAATGGGGACACCACATCCAGTCGATCACCGGTGACATGGAGCGCTATCCGAACAACGGCACCGGGCCGGACAGCAACGGCGTGCGCATCGAGCTGCAAGCCGACTGCTACGCCGGCGCATGGATCGGGCGTATGACCGAGCAGGAGGATCCCGAGGGTCGTCCATACCTCCTCGCGCCCACGGAGACGCAGCTGGAGGATGCTCTGAATGCGGCGTTCACGGTCGGCGACGACAACATCCAGGAGCAGCAGTCGGGTGTCGCGAATCCCGAAAGCTTCACCCACGGCAGCAGCGAGCAGCGTCAGGCGTGGTTCGCGAGCGGCTACAAGCTGGGTCTCGACACGTGTGCGGCGCCGTTGACGGTGCCGGGCGACGAGCTGTAGGTCGTACCGCGATGGAGCTCGATGCGCTGTATCCGCCGATCGCCCCCTACGCCACGGGCGAGCTGCTGGTCGGTGACGGGCACCGCGTGTACTGGGAGACCAGCGGCAACCCCGAGGGTAAGCCGGTCGTCTTCCTGCACGGAGGACCGGGGAGCGGCACGTCACCGTGGCAGCGACGGTTCTTCGATCCCGAGGTGTACCGGATCGTGCTGCTCGACCAGCGTGGATGCGGACGCAGCACCCCGCACGCCAGTGCACCGGATGCCGACCTGCGCTTCATCACGACAGCACACCTGATCTCGGATCTCGAGTTGCTTCGACGCAACCTCGGCATCGCGAGGTGGCAGGTCTTCGGCGGCTCGTGGGGCAGCGCCCTCGCGCTGGCCTATGCCCAGGCGCATCCCGATGTCGTGAGCGAGCTGATCCTCCGCGGCATCTTCACCCTGCGGCGCGCGGAGCTCGAGTGGTTCTACGAAGGGGGAGCCGCGGCGCTCTTCCCCGATCTCTGGGAGGAGTATCTGGCGCCGATCCCGGTGCTCGAGCGCTCGCACATGATCGAGGCCTATCACCGTCGGCTGTTCGATCCCGATCCCGCGGTGCATGTCCCCGCCGCCCTCGCCTGGTCGCGATGGGAGGCATCGACGGTGACGCTGCGCCCGGATGCCGCGCAGATCGCCGCGATGTCCGATCCGCGCGCGGCGACGGCGTTCGCGCGCATCGAGAACCACTTCTTCGTCAACCGAGGCTGGTGGTCCGAGGGGCAGCTGATCGACGGCGTCGATGCGATCCGGCACATCCCCACGGTGATCGTGCAGGGGCGGCATGACGTGTGCACGCCGATGATGACGGCATGGGACCTGCATCGCGCGTGGCCGGAGGCCGATTTCGTCGTGGTCGACGACGCGGGGCATTCGGCCGCAGAACCGGGAATCCAGGTCGCGCTGCGCGCGGCGACCGACAGGTTCGCGCGTTCCTGACCTCCCCCTGGGTCCCTGACCTCCCCCTGGGTCCCTGACCTCCCCCTTGGTCCCTGACCTCCCCCTTGGTCCCTGACCTCCCCCTTGGGTCCCTGAGCTTGTCGAAGGGCTCCGGCCGCACGCTTCGACAGGCTCAGCGACCCACCGGAGTTCACCGACTGCCGCACCTGGCCCCTGACCTCCCCGTTGGGTCCCTGAGCTTGTCGAAGGGCCCCGACTGCACGCTTCGACAGGCTCAGCGAGCCCACGATGTGGTCGCCGACCGGCAGACGGGGTGAGTCAGGCGCGCAGCGCCTTCAGCAGCGTCTTCACGAGTCCCGCGACACCGCCGTCGGCGCGGAACCGCGTGAGTCCCTCGCTCACCGCCGCACCGGTGCGTGACGACACGAACCACGGGGGAGTGGGCAGGATCGTGAACCGTCCGCCGCCGCTGAGCCCCGGAAGGGAGCGGGGGAACGGTCGGAACGGCCCCCGGATGATCGAGCGCTCCACACTGTCGAGCAATAGAGCGTTGTGGACGACGCCGATGCCGCTGCCGACCTCATCGATCGTGTTGCCGGGGTACGCGCCCCACGTCAGCGTCGGAATGATGAATCCGAAGGCCGTCCAGCTGTTGATCGCGATCGATCCGAAGCGGAGCCTCGCGACCGCCCTCTCGAACCCGGAGCCGAGTGACTTCTCGGTCACGGGGTCGATCAGCAGATTCGCACCGAGTGTTCCCTGCAGGCGCTCGTTCGCGTAGTCGACGGCCGCATCGAGGAAGCTCTGCCCCGTGCCTCCGACGGTGACGACGCCGAGAACAGGCGCGAAGTATTCGGTTGAGTTCAGCGCATCGGCATCGTCCGCCGTCGGCTCCACGAGCAGGCGGTCGCCGAGCACGAGGGCGTCGGGGTACGCCTCGGTCGCCCGGTCCATCTTCGACGAGGCGCCGGGATACCACAGCGGCCGCTCCGGCGCGGTGGCATAGGCCCTGCGCAGCGCCGTCCGGAAGGCGTCGGCCTGAGTCCAGTCGGATGAGAGGATGACGACCTGACCCGCGATGCAGTTGTGGCCGCCGTTCTGCAGGCGCATCGTGGCGATGTGCTCGGCCTGGTGCGTGAGGTCGGCATCGGTCCAGTCGCCGGGAACGACGATGATGGGCGATACCCCTCCGAGTTCTGCGGTGATCGGTTTCTTCAGCGCCGGCCTGCCTTCACGACGGCGTCGGTCGGCAGCGGATCCCGCGCCCCACACGATCGAGTCGAACGTGGCGGCGGATCCGGTGATATGCACGTGTGAGAGGTCGCGATGCCCGGTCAGGTAGGCGCCGACATCCGGTCCGCCGCGCACGATCCGCAGCAGCCCCACGCCGATGAGCGGGGCCAGAGCGCGCACGAAGACCGGGACGAGTGCGTCCTGCGTCGGATTCACCTTCAGCAGGGACGTGCGGTTGTGGGCGATCAGCTCATAGAGCACGTCGAGGACGGGAATCGAGGTGACGTTGCCCGCGCCGAGCACGAGACCCACGCCGCCCGGCTGAGAAGGCATTCGCTGCCCGAGGCCGGCCGTGGCTCGGGCGGCGGCGGGCGTGACCCCCGGTTCGAGCCAGACCTCGCCGGAGAATCCCGAGAGCAGGAACCGGTCGAGGCCGGTCAGAGGAAAGGCGTGCACTCTGGTCCGCCCGCCCGGCGCCCTGCCCACCGTGATGCCCTCGAGAGGGTTCACTCCGTTCGAGAGTCGGGAGAGTGTCTCGATGTAGGCGTCGACCGCACCGAGAGCACTGTAGGGGCCGCTGAGCCACTCCTCACCTCGCAGCGGGTGCGCGGCGTCGAGTCCTTTCGAGAGCGCCGCGGTGTCGGCCCAGTCCTCGGCGGCCGCAGCGATGCTCGTGCGCACTCCGTGCAGAAGGGTGACCCGCTGCGAGAGCGCCATCGCCGACCAGGTGCGCGCTCCGGCATGCAGCTCGGCGATCGCGGAGTCGAGCCGTTCGCGTTCGGCCTCGGGGAGTTCCGTGGGGCCGGCCTTCTTCGAGGCGGCCTTCGCGGCAGGTCTCGCCGTGGCGGGAGAGGGAGGGGTAGGCGCGGCGGTCATCGGCGTCTCCTTCGAACGGGATCCCAGCTTATGCCGACGGCTCGTGGTGGAGCCGGCCGGTCGCCGCGGTCACGACGCGATGTCCGCCCGACGCAGTCGGTAGCGGCGAAGCGTCACGAGGCTCGCCGCCATCAGCACCGCGGGCACGACGCTGAAGCTGAGCACGATGCCGGTCACCGCGGCCGCGGGCTGCTCGGCGGTCACTCCGGCGACTGTGGAGATGTACCCCGTCGACGCGAGCATCAGAGCGACGATGGTCGCACCGAGTGCGAAGCCCACGGTCTCACCGGCAGTCCACACCCCGGTGAAGGTCCCTGCGTGACCCGGCCCGCTCACTCGCTCGTCGTGGGAGATGACGTCGGGCAGCATGGCCATCGGCAGGCACTGCAGTCCCGCGTAGGCGATGCCCGCGAGCGCGACCGAGGCGTAGATCCAGACGCCGGGAACCCAGGCCGCTGCGGTGACGGTGACCGCAGCGACGAGGAAGAGGATGCTCGCGGCGCGGAAGGCGCTCTCCTTGCCGACTCGGCGTGCGACCGTCGTCCAGGCCGGGGTCGTGAGCAGCGCGGGCCCCACGAGCGCCACGAACAGAAAGGTGACGGCGCCTTCGGAACGAAGCACCCAGGTCGCCACATACTGCGCGGCAGCGAGCATGGTGCCGGTGGCCAGCGCCTGCAGCAAGAAGGTCGCGAGCAGCGCACGGAACGGCTGGCTGCGCCGGAGCGTCTGCAGGCTGGCGGCGTACTGCTCGCGGAGCCCTGAGGGAGCATTCGTCTGAGCGCGCTCGCCCGGCATGCCCTCGCCGAGGAGCGGGCCGGGCGCGTCCTTCGCGGTCCGCGAGGCGATGAGCAGTCCGATTCCGATCGCGATGCCGGCGACGATGCCCATGAGCAGGTAGCCGGCGACCGGATCGCTTCCGGCGCGTCGCAACTCGGGACCGCCGGCACCGAAGAGCAGGATCGCCGCGGTGAGCACGATGACGCGCCACCCGAGCAGACGCGTGCGCTCGTCGTAGTCCTGCGTGAGCTCGGCCGGCAGGGCGACGTAGGGAACCTGGAAGAGACTGAACGCGGTCGCGGTCGCGAGAAAGGCGAGGAGCACGCAGATCGCGCCGGCCGTCGGACCCCACGACGGCGGGACGGCGAAGGTGAGAGCGAAGAACAGGGGGAGCGTGAGTGCGCCGACGACCATGAAGCCGCGACGTGATCCCGAGCGCGCATACTGGCGATCGGATGCCGCACCGATCACCGGGTCGATGACGACGTCCCACACCTTCGCCACCGTCACGATCAGGCCGGCGACGAGGGCAGCGACGCCGAGGTTGTCGGTGAGGAAGTAGGTCAGCACCAGACCCGGAAGCGTGGCGTATCCGCCCGTGCCGAGAGACCCGACGGCGTAGAGCGCCACCGTGCGCGCGCGCAGTCGGACGGAAGCCTCTTCGCGCCGAGCCCTGGTGCTCATCGCGCCAGTGTAGTGGCGCGCGTCGACCGACCGCGATCGGTCAGATCAGCGAGAGCTCGCGCAGCTTCGACTCGACGTCGGAGTTCGACGGCTCGACGTGGTGCGACGAGTCGGGGTAGACCACCACGGGGATGTTCGTGCGTCCCGAGATCTCCTTGGCGACATCGGCCGCAGAGGGGTCGGCGACGAGGTCGACGTAGGTGTACTCGACACCGAGCCCATCGAGCTGCTTCTTGGTGCGGATGCAGTCGCGGCACCAGTCGGCGCCGAAGAGGGTGATCGAGGAGTCAGCAGGAGAAGTCATGCGTCAAGCCTACGACCGGTCGGGTGGGTGGGCGCTGGGTGACGACTCTTGTGCGATAAGGGTAGCCTTACCTAGGCTTGCTGGCATGAACACTGCCGCCGAGCACCTCGAGGATCCGGACTGGGAGAGCATCGAGGGTGCGGTGCTGATCGCCGGAGATGCGGCCGACGCCGCGGAGATCGCTGTCATCGCATCGAGACTTCCGTGGGATGCGGAGGGCGTGATCGTGATCGAGGCAGCCGCACGGATTCAGATCCGACGGATCGACGCGCCCGACGGCATGTCGGTGCGGTGGCTGCTCCGGGGCGACGGCGTGCGTCAGCACGCGAAGGGCGAACGGCTCGCGAACGCGGTGCACTCCTGGTGCGTGGAGTGGACGTGCGCGGAGCCGCCGGCGCAGTGGACCGTGTGGCTCGGTGCCCACACCCCGCCTCATGTCGCGCGTATGGCTCGTAGTCTTCTCGGTGTCACGAACCGATCCTGAAGAACGGACCGGAGATGCTCCTCGTCGCGCCTGCCCCAGCAGACTCGACGAGGAGCACCGATCGGGTCAGCGCATCGCGAGTGCAGGGGCCGAGACGGCCGAAGCGCCCGCTGTGATCGCGTCGAGCGCTCGGCGCAGGGACGAGCTCGAGGTGTGTGCGGTGTACGGGAAGTACACGACCTCGACACCCACCTCCGCGAACTCGTTCTCGAGCCGGATGCCCTTGTCGGTTCCTCGCCAGTCGTCGCCCTTGAAGAAGTGCGTGAAACGCACGTCCTTCCACGAGTCCATCTTCGATGGAGTCGTCTCGACGTAGACGTCGTCGACGAACGAGATGTGACGCACGATCTCCGCGCGCTCTGCGGTCGGGATGACGGGCTCGATGCCCTTCACCTGCCGCAGCATCTCATCGCTGACGACACCGGCGACAAGGATGTCGCAGTGCTGCTTCGCATGTCTCAGAAGGTTCAGATGACCGACGTGAAACAGGTCGAATGCTCCTACGGCATAGCCGATGCGCGTACCCATGATCTCCCCAGATCAGTACTTCCCCAGAGAGCGGATCCCCATCCGCTCGGCGACTCCCACAGCCGCGTGATCGAAGTCTAGCAGGTGCCGGTGTTCTCTCGCGTGCACCGACACATGGAACTATGGAGTGCCGCGAATGATGCGGGATCGGTGGAGGGAGAGTCGTGAAGACAGCGGTCACGGTCATCGTGCCCACCTTCAACGAGCGCGACAATGTCGCTGAACTCGTCGAGCGCACGGCTGCGGCGCTCGCCGACTACGACGCGGAGATACTGTTCGTCGACGACAGCAGCGACGACACGGCCGACGAGGTCGGGCGCGTCGCTGCCGACGCGCCCGTGACCGTGAGGGTCATCCACCGCGACGACAACACCGGAGGACTCGGCGGGGCGGTCGTCGTCGGGCTCGAGGCCGCGGCATCCGATCTCTGCATCGTCATGGACGGCGACCTGCAGCATCCGCCCGAGCTGTTGCCCGTGCTGCTCGCGAGACATGCAGAGGGAGACGCCGACGTCGTCGCCGCCTCGCGCTACGTCGGCGGAGGAGACAGAAGCGGCCTCGGCACCGCGATGCGCTTCGGCGTCTCGCGCGCGGCGACCTGGCTGACGCGCGCCATGTTCCCCATCAGGCTCGCGCGCAGCACTGACCCGATGACCGGGTTCTTCCTGGTCGACCGGACCCGTCTCGATCTCGAGACGCTCAGGCCGCAGGGCTTCAAGATCCTGCTGGAGATCCTCGCGCGCACCGACCTGCGCACCGCCGAGGTGCCCATGGAGTTCGCCGAGCGTCGGCACGGAGCGTCGAAGGCGAGCTTCCGCCAGGGAACCACGTTCGTGGCGCACCTGGCGAGGCTGCGGTTCGGCAAGATGTCGCTCTTCGCCATGATCGGCGTCGTCGGAGCGGTGGCGAACCTCGGGATCATGTGGGCGCTCACTGTCGCCGGAGTGCCGTACGTCTGGGCGGCGATCATCGGCGCCGAGGTCACCATCATCGGCAACTTCATCCTGCAGGAGCGCTTCGTCTTCGCCGACATGCGCACGAACGCGCGGGCCCTCTGGATGCGGTTCGCCGTGTCCTTCGCCTTCAACAACGTCGAAGCCGCTCTGCGCATCCCGGTGATGGCGCTCATGGTCGAGACCTGGCACATCTCCAGCGTTCTCGCCACGGGGCTGTCGCTGATCGTGGCGTTCTTCGCGCGCTTCCTCTTCCACTCGCTGGTCGTCTACGCGCCCGCTCGCCGGAGCGACGCGAAAGCGGCGGCATCCGAGCCGAAGCCGGATACCGCCGCGATCCGCATCATCCGCGCGATCGACGCGGAGGCGATGAAGCCGGGAGAGCTCTAGGGGGCGGGAACCCCCAGGTCGGACCACGGGGCCATGATCGCCTGCGGTGCGCGCTGCGACAGGTACCCGAGGATCACGACACCGTCGCCCTTGGCCTCACCTGTCGCAGCGGCGGACAGCTGCCAGTCGGGCTCGGAGGTGCCGTCGGTCCATGCCTTGGCCGACACCTCGCCGTCCTCGACACGCAGTGCCACGCGAACGTCATCGCCGGGCTTGTAGGTGCCGCGACCGGAGACGACCGAGTCCTCGAGCACCTCTGAGCGGTTGCCCGTCACCTTCGCCACCGTCAGGCGCAGTGTGCCCGAGGCCTTGAGGGTCACGGTCGCGCGGTATCCGTCGCGTCCGTTGTCGGTCGAGAGAACCTGGAGGGAGTGATACATCACACCCGTCTCGATGTTCTTCGGAACCGTGAACGTGACAGCTGCTTCAGAGCCGTCGCCGGCACCGTCGTACTGGTGGCGGATCTCCTTGCCGGGCCAGAGCGCGAACGATCCGGTCTCGACGGGCGGGTCGACGACGGGCGGGTCGACGACGGGCGGGTCGACGACGGGCGG
>CAUQIW010000026.1:0-18896 GCA_963518515.1 uncultured Microbacterium sp.
AAGGACGGCAAGGTGCTGTGCTTCTTCCAGCCCGCGAGCAAGTTCAAGGTGCGATACGGGACCTTCGGCTTCGAGCCGATCGCGAATCTCGACGACGGCACGATGTGGCCGACCGCCTACGCGGTGCTCGAGCTCACCGCGGCCAACCGCAAGCTCCTCACGGAGCGGATCCGACTCGCCATCAGCTGACGAGTCCGACGCCCCGTGCCGTCGTCAAGGCCCTCCGCGCACCGACGGCCGGGCGGCAGACTGAGGTCATGCCCTCTCGCACCGCTGAAGACGACTCCGACGTCGGCAACGAACCGGAGCGCACCCCGGACGGCCACCATGTCGTCATCGACGGTCGCAAGTGGCGTGCCACCGATCCGTCGATCCCCGACACGTTCCGTCAGGAGCTCGTCGACGAACTGATGGCGGCGCGTCGCGCTGTCCGCGCGTCCGAGGCCGACGCGCGGAGCCGCGTGCAGGATGCGAAGGTCGCCCTCGGCGAGCGCGGTGCTCCGTGGTGGGAGGAGCGCTCCGGCACGGGTTTCGACGAGCGCATCGCCGCCGCCATCCGTGCGCTCACGCGCAAGCGCGTCGAGTCGTCGATCTGCCCGAGTGATGTCGCGCGCATGGTCGGCGGACAATCGTGGCGCGCGCTGATGCCGGACGTGCGCCGCGTCGCCGCGGAACTGGCGGATGCCGGCGTGATCGTCGTCACGCAGAAGGGTGAACCGGTGCAGATCGCCGACGCGCGAGGACCGGTGCGCATGTCACGTCCGTCGGATGCCGCGGATCAGGCTCCGGAGGCCTGAGTCACCCCTGGACGACGCCCTTCGTCACGAGGAAGCAGCCGTACGGACGGGTCTCACCGGTGGCGAGCACGGCCATCGCTCCCCTGACGAGATCGTAGAAGGTGAAGCGGTCGACGGCCGCGAACTCGAGCGTGCGCTGCTCGGCCTCCTCCGCCACCCGCAGGAAGTCGCTCTGCACCTCGGGCAGATCGTCGTCGACGGACCCCGGCAGCATCCGTGTGATCGGTCGATCGATGAACGTGTCGATGGGGAGCAGGCTGAACACCGCCCTCGCCATGCGGGTGCTGTCTGCGGCGTCCGCCCGAACGACCGGCACGCCGGCCGCGTAGGAGGGGAAGTTCTGATCGACGATGGCGAGCGTGTCGCCGTGTCCCATCCGAGCCATGATCCCGAGGAGCTCGGGAGAGAGGAGCGGATCGATGTTCTTCAGCACGGTGGTCCTCAGATCTTCAGGGGTCGGATGCGCGGAGGCGTCTGCAGGCCGGAGGTCACGAAGCAGCGCGGTCGAGGAGGGCGCGCACCGCGTCGTCGGTGAGACCGGTGTTGCGCGCTCCCTCGACGGTCACGGCCAGGCTTCCCGCGGCCGCGGCGAACTTGCAGGAGTCGTCGAGCGTCCGCCCCTGCGCGAGCGCGGCACCGAGCGCACCGAGGAACGCATCTCCGGCGCCGACGGTGTCGACCGCATCGACGCGGATGCCGGCGATGTGCGACACATCTCCGTCTGCGAGCACGAGCACTCCGTCGGCGCCGAGAGTGACGACGGCCTGTCGCAGTCCGGCGCCGGCGAGCAGCGCCGAGGCGTCGTCGACCGTCCGCGGCTCTGAGGCGCCGAGCAGCTGCGACAGTTCGATCCGGTTCATGACCAGGAGGTCCACCCGGGCGACCACGTCGGCGGGAACCCCGCGGAATGGCGAGGGATTCAGGATCACGGTGCTCCGACCGCTCCAGGTGCGTACGGCCTGCTCGACGACGGCGGAGGGCACCTCGTGCTGCAGCAGCACGACCCGAGGCGCCTCTCGCTCACGGTCGACCTCGATGACGTGCGCGGGCGCGAGCCGCGCGTTGGCTCCGGGGTCGATCACGATCGAGTTGTCGTCAGGAGCGACGAGGAGCACGGCCGTTCCTGTCGCGACGTCATCGACGTGCACGATCGTGCTGAGGTCGACATCGGCGCGAGCGAGGTCGCTCAGCGCAGGCTCCGCATCGGGTCCGACCGCGGCCAGGAGCCCGGTGAGAGCTCCCAGCTGTGCGGCGGCGAGAGCCTGATTCGCCCCCTTGCCGCCGCCGCTGCGCGACGAGCCCAGCGCCTGAATCGTCTCCCCCGGCGCCACGAGGGCGGGCAGGACGTATCGGGTGTCGAGGTTGACCGAGCCCACGACGAGGACATCGAGTCGCGGCGACGTTGCGGTGCGCGGAAGATCCATGGTCACACCGTCTCACGTCGGGGCGGCGAACTCACGGAGAACCCGGGTGTTCACGCCGACGGTCTCGCCTCTGGACGCACGATGAGACACGTGCTCGACGCCGTGGCGAGCAGACGTCCGTCGGAATCGCGCAGGTCGGCATCGACGAAAGCCGCGTTGCGGCCGGTCTTCGTCACCCATCCGTGCGCGGTGACCGTGCCCGTGTCGGCGGTCACCGGGCGCAGGAACGACACCTTGATCTCCAGGCTCGTGTACCCCACCCCCGCTGGCAGCGTCGAGTGCACGGCGCAGCCGCACACGGAGTCGAGCACGGTGGCGAAGAAGCCGCCGTGCACCGAGCCGATCGGGTTGTAGTGCGACTCGTCGGGTTGGGCTGTCATCACGACGTCACCCTCCTCGACGCTCACCACCTGCAGCCCGACATGGCTGCTGATCGGCGGATTCGCCACCTCGCCCCTGGCCATCGCCCGCAGGTGCTCGATGCCCGACCGGGTGCCGAACACCCGTGCCGCGTCTCGTTCGGCGGGCTCGAACTCCAGCAGCTTCGTGCGCTTCTCGGTGTTCGTCATCGAATCTCCTTCGGGCGGCGAGGGTGTCAGAAGGGCAGGAACGCCCTGAGCTGTGCGGTGATGTCGTCGACGAGCTTCTCGGTCGAGCTGTCGGCGTTCACGGTGGCGGCCATCGTGAGGAACATCACGGCCGATACGGTCCGCGCGATCGCCTGGGCATCGTCGGTCGATACCGATCCGTCGCGGGCGATGACCTCGGAGACGAGCTGCTCCGTCTGCTCGGTCAGGCTGAGCGCCTCGCGGTGGTGCGGCTCCTGCGGGTCGCCGAAGACCATCTCCCGAAGGTACGTCCGCCCGTTGTCGATCTGCTTGCGGTTGCACTCGACCACCGGTCTCACGACCGCGAGCACTCCCTCGAGCATCCCCTCGGTCGTGGCCGCTGCCTCGCGTCCGCGCTCGAGCGCCTCCGCATACATCGAGTTCTGCACGAGAAGGAGGAGTTCGCCCTTGGTCTTGGCGTAGAGGAACAGCGTTCCCGTTCCGATGTCCGCACGGTCGGCGATCTCCTGCGTCGTCACGTCGTCGACGCCGCGGTCGGCGAAGAGCTCGCCCGCGGCCTCGGTGATCCGCCGGAGCTTGTCGAGCTTGTTGCGCTCGCGCCGACCCAGAGCACGCGTGTCGCCGGTCATGTCGTCCTTCGGGAATGAATACTGACTGTGATCAGTTGTGAGGGTAGTCACTGCAATTCGCATACGCAAGCGCTGCGCCTCATTCTCGCACCGCACACCCCGACAGAAAGAACGTCATCATGCCCTCCATCTCCGGAGCAGTCGTCCTCGTCACCGGCGCCAACGGCGGTATCGGCACTCACTTCGTCCGCGAGGCTCTCTCGCGCGGCGCCGTGAAGGTCTACGCCTCGGCACGCACCCCTCGCGAGTGGGACGACGACCGCATCGTGCCGCTCGTGCTCGACGTGACAGACCCGGCATCGATCGCCGCGGCTGTCGTGGCCGCGCCGGATGTGACGATCCTGATCAACAACGCGGGAGCCTCCGCGGCGAGCCCCGGCATCCTCTCGCACAGCGACGAGGAGATCCGTTCCAACGTCGAGACGAACTTCCTGGGGCCTCTGTTCCTCGCACGCGCGTTCGCGCCCCTACTCTCGACTCGTGCCGGTGCGGCGATCATCGACATCCACTCGGCTCTCAGCTGGTACGCGGTGGCGGGCATCTACAGTGCGACCAAGGCCGCTCTGTGGTCGGCGACGAACTCCCTGCGCATCGAGTTGGCACCCGCAGGAGTGCACGTCGTGGGGGTGCACGTCGGCTATGTCGACACGGCGATGGCGGCGGGCGCCGCGGGACCCAAACTCGATCCCGCCTCACTCGTGACCCAGGTGCTCGACGCCACGGAGGCGGACGAATACGAGGTGCTGGCCGACGACACCTCGGTGCAGCTCAAGGCCTCTCTGAGCGCGCCGCTGGAGGCGGTCTACCCGCAGCTCAGACGCGGCTGATGACGGCCTTCCCCCGCGTGCGCCCGTGGGTGAGTGAGTCGATGGCGGCGACGGTCTCGTCGAAGGGGAAGACTCGACCGATGACGGGACGGATCACTCCGGCATCCACGAGTTCGGCGATCTCACGCAGCTGATCGCCACTCGCCCGCATCCAGAGGAAGCGGTACTCGACGCCGAGGCGCTTCGCCTCTCTGCGGACCTTTCGACTCAGCGCCGCCATCGCCATCCGCAGCAGCGGCTTGAGACCGGCCTCACGCGCGTAGGCGGGGGTCGGCGGGCCGGCGATGCCCACCGCCGTGCCACCCGGCCGCAGAATGCGGAGTGATTTCTCGAGATTCTCTCCGCCCACACTGTCGAGCACGAAGTCGTATCCGCTGAGGAGCTGCTCGAAGTCCTCCGATCGGTAGTCGATGACTCGATCTGCTCCGAGTTCTCGGACGAGATCCGCGTTCTCCTCGCTGACCGTGGTGGCGACCTCGGCGCCGAAGTGCTTCGCGAGCTGGATGGCGATCGAGCCGACCCCTCCGGCGCCGGCATGGATCAGGACCTTCTGTCCTGGGCCGACGTGTCCGACTTCGACCAGGGCCTGCCAGGCGGTCAGAGCGACGAGCGGCAGCGACGCGGCCTCCTCCGGGGAGACCGAAGCGGGCCTGAGCGCGACGTCGCTGTGATCGATCGCGATCCGCTCGGCGAATGTGCCGATGCGGCCGTCGCGCGGCCGGGCGTAGACCTCGTCGCCGGGCCGGAAGGTCGTCACGCCCGCGCCGACTCGGATGACGGTGCCCGCCACATCATGACCGAGGACGAGAGGAAGCGTGTACGGGAGTATCGGTCGGAACTCCCCCGCCCGGATCTTCTCGTCGAGCTGATTCACACTCGCAGCCTGCACGCTGACCAGGACGTCGAGGTTCCCCACCACGGGTTCAGGGACGTCGGATTCCTGCACGGCGGTCTTGTACCTCGATACGACGAAGGCCCTCATCGGACGGTCGCCTCCTCGGTCAGGAACCGCACCGCGACGGGGGCGAAATCCTGCCAGTGCTGGAAGATCCCTCCGTGGCCCGAGTTCGGGTAGATGATCAGCTCGCTGCCGGAGATCCGCGCATGCAGATCCTCGGACAGCACCGAGGGCACCATACGGTCGTGGTCGCCGTTGGCGATCAGCGTCGGGCCGGTGATGACCGAGAGGTCCGAGGGTGCCGACCGGCCGAACCTCGCGATCGCCGTCAGCTGCCTCTGGAATGCCGGGAGCGTGATGTCCCTGTCCCGATCTGCGGCTCGTTCCTTGAGGCGGTCGATGAAGACCCTCCCCGCGCGTTTGCCCGCCGGGTCGCGGGGGAAGAAGAGGAACTGCTTCGGATCGGAGAACGTGACTGCCGCACGCAGCACATCGAGGTACGTCGTCGCGATGACCTTGTCCATGTCCTTTCCTCCGCGGGGACCGGTGCCCGTCAGCACCATCCGACGCACGAGGGTGGGATGCTTCACCGCGAGGTCCTGGGCGATCATGCCCCCCATGGAGAAGGAGAACACGTCGATCTTCGTGTAGCCGAGCCCGGTGATGAAGTCGTAGGCATCGTCGGCCGCCTCTTCCAATGTCCTCGGCACCGACCCCGACGACCCGCCGACTCCGCGCTGATCGAAGGCGATCACGTGCCGGTGCTTCGCGATGGCGTCGACGATGCGTGGATCCCAGTTGTCGAGGGTCCCGGCAAGATGCACGAAGAAGACCACGGGAATCTCCTCGACCGGCCCCAGCTCGCGGTAGGCGAACGTCATGTCGCCGACTGCCAGCGTCCTGTTGGGCGCCTTCGCATATGAGGTGTTGACTGCTGCAGCTGCAGGCACGCTGTTCATGGGATCCTCCGTCTGACCCGGATTTCCGAGTTCACTTTATTATGAGTGTACTCAGTTTCTGTGTCAAGGAGTCGGTGAGGGGCTGAGGGTGCACTGAAGAAGCCCAGTCCCTGAGTTGTTAACAGGGTTGTTAACACCTGGGGATAGAAGGCGACGATCGACCGCAGGGCGGAAACGAAAAGGCCCCGCACGAGGCGGGGCCTTTCGAACTGTCTCAACACAGTGTGGAGCCTAGGAGATTCGAACTCCTGACATCCTGCTTGCAAAGCAGGCGCTCTACCAACTGAGCTAAGGCCCCGTGAGGGAATTTCTTGAGTTGAGAGTGGGCCCACCAGGACTTGAACCTGGGACCTCTTCATTATCAGTGAAGCGCTCTAACCGCCTGAGCTATGGGCCCGTCAACCTCCGAAACTTTACCGGAGATTCTGCGATTTGCCCAATCGAGGGCGGGGACCGTGATCACGACCCCGCCCTCGATCGGATTCAGCTGCCGGGGCGAATCGTGACGCCGCCCGCCGACAGCGTGACATCGATCACTCGACGTGCGCCGGACGACTGGTCGACCCTCGCGTCGAGTGACCCCGCGCTGACATCCTGAGTGATCGTGTACGCCTCGTCGGGCACAGTCAGCTCGAGAGAGCCCGCGCTCACGTCGATCGTCGTCGTGTCGGGCGCGGTCCCCGTCAGCTCGACGGTCAGATCGCCCGCCGACACGCCCAGATCGGCGTCCTGCACGCCGTCGAGCGATACGTCGGCGCGTCCGGCGCTCATCTCGATGGCGAGGCTGGTCGCCGCACCCTCGACGTCGAGGGCTCCGGCGCTGACGGTGATGTCGAGCGCACCGAAGTCGCCGATCACATCGAGGCTCCCGGCGTCGAGAGTCAGGTCGGCGTCGAGTTCCGACTCGCTCAAGCCGGCGGGAAGGGTGAGCACCGCCGACTCCTCGTTGCCGAACCAGCCGCCGAACCACCACCCGAATGCGAAGTCGGGGCTGCGCACGACCAGGTCGCCGCCGTCGCGGTCGAGCTTCCAGGCGGGTCCCCTGCCGTTGGTCACCGTGAGCTCCGCCTCGTCGACGTCGCCGAACTCGATGCGCATGTTGCCGGCATCGACATCGAGGTCGATCCCCTCGATTCCGTCGACCCCGATCGTCTGAACGGTGTCGCTGAGGTCGTTCGCAGAGAAGAGGGAGCCGGTCGCTGCGACCGCCGCTCCCCCACCGGAGCCGAGCAGTGCGATGCCGCCGACGATCGCGGTGCACACCAGCACTGCTTTCACCCCGGGCGAGCGTCGAGTGCTCTCCGTGGCCACGGGCGCGGCCGGGGCGGTGGGCACCGGGGCCGACGCCGGGGGCGGCGGAGTGAGAGTGGGGTCCTGGGGCTGGTTGCTGTCGGGGGTCATCGTCCCGCTCCTGTCTGGGTGGTCGGAGGCGTGGGGCCTCCCGAGTTCTCGATGTGTGCGAGGGCGGCGAGCACGCGACGGTTTCCCGACTCGCCCTGCTCGAAGCCCAGCTTCTGGAAGATGGAGGTGATGTGCTTCTCGACACTCGCCTCCGAGAGGAAGAGCAGGCCGGCGATCGCCTGATTCGACTTGCCCTCGGCGATCAGCGCCAGCACGGTGCGTTCGCGCTCGGTGAGCCGAAGCATCCGATCGTCGCGATTGCGACGGGTGAGCAGTTGCGCGACGACCTCGGGATCGAGCACCGTCGCGCCCTCGGAGATGCGCTGCACCGAGGCGAGGAACTCCGCCACGTCGGCCACACGATCCTTGAGCAGGTAGCCGAGGGGGCCGCCCTGCGCCGCGATCAGATCAGACGCATAGCGCTCCTCGACGTACTGCGAGAGAACGAGCAGCGGCAGCGACGGGTTCGTGACTCTCAGACCGAGCGCCGCACGGATCCCCTCGTCGGTGAATGTCGGAGGAAGACGCACGTCGAGGATGCAGAGTTCGGGGTCGGTCTCCCCCACGGCCTCGACGAGACCCGTGGTGTCGGGGAGCGCGGCGACCACCGTGTGACCCGCGTCTTCGAGCAGACGCACGAGGCCCTCTCTCAGCAGGACCGAGTCCTCGCAGATCAGGATGCGCATGGCACGTTCACCTCCAGGCTCGTGGGTCCGCCGAGCGGGCTGTCGAGGCGGAACGTGCCGCCGGCCGCGAGGATGCGGTTCGCGATGCCGTCGAGTCCGCCGCCGGGCTGCACCTGCGCTCCGCCCATCCCGTTGTCCTCGACCCGCGCCCACAGGGTTCCCCCGTCGCGGACGCGCACGGTGACCCTCGCTTCACTGGCCCTGGAGTGCTTGGCCGCATTGGTCAGCGACTCGGCGATCGAGAAGTAGACAGCGGCCTCGGCGTCTCTCCGCTGTCCCTGGGTCCCTGAGCTCGTCGAAGGGTCGAGGCGCACATCGAGCGCCACCGGGATGTGCGATCGACCGGCGAGCGCCGACAGCGCGGCGTCGAGACCACGGTCATCCAGCACCGAGGCGTGGATGCCGCGCGCCAGTTGACGGAGCTCGGTGATGGCGGCCTTGGTGGAGGTGTGCGCTTCGGCGATCAGCTCCTTGGCGACGGTGGGATCGCTGTCGATCTTCTGCTGGGCGAGTCCGAGGGTCATCCCCACCGACACCAGACGCGGCTGCACACCGTCATGCAGGTCGCGCTCGATCCGGGTGCGCTCGACATCGGCGGCGCGGACCGCGCCCTCACGCTGCGCGGTGCTCGTGCGCACCCGCTCCGTCAGCTCGGTCTCGCGACTGCGGATGACGATGGCGAGCGAGATCACACGGTGCAGAGCGGCGAGACCGATCATGCCGGCGACTGAAGCCGCGACGCCCAGGATGCCGACGAGCGGCGCCCATTCGACCGGGATGCCGCCGCCCCCGAACGGTCCGATGATGGCGTCGGCCGAGGTGAGCGGCGCGAAGGCGATGATCGCGGACCACACGAGTGCCCAGGCGAGTCGCAGCACGATGGTTCCCAGCACCGCGGCGATCGCGAAGTTGGCGACCGCGCGCCACATGCGTCCGTCGATCGCCTGTCGACCGACCGACCGCAGCCAGCCGACGAACCCCGGACGATCCCGTGGCCGCAGCTGCAGCGGTGCGATCGGCGTGCGGTAGAGACCGCCGATGCGGGCGATCTCGAACCACCCGACACCGAACAGCGCGTAGACGAGTCCGACCAGCAGCACGATGCCGATGCCCGCCGCGAAGAGCAGGCCGATACCGGTACCGAGCAGCCCGGACAGGATGGTGAAGATGACGCCGCCGATGACACCCACGCCCGCGAGCTGCAGGATCGTCAGGAAGATGCGCCGAGGCGGTCTCGCGGCTGTGGAGGCCGGTGGTGGCGTGGCTGTCTGTGTGCTCATGTCTCCAAGGTACGGCGGCCCTCATCGCCCCGACACCGAGGCAGCCGGACACCGTGGTTCGGGTTTTCCCTACCGGTTTCCGCCGTTCACGAGAGAAGGGCGGATGCCGAAGCATCCGCCCTTCCGTCGCTGAGCCCTCACGAGGGCTCGATGCGTGGAGATCAGTTCGACATGAAGCCGACGAGGAGTCCGCCGGTGACCTTGACCGCGAGGTTGTAGATTCCCGCGACCACGGCGCCGAGCACCGTGAAGACGATCAGGTTGAGGATCGAGACGACCGCCGCGAACGCCATCACCTGCGGCAGCCCGGCCACCTCGGAGATGCGCACCGAGTTGTCGGTGATGGTGGCGACGAACTCGTCGGCCTGCACGAGGATCCCGGTGGCCTGCAGCACGAGGAAGATCAGGAAGAACGACACCATCGTGACGATCGCCAGCGCGACGGCGCCGAGGAACGACAGCTTCACGGCCGACCAGAAGTCGACGTACACCAGCCGCAGGCGAACCTGCTTGCCGCTGGTCTTGCGCGTGGACTTCTTCGCCAGCTTGTCGGCTACTGTGCTCATGCGTCTGTGTCCTCAGGGTTCTCTGTCGTCTGGGGCGAGGTGAGTGGGGACTCCACCTCCGCCTCGACCGATTCGTCTTCTTCGGTGAGGCCCCGCTCGCCGTTGCGGGCGATGGCGAGGATCCGGTCGGCTTCTGTGGTCCGTGCGAACAGCACTCCCATGGTGTCGCGGCCCTTCGCGGGCACCTCGGCCACGGCAGAGCGTACCACCTTGCCGCTGGAGAGAACCACAAGGACCTCGTCGTCATCGGACACCATCAGACCACCCGCGAGAGTGCCCCGATCGTCGTTCAACTTGGCCACCTTGATGCCGTATCCGCCGCGCCCCTGCACCCGGTATTCGGTGATCGCGGTGCGCTTGGCGTAGCCGCCGTCGGTCACCACGAACACGTACTGACCGGGGGCTGCCACCGATGCCGAGAGCAGGCTGTCGTTCTCTCGGAACTTCATGCCCTTCACTCCGGCGGTGGCCCTGCCCATCGGACGCAGCGCTTCATCGGTGGCGCTGAATCGCACCGACATCCCGCGTCGGCTGATGAGGAGGATGTCGTCCTCGGCGTTCACCATCAGCGCGCTGACCAGCTCGTCCTCGTCGTTCAGGCGGATGGCGATCACGCCGCCCTGCCGGTTGGTGTCGTAGCTCGCGAGGCTGGTCTTCTTCACCAGGCCGTCGCGGGTGGCCAGGACGAGGTAGTCCGCCACCCCGTAGTCGCGGATGTCGAGGATCTGCGCGATCTTCTCGTCCGGCTGCAGGGCGAGAAGGTTGGCGACGTGCGTGCCCTTCGCGTCGCGACCGGCTTCGGGCACCTCGTAGGTCTTGGAGCGGTAGACGCGCCCCTTGTCGGTGAAGAACAGCAGCCAGTGGTGCGTCGTCGTCACGAAGAAGTGCTCGACGATGTCATCCGCACGCAGCTGCGCGCCCTTGATGCCCTTGCCTCCGCGGTGCTGCGACCGGTAGTTGTCGCTGCGCGTGCGCTTGATGTAGCCCTCGCGAGTGACGGTGACGACCATCTCCTCCTCGGCGATGAGGTCTTCCATCGAGACGTCGCCGTCGAAGCCGTGCAGGATGTGGGTGCGGCGCTCGTCGCCGAAGCGGTCGACGATGGCGGTCAGCTCTTCACGGATGATTCCGCGCTGCAGCCCCTCATCGGCGAGGATCGCCTTGAACTCCGCGATCTGCGCTTCGAGCTCGTTGGCCTCATCGAGGATCTTCTGACGCTCGAGAGCCGCCAGACGACGCAGCTGCATCGCGAGGATCGCCTCTGCCTGATCGTCGTCGATGTCGAGCAGGCGCTGCAGTCCCTCGTTCGCCTCCTGCGTGGTCTGCGACCGGCGGATGAGCGCGATGACCTCGTCGAGCGCGTCGAGCGCCTTGAGGTACCCGCGCAGGATGTGCATGCGCTTCTCGGCCTTGGCCAGGCGGAACCGCGTGCGACGCACGATCACGTCGATCTGGTGCGAGATCCAGTTCGTGATGAATCCGTCGATCGCGAGGGTGCGCGGCACGCCGTCGACGATCGCGAGCATGTTCGCGCCGAAGTTCTCCTGCAGCTGCGTGTGCTTGTACAGGTTGTTGAGCACGACCTTCGCGACGGCGTCGCGCTTGAGCACGACCACGAGACGCTGGCCGGTGCGGTCCGACGACTCGTCGCGGATGTCGGCGATGCCGCCGATCTTGCCGTCGCGCACGAGGTCGCCGATCTTGACCGCGACGTTGTCGGGGTTGACCTGGTACGGCAGCTCGGTGATCACGAGGCACGTGCGGCCCTGGATCTCCTCGACGTTGACGACGGCGCGCATCGTGATCGAGCCGCGACCCGTGCGGTACGCCTCGTGGATGCCCTTGGTGCCGAGGATCTGCGCACCGGTCGGGAAGTCGGGACCTGGAACGCGCTGGATCAGACCGTCGAGCAGCTCGTCCCGCGGGATTCCGGGGTTGTCGAGGGCCCACAGGGCAGCATCCGACACCTCGCGGAGGTTGTGCGGGGGGATGTTGGTCGCCATGCCGACCGCGATTCCCACCGAGCCGTTGACCAGCAGGTTCGGGAAGCGCGCGGGCAGGACCGTCGGCTCTTGCGTCTGACCGTCGTAGTTGTCCTGGAAGTCGACGGTGTCTTCTTCGATGTCGCGCACCATCTCGAGCGCGAGCGGAGCCATCTTCGTCTCGGTGTATCGCGGCGCCGCGGCACCCATGTTGCCCGGCGAGCCGAAGTTGCCCTGGCCCAGTGCCAGCGGGTAGCGCAGCGCCCACGGCTGCACGAGTCGCACCAGGGCATCGTAGATCGCGGTGTCGCCGTGGGGGTGGTACTGCCCCATGACCTCTCCGACGACGCGGGCGCACTTCGAGAACGACTTGTCGGGGCGGAAGCCGCCGTCGTACATGCCGTAGATCACACGTCGGTGCACGGGCTTGAGTCCGTCGCGCACATCGGGCAGCGCGCGTCCCACGATCACGGCCATCGCGTAGTCGAGATAGCTGCGCTGCATCTCGGACTGCAGGTCGACCTGGTCGATCTTGCCGTGGTCGTGTGCCGGCGGCTCGGGGCGGGTGTCGTCTGTCATGTCTGTGTCGTTTCCTGGGTTGCTGAGCTTGTCGAAGCATCCGGACCCCTTCGACAAGCTCAGGGACCCAGATCTCCACTAGATGTCGAGGAAGCGGACGTCCTTGGCGTTGCGCTGGATGAAGCTGCGGCGGGACTCGACGTCCTCCCCCATCAGCACGCTGAAGATCTCGTCGGCCGCCGCCGCGTCTTCGATGGTCACCTGGCGCAATGTCCGGGTGGTGTGGTCCATCGTGGTCTCCCACAGCTCCTTGGCGTTCATCTCACCGAGACCCTTGTACCGCTGGATGCCGGCGTCCTTGGGGATGCGCTTGCCGTTCTCGAGGCCGAAGGCCAGCAGAGCGTCGCGCTCGGCGTCGCTGAACACATACTCGTGCGGCGAGTTCGACCACTTCAGTCGGTAGAGCGGCGGCATCGCGAGGTACACGAAACCCGCCTCGATCAGACCGCGCATGTAGCGGAACAGCAGGGTGAGCAGCAGCGTGGTGATGTGCTGGCCGTCGACGTCGGCATCCGCCATCAGCACGATCTTGTGATACCGGGCCTTCTCGATGTCGAAGTCCTCGCCGATGCCCGTGCCGAAGGCCTGGATCATCGCCTGGACCTCGCGGTTGCCGAGGGCCTTGTCGAGGCGCGCGCGCTCGACGTTGAGGATCTTGCCTCGAAGCGCCAGGATCGCCTGGGTGTGCGGGTCGCGACCCTGAACCGCCGATCCGCCGGCCGAGTCGCCCTCCACCAGGAAGATCTCGCTGATCGAGGGATCCTTGCTCGTGCAGTCCTTGAGCTTGTCGGGCATCGCCGCCGACTCGAACACGCTCTTGCGTCGAGCGGTCTCCCGCGCCTTGCGCGCAGCGAGGCGCGCGGTGGCGGCGTCGAGCGCCTTGCGGATGATGTTCTTCGCCTGGGCCGGGTTGCGGTCGAACCAGTCACCGAGCTGGTCGCCGACGACCTTCTGCACGAACGCCTTCGCCTCGGTGTTGCCGAGCTTGGTCTTCGTCTGCCCCTCGAACTGGGGCTCCCCCAGCTTGATCGAGATGACGGCCGTCAGACCTTCGCGCACATCATCGCCGGAGAGGTTGTCGTCCTTCTCCTTGAGGATGTTGTTCGCTCGCGCGTACTTGTTGACGAGGGTCGTGAGCGCCGCGCGGAAGCCCTCTTCGTGGGTACCGCCCTCATGGGTGTTGATGGTGTTCGCGTAGGTGAAGACGTTCTCGGTGTACGAGGTCGTCCACTGCATCGCGACCTCGAGGGAGATCTTGCGTGCGACGTCCTCGGATTCGAAGGCGATCACCTCTTCGTTCACGACCTCGGCGTGACGCACCTTGTTGAGGTACTCGACGTAGTCGACGAGTCCGCGCTCGTAGAAGAACACGTCGCCGGGCTGCTTGGTCTTCGCCAGCCCCTCCTCCTCGACCTCGTAGGCCGAAGACTCCCGCTCGTCGAGAAGCTCGATGCGGAGTCCCTTGTTCAGGAACGCCATCTGCTGGAAGCGGGTGCGCAGAGTGTCGTAGTCGAAGTCGATCGTCTCGGTGAAGATCGAGGCGTCGGGCCAGAACGTGATGCTCGTTCCGGTCTCGTCGGTCTCCTCGCCCTTGATGAGCTTCTGCTGCGGCACGCCGCCGTCGGCGAAGCTGTGCCGCCAGACGAAGCCCTTCTGCTTGACCTCCACGTCGAAGCGCGTCGACAGAGCGTTGACGACCGACGACCCGACGCCGTGCAGACCGCCCGACACGGCGTAGGCGCCGCCGCCGAACTTTCCTCCGGCGTGCAGGATCGTGAGCACGACCTCGACCGTCGACTTCGTTGGGTCGGACGAGTGCGGATCGACCGGGATGCCGCGGCCGTTGTCGATCACCCGCACGCCGCCGTCGTCGAGCAGCGTCACGAAGATCGTGTCGGCGTGGCCGGCGAGCGCCTCATCGACGGAGTTGTCGACGATCTCGTAGACCAGGTGGTGCAGACCCCGGGGTCCGGTGGACCCGATGTACATTCCGGGGCGCTTGCGCACCGCCTCGAGTCCCTCGAGGATCTGGATCGAGTCGGCGCCGTACTCGCCGGGCTGCTTGATCTTCGGAGAGATCGACGTGGAGCTCGACCCTTCTTGGGTCCCTGAGCCCGTCGAAGGGCCTGAGCTCTCATGGGTCCCTGAGCCCGTCGAAGGGTCAGAGGTCGATCCGTCGGTGGATTCCGGCTCGTCAGCGGGTGATTCAGGCGTCATCAGAGGGCATTCTCCACATCGATATCACGAACTTCCATTCTAGCGGGCTTTCGAGTCGAAATCCCGCTGAACGGCCGTGTGTGGCCCTCTGAGCCACTCGAACCCCCTGGACGGTGCCCTACCCGTAGGTATCGCGCGGGCCCCGTCCTGGAACGACTCTGGGACCCCATTTCCACGAGGGAACGTCCGGTCCGATGAAGCGGAGGTTCTCGACACCGGCATCCGGATAGCGCCGACCGATCTCGGTGAGGATGGTCGCGCGCATGAACTGGAGGTTCTTCGCCCAGGCCGTCGAGTCGCATTTGACGGTGAGCAGACCGCGTTCGAGCGACACCGGCTCGGAGTGCTTCGCCGTGTCGGCGCCGGCCAGGTCGGCCCACTGCCTGACCAGATCCTCCCGAGCGAGTGCGATCTGCCAGCCGGAATCGCGGCTCAGCTTGTCGAGCACCGCGCCCAGAGCACCCGGGTCCCGACCGGGAGTGAAGGGAGCGTTGTCGTCATCGGTGACGAGTCGGCGTTTGCGCTTCCACGACTTCGAGCTCGGCTTGAGCCCGCGCAGACGCAGGTAGGTCGCGACGGTCTCGGGAGGTTCGGGAGCCGCCGGTGCGGTGTCGGCCGCGACATCCGTCATGACTCCTCCTCGTCCGCATCCTCGGTCCCTGCAACTGCCTGGGTCCCTGCAACTTCCTCGGTCCCTGAGCCTGTCGAAGGGCCCGATCCCGCCGAAGGGCCCGACCCCGCCTGGGTCCCTGAGCCTGTCGAAGGGCCCGATCCCACCGAGGGGCGCTCATCGCTGATGGTCCCTCCGGAGATCCGCACCACATGCGCGTGCAGCACCTCGGGGATATCCTCCTCCACCGCCGCGGTGACCACCACCTGCTCATACCCTGCGGTCAAGGCGGCGAGGCGCTGGCGCCGGTCGGCGTCGAGCTCTGCGAACACGTCGTCGAGGATGAGCACGGGGTCGCCGGCGGGGGATTCGCTGCGCAGCAGCTCGGCCGATGCGAGTCGAAGAGCCAGAGCGACGGACCAGGATTCGCCGTGCGACGCATACCCCTTCACGGGAAGACCACGCACGCGCAGCACCAGGTCGTCGCGATGAGGGCCGGTGAGGGTCAAGCCGCGATCCAGCTCCTGTGTGCGCTTGGCGAGCAACGCCGCGCGGAACAGCTCGGCGATGTCGCCGGCGGTCTCCGTCGTCTCGGCCTCTCCTTCTTCGGGATCCGCGCCCCGCACCGAGAGAGCCCATTCGAGCTGAGGCTGGTGGTCTGCTCCGGCGATGGCCGCGTAGGCATCGGACACCGGCTTCTGCAGATCGGCCGCGAGACGCTGTCGCGCCACGATGATCTCCGAGCCGAGCGACACGAGCTTGTCGTCCCACACGTCGAGCGTGCTCAGACCCTCGCCGCGGATGCCACGGGCTCGCGCGGACTTCAGCAGCGCGGTGCGTTGCTTGAGCACCCTGTCGTAATCGGCGAGCACCGCCGACATGCGCGGTGTGCGCTGGATGAGCAGCTGGTCGGCGAAACGTCGTCTGGACGACGGATCGCCGCGCACGATCTGGAGGTCCTCCGGCGCGAAGAGCACGACGTGCGCGTAGCGAGGGAGTTCATTGGTCTTCGACGGCGAGCCGTTGATGCGTGCCTTGTTCGACCCCTGGCGATTGAGCTGCACCTCGGCGAGCACCTTGCGCTCTCCGTGCGAGAGCCGGGCGCGGATGATCGCGTACTCCTGCCCGTCCCTGACCATCGGAGCGTCGGAGGAGACCCGATGGGACCCCAGCGTCGCGAGGAACACGACGGCTTCGGCGAGATTGGTCTTGCCCTGACCGTTTCGGCCCACGAGGACGTTCGGACCACGGTGCAGGGTGAGTTCTGCGGTCGCGTAATTGCGGAAATCAACCAGACTCAGGTGCTCCACGATCACGATGTCAGCCTATCCGGGGGTCCTGACACTCCTGCTGTCGTCGCGTCGAGGCGACGCTGCGATGCGATCAGCGCAGCAGCAGGTTGGGCTGGAGCAGGTACTTGAACGAGTCGAGACCGGCCTTGTCGACCGAGGTCTGGCTCGTGATCAGCACCGGGCTCAGCTTGTTGGCGTTGTCGCTCGAGGTGAAGGTGACGCGCACGAACTCGCTCTTCACCGCACCCAGCGCCTCGATGAGGTACTGCGGGTTCAGACCGAGTGTCACCTCGTCGCCGCCGGAGAGGATCGCATCGACCGACTCTGAGGCGCGGGCGTGATCGCTGCCGGAGGCGTCCATGGTCACACCGTCTGCCGCGAAGGTGAAGCGCAGCGGAGCGGCGCGGTCGAGCACCAGCGAGACGCGGCGCACGGCCTCGACGAGGTCGGCGGTGTTGACCACCGCGTAGTGATCGGTCTGCTCGGGGAACAGTCGTCGCACGGGCGGGAAGTTGCCCTTGATGAGCAGCGACGTGACCGTCTTGTTGCCTGCGGTGAAGGCGATGATCTCGCGGTCGCCTGCGCCGGAGAACGCGATCTGGATCGTGCCGGCATGTCCGAAGGTCTTTCCGACTTCGAGCAGCGTGCGGGCGGGCACCAGTGCGGTGGTCTCGACGACCTCGCCGTCCCACGGCACATCGCGCAGCGACACCCGGTAGCGGTCGGTCGCGACAAGACTCAGATTCTGTCCGGTGACCTCGAGCTGCACACCGGTGAGCACGGGGGTGACGTCGTCGCGGGATGCGGCGAAGCCGACCTGCGAGATGGCCGTGCCGAAGTCATCGGCCGGCACGACGCCGGAGGAGCCCGACACCTCGGGGATCGAGGGATATTCCTCGACGGGCATGGCCGCCAGGGTGAAACGCGCAGAGCCGCAGGTCACCGCGATGCCGCCGTCTTCTTCGACAGCGATCTCGATCGGGGCGTTGGGCAGGCGGTTGGCGATGTCGGAGAGCAGACGACCATGCACGAGGATCGTGCCCGGTGTCTCCACGGTGGCTTCGATGGTCGTACGGGCTGAGGCTTCGTAGTCGAAGGCCGAGAGTGTCAGTCCTGAGCCGTCGGCCTCGATGAGAACACCGGCCAGGATCGGCTGCGGGTTGCGCTGGGGCAGCAGCTTGACGACGAAGGACACAGCCTCGCTGAAGACATCGCGATTGACCTGAAACCTCACGGGTGCTCCCTTGTCGTCGTTCTCTGACGCGTGGTGATGAGTCCTGCCGGTGCAGGGCTTCCCATGCTAGCCCCAGAGTCACGACTATCCCTACGGCGGGATCGATCCTCGAGCGGCCTCGGGTTTCTCCACCGTCTGGTGATCGGATCGCCCATTGAAAGTGTTAACTCCTTAACGGTGTTAACACCTGTGGATTCTGTGGATAAGTCGGTGGATAGCACTCGCGAGTAGGGAACTACACGCGTGTGAGTTGTGGAATCCCTGAGGAATACGCGGGTGGAGCCGGTTCGGTCGCCTGATCGTCGTCGTCCGGTTATCCACAGGTGACGCGGTTTCCCACACATTCGTCCCGATGCCGACGCCATCCATCCACAAGTTATCCACATGTGCAAACTGGCATGGAAGTCATGCGGAAACCGCGTGTCGCACGCACGAGAAGGGGGTCGCAGCGTCTCGATGGACCCTGCGACCCCCTTCTGAGGTGCGATGCCGTCTCAGCGGCGACCGAGCTGCGTGGTGATCTCGGTGACCTGGTTGTAGATCGAGCGACGCTCCTTCATGAGCTCACTGATCTTCTTGTATGCGTACATCACGGTGGTGTGATCGCGGTTGCCGAACAGCTGACCGATCTTCGGCAGCGAGAGGCTCGTGCGTTCTCTGCAGAGGTACATCGCGATCTGTCGCGACGTGGCGATCTGCTGCGACCGACTCGATCCGTAGAGGTCGTCGACCGTGAGCTTGAAGTACTGCGCGGTCGCGGTGATGATGTCGGTCGGCGAGATGATATTGTCCTCGGCCGTGTCGATGATGTCCCGCAGCACCGTCTGCGCCAGGGAGATGTCGAGTGCCGAGCGATTGAGACTCGCGAATGCCGAGACGCGGATCAGCGCACCCTCGAGCTCGCGGATGTTCGACGACACCACCGTGGCGATGTACTCGAGCACCT
>CAUQIW010000027.1:0-15096 GCA_963518515.1 uncultured Microbacterium sp.
AGCGCGGCGGCATCGGCGGCCCCCGCCACGCGTTGGGCGGTGACCGCCGCGCCGCCGACGGCCGCGAGGCCCAGGGAGAGGCCGCCGGCGACGACGAGCAGTCCTGCCGCGAGCGAGGTGCCGGCCATCAGAGACCTCCGGCCAGTGCGCAGCTGGATGCGCGCAGCGGCACCCGGATCAGGCCGCCGATCGCGACCTCGGCGCTGGCGGTGACGCAGATGAGGTCGCCCCGCGCCGCGCTCGACACGGTCGCGCCCGGAACCGCGGTGGTCACCGCGAGCGACGCGGCGGCTGCATCCTCACCTCTGCCGAGCAGCCTCGCCGCGTCCGCCGAGGCGTCCTGCAGCGAGACCTGTCGGGATGCGGCACCCAGTGCTCCCACCCCGAGCATCACCGTGAGCACCACCGCCGGAAGGGCGAGTGCGAGCTCGGCTGCCACGGACCCCCGGTCATCGGCGAGGCCGCGCATCAGGACACCGTCAGCGCCCGGCGCACGAGATCGGTGAGGATGCCGCGCACCTCGTCGGAGCGCATGATGACCACGAGGAGTCCGGCGAATGCCACGGCGGCCATCGTGGTGATCGCATACTCGGCGGTCGCCGCGCCGCTGTCGTCTCCGAACAGAGACGTCGCGCGCCGCGTGGTCAGCAGGGGGATGGTGCTCATGATGTTCTTCTTTCTCTGTGCGGACGCGGGTGCATCCGGGGTATGGGGTCGGACCCCGCTCAGATCGGCAGGGGTGTCGAGGACAGAACGCTCAGCAGCAGGGGCGCGACGCCGAGCAGCAGGAACGCGGGCAGGGTGCAGACGCCCAGAGGGATCAGCAGCGTGGTCGAGAGGGCGGCGGCGCGCATGCGCCCCTGCACGCGGGAGAGGTGCCTGTCCTGGGCGGCGGCCGCGCGCAGCAGCTCGCGCGCCGGCACTCCCGCCGCGCGCGACAGGTCGAGCACCGCCTGGATCCGCTCATCGTCACCCTGCCGTGACGCGGCGCTCTCCGCGACGAGCCGCAGCGCCCTGTCGACCGAGGCGCCTCCCGAGAGGGCCACCGCGACGAGCTCGGCCTGCATGCCCGGTGTGCCGTCGGCCGGTCGTGCCCGTGACAGCAGACGGCCCGTCCACAGTCGAGCGGCCAGCACGAGGAGCAGCCCCAGCGCGACGCACATGCCGCCGATGGGATTGCCCACGATCGCCCCGAGGGTGTCGAACCCCAGCACGAAGCCGAGAAGCAGCCCGGCGAAGGGCATCCACAGCAGCAGCCGCGCCGTGCCCGCGGGTTCGGCGAGGGCGATACGCACGTCGTCGGCGGCCGATGCGGCGTCACGCAGGGTCTCGGCGATCATCCGCAGCACGGCGGCGAGCGGCGCGCCGACGGTGGTCGCCACCTCCCACGCCGCGGCGACGTCACGCCACGCGCCGCCCTCGGCTCCGATCGCCGCGAGGAGCGGCGTGCCCGCATCGATCCGGCCGATGATGGCGATGGCGTGCGGATCGCCGATCGCGGCGAGGTGACGCCAGGCGACCAGCGGTACCGCGCCCGCCTGCAGGAGCACGGCGAGAGTCTGCACCGACGTCGCGGGATCGGCTCCCACGATCGTCGCCGGCCTGCGTCTGATGCTCCTCACCACGGCCGCACCTCTTCTATGGTGAGCCGGTCGCCGTGGAGGGCGAACCGGCCCGCACGGGCGACGCGACGTCGACCGTCCGGCGCGCGGTCGAGGTGAAGCACGACGCTGAAAGCGCTCACCGCCTGGCGCGCCAGGGCGGCCGCATCCATGCCGGCGAGCGCTCCCAGCGCCTCGAGCCGCGCAGGGACGTCGTCCAACCCGCTGGCATGCAGGGTTCCCGCTCCTCCGTCGTGCCCGGTGTTCAGCGCCGTGAGCAGCTCCCTGACCTCTTCTCCCCGGCATTCGCCCACCACCAGGCGGTCCGGCCTCATGCGCAGCGACTCGCGCACGAGGCGGGCGAGACCGATCCCACCCGCACCCTCGAGGTTGGACTGCCGCGCCTCGAGCGCGACGTGGTGCGGGTGCAGCGGTCGGAGCTCGGCGACGTCTTCGATCGTGACGATGCGCTCGCCGTGCGGGACGGCGGACAGCAGCGCAGAGAGCAGAGTCGTCTTGCCCGTGCCGGTACCTCCGGTGATGAGGATGTTGGCGCGTTGGGCCACCAGCTCGAGCAGCCATCGCTGCTGACGAGGCTCGAACGTCCCGGATGCGGCGAGCGCATCGAGATCGGCCGATCGCACGCGCGGGACCCTGATCGACAGCGCGGTCCCCGAGATCGAGACCGGCGCGAGAACCGCGTGAACGCGAACGCCCGACTGCAGTCTGACGTCGACGCACGGGGCCTGGTCGTCGAGATGTCGCCCGCCCAGCGCGACGAGCGCGACGGCGAGATCGCGCACCTCGCGCTCCGACGCGCTCCACCCCGACACCGGCTCGGTACCCGTTCCCCGGTCGACGAAGAGCCCGGAGTCGCCGTTCACGAAGATGTCGGTGATCTCCTCATCGGCGCACAGCTCGGCGAGCGGTCCGAAGGCGGGGTCGACGCTCAACGGCGGATGCTCGTGGAGCGCGGCGCCTGCCCGCGGCCTGGCATCACCCCGCGGGGTGATGACGAAGGGATCGGTCATCCCCCGACGCTAGGCCGGTGGTCCCGCGTCGCGATGGTCGCGGAGGGGGCGCGACCATCGGCTGTGCAGAAACCCCCGCGCGAGCGCCCTGTGCAGAGGGTCCCCGGCGGGCGGCATGAGAAGAGCGGCACCTCACGGGGGGAATGAGGTGCCGCTCACGGCGTCCCGATCGGGGGAAATCGGGCTCACCAAGGCCAGAATCAGAATTCGGCTGTCGCTGAGCTTACGCAAGGACACCGTCCTGACAAAACCCGGCGCGCTACCGACTTTCGGCAGTATGCGACGCCCGGGGCCGGGGCTAGATTCGCCGTGATGTGATCGAGTACCGTCGCGTTCTCGATCGGTCACCCGCCGTACGACCTGCTAGCCGCAAAGGAGCGTCTGCCCATGAGCAGCCAGATCGATCACCTCCTCGATGAGACCCGCCGATTCCCGCCGTCGGAGGAGTTCGTCGCCCAGTCCGTCTCCTCCCCCGCGCTGTACGACAGCGCGCGAGCCGATCGCGATGCCTTCTGGGCCGAGCAGGCGAGCGGACTCCTCGACTGGCACACGCCCTTCACCCGCGTGCTCGACTGGTCGGCGCCGCCGTTCGCGAAGTGGTTCGACGACGGTGAGCTGAACGTCGCATACAACTGCCTCGACCGTCATGTCGAGGCAGGCAACGGCGACCGCATCGCGCTGCACTGGGAGGGCGAGCCCGGCGACTCGCGGAGCATCACCTACGCAGAGCTCACCGACGAGGTCAAGCGCGTCGCGAACGTCCTCGAGGGTCTGGGCATCGGTCACGGAGACCGGGTCGCGATCTATCTGCCCATGATCCCCGAGGCTGTCGCCTCGATGCTGGCCGTCGCTCGACTCGGCGCCATCCACTCGGTCGTCTTCGGCGGCTTCAGCGCCGACAGCCTGCGGTCTCGGATCGACGACGCGGGCGCCAAGCTCGTGATCACGGCAGACGGCGGATACCGCAAGGGTCGAGTCTCCGCCCTCAAGCCGGCCGTCGACCAGGCCCTCTCCGACAGAGGCGACGGCGAGCAGCAGACCGTGGAGCACGTCCTCGTCGTCAAGCGCGGCGAGAACGAGGTGGACTGGCACGAAGGACGCGACGTCTGGTGGCACGAGGCCGTCGCCGGAGCATCCGCCGATCACACCGCGCAGGCGTTCCCCGCCGAGAACCCGCTGTTCATCCTGTACACGTCGGGCACGACGGGCAAGCCCAAGGGCATCCTGCACACCTCGGGCGGGTACCTGACCCAGGCCGCGTACTCGCACAAGTACGTGTTCGACCTGCACCCCGAGACGGACGTCTACTGGTGCACGGCCGACATCGGGTGGATCACCGGCCACACCTACGTGACCTACGGACCTCTCGCGAACGGCGCCACCCAGGTGATCTACGAGGGCACTCCCGATGCTCCGCACCCCGGCCGCTGGTGGGAGATCATCGAGAAGTACAGGGTCTCCATCTTCTACACCGCGCCCACGGCGATCCGCTCCTTCATGAAGATCGGCCGCAGCGTGCCGCAGAAGTTCGACCTGTCGTCGCTGCGTCTGCTCGGCTCCGTCGGAGAGCCGATCAACCCCGAGGCATGGATCTGGTACCGCGACGTGATCGGTGCGGGCACGACGCCCATCGTCGACACATGGTGGCAGACCGAGACCGGCGCCATCATGGTGTCGGCGCTCCCCGGCGTCACCGCGACGAAGCCGGGTTCCGCACAGGTCCCGCTCCCGGGGATCTCGATCGACGTCGTCGACGAATCGGGCGCGGAGGTCGGCAACGGCAACGGCGGTCTCCTCGTCGTCACCGAACCGTGGCCGAGCATGCTCCGCGGCATCTGGGGAGATCCGGAGAGGTACAAGGAGACCTACTGGGAGAAGTTCGAGAAGCAGGGGTACTACTTCGCCGGTGACGGCGCGCGTCTCGACGACGACGGCGACCTCTGGCTTCTCGGCCGCGTCGACGATGTCATGAACGTCTCGGGGCACCGACTCTCGACCGCGGAGATCGAATCGTCGCTGGTCGCCCACGAGGCCACCGCCGAGGCCGCGGTCGTCGGCGCCTCCGATGAGACCACAGGACAGGCCGTCGTCGCCTTCGTCATCATCAAGGAGAGCTACCTCCGGGCCCACGACCCCGCGGGCCTCGCCCAGCAGCTGCGGTCATGGGTCGGCGAGCAGATCGGAGCGATCGCGCGCCCGCGTGACGTCTACGTGGTCGGCGAACTGCCGAAGACCCGATCGGGCAAGATCATGCGTCGTCTGCTGCGCGACGTCGCCGAGGGGCGCGAGGTCGGCGACACGACCACCCTGGCCGACACGGCCGTGATGACGATCATCTCCGCGCAGGTCAAGTAGACGACGCGCTCGAAACCCGCGACTCTCGAAGAACGCCCCGCCGGATCGAAGGATCCGGCGGGGCGTTCTCGCAGCGAGGATCGCTCGAGCATCAGGCCAGGACGAAGGTCACCTCGACCTCGACGGGGCTGTCGAGCGGCAGCACCGGCACGCCGACGGCCGCACGCGCGTGACGTCCGGCGTTGCCGAAGATCTCGCCGAGCACCAGGCTGGCGCCGTTGATCACGCCGGGCTGACCCGTGAAGTCCGGTGTGGATGCCACGAAGCCGCCGACGCGCAGCACACCGGCGATGCGATCGACCCCGCCCGCGGCATCCGCGGCAGCCGCGAGAGCGTTCAGCGCGCAGGTGCGGGCATAGGCGTTCGCGTCATCGGCGGAGACCTGCGCTCCGACCTTGCCCGTGGCGGGCAGCTCGCCGTTCGTGAACGGCAGCTGGCCGGAGGTGTGGACGAGCCCGGCGTGCACCACAGCCGGCACGTAGGCGGCGACCGGCGCAGCGACGGACGGAAGCTCGATGCCCAGCTCGGTGAGGCGTGCGGAAATGGTCACGCCTCACCGCCCTCGAACTGTCGCGACGCCTGAGCGGCCGCAGCGAGACCGGCGTTGCCCGCGGAATCCGCCGACACCGGGCGCTTGAGATACGCGACCAGGCCACCCTCGGGTCCCTGCACGACCTGCACGAGCTCCCAGCCCTGCTTTCCCCAGTTGTTGAGGATGGCGGCGGTGTTGTGGATCAGCAGAGGCGTGGTGAGGTATTCCCACGTGGTCATGGCACTCCCGTCGGGCGGCATCCGCGCGCGCAGATGCGTCAAAGGCTGTATTCAGGGAAATCCCCTACGATCAAGCGTATGCCTCAAAAGAATCGCACGGTGAAAGGTGCGCTCGGCGGAGTCCTCGGACTCGTCGGGCTCAGCGCCGTAGCCGGCCTCCTCGTGACGGCCAGCGTCACCCCGGTGCTCGCCATGACGGGTATCGCCGGATCCCAGGCTCTCACGATCTTCGAGAAGCTCCCCGCCAACCTGCAGGTGACGGCCCCGATGGAGCAGTCCACCATCTACGCCACCGCCTCGGACGGCACCCCCGTCGAGCTGGCGTCGTTCTACGAGCAGAACCGCGTGCCGGTGACGTTCGAGCAGATCAACCCCGTCGTCTTCGACGCGATCCTCTCGAGCGAGGACAAGGACTACTACAGCCACGGCGGCATCAACGTCGGCGCCACCGCCAAGGCGCTCGTCGACAACCTCCGCGGCACCGATGACCGAGGCGCCTCGACCATCACCCAGCAGTACGTGAAGAACGTGCTCATCCAGGAGTGCGAGCAGGAGGCCGACCCGGCGTCGGAGACCTACGCCGACGACCTGCAGCAGTGCTGGCTCGATGCGACCAACGCCGTCGGCAGCAAGGGTGTCGAGCGCAAGCTGCAGGAGATGCGCTACGCCCTGCAGATCGAGAAGGAGTACTCGAAGAACGACATCCTTCTCGGGTACCTCAACATCGCGAACTTCGGCGGCACCGTCTACGGCATCGAGTCGGCGGCGAACCGCTACTTCTCGACCACGGCCGCGAACCTCACGGTCGCCCAGGCGGCGACGATCGCCGGCATGGTGCAGAACCCGAACCAGTACCGCATCGACAAGCCGGAGGGCACGCGGACGGATGCCGACGGCGTGGCCCACAACGGAGAGGCCGACGGCTACGCCGACACCGCGGAACGGCGTCACTACGTGCTCGGCCGGATGCTCGCCCTGGGCAAGATCACCCAGGCGCAGTACGACGAGGCCGACGCCTCTCCCATCGCCCCGGCTATCACGGAGCCCACGCAGGGATGCGTGTCGGCCAACAACGTCGCCCGCAGCGCCTACTTCTGCGAGTACGTGAAGTCGGTCGTCCTCAACGATCCCGCCTTCGGCGAGCGGCCGGAGGATCGACGCGACCTGCTGCGTCAGGGTGGCCTCAAGATCTACTCGACCATGAACATGGACATCCAGAACGCCGGTGCCCAGTCGATGCTCGAGAAGGTGCCGGGCAACTACGACAACCAGTTCTTCGGAGCGGCTGGGGTCTCGCTCGAGACCGCCACGGGTCGCGTCCTCGCGATCACGCAGAACACGACGTTCAGCGAGACCGTCGTCGGCGACCAGGCCTACAGCTCGCTGGTGTACGCCTCGGACAAGGCTCACGGTGGCTCCAACGGCTTCTCGGTGGGCTCGACGTACAAGCTGTTCACTCTGATCGACTGGCTCGAGGAAGGCCACTCGGTCCGCGAGACGCTGAACGCCAACAACCGGGTGTTCACGAAGTTCAAGTGCGGCGATGACGGCATCCGCAACACCACGAAGATCCAGAACTTCGGCAACCAGGGGGGCTACACCGGCACGGTGATGAAGTTCACCGCGGACTCGCTGAACAGCGGCTACCTCGCCATGGCGGAGAAGCTCGATCTCTGCAAGATCAACGCCGTCGCCGACCGCATGGGCGTCACGCTCGCCAACGGTGGCAAGACCACCGACGGCAACGCCGCACCGTACGACATCCTCGGGCCGAAGTACATCTCGCCCCTCTCGATCGCCGGCGCCTACGCGACCGTCGCGAACGGCGGAGTGCACTGCACCCCGAAGGCCATCGACCGCGTGGTCGACGCTGCGGGCAACGAGCTCCCCATCCCCGAGTCGAAGTGCTCGCAGGTGATCTCGCCCGAGGTCGCTGCGACCGCCGCCTTCGCCCTGCAGGGCGTCATGAACGGCGGCACCGGCGCGAGGGCCAACACCGGCGACGGCACCCCGCTCATCGGCAAGACCGGAACCCACGAGTCGTGGGGAACCATGATGATCGAGTCCAGCACCAAGGTCACCACCGCGGTGTGGGTCGGCCGTTCGGAGGGCACCGCCAGCATCCTGCGGCAGAGCTGGGGCGGCACCGCGCTCAACGAGATGCGCTACACGCTGGCCAAGACGATGCAGCGCACGGCGAACGACATCTACGGCGGCGACCCGTTCCCCGCTCCCGACAACAACCTCAGCCGTCAGATCATGACCGCGGTCCCCAGCGTCATCGGCATGACGGTCGCCCAGGCGACGCAGACGCTGACGGATGCCGAGTTCCAGGTCGTCGTCGGCGCACCGGTGGACGGCCCCGCGGGTGACGTCATCGTCGCCCAGGACCCGTCTGGCGAGGCGGCGAGCGGCGCGACCGTGACGATCTCGCCGAGCAACGGGCAGGGGACGACGGTTCCCGACGTCACTGGGCAGTCGCGCTCCAACGCGCAGAGCGCCCTGTTCGGTGCCGGGTTCTCGTCGATCGCCTTCGACACCTCGTGCAACCCGAGCAATGCCACGGTGACCAGCACGGATCCGCCCGCGGGCACGGCCACGAACCGCGCCACGGCGATCTCGGTCACCTGCAAGTGACGTCATCTCGCACGGCGCATCCGGCCCTCATCGCGCTCGGCGCGGTGGGGGCCGCTGGCGCTGCGGCCGCGGTGTGGGGCATCGGCATCGAGCGCTACCTGTTCACGGTGCGCGAGGCGACGGCATCCGCTCTCGCCCCCGGCTCCGCACCGATCAGGGTGCTGCACGTGTCGGATGCCCACATGGCCCCGTGGCAGCACCGCAAACAGGATTGGCTGGCCTCGCTCGCGCAGCTCGAACCCGACCTGATCGTCAACACGGGAGACAACCTGGGCCACCGCGACGGGCTCGACGGCATCCGCCGCGCCTTCGAGCCGCTCGCCGGCATTCCCGGTGTGTTCGTGCACGGGTCCAACGACGTCAACGGGCCCTCCCCTCGCAACCCGCTGCGCTACTTCTCCGGTCCGTCACAGCGTCACCGCGAGCCGACGCTGCTCGACACCGATGCGATGGATGCCTTCTTCACCGACGAGCTCGGCTGGAAGAGCCTGAACAACACGGCCCAGCGGATGACGGTCGCCGGCAACCCGGTCAATCTGTTCGGCGTCAGCGATGCGCACCGCGACTGGGACAGGCTCGAAGACCTGCCTGCGGCGATAGACGGACTGGGACGCCGGGATGCCGGAAGCTCGGTGATCGGAGTGACCCACGCGCCGTATCAGCGCGTGCTGAACGGGTTCGTCGATCTGGGTGCCGACGCCGTCTTCGGCGGTCATACGCACGGTGGACAGGTCTGCCTACCCGGGTACGGCGCTCTGGTCGCGAACTGCGACATCCCCCTGAAGCAGGCCAAGGGGCTGAGCACCTGGTCGCACGGCGCTCGCACGGTGCCGCTGAACGTCAGCGCGGGCTGCGGACACTCCATCTACGCACCCGTGCGTTTCGCGTGCCGCCCGGAGGCGACGCTGCTGACCCTGACGGCACGCGCATGAGGCCCCGATTCGGCGCTGCGGCGATTTCGCTGTAGACTCGGAGGGTTGCAAACGGGGTGTGGCGCAGCTTGGTAGCGCGCTTCGTTCGGGACGAAGAGGTCGCAGGTTCAAATCCTGTCACCCCGACCAGTGACAACGGAAGGCCGCCCTCACGGGCGGCCTTCCGTGTACAGGGACTCAAGCGAAAGAGGACAGCATGAGCCGCCTGCTCCCTCCCCCGCGTCGCGTCACGAAGGGCGTCGCGCTCATGCTCGGCCTCCCTTTTCTCGCCGGGCTCGCCCTTCTCACCCTGACCCCGTCTCGTGTCGAGAACTCGATGCCCAATCTCCTCGATCTCGTGCTCTCGACCGTCCACCGTCTGGGGTGGGAGTCGCTGGACTTCACCCGCCTGGAGATCATCGCTAACGTGCTGGTCTTCGTGCCGGTCGGCGTTCTCGCCTTCCTGCTCCTCCCCCGCCGCCTGTGGCCGCTCGCTTTCGTCATCGGCCCTGCCGTCTCGCTCGCGATCGAGCTCGCCCAGCGCTTCGCGCTTCCCCACCGCGCGGCGACCGTCACCGACGTCGTCGCGAACTCCGGCGGCGCGATCATCGGGGTGTTCATCGCCATCACCTGCACTCTGCTGTTCGCCCCGCGCACCTCTCAGCCACCGCCCCGTACCCTGGAAGCATCATGAACTCGCCTGCCCTCGTCGCCTTCGATCTCGATGACACCCTCGCCCCGTCGAAGGGCGCGATCAGCGGTCGGATCGCCGATCAGCTGCTCGCGCTGCTCTCGAAGGTCGACGTCGCGATCATCTCCGGCGGCAACGAGGCGCAGTTCCGTTCCCAGGTCATCGCGCAGCTGGGTGACGCCGACCCGGCCGTGGTCGCGCGCCTGCATCTGCTGCCCACCTGCGGCACCCGCTACCTGCGCCACAACGGCACGGACTTCGAGCCGCTGTACGCGCACGACCTCAGCGCAGAGCAGAAGGCCGACGCCCTCCTCGCGCTTCGCGAGGAGGCCGAGCGGCTCGGGCTCTGGGAGGCCGAGCCGTGGGGCGACATCCTCGAGGACCGCGGCTCGCAGATCACGTTCTCGGCCCTCGGACAGAAGGCTCCCCGCGACGCGAAGCACGACTGGGACCCGACCGGCGCGAAGCGCGAGGCGCTGCGGGCTGCGGTCGCTCCTCGCCTGCCCGGACTCGAGGTGCGCTCCGGCGGTTCGACGTCGATCGACATCACTCAGGCCGGCATCGACAAGGCCTACGGCATGCGGCAGCTCGTCGATCACACCGGCATCCCGCTGACGTCGATGCTGTTCTACGGCGACCGCCTCGACGAGGGCGGCAATGACTACCCCGTGCTCGCGCTGGGCGTGCGCTCCGTGGCCGTCGACGGCTGGGAGGACACGGCCGCCAAGCTCGACGAGCTGCTCGAGACCCTCTGAGCCACCGCCGGAACGGCGGCGGAGATGAGCCCGAGGACGATCGGGCCCATCTCCCCTGCGCAGCTGTCAGCGCACCACGGCCTCGGAGGCGGCGCGCGACACCGGCACCAGTCGCGTCAGCTGCGTGACATGCGCCGGCTCGAGCTCTGCGAGCGAGGCGACGCCGAGCAGACGCATGGTGCGCTCGATCTCGGTGCGGAGGATCTCGATGGTCCGATCGACACCCTGACGTCCGCCTGCCATCAGGCCGTACAGGTATGCGCGGCCGATCAGGGTGAAGTCCGCTCCCAGCGCGACCGCGGCGACGATGTCGGCGCCGTTCATGATGCCGGTGTCGATCATCACCGTGAAGTCGTCGCCGACCGCCGCGCGCACCTCGGGCAGCAGGTGGAACGGGATGGGCGCGCGATCGAGCTGACGACCGCCGTGGTTGGAGAGGACGATGCCGTCGACTCCGGCATCCCGCAGGCGCACGGAATCCTCGACGTTCTGCACGCCCTTGATCACGATCTTCCCCGGCCAGATGTCGCGGATGACCGCGAGGTCGTCGTAGCTGATGGTCGGATCCATCGCGGCGTCCAGCAGCTCGCCCACAGTGCCGCCGGTGGTGCTCAGCGAGGCGAACTCGAGCTTGGGCGTGGTGAGGAAGTCATACCACCACCACGGGCGCGGGATGGCGTTGATGATCGTGCCCAGCGTGAGCTGCGGCGGGATGCTGAACCCGTTGCGCTTGTCGCGCAGTCGCGCACCCGCGACGGGGGTGTCGACCGTGAACTGCAGGGTGTCGAAGCCCGAGGCCGCTGCTCGACGCGTGAGCTCGTAGGAGATCTCCCGATCGCGCATGACGTACAGCTGGAACCAGTTCCTGCCGGGAACCGGCCCCTGAGGCTCTCGAAGGGTGGCCGCCTTCACGTCCTCGATCGAGGTGGTTCCGAGAGTCGACAGCGTGAAGGGGATGCCGGCAGCGGCCGCAGCCCCGGCTCCCGCGGTCTCGCCCTCGGTCTGCATGAGACGCGTGAACCCGGTGGGCGCGATGCCGAACGGCAGCGCCGACGGCCCGCCGAGGATGTCGACGGAGGTGTCGACGTCGGGCGCAGGGCGGAGGATTCCCGGGTGGAACTCGACGTCCTGGAACGCCTGGCGCGCACGGGTGAGCGAGAGCTCGCCCTCGGCCGCACCGTCGGTGTAGTCGAACGCAGCCTTCGGCGTGCGGCGCTTCGCGATGATGCGCAGATCGTCGATCGTGAGCGCGGCGCTGAGGCGGCGCTTGCGCCCGTCGAGCTCGGGCTTCTTGAACTTCATCAGCTCGAGCAGCTCTGCGGGATTGGGCAGCTGGCGCTGAACCATGGCGTGTCCTTTCAGGGGGTGGGACGAGCGCTGCGGGTCAGCCCCGCCGCGGTGTAGTAGTCGGTGATGTGCGCGTGCACTCGAGAGCGGGCGGTCTCGGCATCGCCGCTGTCGATGGCGTCGATGATCGCGCGGTGCTCGGCTCGCAGCAGCGCGGCCATCGCCTCCCAATCGGCGATGGCGGCGGCCCCCTCCTGCACGTACGACTCGACGGCCGTGCGGAGTCCGGTCATCATGGCGGCGACGACCGTGTTGCCGCTCGACTCCGCGAGCGCGAGGTGTAGCTGGGCATCGAGCACGAGGAACTCGCTCGGGGTCAGCGCCGGGTCATCCATCGCCGCGAGCACACGATGAGCGGCGGCCAGATCACGATCGGCCGAGTCCTTCGCGGCGAGGGCGGCGACGACGGCATCCTCGAGCACCAAACGGGTCTGCACGACGTCCTCGAGGGGGAAGCCCTGGGCGGCGACCTGCAGACGCAGCAGCATGGACATCCCGCCGGTGGGAGTCGCGATCACGATCGCACCGGACTGCGGTCCCGATCCGGTCGCCGTGCGGATGAGGCCGAGGACCTCGAGGACCCGTAGAGCCTCCCGAACACTGGAACGACCCACTCCGAGGTCCGCGGCGAGATCGCGTTCGGAGGCGAGCCGGTCTCCTGGACCTATGCGCCCGTCGAGCAGGTCGCGTTCGATGTGCTCGAGCACGAGGCGCCAGGTGCGCGCGGGCTGCGCGGTCATCCGCTCTCCTCGTCGATAGTCGGGCTGTGGTCTGACCACAGTACCACGTGTGGTCAGACCACGCAATCCTGATCCACAACTCCGGAGATGCGGCCCGGATGGTGCACGAACGGCACCGGGCAGCGGCGGACGGTCGCTATCTCCGGAGTTATGGAGAAGCGGCGTGCGGTGAGCGGCTCACGACGGCGAGCGCGAGCTCAGCCCAGACGCCCGCCGGACTCCTGCAGGTAGCACGCCCCGCAGAGCGACTCGTAGGTGGTCACCTCAGGGGCGGATGCGCCGCCGGCCCCCTCGTCGATCGCTACCTGGTCTCCGTCGAAGACGAACCGTCCGCCGATCACACGCCCGTTGAACACGGCCTTGCGTCCGCACCGGCAGATCGTCTTGAGCTCCTCGAGAGAGTGCGCGATGGCGAGCAGGCGAGCGGAGCCGGGGAAGGCGTGCGTGCGGAAGTCGTTGCGGATGCCGTAGGCGATCACGGGGATGCCGTCGTCCACCGCGATCCGGAAGAGATCGTCGACCTGCTCGGCGGTGAGGAACTGCGCCTCGTCGATGAGCAGACAGGCGATGTCCGCGCCGTCGCTGCGCGCGGCGAACAGCTCGCGCGCGTCGGCATCGCCCTCGATGAGGAAGTCGACCTCCCTGGTCATCCCCAGTCGACTGTCGATCTGCGACGCGCCCTTGGTGTCGATCGCGGGCTTGGCGAGCAGAACGTGCTGCCCGCGCTCCTCGTAGTTGTAGGCCGCCTGGAGCAGAGAGGTGGACTTGCCCGAGTTCATCGCGCCGTAGCGGAAGTAGAGCTTCGCCACCGGCCGCTACTCGTTGATGCCGAGCACCGAGGCGGTCGCCGCGGTCGACTTCTCGGCGAGCTCGGGGTTCGTGTTCAACCGCTCGCCGAACGTCGGGATGAGCTCGCGGAGCTCGGGCTCCCAGCCCTCGTACTGCTCGGGGAAGCACTTCTTGAGCAGATCGAGCATGATCGGCACCGCGGTCGACGCTCCGGGAGAGGCACCCAGGAGACCTGCGATCGAGCCGTCGGCCGACGAGATGACCTCGGTGCCGAACTGCAGGATGCCACCCTTCTTGGGGTCCTTCTTCATCACCTGCGCGCGCTGCCCCGCATCGATGAGCGTCCAGTCCTCATCCTTCGCCGTCGGCATGAACGTGCGCAGGCTGTCGACCTTCTTGGCATGGTTCTTCATCAGCTCGCCGACCAGGTACGTGATCAGGTCGGGGTTCGCGAAGGCGACGCGCAGCATGGGCCACAGGTTGTGCGGCCGCACCTGGGTCACGATGTCGAGCATCGATCCGTGCTTGAGGAACTTCGGGCTGAACGTGGCGAACGGCCCGAACATGAGCGATGCCTCGCCGTCGACCACTCGGGTGTCGAGGTGGGGAACCGACATGGGCGGCGCGCCGACAGAGGCCTGCGAGTACACCTTGGCCTTGTGCTGCTCCACGACCTTGGGGTTGCTCGTCTTGAGGAACTGCCCGCCGATCGGGAAGACCCCATAGCCCTTGATCTCGGGGATGCCGGAGCGCTGCAGCAGCTTGAGAGCCCAGCCGCCGGCACCGACGAAGACGAAGCGGGCCTTGATCTCGCTCGGCGTGCGTCCGACGGTCGTGCGGTACTTGACGAGCCAGTCGCCGTCCTTCTGCTTCTTCAGCGAACGGACCTCGTGGTTCGTGCGCAGAGAGACACCCGACTTCGTCAGGTGGTCGAACAGCTGGTGGGTGAGCGCGCCGAAGTCGACGTCGGTGCCAGCAGGAACCCGGGTGGCGGCGAACGGCTCGCCCTTGCGTCGCTTCTGCATGAGCAGCGGCGCCCAGGTGTTGATGACGCGCGAATCGTCGCTGTACTCGATGCCGTCGAACAGCGGCTGCTGCTTCAGTACCTCGTAGCGGTTCTTGAGGTAGGCGACGTCCTTCTCACCACGCACGAATGTCATGTGCGGGGTCGCGTTGATGAAGGTCGAGGGAGCGTCGAGCACGCCCCGATCGACCAGAGACGACCAGAACTGACGGCTCTGCTGGAACTGCTCGTTGATCGAGACGGCCTTCGACGGGTCGAGCGGAGCATCCTTCTGCTGCGGCATGTAGTTGAGCTCGCAGAGGGCTGCGTGGCCGGTGCCCGCGTTGTTCCACGGGTTCGACGACTCCTGCGCCACATCGGAGAGTCGCTCGAAGGCGACGATCTTCCAATCCGGCTGCAGCTCGTGCAGCAGGGTACCCAGGGTGGCGCTCATGATGCCACCAC
>CAUQIW010000028.1:0-11980 GCA_963518515.1 uncultured Microbacterium sp.
GTTCGTTGAGCGAGGAGCGAAGCACCGAGACGAAACGTGCCGCGCGGGTCGGAGACTCACTCGGCGGGGGCGTCGGTGGGCGCAGGGGCGTCGGTCGGTTCCACAGTCTGGGTGGGCGCCGGCTCGGGCTGGGTGGCCTGGGCATGCATCACCTGACTCACCACCGCCCCCGCGATGATCAGCACGCCCACGACGACGGCGACGACGTTGTCCCGGCTCCTGCGCCGGATGCGTCCGTCGTGCCAGTCTCTGCGGGCGGCGTGCAGTCGTGCGCGCTCTGCGTCGGTACGCGCCTGCTGGGCGTTCTTGGACCCGCGTCCGGCCATGGCGTTCTCCCTTGATGGGCGTGAGTGAAAGACGTCTCGAGGACGTGGATGTGCACCGTCCGAAAGCCTACAGTCGCCGACGTGCCCCGCCGCCACGCCGACTGTCGGCGCCCGGCGTTAGCCTGGAGGGATGACCTCCGCATCCGCACTGCTCTCCGGGCAGACGCCGCTCGCCGTGCGCATGCGCCCCGTCTCGCTCGCGGAGGTCGCGGGGCAGAAGCACCTGCTGCGCGCAGGCTCGCCGATCGTCGCGCTGGCCGACCCGGACGCGACATCGCCCGGGGCGGTGTCGATCATCCTGTGGGGGCCGCCCGGTACAGGCAAGACGACGCTGGCCCAGGCGATCGCCCGGTCGTCCGGCCGCAGATTCGTCGAGCTCTCGGCCATCACCGCCGGGGTGAAGGACGTGCGAGAGGTGATGCAGGAGGCGATCACCCAACGCGACCTCTACGGGCAGACGACGATCCTCTTCCTCGACGAGATCCATCGCTTCACGAAGGCGCAGCAGGACGCGCTTCTCCCCGGAGTGGAGAACGGCTGGGTGATCCTCATCGCCGCGACCACCGAGAATCCGTCGTTCTCGGTGATCTCGCCGCTGCTCTCCCGGTCGCTCCTGCTCACCCTGCAGCCGCTGACCGACGATGACATCGGCGTGCTCGTCGACAGGGCGGTGTCCGACGCGCGAGGGCTGAACGGCGCCGTGACGCTGGCCGACGATGCTCGGGCCTCGCTCATCCGACTCGCCTCCGGCGATGCACGACGCGCGCTCACCGGCCTCGAGGCGGGCGCAGCGGTGGCGATGTCGAACGGCGAGGGCGACGGCGCCCCGGAGGTCACCGCCGATGACATCGCGCAGGCCGTCGACAAGGCGCTCCTGCGCTACGACCGCCAGGGCGACGAGCACTACGACGTCATCAGCGCCTTTATCAAGTCGATACGCGGCTCAGACCCCGATGCGGCGCTGCACTACCTCGCACGCATGATCGAGGCGGGTGAGGATCCCCGTTTCATCGCACGACGCCTGGTGATCTCCGCCTCGGAAGACGTCGGGCTCGCCGATCCTCAGGCACTCGCGATCGCCGTCGCGGCCGCCGACGCGGTGGCCTTCATCGGCATGCCCGAGGGGCGCATCCCCCTCGCCGAGGCCACCGTCTACCTCGCGACGACGGCAAAGTCGAACGCCGCGTACGAGGGCATCAACGCGGCGATCGCCGACATCAGGGCCGGCGGATTCGGACGGGTCCCCCTGCACCTGCGAGACGCCCACTACCCGGGCGCCAAGCGGCTCGGACACGGCCGAGGGTACGTCTATCCGCACGACAGCGAGTTCGGCATCCTGCCGCAGCAGTATCTGCCGGACGAGCTGCAGGGAAAGCGGTACTACGAGCCCAAGAACCTCGGCGCTGAGCGCGACATCTCGGCGCGTCTCGAGCGCATCCGTCGCATCCTCGACGGCCGCTGATCCGCATCTGTTAGACTGGATCGGCTCGAAACCGAGTTTTCGGGCATCTCCTCGTTCACACCCCACCTTGCTGGCGCCCCGGCGTGCGCTCCAAGGAAGAACGCGGACGATACGTCCGTGAGTCGCGAGAGACGCGACCACGTCATCGGAAGGAACACTTCGTGACCACGAAGTCCCAGGACCGCCGCAAGGTACGTCTGAGCCGTGCCCTCGGCATCCCGCTCACCCCGAAGGCCGCGCGCTACCTCGAGAAGCGTCCCTACGCTCCGGGCGAGCACGGCCGCACGAAGCGCAAGACCGACAGCGACTACGCGGTGCGTCTGCGTGAGAAGCAGCGTCTGCGCGAGCAGTACGGCATCCGCGAGAAGCAGATGCGCAACACCTTCAACGAGGCCCGCCGCACCGAGGGTCTGACGGGTGAGAACCTCGTCGAGCTCCTCGAGATGCGTCTCGACGCCCTCGTCGTGCGTTCGGGCTTCGCCCGCACCACCGCGCAGGCTCGTCAGCTCGTCGTGCACCGTCACATCCTCGTCGACGGTCAGCTCGTCGACCGCCCGTCCTTCCGCGTGAAGCCGGGTCAGCTCATCCACGTCAAGGCCAAGAGCGAGGGCACCGAGCCCTTCCAGGTCGCAGCCGCCGGCGGTCACGCCGAGGTTCTGCCTCCCGTTCCCGGCTACCTCGAGGTCGAGCTCGACAAGCTCCAGTCGCGTCTGGTCCGTCGTCCGAAGCGCGCCGAGGTCCCCGTGACCTGTGAAGTGCAGCTCGTCGTCGAGTACTACGCGGCTCGCTGACGAAGGACCCGGTTCCTGTTCCCGTCGAAGCACGGGAACACAGGAGTCCATGGCAGAAGGCGTCGGGTTTCACCCGACGCCTTCTGTCGTTTCCGCATACGATGAAGACACCCCGCCGTCGCGGGTTTAGGGCAAGGATGACGACATGAAGAGCATGCGGTGGTTCCTGATCGGCGTGATCGGCGGCTTCGTCGTCGCTCATTTCATGAACAAGGACCCGCGCGGTCACGACATCCTCGCCGAGGTCGACGCCCGGATCAACGAGTTCACCGGCATCATCGGCGACTCGTATCGCGAGCAGCAGGCGCGGCTCACGGATCCCGCCGACGACTGACATCCGCGGCATCCGCCGCCCCTTTCCACCCTGCACGCAAGGACACCTGGCACCCCTATGAAAACTGCGGAGATCGCGCAGCGGTATCTCGACTACTTCGAGAAGAACGACCACGTCATCGTCCCCTCGTCGTCGTTGATCAGTGAGGATCCTTCTCTGCTGTTCACCGTGGCCGGCATGGTGCCGTTCATCCCGTATCTCACCGGGGTCGTGCCGTCGCCGCATCCGCGCATCGCCGACGTGCAGAAGTGCATCCGCACGAACGACATCGAGGAGGTCGGCAAGACCGCCCGCCACGGCACCTTCTTCCAGATGATGGGCAACTGGTCGTTCGGCGACTACTTCAAGGAAGGTGCGATCCGCTACGCCTGGGAGCTGCTGACGAGCTCGGAGGCCGACGGCGGATTCGCCTTCGACGAGAAGGACCTCTGGGTCACCGTCTACGAGACCGACGACGAGGCCGAGGCCATCTGGCGCGACATCATCGGGCTCAAGCCGGAGCGCATCCAGCGACTCGGTCGCGCGGACAACTACTGGAACACCGGTCAGCCGGGCCCCGGCGGGCCCGACTCGGAGATCTTCTTCGACCGCGGGCCCGCGTACGGCCGAGATGGCGGCCCGGCGGCCGACGACTCGCGCTTCCTGGAGATCTGGAACCTCGTGTTCATGCAGGACTTCATCGAGAACGTCCGTGGCAAGACCGAGTTCGACATCGTGGGGGAGCTGCCCCAGAAGAACATCGACACCGGCATGGGTCTGGAGCGCGTCGCGTTCCTCAAGCAGGGCGTCGAGAACATGTACGAGACCGACCAAGTGCGTCCGGTGCTCGACCGCGCCGTGGAGCTCTCCGGCCGACGCTACGGCGCCGTCCATGAGGACGACGTGCGTTTCCGCGTCATCGCCGACCACGTGCGCTCCTCGCTCATGCTGCTGTCCGACGGCGTGCGTCCCTCGAACGAGGGACGGGGCTACATCCTTCGCCGTCTGATGCGTCGCACCGTGCGTGCGATGCGGCTGCTGGGCGTCGACGAGCCGGTCTTCCCCGAGCTGTTCGCCACCTCGCGCGACGCGATGAAGTCGGCGTACCCCGTGCTCGAGACCGAGTGGGCCTCTCTCTCCGCATCGGCGTTCGCGGAGGAGGAGACCTTCCGGCGCACGCTCGCGCAGGGATCGACGATCCTCGACCTCGCGCTCGACGAGACGAAGAAGGGCGGAGGCACCGCGCTCAGCGGACCGGAGGCCTTCCTGCTGCACGACACCTACGGCTTCCCGATCGATCTCACGCTCGAAGTGGCTGAGGAGGCCGGCCTCGAGGTCGACCGCGCGGCCTTCGACACGCTCATGCAGGAGCAGCGCACGCGCGCGAAGGCCGATGCGCGCAACCGCAAGCGTCAGCTCGCCGACGTCTCGGTGTACCGCGACCTGCGAGCGCTGGGCGAGACCGGTTTCGACGGGTACACAGAGCTCGAGGTCGACTCGCGCATCCTCGGGATCCTCGTCGACGGACAGCTCGTGCGCAGCGCCTCGGAGGGCCAGATCGCCGAGATCGTCCTCGCCGAGACCACGCTGTACGCCGAGTCCGGCGGACAGGTCGCCGACAAGGGCGTCATCGTCGGGCCCGGGTTCGAGCTCGATGTCCTCGACGTGCAGAAGCCGGTGGCCGGCCTCATCAGCCACACCGTCGAGGTCACGCGCGGAGTGGTGGCCGTGGACGACGCGGCGACCACGATCGTCGACGCGGCGAACCGTCGCGCGGCGCGGCAGGCGCACTCGGCCACGCACCTCGTGCACGCGGCCCTGCGCGACACCCTCGGCCCGACCGCCACGCAGTCCGGCTCTCTGAACCGGGCCGGATACATGCGTTTCGACTTCGCCTGGTCGCAGGCTCTGTCGACCGACACCCGCACCGAGATCGAGGAGATCGCCAACCGCGCCGTGCAGGACGCCCTGGAGGTCACCACCAGGATCGTCTCGCTCGACGAGGCGAAGGAGGCGGGCGCCATGGCCCTCTTCGGCGAGAAGTACGGCGATGTCGTGCGGATGGTCGACATCGGGGGCCCCTGGTCGCGCGAGCTCTGCGCAGGCACCCACGTGAACACGAGCGCGGAGATCGGCATCGTCAGCGTCGTCGGCGAGTCGTCGGTCGGGGCGTCGAACCGCCGCATCGAGGCCCTCGTCGGGCAGGATGCCTTCCGCGAGCTCGCGGCCGAGCGCGCACTCGTCTCGCAGCTGACGGCATCGTTGAAGACACCGCGCGACCAGCTGGTCGAGCGCATCGCCGATCTGTCGTCCAGCCTCAAGACGGCGGAGAAGCGCATCGCCCAGTTCGAGTCCAAGGAGCGCGCTGGCCAGGTGCCGGCGATCGCCGAGAGCGCGCGCCGTGTCGGGTCGTTCCTCGTCGCCGCGCAGTCGCTCGGCGATGCGGCATCGGCCGACGATGTGCGCGAGCTCGTGCTCGGCGTGCGTGACCGTCTCGCATCGGACGCGGCCGTGGTCGCTCTCGGCGCGGTCGTGAACGGACGCCCCGTCGTGGTCGTGGCGACCAACGATGCGGCCCGTCTCGCCGGAGCCAAGGCTGGCGCGCTGGCGAAGCGCGCGGCAGGGGTGCTCGGCGGCGGCGGCGGCGGTCGCGATGACATCGCCCAGGGCGGCGGCGCCGACGTCGGGGCTCTCGCCGCGGCGCTCGAGGCCATCGCCCAGGAGCTCCAGGCAGCGTGAGCGGCTTCCGCCGCGGCGTGCGGCTCGGGATCGACGTCGGGCGAGCGCGCATCGGCGTCGCTCGATGCGATCCCGACGGCATGCTCGCCGTGCCCGTGGAGACGGTGCAGCGCTCCGATGCGGCGATCGACCGGCTCGCGGTCATCGCCGCGGAGTACGAGCCGATCGAGTTCGTCGTCGGGCTGCCGGTGAACCTGCGCGGGGCTGACACCGCCTCGACCACCGATTCCCGCGAGTTCGGTGCGGCGCTCCAGGCGAGGACGGGGGTCGTCGTCCGCCTCGTCGACGAGCGTCTCAGCACCGTGACCGCACACGCCGCACTGCGTTCTTCGGGCAGAACCCAGAAGAACTCTCGTAGCATTGTGGATCAGATCGCCGCCGTGGTCCTCCTGCAGCAGGCGATCGACACCGAGAAGAGCACCGGTAACCCGCCCGGAGCCACGATTCCGCTCGATGAGGAGTCCCCCTGACAATGTCCGAACGCGAGAGTGCTTCCCCCCAGCACGATCCGGACGCCAGACTCGGCGACCTGTTCGAGAACCTTCCCGACCCCAACCAGCAGATCCCCACGGTGGACAACACTCCGCCGCCGCCCGGATCGCGCAGAGCCGCTCGCGAGGCGTCGGGATCCCCGATGCGTCCGAGCGAGGATCCCGAGGCGGAGCGCCGCGATGACGGCGCGTCGACGAACGCCGCCGCCCCCGCAGGCGTCTCTGATCGATCGTCGACGAGCGATGCAGGAGAAGTGCGGGGGCCGTCGACGGCCGACCCGGTCTCCGAGCGCCGGCTCACGCCTGTCCGAGGAGACGCGGAGCCGACCGCCGTCGGGTCCGTCCCTCCAGGGTCCGCTGCCGGTGGCGCGGATTCGAGACCCTCTGAGTCGACGAGCGGTGCGGCATCGTCGCCATCGTCGTCGGACCGACCCGTCGCGTCCGCTCCCGCATCCGCAGGCGCGGGAGCAGGACGCCTCGAGGATCTCTTCCACAACCCGCCCGAGGATGGCGGCGGGCGCAAGGCGCCGAAGAAGAAGCGTCGGAGAGGATGCCTCGTCGCGCTCATCATCGTGCTCGCCGTGATCGGCGGCATCGTCGCCGCCGGAGCCTTCGTCTGGAACACGTACAGCGAGCAGATCAGCGATGTGATGGGCTGGGGCGAGCCGGATGACTGGGAACCGGGACTCGCGACCGGAGAGGTGCTCGTCACCGTCAGCTCCGGCGACACGGGGCGTCCCGTCTCAGCTGCACTGCACGACGCCGGTGTCACGCGCACGGAGGACGTCTTCTACGACTACATCGTCGAAGAGGGCATCGCCGTCACCTTCTATCCCGGCATCTATCGGCTGCAGGAGAAGATGACGGCGGCCGCGGCGCTGGACGCGCTGCGCAATCCCGAGAACAAGCTGGAGAACTCCGCCAGCGTGTCGGAAGGGGCGACGATCGAGTCGTCGCTGCCGTCGATCGCCGAGTCGCTCGGCATGCCCATCGAAGACCTGCAGGCGGCCATCGACCAGGGCCCCGCGGCCTATGGCGTGACCGCCGACAGCCTCGAGGGATGGCTGTTCCCCGCCGTCTACACGTTCGATCCGGGCGTCACCGCGCCTCAGGTGATCCAGCGCATGGTCGATCGCACCCGCGAGTCGCTCGATGCCGCCGGCGTGCCGGCGGAGGACGCTCAGCGCATCCTCACCATCGCATCGATCATCCAGCGCGAGGGTCTGACCGCCGACTTCGACAAGGTCTCGAGGGTGATCCAGAACCGCCTCGACATCGACATGAAGCTGCAGATGGACTCGACCGCGCAGTACGGGTACGGGTCTCTGCACGAGGGCGTCGTCTCGAGTTCGGCGGAGGCTCTCGCCGATCCGAACCCGTGGAACACCTACGTCAACACCGGACTCCCCGCCACCCCGATCGCGAGCCCGAGCGATGCGGCCATCAAGGCGGCGATGAGCCCGGCAGACGGCACCTGGCTCTACTTCGTCACGATCAACCTCGCGACGGGGGAGACGCAGTTCTCCGACACGTACGAGGAGCATCTGCAGGGCGTCGAGAAGTGGGAGCAGTGGTGCCAGGAGAACCCCGACGGGGGCTGCTCGGCCGGATGACGCGTCGCCACCTGGCGGTCTGGGGAGACCCGATCGCCCACTCCCGGTCACCGCAGCTGCATGCCGCGGCGTACGCCGTGCTCGGTCTCGACTGGCAGTACACGCGTCGACAGGTCGATGAGAACGGGTTCGCCGAGGCCTTCGATTCGCTCGACGACACGTGGCGCGGGCTCTCGCTGACGATGCCGCTCAAAGAGCACGCCCATCGTGTCGCGCACGTCGTCGATCGTCACGCCGAGTTGACGGGCGCGGTGAACACCCTCGCCCTCGGCGATCGGGTCCTGGGATTCAACACCGACGTCGGCGGGATCATCGATGCGCTGGCCGAGCGCGGGACGACCGCGCTGCGGAGCGTCCGGATCCTCGGTGCCGGCGCCACCGCGGCATCCGCTCTCGTGGCGGCAGCCGAGATGGGGGCGCACACCGTCGAGGTGCGCGCGAGAAGGCCCGAGCGGGCCGCGGGGCTCCTCGTGCTCGGTGAGCGCCTGCAGATGCGCACGAGGATCGAGACGCTGGAGGCACCGGCCGAGCCGGTCGATCTGACGGTGGCGACTCTGCCCAGCGGATCGGCGCTCGACGCCGACGTGGCGGAGCGCCTCGCCGCGAACGGGGGAGTGCTCTTCGACGTGGCCTATTCGCCGTGGCCGTCGGCGCTCGCATCGCAGTGGTCGGACGGCGACGCCGTGTCGGGTCTCGGGATGCTGCTGCACCAAGCCGTGCGCCAGATCCGCATCTTCCGTCACGGCGACCCCCTGGTGCGACTGCCCGACGAGGATGCGGTGCTCGCGGCGATGCGCGCCGTTCTCTAGCCTCTCGGCGACATGCGGCGCGGCGGGGCACGAAACGCATGGGAGACTGGAGCAATGCTCCGCGTGCTCACGGCCGGCGAATCGCACGGTCCAGAACTCATTGCCGTCATGGAGGGTCTGCCCTCGGGCGTCCCGGTGTCCTCCGAGGCCATCCAGGCCGACCTCGCGCGTCGCAAGCTCGGCTACGGGCGCGGGTCGCGCATGAAGTTCGAGCAGGACGAGCTGACGATCTCGGGCGGCGTGCGCCACGGCAAGAGCCTCGGCAGCCCGATCGCCCTGCGCATCGGCAACACCGAGTGGCCGAAGTGGATCGAGGTCATGAACCCCGAGCCGATCGAGCTGACCGACAGGTCGCGCGGTCGCAGCGCGCCGCTGACGCGTCCCCGTCCCGGTCACGCGGACCTCGTGGGCATGCAGAAGTACGACTTCGACGAGGCGCGGCCCATCCTCGAGCGCGCGAGCGCGCGCGAGACGGCCGCACGCGTCGCACTGGGAGCGATCGCACGATCGTTCCTCGGCGAGCTCGGCATCCGTCTCGTCAGCCACACCCTGTCGATCGGCCCGGTGCGGGTGCCGGACGGCGCCGCACTGCCGACGCCCGACGACGTCGAGCGCCTCGACGCGGATCCGCTGCGGTGCTTCGACCCTGCGACGTCCGAGCGCATGGTCGCCGAGGTCGACGACGCGAAGAAGGACGGCGACACCCTCGGCGGCATCGTCGAGGTGCTCGCCTACGGACTTCCGCCGGGGCTCGGGTCGCACGTGCACTGGGACCGTCGACTCGATGCCCGTCTCGCGCAGGCGCTCATGAGCATCCAGGCGATCAAGGGCGTCGAGGTCGGAGACGGCTTCGAGACCACGAGGCGCCGCGGATCGGCGGCGCACGACGAGCTGTTCGCCACGGACGGCGGCATCACCCGCGGCTCCGACCGCGCGGGCGGCACCGAGGGCGGGATGTCCACCGGCACGGTGCTGCGCGTGCGTGCGGGCATGAAGCCGATCGCGACGGTTCCGCACTCGCTGCGCACGATCGACGTCGCGACGGGCGAGGACGCCACCGCCCATCACCAGCGCTCCGACGTGTGCGCCGTGCCCGCAGCGGGCGTCGTCGCAGAGGCGATGGTCGCCATCGAGCTCGCGAATGCCGTGCTCGAGAAGTTCGGCGGCGACAGCATCCGCGAGACCCGTCGCAACCTCGACAGCTACCTCGACGGGATCCCGGCCGAGCTGCGCACGACGCCTGCGTCCGAGGCGGCTCTCATCGCGCATGACGAGCGAGGCTGAGCCGCTCACGCTGGTGCTCGTCGGCCCGATGGCCGCCGGCAAGACCAGCGTCGGCCGTCGCGTGGCACGACGGTTGCACCTGCCGTTCGTCGACACCGACAAGCGGATCGCGGCCGAGCACGGCCCCATCCCCGCGCTCTTCGCCGAGCACGGCGAGCAGCACTTCCGGGCCGTGGAGCGCGAGGCCGTCGCCGCCGCGCTCGGCGAGGGCGGAGTGCTCTCACTGGGCGGGGGCGCGGTCACCGACGAGGGCACTCGATCGCTACTCCACGAGCAGCACGTCGTGTTCCTCACCGTCTCGCCGGACGCCGTCGCGGATCGCATCGCGGGCGGCGGGCGACCGTTGCTGGCCGGAGCCGACCCCGTGGCCAGATGGGTGCAGATCTTCGAGGAGCGTCGGGGCTGGTACGAGGAGGTGGCATCGGTGACCTTCGACACGTCACGGCGGCCCATGCAGCGTATCGCCGACGAAATAGTCGCATGGAGGAGAGAACAGGCATGAGCACCACCACCATCAGCGTCACGGGCGAGAACCCGTACGACATCACCATCGGACGAGGCATCCTCGATCGCGTGTCGGCGGCTCTGGACCCCGCCGTTCGCAAGGTTCTCGTCGTGCACCCGCCGACGCTTGCGGCCCGTGCCGCCGAACTGCGCGACCGGCTGCTCGCCGATGTCGAGAACGGCCTCAGGGAGGTGCTCCTCGCGGAGGTGCCGGATGCCGAGCAGGGCAAGCGCGTCGAGGTCGCCGCATTCTGCTGGCAGGTCATGGGACAGGCCGACTTCACCCGCACCGACGCCGTGGTCGGCTACGGCGGCGGCGCGGTCACCGACCTCGCCGGATTCGTGGCGGCCACCTGGCTGCGCGGAGTGCAGCTCGTGCAGGTGCCGACCACCGTGCTCGGGCTCGTCGACGCCTCCGTCGGAGGGAAGACGGGCATCAACACCGCGGAGGGCAAGAACCTCGTCGGCGCGTTCTGGGCTCCGCGAGCGGTCGTCGGAGACCTGGACGAGCTCTCCAGTCTCAGCCCGAACGAGGCCACGGCCGGTTTCGCCGAGGTCGTGAAGGCCGGGTTCATCTGGGCGCCGGAGATCCTAGACATCATCGAGGCCGATCCTGCACGTGCCGTCGACCCGACGACGACGGAGTTCCGCCGCGCGGTCGAGCTCGCGATCGACATGAAGGCGAAGGTCGTCTCCGACGACTTCCGCGAAGCGGGTCAGCGCGAGATCCTGAACTACGGCCACACCCTCGGCCATGCGATCGAGCACGCCGAGCGCTACCGCTGGCGCCACGGCGCCGCGGTCTCGATCGGCATGCTGTATGCGGCCGAGCTCTCCCGGCTCGCCGGGCGTCTGTCCGACGCCGTGGCCGAGCGCCATCGCACCGTCCTCGACTCGCTCGGGCTCCCGACGTCGTACCGCGCGGGGGCCTGGCCGCAGCTGCTCGCGACGATGCAGCGCGACAAGAAGAGCCGCGGCGGGATGCTGCGGTTCATCCTGCTCGACGACATCGCCAAGCCCACCGTCCTGCAGGCGCCGGATGAGTCGCTGATGTTCGCCGCCTATCAGGAGATCGGCGAATGACCCGCCGCATCCTGCTCGTGAACGGACCGAATCTCAATCTGCTCGGCAGCCGCGAGCCGGAGGTCTACGGCACCGCGACGCTGGCGGACGTCGAGAGGCTCGTCACGGACGCGGCCGCGGCCATCGGCTTCGAGGTGCGCGCCGTGCAGAGCAACCACGAGGGCGTGCTGATCGACGCGATCCACGCCGCCCGCGACGACTGCGCGGCGATCGTCATCAACCCGGGCGGGCTCACGCACACGTCCGTCGCGCTGCGCGACGCTCTCACCGGCGTGGCGCTGCCGTTCGCCGAGGTGCACATCTCCGACGTCTACGCGCGCGAGGAGTTCCGGCACCACTCGTACCTCGATGACGTCGCCGCTGTCCGCGTGATCGGCGAGGGCGTCGACGGCTATGCGAACGCCGTGCGGCAGCTCGCAGCCCTCATCCCTTAGAATCGACTGTCGGCCCATCCGGTTCTGTCCGGGGGTGCACGGCCCCGCAGACTCACGAAACGGAACCCGCAGCGCATGGCATCTACCGCAGACATCAAGAACGGCGTCGTCCTCAGCATCGACGGACAGCT
>CAUQIW010000029.1:0-11800 GCA_963518515.1 uncultured Microbacterium sp.
TGGAAAGCGTGTGTTGTGCAAGCAACCGCGGGTTCGAATCCCGCCGTCACCGCCAAACGATGAAGGGTCTCCGCGCCAGCGGGGGCCCTTCATCGTTTATCGAGCACTGGGGATTTGGGGAGAAGCGAGCGCAGCGAGCATCGGAGTCCTGCCGTCACCGGCGAGCGGATCTACCGAGCGTCGAACCGCACCCCGAAGCTCGCGCCGCCGTTCTCCTCCACGAGAGGGATCATGCCGAGCCGTTCGTAGAAGGCCGCGGCTCCGGTGTTCTTCGGGTCGAGCCCCAGATGCAGGCCGGGCACTCCCCGTCGCCTCAGCTCGTCGAACAGCGTCTCGATGAGAGCACGCCCGAGCCCCTGACCCTGGGTCTCCGGCAGCAGGTCGATGTGCAGATGCGCGGGATGCTCGTCCGCGTGGCGGCTGCGGCCGGGCGCCTGATCGTAGCCGTACGAGAGCATCCGATCCTCGCGGGAGACGGTCTCGAGAGGGCGCGGGTATCGACCCTCGAGGGGCGGCCACCACTCGTCGTGGAACCAGGCGGCGAATGCCTCGGTGTCATCGGTGGCCACGAGGTAGCCGATCACTCGGCCGTCGTCGGACTCGACGACCCACGCGAGATCCGGGTGCCGCTCCGCGTAGGGCACGGCGAACAGATCTCCCCACAGCCGGTCATCCGAGAGGATGCCGGTGGCGTCCTCTCCGGCATCCGCCGTCCTCGTGCACACCTCGTACATGGCATCGCGATCGGCGGGACGATAGGGACGGATTCGTGACACGGTGTGCTCCTCGACGAACGGAGAACTCAGCCTATCGGCGCCTCGGCCACGACTTCTCGGCGCCGCTGCACCCACGGCAGCAGCCACGCCGCGAACACCAGCACGACACCGACTCCTACAAGCGCACCGCCCAGCGTGTCGCTCGCCCAGTGCACCGAGAGGAAGGTGCGTGAGAGCGCCATCGCGACGATCCACAGCGCGCCGACGATCGCCACCCATGCCCGGGGCAGCAGCACCCAGGCGACCATCGCGATGGTCGCCGCGTTGGCCGCGTGCCCCGAGGGGAACGAGCCGAAGTCGCTGACCACCAGCATGTCCTCGGGCCGCGCGCGCCCGAACACGTGCTTGAGCACCTGCACGACAGCGGCGCTGCCGATGAAGCACACTGCCGTGAAGACCGCCGTGCGCCACTTGCGTGCCAGCAGGAACGCCAGGATCACGAGCAGCGGGATCGCGTAGATGGCGATCCAGCCCCCGCCCACGGCGTTGAGGATCGAGGCGAAGGTGATCATCCCATCGGAGCGGATGCCCGAGACCAGGTCGTTCCACCATGCGTCGAAGCCCGGGGTCGTGTCGAACCCGAAGGCCACCAGCGCGCCCAGTCCCGTGGCGATCGCGAGACACCCCACACCCCACCACAGCAGCATCCGTCGATTCATGTTCCCATCATGGCCGACGATCGCTGTGCGATCAGGGAGTGAGCATCGCGACGGTGCGCGGGCGGACGATCAGCCAGAGCGACAGCACCCCGATCGCGGCGCATCCGACCATCACCGACGCCATGGTCGTCGCGGTGATGCCGGCGTCGTGAGAGACCCATCCCACCACCGGCGAGATGAGCCCGGCGACGCCGAAGTTCACGGCGCCGAGCACCGATGCCGCCGTCCCCGCCGCCTTGCCGTGACGGTCGAGCGCCAGCACCTGCACGTTCGGGAAGGTGAAGCCGCACGCCGTCATGAAGACGAACAGCGGGATCACGGTGCCCCAGAGGCCAAGGCCGAGCTGATCGGTCACGATGATCGCGGCTCCTGCCAGCAGCAGCACCGCGGTCGAGTAGGCCATCACCCACTGCGGCCCGAACCGTGCGGCGAGCCGCGACGCGGTCTGAACGCCGACGACCACACCGAGCGAGTTCACGGCGAAGAGCAGACCGTACTGCTGCGCGTCGAGACCGTGCGTCTGCTGGAAGAGGAACGGCGAGGCGGAGAGGTAGGAGAACAGGCCGGAGAAGGTCATTCCGCCGATGATGAGCACGCCGATGAACACGCGATCCGAGAAGACCGAGCGGTAGCGCTGCATGACGGTCGATCCCCCGCGCTCCTGGCGGCGGGCGACGGGAAGGGTCTCAGGGATGAAGATGATCGCCGAGATGAGCATCACCACGCCGTAGAGCGCGAGCACGACGAAGATGCCCTGCCAGGGCATGAGGGTCAGCAGCCACGAGCCGATGAGCGGCGCGATCACCGGAGCCACTCCGGAGACGAGCGCGAGCCGCGACAGCATGACCACCAGGCGGCGTCCGCCGAACAGGTCGCGCACGATGGCCATCGCGACGACACCTCCGGCCGCGGCGCCGATGCCCATGAACACGCGCGCGCCGCTCAGCAGCGGCAGAGTCGGCGCGAGGGCGGCGGCAGTGCTGGCGAGCACGTGCAGAGCGGTGACGGCGATGAGCGGCACGCGCCGGCCGACCTTGTCGCTGAGGGGTCCGACCACGAGCTGACCGAGGGCGAAGCCGATCATCGTGCCGGTCAGGGTCAGCTGGATCGCGGCGGCCGTCGTCTGGAAGTCCTCCTCCAGCACCGGGAAGGCAGGCAGGTACAGGTCGATCGTGAACGGCCCGAGCGCCGTGAGGGCGCCGAGGAGCACGATGTAGAGGATCCGTCGGCGGTTCGAGATCGAGTCGCCGGGGTGCAGCATGATCGGCGCGGTCGCCGGGTTGGATCCGAGGGTGCGGATCGCGCCGGTCGCCGACGGGACGCGGATGCTGCCGGTGGCGGTGCGCTCCGGCGCGGTTTTCGTGGGGATGGAGTCAGTGCGTGGAGCGTCGGGCACGACGGTCCTTCCGAGGTTCGAGGGGGATCGGGTCGAATCGATTCGACCCGGACGAAACCCCTATGTTACCGCCCGCCGCGAGTGCGCCGCACTCCGCAGGCAGACGCACATGCATGCCGAAATGACGAATGGATGCCGAGAAGGCGCCTTCTCGACCTGCATCCGTCATTCGAGCATGCAGGTGTTCGGTGGGCGCGCGACGCCGGCCGCCGACGCCCCGTTCGGTTGGTAGCCGAGGTGGATCAGCCGAGGTGGATCAGCCGACGCGGTCGAGCCCCTGCTCGAGGTCGGCGATGAGGTCCGAGACGTCCTCGATGCCCACGGACAGCCGCACCACGTTCTCAGGCACGGCGAGCTCGGTGCCGCGCACCGAGGCGTGCGTCATATCCGGCGGGTACCCGATGAGCGACTCGACCCCGCCGAGCGACTCGGCGAGCTGGAACAGCTCGGTCGACTCGGCGAACGCCCGTGCTGCCGACGCTCCGGCCGCGAGACCGAACGACAGCATCCCGCCGAACCCGCTCATCTGGCGTGCGGCGATCTCGTGTCCGGGGTGCGACTCGAGACCGGGGTAGTAGACGCGCTCGAACTCCGGGCGAGCGGTCGCCCACTCCGCGATCGCCTGCGCGTTCTCGGAGTGCTGGCGAACGCGCACCGCCAGGGTCTTGATGCCTCTCGTCGTGAGCCACGCGTCCAGCGGTGCCGATACCGCGCCGACGGCGAACTGCTGGAACTTCACGTCGTCGAAGAACCGCTCATCACGGAAGATCACCGCACCGCCCAGGACGTCGGAGTGCCCGCCGAGGTACTTGGTCGTCGAGTGCACGACGAGGTCGGCCCCGAGCGACAGCGGCTGCTGCAGCGCCGGAGAGGCGAAGGTGTTGTCGACGACCGCGATGGCGCCGCCCTCATGCGCGATCTCTGAGATGACGGCGATGTCGACGACCTTGAGCAGCGGGTTGCTCGGCGTCTCGACCCAGACGATCTTCGTCTCCGGGCGGATCGCCGCACGCACGGCGTCATGATCCGACAGCTCGACCGTCGTCGTCTCGACGCCCCACTTGGTGAAGACCTTGGCGAGCAGTCGGTAGGTGCCGCCGTAGGCGTCGTTGCCCAGCAGCACGTGGTCTCCCGGCTGCAGGATGCCGCGCAGCAGCGCGTCTTCCGCGGCGAGCCCCGAGGCGAACGACAGGGCGCTCGCGCCGCCCTCGAGCGCGGCCAGCTGCGTTTCGAGCGACGTGCGGGTCGGGTTGCCCGCCCGGTTGTACTCGTATCCCTCGCGGAATCCGCCGATGCCGTCCTGCACATGAGTCGACGCCTGATAGATCGGCGGGATGATCGCCCCGGTCGTCGGGTCCGGGTCCTGACCCGCGTGGATGGCTCTGGTGGAGAAGGCGTGCTCGGACATGCGTCTCAGCCTACGACCGTCTCGGCCCCGGCAGCCGCGCCTGTTACGCCGGACGTCACCGTGAGAGGTACGAGAGCAGGTCCTGCCGGGTGAGCACGGTGTGCGGCTTGCCGCCGTCCGAGACCAGCAGGGCGTCGACATCGGCGAGTGCCGCACGCGCCTGCGCGATCGGGGCGTGGATGCCGACGAGCGGCAGCCGCTCCCCCACATGCGCCCCCACAGCGTCGGTGGGCTTCGCCTCGCCGCGGAAGAGCAGATCCAGCAGGCCCTTCTCGTCGACCGTCCCGACGACCTCGCCCATCATCACCGGCGGCTCGGCGGTCAGCACCACGAGCTGCGAGACGTCGTACTCGGTCATCATGCCGATCGCCTCGAGCACGGTGTCGGTCGGATGCGCGTGCACGAGGTCGGGCATGATCTCGCCCTTGCGAGAGGTGCGCGCAGCGAGCACGTCGGCGACCGTCTCCCCCGCCTCGACGTCGCTGAATCCGTATGAGCGCATCCAGCCGTCGTTGAAGATCTTGCCGAGGTACCCCCGGCCGCCGTCGGGAAGGAGCACCACCATCACGGCATCCGCCGGCAGCTCCCGCGCCACCCGCAGCGCACCCACGACGGCCATCCCGCTCGATCCGCCGACGAGGATGCCCTCCTCGCGCGCCAGGCGCCGCGTCATGGCGAACGACTCCGCATCGCCCACAGCGACGATCTCGTGCGGCACGGACGGGTCGTACGCGCCCGGCCAGATGTCTTCGCCGACACCTTCGACGAGATACGGCCTGCCGGTGCCGCCGCTGTAGACGCTGCCCTCCGGATCGATCCCGACGATGCGCACCCGGTCGTCCGACACCTCGCGCAGGTAGCGACCCGTGCCCGTGATCGTGCCGCCGGTGCCGACACCCGCGACGAAATGGGTGACCGTGCCGTCGGTGTCGCGCCAGATCTCGGGCCCCGTCGTCTCATAGTGACTGCGTGGTCCGTGGGGGTTCTCGTACTGATTGGGCTTGAATGCCCCGGGGATCTCGCGGGCGAGACGGTCGCTCACGCTGTAGTACGACTCCGGGCTGTCGGCAGCGACCGATGTCGGTGTGACCACGACCTCGGCCCCGTATGCCCGGAGGACGTCGATCTTGTCGTCACCCACCTTGTCGGGCACCACGAAGACGCAGCTGTAGCCGCGCTGCTGGGCGACGAGCGCGAGGCCCACCCCGGTGTTGCCGCTCGTGGGCTCGACGATCGTGCCGCCGGGGAGCAGGTCTCCCGAGGCCTCGGCCGCGTCGATGATGCGCGTGGCGATGCGGTCCTTCGCCGACCCTCCCGGGTTCAGGTACTCGAGTTTGACGAGCACCGTGCACGCGATTCCCTCGGTGACGTGCTGCAGCTTCACGAGAGGGGTGTCGCCGACCAGGTCGACGATCGAATTCGCGTACTTCATCCTCACAGAGTAGAACGACGGATGCCGCGGCGTGGAGTGTTGCGCGCCGCGGCATCCGCCGTATGGGTCCCTGAGCCGCCCTCCTGGGTCCCTGAGCCGCCCTCCTGGGTCCCTGAGCCGCCCTCCTGGGTCCCTGAGCCTGTCGAAGGGGGCGTCAGCCCTTCGTCGCACCTGCCAGGAGGCCGCGGACGAAGAAGCGCTGCAGGGCGAAGAACACGATCAGCGGCACGATGATCGAGATGAACGTACCGGCCGATTGCAGGAACCACTTGTTTCCCCACGTGCCGGACAGCGAGTTCAGCGCCTGCGTGATCGGCAGAGCACCCGGCGACGCGAAGATCGTCGCCACCAGCAGGTCGTTCCACACCCAGAGGAACTGGAAGATCCCGAACGAGGCGATGGCCGGCATGGCCAGCGGAAGGATGATCCGGAAGAACACCTGTCCGTGCCCCGCACCGTCGACGCGAGCCGCCTCGATGATGTCGCCCGGGATCTCGGAGATGAAGTTGTGCAGCATGAACGTCGCGAGCGGCAGCGCGAAGATCGCGTGGGCGATCCAGACGCGGGCGAAGCTGTACTGCACGTCATTCAGTCCGAAACCGGGGAAGATCGGGACATCGTTGATGACCAGCCCGTCGGAGAACAGGCTCAGCAGCGGCACGAGGGCCATCTGCAGCGGAACGATCTGCAGGGCGAAGACGAACACGAACAGCATGCTGCGACCCTTGAAATCGATCCACGCGAACGCGTACGCGGCGAGCGATGCGAGCACGATCGGGAAGACCGTGGCGGGGATCGTGATCGCGAGCGAGTTCACGAAGGCCGCCGCGAGCGTCGTCGACGTGCCCCCGGAGTTCAGGGCCTGAGCATAGTTGTCGAGCGTGAACTCCGGGTCGGTGAACGCCGTCCACCATCCGGACGACTGCGTGTCGGCACCGGGTCGGAACGAGGTGACGAAGAGACCGAAGGTCGGGATCGTCCAGAAGACGGCGATGATCGCGGCCGCGATCGTCGCGCCCTTCGACGTCAGCTTCTTGTGGGCGATCGCCTCGTTGCGGCGGGTGTCGCGCTCGACCTGCCGCTTGGTGCGGTTGTCGGGGGTGACGACCATCTGTGTGGCGCTCATCAGCGGATCTCCCTCTGCTTGGCCATCGCGCGGGCGTTGTAGACGATAAGGGGCAGCACGAACAGGAACAGCACCACGGCGAGCGCGGAGGAGTGTCCGTAGCTCTGGAACCTCTGCTGCTGGTTGACCATCTCGAAGCCGAGCACGCTCGTCTCGTCGCGGCCACCGGTCATGACCGCGACGATGTCGTAGACCTTCAGCGACGCGATGGTGATCGTCGTCAGGACGACGATCAGCGACGAGCGGATGCCGGGGACCGTGACGTTGCGGAACCGCTGCCAGGCGTTGGTCCCGTCGAGCTCGGCCGCTTCCATCTGCTCGACCGGCACCGCCTTGATCGCCGCGGAGAGGATCACCATCGCGAATCCGGTCTGCGTCCAGATGAAGACGACAAGGAGCATCAGCGTGTTGACGATCGGCTTGATGGCGAGCCACTGCACGGGATCGCCGCCGAACGACGTGATGATCGCGTTGAGCAGACCCACCTGGTCGCCCTGGCGGGCGTCGTACATGAACTTCCAGATGATGCCGGCGCCGACGAACGAGATCGCGACGGGCATGAACACGAGCACCTTGAGGAACTTCTCTCCTCGGGCCCGGTCGATGAAGACCGCGTAAGCGAGTCCGATGACCACCGAGATCGTCGGGGCGAGAAGCGCCCAGAGGATCGTGTTGATGACCGACGAGGTGCCGACCGGGTTCGTGAAGACCCAGAAGTAGTTCTCGAGCCCGACGAACTCTGCGCCGGTCTTGTCGAAGAAGGACTTGAAGATCGTGGAGATGGCCGGGTAGATCAGGCCGAGGATCAGCATGATCGAGGCTGGCGCCATGAACAGGGCGAGCTGGAAGAGGTAACCGGCGCCCTGACGCGACCTGTAGTCCGCGAAGAACAGGAGAGCACCCACGAGGAGCGCGATCGCCACGACGTAGAGCACGGCGTTGGCGTAGGGACGCAGCAGCAGGAACGCGAGCACCGGGATCACCAGGCAGGCGACGAGACGCAGGATGAAGTAGCCGCGTCCGGGACGCGGCGCGTACTCGATGAGGACCAGGATGATCCCCACCACCGCGCCGAAGACGAGAAGGATGAGCGGGATCTGAGCCAGCGGGTGCAGGCCACCGAGGAAGAGGAAGAAGCTGTTGAGCGAGAACCCGATCGTCACGCGGGCGGATTCTTCGCTGGACGTGTTGAAGACGAGCAGGAACGCCAGCGCGACCAGAAGCACGAATCCGGCGACGACGACCGTTCGCGTGATCGCCCGCCCCTTCGGATCGGCGCCGTGTGTCGTCACGGGAGGAGCGTCGGCCTTGACAGGCGGATCGACGGTCAGTTGCGACATGGGAATCCCCTTCTGGACACAGCTGTGTGCCGGAGTGGTGTGGATGGGAGGGAACGGGGCCGGGCATGAAGCCCGACCCCGTTCAACTCAGCTCGGCTCGGCTCGCGCCGGGCCGTGCGAGCCGATCAGTTGGCGTAGCCGGCCTGGATGTCGGAGAGCACCGTGTCGGTGTCCTTGCCGTCGATCCAGTCGACCATTCCCTTCCAGAACGATCCGTTGCCGACCGTCGACGGCATCAGGTCGGATGCGTCGAAGCGGAAGACGGTCGTCTCGTCCTGCATGATCGTCATGGCCTCCTGCAGGAACTCGCTCGAGGCGAGGCTCGGGTCGGCGTTCTTGTTGGCGGAGATGACTCCACCCAGCTCGACGCGTGCGTCGGCGAACTCCGGCGAAGCCATGAACTCGAGCACCTTGACGGTCGACTCGTCGTCGGAGAACGCGGCGACGAACTCGCCGCCGCCCTCGATCTGGAGCTCGCCCTCGGTCTCGCCCGGCATCACGAACGCGTAGACGTCACCGTCGGGAGCGACCGTGGGCACCTCGCCCTCGGCGGTCTGCACGTCGAGGAAGTTGGCCGAGAGGAACGAGGCCTGGTGGGTCAGCGCGCAGCTCTTGTCGGCGACCTTGGCCGCGACGTCACCGAAGGCGGTGGCGTTGATGCTCTTGACGTCGCCGTAGCCCGCGTTGACGTAGTCCGGGTTCAGGAGGATCTCGCCGACGGCGTCGAACGCCTCCTTGATCTCGGGGTCCGTGAACTTGACGTCTCCCGCGACCCACTGGTCGTAGACCTCGGGGCCGGACTGGCGGAGGACGAGGTCCTCGATCCAGTCGGTGCCGGGCCATCCGGATGCTGCCTCGGAGGCGAAGCCGGCGCACCAGGCGGGCTGGCCGGTCTTCTCGACGATCGTGTCGGTGAGAGCGATCATCTCGTCCCACGTCTTGGGGACCTCGACGCCCCACTCCGCGAAGCTCGCAGGCGAGTACCAGACGTAGCCCTTGACGTTCGCGAGCATCGGCGCCGCGTAGAACGTGTCGTCGAAGGTGCCGTACTTCTTCCAGTCCTCGGACCAGTTCTCGTCGACCGCGGACTCGACGCCCTCGGGCGCTGCCTTGACCTTGCCGGTGTCGACGAGGCTCTTGAGCAGACCCGGCTGGGGGACGATCGCGATGTCGGGTGCGTCGCCACCGGTCACCTTGGTGACGATGTTGCCCTCGAAGCCCTTGTCGCCGGTGTACTCGACCTTGATGCCGGTCTCTTCGGTGAACGCATCGAAGCTCGAGTTCAGGTCATCGGCCTCGACGCCGGTGATGCCGCCCGAGATGCGGACGGTCGACTTGGCCTCGCCGCCGTCTCCGCCGTCGCCCGAGCCTCCCTCGGTGCAACCGGCGAGAGCGAGCGTCGCGACTCCGACGAGTGCGATCGGGGCGAGAAGGCGGTATCGCTGTGACAATGCCATGTGTGTTTCTCCTCTTAGGTAGATCATCCGTTCGCCCAGAGGAGCAATCGCCGCATCCATTGGGGAACCGATTCCAGGCAAACCTACTGGCCTTTCGGCGTCCCACACAACAAGCGAAGGTCACAAGCTCGCAACCTTTACCGACATATCGGTCGTCGTTGTGGGAGCGCTCCCGCGATTGCGGTGTGGAACCGGTTCCTTTTGGAGAGATCGCCGACTACGCTGTGAGCGGCCCACGAAGGACGTGGCGCTCGCGCAGCTGGTCGAGGAGGACCGATGAGCAAGATCTCTGACGTCGCCGCCCTCGCCGGAGTCTCGAAGGCGACCGCCAGCCGCGCTCTGAGCGGACGAGGCTATGTCTCGGAGGAGACCCGTCAGCGCGTCGCCGATGCGGCGCACGAGCTCTCGTACGTCGCGCACTCCTCCGCGACCAGCTTGGCCACCGGGCGCACCCACACGGTGGGCGTGGTCATGCCGCCGGTCGACCGCTGGTTCTTCTCCGAGCTGCTCGCCGGCATCCAGGAGTCACTGTTCGCGCTCGACTACGACCTCTCCTTGTACGGCGTTCCTGAGGGGTCCGAGACGAGGGAACGGCTCTTCGACAACGTGCTTCCCCGGCGCGGCTTCGACGGCATCATCGCCGTCGGCATCCGACCCAGCGACCACGAGCTCGAACGGCTGCAGAGCACGGGGCGACCGCTGGTGAGCGTCGGGCCGTACAACGAGGGATCCAGCGCGGTGTCGATCGACGACACCGCGGCCGCGCGCATCGCGACGGAGCATCTGATCGAGCTCGGTCACACGTCGATCGCGTTCATCGGCGGAGCGGTCGACGGCACGACGGCCAGCGTGGGCGACATGCGGCGGATAGCGGGGTACCGGTCGGCGCTGGATGCCGCGGGGCTCCACGAGCACGCGAGGGTGGTCAACGCGTCACCCACTCTCTCCGACGGATACGCGGCGGCCGTCGGGCTGCTCGGCGACAGGCGGCATCGTCCGACGGCCGTCGTCGGGGTGTGCGACGAGGCCGCGATCGGCGCGGTGATCGCCGCCCGGCGGCTCGGCATCGCGGTTCCCACCGAGTTCAGCGTCGTAGGAATCGACGATCATCAGCATGCGGAGCTCTTCGCGCTGACCACGATCCGCCAGTCCCCGCGGGAGCAGGGACACGACGCGGTGCGGCTCCTGGTCGAGCAGATGAGCGGACCGGATGCTCCGGTGCGGCGCATCGTCGCGGCATCCGCTCTGGTCGTGCGGAGCTCGACCGCCGTCCCGCGCTGACGGTCGCCGACCCGCGCTGAATGCGCCAGGACGCACGAATGCCCCGGGCGTGAACCCGGGGCATTCGCAAGAAGTGCGTGACGCGGTGATTACTTGAGGGTAACCGTGGCGCCGGCGGCCTCGAGGGCCTCCTTGGCCTTGTCGGCAGCTTCCTTGGTTGCGCCCTCGAGCACAGCCTTGGGTGCACCGTCGACGACGGCCTTGGCCTCGCCGAGGCCCAGCGAGGTGAGCTCGCGGACCGTCTTGATGACCTGGATCTTCTTGTCGCCGGCAGCCTCGAGGATGACGTCGAAGGAGTCCTTCTCCTCAACCTCTTCAGCAGCGCCTCCGCCTGCGCCTGCAACGGCGACGGGGGCAGCAGCGGTGACCTCGAACTTCTCCTCGAACGCCTTGACGAAGTCGTTGAGCTCGACGAGGGTCAGGCCTGCGAACTGCTCGAGCAGCTCCTCAGTGGTGAGCTTAGCCATGATGTATCTCCTAGATAGATGGGTGTGTTGAACGAGATCGCAGGTCGCTCACGCGGCCTCAGCGGTCTCCAGCTTTTCGCGAAGAGCATCGATGGTGGCGGCAGCCTTGCCCATCGTGGCCTTCATCATGCCCGCAGCCTTCGCCAGCAGAACCTCACGGCTCTCGAGCGCGGCGTACTTGTTGACCTCGTCGGCGGAGAGGGCGTTGCCCTCGAAGATGCCCGACTTGATCACGAGAAGCGGGTTGGCCTTGGCGAAGTCACGAAGAGCCTTGGCAGTGGCGACGAAGTCACCATGCACGAACGCGACGGCCGACGGACCCTTGAGGTCGTCGTCCAGCGCGGTGATGCCAGCCTTGTTGGCGGCGATCTTGGTCAGCGTGTTCTTCACCACGGCGTACTCAGCGTCCTGACGGATGCTGTTGCGCAGCTCCTTGAGCTGGGCAACCGTCAGACCGC
>CAUQIW010000030.1:0-10285 GCA_963518515.1 uncultured Microbacterium sp.
CGCCAGTTCGAGACGACGCGCGAGGGGTCGCGCACGATGTAGCCGGCCACCCAGATGCGTCGAGACTCGGTGTCCTCGTCGTTCATCCCCGTGTTGCCGATGTGCGGCGCCGTCTGCAGCACGATCTGACCCGCGTACGAGGGGTCGGTGATCGTCTCCTGGTACCCGGACATCCCGGTCGCGAAGACGACCTCGCCGAGCGTGGTGCCGAGTGCTCCGTACGCGCGGCCGGTGTGGCGGGTGCCGTCCTCGAGGACCAGCACGGCGGGCGCGGGAAGGGCGGGGCCGGTGGCCGAGGCGGAAGGGCTTGTCGAAGAAGTCATGACGTTGCTCCTGTGTCGGGGGTCGCGGTGCCGTCGGAGGCGTCGTGCGTCCTCCGCGTGACGAGCCGCTGCAGTTCTGAGATGAAGGTCTGGATGTCGCCCTGGGTGAGGCGCAAGTAGGAGTCGACGACGGTGTCGTCCGACACGTTCCATGACACGCGCACCAGGCCGCCAGGCTCGACGACCCGGTCGATCGTCACGGTCGCGCGGTCGATGTCGACGAGGCGGTCGGAGGCGACGAACACGGTCGGCGCGCCGTCGAGGCAGAGGGCGAGCCCGCGATCGGTGACCGCCGCCTCGCCACGGGCACGGTAGGCCAGCGGCGACAGCGTGAGCCTCTCGAGCGGCTGATGGTGCCTGGTCGTGGAGACGTAGAGCACCTCTCGACGGTCCAGCACCTCGGCGTGCTCGGGCACGCCGAGTGGCGCGACGAGCACGGAGTCCCGGCGCAGGCGCCGACGCCAGGCGAAGAGCATCGTGAGGAGCACCAGCACCGCGAGCGCGATCATGATCCCGATCGCGAGGTCGCGAGGGATCATGCGCCGAGCTCTTCGACGAGTGCGCCGCCGTCGACCGTCAGCAGTCCCCCGTGCACGGTGAACTCGACCCGGCCGGGCAGGGCTCGACCGAGGTACGGGGAGTTCGCGCTGCGTCCGTGCAGGTCGGCCTCGGTGAAGACGCCGTCGACCGAAGGGTCGTAGAGCGTGATCTGGGCCGGCGCACCGACGTCGAGCGGCGTGCCGTGCCCTGACAGGCGCCCGATCCGCGCCGGCGTGGCGCTCATCACCCTGGCGACGTCCGCCCAGCCGATGAGACCCGTCTCGACCATCGACCGGTGCACGACGCGCAGTGCGCTCTCGAGGCCCACCATGCCGTTGGCGGCGGCCTGCCACTCGCACGACTTGTGCTCGCTCGGATGCGGCGCGTGGTCGGTCGCGACGATGTCGATCGTTCCGTCCGCGAGGCCTTCGCGCACCGCCAGCACGTCCTCCTCGCGACGAAGCGGAGGGTTCACCTTGTAGCGGGCGTCGTAGCCGCGCACGAGCTCGTCCGTCAGCAGCAGGTGGTGCGGCGTGACCTCGGCGGTGACGTCGATGCCCCGCTTCTTCGCCCAGCGGATGATGTCGACCGACCCTGCGGTCGACAGATGGCAGACGTGCAGACGAGACCCGACGTGCTCGGCGAGCAGCACGTCGCGCGCGATGATCGACTCCTCGGCGACGGCCGGCCACCCGGCGAGACCGAGCTCGGCCGATACCGTCCCCTCGTTCATCTGCGCGCCCTCGGTGAGACGCGGGTCCTGGGCGTGCTGGGCGATGACCCCGCCGAAGGACTTCACGTACTCGAGCGCGCGGCGCATGATGAGCGGATCGAACACGCAGAAGCCGTCGTCGCTGAAGACGCGCACTCTGGCACGAGACGTCGCCATGGCTCCGAGCTCGGCGAGACGCTCGCCCTTCTGCCCCACGGTGACGGCGCCGATGGGCTGCACCGTGGCGTAGCCTGCTGCCTCGCCGAGGGCCAGCTCCTGCTCGACCACACCCGCGGTGTCGGCCACGGGCGAGGTGTTGGGCATGGCGAACACGGCGGTGAATCCACCCGCCGCCGCCGCGCGGGTGCCGGTGAGGATCGTCTCCGACGCCTCGTAGCCCGGTTCACGCAGATGGGTGTGCAGATCGACGAGCCCTGGAAGGGCGACGAGGCCCGCCGCGTCGATGACCCGAGCGCCGGAGCGGCTGAGGCCGGATCCGATCTCGGTGATCGTCCCGTTCTCCACGATGATGTCGGCGCTCTCGGCACCGAGAAGCTGTGCGCCGGTGATGACGAGGGTCTCGTTCACTGGTCTCCCCCTCGTTCGTCGTCTCGTTCGCCTGCGAGCAGCAGGTACAGCACTGCCATCCGGATGGACACTCCGTTCGTCACCTGTTCGAGCACGGTCGATCGCGGGGAGTCGGCGGCCTCGGAGGAGATCTCCAACCCCCGGTTCATGGGTCCGGGATGCATCACAATGCTACCGTCCGGCAGGCCGGCCACGCGCAGCGCGTCGAGACCCCACCGTCTGGAATACTCCCGCTCAGTGGGGAAATATGCGGCGCCCATGCGCTCGAGCTGGATGCGCAGCATCATCACCGCGTCCGGACCGTCGGCAAGAGCCTCATCGAGGTCGTAGACGACGCGCACCGGCCAGAGCGACACGTTCTGCGGCACCAGCGTGGGCGGCGCCACCAGAGTGACCTCGGCGCCGAGCGTCGTCAGCAGCCACACGTTCGACCGCGCGACGCGCGAGTGCAGCACGTCGCCCACGATGACCACGCGGACGCCGCCGAGGTCGCGGCCTCTGCTCTCCGCACCGAATCGGCGCTTGCGGATCGTGAAGGCGTCGAGCAGCGCCTGGGTCGGGTGCTCGTGCGTGCCGTCACCGGCGTTGACCACTCCGGCCGAGATCCAGCCGCTGGTCGCGAGCGTCTGCGGGGCGCCGGAGGCGGGATGGCGGATGACGACGGCATCCGCCCCCATCGCCTGGAGCGTCTGAGCGGTGTCCTTGAGGCTCTCGCCCTTGGAGACGCTCGAGCCCTTGGCGGCGAAGTTGATGACGTCGGCCGAGAGGCGCTTCGCGGCGGCCTCGAAGGAGATCCGGGTGCGGGTCGAATCCTCGAAGAACAGGTTCACGACCGTCTTGCCGCGGAGCGTCGGGAGCTTCTTCACCTCTCGCGACTGCGTGTCGGACATGTCCTCCGCGACGTCGAGGATGCGCAGTGCGGTCGTGCGGTCGAGGGTGCGGGTGTCGAGGAGGTGTCTCATGCCTCGATCGTCACCTCCTCGGCGCCGTCGTGCTCGGTCAGGCGCACGTTGACGCGCTCCTGCCGGGAGGACGGGATGTTCTTGCCGATGAAGTCGGGGCGGATGGGCAGCTCGCGGTGCCCGCGGTCGACGAGGATCGCCAGACGCACGGCCGCCGGACGGCCGATCGACTGCAACGCGTCGAGTGCGGCGCGGATGCTGCGCCCGGAGAACAGCACGTCGTCGACGAGGACGACGGTGCGCCCGTCGATCCCGCCGGCGGGGATCTCCGTCGGCCGCGGCGACCGGGTGGGGTGCTTCGCCAGGTCGTCGCGGAACAGCGTCACGTCCAGTGCTCCGACCGGGACGCTCGTCTGCGCGATCTCGCCGATCAGACGGGCGAGGCGATGGGCGAGAGTGACGCCGCGGGTCGGGATGCCCAGCAGGACGAGGTTCTCGGCTCCTCGATTGGACTCGAGGATCTCATGCGCGATGCGGGTCAGAGCCCGCGAGATATCGGCTTCGTGCAGAACAGTGCGTGCACTCATCAGCCGCTCCCTTCTCCGCCTCACAGGACGGTGTTAAAGGTTGCTTGATACCGACAGTCTAGCGCGCGCTCATCGCCACCCGAGGACCTCCCGCACGACGGCCTGCGAGGCGGGCGCACCGTCGTCGGGGATGCCGGCCAGCGATTCGTGGGAGAGCATGGCGCCCTCAGCCCCCGCGGCGTCGGTGATCCGCTCGAGCGCGGAACTGACCCGCGGAGCCGCAGCCCGTGCGTGCTCCGGATCGCCTCGACGGGAGGTGTGCGGGAAGACGACCAGCTCCGCAACCCCTGACGTCACGCGTCGAGCCGCCGAGACGACCAGGGTCGGCGGCAGCACGTGCTGCAGAGCTCGCGGCAGGGGGAAGGGCAGCTCGTCGGTGAGGAGACCCGACCACCAGCTGCGCTTCGAGCGCTTCTCGTCGCCGATCTCGAGCGCCGTCGCGGTCCACTCGGAACCCGACGACCGCAGCGTCTCCCCGAAACCGTCGGCGCGCACCTCGAACCCCTCGCCCTGCAGGAAGTCGTTCGCGATGCGCACCAGCCGCTCTGGCGTGGAGCGCACGATCCACCGCGCACCCCTCAGCGGCCCCGAGTAGGCGAAGCGCGACGTACGCGCGTCGCGACCCGACCCGTGCGGATGCGCCGATCGGGGCACGTCAGACGGTCTCGCTGAGAACGGCGTCGGTGACCTCGTCGATCCGCTGCGAGCGGATGGGGTGCCCGCTCGTCGACAGGCACCGTCCGGTGGTGAGGTCCCACTTCCAGTCGTGCATGCTGCACGTCAGGATGCCGTCGGCGTCGACCGTTCCGGTGCGTGTGAGATCGGCGCGCAGATGAGGGCATCGGCGCTGCACGACCCAGTCGCCGATCTCGGTGTCCTCGGTCTGGTCCGTCTGCTCCTGGTACCAGTTCTCGACGTACTCGATGCGGTCGACCGACAGGCACTTGAGGAACGTCGTCAGGAACTCGTTGAACTTGCCGCTGCGCCCGACCTGGAACTGCATCGACAGGAAGATCGAGTTCGACCAGTCGATCTCCCGATCGCGGATGTTCGTCGACACGAGGTCAGCGGGAATCGTGTACCAGTAGATGCACTCCTCCCCCGCGTACTCGCGGACCTTGGCCTTGGGGAAGTCGACGACCATGTCGAGGTCGCCGATGCGGAACCGCACGCAGCCGCCGACGCCGAGACGGATGGTGCGGGACTTCTTCAGCAGGGGCTCCCACCACTCCTTCAGCGTCTGGAGGATCTCCGCCGCAGGCAGCACCTCGGCACGCGATGCCTCCTCGTCGCGGATCTCCTGCTGACGGCTGGCGCGCTGCTCTTCGAGGTAGGCCCACTTGTCGTCGAAGATGTGCGAGATCTCCGCCTCGGTGTACAGCGTCTGCTCGGTCGAGACCGCGCCTCCGTCGACCGTGACCACCGTTCCCGGCACGAACAGCCGGCCGTCGTACTGAGGTGATTCGACCTTCAGATGCTCGAGGAACTGCTTCTGGTCGGTGAAGATCGACTCACCGTTGCGGCCCACGCCGTTGAAGTCGAACAGGTCGTCGCGCAGGAACATCGGCGGACCAGCCATGGGGAACACATGAGGTGCGTCCACCTTGTCGATGTAGTACATGGCGCGCTTGTTCTGGGCGTCGCGCTTGAGCTTCGCGAAGTTCTGCTTCGCGTCCAGCGGGAGGTCGTAGACCATCGGCCACCAGATCGCCCCCGACACCTGGGTGAAGTACGCGTCTGGCTTGCCGAAGTGCAGCAGCGACTCGAGGTCGAGAGGATGCGAGTCGTTCTGGTTGAGGACCGATCCCGTGCCGTCGTCGACGCTGAGCGAGGAGTCGCCGATGGGTCCGTCGCTGGGCGCACGCAGCGGGGTGATCATCAGCTTCAGATCGCCGCGCCGGATGATCTCACCCGCGGGGGCGTAGGTGATGTTGGTGTAGCCGAGCGCACGGATGTCGCGCTCGAGATCATCGATCGGGTACTCGGGGAGCAGCACCTCGATGTCCTTGCGGATGTAGCGCTCGAGCAGCTTCGGGTCGAAGTGGTCGCGGTGCCGGTGCGAGATGTAGAGGAAGTCCGCGTCGCGCCCGAATCTCTCCCAGTCGAGACCGCGGTTGTCGGGGAACGGGAACCAGGAGCCGAAGAACGACGGCCCGAGAACCGGGTCGCAGATGATGTTCCCGCCGGCCGTCTCGATGAACATCCCGGCATGGCCGAGTCCCGTGATCCGCATGCAATCCTCCTGAAGTGAACCCTTCGATTCTACCGACGGGGTCGCTGTGCGGTCCCGGTGACGGGCCGGGAGAAAGGTCAGGAGTCGAACAGACCCCGGATGTCGTCGGCTGTCAGCGACTGCGCGAACAGCGCCTCATCGTCCATCACGGCCGTGAAGAGGCGCGCCTTGCGCTGCTGGAGTTCCAGCACCTTCTCCTCGATCGTGCCCGAGGAGATCATGCGGTAGACGAACACCTGACTGGTCTGGCCGATGCGGTGCGTGCGGTCGATCGCCTGCTCCTCCGCCGCCGGGTTCCACCACGGGTCGAGGAGGAACACGTAGTCGGCCTCGGTGAGGGTGAGCCCGAAGCCACCGGCCTTGAGGCTGATCAGGAACACCGGCTGCTGCCCGGTCTTGAAGCCGTCGATCACGTCCTGACGTCGCCGGGTGGAGCCGTCGAGGTGGGCGTACGGGATTCCTGCCGCATCGAGGCGTGCCGCGGCCATGTCGAGGAACGACGTGAACTGGCTGAAGACGAGCGCCCTGTGCCCTTCGGCCTGCAGTTCGACGACCCGCTCGAGGAGCGTGTCGAGCTTGCTCGACCCGATGTCGGCATCCTCGTCGTCGATCAGTCCCGGTGCGAGGCTCAGCATGCGCATGAGGGTCAGCGATCGGAAGACGATGAAGCGGTTGCGATCGAGATCGTCGAGCAGCCCGAGCACCTTCTGGCGCTCGCGCTGCAGCACGACGTCGTACAGGGCCCGGTGCGCCTGGCTCATCTCGACCTCGAGCACCTGCTCCTGCTTCGGAGGCAGATCGGCCGCGACGAGCTCCTTCGTGCGTCGCAGCATGAGCGGACGGATGCGGCGGCGCAGCTGCGCCAGACGCCTCTGCCGATACTCCCCGCCCTCCTCGTTCTCGGGCACCTTGCCCTTCTCGATCGGCTGGATGTACCGGTCGCGGAACTTGCGGGCGGAGGGGAAGAGCCCGGGGGCGGCGAGCTTCAGGAGCGACCAGAGGTCGGAGAGGCTGTTCTCCATCGGCGTTCCGGTGACGGCGTAGGTCACGTCGGCATGGAACGTCGAGATCGCCCTGTGCAGCTTGGTCTTCGGATTCTTGACGAACTGGGCCTCGTCGAGGATCAGCCCCGCCCACTCGACCGCGCCGAACTCCTTCTCGTCGAGGCGCGCCACGGTGTAGGAGCTCACGATGACATCGGCAGCGGCCGCCGCATCGGACAGCGAACCGACGCGCCGGCCGCTGGTGCTGTCGACGATCGAGACCCGGAGGCCGGGAGTGAAGCGCGCGGCCTCCGACCTCCAGGTGCTGAGGACCGACGTGGGCGCGAGGACGAGGAACGGCCGCGTCTCCCCCGCTTCTCGCGTGTGCTGCACGAACGCGAGCAGCTGCAGCGTCTTGCCGAGCCCCATGTCGTCGGCGAGGATCCCTCCGAGGCGGTGCGTCCAGAGAAAGGTCAGCCAGTCGAATCCCGTCTTCTGATACGGCCGCAGATCGGCATCGAGCCCGACGGGGAGGGAGGTCGGGGGCACCTCGGTCGCGTGTCGGAGTCCCTCTGCCGTAGACCGCCAGCTCACCGCCGGCTCCGCCTCATCGGCGAGGTCTTCGAACTCCTCCCAGAGATCGGTCTGATAGCGGCTGATGCGGGGGCCGGTCTCCCATTCGTCGAGTTCTCCGGCCTCGTCGATGAGCTCGCGCAGGCGATCGAGTGCGGGGTGCGCGAGCGAGAAGTACCCGCCGTCCGAGAGCAGGAGCTTCTTCCTGCCCTTGCTGAGCGCGGTGAAGAGCGGACCGAAGGGGATGCGTCTGCCGTCGATCGTGACGAGGATCCCCAGATCGAACCAGTCGGAGTCGGTCGTCTCGACGGTGGAGACCTTGACCTCCGGGTCGCCGGAGAGCTCGCGGTACTCCTTGCGCGCACCCGTGGTCGTGACGGAGACCCCTGCCGCGGCGAAGGCGGGGACCATCTCGGCCACGAACGCCGCCGCATCGATGTCGTGGAACGAGCCGGAGGGCGCGAAACGGGTGGGAGAGTGCTCCTTCCAGACCGTCTCGAGCAGCGCGCGCTTCTCGGATTCGGCCGCAGGATCGCGCACCGCAGCCGCACTCGCATCGAAGGAGACGGTGCCGAACCCGCGGTATGACCAGGCGAACGCGTACGAGACGACGTCGCCCCGCTCGAACGCGACGGTCAGCACGGGCTCCGGCGCGGGGATCTCGGGAAGCGCCACGGCGCCGATCGTGCGCACCGGCACGCGCCGCGCCAGCAGCGGGTAGGCGTCCTCCACGAACGCCTGCTCGTCTTCGACGGGCACGACGATCGGGGCGCTCGCGTTCAGCAGCGCGAGCAGCTGCTCGCTCAGCGCCGCCTCGGCGAGAGTGATCTGCATGCGGCTGCCGACGAGCTCAGCGGTGTACACGCCGCTGCGCCCGATCGGGTGCGTCTGCGCCGCCGGCATCCGACGCCCGTCGATCGTCACCTCGGCGGCCACGAACAGCGAGCCGTCGTCCGCACGGGAGATGACGGCCTCCGCCTCGGCGGATCCGGCGAGCTGCACGGATGCCGACTTCTGGCTCGGCACCAGCGGGATGCCGAGAGCCGCACCCGCGCGCAGGTGGTTCCACAGCAGCGAGGACTCGATCTGATCGACGACGAGCCAGTCGCCCGCGTTGCCCGAGAGCAGCGAGTCGCGGGAGATGCTGAGCAGATCGCCGAACCACCGGGTCTGCACGCGTCCGAACTGCGCGACGTCGCGTCGCACCGCGTCCCAGCCCGCAGCGCCCTGGATCCACGAGCCGGTCTGACGGCTCCTCATCAGCGGCCTGATGGCGAGGAGGAGCTCCCCCGATGGCTTCGCCAGATCGCGCGGCGTGGCAGGGCGCACAGCACGTGCCGCCCAGTGGTTGTCTCCGCGGGCCTCCCGATGGCGCAGCTCCACTCCCAGCGCGAGCGACTGCGTGTGCGCGGTGACTGCGGGGTCGACCAGTGCGCGCCACGAGGGCGGCGGTGGCGGGGGCGCACTCGGGGGCGCGTCGTGCACGGGGTCGGGTGCCCGCACACCGACCTGCTGCGAGTACTCGTGCACGTTCGAGGCCAGAAGGGCGGCGACGACGTGCTTGCACCCCGAGCCGACCGGGCACGAGCAGCGCGTCGTGCGCACCCGCCGCTTGCCGCTCGAGGCGATGAAGGTGATCTCGCTCAGATACTGCGAGCCCCCGCTGCCCTGCACATAGGCTTCGAGCTCCTGCCGATCCTCGTGCCAGACGAGATCGAGCACATTGCCCGCGCGGAAATACGCGAGACCGCGCGTGTAACCGCCGGCGTCCGTGATCTGCATGAGATCGCGGAGATCGACGTGAGGCGCGGGCATGCCGTCATCCTTCCCGCTGCGACCGACATCCCGGGCGCAGCGACTGAGCGGCGGGTCAGGCGGCGCGGGCCACCCTGGCCAGGACACCGTGCACGAACGCGCCGGAGTCGTCGGTAGAGAACTCCTTGGCGAGCTCGACGGCCTCGTCGATGGCGACGGCCGTGGGCACGGCGTCGTTGAAGAGGATCTCCCAGACGCCGATGCGCAGCAGTGCACGGTCGACCGCCGGCATCCGCTCGAGCTTCCAGTCGCGGCTGTGGGTGGTGATCAGCTCGTCGATCTCATCGCGGTGGTCGACGATGCCGTCGACCACCTCTCTGGCGTAGAGCCAGGAGGCTTCGCGCGCGGGCTCACCGGCTGCGCGCTTGGCCTCGGCGGCCAGTGCGATCGCGACCTCGTCACCGCGCACGTCGGCGGAGAAGAGGATGTCGAGTGCGCGCTTGCGCGCCTTCGTGCGGGCGCCCACGCCTTACTTCTCGCGACCGAGGTAGTCGCCGGTACGGGTGTCGACCTTGATCTTGGTGCCGGTCTCGAGGAACAGAGGCACCTGCATCTCGTAGCCCGTCTCCAGCGTCGCGGGCTTGGTGCCGGCCGACGAGCGGTCGCCCTGCAGACCGGGCTCGGTGTAGGTGACCTCGAGGATCACCGACGCGGGCAGGTCGATGTAGAGCGGGTTGCCGTTGTTCAGTGCGATCGTGACCTGCTGGTTCTCGAGCAGGAAGTTCTTCGCGTCTCCGACGGTGGCAGCGCCGACGGTGAGCTGGTCGAAGTCGGACATGTCCATGAACACGAAGCTGTCGCCGTCTGCGTAGAGATACGTGAAGTCGCGGCGATCGACGTTCTCGATGTCGATCTTCGCGCCCGCGTTGTAGGTGCGGTCGACGGTCTTGCCCGAGACGACGTTCTTCAGCTTGGTCCGCACGAACGCGCCACCCTTGCCGGGCTTGACGTGCTGGAACTCGATGACGTTCCAAAGCTGTCCGTCGATGCTGAGGACGACGCCGTTCTTGATGTCTGCGGTAGATGCCA
>CAUQIW010000031.1:0-9110 GCA_963518515.1 uncultured Microbacterium sp.
GCTCCTCCAGGTCCTCGCGGATCTGGTGGTAGACGACCTCGGACTCGTACTGCGCCGCCACACCGGCGACGAGACGCTGACGCTCGGCCTCGGGGATCCCGAGGCGCTCGTAGGTCTCGCGGATCTCCGCGGGCAGGTCTTCCCAGGTCTGAGCCTGCTTCTCCGTAGACCGCACGAAGTACTTGATGTTGTCGAAGTCGATCTCGCTGAGGTCGGCGCCCCAGGTCGGCATCGGCTTGCGTCCGAAGAGCTGATACCCCTTGAGCCGGGTCTTCAGCATCCATTCGGGCTCGTGCTTGAGCGCCGAGATCCCGCGGACCACCTCTTCCGAGATACCGCGCTTGGCGATCGCTCCGGCGGCGTCCTCGTCGTGCCATCCGAATTCGTACACCCCCAGGCTCTCGAGCTCCGGGCGGTCGATCAGAACATCCGACATCACACTCTCCTCACAGGTCCCAAAACGGTGTCATCCGCCCCGACACACCTGATCCCCGTCGAGTCTGCGGGAGCGGGTGCCGTTGGTGGGCCCTCATCACCGGCGCTTCCATCGCGCCTAAACTGTTGACGATGCTCCAGCGCTGTCAGCGCTCATCGCAACAATCCGATTCTACAGGTTCCGCCTGAAGACAGGGCCGCCGCCGTGTCTGCCGCGGTTCGGAGAGAGATATGCCTCAGCCCTCGATCGCCTCGCCCACGAACAGGCCGGAGACGCGCCCCGCGCACCCCATCGTCTGGGGCGGAGTTCTGCGGATCTTCGCGTGGCTGTCGTTCCTCGCCGAGACGATCATCATCGGCACGGGCGGGGCCGTGCGCCTCACCGGGTCGGGCCTCGGATGCTCTGAGTGGCCGCTGTGCACGCCGGAGTCCCTGGTGCCGATCTATGCCGATCAGGGCATACACGGGCTCATCGAGTTCGGCAACCGTCTGATGACCGGTGTCGTCGGCATCATCGCGCTGGTCGTCGTACTGCTGGTCCTGCACCGCACGGGCGGGCGACGCGCGCTCGTGACCTCGCTGTGGTTCGCGGCCGCCGGCATCGCCGGGGCTGCTGTCGCGTACGGCATCGCGTCGCTCTTCGACGTGCCGGCCTTCCCGTTCGCCACCGGGGTGCTGCTGCTCGCCGTCATCGCGGCGGCCGTGCGCTCGGCCAGGACGACGCCGACCAGGCGCGATCTCGTGATCCTCTCGTGGATCACCCTGATCGGCGTCGTGGCCCAGGCCCTCGTGGGCGGGATCACGGTGCTGACAGGACTGAACCCGTTCATCGTCGGATTCCACTACACGTCGTCGCTGCTGCTGGTCTGCGTCACGGCCGCCTTCCTGGTCAGGCTGTACGCCGCACCGGGCCCGCGCGAGCGCGCCGTCCCGGTGTGGTTCGCCGCCCTCAGCCACGTCACCGGGCTCGCTCTGGCCGTCACCATCGTGTTCGGCGTGCTGACCACCGGCTCCGGCCCGCACTCGGGTGACGCCGAGGTGCTGCGCCACGGCTTCGACGCCACCGTGCTCGCGCATGTCCACTCCTGGCCGGGATACATCCTCGCCGCGCTCGTGGTGACCCTCGCCGTCTCGGCGTGGGTCCTGCGCCTCCGCCCGCGCAGATGGCTCCTCGTGCTGGTGCTGGCGATCCTCGTCCAGGTCGCCGTGGGTGTCTGGCAGGCGCGCGAAGGCCTGCCGCCCCTGCTGGTGGGCATCCACATGGTGCTCGCCTCGCTGTCCGCGGCCGCCTACACCGTCGTCGTGCTGAACCTGAAGCGGCCTGTCGACTCCGAGGCGTGATCCGTCCGCCTCAGTGAACGCATAGGCGGAGCATCGGGGGCTCATCAGTTCGTCGCGCATCGTGGCGGGCATGAACAAGTCACTGACACGCAGCATCGGATTCTGGCTCCTGCTGATCCTCTCCCTCGCGTCCGCAGCAGTCGGCGGATGGATCGTCGCCGGACAGGTCGGCACGATGACCAGCACCCTTCTCGACGGCACCGCCACCGGCATCGAGGTCTACGTCGGTCAGTCCCTCGTGGTGGTCGGCGCGGCTCTCCTCGGCGCCGGGGTGATCGGTATCCTGCTCGCCGTCGCACTGACCGCGGTCCAGGCCCTGGTCCCTGCGGCCCCTGTCGTTCCGTCCGCGCTCACCGAGGGAGCATCTGAGCCGACCGGCGTCGCCGAGACCGGCATCGCCGAGGCCGGCGTCACCGAGACCGGCGAGAGTGCCGCGACCGAGACGGACGAGAAGTCAGCGCCGACGGTCACCGATCGTGAACTCGCCTCCGACGAGGAGGAGCCCGGCGACCGGGACGAGACTCAGAACGGGAGCAGCGGGTCGACCGCGACCGCCACGAAGATCAGCGTCAAGTAGGTGATCGAGGCGTGGAAGACTCTCATCGGCCGCGCCTCGTTCCCCCGCACCGCCTGGTTGTACAGCCGGTGCGACTCGTAGATGAACCATCCGCCGAACACCGCCGCGGAGACCGTGTAGACGAGCCCCATGCCCGCGATGGGGACGAGCAGCAGCGAGCACGCGACCGTGGCCCACGCGTAGAGGATGACCTGGAGGCCCACCTGAGAGGCGTTGCGCGTCACACCGAGCATGGGGACGTCGACGTCGTCGTAGTCGTCCTTGTACTTCATCGACAGCGGCCAGTAGTGCGGCGGGGTCCAGAGGAAGATGAGCGCGAAGAGGATGTACGCGGGCCAGTCGAGCGAGCCGGTGACGGCGGCCCAGCCGATCAGCACCGGGAAGCACCCGGCGATGCCGCCCCAGATGATGTTCTGCTCGGTGCGGCGCTTGAGGATCATCGTGTAGATGACGACGTAGAAGAAGATGGCCGTGGCCGACAGGGCGGCCGCCAGCCAGTTGGTCGTGACGAGCAGCCAGACCGTCGAGAGCACAGCCAGCGTCCACGAGAAGATGAGGGCCCCGCGAGGGGTGATCTCGCCCGTCACGAGCGGGCGGTTCTCGGTGCGGTGCATGTGCGCGTCGATGTCGCGGTCGAGATACATGTTGAACGCGGCCGCGGAGCCGGCGCTCATCGAGCCGCCGATGACGGTCGCGACGACGAGCCAGAGGTTCGGGAGCCCTCCCTGTGCGAGGAACATCACCGGCACGGTGGACACCAGAAGCAGTTCGAGTACTCTCGGCTTCGTGAGGGCGACGTACGCCTTCACGGTACGACCGATGGACTTCTTCACAACGGTCTGATCAGACATCGTCGAGATCTCGATCCCCTCCTCCGCACGCGTAATGACAGCCCTTCCAGTCTACGACACGCGAGACGGGGGCCTCGTTCACCTCAGCCCAGGACGGCCACGCCCGATCGACTCAGGACACCACGTTCCGGCGGTCGTGGGACGCAGTGCCATGTCGGGCACCGCGGCGTCGTGACGGCGGGAATTACTCGCATCTCGGGGTGTTGTAAAGGGGGGTAACGGGTCAGGCCTCGGCGCTATGCTGAAATGACTCGCGCGCCCGGCGCTCATCACACCCCTTCCGTACCGTTGCGGACTGCGATCGTGCTTTCCGGGCGCTCTCGAACAGTTGCAGAAGGGCTTCACAGTGTCGGAATTGCAGTGGGATGAGATCGATCGGCGCGCGGTGGACACCGCTCGCGTGCTGGCTGCGGATGCCGTGGAGAAGGTGGGAAACGGGCACCCCGGAACGGCGATGAGCCTGGCCCCCGCCGCCTACCTGCTGTATCAGCGCGTCATGCGCCACGATCCGACCGACACGCACTGGCTCGGCCGTGACCGCTTCATCCTCTCGGTGGGTCATTCCTCCCTGACGCAGTACGTCGAGCTCTACCTCGGCGGGTTCGGTCTCGAGCTCGACGACCTCAAGGCTCTGCGCACCTGGGGCTCTCTCACCCCCGGCCACCCCGAGTACGGACACACCAAGGGTGTGGAGATCACGACCGGCCCCCTGGGCCAGGGTCTCGCCTCCTCCGTGGGCTTCGCCTACGCGGCCCGCTACGAGCGTGGCCTGTTCGACCCGGAGGCTGCTGCGGGCACGAGCCCCTTCGACCACTTCGTCTACGTGATCGCCGGTGACGGCGACCTGCAGGAAGGCGTCACGAGCGAGGCCTCGTCGCTCGCGGGCCACCAGGAGCTCGGCAACCTGATCGCGATCTACGACTCCAACCAGATCTCGATCGAGGACGACACGAACGTCGCCTTCACCGAGGACGTCGCGCAGCGCTACGAGTCGTACGGCTGGCAGGTGCAGGTCGTCGACTGGAAGAAGACCGGCGAGTACGTCGAGGACGTCGCAGAGCTGTACGCCGCGATCGAGGCGGCCAAGGGCGAGACCTCGAAGCCGTCGCTCATCATCCTCAAGACGATCATCGGCTGGCCCTCGCCCGGAAAGCAGAACTCCGGGAAGATCCACGGCTCCGCCCTCGGGGCCGACGAGCTCGCCGCGACCAAGAAGGTCCTCGGCTTCGACCCCGAGCAGCACTTCGCCGTCGCGGACGACGTGCTCGCCCACACCCGCGGCCTGGCCGATCGTGCCGCAGAGGCTCGCGCGGCGTGGCAGGAGTCGTTCGACGCCTGGGCCGCTGCCAACCCCGAGCGCAAGGCGCTGCTCGACCGCCTCGAGGCGCACGAGCTGCCCTCCGACATCACCGCAGCCCTTCCTGTCTTCGAGAGCGGCAAGGACGTCTCGACCCGCGCCGCGTCCGGCCAGGTCATCAACGCCCTCGCCGCCGAGCTCCCCGAGCTCTGGGGCGGGTCGGCCGACCTCGCGGAGTCGAACCTCACCACGATCAAGGACGCGAAGTCGTTCATCCCCGAAGAGTGGTCGACCCACGAGTGGTCGGGAGACCCCTACGGCCGCGTGCTGCACTTCGGCATCCGCGAGCACGCCATGGGCGCGATCGTCAACGGCATCGTGCTGCACGGGCCGACGCGCGCCTTCGGCGGCACCTTCCTCATCTTCAGCGACTACATGCGCCCTCCCGTGCGTCTCGCCGCGCTCATGAACGTGCCCAGCATCTTCGTCTGGACCCACGACTCGGTGGCGCTCGGAGAAGACGGACCGACGCACCAGCCGATCGAGCAGATCGCCACCCTGCGGGCCATCCCGAACTTCACCCTGGTGCGTCCGGCCGATGCGAACGAGACCTCGGCCGCGTGGCTCGAGATGCTCCGCCGCCACGGAGGACCGACCGGCATCGCGCTGACGCGTCAGAACATCCCGGTGTTCGAGCGCGGGCAGGGCGACGCATCCGGCGACGTGTTCGCCTCGACCGACGGAGTCGCGAAGGGCGCATACGTGCTCGCCGAGGCGCCGAACGGCACCCCGGACGTGATCATCATCGCGACCGGCTCCGAGGTCCAGCTCGCGGTCGACGCCCGTGCCGCTCTGGCTGACGAGGGCGTCAACGTGCGCGTCGTCTCGGCCCCGTCGCTCGAGTGGTTCGACGAGCAGGACGAGGCGTACCGGGAGTCGGTGCTTCCCAAGGCCGTCACCGCCCGCGTCTCGGTCGAGGCGGGCTCCGTGCTCTCGTGGCGGGGAATCGTCGGCGATCGCGGCCGCTCGGTCGGCATCGACCACTTCGGCGCATCCGCCGACTACAAGACCCTCTTCCAGAAGTTCGGCATCACCACCGAGGCCGTCATCGCGGCCGCACGCGAGACCATCAAGGAGAACGCATGAGCACCCCCACCGCAGATCTCGCCGCCGCAGGTGTCAGCATCTGGCTCGACGACCTGTCTCGCACCCGCATCTCATCCGGCAATCTCGCCGAGCTGATCGAGACCCGCAACGTCGTCGGGGTCACCACGAACCCGACGATCTTCGCCAACGCGATCACCGACAAGAACAACACCTCGTACGACGAGCAGGTCACCGAGCTCGCGGCATCCGGCGCATCGGCCGAGGAGGCGGTGTTCGCCGCGACCACCCAGGACGTGCGCGCCGCTCTCGATGTGTTCCGTCCGGTCTGGGAGGCGTCGAACCACGTCGACGGCCGCGTCTCGATCGAGGTCTCCCCCGACCTCGCGCATGACACCGACGGAACCGTCGCGTCTGCGAAGGAGCTGTGGAAGACGGTCGACCGTCCGAACCTGCTGGTGAAGATCCCCGCGACCAAGGCCGGCCTTCCCGCCATCACCGAGGCGATCGCCTCGGGCATCAGCGTCAACGTCACCCTGATCTTCAGCCTCGAGCGCTACGCCGATGTGATCGACGCCTACCTCACCGGCCTCGAGCGCGCCCACGGCGCCGACTTCGACCTCTCGAGCATCCATTCGGTGGCGTCGTTCTTCGTGTCGCGTGTCGACACCGAGACCGACAAGCGCCTCGATGCGATCGGCACCGATGAGGCCAAGGCGCTCAAGAGCAAGGCCGGACTCGCCAATGCGCGTCTCGCATACGAGCTCTTCGAGCAGAAGTTCGCCGAGAAGCGTGCGCAGGATCTCCTCGCGCTCGGCGCCAACCTGCAGCGCCCGCTCTGGGCCTCCACCGGCGTGAAGGACCCCGAGCTCCCCGACACCCTGTACGTCACGGAGCTCGTCGCCGAGGGCGTCGTCAACACGATGCCGGAGAAGACGCTCGAGGCCACCTTCGACCACGGCGTGGTCACGGGCGACACGATCACCGGCGGCTACGCCGACGCGCACGCCGTCTTCGACGGCCTCGCAGAGGTCGGGATCGACTTCGCCGACGTCACCGAGGTGCTCGAGAAGGAGGGCGTGTCGAAGTTCATCGACTCGTGGCACGACCTCCTGGCCCAGGTCGCCGAAGGCCTGGACGCGCAGCGATGACCTTCGCGATCCACGCCTCGGGCGCGGCGCGGGCAGCGATCGACGAGACCGTCCCCGGACTCGTCCACGACCTCGTCGCCTCACGCATCACGGGTGGCGACTCCACCCTGTGGGGCGTCGCGGCCGAAGAGGACGCCGCCACGCGCCTGGGCTGGGTCGAGGCCGTGTCGGTCTCGCGTCCCCTGGTCGCCGAGATCACCGCACTGCGCGCCGAACTCCGCGCCCAGGGCGTCACGCGAGTGGTGCTGGCCGGCATGGGCGGTTCGTCGCTCGCACCCGAGGTCATCGCGCAGACGGCGGGAACGCCGTTGACCATCCTCGACTCCACCGCGCCGGGACAGGTGCTCGCCGCTCTCGACGAGGGGATCGAGGACACCGTGCTCGTCGTCTCGTCGAAGTCGGGATCCACCGTCGAGACCGACTCGCAGCGTCGCACCTTCGAGGCCGCCTTCCGCGACCTCGGGATCGACCCGGTCGAGCGCATCGTCGTGGTCACCGACCCCGGCTCGCCGCTGGACATGTCGGCTCGTGAAGCCGGCTACCGCGTGTTCAACGCCGACCCGAACGTCGGTGGCCGCTACTCGGCGCTGACCGCGTTCGGACTCGTGCCGTCGGGGCTCGCCGGTGCCGACATCGACGAGCTCCTCGACGAGGCCGAGGCCTCGCTGCTCGAGGTCGCCGTCGATTCCGCAGACAACCCCGCGCTGCGGCTCGCCGCGGCGATCACCTCGACGGTCCCCCGTCGCGACAAGCTGGGTCTGATCACCGACGGCACTCACATCAAGGGCCTGCCCGACTGGATCGAGCAGCTGATCGCCGAGTCGACGGGCAAGAACGCGACCGGCATCCTGCCCGTCGTCCTGCTTCCCGTGTCTCCGGAGCTCGATTCGAAGCCCGCCGACCTGCAGATCGTCCGCCTGGTCGACGACGCGAACGAGTTCCACCTCCGTGAGCGCCACGAGGGCGAGATCCTCGTCAGCGGCTCACTGGGCGCGCAGCTGATCGTGTGGGAGTACGCGACCGCCATCGCCGGCCATCTGCTGGCCATCAATCCGTTCGACCAGCCCGACGTCGAGTCGGCCAAGGTCGCCGCCCGTGGTCTTCTGGACGCACGACCGGCGCCGACCGAGCCCGCCTTCGTCGAGAACGGCGTCGAGGTCCGTGTGTCGGACCCCGCGCTGGCTGTGTCGGGAACGGTCGAGGGGGTGCTCGACGCCCTCTGGGCGCAGCTCCCCGCCGACGGCTACGTGTCGATCCAGGCGTACGTCAACAGACTCGAGGTTCCGCAGCTCCAGGGGCTGCGCGAACTCGTCGCGGCCGACTCAGGTCGTCCGACCACCTTCGGCTGGGGACCGCGTTTCCTGCACTCGACGGGCCAGTACCACAAGGGCGGCCCCGCTCAGGGAGTCTTCGTGCAGATCCTCGAGCGCACGGAGGTCGATCTCGAGATCCCCGGCCGGCCGTTCACCTTCGGCCAGCTCATCGAGGCTCAGGCCGCCGGCGACGCCGCCATTCTCGCCGAGCACGGTCGTCCGGTCGTCTCCTTGACGATCACCGACTCGTCGGCCGACGTGCTCACCCTTTTCGAAGCCGCTCAGAAGTAACAGCCTGGAGATCCCCCACACCGATGTCTGTTCCCATCTCGCGCGGGCACAACCCGCTGCGCGACCCCGATGACCGCCGCCTCAACAGGATCGCCGGGCCCAGCGCCCTCGTGATCTTCGGGGTCACCGGAGATCTCTCGCGCAAGAAGCTCATGCCCGCGGTCTACGACCTCGCCAACCGCGGTCTGCTGCCGCCCGGATTCGCGCTGGTCGGCTTCGCCCGGCGCGACTGGGAGGATCAGGACTTCGCCCAGGTCGTCTACGACGCCGTGAAGGAGCACGCCCGCACCCCGTTCCGCGAGGAGACCTGGGCGCAGCTGCTCCAGGGCATCCGGTTCGTCTCGGGCGAGTTCGACAACCCCGACTCCTTCCGCAAGCTGCGCGAGACCGTCGATCAGCTCGACGTCGAGCGCGGAACGATGGGCAACCACGCGTTCTACCTGTCGATCCCGCCGAAGGACTTCCCACTCGTCGCCAAGCAGCTCAAGGATTCCGGGCTGGTCGGCGCAGAGGGCGACGACGACGACGAGCGCTGGCGCCGCGTGGTCATCGAGAAGCCGTTCGGGCACGACCTCGAATCGGCGCGGGAGCTCAACGCCGCTCTCGAGGTCGCCTTCTCGGCCGACTCGATCTTCCGCATCGACCACTACCTCGGCAAGGAGACGGTGCAGAACATCCTGGCGCTGCGCTTCGCTAACGAGCTCTACGAGCCGATCTGGAACCGCAACTACGTCGACCACGTGCAGATCA
>CAUQIW010000032.1:0-5105 GCA_963518515.1 uncultured Microbacterium sp.
AACGAGCTCTACGAGCCGATCTGGAACCGCAACTACGTCGACCACGTGCAGATCACCATGGCCGAGGACATCGGCGTCGGCGGGCGAGCGGGCTACTACGACGGCGTGGGCGCAGCGCGAGACGTGATTCAGAACCACCTCCTCCAGCTGCTGGCCCTCACAGCCATGGAAGAGCCGATCAGCCTCTCGGCCGAGCACCTGCGCGCCGAGAAGGAGAAGGTCCTCGCGGCCGTGCACGTGCCGGACGACCTGTCGCTCGCCACGGCTCGCGGACAGTACGCGGGTGGATGGCAGGGCGGTGAGCAGGTCACCGGATTCCTCGACGAGGAGGGGATGAACCCCGAGTCGGCCACCGAGACGTACGCGGCCATCAAGCTCGAGATCGACACGCGACGCTGGGCCGACGTGCCGTTCTACCTGCGCACCGGAAAGCGCCTCGGACGCCGAGTGACCGAGATCGCGGTGGTGTTCAAGCGTGCTCCCCAGCATCTGTTCGGCCGCGGTCATGCCTCGGAGCTCGGGCAGAACGCACTCGTGATCCGCGTGCAGCCCGATGAGGGCGTGACCATCCGCTTCGGATCCAAGGTGCCGGGCAGCGGCTCGAACGTCCGCGATGTCACGATGGACTTCGGCTACGGCCATGCCTTCACCGAGGCGAGCCCCGAGGCGTACGAGCGTCTGATCCTCGACGTGCTGCTGGGCGACCCGCCGCTGTTCCCGCGGCATGAGGAGGTCGAGCTGTCCTGGAAGATCCTCGACCCCGTCGAGGAGTACTGGGCCGCCGTCGGCGGTCCCGTTGAGCAGTACGCGCCCGGCTCGTGGGGTCCGGCATCCGCCGACGACCTCCTTGCCCGCGACGGACGAGTCTGGAGACGCCCGTGATCATCGACCTTCCCGACACGACCGTCAGCCAGGTCGCCAAGCAGCTCGTCAAGGTGCGCGAAGAGGGCGGCGCCGTCGCCCTCGGCCGCGTGCTCACCCTCGTGATCTCTGCGCGCAACGGAGTCGCCGAGGCCGCCATCGATGCGGCCAACGACGCCTCCCGCGAGCACCCGATGCGCGTCATCGTGCTGACGACCGGCGAGGGAGACGACCGCCTCGACGCCCAGATCCGCGTCGGTGGCGATGCGGGAGCGAGCGAGGTCGTGGTGCTCCACGCCTACGGCGCCGCAGCGAGCAATGAGGAGAGCCTGGTCACCGGCCTGCTCCTGCCCGATGCTCCCGTGGTCGCCTGGTGGCCGGAAGAGGCGCCGACGGCACCGTCGAGCTCCCCCCTGGGCAAGATCGCTCAGCGACGCATCACGGATGCCGCGACGGCGCCCGATGTGCGCGACCGCATCGCGCTGCTCGGGCAGACCCATGCGCCGGGTGACACCGACCTCGCCTGGACCCGCCTGACTCACTGGCGCGAGCAGCTGGCTGCAGTGCTCGACCAGCCCCCGTTCGAAGAGGTCACGGGCGTCGAGGTCCGCGGAGGCTCCGCATCGCCCTCGACCGCGCTCCTCGCAGCCTGGCTGCAGATGGCCCTCGAGGTCCCGGTCACCTGGCACTACGAGAACCCGAACGACTGGCAGGAGGGCATCAAGTCCGTGCGGCTCCACCGCGCGTCCGGTGACATCCTCCTCGAGCGCCCGACGCCCGGTGTCGCCGTGCTCACCCAGCCCGACCAGCCCGACCACGATCTGCACCTGCCGAGGCGCACGCTGCGCGAATGCCTCGCTGAGGAGCTGCGTCGTCTCGACCCCGACCTGCTGTACGGTCGAGTGATCACCGAGGGCTGGGAGAAGCTGGGCCCGCCCGAGACGGGAGAATGATGTCGAGTCAGGCAGCGTCCGCAGAGAAGCGCGTCGTGGTCGAAGCCACCCCCGGCGCCGTCGCGGCGAGCGTGGCGGACAGGTTCCTCACGCGTCTGCGCGCGCGGACCCGCAACGGTCGCATCGCCCACGTCGCCCTCACGGGCGGTTCGATGGGTGGTGCAGTGCTGCGCTCGACGCTCGAGGATCCTCGCTGCGCGGACATCGACTGGTCCCTCGTGCACTTCTGGTGGGGTGACGAGCGCTTCGTCGCTCGTGACCACGCAGACCGCAACGCGGTGCAGTCCCGCGCGGCGCTGCTGGACCACATCCCCGTGCCGGAGGAGAACGTCCACGAGGTCGCCGCTGCCGGAGAGGGACTCACCCTCGACGAGGCGGCGTCGGCGTATGAGGTCGAACTCGCGCGCTTCGGGACGGACGAGCATCCGTGGCCTTCCTTCGCCGTCTGCTTCCTCGGCGTCGGACCGGACGGACACATCGCGTCTCTCTTCCCGGATCGCGAAGAGGTCACCGTCACGGACGCCGCTGCGCTGCCCGTCCGCAACTCTCCGAAGCCGCCGCCCGAGCGAGTGACCCTCACCCGCCCCGTGCTGAACTCCTCGAAGCGCGTGTGGCTCGTGCTCACGGGCACCGACAAGGCATCGGCTCTCGGCCTCGCGCTCGCGGGTGCGAGCTACACCAGTGTTCCCGCGGCCGGAGCGAAGGGACGCAAGCGCACCGTGTTCTTCGTCGACGAGGCTGCCGCGTCGGAGGTCTCACCCGACCTCATCGATCAGGCCTACTGAGAGCTGAGGCTCGCAGTCCGACTCCGGCGCCGCTCAGGCGTCGGGGTCTTTCGTCGCGCTCTCGCTGCCGCGCGTGATGCCGAGGTCCTGACTGTCGCTGAGCACCTGAGGGTGATAGCGGGCGAGGCCGACGACGCCCCACACGGCGATCGCGCCGGCTACACCGAAGATCACGAGGACCCACGGCGGGGCGGCGGCCGCCTCCCCCAGGATCACCATTCCGATGAGCACGGCGATCAGCGGGTCGACGACGGTCAGGCCGGCGATGACGAGGTCCGGAGGGCCGGAGCTGTACGCCGTCTGCACGAAGTAGGCGCCCACCGCGGCGGCTGCGATCAACGCGATCACGCAGATGATGGTGATCCACTCGAAGTTGCCCGCCTGCACGCGCTTGATGACCACCTTGGCGAGAGTCGCGACGAACCCGTACAGGATCCCCGCGCCGATCACGTAGAACAGTGCGCGCATGCGCTGGCGCAGGACGATCCAGCACGCACCGAGGAGGATGATGACCACGAGCAGGATGGCGAGGATCGTGAACAGCTCGGTGTCGGTGACGTCCTTCTCCGTGGCGAAGATGGCCGCGAAGAAGACGAAGAGGAAGATGCCTCCCACGCAGCAGGCGATCGCGGTGATCGACTGCCTGGTGGGCGCATGCCCCGAGATGCGGGCGTTCAACAGCGTGGTCATGACGAGCGCGATCGCGCCGAGAGGCTGGACGACGATCAGCGGTGCCACCGTGAGCGCCGCGAGCTGACAGACGACGGCGAGGGCGAGCATCAGCGTGCCGAGGATCCAGGACGGGCGCGTCAGCAGCCCGCGCACCTGGGCCATCGAGAGACCGGAGGCGCCGTCAGCGCCGCTCAGGCGCTCCATCTTCTCGACGCCGCGATGCTGGTACTGCGCACCGAGCGACATGAACACCGCACCCGCCAGAGCGAGGGGGATGCCGAGCAGCAGCCCCGGGTTCTGAAAGGCGCCGACCAGCTGGTCACCGACGTCGTCCGCCCCAGCCATCCATACGGAGATGCTCACCCTAAGACCCTACCCGCGGATATGTGCCGAGTAGGGTTATGGCGTGGCTGTTCTTCCTATTCGCATCATGGGCGACCCCGTACTCCATTCCCCCGCTGCCGTCGTCGAGGAGATCACCGACGACATCCGCTCGCTCATCGCCGACATGTTCGAGACGATGGACACCGCTCCCGGCGTGGGGCTCGCGGCCCCGCAGGTCGGCGTGCCCCTGCGCATCTACACGTACGCCTACGTGGACGATGACGACCAGCCGTGGCGCGGCGTGCTGATCAATCCGGAGCTGTGGATGCTTCCGCTCGAACCGGGCGCGCCCGATGACGATCTCGAGTCGGAGGGGTGCCTGTCTTTCCCCGGAGAGCGATTCCCACTTCGCCGGTCGGAGCGCGTGCGAGTGACGGCGATGGGCCTCGACGGCGAGCGGGTAGAGATCGACGTCGACGGCTGGCGCGCACGGATCATGCAGCACGAGTTCGATCATCTCGACGGCATCCTCTACGTCGACCGCCTGTCGGACAGCGACTGGAAGACGGCGCAGAAGATCGCGAAGAAACGCGGCTGGAATCGTCCTGGCGCGAGCTGGATGCCGGGCGTCGACGACCTCGAGGGCTGAACCCGCTCTCAGCCCGGTCACAGGGTTCTCGGAGTTGCATCACAGACTCCGGCCCGGATAGCGTTCTCTGGGCGGGATATCGATATACCCGACCATCACGAGGCTCTGGGAGGGTACAGGAATGATGAAACTGCGCACGCGACGCGCACTGGCGCTGGCGGGTTCTGCCGTGGCGCTGTCGGTCGCTCTGACAGGCTGCAGCGCGCTCAACGGTATTCTCGGGGGCGGCTCCGGAGACGCGGACCGCGATGAGGACACCGGCCAGGTCACCGAGAGCGCGAACATCGACATCTTCTCGCTCAAGCTTGGCGACTGCACCATGGACAGCCCCACCGGTCTGCTCGAGGACATCGACGTCGTGCCGTGCGAGCAGCCGCACGACCAGGAGGTCTACTACGAGATCACGATGGATGACGGAGAATTCGACGAGACCGCCGTCGATGCCGCATCCGAGGAGTGCATCGGCGACGCGTACACGTCGTTCGTGGGTGTCGCCTACCAGGACTCCACGCTGAACGTCACGACGATCTCGCCCACCAAGGACACCTGGGACGAGTACAACGACCGGGTCATCCAGTGCATCATCTTCGACCCGGAGGCACAGACCACCGGCTCGCTCTCGGGCGCCGCTCGCTGATCCGACTGCACCATGAGGAAGGCCCCGCCGATCCGGCGGGGTCTTCTTCTTCGTCGGGCGGAAGCTTCCCGAGCTCCGAATGGGAGAAGGCCCGGGATCCTGGTGGATCCCGGGCCTTCTATTGGCTCCCCGGCTTGGACTCGAACCAAGAACCTGCCGGTTAACAGCCGGCTGCTCTGCCAATTGAGCTACCGAGGAATGTGCTCCGCTGTGCGGGCAACTCG
>CAUQIW010000033.1:0-5034 GCA_963518515.1 uncultured Microbacterium sp.
GGATGATGCCGAGGAAGACCTCGGGCAGCGCGCTCGCCGCGGCCGACGCGGCGAGCGGAGCCGTCATGGCAGCGGACGAGCCGTGCGTCCTCGCGGCGCGCGTCGCGGCCGCCTCGGGGGCGACGCTCACCGGATGCGCCGTCGACGGCTTCGTGGCGACCGTGCAGGTTCAGGCGGCGTACGCTGGACTCGCTGCCGTCTCCCGCGCCCGTGCCGGGCCACCCGAGGGTCCATGACGGTGGCACGAGGCACTGTCCGCCAGAGAATGGCGGCGACCACTGTGACCATCCCATCACGGCGGTGTGTATGGTGTGCTTCGAAGAAAGGACGTCCCCTTGGCTCAAGGCAAGAAGCTCGTCATCGTCGAGTCTCCGACGAAGATGCGGTCGATTCAGGGGTACCTCGGCGACGGCTACGAGGTGCTGAGCTCCGTCGGCCACATCCGCGACCTTGCGGACAAGAAGGACATCCCCGCCGACGACAAGCAGGCATACGGCAAGTACTCGATCGACGTCGACAACGGCTTCGATCCCTACTATGTCGTGTCCGATCGCAAGACCAAGACGGTCGCCGAGCTCAGGCGGGCGCTGAAGACCGCCGACGAGCTCCTGCTCGCCACTGATGAGGACCGCGAGGGCGAGGCGATCGCCTGGCACCTGCTCGAGACGCTGAAGCCCAAAGTCCCCGTCAAGCGCATGGTCTTCCACGAGATCACCAAGGATGCGATCCAGGCCGCGATCGGCAACACCCGCGAGCTGGACCACGCGCTCGTCGACGCCCAGGAGACCCGACGCATCCTCGACCGCCTGTACGGGTGGGACGTGTCGCCCGTGCTCTGGTACAAGGTCAAGACGGGCATCTCGGCCGGCCGCGTGCAGTCGGCCGCGACGCGCCTCATCGTCGACCGTGAGCGCGAGCGCATGGCGTTCGTCTCGGCCGACTACTGGGACGTGGACGCCGCCGCAGCGGCGACGGGGACGTCGTTCCGCATCCGCCTGGTCCGCGTCGACGGAGGTCAGCTCGCCCGTGGCACCGACTTCGACGACCTCGGTGCGCTGAAGAAGGCCGTCATCGTCCTCGACGAGAAGAAGGCCCTCGCCCTCGCCCACGCGGTCGACTCCGCCGGTGCGGGCACGGTGTCGAAGGTCGAGGCGAAGCCGGGCACACGCAGCCCGTATGCCCCCTTCACCACGTCGACCCTGCAGCAGGAGGCGGGCCGCAAGCTCTCCATGGGTGCCAAGCAGGCGATGAGCGTCGCCCAGCGCCTGTACGAGAAGGGCTTCATCACCTATATGCGAACCGACTCGACGGCGCTGAGCACCCAGGCGGTGCAGGCGGCTCGGAGTCAGGCTGTCGCGCTCTACGGCGACAGGGCCGTGCCGCTCAAGCCGCGCGTCTACAAGTCGAAAAGCAAGAACGCCCAGGAGGCGCACGAGGCGATCCGCCCGTCGGGGGAGAACTTCCGCACCCCGTCGTCGGTCTCCTCCGAGCTCGACCGCGACGAGCAGCGGGTGTACGACCTCATCTGGAAGCGCACCGTCGCGAGCCAGATGGCGGACGCGAAGTACGAGACGACCACCGTCACCATCGCCGTCGATACCTCGAAGTCGGCCGAGGCCGACGCGCAGGTCGCCGAGTTCACCGCATCCGGCACGGTCTACACCTTCAAGGGCTTCCTCGAGGCGTACGAAGAGGGCCGCGACGAGAAGCGCGGCGATTCGGATGCTGCCGAGAATCAGTCGCTCCCCGCGGTCGCCGTCGGCGATGAACTCGCGGTCTCCGAGGCTGCGGCCAAGGGTCACCGCACCACCCCGAAGCCCCGCTACACCGAGGCATCGCTGGTGAAGGTGCTCGAGGAGAAGGGCATCGGTCGCCCGTCGACCTTCGCGACGATCCCCGAGACGATCCTCGATCGCGGCTACGCGGTTAAGCGCGGTCAGGCGCTCGTGCCGACGTGGCTCGCGTTCAGCGTGGTGCGACTCCTCGAGGAGCATTTCGCCGACCTCGTCGACTACGACTTCACCGCCGCGCTCGAAGACGATCTCGACACGATCGCTCGGGGTGAGCAGAATCGCGTCGAATGGCTCAAGTCGTTCTACTTCGGCTCGGATTCGCACGTCGGGCTCCGTCAGGTGGTCGACAACCTCGGCGAGATCGACGCCAGGGCTCTGAACTCGACCCGCATCACCGACACGGCGACGCTGCGCTTCGGCAAGTACGGTCCGTATCTCGAGGTCGCGAACCCCGAGGCGCCCGATGAGAAGCCCCGCATCGTCAACGTGCCGGAGGACCTCGCGCCCGACGAGCTCACCGCGGAGAAGGCCCAGGAGCTGATCGACGCTCCGGTCGCCGGCGATCGCGTTCTCGGGGTGAACCCCGAGAACGGCAAGGTCGTCGTCGTCAAAGACGGCCGGTTCGGGCCCTACGTGCAGGAGAACGACCCGGTGTCAGAGGATGCCGACGTCGACGAGGCCACGGGAGAGGTCGTCGAGGCGCCCAAGCCCAAGCGGGGCGCGAAGAAGGAGACGGCTCCGAAGCCGCGCACCGGATCGCTGTTCCGCTCGATGTCCGTCGACACCATCGACCTCGACACCGCGCTGCAGCTGCTGAGCCTGCCGCGGGTCGTGGGCACCGACCCCGAGTCGGGCGACGAGATCACCGCGCAGAACGGCCGATTCGGTCCGTATCTGAAGAAGGGCACCGATTCGCGCTCTCTCGAGAGCGAATCGCAGATCTTCGACATCACCCTGGAGCAGGCGCTCGCGATCTACGCGCAGCCGAAGTACGGCGCTCGACGCGCCTCGAGCGCGCTCGTGGAGTTCGAGGCCGACCCCGTGAGCGGAAAGCCCATCCGGATCCGTGACGGTCGGTTCGGCGCGTACGTCACCGACAGCGAGACCAACGTCACGATCCCGCGTGGTCAGAAGCCCGAGGACATCACCTTCGAGCTGGCGGTGCAGATGCTCGCCGACAAGCGCGCGAAGGGCCCCGCCCCCAAGCGCGGCGCCAAGGGCGCGACCGCGAAGAAGGCTCCGGCGAAGAAGACTCCCGCCAAGAAAGCTCCTGCCAAGAAGGCCCCTGCCAAGAAGACGACCGCCTCCAAGGCTCCCGCCACGAAGACCGCGGCCAAGAAGGCTCCCGCACAGACGGATGCGGCGAAGTCCGCCGCACGGTCCGCGGCCGCCAAGAAGGCAGCGGCGACCCGTGCGGCCAACGCCGCCGCGAAGAAGGCGGATTCGTGACCTCAGGCCCTGGGGTCTGGATCACCCTCGAAGGCGGAGACGGCTCCGGCAAGACGACGCAGGCGGATCTGCTGGGGGAGTGGCTCCTCGCCCAGGGGCGGAACGTCGTTCGCACCCGCGAACCCGGCGGCTCCGAGGTCGGGCAGCTGATCCGCGACATCGTGCTGCATCACCGCGGCGACATCGCTCCGCGCGCCGAAGCCCTGCTCTACGCGGCAGACCGGGCGCATCACGTGGCCACCGTGGTCCGCCCGGCGCTGGCGCGCGGCGAGGTCGTGCTGCAGGACCGCTACCTCGACTCGTCCGTGGCGTACCAGGGGGCAGGGCGCGTGCTCGACGGCACCGAGATCCGCGACCTCTCGCTGTGGGCGACCGAGGGCGCCCTGCCCGACCTCACGGTGCTCCTCGATCTCGACCCCGAGGCCGCCCGGGTGCGCCTGGACTCCGAGGACAAGCCGTTCGACCGCCTCGAAGCCGAGAAGACCGAGTTCCACGCCCGCGTCCGAGAAGGCTTCCTGACGCTCGCGGACGCCGAGCCCGACCGGTTCCTCGTCCTCGACGCCGCCGCTCCCCGAGAGACGATCGCGGCGCGGATCCGCGAGCGCGTGGAGTCTCTTCTCGGTGCCGCGCACGTCCGACCCCGCGATTAGGCTGAGTGCATGCCCCAGACCGTTCACGCCGCCTTCCCGTGGGGTGACGTGTGGGGGCAGGATGCCGCGGTCGAGACGCTGCGCGCAGCGGCATCCGATCCCTCGGCTCTCTCGCACGCGTGGCTCATCACGGGCCCGCCGGGGTCAGGGCGCTCGACGCTCGCCTATGCCTTCGCCGCGGCGCTGATCGCCGACCGCCCCGATGACGAGGCCGCCATGCGGCAGGTCCTCGCCGGCACCCATCCCGACGTCACCGCGTTGCGCACCGACAAGGTCATCATCACCATCGCCGAGGCGCGCGCCCTGGTAGAGCGCTCGTACTTCGCGCCGTCGGCGGGCCGCTACCGCGTGATCGTCGTCGAGGATGCCGACCGCATGGTCGAGCGCACCTCGAACGTGCTCCTCAAGGCTCTCGAGGAGCCGCCGGAGCGCACGGTCTGGGTGCTGTGCGCGCCGAGCGAGGCCGACCTGCTCCCGACCATCCGCTCGCGGGTCCGCTCCCTGCGGCTGCGAGAGCCCGACGTCGCCGACGTCGCCAGGCTCATCACGCTGCGCACCGGCGTCGACGATGCGGTCGCCGAACAGGCCGCCCGTCACGCGCAGCGGCACATCGGCATGGCCCAGAGGCTCGCCACCGACGACGCCGCACGTCGCCGCCGCGACGAGACCCTGCGATCGGTCCTCGGCGTGCGGGGAGTGAACGACGCGGTCGAGGTCGCGGGACGCATCATCCAGGCCGCCACCGAAGACGCGAAGTCCCTGACGGCCGAGCGCGACGCCGCCGAGCGCGCGAGCCTGCTGCGCACGGTCGGCATCGCCGAGGGGCAGGCGGTCCCTCCCGCACTTCGCAGCCAGATCTCGGCGCTCGAGGACGACCAGAAGAAGCGGGCGACGCGAAGCCTCCGAGACGGTATCGACCGCGTGCTTACCGACCTCCAGTCGATGTTCCGCGACGTGGTGATGCTGCAGTTCGGCCGCGGTGACGAGCTGATCAATCGAGAGCTGCGCGACGAGCTCACTGCCCTCGCCGCCGCCTGGCCCGACACCCGTACCCTTGTCGTACTCGACCACCTTGCCGACACACGCCAGTCGCTGGAGCGCAACGTCGCACCGCTGCTCGCCCTCGAGAGCTTGCTCGTGAC
>CAUQIW010000034.1:0-4403 GCA_963518515.1 uncultured Microbacterium sp.
TCGGCTGGACCGGCGACTACAACGACACCGACAACTTCGTCGGCGTCTTCTTCGGACAGCAGAGCTCCGAGTGGGGCTTCGACAACCCGGAGCTGTTCCAGAAGCTGAACGAGGCGCGCGGCGTCTCGAGCCTCGAGGACCAGACCGCGCTGTACGAGCAGATCAACGAGGATGTCGCGCAGTTCATCCCCGGTGTCCCGCTGGCGCACCCGGCGCCGACCCTGGCGTTCGACCCGCGCGTCAAGAGCTACCCGGCCAGCCCGGTGAACGACGAGGTCTTCACGGACATCGTCCTCACCGAGTGAGTCTGACCGACTGAGATACGACACGGGTCCCGCGATCAGCGGGACCCGTGTCGGCATCGCCTCTGATCATCGGAGACATCCTTGCTGCGCACCATCGGCAGACGACTGCTGTTCCTCATCCCCACCCTGATAGGCCTCAGCATCCTGCTGTTCGCCTGGGTCAGGGCTCTTCCGGGCGGCCCCGCCGTCGCCCTCCTCGGCGAGAAGGCGACACCGGACGCCATCGCCAGGGTCAACGAGCTCTACGGTTTCGACAGGCCCATCCTCGAGCAGTACTTCATCTGGATCGGACGCCTGCTGCAGGGCGACTTCGGCACCTCGATCCAGACCAACCGCCCCGTCGTCGAGGAGTTCTTCCGGCGCTTCCCCGCGACGATCGAGCTCAGCGTGATGGCCCTCATCTTCGCGGTGGGAGTCGGTATCCCGCTCGGATACTGGGCGGCTCGCCGTCACGGCAAGTTCACCGATCACGCCTCGGTCGTGACCAGCCTCATCGGCATCACCATCCCGGTGTTCTTCCTGGCCTTCATCCTCAAGTACGTCTTCGCCGTGCAGCTGGGCTGGCTTCCCTCCGACGGGCGGCAGAATCCCCGGATCGACGCCACGCATCCCACGGGCTTCTATGTATGGGACGGCATCATCACGGGGGAGTTCGACGCCTCGTGGGATGCCATAGTGCACCTCATCCTCCCCGCTCTGGCGCTCGGCACGATCCCGCTCGCGATCATCGTCCGCATCACCAGGGCGAGCGTGCTGGAGGTGCAGAACGCCGACTACGTCCGCACGGGGCGCGCCAAGGGCGTCGGGTCCTCGACGCTGCGGAGCCGCTTCATCCTGCGCAACGCGATGCTGCCGGTGATCACCACCATCGGCCTGCAGACGGGTCTGCTCATCTCGGGGGCGGTGCTCACCGAGACGGTGTTCGCCTTCCCCGGCATCGGCTCGTTCCTGGCGAGGGCGATCTTCACGAGGGACTTCCCCGTGCTGCAGGGATTCATCATCTTCATCGCGATCGCCTACGCCCTCATCAACCTGGCGGTCGACGTGTCCTACAGCTTCATCGATCCGAGAGTGCGGGTGCAGTGATGTCCCGTCTCGTTCTCCCACAGGAGGTGGCGTCATGAGCGTCGCACTTCCCCCCGCTCAGGGGCCATCGGCGGCGAGCGGCTCGGTCGTCGACACCGTGGCCGTCGGCCAGGCAGGCCTCACCGACGGCCCAGGCGGATTCTGGCGCGACGTCTTCCGTCGCATCCGCAAGAACCCCACGGCCTGGATCGGCGCCGGCATCGTGCTGCTGTTCCTGCTCGTGGCGGCGCTCGCGCCGCTGCTCGCTCCGTACCCCGAGACCGCGCTGCCCGGGGCGAAGTTCATCACTCCGACGTACATCCCCGGTCCCGGCGAGCTGCCGCAGTTCCCGCTCGGTCTCGACAGATTCGGCGGCGACGTTCTCTCCAAGCTCATCTGGGGAGCGCAGGCCTCGCTGCTCGTCGGCGTCATCTCCACCGCGCTGGGTCTCGTGGGCGGCATGGTGCTCGGCCTGCTCGCGGGAACCTTCGGCGGCTGGGTCGACACGCTCATCATGCGCATCGTCGACATCATCCTGTCGGTGCCGAACCTGCTGCTGGCGGTCTCGATCGCCGCGATCCTCGGTCAGACGCCGTTCGCGGTCATGATCGCCATCGGTGCCTCGCAGGTGCCGATCTTCGCCCGACTGCTGCGTGCGTCGATGCTGCAGCAGCGCTCCAGCGACTACGTGCTCTCGGCGCAGACCCTCGGTCTCGGCCGCGGGCAGATCACCATGACGCACGTGCTGCCGAACGCGATCGGCCCCGTCATCGTGCAGGGCACGCTCACGCTCGCGACCGCGGTCATCGACGCAGCGGCTCTCTCGTTCCTCGGACTCGGCGGCGGACGCCCCGAGACGGCGGAGTGGGGGCGCATGCTCACCTACGCGCAGAGCGAGCTGGCCATCGCTCCGTGGCTCGCCTTCCTGCCCGGCATCTGCATCGCGGTGACCGCCCTCGGCTTCACGCTGTTCGGTGAGGCGCTCCGCGAGGCCATGGACCCACGGACGAGGGCGCGATGAGCGCCTCGAAGGAGAATCAGATGTCCGACGCACCGCTGCTGTCCGTCGAAGGACTGGCCGTCGACTTCGCCACCATGGACGGCGTCGTGCACGCGGTCGAGGGCGTCGATCTCGAGATCGCGGCCGGCGAGACCGTCGCGATCGTGGGGGAGTCGGGTTCGGGCAAGTCGACCACCGCGATGGCGATCATCGGACTGCTCGCCGGCGGCGGCAAGGTCGCCTCCGGCAGCATCCGCCTCGACGGGCGCGACATCACCCGCGCTCCGGAGAACCAGCTGCGGGCGATCAGGGGCCGCGACATCGGCCTCGTGCCCCAGGACCCGATGTCGAACCTGAACCCGGTGGCGAAGATCGGCACCCAGGTCGCCGAGACGCTGCTCGCCCATGGGCTCGCCACGCGGCAGAACGTGCAGGAGAAGGTCGTCGAGGCGCTGACCTCGGCCGGTCTTCCCGATCCGGAACGCCGTGCGAAGCAGTACCCGCACGAGTTCTCCGGCGGCATGCGGCAGCGCGCCCTGATCGCGATCGGCCTGGCCTGCAAGCCTCGACTGCTGATCGCCGACGAGCCCACCAGCGCGCTCGATGTCACGGTGCAGGCGACGATCCTCGATCAGATCGGCGCGATGACGCGAGAGCTCGGCACCGCCGTGCTGCTGATCACGCACGACCTCGGTCTCGCGGCCGAGCGCGCGGAGCGCGTCGTGGTGATGCACCGCGGCAGAGTCGTCGAGCAGGGGCCGGCACGGCAGATCCTCGAGGCTCCGCAGCATCCGTACACCCAGTCGCTCGTGAAGGCCGCCCCGTCGGTCGCCGCGGCGCGACTGCGGCCCGAGGCGTTCCAGGTGCAGGATCGAGCCGGCGAGCCGGAGTCCGCGGCTGCCACATCCGCGAACCGCGACGCTGGGTCCCTGAGCCCGTCGAAGGGCGCCGACCGCGATGCGGGGTCCCTGAGCCGCGACGCTGGGTCCCTGAGCCCGTCGAAGGGCGCCGACAACATCGTCGAGATCGAGAACCTCACCAAGGTCTACCCGGTGCGGGGACAGAAGGATGACTTCGTCGCGGTGAACGACGTCTCGCTCGCGATCCCGCGTGGCGAGACGGTCGCGATCGTGGGCGAGTCGGGTTCGGGCAAGACGACCACGGCGCGGATGCTGCTGAAGATCGTCGAGCCCACCAGCGGGCTGATCCGCTTCGAGGGCAAGGACGTCGCGTCGCTGAGCCGCGCGGAGACGAAGGACTTCCGCCAGCGCGTGCAGCCGATCTTCCAGGACCCGTACTCGAGCCTGAACCCGATGTTCACGATCGAGCGCCTCATCGCCGAGCCCCTGGACTTCTACAAGCGGGGGAGCGGTGCCGATCGCCGCAAGCGAGTGCGCCAGCTGCTCGACGACGTCGCCCTGCCGCAGTCGATGCTGCGGCGCTACCCCTCTGAACTCTCCGGAGGGCAGCGGCAGCGCGTCGCCATCGCCAGGGCGCTCGCTCTCTCGCCCGAGCTCATCGTCTGCGACGAGCCGGTCTCGGCACTCGACGTGCTGGTGCAGGACCAGATCCTGACCCTGCTCGGCGACCTGCAGACCGAATACGGGCTCAGCTACCTGTTCATCTCGCATGACCTCGCGGTGGTGCGCCTGATCAGCGACTACGTGTGCGTGATGAAGGACGGAGCGCTCGTCGAGGCGGCCTCGTCGGAGGAGATCTTCACCAACCCCCGCGACCCGTACACGAGGCGCTTGCTCGCCTCGATCCCGGGCAACGAGCTGAACATCGCGTCGTAGCTGCGCGGTTCCCGCCTCGCTCGGAGTGATTCGCGAGCGAGGTGGGATGGGCCAATACCGCAGTCCGCGGTGAAGGTCAAGGATCCAGCTTGCCATGTCGCGACATCTTGGCTATAGTTACTAGTTGCGCTCGTTTCTCCCTGCCCTCATATGGTGGTCGGCATCTCGTTGAGCTTACGATCGCGCACACTCCACCTGACGACAAAGGAATCGAGAAGCCCTGCGGGGCTCACGGAG
>CAUQIW010000035.1:0-4218 GCA_963518515.1 uncultured Microbacterium sp.
GAGCGACCCTGACGGGACTTGAACCCGCGACCTCCGCCGTGACAGGGCGGCACGCTAACCAACTGCGCTACAGGGCCATACTTGTTTTCAATTGTATCGGAAGGAGTGACCCCAACGGGATTCGAACCCGTGCTACCGCCGTGAAAGGGCGGCGTCCTAGGCCGCTAAACGATGGGGCCGAAGTCTGTCCCGGGGGACTTCCTTGCCGACGCTCAAGCATAAGGGATCCGTCGAGCAAAATGCGAATCGAGGGCGCGTCTGCAACGTCCCGGGCGTGTTCGGGGGCACGATGGGGGTGATTCTCCGTGCTCCTCTCGCTGCACAGCACTCTGGTGCTGGTGTGAAGGTTGTTGTTAGTGTGGCGAGTGTGAAACCGGCGGAAGGGGCCGAGTGAACGACGAACCATCCCCGATGGATGCTGCCTTGGCGGCGTCCGACGATTGCGGCTGCGCGCCCTCGCCGAGCGAGAGCCGTGCCTTCTGGAAGGGACCGATGAGCCGGCGCGGAGCGCTGAGCCTCGGTGCCCTCAGCGTCGTCGCGCTCAGCGCCTTCGGCATCTCCTCCGGTGTGTCCGCGGCCTACGCGGCCACCTACCCCAGCTGGGACGACGTCCAGCGGGCCATGAACAACCAGTCGGCCAAGGCCGCGGAGGTGACCCGCATCGAGGGTCTCATCCAGGCGCTGAAGCAGCGGGTCGCTGAGACCCAGGCCGCCGCCGAGGTCGCGGGCGCCGAGTTCGACAAGGCCCAGATGGCCTACTTCGACGCGATCGCCGAGGCCGAGGAACTCCAGGGCCAGGCCGACGCTCAGGCTCTCGTCGCCGACGAGGCGACGCGCAAGGCCGCTCAGCTCGCTGCACAGCTGTACCGCAACGGCGGTGACGACACCGCTCTCGAGCTCTTCTTCGCGGGCTCCGCCGACAACGCTGACGAGCTGCTCTCGCGCCTCGGCTCGATTGACAAGGTCTATCAGTACAACCAGACCGTGCACGACAAGGCCGTCAAAGCCCGCGACTCGGCCCAGTCGCTGTCCGACCAGGCCGTCGTCGCCCGCACCGAGCGCGACCGACTGCAGCAGGTCGCCGAGCAGAAGATGCGTGAAGCGCAGGCTGCCGCTGATGCGGCACAGGCCGCTCTCGACGAGCAGTCGGTCAACCTCGCGACCATGCAGGCCCAGCTCGCCGCCCTCAAGGACCAGACCGCGACCACGGTCGCCGGCTACCAGGAGGGCGTGCGCGTCGCCGAGGAAGAGCGCAAGCGCCGCGAGGCCGAGGAAGCCGCCCGAGCGGCCGCCGAAGCCGAAGCCAACAAGAACAACACCGGCGGCGGCGGTGGCGGCGGAGGGGGAGGCGGCGGTGGCGGCGGCGGCGGTACCCCCGGCACAGGCGGTTGGGTGCGCCCGCAGGGCGGGCACCGCAGCGCCGGCTACGGCTCGCGACCTCGTCCGTGCCCCGCGTGCTCGGCGTTCCACTACGGAGTCGACCTCGCGAACGGCTGCGGAGCAGCGATCTACGCCGCGAACTCGGGGACTGTCGACTACGCCGGCCCCAAGGGCAACTACGGCAACTACATCCGCATCCAGCACGGTGGCGGCGTCGCCAGCGGCTACGCGCACATCAAGCCCGGCGGTTTCGCCGTACGCAACGGCCAGTGGGTGAGCTCGGGGCAGGTCATCGCCTACGCGGGCAACACCGGAGCATCCGTGGGCTGCCACCTGCACTTCGAGGTGTACATCAACGGGGCCTACACGAACCCGATCACGTTCCTCGCCGATCGCGGCATCTCGGTCTGAGAACCGCGTCCGCGACGAAGAAGACCCCCGGGCCGCTGAGCGGAATCCGGGGGTCTTCTTCGTGCTCACTTCGACAGGCTCAGTGGCCCAAGTGAGGGTCAGTGACCCATCTGGGGCTCAGTGACCCTGCTCGCCGAAACGGACGATCGCCTCGTCGAGGATGCGCTGCGCCTCGGCGGCGCCTGCCCACTCGTCGACCTTGACCCACTTGTTGGGCTCGAGGTCCTTGTAGTGCTCGAAGAAGTGCGCGATCTCCTTCTTCGTGTACTCGGCGATGTCGTCGATGTCCTGGATGTGCGCCCAGCGGGGGTCCTTCGACAGCACAGCGACGAGCTTGTCGTCTCCGCCGGCTTCATCGCTCATCTTCAGCACGGCCACGGGACGCACCTCGACGACGACGCCGGGGAAGATGGCGTGATCGAGCAGCACGAGCACGTCGAGCGGGTCGCCGTCCTCGCCGAGCGTGTTGTCGAAGTAGCCGTAGTCGGCCGGGTAGCCGAACGAGGTGTAGAGCACGCGGTCGAGGTGCACTCGTCCGGTCTCGTGGTCGACCTCGTACTTCACGCGGCTGCCGCGCGGGATCTCGATGACGGCGTCGTGTGCGCCCATGCGTGTTCTCCTCAGGAAAAGTTCGGTTGGGATGCCGCGGACTAGCCTACCTTCGGCCCTCGCTGAACGTCGGTCGGCCCCCGCCCCCGTCGTCCGATGCGGTTCAGCACTCGTGCGGCCGGCCCCGAGAGCAGCAGGACGAACAGGCCGACATAGCCGTTGGGAGACGCGAGAACGGCGATCACGAGCGCGACGGAGAACAGGATGATGGCCGTGGCGTCGCCGATCGCACCCTCGCGGATCACATCGAGCGGATCGTCGGTGAGATCGGGATGCCGACGCAGATAAAGCCACCCGGCGAGCGTCGTCACCTGCGTCATGATCAGCGTGCCGATGTAGACGACGGCCTGCAGCCGGTCGGAGTTCATCTGGCCGATCATCGCCGTGGGCACGGGCAGCCACACGATCGTCGCCATCCACGCGATGTTGATCCACAGCAGCGGTCCCGTCACCCACTCGACACCTCGATACTGACGGTGATGACCCATCCAGAACGTCGCGATGAGCACGAAGCTCAGACCGAAGCTCAGCAGCTGACCGGAGTGCTCGGCGAAGAACTCCGCGGTGGTGAGATCGCCGGATGCGGCCTCGGACACCGATTCCATCAGCGGAAGGATGAGCAGAGTCATCGCGATCGCGACGACCGCGTCGACGAAAGCCTTGAATCGCTCGGTCCGGAATCGCGTCGCGTGTTCTGTCACGTGGTCAGAGTACGACTGAGGATGCTCGCGCGCGACCGGCGCGGCGATGGCGAGCGGTGATCTACCGTGGAGCTGTGCCGTCTCTCTCACCCTTCATCGCCGAGATCCGCCTCGCCGTGCGCACCGCGCTCGCCGAGCTCCCCGACGCGTCGACGGTCGTCGTCGCCCTGTCAGGGGGAGCGGACTCCGTCGCGCTCGCTGCGGCCACGGCGTTCGAGGCGAAGACCAAGGGCATCTCCGTGCACAGCGTCACGGTCGACCATGCGCTGCAGGACGGGTCGGATGCCGTCGCGGCCCGCGCCGCAGCGCTCGCCGGCACCCTCGGGCTCACCCCGCACGTCGTACGGGTGCAGGTCGATGCCGTCGGAGGACCCGAAGCCGCGGCACGCGACGCCCGCTACCGGGCGCTCACCGCTGCGGCCGTCGACCTCGGCGCGACCGCGGTGCTTCTCGGGCACACCCTCGACGATCAGGCCGAGACCGTGCTGCTCGGACTCGCTCGGGGTTCCGGTGCCGCGAGCCTGCAGGGCATGGCGCCCGTGCGCCGCGACGATGACGGGCTCCGGTGGATCCGCCCGCTGCTCGGCGTGCGCCGGAGAACGACACGCGCGTTCTGCGCGGCATCCGCCCTCGAGGTGTGGGACGACCCGCACAACGGCGACTCGAGATTCGCGCGGGTGCGCGTACGCGACTCCGTGCTGCCGGTGCTCGAGAGCGAGCTCGGGCCGGGCATCGCCGAGGCTCTGGCCCGCACCGCGGAGCAGCTGCGCGAAGACGCAGAGGCGTTCGAGGAGATGATCCACGAGACGATCGAGGACATCGTCGAGCATGCGGAAGCCGGCATCGCGGTGAGCGTCGCCGCCCTCGCCGCCAACCCGGCAGCGCTGCGCAACCGCATCATCCGTCTGGTGGTCGACAGCGAGTTCGGTGCAAGCCTGACGCGTGTGCAGACGCTCGAGGTCGCGCGCCTGGCGACCGACTGGTCGGGCCAGGGCCCTATCGACCTTCCCGGATGCTCCGCCGCGCGGCGCGGCGGCCAGATCGTCTTCACCGCCCGCTGAGTCGGGGAACGCGTTTCGTCTCCGTCGACTTCGTCGTCGTCGCTCAACGAACAGAA